>CAVXFD010000014.1:0-550891 GCA_963760855.1 uncultured Acidobacteriaceae bacterium | reverse complement strand
ATTACCGCCGTTTCTGCTATCTCGCTGTGATACCTAGACTTCCGCGATAATACTCTGTGTTTAAGCGGGTTACAAGCGGATTCGATCTTCCGTTACAGTTTCCATAGTTTCCCTTATTCGCTGGATTTCTCCGTAAAGCGGTATCACTGGTATCAGTGTGCCGCTAAACTGCCCTGATCACCACAAGAACACACGAGTGGCATCCCTATCTACCGTAAAGCCTGTTTCTCTATATAAGTATCGCGTGAGAGCCACACTTGAGCTTGGTGTAATCGTCAGGTAGTTAAAGCTCATTTCGTGGTTGCGGATTTGACTCGCCGTTCCCGCAGATACCACAACAGTCGAGTTGCTCTCAGGATGATAAGACACCTGGCAAGCGTATGGGAAATGCTCGTGCCCGTGCAAGATAACGTGAATACCGCATTCTTGCATCCGGTCGGCGAAAGTCGCTCCATTCGTCATAGTCGTTAGCGCCCCGGTGACGCCATTATCTAGCTTGTAAGGAATGGGCAACGGGTGATGATGAATCTGAACCAATCTCACCGCGGTATTCGGGGGAATCACTGCCCTTGCCTCGTTGAACTTATTGAAGGTGTCGCCTGTAATCTGGCCTCTGTTGCTTGTGAGGGGCCACAAACCGGTACGCAAAGTAGAGTCAAACGAAAATACCGCTATGTCCATCCCCTTCACTCTCACAACACGGAGGATCGGCACCTCACCACACACACTCGTGAAATTTCTGGACTTGAGGGATGCTCTATAGTAGTCGATTAACACATCGTGGTTGCCCGGTATGATGTGTACTTGTTTTTGTTTGAGGCCTGAAGACCGGGCGAGTCTTTTTATGAACAGCAGTGCATCTCTTAGGCTTTTCCTGTCTCCCCACGTCGAAAGGTCCCCAGTCACAAATAACAAATCTACTTCCATCGTTTTCAACTGCGTTCCGAGTGCATCAATAACAACTGGATCGTGGCCGCGCATGCCGCCAAATGCCACTCGTTTCAATAGTGCATGCGTGACGAAGTGCAAGTCGGACAAATGAGCTATTCGCACTTGAGGAGCAGTTAGCTGGACGCCGTGAGTTTCGTAGGAAATCAGTGAATCTATCGGGTCCATTGTTAGCGGCATTCGATTATGACGCCCGCTGCAAATCTTTGAGGTACTCTGGGGTGGGTTCAAAGAAAACGGAGATGTTTTCCTCTAAAGGGGTGTAGATGTCTCCGCATTTTGTGCACGTAATGGGCCCGGTCGGTATCTGTCTACGGTCATCAAATTCTCGATCCACATCGTAATTCTGCAGTTCCCCAGAACACAGGAGTCGAAAATGTACCTGCAAGTCGCCTACTGTTGCCAGGTCAGATAGAACTCGCTGCACGCGAGCAGCGTCGAGGCCATGTCGTCTCACAAGGTAGGATGCACTCAGCAAACGAATTCCGCCGCGAATCTCCGCTTCGATAAGGTCGCGGATTCGCTCAAGTTGGGCCTCAGAATAGTACGCCATATACAATTTGTTCAAAGTGATAGACGGCCGCAAGACTGGTACGCGCTCTGAAGCTGAATCGACCGAATGGGCTTCCAAACTTTGCGTGAGTTGTTTCGTCAATACCGACAGGATTTGCAAACACAAACTCAAGTACATCGTAAACCGAATCCGCGTCGAGGTATTGCTTGCGGAAAGCCGGGACTTTTTCAAGATCGGGATGCTTCGATCTTGCTTCCAACGCAACAGTCTCATAGTCCCCGCTGGGATCGTGTCGTTTTGTTTCGATCAGATTAGCTTTGAGAGCAGCTTTTACAGAATCGTAAAACGACCGTCGCTCGCCACGCTTCGCTTTCACCAATTCCCAGGCAACACTTAATTGGAGACTCTCTTGCAGTTCAGCGGTGACAGCATTCGCCTTTTCGGCTGTGTATGGGCCTATTAGCACTAGTCGGGGATCGCTGAAATGCAATACAGATGTGTACAAATTCAATACTTCAACTGTGGTACGTTCCCTCAGTCCGGTGCGTATGTTCTGAACGCTGTCCTTCGCGGCAAAATGAAAAAGGATGGCGTCAGGTCGCTCCTCAATTCCGTACAGCTCAGGCTTGTGCCCGATGTCGGGTGTTTGACCGTCTTGCAAGATCGAGTTGAGATTAACAACTTTCACTGAATCCATTATGGACTTGCGGGTGACCGACGATGAGGGAGTGTAGTACCAAACCGGCCCTTCGAGGCCCGTGAACTGCGCATAAAGCAGGTCTAAAATTTTTGTGTCACAGATTCGAAAAATCTCGTCAACGAGAACTTCTTGACCCTTGGTGAGATTTTCGGGCTTATACCCTTTACGTGTGGTGGCGAGTCTCAACAGAAAATCTGACGGTACATTGTCAAATATACTTTGCCACCGATGGTCTCGCGTGGGAGGATTATTGCTGCCATCCATAGAATGAACCTTGCAGCCTATACCATACAAGTGCCGAAAAAACAATTACCGGCTACATGTTACGAATATGGAACACCCTCCGCGTATCGCGTGTCGATGACGATGGTCGTATCATGAATGCCCTCCGTCGTCGCAGTGGCCAGCAGCCGTGCTTGGCGGCGCACCCTTCGTCCACGATTCAAGCCTATCAGGGCTCGCTTTATCTTCGTCATGGTGCTATAAACGCGGACGTCAGTTCAAGCCAAAAGGCTGCTAGATTTGCGGAGTAGAATCTCACACAGCAATGACGCAAACACTACAGGCATCGCTTAAGGCCGTTCTTGACCTTCAGAGGCAGTGGAGTTCCGAAAACACACCGCCGATGAAGGAGCGCGGAGAATTGATCCGCGATGGCATACCCGCTCTCCTAAAACCGCTCGCAAAACAGCACATCATGGAAGTGGAAGGCCGTGATGGAACGGGAAGGAAAACCCGCGTGCCATGGGTGAGGGTCTATGACCCAAGTTTTTCGCGCAGTGCGACCGAAGGTTGGTACGTCGTATTCCTCTTTGCCGCTGACGGCTCTGCGGTTTTTCTTTCGCTGAACCAGGGGACGACCAAATTCATGAACGGCTCATTCGTCCCGATTGACCCAGAGCTGTTGCATAAGCGAGTGGAAGATGCACGTTCAAGGCTCAAGGACCGCAATGTGAATGTTGCTGGTTTGTTGCATAGCATAGATCTAAGAGATCCAGGAGACAAAGGCCCCGGCTACGAACACGGCAATGCTTACGCAATCAGGTATGAAGCAGATGCTGTTCCGCAGGACACTACAGTTCTAGCTGACACTGCCAGACTGCTCGACCAGTTGAAAATTGTGTATGCATCATCGGTTCCACCTGCCGAAACGGGTGATGCTGCCTACCTCATAGCTTGGAATCCCGAGAATTGGCCATGGGATAACCTTTCTGCCTTGGCGACGCAATATCGTTCTGGGGAACGGATTGCGGGGGAAGATGACGACAGCAGGTGGAGTGTCGCCAACCAGTCGGTGAAGCCCGGAGACAGGTTGTTCCTCATTCGTTTGGGAAGAGAACCCAAAGGTATCATGGGTTCTGGCTACTCAGTATCGGCTCCTTATAAAGGACCACATTACAGCGGTGAAAGTGGGAAAACCGCTACTTACGTGCGGTTGAAATGGGATGCATTACTTGACCCTGAGCGGGACAAGGTCCTTCCGCTTTTGGAGCTTCGTCAGAGGATTCCCGAAGTCAACTGGACCACGAACAGCTCCGGCATAGTCATAACGCCCGACGCACGCTCCAAATTGGAACAGATGTGGAAATCCCATCTGTCCGGTTCAACGCCTGTTGTCTACACGCTGGATAACGCACTGGCAGACGTTTTTCTCGACCGCAACTTTTTTGCGGAGATCTGCGAACTTGCACGCCGACGAAAAAACATTGTGCTACAGGGACCACCCGGCGTCGGCAAGACTTTCCTTGCCAAGCGGCTTGCGTATGTACTGCTCGGAGCCAAGGACAACAACAGGCTAGAGTGGGTGCAGTTTCACCAGTCCTACTCGTATGAGGATTTTGTCCTAGGTTTTCGCCCGAACGGTATGGGCTTCGAATTAAAGCCCGGTGTCTTTTACCGCTTCTGCCAGAAGGCCAACACGGACAACAGGACTCACGTGTTCGTCATTGATGAGATAAACCGGGGCAACCTCAGCAGAATCTTCGGTGAAGTTCTCTCGCTCATCGAGGAGGACAAACGAGGAGAACTATCCGTTGCACTCCCATATGCAGATCCGGCCGCAAAGTCCAATGAAACTGATCTCATTCCGAGATTGAGCATCCCGCCGAATCTCATTCTTGTGGGACTGATGAACACTGCTGATAGGTCGTTGGCCGTCGTGGACTATGCCCTACGAAGACGATTTTCGTTTATCGACCTAGAGCCCCGATTCGACGACGCAAAGTTCGATGCAGCACTGGCACAAAACAATGTTTCCCAATCGATGCGCGACAATATCAGGAACCGTGTCAGAGACTTAAATTCCAGAATCAGTGCCGACAAAAGAAATCTTGGGCATGGATTTGAGATTGGCCACAGCTTTTTCTGTCCAAGGGGGCCAATACAGGATGAAGAGAACTGGTTCCGATCCATCATCAAATATGAAATAAAACCACTTTTGATGGAGTATTGGTTCGACGACCAAGACAAAGCAACTCGTGAAGTCCACAGGCTACTAGGTGAAAATCCCGATTAAGAATCTGTTTTACCTCTTGTGCTACGCCTGGGATGTTCTCGAACCCGGTGAAGTAGCAGAAGTCGGTGCACTGGAAGCGCCTGACTTGGAAAACCTGATGGCGTCTGTTATCGCTGGTCCTTTGGAGCGCCTTCTCAGGCGGGGCTTGGAACGCGACTACCAGGAGAAGCGAGAAGACGCTACATGCATTCGTGGACGTATTGATTTCCAGGAAACAGCCAAACGGATGTTGCGAAGGCGAGGAGCGGTACATGTCGTTTTTGATGAACTATCCCCCGACACACTGGCAAACCGAATACTGAAAGCAACCATCAGCATTCTGCTCAGGTTTGAAACTCTCTCAACCCTCAATCGGGACGAACTTGCCGGCTTGTATAAAGGTCTTCGCGACGTATTAGATGTCAAGGTCTTGGCAGGTAGCTTCTACCGAGTCCGACTCCACAGAAACAATCAGGATTATCGTTTGCTGCTGAGCATCTGCGAGATGGTCCATCGTTATGCACTACCCCAAGAAAACGGTCAGGGTATGCGATTTGTCGACTTCGATGAAGACAAAATGTGGAAAGTGTTTCAGCAGTTTGTCACAAATCTATATCGCAAGAAACAAAGTGTGTACCGCGTCAACCCAGACACATTCCCGTGGTTAGTTTCGCTGTCGCCTGAAGTCGAACAGTTCACGCTCCCAGTTCTCCGAACTGACATTGTGCTGACGGGTCCGGCTTCCCGCATTGTGATTGATACCAAGTTTTTTGCGGAGCCATTTGACCGGCGATACGGCAGAGTCACCGTACGACCTGGACATCTCAATCAGATGTTTGCTTATATGCAGAACCTCGCTGCGAGAGATGACCGACGACGGCGCGTGGATGGGGTCATCTTATATGCTGCTTTATCAGGTGCTTTCCAACAAGATTGGACTCTGTTTGGGCACAATCTGAGAGTGGCAGGGGTGGACCTTTCAATGGATTGGATACAAATCGAAAACAGCCTACTCTTATTGATCGGCATACACTAGCTCTGCCAGAGCGAAGGCGCATTTCCTCCGCGTGCTGTGTGCTGCACTGCTCGACTTTTTAACTAGTTGTGAGGACATATGGAAACCGCTGTCTGCTGGGGATGTGTTGAGGATGAATTTCTCAAAGAGATCATCCGAGACAAAGGGCATCACCGGCTTTGCTCCGCTTGCAAGAAAAAGCATAGAACATTCACGATGGATGAACTCGGTGGCGAACTCGCTCCGATCATCCGTGAGCACTTTGTGCAAGGCGAGCAAGTAATGAGTATGGGGCCAGGCGATGACGATCACTCGTGGGAGCAAGAAGGGGACCCGCTCTCAGACATCGTCCAAGAGGTACTTGGCCAGTATTTCGACTTCAACGATGAGATAGTAGCGGGCGTCGTCGACTCCGAGTATGTCGATGAGCGCGATGGGGGAATTGCGTTCTTTGACGACACGGCCAACTACGTTGAAAGGTCGGCTTCCCCCCATCGTTACTTCGAAGAATGGAATCATGCACTCGATGAGTTGAAGCACCAAAGGCGATTCTTTGGTGCTTTCGCAGGAACTCTTTTCGATACCCTCTTTCGGGGCATCGAAAAGATGCAGACGTGGAACCAAAAAAAAGGAAAAGCCGAAAGCGTTGTGATTGAGTTGGACGAGGGTGTTGAGCTATTCAGAGCGCGCATCTGCGAATCCACGGCACTACTGAAGGACGCTATGACTGATCCTTTCAAACACGTCGGTCCCCCGCCGCCAGAGCGCGCCCGAGCGGGAAGAATGAACGTTGAAGGCGTTGCGGTTTTCTACGGGGCGACAGACCTCGATACCTGCCTTGCGGAGATGCGCCCTTACTTAGGCGGTGACTCGGCCGTTATCACTGTGCGGACGACGAGGTCGTTGCGGCTGCTCGATTTCACGCGCATTGACAGGTCTTATCGTCCCCTGAGCTATTTCCAGCCTGACTTTACAGAAGAGGCCGAGAAAAATGCATTTCTTCGCCGCCTCGGCGGACTGATCTCGAAGCCCGTTGCCCCCGGGAGAGAATCGGACTACTTGATTACGCAAACAATGGCCGAATACCTCGCCTATGCCCATGAAAAGCCCCTCAATGGCATTCTGTTCAAGTCCGTTCAGAAAGATGGTGGGACCAACATTGTGCTCTTCCCCACGCGTAACGCTTTCCCGATCACGTATGTCGAGAAGAGCTTTAAGCTGTTCTCGACGAAATCAATTAAATATAAGCATCAAGAAAAGAAGGTGCATCTCGTCAAAGGCGAGATTGAGTTCGCTTACGATCTCTTCGACGACTGATTACTAGCTTCAGATGCGCACGAAATCACACGGAAATGGGTTTTATGTGTCCCTATAGAGGTAAGATTGTGTCGATTTTCGTGCCGCGAAAAGATCCTGGTAGTTGTTGAAGGGCGATATTGAATTGCTACGAATCCAGGCAACGGTATGCCGTATACCATTGAATGTACAGCAACTAGCTATGCCATGCAGGTTATCGTGGGGCGGTCCCTGGGCATCGTGCCCTACGAATATTGCCGCATCTGTGCGCGAGTAAATTGATTTTCCTTCGCGTCGACAAGTGAAAGTGAGCGTCCGCCGAGCATTGTGCTGGCTATGCCATGTCGCCTGCCGGGCGATGCACTCACCTTCGCCCGTTTCACCAGCAATGCGGCGCTCACTTCTAAGCAGGCTGCGATGCTCCTCAGCGATTCACCGCCTTCACGTCGTGAGTGAACGGCGTTGATGTCTAGCGCCAGTGGCTTTGGTCCAGTGGTGATGGGTTCACCTACGAAATACTTCCATTTCCGCTGCCATTGCCGCTTCGGATGCTGCCTTGTCGCTGGCATGAGCATAGATCATCGTGTTGGCGATGTTCCGATGACCTAACAACTGCCTTAGCAGAGCGATGTCCATGGTGCCGACAAGATGGGTAGCTCGGGAGTGTTTCAGGATGTGAACGAATCGCCGCTCCTTTGGTATTCCCGCTCGCTCTGCGATGCCCTTGAAGATGCGGTGTACTTGTTCGCGGGACAATGCTCCACCCTTCTGCGAAGTGAACAGCGCTTTGCTCCCGTCGTCAGGTCGAGCTTTTTGCCAAGCCCTGAGCGCCTTGACTTCATCGAGCAGAGGTTCACCTTTGTGGGGCATCAAGGCTTGTATCGTGTGCAGACTGCCCTTTTTGCGCTTGATGTCAACGCAACCATTCTTCAGGTCACCCAACGTCAGCGCCGCTGCCTCAGACGCCCTCAGAGCGTGCTTATAGATCACCAGGATCAATGCGAAGTCACGGACACTCTCCTTCTTTGCCGTGGTCAAGATGGCCAGCAGTTCCTTCTCGGTCAAGAATTCCATGATTGCCCTCCGACCTGAAGAATATCACATTATAGTTGTTGTGTGATATTATTATTGAACCCTTGCAGGTTAAGTCCTGTATTCGCGATCAAGAGGTAGTGGGTATTTCCGACTGTAATGTGACATTTCAACAGCCGGCATTCCCTGTAGGGCTGTCGGGCATCCTCTGAGCACCCGAGGATCAACCACCGGTGCGGCTGTTTCTGATGGCGGGTATACCAGGTTCCTGGCGATCCGATGGTGTGTGCGACGGGAGTGCTAAGACTACGTGCTCACTGCGTGGAATTTTTGCGCGATGTACCGCATGTCTACGCCGAATTCTGAAGACTGGAGTCTCCACTTCCGCCAATCAAAAAAGGTCTTTTTCGGACGGGTGCCGGAAAGCCCATGCGAACGGCCTTAATCTGATCGCTGCTTCGATCGCTGAGTTGCCGTCTGAGCGTAGCAGGCCTATTTTGCTCATAAGCGTTTTCCAAACACTTGGCCGTTCGAGTCTCAACCGTCTCTGCATTCCGTTCTCGTGAAGAATCGCGGATTCTGCCATCCGATAGATTTCTGCTTGCCCGGACATCAACAAGTGCTGAAGAGTCATTTGTACAACCTTGCGGACTACGAAGACTCGTCTCTTTTCATCTTGTGAATTGTCGAGTACATCAAGATCGTTCGAGTTAAGGCTGCTAAGGACGAAAGGTGGCACATTCCCTAGACTTGTATGCTTTCCCGTTCGCATTCGAAAGTAGGCTCCGTTTTTGCTAATGCTCACCGCGGGGCTGAAATCACGAGGCCTGCGATACCAGGGGCGGACTCTATACTCCTTGGGAATAGTGATGCCATGAAGCCGAGGCCACTTTGTACTGTCCTTACGATATAGCTTGGTCCACTCTTTGGTCCATTTTGGTCGCCGAGCATCACGCTCGTAAGCTTTCTCCCACCATTCCATAGCAATCGCTTGTGGGAGGGACTCATCCGGGTGAATACTGCTCTCAGCATCTTTTGATTCGCAGAGTGATAAAAGCCAATACTTCCACTCTGAATGCAATGAGACCACTCTGTAGGAACCGCGTACGAATTTATAAGGCAACGGTTCACAGCGTAGCTCAGTGGGTTTCTTGCTGTAATACTCGGTCAGTAACACTGGGTCCCTGCCTGGTATAAACAAGGGCGGCGGTTGAATTAAGCATTCACGTCTGCGAATGCTGCGGTCACGTTGCCATACCGGGAAAACAAGCCGGTCCCAATCGTGCAATGTCTGTCTGCGGTAGTGGCCCTTCGGAATGTCCGCCTCGGAGTATGCAACTGGAACAGAATTCGGTTTACCTCCTCCCACCTCTTCATACGACTCCGTTGCTTCCCACCAATTAACCCTCGGGTTCCACTTCCAGCCGCAAGCGAGTCTCTTCTTTTGCCTTGGAGCTGCGACACGAGATGCATTGCCCACGAAGATGGTGTGATTGCCGGCGGCCAATATGCGTAACCTATAGCGCAGCCTGCGAAGAAAACGACGTTGTTCCCGATTGTATTTGCGGTACAGTCCGGTCTTGGGATAAGGCTCAGTCTGCACCGCTACTTCCGCCCGTCCCATTCAGTGTCCCCTTTGATTTAAAGAACCTTCTTCATATCAGGAACCCCTGGGAATGTTTGTGACCTTACGCACATCGTGCGTGCGCAATTCCGTTTATATGTGTCCAAAGAAAATTGCCTCGACTGCAACCAGCTTACTTTCAGTTACTTACCGCAAAGAGTGACGAGCTCCTGACCATAATGATCTCTCCTATATAGAGGGCAGGCTACAAAGCCCTTCTAACTTTTGAATCCGTGCGCCGCCAAGGGCCACGAAGAAAGGTTTAATCATGCATTCTGAAGAACATCACTCGTTCGTCGATGAACAAAACCGACTCGGACGAATCCAAGCCGCGATATCGCGGGTTCTCGACGCGAGTCCAATCAAACATACTGGCAACCGTGCCTCGACTGTAATCGCAATAACGAGGCAACTGCAAAGCACTCACACTCTCCATGTTGCTGATCGAGGCTGGGTTGTGTGTGAAGACCGCGCAGGTAGGCCGGTCAGTCTGCAGCAGGCCGTCGAAGAGACCCTAATGGGAGACCGATTCCTAGTTGACGCTGCATCCGTCACTGATGCAGTGCGCGAAGGGAAAATCGACATCGGCTGCAAAGACGACCTACGGACGGCGCAGCAGAAGTCAGCATTCATCTCGACGTTCGGTCTGGACACCTTCACAAAGCTGCCGCAGCGCCGAACTGCGCAACTGACGCTTTCCAGCGAAATGACCGCTGCGGAGGATCACTCACTGAGCTGCGCTCAGAAGATTGAGCTGATGAACACGGTCACCGAACAGCAACTCGGTGCGATTCTTCGGCGCAAGTGAAGATCGACGACCTGGGCTAAGCCGATGCGCTGCGTCCAAAACGCAGCGCATTCTCTTTTTCAACAAACATGCAAAGGAGTAATACATGAAGACCAGTACCTCAACCTTAAACGGCACGCATGGAGACGCAGCCAGAGTCTCTGAGCAGACCACCGCACTGCCCGATATTGCAGCACAGGACGGACAACACTCCTTGCCTCCTTCGGTGAGGTCCGGCGGGCTGAATAGCGGAATGACGATGCAAAGCGTAGTTGCCCTAGGGCCCATCCGAAAGGTCGACCAGCGCGATCTGCGACCAGGCGGAGTCGATTATCGAAGGCGGGATAGGGACACCGCAAAGAACGCGATGGATAGCATTGCAAGTCCTCCGGGTCCGCGTCAGCAGATGAAGGGGCAACAAGACTCTCGAAATTACAACGAGAACGGAAAGGCATTCCGCAGCAGCCCCCCCTGAACTAGATTCCGACGCCGGGAACTAAAACTCGACGAAACAAAGCAGCGCCACGGGTCTGGCTGGCGGCCTAGACCCATGGCGCGAACTCCCAGCCGCGCCACTCAATAAGAGATAAATAAACAATGGCAGATTCAACACTTAGACGAAGCACGAACGCGGTGCCGAACTTCATTCAGAACCTTAGTCCGAGCAAGAGCGCATGGCGCTTCGTAAAGGCCGCATTTGCCCTCTCTGCACCAAAGCCCGCATTCCGGCACGTGTTAATCACACTGGCAAGCTATGCAGATGAGAACGGTTGTTGCTTTCCATCCCATGACCGGTTGATGTCTGACACCGGTTACTCGACAAAAACCACGGTCGTCAACGCACTCGCGTTCTGGAAGAAAGCTGGTGTGCTGGGCTGGGTGAAGGGTTGGGGTAATGCTCACGGTCGTCGGTCAAATCGCTATCAGTTCAACTATGACGCAATGCTGGCCCTCAAGAAGAACAACCACTCTGGCTGCGATGAACAACCACTCAGTGGAGATGAACAAGCACTCGCCGGTGATGAACAACCACTGAGCCTGCATGAACAACCACTGATCGTGCAAAGAACAACCACCAAACAAACCACTAAGGTCCTACCTTTGGAAGGTCCCAGTAATAAGAACGTCCAAGAGAATAGAACGGGGGCCGTAGGCCAGGTTCTTGAAAATGTGGCCTGCGGACAGAATGCACCTGCACCGCAGGTCCAACAAGGGGAACAGTCACATAGTGTCCTTTCATCAGAACAGCCATTTACTGGTTCTTCATCGCCGGTGGCTTTGGCTGACCTTTGGGGGCGACTGACTCTTGACAACCAGAAGCTTTGGTATCGACGCAGTGGAGGCAACGCCGGATACGAGGGAATACGCATCGCATCTGAGATTCTGGCTACACAAAAGGGAGAGCAATAAACATGGAAACATACGAAGAAGGAGTTCGGCGTGCTACGCAGACGAAGGCCGAAATCGACGCTCTTGAATTGCTCTGGAGCGGGACGATGCGAAACTTCACGCCGGAGCGCAAGAGGTTCACCGTTTGGCGTCAGCTGGTTGGGTACGTTGAAACAACACACTGTATTAACCAAACTGGTAGTGAGTTCATTAGATGCCGCAACCTCATGTATCCGAATCAGCTCATAAGGTTCATGGACCGCGCCGTCAATTGTCGCCAGCGAAAAGCCGATGAATCACTAAAGGAGGGACAGCGCTGATGAGCACGGTCATCCCCGAAGAGACTTTGACAGCAGAATCGAGCAAGAAAAGAAAATACAAGACGCGTAATCGGATGAGCGAGTCCGAGAAACTGATGCGTGATGTTGAAGTGAACTACAAAACGACTCGGAAGATGCTCCTGAAATCGTTGGAAAACAGTAACGTTGGAACGGGATCGTATCTGCAGCACTTGAAGGCGCTCGACGATCAGTTCTTGAAGTACGCGGAATTCCGGCGCGAGATCGGCCTTTTGCCGAAGAATGTCGCGAGTCAGACCGCGACCGAGTACGTGTTCAAGGCGCACGTCGGCAAAGGCGGATCGGTCCAGACCCTGCCCGTGAACAGTAAGCAGCTTCATGACCTGGAGCGAGCTGAGCAGAGAGAATACGACAGCCATGTAGCCAGCTCATCGGAGGATGAAGCCATCCGTGCACAACTCGAAGCCGAGTTCGGCGATAGCGTAGCGCTGCCTAAGGAAGAGTAGTCACGCCAGTCCGGCCAGTTCCCCCACTGGCCGTGATCTTATGACCTCAAACTTATCTTTGGCTGACCAGATCGAACAGACTGGCCGCGCCCTGACAGCCGCCGAGCTTGCTCGTGTGCTGTCCGTTTCACGCATTACAATCTTTAAGCAGGCGAAGGCAGGACGTATTCCATCATTCCGAATCGGCACCTGCGTTCGTTTTGATCCCAGAGCCGTAGCGAATTGGCTCCGCACCCGCTGAGCTTTAAGCTAGTTCTGTTCGGAGTCTCGTTGGCCAGAGATATTTCACCAGTTTTCAAACTCTTTATGGTCAAGGAAGATGATCCCGCCTGCCCTCGCGGCTTGATGTGCCGGGCCGTCGGCGCTTTCTTCTTCTGACATATTGGCCAGATGCGCCTTAGGCCAATCACTCGCGAACTGCTCGGCTGATTTCTGTGTCGTCCACTCCACAAAGATGAACCGGCGATACCACGTCTCATAACCGTAATGCGGTCTGCGGCGATTACCTAGACCGAGAACCTCATCAATCTCCCGATCCACCGCCGTGTGCAGGTGCTGCGAATGTCCTGCCAATGTGACGAGATATTTCGGCTCTGGATATCGGGCTCCGTGAAAAACGTAGTTTCTGGCGTTGCCCCAGATATCAGTATTAAACTCGTGATCTGTAGTCCGCGGGTGGGCCGCCTGAAAAATCTGCCGTGCCGCCGCCTTATCTGAACTCCGATGGGTGACCATCCTTCCACAGTGCTCCAACTCTTTTTGACACTTGGGGCAGCGACTTGGGACATCAGCATCACCTGCTAGTGCTTCAAATGCGAGCCAGTTGAAAACGAACTGTTCGTGCGCTAGTTCCCTGTCAAGCGCGTATCGGTGCCAGCAGAGAGGCAATCTCAAATCTTCTCCCTTCGCGAGAATCGTTTCTACTTCCTTGATCTCAACAGGACGCAATGGAACTTGTGACCGAACGTGTCGTTGCCCGATGTATAAGGCTCGCCTCTTGGCGCTCCCAGTCTCATCCTTCAGCACAAGCTCACAATCTCGAAGGAGGAGAGGAGTGCCTGTTGCAAAGGACAATGCGTCTAGAATCGGCGGCAGAAGAGCGCTTGCTGCATTGATCCATGCCTGTTCATTGGTGGGTCCATCGAGTTGGACTTGGGCAATAACGTGTCCCGCGTCAGCGCTTTTTTGCGAAAAGAGCAGAACAACTTCGTGACCTTCGTACTGCACTGCTAAATCTTTGTCGTGGGTCAAACAGGTTTCAACTTTGAACCTTAGCAAGTATCGCGGCATGGTCACTTCCTTAGGACCTAAAAGCGTCCCCCTTCTTCGAGCGCGCCTGCACCGTACTCAGTATGTGTTCGAGGATGCGTTCCTTTGTCTTCCACTTAAGAACGAGTTTCCCGGGGTCCATTCCGTGCTCGGCCACAATGTCCTTCAATGCTTCAACATCAAGCTCCCCGAGGCGTATACGAAGGGCAGCTTCCCCTTGCTCGTAAATTCCGAATGGATCAAAGGGAGCTGGCTTCCTGCGGTTTCTCGATCTGGAAGGAAGGATCGAGGAATCTGGAGTGCCGGCCTCGAACCCGAGCAAACCATCGATCTCGGCCGCAAGGCTGGGGTCTTTTTTCACGGCACTGATCAGCAGAGAAAACACTTTCTTGAGTTTGTCTTCTGTGTTCATGCGGCGGCCTTCATTATCTCTTCGGTGAGGGCACGGTAAGAGTCGAACTGTCCTTGATAGCCATACTTCTGTCGCAGCGTGCTCAACTTTGTGAACTCGGCCGCCTCTGCAATCTGACCGCTCTCAGGCACGATGGTGTTAAAAACCGGTGCATCGCCGTTGGTGCGAAGCCTGCGCATTGTGTTGGAATGCAATCTCAACTGGGCGCGGTACTTGGAAATGACTATTCCGAGCGGTTCCACCGTTTCACCGATTTCTCCGGCAAAGTCCTTCACTCGCTTGACAATCTGCGGAATTCCGTATGTGGATAGAACGTCGGAATAGTGGGGATGATGTAGCCGTGCGCGATGCGAAGGCCGTTCAAAGTGATGATTCCGCAGATTCGGAGGGCAGTCAATGATTACGTACTCATACTCATCGATGATCGGCTTGATCGCTTTCTTCAAAATTCGACTGGGTTCGCGGCATAAAATTTTCCAGATGGCATCGACGCGAGGCGGTCTTGCACATCGATCAAATCCAAACTCGAAGGTAGTAATCCACCTTCTTAACCTCCACCACATTGGAGACCTTTCGTTGTAGCGTCTTATCAAGGTCAAACTTTCGGTCAGTGGGTTCGAGGAGCGCATCCTGAAACAAACGCGCCAACGTGTGCTCTTTGTCGTTCAGGTCTTTCCACTGGTCCTCCCCGATCAGCATGACGGTTGCATTGGTTTGAGGGTCAAGATCACCACCAGCACTTTCTTGCCAAACTGGGATGACAACATCTCCGCCACCGCCACCGTCGTCGTGGTCTTTCCGACGCCGCCCTTCAAATTGATTGTAGCGATCACCGTACACATACTCTTCTTCCTCCTCTTCAACCACGCCCGAACATCGCTCCTGCGAAAAATTGGACCAGACTTCAGCTCCGCCACAGGCTTCGGAAAGTCCGAGCTACGGCTGCGCCAGTTGGCAACTGCTGGTGGCGTCACCCCGCCTAGTTCTGCGATTTCGTAGATGCCGATTAAATCCAGGTCGTTCACGTTGTGAAGTCCATTCACAGACAGTGTGAAGTAACTTCACACTTTTGTCAAGGAAGTTTGCTAAGCAAAAATCTCGTTTACCTTCTCCCGCACCTTTGCACTGCGCGACGGTTTCAGGTAGCGCATTGTGGACTCCATATCACTGTGCCCGAGCCACTGCTGCACCGTGCGAAGGTCTACGCCAGCCCACAGGCACCGGGTTGCGAACGTGGCGCGAAACTTGTGCAGCCAGAAACTATCCGGGTCGAGCTTCGCACGCTCGGCGACGGTCTTGAGATCATCGAGAAAATTTAGCTTCGGGTTGCATCCGGCGGTCGGGAAGACCAGACTGCACCCCTTGTCTGCTTTTGCCTTCCATGCCTTTAGCGTTTTTGCGAGCTTCGTCGGGATGGGAATCTCACGTTCCTTGTATGCCTTTGGTGTCCATCCCCGTCGGGCTTGTGAGTGACGCGGACGGTGGATGCGGCGAAGTTCACGTCCGACCAGTACGTGTACATTACCTCTTGTTCCCGCATCCCGGTCATCAGGAAGAACTCGTACCACAAGCGTTCCTCCGCGTCGCACGCTCCGAACAGCTTGCCCAATTCTTCCTTCTCGTACATCTCCGGCTCTTCTTCGGTGTAGCGGGGCCAGTCGTTTTTACTGACCAGCCCGCGAATCCCGTTCGCTTTAAGGAAGGACATCACGTTCGCAAATTTGTTCCAGCAGCTACGCGGTGACTGTTCTTTTTCATCTCGCAGGAATGCGCAGAACTTGAGGAGATCGAGCCGATCAATATCCTCCAGAGTGAGCTTGTGGCAGGATTCTATGAAGTAGCCCAGGGCTGTTGAGTATGCGGCTAGGGTTTTCGGCTTCTTTGTGAGTTTCGTTTCATCAAGGTAATCAGCGACCGAGGCCGCTACCGATCTATTGCCGTCCTTGCCTTCAGGCACGATGGCCGCGCCATTGTTCACGGCATTTAGTTCTGCTTCCTTACGGAGCCTTCGTGCGCTGGCGTCCCCCGCATTCTTGCCGACGGAAAGGCGTATGCGCTTCGCGCCTTCACGCCATTCCATGTAATACGCGCCTTCGCTGTGGCGCTCGGCTTTGCCGTTGACTAGTACCACATCCGGCTTAATGCGGCCATTCGCAGACAGGACCACAGCACAGTAGCGCAATCCCGCAGGGGTTAGAACTCGTTTTGTGACGTTGACTTCGCGGTTCATGGGTGATCCTTCCTGATTCTGGTATCAGTGTAGGTATCACCATGATGTAAATGCAAGAAAATAAAAGAACTGGCGGAGAGAGTGGGATTCGAAAATACTTTGAAACCTAGATGCAACAACTTACAGCGCAATGGACGGCATGTAAGTAGATATTAGTAGATGTTAGAAGATCACTTAGCAGGGAATTAGCAGGTAGACCGCGCAATGCAGAGTGTGGTTGCAATACGAGTTCTTAATGTGGAACTTCGCCGCCACGTTCACCGGAGACTGCCACACACTGGCCGGGGAATGTTCCTTCACATCTGCGAACGGCGCGATTAAGGCAGTTGGCATCCGTAATCAAGGCCTCGACGTAGTGCTGAGAAATATACTCACTTCTCGCGTCAATTAGATATTGCTTCTGATTCTTGGTGAGTGGCTCCGGCAGACATTTGATCTCCATGCTAATCAGTGCATTCTCTGCGATAACGCGTTTCATCGAGACCAGATCAAGGTCGGGATCACTCGAACCGCGCTTCTCTCCGCTCCTAGCCATAAGCATCCCAATGACGCAGAGGATGGCGAGTGCCACCAATACGAACAGCAGATTGCGAACAAGTTTCAATAGCAATCCTTAGTGCGTGGCGTTGTGGAGAACGGTCCCGAGAATTCCAAGCACGATCGGCGCAATGAGAAACCAGAGCACCAGATTCTTGACGATGTACTTTGCATCGGCGGAAACGTACGTGCGGATTAAACTCGCGGCCCGGCTCTGAACCTTTGCGAGCAGCTTCTTTTTCATCGAGCTTGGCGGCCCGGTCGTTCGTTCAGCCATTCTTTCGCGGACATAAACCCATCCCTCCAGCGCCCCGCATGATTCCACGTTACTAGCTCTTCGTCAATAGCACCCACCCTGGTGTTTCGGTTTTGCAGGATGCCAGCGCGAATTCGTCGCTGATTATGTCGGCAATTCTGTCATCGCCCATGCTGCCCCCCGCAACAAAGAGTTTTTGTACACTCACCAGCATTCGGTTCGGATCGGTAGAAGAATATAATGACCCCAGTCAAGACCGATTGGGCGCGGTGCGACCCTCCGCCATCGGTTTGGAAAAAGGCTCCGAAAAGCTTTCCAACAATTTTGCCTGCGGGGTCCTTGCCTGTGGCCGATGGATTCACGGAAGACTAGAACTCCGCGCCCAATCTATCCGTCAAGAGAGTATCAAAAAGGGCTGCCGTGCTAGGACTCTTCAAGGTTCTGACCGTATTGTTTGGGATCGTAGCCGTCATCTGTTTGATAGGTTTAACCGATACAACGCACCAGGTGTTCGGCTCTGACGTGGGGGCGGCCCTTGCTGTGGCGCTTATCCTCTTCGTACTTTCAGGCATCGCATGGATGTTCGGGACGAGAACCGAGCCAAAGGCCAGCGCCGATAAACCGACAGATGGGCTTTCAGTTGCCGCCAATCCCGCAGAGCTTCAAACAATCCCCGGTTCCGGTATGCGGATTTCATCGGAAGAAGCGATAGGCGTTCTCCGCAACTGGCGCGACGAGAACCGGAGACTCTGGTTTCACACTTTCCAGCTACCGGACGAGGCCACGGATTACATGTGCGAGGGCCGTGGATGGATCGAGGAGCTTACTGCCTTCATGGTTCGCATAACCAATCGCAACGACAAGAGCGTCGTTCGCGGCGATCTCTATGGCTGCATAGTCTCACTGAGAAGGGCTACGGGCTTCGAGCTTTGGGATTGGCGCAACGTTCCTCCGGCGGAAGTGGCGATGAAAAAGTCCCTGCACGAAGGCTATGATATGTCCTTGACGATTGAGTTTCGGAGCGGGGCGCGGTGTGAGCTTCACGCTATCAAGTTCGGACATGAGTTGAACATCTCGGAGTGAAATTGGCTCCGGGCCCCCCTATTGGCGAGGGGGGCTGGAACCAATATCACTCGGGGATTAACTCCACAAGTTTACTTTGTTGGGTTTGCAACGCTTCCTTTTGCTTCTGCCATTCGGCGTTGTCATCTACATCAAGAATAGCCTCAAGGTTACGCTCCACGCGGCCTATCAGCTCCTCCGCAGATAGGGCGTCAATGCCCAGCGTTGCTGGAAGCGGCTTGCCTGTTCTGGGATGTATGCCGAGGGTGGGGAAGTCCTCGATCTCGCTGGTGTCCTCTTTGTATCGGTCGAAGTTCATATCTTTTGGATTTACTTCCAGTAGATACGGAGCGTACTCCTGGTTGCATACATCCTCGATGGTGACGCCGATTCGTTCATACCGAATGAGGGGCACGCCATCGGCATAATTCGTAAGCTTCCACACCAAACGGTTCAACCGTCCTACTCGTTCCTCTCGTTCCTGGTTGGAGTCTCCTTCAGCCTGCTCATCTCCGAAGACGCTGCGATCTATGGAGGCTCCTGCAGGATCAAAGTCCCCGAAGTAGAAGCAATGCACGTCCAGGTGTTCATCCGTCACCGGCTTCGGCAATCCAACAATGTATTTTGCAAGTTCCTGAACTCCTCCACCGTCCGAAGCTTGACCATGAAACGACATCAACGGGATATGCCATTCTCTGCAGTAGGCCGACAGCATCCCCATGATGGCGTTCTTTTCAGTGCATACGATTACACGCTGGTTTTGGCCCTTCCACTTGTCCAAGGCGAATTGCGGGATGACGGAGCGGAGAAAAGCCGCGTCATTCTCCCAAAACGCTGGTGTTTCAAACGGTCGGGAGTCATCTACGATCCTGTTCCAGTCCAGGTCGTTGTTCCATCGGGCTTTCCCTATGGCATCTCCGACTATGCTGTACCAGTAAGCTTCCTTGCCGTGATCCTTCCCAACGAGCCCTAACCCGGAGCACAGGTAGTAAATATGCCGGATGGTCTGCGGGTAAACTTCTGTGCACGCTGCAGCAATGGCAACAACTAACTCGTCGCGTCGTGCGTAGACGGCTTTTGACGCTGCACTAGGGCGACCCTCGCGACGATGAGCACCGCTCCACAACTCCAATTCATCTCTGCTTACGTCCGACATTACCTCTTCGATGGTCACTGTTTGTAGCCTCCCTTTCGGCCTTCCAGAATGATCTTGATGGAACTCTCGCGGAACGGTTTCTTGTATCTGGTTAACGTCCCTTCGTCGTTCAAGTTCTTCGTGATGCGATACCGGCTCACGCCTGCAGCATCCCAAGCTTTGATCCTGGCGACAACATCACGCTCGGCGTCGTATTTGTGATCTCGGGTGCTGGCCGTACGGCCATCGTCCATCGACACGGCGCCCGTCCTTCGCCTGCGCTAACTTCTTACCAGCACGCAGCCGCTTAACAATGGCGTCATAGTCCATTTCCGCCAGCATCCCGTTGACGCCGCCCATAACCGACTCGCAAAGGTTCGTGCCGTTGGCGTCCAGGACGGTGATGCCGTTGTCGCGAAATAGCTCTATTGCACGCCAGTACACCGGCTGCGTTCTACCGATACGGCTAGCGTTGTACACCAGGACCGTCTTGATCCCATCGGCCAGCAACGCGGCAATCAGGCGCTTACCGGCCGGCCGCGCGTGTAGGTGGTACTTCTTGCCCGACCAGCCATCATCGGGGAACGTCTCCACGACTTCGAAGCCCTTAGCCGCGGCGAGTGCATTGCAAGCTTGTAGTTGTACTTCGATACCGCACTTTTCCGTTCCATCATCACCACTGGTACGGAGATACAGGTAACAACTGGCCATGATGAACCTCCATGATTGCTGATAACTAACAGTGATGCTATGTACGGGTTACACTAGGGTTTGACCGTTGATCCGGCCACAAACCGGAGCTACTAACACCAGGGAGAGAGAGACAGGTAAGGGTAGGTTGCTGCGTAGCTTTCCCGTTGGTCACTGCGTAGCTTACTGCGTAGAATGATTGCTGGTGATACCTAACCACGTGATATATACCATGTACCAGGATCGATATATAACATGTACCAAAGCTTAGTACCGCAGGTATTGCCTCTTGTGAATTGATGCGCCGTGACCATTCGTGCTATGGGTCATGCCCTGCCTTACCATTGCAGTGCGTTGCGTTTTGCAGCACTTAGCGCACCAAAGTTGTCGCGAGTCGATGCCCACACGCGCACTACTACTACAGGCAGGCACACGCGAAGCGACACTATCCCCTTGGCCCTGCCATTTAAGAACGACGGGTCATCCACTGCGGTACTCTCGGCATGCCGGACCTAACACCACGTCCAGGTTTGCTTACCCTTACCGCTTGTTTGCCGTCCGGCTTGCTCCAATACCCTCATCTCCCGATGCTGGACTGAAGCCCTTGGCGGCTCAACACCCGTCTTTCGATTCGAATAATACAACGCAATCAGCAATGATTGTCAAGTATAATATTCTTGGAACTGGTAGCCATTTATAATCAACAACTGATTGCGTTTGCGACCACTTGCAATCCCACCGCCAAACGCAGCGCAGACCGCAATAAAAAAGAAGCGCGCGAGACCGGCGGATGTGCACCGTCTGAGGGGGCTGATTGCCGGTCGCATTGTAGCGCTGGGTATCCTGTCCCCATGGCTTTGTTTTACGCTGATAAGCCATGCGCAGTCAATGGTATGGCGGTTACAGCACGTTACATCCTCGCGTCGGTGCCGTGGAGGTTTTGCATCTCCAAAGCCAATTTATACAGCGCCGCCGGTCACCACGATGCCCATTGCGACGCATTAGAGCCCCGTACAGCGATGCGGATGCATTCCGGCTACATCGGGGCTAGCGTCCCACTTTTACTAAGAATTTATGAGGTATTTTGAGGGGGAGTTGACAAACGGTGTCTGCTCGTGTTACACTTAATAATGGCATAAAAGAGTGGGGAAAGTTCCGCTCGCCCTGTTCCAGCCTCCCGGTTCCACAGGGGAACCGCCTTAACTGCAGTCACCCCGAGTTGTTCCTGTACGTGCTCACCTAGTTTTGCGTCGTAACGCAGAACCGCCGATCTTAACACCAAGACCCCGCTCCTGGTCGCATCCATAATCCGCGCAGCCCGGCCTCTCTTCCACCACTACAAGGCGGTGTTCCAACCTGCTTGTTGGAACAGGCAGGCGAAGAGCGCGACTCGCGCGTGTGTACTCGATTCCGAGTGCGACCAGGATACCGGGGGTAAATGACTTTACGAAGGAGCAGCAATGGATTTAAGCGAACTACAGAAGCAACGCGACGTAAGCAACAAACTCACCCAGCTATTCTACCAATGCGGCATGAAGCCCCTGGAAGGCACCGAGGCTAAGATTCTCGAACAAGTCAAGGCACTGGGAGTTACAGCCTCCACCGATGCCGGTTACCTCGCACTTACCCAAGGACCCGATAACTCCGGTGTCGTGCCGAGCGCACTAGCCGAGCGACTCCGTAAGGATAACCCGCTCCTGTTCGTCGCCGATCCTTCACGGGATGCTGTCACCAGTAAGGCCGATCTAGAACGTGGCAGCGATGGGGAAATTCAGAAGGCGAAGGCCCAATATATCAGTAAGCATGGTTTCGAACAGTGGGCCAACCTACCGGCGACCAAGGAAGAGGCAAAGCGTAAAGCTATCGTACCGTCTGTAACCATGACAAAAGCGGAGTACATGGCGTTGCCTTGGAAAGAACGTAGTGCCCTGTGCTCACTTGGTGCCGATGTTATCACCAGGATCATGGCGCGCAAGGGCTAAGCAATGTCAACATTGTCACCAGGAACGATAGAAAATGGCATTGTATTGGCCAAGCAGCGATTCGCTCAAATCTGGCCTTTCGATCTCCACCAGGAGACCTGGGAGACTCTATTCACCGAGCACCGGCCATGCTATGTCTTGGAATCAATCAAAAAATCCAGGAAGACGCGAAACCACACGCCAGACGCGGTATACAGGGGTCTGCTGTATTGGATAGGCGTTTTCGAGGAACAGGAACAAGCGCGTAAGAGCCCACTCTGGCCCCCTCCCCACACGAACCAAATTTAAGTTTGCACGTCCGTCCGGTAGTGCCTTCGGACGTGCAAGGGGTGCCGTCCAAGTAGCGGCACCCCATTCAAGATTCCTGTATCCCTTTTTCCGCATACACTTTTCGGGGATGCAGGGAGCGACCCCGCTCAAATGTAACTCCTTAGCATTTGGGCGGGCTGCGAAAAGTGAGCAATCAAATTCGAGAAAGTGAGCACTAATTTTATGAGCATTCCTATCCAAACTTCCGCACCGAACCAACTAGCTGGTGGACAAGCACCGTTGACACCTCCCGAACGACGCGGCAATGAATTTCCGCAATCTTTTCCGTTGACCGGAGCCCGAGGTACTACGCAGGTAGATGCAGACTTACCTGCCCGCGCAATCAAACCGAACTTAGCCGCAGGCGCTGCATCGCGACCCGTTGAGTCAGTCTCAGGCATCGACGCTGGCGGCGCCGGCCGTAGCATCTCAGTCAAGCTGGTAGATGCTAACCACCTGGAAGGCAGCAACAAAGGCGACCACAGGACGCCAGACAAAGACACCGCCAAGGCATCGCTGGCTAAGGCTGTTGATAACGGCGGACCCCGCGCACGCGTAGGCCAGTTTGCTAACAACGGCAAAACCCCGCAGGACGCGGGATTCAAAAGCTACCCCACACCCGATGCTGGTGACTAACTAGAGTTTCCCTGCGATTCCTTCGCGGGCGCGTGTAGGAGATGCCTCCTTCCCCTGCACCACAGCCCGCTTTGCCTACTTCCATTGACAATGCGGGCGATATTACTACCGAGGAAAAAGAATGCTAACGAAGAAACAAGTTTGTGACCGGCTCGGAATCAGCCTCATGACTCTCAACCGCCGTATGCGCGACGGCAGCATCAAGTACAGCAAGGCCGAAGGCAGGTTAGCCCGCTGCTACTTCGATGAAACACAGTTCCAGGTTGCTCAACCATCTGCAGTTGACGCTGCAGTACCTGCAGAAGTTGCCGCAGTCGATGTTGAAGTACCTGCAGTAGATGTTGAAGTCGATGTACCTGCCGACTATGGTCACTCTCTCGAACTGGCCCGTTTGGATGAATGGACTAGCGGCGCACTAGTGGCTGGTCGTGAGCAGTGGTGCCTTCCAGCGAGAACAGACGGGCGCGGTGTTCCAACCAACCAACCCCACCGTGACTCCTCCACAATGCCGAGCCCCGAGCATGCGGCCTTATGGGCCAGGGCAGGCGCAATCCTGCAGGAGCGTAGTGCTAAGAATGGCGAAATCCCACGGCATACACTGCGAAAACCGCATGGGTACTGGCCCAGCGACCCTACGGTTGCGAACCATAACAACCGCGTCGCGACGCTGGGAGCAGCCGAAACAACCGAAGAGTGCCACGCATGGATAAAGAGTCTTGGCGTGCCATCATCGAACGACAACCCACTACGGCAGATACCGCAGGAGCCACATGAAGAAGAATTCAGCGAACCAGGAACTAACTAAAGAACAGCAGTTCATCGAGAAGCTACATCGAGACAACGATAAGACACGCCGCCAGATCAATAAAGCGATGGCACAGTGCACACCAGGGAGCGGTAACTATCTCGCGTATGTCAAGGCACTGAATGAACTCGCCTCGAAAGAACGCGACGAACTAATCAGGCTGGGATTGATCCCCAGCGACCTTTCCATTGCGACAACTACGTGCTACCACTACGTGTCCCATGTTCCTGGTGTATTTGATTCCAGGGACGCCGCCCGCGCGGCTGTAGCCAAACGCGACGCCAAAGTCGCAGACGGTGCTTGCACGTCGAACGACGACGAACGAATTAGACAAGGATTTGAGGAAGAGTATGGCCCAGCAATTACGAGCAACCCAGATACCAGCAGCACAGAAGGTAATGACAATGCCTGAATGGATGACACGACGCCAGATTGCACAGTTATTTCAAATTTCGATGCCGACAGTTATGCGCTGGGAGAAATCGGGACGCCTTCAACCCGTGAAACTAGGACAGGGATCAATTAGACATCGTAGATCAGATGTAGAGGCTTTTATCAATGGAGTAGTGAAGCGATGAGCACTGTATACCGCAGAATTTCCTTTAAGATGAGAAGGAACCAATGACGCCGACATACGAGCAAGCGCTGGCGTGGTTCACTCCAGCAAGGCAAGCGAAATTCTGGCGCAAGATTGAAAAGACAGCAGAGGGTTGCTGGCTGTGGCACGGAGCAAAAAAGGAAAGCGGCCACGGTCAAATAGACTTTGACGGACACAACATCCGTGTTCACCGTCTGACGTGGTTGTTGGCACGGCAGCAGGACTTGCCTGAGTTCATTCCAGACAACCACGGCGAGTACAAACCCTTCGTTGTCCGGCATCTGATGTGCAACCATCCGAATTGCTGTAACCCCTCGCATCTGGTAGGTGGAACGCAGACCGAGAATGTAGAGGACACGTGGATGATTCACCTTGCGTATAAGCTGGACACGGAGCGCAGAGCGAGGGAAGCATACCGCGAGCACCCGTACATCGGGTATTTTAGCGACCGTACACAATTCCTATCCCCCCTCCCTGCGGACACTGGGCGTGAGCACTGGGTAGGTTTTCCTATGCATTACCCTCCCATGCCACTGCAAAGCCTTCCCACGCAATGACCTGCACCTATATCCTAACCCTCGAATGCAACGGGAATGCAACGGGGTTAGGAATTGCTGTTTTCATCCATATACACCCTCTTAAAACTCTCCCTCTGTGCTCTGGGGGCGAGACTCTGCTGGGCGGATTTTAATGTGTACGGGATACACATTCGCGTCCGCCCGATCTTATGACAAACATAAACTCAGACTGGCTCACTGCGAACGAAGCAGCGAGCTATCTCTCAATCAAACCGGCAACGCTCCTCATGTGGGCACGTCAAGGCAAGGTGCAAGGCCGTATCCTCTCAGGCACTCACCGTCACGTGTGGCGATTCCAGCGCGTTGACTTGGATGCTACACTCGTCTTCGCCGTCCATTGCGCACATGGAGAGACAATGAGCGCACGGCATGGAAGTGGAAGCGTAGTACTCGACAAGCGAAGCAAAGTCTGGAATCTCTTCTTCTGGGAGAACGGCAAACACACCTCGCGGAAGATTGGCAGCTTAACCCAGTACCCAACAAAAAGAGCAGCAACAAGGGCTGTGGATGCGGCCAGCGTTGTTGCTACAACCGATGGCCCACAGGTAAGCAGCCTTATCGAAGGCTATCGACAAGAAAAAATGCCAGTACGCAGAGACACCCGCCGGTCGTATGAAAGCTGGATCAGGTTGCACATCGTTCCGAAGTGGGGACAGTGTGAACTTTCCGAACTTCAGGCGCGGCCGGTGGAACTGTGGCTAGGCACGCTAGCACTCTCACCCAAAAGCAAAGCGCACATCCGTGGCTTACTCAGTACCTTCTGGGATTACGCAATGTGGCGCGGTGACGTTCCCACACAGCGCAACCCGATGGAACTGGTAACGATCAAGGGCGCATCCAAACGGACACGGCAACCTCGCAGCCTTACGGTTGCGGAGTTTCAATCGTTCATCCGTCGCCTTGATGAACCATTCCGCACGATGGCATTACTGTGCTGCTGTCTCGGTTTGCGAATCAGCGAATGCCTTGCTCTCAAGTGGGGTGATGTCGATTGGCTGGGCTCCAAGCTACAAGTCGAACGCGGCATCGTAATGCAGCGGGTTGACGCAACCAAGACGGCAGAATCGCGGAAGCAGATGACCCTTGACGCGGGACTGCTCGAACTCCTCAAGGCATGGAAGCAGACCACTCAGTTTTCCGGCCAGGATGATTGGCTTTTTGCCAGTCCCTTCAAGCTGGGCAGATTGCCGTGGTCATATCCGTGGGTGTGGCAGGTATTCCAGAAGGCTGCTGCTGCCGCTGCTATCGGCAAGCTGGCAACGCATACCATGCGGCACACGTTCCGCTCGTGGCTGGATTCGGTCGGTACGCCGGTGGGAGTGCAACAGAAGCTAATGCGGCACTGCGATGTACGCACAACGATGCAATACGGTGACGCATTTACTGAGGACATGGCAGCAGCGAGTGGGAAAATCGCTTCTCTAGCCTTGAATAGCAGGTGATTAGCAGGGCGCAGAGGGTAACGTGTTGAAAATATGGCGGAGAGAGTGGGATTCGAACCCACGTTACCCTTTCGAGTAAACACGCTTTCCAAGCGTGCGCCTTCAGCCACTCGGCCATCTCTCCGGCGAAGCCTGGGAAAGTGGATCTCCGGAAGCTATCTTTGCCGAACTGGGCAATGGCTGCTCCCTCTCGGCTTGATTATTCTATGGGGCATTGCCGCAACAGCGCAAATCGGGAGGAGGAAAGAAAGCGGAGCGTTGTTGCGGTCAGGAATCTCTGCGGTGACGCTGCGGACTGGCGGACATCACCGAGAAAGATTTAGATCCGTTCGATCGAACGTCGACCATTTCCTACTGAACCGCTCTGCAGTTCCCGTTAGCGTATCCTCTCAGGGCAGAAGCGGCAGACAGGCGAGAGTGCATCCGAGACCGTCATCATGCACCGAATTTAGCTTGGCAAGATCTCCTTCAACGCCAACTCAATCCTATCGACTTCTTCACGAATCACTCTGATCGATTGCTGGTTCTTTGCCGGGTGGGCCAACGGAGTGATTCCTTCCACAGCGCCTCGTATTTGATGGTTGCGAGCCCAAATGAAATTGAGCCGTGCGCTCCTCTGCTTACGATTTCTGTAGACGTCACCGACGAATTTGGTGGCGAGCCATGCAAACACCAAACCAAACAGCAGCTCAACCGGAATACGATCGGTTATCCCGTCAAACTCCGAAAACAAGAGTCGATATACCGCTTCTCCCATTCCGAATGAAGCAAATAGTACAGTCGCTCCGAACATATATACTTTCAAGCGCTCAATCGGTTGAAACTGTGTCGAATCGTCGCTCCCGCTACGCACGCGTACGAAGTTCATCACCAGGCTACCCCCAATAATTTCGCTGCTTCCGAGGTCGAAATCTGCGGCGCCTCTTGCTGAAATAATAACTTGAAATTGCCTGAGCGGGTTGGACGTTTTCTCATCCGAATTTTGGGGCCCAGCTGGTTTACAATTACCGTCGTTCGCTTCGTCTCCGGGTTCGAGCCGCGCCTGCGGATTTGTGCGAAGCAGTGAAGAACTGGGGTTTTTCATGAACGTCCTATTGCTTTCTATGCCGGATTCCTTCGAGCACATGCCCCCGGCTGCGATTCGCATGCCGAACGGTGCTCTCTCGTCTCTTGCGGGAAACGTCGATCCGCACCACCGGGTGGCTGTCGCTGATTTGATTCTGGTTCACCGCCAGGTTCGTGAAACGGTAACCAGATTGGTCGGCGAGCTCGATCCTGACGTCGTCGGTCTTTCCATCATGACGTTCCAGCGGCGAACTGCGGCTCGCATTATCGAGCTGGTGCGCTCTCTCCGGCCAGGCGTGAAGATCGTGGTGGGGGGATACGATCCCAGCCTTGCCCCCGAAGCATACGAGGATATGGGCGTAGATTATCTTGTGCGCAGCGAGGGGGAAGTGACTTTCCGCGAGTTGTTGCGCGCCATCGAGCAAGGCTGCGGGTTCGAACGAATCTGCGGCCTTTCCTACCAAAATGGCGAAAGCTGGGTGCACAACCCGGGTCGGCCGCCGCATCGTCTTGAAGACAAGGAAATCCGGCTGCCGAACCGCGATGCGCGCGTGCTGAGGGGATACACGCTGCTGGGTCGCCAGGTGGATGTGATCGAGACCTCGCGCGGCTGCACCTACGATTGTAGTTTCTGCTCCATCATCGAAATGCGTGGGCGCAACTTCCACACTTACTCGTTCGACCGCGTGCTGGCCGACATTCGTGACTCCCGCGATCATGGCGCTCGAACCATTTTTCTCGTCGACGACAACATTACCCTGAACGTGAAACGCTTCGAGGCGTTATGCGAGGCCATCATTGCCGCCGGGCTGCACAAGCTCGACTATTTCGTGCAGGCCATGACCTCCGCCATCGCCAACCATGGGGAAACTCTCGCTCCGCTAATGCGGCGAGCCGGCTTCCGCTACGTTTTTCTGGGCATCGAAAACATCCTGGAAGGCGATCTGGAATTTCTGCGAGCCTCCGCGAAGAACACGGAGCGCACCAATGGCCACCAAACCGGCAACGCCACTCTCAAGGCCATCGACTATCTGCACCGCAATCAGATGTATGTGGTCGGCGGGTTAATCGTCGGCAGTCCGGGCGATACGCGAGAATCGATCGAAGCGAACCTGGAATTTGCTCGCCGCTACGTCGATTGGCCGTACATTCAACATCCCACCCCCTACCCGCGAACGCCCATGACAAAAGATTTTCGCGATCAAGGGTTGATCATGAATGAACGACTCGAAGAATACGATGGCACCACAGCCGTCGTCCGCACCGAGCACTTGCCGGCTGAAGAAGTGGAGTTCATGCGCTGGAAAGCTGAGCGCTGGATGAAGCTGCACCACATCCCCATTGCACTAAAGCACGATCCGGGATTCGTCCTCTTTAAAGGATGGAAGATGTTGCTCCATACCTTTCGAGGAAGCTCGATTCGCTCTGCACTCGGACTAGAAAGCGACAAGAAGGTGTTTGAGCGATATCGAGCGATCCGGCGGGCAGAGCGCGAATACGTGTAGGACTGCAACATACCCAGTCGCATTCCTGCAGAACTAATGCAGGAACTTCGGGTTTACAATGAAGAAGCAGTTCTTCGTCGGGCCGGGCCGTAAGAACAATCTCCGGCCGTTTGGATCGTAAAGTTAGCCCCGGAGCGCGCCTGCGGGCAACCGAGAGGGAACGTGACACTCCAAACGCACACGCTGGCATCGCGCACTTGCATTTTTTCTCCGTTTGCATTGGCTTCGTTTGCATTGGCACTTCTGCTTCTCTTCTTGCTAGTCGGGCAAGGAGAGGTGTTCGCGCAGCAGTCGCCAGACAACGGACAATACGCTCCAGAGAATGGCCAGTACGCTCCTGATCAGCAGGTGCCTGATCAACGACCGGACTATGGTCAACCGGCCTACCAGCAGCCGCAACCTTACGGTCAGCAATCTTATCCGCAGCAGCCATACTCAGGTCCCGGCGAGATGAATCCGCCGCAGAATTATAGGCCGGCGCAGCCTCTCAATCCGCAGGACCTTCAGCAATTGGTGGCGCCGATTGCCCTCTATCCCGATACGCTGGTGGCACAGATACTGGCTGCCTCCACGTATCCCGCCCAGGTGGCGGATGCCGACCGTTGGCGGCGGGCGCAAGGCTATGCCTCTTCCGAACAGATTGCCGCAGGAGCCAACGCGCAGCCCTGGGACCCCAGCGTGAAGGGGTTGACGGCATTTCCGCAAGTCCTGGCGCAGATGAATTACAACCTGCAGTGGACCACCGAACTCGGCAACGCTTACTACAATCAGCCGCAGGATGTGCTCGACGCCGTGCAGGTGATGCGCCAACATGCGCAGGCAGCGGGAAATCTGCGAAGCACTCCCCAGGAAACAGTGAACTACGATCAGGGGAACATCGTGCTGGCTCCGGTGAATCCGGAGGTCGTGTATGTGCCGGTTTATAACCCGTGGGCTGTCTACGGGCAGCCAATCTCGCCGTATCCAGGATTTTCGCTGCTCGGTGCGCTGGGGTCGTTTATCGGTTCATCGTTTGGGCCACTGGCCGTACGATTCGGGTTAGGCATTGCAACGACAGCTTTTATGCATACCCCTTTCGGATTGCTGGCTTGGGGATTGGACTGGCTAGCCCACTCCGTTCTCTTCCAGGGTTCGAACTACTATTCGCGCAGCACCACGGTAGCCGATTGGGGCTTGCCACATGGCGGTCCGCGCGCCTTTTCGCGAGGCGGATGGAGTACTGGGCGATCCAATGGTTTTTATCGGACGCCGGGTGGCTATGGCCGGCCGAATGGCGGATACTACGGGACACACGCCCAGGGATTTTCTCGAACTCCGGGTAGAGATTTGTATGCGCGGAACCGAACAGAAGGATACCGCCGCAATTACCAGACACCTGGAGTTGGCTACAACCGGTCGTCGCGACAGACCTATAACAGCTATCAGCCCGCGGTCGGCAGGTCGCAGCAGTATGCGCGTTCGAATTATGGCTCGAGCTTCTATAACCGATCGGCTGCGAACTACAGCGGCATAGCCGGTGCACGCGAGGGTAGTTCAATGCGCTCCTATCGCGCTCCGAGCAAACGCGATTTGGGTCAGCGGTCTTCCAACGGCTACATGGGCAGAGGATTTGCCAAGTCTTCCGAGAAGCAAGCGCGCTCGGGTGGATCCCATTTGTTCGGTGGCGGGCACGCACCGAAAAATTTCGGGGGCGGGAAGAGTTTCAGCCACGGTCACTCCGGCGGAGGTGGCCATTTCGGCGGACATTCAGGCGGCCACTCCGGCGGAAAACATCGCCACTGAGGTATCACCGCGCGTTTGGAGGAGTTTAACTTTCGAGTGTGGACGATACTTCAGCGATCGGCCTGCCTCGCCAGAAACGGTTCCAGTTTTCCACCGACGTGAAGGTCCGGGTGTGCATGCGATCGATATAAAGAGCTCCGCGCAAATGATCGGTCTCGTGCTGCAGAATTCGGGCGTACCACCCTGATGCTTCAACTGATTGCGGGTCGCCATGTTCATCTAAGTAATCCACCCGCACGCAGCGGGCGCGCGGAACGACCGCAGAGAATCCCGCGAGACTCAGGCAGCCTTCGTAGAAGCAGACCTTGTCATCTCCCGGGAAAGTGATCTGTGGATTGATGATCACGTGGAAGGGAACCGGCCGCCGGTCCTTCTCCGCAAGTTCTTGGGGCGGAAGGTCCTGCAGCGTTTCTTCGCGATCTTCGATCACGGCGACTTGCAACGGAAGCCCAACCTGAGGCGCGGCCAACCCGACGCCGGGAGCATCGCGCATGGTTTCTTTCATGTCAAGGATCAATCTTTGGATCCCTTCTTCCAATATTTCTTCGCGGGACAACGGACGCGCGGCTTGTCGCAAAACCGGCTCTCCTGCCTGCACGATCTTTAATCGCATAGTTCTTGCAGTGTACAAGATGGCTGCGCCACGGAAGCTTGCGAGACTTTCCTTCCGGAATCTCTATGCGGACGTCGCGCCAGCCGCCTTGGACCGAAGGGCGAGAACCTCGGAGCGGTTGGTTGCCAGAAGTTTCAGGATCGTGTCTGAGTCGACAGGTTTGGAGAACAAGTATCCTTGGGCGCGTTCACAGCCGAGCTTCCTGAGCAGATCAAATTGCGCCTGCGTTTCTACGCCCTCGGCAACCACTTTTAATCCTAGGCTGTGCGCGAGGTTAACGATCACGCGGACAATTTCGTGAGTTTCGTGATCACTGTCCATCCGGGAAACGAAAATGCGGTCGATCTTCAGCGTGTCGACGCGAAAGCTCTGCAGCCGGCTCAATGACGAGTACCCGGTGCCGAAGTCATCAATGTCCAGTCCAACACCGAGCCCCTTCAATTCCGAGAGCATGCCGGCGGACTTTTCCGCATCCGCCATGGCGATGGTTTCCGTGATCTCCAGATCCACAAACCGAGGATCCATGCCGCTTTGCTGGAGGAGTTGGCTAATCTGGGCAGCTAGATCGGCCTGGGCGAATTGTTTGGGACTGATGTTGACACTAAGCGAGAGAGGTGGATCTGACGGGAACAATTTGTGCCAGGAAAGCAGCTGCCGGCAGGCCTCGTTCATCAATTGGCGGTTAATGGCCAGGATGATGCCGGTCTCGTCCGCCACTGGGATGAAATCATTCGGCATCACCAAGCCTTTCGGGCTTTGCCAGCGAGTCAAAGCCTCGAACCCGACGATCCGTCTGTCTAGCAAGTACACGATCGGCTGGTAGTAGACCAGGAACTCCCCCTGATCGATGGCTCGGCGCAGGTCCGTCTCCAGTTGCAGACGTTTGAGAGCACCTGCGTGCATGGCGTTGTCGAACACTTCGCAGTGCGCTTTGCCCGTTTGTTTGGCTCGATACATCGCGATCTCGGCGTCGCGAAGCAGGTCCTGAGCCTCCGAGTTCGCGTTGCTGTTAAACACGATCCCGATGCTGGCCGTGATAACGATTTCGTGACCATCCACATTGAAGGGGAGAGCCAGTTTTTCCTGAATGCGTTCGGCCACTCGAATGGCGTCACTGGGCTGCCGCAACTCCTCCGCCAACACCACAAACTCATCTCCGCCTGGTCGCGCCAGCGTGTCGTCGCCGAAGGTAGGATCTTCGTTTTCGCCCGGTTGCGAACGCGAAACGGTATCCACACGCCTGAGACTGGCAGTCAGGCGCTCGCCGATTTGAATCAGCAGGGCATCACCGGCGGCATGGCCGAGGCTATCGTTGAAAACCTTAAATCCATCGATATCGATGAACAGCACCGCGAACTTGAAATCCGCGTGGCGTCTCGACGTGACCAGAGCCCGCCCCAGACGGTCGAGAAAAAGCGTGCGATTCGCAAGATTCGTTAAACCGTCGTGGAATGCATTGTGCGCCAGCATCTCCTCGGCACGCTTGCGTTCCGTGATGTCGCGGTTAACGACCACGAGTCCTTCCGTTTGACCTTTTGCTCCACGAATGACGCTTGCGGTGGACTCAAGAACCCGCCACGATCCATCTTTGTGGCGGATTCGATACTCGAGGCGCTCGCCCCGCCCGGTGACACGCGCCTTCTCAGCGGCCCCGTGCACGCGAGCTCGGTCCTCCGGATGAATCTGTTCCAGGGATGAGCCGCCCAATTCGCCCGGAGTATACCCGAGAACCTTCTGGTAGGCGGGGCTGTTGTAAAGCCGATTGCCGTTTTTGTCGACCACCGCAATCATGTCCGCAGCATTCTCGCTGATGAGCTGAAAGAGCTGGTCGCGCTCTGCCAATTTGCGGCGCACGCGTTGCAGCTGCAGGTTTTGATAGACAGTATAGACATCGAACAGCAGCACAAGGGCGGCCAGACCGCGAACCCATTCTCTCAGGTTCAACGCGTAAACTTTGTCGTTGGCTAAGTGAAACCCTGGGAAAGTCAACGACAGGATGCCAAAGGTCAAAACCAGGGTAACGACTACGGCAAATCCCCACAGCCACCATTCCCGAGTCTCAACCTGGCGCAAGCGAGGCAGGGGGCTCTCGGTACGGGCGACTTGAGGTTGATTATGCACGTGTTCCTTAGCCGTTCAATTCGTGAAAAATAAGAATTAGGACACGAACGCAGGTTTGAGTCCATCTTCTGGTCATACCTCAAACACCAGTTCGACAATCGACTACTTGCAATGTGAGTCGGATAGCATTTGCCGGAAGGCGAAGAAGCTCACGCCCGACCGCCGGCGCTGTCGCGTCCGCCGGCACGCCCCGAATATCTGCGGCAGTGCCGACGGCCCCAACGACAGGAGGAGTGCCGAACGCGCGCTGCCCCTGAAGTCTTTGTGCATTTTCATTGCCAACGATGCGTGAGACAATGACGCGGAAGATGAACTCGGACGGCGTGCCCACAAACTGGAATGTCTAGAATCTGGAATTTGGTCTAGATTCCGAACGCGAAGGATTCCTTGTACGTCGAGCGTGAGTAGTGCCGGCCAAGCTCCATTCGGAAGGGAATCGGTACCTAGCAGGGGCTATGCACTCTCCCCGCGTTTCTCGAGCTTCATCCGCGACAACAGCTGATAGATAGTGGCGCGGCCGACCCCTAGAATTTCCGCCGCTCGAGCCTTATTACCGCCTACGCGCTCCAGCACGCGCATGACATGACGCCTCGAAATCTCTTCCAGAGAAAAGAGGGTCTCGTCTGCAGGCGACTGATTGCTGGACTGCGCTTGGATTCTGTCAGGCAGGTCGCTAACGTCAAGGAACTTACCTTCCGCCATCATGCAGGCGTTCCCGATAACATTCTCAAGCTCCCGAATGTTTCCTGGCCACGGATAGGCGGCCATTCGGCTCTGTGCTCTCCTGGTCAGACCCGCTATGGGTTTCTCGTATTCCGCGGCAAATTTCTCAACAAAGTATCGCTGAAGAAGCGGCAGATCCTCCCGCCTATCTGCAAGCGCGGGTAAGTCGATTTCCACCACGGTCAGCCGGTAATAAAGATCCTCGCGAAACTTGCCCTCCCTCACCATGGTTCGCAGATCGCGATTTGTGGCTGCGATGACCCGCAGATCCACTTCACGCGCAACGGATGCACCCACTCTTCGAACTCTGTGGTCTTGCAGAACCCGGAGCAATTTCGCCTGAGCGCTCGGAGCAAGCTCCCCAATTTCATCGAGAAAGATGACGCCGCCATCCGCGCTCTCAAATAAACCAGCCTTGTCCTGAGTCGCACCCGTGAAAGCGCCCTTCACATACCCAAACAGCTCACTCTCCACCAGGCTCTCGACCAAGGCCGAACAATTACAAGCCACAAATCGATCCGACAGAGCCGGACTGAGTTCATGCAAGGCCTTCGCTACCAGTTCCTTGCCTGTCCCAGTCGCACCGGTGATCAGCGCGGTTCTAAAATGAGGCGCAACCCGCCGCATCTTCGCAAAGACTTCCAGCATGAGGGGGCTGCGGCTTACGATTCCTTGAAATTGACAGGCTCGGATCAGTTCCTGGTCTAGACCAAAAGTCCTTTGGCGTATCTCGGCTTCTGCCAGGAAACTGGCTATTCGGATGCGAAGCCGCTGAAAATCAATGGGCCTTGTCAGGTAGTCGCAAGCGCCCTTCTGAATCGCCTCGACCGCAGAATCCGCTGAGTAATGATCGGAAACCAGGATTACGTTCACTGACGGGTCCGTGCGGACCATACGTTCCAGCAAATCCATCGCAGTGCCTTCCGGCACGTTCAGATCGAGCACTACGTTTCTTGGTCGTGCCTGCAGAAAGAGTTCGAAGCCGGAGTCCGGGTCACCAGCGGTCAGTATCTCCATTCCTTCCGGGGAAAAGGTGTCAACAATCAGTGTCCTGGTCTCTGGATCATCTTCAATTGCCAACAGCTTGAACCAGCTTGGCTTACTCATGAGGCCCTGCCCGACCACCCGGACTTCTCTCCGTTTGATCTAGACTCACTCACGCCTGCCTCGCGCGCACTACCTCCCATTAGATGCCCACGAAAGAAAGAAGTCGAGTTTTCCCTCGTCCATCCGGTTCAGAGAATGTTCTGCCCGATCCTCGTAATTCCACATCCTCATCATCGAACCTTAGGGAAATACACAGCCAGAAAATGCCAAAGTATAAACTGGGCACAGTCTGCAATCGCGCGGTTGGTTATTTTGTTACAAAATCCGAACAAATCAAAAAAGAGCGGACCGCCACCGTCATCTGGCTGCCCAGGGGCAAGAAAACAAAGCGCCGCCTGTTCTGCCGCCCTAACTGTCTGCGCCTTAGACACTATTCCAGAACCCATACCATGCAAGTCTCGTCAGGGTGCACGCTCCGTTGGATAAGTAAAGACTGCTGTTGAGCTTACGGGCACTCGTCTGTTTGGCTGCCAACGTGCCACAGTGTCAAGTAATCCTATGAAAGAGCATGTTCAACTCGACGGCCTACTCTTCACCAATGACGCCAAGGTTCTGTCTGTTATGAACCAGATTCTGGAGAGCTTTGCGATCGCCGCAGAGGTGTGCGGCGAATTGGACTCTGCTCTCGACGCGGTTACTCATCGCCGGCTTGATGCCGTGATCGTAGACTGGGACGGCACGTTCGATCCCACACGGATCGTAAGAGCAACGCGCAAGTCATCTCCGAATAGTAATTCGACGATTGTCGCCATGGTCAACGGGCAGTCGGAAACGCACGCCCTTCTGGTTGGTGCGAACTTCATGATTCACAAGCCCACCGACATGGACCATGCTCGCCGGTGCATGCGCGCTGCGTACGGAACTATGCTGCAAAACCGAAGACGCGCTGCTCGCGTTCCGGTGGATATCGCTGTAGTAGCGAGAGTTGGTGAGATCGGAGAAATCCATGCCAGAATCAGCGATCTCAGTGTCGGCGGATTGGCTCTTCACTGCGACCATGCGCTGCAGATCAATCGTGAAGTCTTGACACAGTTCTCTCTTCCAGGCACCACCGCCGTGATTCACGCAACCGGGAAGGTTGTGAATGCCGATGCCACGGGTCGAGCTGGAGTGCGTTTTTCGTTTATTCCAGAAGAGGATCGCAATTTACTTGAGAATTGGTTGGCAGTCGAGTTGGCTAAATTGGAGCAAGCTGAGATGCCAACTGATAACGCCAATAATGAAGTAAGGTGAACAGAAGTCAAGTTTGCTAAGCATGCGAAGAGGGAGAACCCCGCACAGAACATCTGTCGGGCCCAAATAGGGGTTATCCGCCTGTACTTAGAGACATCACCATCTTTTATGGTAATCGAATCGATTATGCACCCCGCTGTTGCGGTTGCACGGCTGCATGAATGAAGCTTGAGCAGTGTCTAAGAGCAGAACGTTATTCCGGAAATAATACGAATCCTGACCATATCAGCCTAGTCCGCTGTTTGTAAATCGCACATCTAAGTCACAACAATCCCCTGTTTTCCGTCAATTCTAAGTGAAAACTAAGTTTGGTGCTGGTCGTGCAACAGCACGGTCGCCGAGGTCACGAAGTCTAGGCTCTCCTGGGACAAATTTAACTGCCCAAGTCTCTTCGGCTGGGACGACGTCGTAATCAGAAAGTAAACACAACTGATCTCGTCGGGAGAACCTTTTGAACGCGAGGTTACAGCGATGCAAGCCAGGAGTCTCGTGCGGATCGTCCTCTCCTTGACAACGACTGTACTGTCGATCCACCTATCTTCTGCCCAGCAGTATTCAGCGCCACTAACTGTGGACGGTGCCGCGACAGAGGCTCCCCGTGCCCGCCAGACCTACGCCACTCCGCTAACTTTTGAGCTCAATCAAGGGCAGAGCGACCCGAAGATTAAGTTTGTGTCTCGCGGTAAGGGTTACAAGGCTTTTCTGACGGCTGGTGGCATGGTGCTTTCTTTGCGCGCGAACCAACCGGCACCTGTGAAATCAGTCGGCACGTCGACTGCTGCCAGTAATGTCCAGCCGTCCCCTCACACCACATTGCAATTCAATCTGCTGGGAGCAACCCAAAATCCAGTGATTGCAGGAGAAGGTCCAATACCCGGCAAGGTCAATTACTTTATCGGTCGAGATCCTGCTAAGTGGCACACCAACGTCCCGACCTATGCCAAGGTTCGGTACAAGAATGTGTACCCGGGGATTGATCTGGTCTATTACGGAAGCCATCAGCGATTGGAGTACGACTTTGCGATCTCACCGGGAGCTGATCCCACCCAGATTCAATTCGAAATCAGCGGAGCCGCTCACACGGAACTGGATGGGGAAGGGAATCTGGTGCTGCAAACCAGTGGTGGAGAACTTCATTTCCAAAGTCCCGCAGTCTATCAGGAATCGAATGGGGCGCGCTTGCCCGTCTCGGGTTCTTACGTGATGAAGGACTCGACGCACATCTCTTTCCATGTTGCCCAGTACGATGCCAGCAAGCCCTTGGTCATCGATCCAGTGCTGGTCTATTCGACTTACCTCGGTGGAAGCGGCGATGATGAACCTTCCAGCATCGCCGTAGATAGTGTGGGCTGTGTCTATCTGGCAGGCTACACCGACTCAACCGACTTTCCCTTGTCCACACAGGGATCGCCGGCGGCCGGCTCTACGCACGTGTTCGTCGCTAAGCTCGACCCCACCGGTTCCAACCTCGTGTATGCGGACTACATCGGCGGCAACAACGACGACTACGGGTATGCACTGGTGTTGGACAGCGCCAATGACGTGTATATTACGGGCAGCACAGCCTCGAGCGATTTCCCTCTAATAAATCCGTATCAGGGCACTTATCCGGGATCGTTCAATAGCTTTCTGACGAAAGTGTCCGCCGACGGCTCTTCGCTGCTGTACTCCACCTATCTCGGAGGAAATGGTTCAGACCAGCCGGCCGGCATTGCAATCGACAGTTTAGGAAGCGTGTTCGTTGCTGGAACCACATCATCCACAAACTTTCCCGTGGCTAATGCCTATCAGTCCGCGGCAAGTTCAAATCAGGGAGGTGTGTACGGAAACTACGGCTTCTTGACCAAGTTCAGTCCCGATGGATCGTATCTGGTATATTCCACCTACCTCGCCGGCAATACAAACGTGGCGTACAACTGCGGCGGCACTCCATGTTGGTCGTCCCCTTATAGCGCGATCAACGGGGTTGCAGTGGACAGCGACGGCAATGCCTATGCGGCCGGTGTCACCAATACTTACAATTTTCCGACTACGACTGGCGCATATCTCACCACCGACTCGACGCAACAAAACAGCATCGTTGGATTTGTCAGCCAGTTCACTACCTCAGGAACCCTGGATTACTCCACTTACTTCTACGAATCCAGCGGCGTTCTTAGCAACATTAACGCGATCGCGGTGGATGGTACCGGCTCGGCGTATATTACTGGCTCGGCCTTCAGCGACGGCACATTCCCCGTTACGTCCACCAGCATCTGCGATCCCGTTTCCGCCGGATATGCCTGTGACTATGCTTTCGTCACCAAGTTCGATCCTACGGGTTCGACGTTGTTGTACTCGACGTTCCTCGGGCCGAACAACAATGCTGGCCCGCAAGCAATCACGCTAGACACCAACAATAACGCCTACGTCTTAGCCTCGACATCGAGCTCTACTTTTGGAATAGTGAACGGCATCGAGTCCTACGGCAACGGAGACGATCTGCTGCTAGTGGAAATCGACCCCGCCGCTAGTACCGAACTGTTTGCCACCTACCTGGGCGCGAGCGCAGATGAATATCCCGCCGGAATCGCGATCGACTCTACCGGTTCCCTCTATATTGCCGGGTCTACCGATTCCACCGATCTTCCAGTCACGCAGGGGGCCTTCCAGAAAGTGTTAGGCGGTGGCACCGACGCCTTCATCATGAAGATCGGCCCCAGTTCGGCACCGTCCGTGACCCTCAGTCCGTATTCTCTGCAATACTCTTCGCAGGCGGTGAGTTCGACCAGCACGGCGCAAACAGCACTGCTTCGTAACATGGGAAGTTCGGCACTGGCGATTTCCTCCATCACGGCAAGCGGGGACTTTGCGGAGTCGGATGACTGTGGAACCAGTGTATCTGCCGCCAGTAGTTGTACTTTATCCGTGACTTTTACTCCCACCGCAGTGGGAACTCGCTTGGGTTCGATCTCGATTCAGGATAATGCGGCAGGATCGCCCCATATCATCAATCTGAGTGGCATCGGCTCCGGGCCCGTCGCCGCGGTGAGCTCCAGCGGCCTGAATTTTGCCGCTCAGCCTTTGACAACTTCCAGTGGGTCCCAGACGGTGACCCTCACGAACACAGGCACCGCTACGTTAAATGTTGGTGCCATCCAAATCTCGGGAGACTTCGCTCAAACCAATAACTGCCCAGCGACCTTAGCTGCGAACTCCAGTTGCACCATAAATGTCAACTTCACACCCACCGCTTCCGGCACCCGCACCGGTACTCTCACCGTTAATGACAATGCTCTGGGCAGCCCGCAGGTTGTAAATCTTAATGGAGCCGGTGCAGACTTCGGCCTCGCGAACTCCACGGGCGCCGATACTATTCAACCCGGTTCGGCAGCAAACTACACGCTGACCGTCTCCCACGTTGGCGGATCGTTTGGCAACGCCATCAACCTCACCTGTAGCGGTCTGCCCGCACAAACCTCCTGTAGTCTGTCTCCCAGCGCCGTAACTCCCGGCGCCAGCTCTGCTTCCTCCACTTTGACCATTACGTCGACCGCAACCGTTTCACAGGTCGCCCCGAACGGTTCTCGAAATGCCTCAATCTATTCGGTCTGGATTCAGTTACAAGCGATTGGTTTGTTTGGAATCGTGCTGGTCGCCTCGAGGAGCTCGGGTAAGAAGATGCGCGGGCGTATCGTCGCGATGCTTTTGACGGCGGCTTTGATCTTCATGACCGGGTGCGCCGGCGGAACCGGTATCGGCCCGACCCGTCAAACCGGCACTACGCCTGGAACCTACACTGTCACCGTCACAGGTTCTTCGGGCCATCTGCAACATTCCCTGCCTGTGACTCTCGTCGTTCAGTAAGCATACTTCAATAAGTATCGTCCAGCGGATAATGTTCGGTGAGTATCTTCGGACCAATGATCTATTAGTTGCATTCGATCATGTTCTGAGTTACTCCCTCTAAGCTCACCAGGGAGTTTGCGACTAAGGGGAAGCTCCAGAATCGGCTGTGATGCTTACGCATATAGTAAGCCGCAAAGATGGACCCTGCACTTTTCGCTGACGCCACAGCATACGCGCGTCCCACCGTCGGATGAGTTCCATAGAGGTAAGCAGACTGAACCTCCATGTTGCAGACGCCTTTCTTCCCAGCCAGCCAATTCTCGCGTGCAAACAACGTGGTGTAAGAATCGGCAAAAGTACTCGCCGAAGACACAAAGGCCAGCCCTAAGAATGTCTTGTTAATGGTATGACCTTCAGCAATCTGCCGCGAAGCCGACACTGTGGGCGTGATCATCGGTGCGCTCGTGCGCACGATAGCACTGGGAGCCTCGGGAAGCTCCGCCGCCGGGGAAATCGTAGCCAGCGCCATTACCGCGACTGCGCCGAGCACGGTCGACTTCAAGAGTGTCCTTCCGCTGAGTGCCACCGTTGCGACTCGCGTGCGAGCTGTTTGTTTTTTATGATTACGTGAGTTCATGTCCTGAAGACTACGCCCGGACTCTAAAGCGCACAATCGTAACATGGTAATGGGAAGTAATAGACGCTGGTAACCTCTGGTAATTACCTATCTGGGCTATCAGCATCGAGGCCCGCATGCATTTCACCGTAACTGGCCGTGAGGGTCAATTTCGGAAGGCCGTCAACTCTTATGATTGGTACTGCTCGAAACGTGTGCAGTCGAAGCAAAGATCGGAGAAGATGTGGTCATTCTGTTGATGGGAGTGTCGGGGACGGGGAAGACAACAGTCGGACAGCTCCTGGCGTCTGGGCTGAGCTGGGACTTCGCCGACGGAGACGATTACCACCCCGCTTCGAACGTGGAGAAAATGCGGAACGGAATACCGCTCACTGATGCCGACCGCGACCCTTGGCTGGAGGCTCTGCGCCGACTGATCGCTGCTTGGATCAACGCGGGAAAGAACGCAGTGCTGGCCTGTTCGGCCTTAAAGCGCGCGTATCGAGATAGGTTACGGATTTCGCCAGAAGTTCGTCTGGTTTATCTACGAGGCTCGCCGGAGTTGCTACGGCAGCGCTTACGCGCGCGGCACGGACATTTCATGACGGAAAGAATGCTCAACAGCCAATTGGAGACGCTCGAAGAGCCGGAAGAGTCGGAGCACGCAATCGTGGTCGATGTCGACCAGTCACCTGCGCAGATTGTGGCGGAAATCCGGGCTAATCTGCGGCTCGCGGAAACCCGCTAACCAACACCCAGCGCGCGCCGAGCTAGCGCACTCACCGTTTTACCGCGCTCTCCACCAGCGATTCCTCGGGTACTGATTTCAACCGGCTCAGAGCCGCGACCGGCCGAGCGAACGGTATCGGACTGTCCTTGCTATAAGCGCGTAGCAGGTGATAAGTGATGAGCAATTGCGTGAGGGCGAGTGGATCGCTATGCCGCACCTCGCTGCCGTCATTGTAGTCGCCAAACTGATCGGCGCGCAGCGGCCGCAGATCGGGCAGATGCTTCCAGATGGCTTGTTCGAGTTGAGCAGTCTGTTCCCGGCTCACGCTTCCGTCCACTTCAAGAAATTCCACAGGACGCCCGCAATCGCGGCCGAGCGCAAGGCGAATTCCGGCAGGCTGGCCATTCTTGTGGTTTACGAGATAAGTGAGGTCGGGATGGGGAATGGTTGGGCGCAAGACCAGATGAACATTCAAGTGGCCGTCCGCCTGATCGGATCCCACCCCGCTCTCCGGATGAAAGCGCACAACGATGTCGGCGAATTCACGTTGCGGGCGGATGAAGTCCCGCGAATCCGGCTCGCGCCGTTCCATTTCCGCCAACACTTGCTCCGGAACGTAACCGCGTTTGGCCGTGTCCCGCTTGATCTTCCACAACCGTCTCATGTCCTCGGGAGGATCGAGAAAGACCTTGACATCGTAAAACTGCCGCATCGCGGCGGTGTGAAATCCCAGCAACCCTTCAACAATGACGAACTCGCGCGGCTCGACGTACTCGGGCCGCACCAGCGATCCGGTGCTGTGGTCATAAACCGGCTTCAGCATGGCTTGCCCGTAATGCGCGCGCTCCAGGTGTAATTCCAGAATGTCAAGAAAGTTGCAGTCGGGATGCAGCGGAGTGATGTTCAGCCGCGCGCGCTCCGTCCGGTCGTATTTGTGATAGTCATCAGCGCACACGTGAGTCACGCGGTCCGCGCCAAGGAGACGAGTCAAGCCACGAGTGATGGTAGTCTTGCCGGCGGCGCTGTCGCCCACGATGCCGAGCAGGATCGGTCTTCGTTTCATTGCGTCTCCTTGCTCCGCACCGGCTGTATGCCGCCTGCAGATCCCGTCTCGGCGTCGCCTTCAAGCCCGCCTTGAAACACCCGGCTCCGGCGCACGTCACTCGCGGCAATGCGAGCCAGTTCCTCTTTGGCGATGCGTCCGCCTTCCCTGACCAGGCGGCTCGCTTGACGGAGCTTGATTCGATCGATCGCGTTCCGCACACTGCGCGCATTGGCAAATTGTGGCTGCTTCATGCGCAGCTCCAGATATTCCCGAAACGTCTCCCGCGCTTCGTCGTCAAAACTATAATTTTGCTCGCGCAACATCGCCTCGGCGATCATCGCCAACTCCGGCGAGGTATAGTCGGGAAAATCGATGTGGTGCGCCACGCGTGATCGGAATCCAGGATTGTATTGGAAGAAAGTTGCCATTCGATCCTGATATCCCGCTAGGATGACGACCAAATCTTCTCGCTGATTCTCCATCGCCTGCAGAAGCATCTCGACCGCTTCCTGACCGTAATCGCGTTCGTTCTCCGGCCGGTACAGGTAATACGCTTCGTCGATAAACAGCACTCCTCCCATTGCCTTTTTCAGAATCTCTTTCGTCTTGGGTGCAGTGTGGCCGACGTATTGCCCCACGAGATCGTCACGAGTGGCAACCACGAGGTGCCCGCGGCGAAGGTACCCGAGGTGGTGCAGGATCTTTGCCATTCTCATGGCAACCGTCGTCTTTCCTGTCCCGGGATGTCCGGTAAACGACATATGCAAAGTGGGGCGTTCGTTAGACAGTCCAACTTTTTCGCGCAGACGACTGACCAGCAACAGCGCCGCCACGCGCCGGATGTAGCTTTTTACCGGTCTGAGGCCGACCAGTTCACGATCGAGTTCATTCAGAAGTTCGTCGAGATTCGAATCGCGGTGCGCCGCGCCTATGTCTACGAGGCTCTCCTGAGCCTCCGGCAACGGGGTTGAATCGACGACGGAATCTGTATCGAGTTTGTGCATGACATTTCTGGCGTTCTAGTTTGCTGACCGGCTCTTCGATCGAATGGTGTATTGAATGCGGCGATCCTGCGCCTCCGTGCGCTCCAGAACAAACCCGGGCTCATCCGCCGGACGTTGCACGATGAAACTCAACATCGTGGTTTGCCGGCCCTTGGTACGGTCATAACCGTTCAGTTTGATGTAGTGCTCCGGAAAGGCTCTCCGGCATTCGTCGAGTTGTTCCATGGCAACATTCAAATCGTGGAGGTCGAACATGGGAAGTCCAAACATTTCCCAATACGAATTCCGCGGGTGAGGATCGTCGGTGTGCTCGATCGAAAACGCCCAGCCATTATCAAAGCAGTAACGCACCTGCGCTTTGATCTGTTCTTCCGTGAAGTCGGGCAAATAAGAAAATGTTCCTTGTGTAATACGCATGGATTCCTCCCTCTTCGAGCGCCATGTGGCGCAGCTATGCAACGGTAACCGTGCCAACTGCATCTGGCACATCGGTTGATTCAAAGTCGAAACTGACGTCCTTCCAAATATCCAGCGCCTTTCGCAATTCGGGGGACCAGCGGGCAGCCTTGTTCAGGATTTCCGGCCCTTCGTTCAGAAAGTCGCGTCCTTCGTTGCGGGCCTGGATCATCACCTCCGTGGCCACGCGATTCGCGGTCGCGCCCTGGGCGATCCCATCCGGATGCCCGATCGTTCCGCCGCCGAATTGCAACACGACGTCCTCTCCGAGAAGGTGTAGCAGTTGATGCATCTGCCCCGCGTGGATGCCGCCGGATGCGACCGGCATGACCGCCGGCAACGACGCCCAGTCTTGCTCGAAATACAAACCCTGAGATAGATCGGCATCGATCTTGTTCGAACGCAGCGTGCTGTAATAGCCTCGAATCGCGTTCGGATCACCTTCCAGCTTCCCGACTACTGTGCCCGCGTGAATATGATCCACTCCCGCCAGCCTCATCCATTTGGCAATCACGCGGAAATTTACGCCATGCGTCTTTTGCCGTGTGTAGGTTCCGTGACCAGCGCGGTGCAGGTGCAGAATGACTCCGTTGCGGCGTGCCCACTTTGCCATGGACTGAATAGCTGTATAACCGATCGTGAGGTCAATCATCACAATTACGGTTCCGAGATCTTTGGCGAAATCCGCGCGCTCGTACATTTCTTCCATAGTTCCGGCGGTCACGTTCATGTAATGTCCCTTGATCTCGCCTGCGGCCGCCGTGGCGCGGTTCACCGCTTCCATGCAGAACAGGAATCGATCACGCCAGCGCATGAAGGGTTGGCTATTGATGTTCTCGTCGTCTTTGGTGAAGTCAAGTCCGCCACGCAGCGCTTCATAAACCACACGGCCATAGTTCCGCGCGGACAGACCGAGCTTCGGTTTTACAGTCGCACCCAGCAGCGGACGCCCGAATTTATTCAGATACTCCCGCTCCATGACGATTCCGTGCGCGGGGCCCTGAAAGGTTTTCGCGTAATGCGGAGGGATTCGCATATCTTCCAGGCGCAGAGACTTGAGCGCCTTGAAGCCGAATACATTCCCAATGATCGAAGAAGTAAGATTGGCAATCGAGCCTTCTTCAAAAAGATCGATATCGTAGGCGATGTACGCAATGTACTGATCAGTGCCCGGCACCGGATCCACGCGGTAGCACTTCGCCTGATAGTTCTCGTAAGGAGTCAGTCGATCCGTCCAAACCACGGTCCATGTTGCCGTCGAAGACTCTCCAGCTACCGCTGCCGCAGCTTCGATCGGATCAACGCCCGCTTGCGGCACAAGACGGAAAGCGCACAAAATGTCGGTGGCCTTCGGATCGTAATCTGCGTCGTAATATCCCATTTCCGCATAGGGCGTGATGCCTGCGGCCCAACGGCTCTTTCTCTTGCCGGAGTTGTTGTTCCCAACCATTTTCCGTCTCCCTATAAAAATCAGTTATGCTTTTGTGCCGGCATGCCGCCGGTCCAGCCATGACTGTTTGAACTCACCGAAGTGGAGACCTGCATATTCAGACTCAAGCCGGGCTGGTTGGCCCGGCCGCATCTTCGGTGAACTTCTTGGTGATGGCTGGCTTTCGAAATCGTTCCGGAGGGTTCGCCGGTTGTCGTCGCCTGCACGAACAACAAGGCAATTCCCATTCCAATGTCGCTTCGATCCTGCGCTAGCGGATGCAGAATTCTTAAGTGTTGGCATTTCTTTGAGTTGAGGCCCGCTTGCGAGAAGAGAGGAGAAGACGGCAGCAAGCGATGCGGCTCGCCCGCGTGAGACAATTAAGTCTCACATATATGAGTCGCTATCATTTGTAAACCATAGACAAAACGCTGCTTGAATACATTTATTTCGACAGAGACACAGTTGTCGCATGTGTGAGACATTTATGTCTCAGCGCTGATGTCGTACCGATCGGTGCGCTAGCTTGTGCTTTGCCAGCAAACGGTGGAAGGTTCGCCGTGGAATTTTCGCTAGAGCCGCCGCCTGGGAAACATTTCCATCGGACTTCAGCAAATAGCTGGCCAAGGCTTCCCGCTCAAACTGTTCAATAGCGCGCGCCTTGCCCGGCATGAACCCAATCTGCGGTTTGAACGATACCAAGTCCTGCACATGAAGCGGGAGATGTTCAGCCTCCACCGTCGCGGACGAGGATAAGACGACGGCCCGCTCAATAATGTTTTCCAGTTCGCGCAGATTGCCCGGCCACGAATAGTTCCTCAACAGCGCGAGCGCCTCTGGTGAGATACTCTCCACCTTCTTGTTGACTTTGGCTCGGGCTCGCAACAGGAAATATTCTGCGAGAAACGGAATGTCTTCAATACGCTCGCGCAGCGGAGGCAACGTGATAGAAAAGGTGTTGATGCGGTAGAACAGGTCTTCGCGAAACGTGCCTTCCCGGATCGCGGCTTCCAGGTTCCGGTTGGTGGCCGCAACGATTCTCACCGAAACCTTTCTGGTTCGCATGTCTCCGACGGCTCGAATCTCTCCGGTCTGTAAAGTGCGCAGAAATTTCGCCTGAATCTCCAGAGACATGTCGCCAATTTCATCAAGGAACATGGTCCCGCCATCGGCCTTCTCAAACAATCCTTTGCTATCGTTGTAAGCGCCTGTAAAAGCGCCGCGTCGGTAGCCAAAGAGTTCGCTCTCCAGCAAAGCCGGAGACAGAGCCGTACAGTTCAAAGTGACCAGCGGGTGACTGCTCCTCGTACTATTTCGGTGGATGGCGCGAGCAACGAGCTCTTTCCCGGTGCCGCTCTCCCCCCGGATTAACACGGTAGTCGGCGTCGGAGCAACTTTAGAAATCAATGAAGAGATCTCCTTCATTTTCAAGTTGTTGCCGATGATGAATTCGCCTTCCGCCCGAGCTTCGAGTTCGCGCAAAGCAAGCTGGTACTGATCCTGAAGAGAATCACCCTGATTGTTTTTGCCAGCGAAGGACGAGATGAAGCGGGCGCTCTTGCCCCCAAGGACCTCTGTTCCCTGAGGCCGTAAACGGTAAACTTCGCGAGCTACGTCGGGATCGCCCGTGACATCGATAATCAGATCGGGCGCATCGGCCTTCAGAAATTTTCTGTAGTTGGCCGCAACCGGCAACCCGAGTTCGCGAGCCAGCACGATGCCAGGCGCGCCTTCATCTTTGTCCGCAACTCCAACGATATCGATGCTGGGATCCTTGTGGAAGAGTTCCACCAAAGCCCTTCCGCCGCGTCCGGCGCCAATGAGAACAATTCGCGTCATGAATCTTTTCGAGTGATAAATCCTTCGCGGTGAGATTTCGGGAATCCGCGGAGGCAGCCGCGCCAGGGGCGTATTCTACCGCATCTTAGAACTCTTGAAGTAACCGCTGAAGTAACCGCCTAAGCATCGAGTTCGTCTGCCTCACTGGGGTCGGTCGTTGAGTCCAGCGGCACGTTGAACTTCAAAAGAGTCGCTTGTCCCAGGTGCAGCCGGATCTCGCTCAAAGCGGCGTTATCCATCGACGGAAACACGGTACGGTATTTCGACAGCGGCACTCCGAGAAATTCACAGAGCGCTACGCGGATCAAGGTGTTGTGCGTGACTACCAGCACACGCCCTTGCCCGTGCACCCTTTCGATCTCATTCAGACATTCGATGGCTCGGTCTACGACAGCTCGCGGATCCTCACCTCCCGGGAGGGGATGGGAAAAGGGATCAGCTTGATACGCCGCGAACGCGTCTGGCAAGGACTGTCTGATTTCCACGTTAGTCAATCCTTCGCCTCGACCGAAGTTAATTTCCCTAAGCCTTGGGTCAACGCGCGCCATGATGCCAGTCGCAGCTTCCGACGGGGCGGCTGTTTCGCGGGCCCGTCGCAATGGCGATACCCAAATGGCTGCGAGAGCGGCCCTGGCCGCCCATTTTGCGAGCTGCTCCGCTTGCTCCGTGCCGCGCTCGCTGAGTGGAATGTCCGTGCTCCCGGCATAACGATTTTCCGCATGCCAGATAGTTTCGCCGTGGCGAACGAGAACGACGCGAGTCAAGATTGAGCCCCCTTCTCCACATCTTCAGGAAGTTCTGGCCGAATCCAACCGGGGGGTGCAGATTTTTGGATAAGGCGCAAACAGAATTCGCCAAAGAGGTCGATGCAATCCAGGCGAGGAGAAATCACTGCACGAGGGTCCACGGTTGGCTGCTAAAGGATCCCCACGAAACAGATTCCCGCAAATCGGAAAAGCCGGGGGTCGATGAACGCTCCCGGATCTTCTGGCTAATTTTTATAACACAACGCCGCGATAATTCTTTTATTTTCGTGAGTCGCTTTTCTGTTGTCGTGTGCCTTCTCATGTCGCTCAGGCCGCATCCTTGACGAGCGCCAATAGATCCCTAATCAAAGCCTCGGGCGGACTCGTCTTCGATGCGACCTTGCTCACCCCCGCGGCCAAAGCTTCATTCGCCAGGCTGCTATTCGTGAAGGCCGTATACATAAGAATCGGTATGGCCGGCATAACACTACGCAGAATTCGCGCCGCATCCAGCCCATTCATCACCGGCATCGAGAGGTCCAGCACAATCACATCAGGCTTTAATTGTTTCGCCTTCTCGATCCCGATGCTGCCGTTTTCCGCCTCTCCGCATACTTCGAAACCGGGTACATCCTGAATCAGGCGCGACACGGCACGCCGGATGGCAGCGTGGTCGTCCACGATCAGAATACGTTTGGCTTCTGCCATGCCTCTCTACACTGAGACCGCTTATTTGGTAATGCAATCGGGCGAATCGCGTATTTTCTCAATGGGAAAGTTCCAATCACTTGAGCGAAAGCAGCAACGGGAACCGCAGGCGCGAGGCGAGTCGCCCGCGCCTGCATGGTTCAGGACGTTATCCCTTTGCCTGCGGAGGAAAGTGTTGCAGCATTTTGTCGACTGCCTTATCGAGTTTTTTTTCGTTCTTTTCCGGATTGTCAGAAAGCGAATCGCTTGAGACGCCGCGCCAGATCAGTTGCTTGTTGTGCGCGTCGTACAAATCCAGAACTAAGGAACCCACGGGATAGTTTTCTACCTGGGTCGTCGTTTCGCCGAACCCTCCCCATCGCCAGCCTCCCAGCTCATCATAAAAGGTCTGGTATTCCTTTTGATTGTGGGCGCTGCCGACAGCGGTAATGGCGACGTCGGCACCGTTGTCCACTCGCTGCCAGCCTTTCGATTGCAGTGCACGGTCGACTGCATCCTGGATTCGGCTCTGCCACAACGGGTCCGTAGTTTTGATCCTTTCCCAGTAGTAGGTGTGATATTGGGAGAAGTTCGCGTGATGGTCATAGTCGGTCTTCACATCCTGCGCCAGCGAAATCGCTGCGAGAGCCAGCAGGATGGTAAGCGTTGAACAGAAGAAACGGACGGCTTTCATAAAGTTTCTCCGAAAGTTGAATCTCGTGCGCAAGGCCGAGGCGGATTTGCGTTCAGCGAATTGCGCGCGAATGTAGGATGCGCTCGGATGATGGGGGGATTGTTCTAATGCGCGCTCCAGATCCTTAATAGATCCTCCGCAAAGTTATATGAAGTTATATGTCGATGCATCCGCTGCTACAAACCAAGCGCCAGCCACCAAGTTTCGCATTGCGAAACACAACAACCGCCAACCATGGAAACACATCCAAGCTCTGTGCTTGAGCCGTCCAAAATGTCGAACCGCCCCGACGACGAGCTTCCTGTGACCTCGTCGATTGCCGCTGACGTTCCGGAAGAAGAGGCCGCACCCAGCTTCGCACCCAGAAGCGGGTGGTGGTCTTGCACTATTCGCCAATTGCGGACACGGTGCAGGGCGAGGCGCCTGAGATATTTCCCTTCATGGGTACTTCTCGTCTGGCTGAAGTAGTGGATCGCCACGGAGCCGACTTGGTGGTTCACGGTCACGCTCATCATGGAAAAACAGATGGGCGCACAACCACCGGGGTCGCCGTACACAACGTTGCGATTTCGTTGCTCCAGGCGCAAGAACCGTCGGTGGTATACCGGATCTTCGACGTGTGACCACCCCTTTGAATGGTATAACTTTCGTAACTGCTATCGAAAACGTTAAGCTGTGTTATAATAACTTCAACGCTACTGCCACGGTTTGCTCGTGACGCGGTGATCCTGTTGGATCAAGATTCATCTCCGCTTTTCCTGCCCGCCGTTTATTCAGCGTCAAATCAAAACTTAAGAGCGGCCCGGGAACTCACGACAAGTGTACTCACAAGCCCTCCAGAAAGAACAATTACGAATGACAAGCTTTACGGAACTACCGTTATCCTCTGCGCTACAGCAGAGGCTGGCGACAGCTCAATTTATCACCCCTACACCCATTCAAGAGCAGGCGATTCCTTGCGCCCTTGAAGGCAAAGACGTGCTGGCGACAGCACAAACCGGCACCGGCAAAACACTTGCTTTCCTGATTCCGGTAATCGAAATGTTGCAACGTGAACCCTTGCAAAAAGCCAGCGTGCTGGTTTTGCTGCCCACGCGGGAACTGGCGATTCAGGTCAACGAAGAATACGAAAAACTGCGCGGCAGGCAACTGTCAAAAGCCGCGCTCGTCATCGGCGGCGTCTCCGAGAAATCGCAGATTCAATCCGTGCGCAGCGGATCCGCGCTGGTGATTGCCACTCCGGGACGTTTGCAAGACTTCATCAGCCGCAGGCTGATTGACTTGCGCGACATCAAGATTCTCGTTCTCGATGAAGCGGATCGCATGCTCGATATGGGATTTCTGCCCGCCATTCGCCGTATCCTCGCCGTGTTGCCACAACGCCGGCAGACTTTGTGCTTCTCCGCCACGATGGAACAATCCGTTGCCGGACTGGTGCACGATGCCATGCGCGATCCTGTACGCGTCGCGATCGGCTCGGTGCTGAAGCCGGTTGAAAGTGTGCGACTGCAAGCTTATGAAGTACGTCCGGCTGAAAAGCCCGACGTGCTGCGGCAATTGCTTTACGTGGAAAAGGGTCAGACTCTGATCTTCGCCCGCACCAAACGCGGAACGGAGCGACTGGCCAAGGAATTGGCGCGCGAAGGCTTCTCCGCGACCATGATTCATGGCGACCGTTCACAGTCGCAGCGCAATGGAGCGCTCAGTGGATTCCAGCAGGGACGCTACCAGGTTCTGGTCGCAACTGACGTGGCTGCCCGTGGCTTGCACATTGACGACGTCGCGCACGTGATCAATTACGACTTGCCAAAAATGGCCGAGGACTTTATCCATCGCGTCGGCCGCACTGGACGCGCCGGGTCCGAAGGCTTGGCCTCCAGCCTCGTGGCCGGCGCCGAAGTGATCGAACTCCGTAACATCGAGCGCGCGCTGAAGCTCCGCATCGAGCGCAAGCAGGTGGATTGGTCCAACGTGGATCGACGGCAAAGCGCTGTTCAGAACACGCTGGCTAGCCGGACCCTGACCAGGATGCCCGGCGAAGTGTTTGCCTGAGATTCAAGGGATTACAGCAGAAAGGGCGCGCCAGAATGGCGCGCCCTCATTATTTGCGGCAACAAAGCTACGATTCCGTTTTTTCTGGACCGCGTTCGCGCGGCATGCTGGAGATATCGCCGTCCTCGGCTCCCATTTGGAAAAGTGCAGCCTGCTCTGCGGCGTGTCTTTGCAACTCGCTCAAATCCAGATCGCTGGAATCGCTGGTCGTCCCTGAGGGATCTTCGGTTTTGCGCTGAATCCTTCGCTCAGCCTTGTCGCGTTGTTTTTGCTGTCGCGTGTGTTCTTTCTGGCGTTTGGTAAAACTTGATCGACCTCGTCCTGGCATCGCTCTCTCCCGTTGTTAATTCTGCAATCGCAGCGGCTGCTGGTTGCAGTTGTTTCAAGTGCAAAGCCCGAGGAGCGCAACCGGCTTCCTTAACAAGCAGCCAGGTGCACATCCGGAGCCCTGTATGTATTGAATTTCTCGTGGCTACCAACGCGGTTCGCGGGGTTGACGCGCGTGACCCTGATAATCATCGCGGCCGCCACCGCCTCCGCCACCAAAGCGCTTTCCGCCTCCACCGCCGCGCGGCGCATCCGCCTTTGGCTTGGCTTCATTAATCTTTAGAGCGCGACCTCCAAGTTCCTTACCATTCAGGGCAGCCACCGCCTTATCCGCCTCAGCCGGATTCGTCATTTCAACAAAAGCGAATCCTCGCGCCCGGCCGGTTTCCCGATCGGTAACAATACTAACTTTTTCGACCGCGCCGTGTGCCTCAAACACTCCACGAAGCTCCGCTTCGGTTGTGCTGTGCGGCAAATTGCCTACGTACAGATTCTTCATAGAAGTCCTTCTCTTTCTGCTGCGATCGCAGTCGCAAATGTGGGTTGAGTCTGGATGGGGCGAGGTGCGGAGTGCTGTTCAATAGCTTCGGCCCAACGCGAAGGCCGGGGCGTCTCCCGCAGGGCGCGTGAACGAGCCTCGCTGCTGGAGCGCACCGACGAAATCTGCTTGCAGGCTTCCAATATTCCCCAGCGCTGCGAGGAACGGTGCGAAGTCTTCGCCATTAGCGCAGAGATCATCTCTTTGTGAAGGACGTCGGCCTCGGTTTCCGCTGCTGCAGCGTTAGAATGCGGCGCAAGCGAGAGATATTCGGGGCGCCCGACGAAGAAAGCGATTCTCTGGGGAGGAGTTGCGCTTCGGATATCGGTACAAAACTTATCCCGCTCCTCCCGTTCCCCGGTGCCGTTAATCAGCACCAGATTGTACAAGTCGGCCCGCCACCAGCACCGCGCCTCAAGTACATCGGCTGCGCAATCCACCTCAATGCCAAGTTTTCTCATCACCTCAGCCCTTAAGTCGCGCTGGCTTTGCGACGTGTCCAAAAGTAGCACGCGTTTCTTTTTCGCCGAACCGTCTTCCAAAACTGGCAATGCCATGACGGGAGTCGTCATGCCACCTTCTCCTTGACATTGGTCGGCGCCGCCGGCGGAGTCAAATGCTTCTCTTCCAGGGCCTTCAACATTTTCTGATTGCTAAGACGCCGGCTGATCTTTTGTCTTCGCCGCCGGTTAAATCGAGCTTTGTCGCCATTGATTCCCGACATTATTCTCCTGCCCTTCTGGTTCGATCAATACACTACTTGGTGTTCGTCCGCCCCGTGCGCGCGGCACTCGACATATCTCGCTGCGAGCGCATCCCCGAATCGGGCGGCGTAAGGGCCTTTATCTTAGACAGTAGTCTCGGAATCGCGAGAAATGAGTTCCGGAAATCCTCAGGGAAGACACGTCAGTCGCCTTTCATGGAGTCTTCTCAATCGCGAAGGCGCAACGTGCTGTCAGGGTGTCTTCGAGGTCAAGATACTCAGTATACGCCCCATTGTCGGAGATTGCTGAAGATTCGCGGACGGCGTTGCCTGAGCAACGAATCCGCGAGTAGATGAATGCCAAGATCGCTAAGGCTGTGATGGGCTAACGCTACTGGCCTTCTGACCCTTGCAAAGGAGCAGGCAAAGAATAAGGGCCCCTCCACCGATTCCGCCCCCAATCTCAAGCCATTTTGCATTCAATGAACTGCCGGGTTTTGCGGGCTGAGATGCGGCTCCGCATACCGTCGTTTCGTCGCGCGTGGCTTGTTGTCCCTCACGTACGGTGGCGGATTGAGAACCGCTCTGCGATGAAGTCTTGTGAAGCGTACCACCCTGTGTGATGTTCACGTCGTTCTTGTCAGCCGCGACCTCGACCTTGCCAGTCAAGTCAGCGACTTCGTACTGTGTGCGCCCATTGGAAACGGGCTTTACTTCAATGCAATTCACATGCACGCTCATTAACGTAGACGTTCCTACCGAGACGCTTCCATGTTCCAGTGTTAAAGAATCACCCTGGAACTTTACGATGGATTCTCCTCGGATCAGAACCGACGATCCTTCGGCGTCAAGATTCGCCACGAATCCGGGTTTGGTCTCTACCGAATCGCCCGGAAAAACGGCCGTCGAACCTGCTATCTCGGTGCCGTTAAGCCACACTCCGCCCTCGCTGTGCAATATGGCCGAACCCGTGTCCGCCGCCACAAGCGACAGCGGAAACAGCAGGATCATCGCCCAGGAAATAAAATTGCGTGAACTAGACACACTCATACCTGCTTGATTTCCGCACTATCCTGACACGATCGTAGCCAGAGGGAGCCCGATCGTCTATTAGCTCGCTAGATGCGGCAACCGCGTGAGCGAATGAGCGGGCGACCTGCAATGCTGCGCCAGGAGCTGCGACTCCGGTATTCTTCCCACTACGCTTGAACATGGCACGAACATTAACCAAGGCACCGGTGATTGAGTTTTGCGGCGTTGTTTACACGCTTCCGAATGAGCAGCCGCTGCTCCATCATCTCAATCTGCAAGTACAGCGCGGCGAGACTCTTGTTCTTCTCGGGCGCAGCGGCTCGGGCAAAACCACTACACTGAAGCTCATCAATCGGCTGCTGACTCCCAGCGCCGGCGAAGTTCGGGTGAACGGTGCTTCCACAGCGGAGACTGACGTGATTCGCCTGCGCCGCAGCATCGGTTACGTTATCCAGGATGTCGGCTTGTTTCCGCACTTCACCGTAGAGCGCAACATCGCGCTTGTCCCGCGGATCGAAGGCTGGCCCTCAGAGCGCATTCACGCTCGCGTCGAAGACTTATTGCGGTTAGTCGGCCTCGATTCGAAAATCGCTTCGCGCTATCCCAATCAGCTCTCCGGCGGACAGCGCCAACGAGTGGGAGTAGCTCGTGCTCTTGCCGCCGATCCCGCAATTCTTCTGATGGATGAACCCTTCGGCGCGGTCGATGCCATCACCCGCGATCAACTGCAGCGCGAGTTTCTCTCGCTCCAGCAAAGCCTGAACAAAACGGTAGTCTTCGTTACCCACGATCTGCGCGAAGCCCTGCGCCTGGGCTCGCGTATCGCGCTCATGGAAGCGGGACGACTTGTCACGGTTCTTCCCCCGCATGATTTTTTGCGGTCAACTGACTCGCTGGCCGCCGCCTATGTGCAGGCTTTCGGAGACGGACTGGACTCGGCAGCAAATCGAGGCACGTCATGAACGTCTTTCACTTCTTCCTGCAGCACCATGAAGAAATTCTGGAACTCACCCTCGAACACCTCTGGCTGGTCGGAATTTCGACACTGCTCGCGGTTCTCGTCGGCATACCGCTGGGGATCGTAAGCGCGCGCTGGCCGGTGTGGAATAAACCAGTGTTGGGAACGGCGAACATTATCCAGACCGTTCCGAGTCTCGCGCTGTTCGGTTTCCTGTTACCGGTGCCGTGGATCGGCGCTCGTGCCGATCGCCTCGCCATTCTGGCACTCACTCTTTACGCGCTCTTGCCCGTGATTCGCAACACCTACACAGGAATCCGCGGAGTTGATCCTTCCGTTGTTGAAGCAGGGCGCGGAATGGGACTCACCGACCGCCAGCTCCTGCTTCAGGTGGAGTTGCCACTGGCGGTCAGCGTGATTCTTTCCGGCGTTCGCGTCGCGGTAGTCGTGTCGGTAGGGCTTGCCACTATCGCTGCCGCGATCGGCGCGGGAGGATTAGGCGAGTTCATCTTTCGAGGGCTAGCGATGGTGAACAATGAGCTCATCCTGGCGGGAGCGATTCCTGCGGCAATCCTGGCTCTGTCGGCGGATTTCGGTTTGGGGTGGCTGGAGAGGCGTCTTCAACCGCGATGAAACGACGTTGGCAAGCGCAGCTTCGAGGACCGAAGGGCCAGGTCGTTGCCTGCATACTTTCTTCTTAACGCTCCTGCTGGCATCTTGTGCGCCGTCGCATTCCAACAGGATTGTGATCGGATCCAAAAACTTCACCGAGTCTCTCATGCTGGGCGAGATCATGGCCCAGCTGATTGAGTCGCGCACGCAGATGAAGGTCGAACGCCGCTTCTATCTGGCGGGCTCCTACATCTGCCAGCAAGCCATACTGGCGGGTCGCATCGATATCTATCCCGAGTACACCGGCACCGCCCTCACCGCCATCCTCAAGCAGAAAGTTGAAGGCGATCGGGCAGAAGTCTATCAAAGGGTCAAAAGCGAATACGAAACGCGATTCGCCCTGACCCTAGGACCACCCTTTGGATTCAACAACACCTTCGCCATGGAAATTCGCGGTGATGATGCCCGCCGCCTGAAACTGAAAACCTTGTCACAAGCGGCCGCGTTCACTCCTCAATGGCGCGCCGGATTTGGCTACGAGTTCATGGAACGTCCTGATGGATATGCCGGACTGGCCGCAGCCTATGGCCTCCATTTTGCCGCGCCGCCACGCATCATGGACCTAGGCTTGCTCGCCCCGGCTCTCAAAAACCATCAGATTGATATAGCGGCTGGCAACGCAACCGACGGCCTCATCCCCGCGCTTGATTTGTTTGCGCTCGAAGATGACCGCCATTATTTTCCTCCTTACGAAGCGGTCGCCATCGTTCGCCAGCCGATTTTGCAGCAGCATCCGGAACTGGCTGAGATTCTCTCCGCGTTGGGTGGAAAAATTTCCGATCAGGAAATGCAGAAATTGAATTACGCTCTCGACGGTCAGCACCGCGATGCTCAAGATGTTGCTCGCGAATTTCTCCGCAGCAAAGGATTAGTTCCTTGAATCGGCCGAACTGCTCGCCAAGTTTTGCGCTCAGATGAGCAACTCGCCCTGCAGCGTCAGCACCGCATTCCCTTTGAGAATCACCCGATTCGCTCTGACTTCGCACCACAGTTCACCGCCGCGTTCTGAAACCTGCCGAGCGTGCAACGACGTCTTGCTCAGCCGTTCCGCCCAATACGGCGCCAGCGAACAATGCGTTGATCCAGTTACTGGATCCTCCGGAACCCCATAGCTCGGTGCGAAGTAGCGTGAGACGAAATCACATTCGACCCCTGGAGCCGTGATCGCTACTCCTGCAGGGTGAAGTTTCCCAACTCGCGCCAAATCTGGCTTGATCTGCCGTACCTCTTCCTCAGTTTGGTACACCGCGAAGTAATTGTCTTCAATTTGCACCACTTCAGCAGGCTTTCGTCCCAAGCCTTCCGTCAAGGTCGAAGGCACGTCGACGCACGTCCACGGAACCAGGGCAGGGAAGTCCATCGCCAGCAAATCGCCATCACGATACACGGAAAGCTCCCCGCTGAAACGAGTTGTAAAGTGCACTCGATCGCGCCCCGGGGCAAGGATTTGCATCAGAATGAATGCCGAAGCCAGGGTCGCGTGGCCACACAGCTTGGCCTCGCAGCGAGGCGTAAACCAGCGCAGTTCATAGAGTTCGCCTCGAGGCACGAAATAGGCCGTCTCAGAAAGATTATTTTCGGCAGCGACCGCACGCAACATCTCGTCATCTAACCAATGCGCCAAAGGACAGACCGCGGCTGGATTGCCCGAGAAACGGACTTTTGTGAAGGCATCGACGTGGAAGACCGAAAGAGACATTACCCTATGGTACCCGGACTGGTACTCGAACGATGACCCGGGTAGAATCCTTGGACTCGACTTTGCCTGTTGTTCCGGTCTGAAATCCGCCACTATCGTTCCAGGAGGTTCGCATGCCAGCCACTCACAGTGACCCGGCCGTTCATCACGAACTCATCGAGCAATTAATCAGCGCCCGTCAGAGAACGGATGATCTCTTCGCCATTGTCCGCCCGGATTCGCTCTACGAACGTCCTATCCCTGAACGTCACCGCATCGTCTTTTACATCGGGCATCTCGAAGCGTTTGATTGGAACTTGCTGCATGATCAGGTTCTCGGATTGAAAGGCTTTCATCCCGAGTTCGATCGGCTCTTTGCCTTTGGCATCGATCCCGTCGGTGGTGGATTGCCCACCGATCAACCGTCGCAATGGCCGTCAATCGAGGCAGTGCAGGAATATGTCAGGAAAATTCGCTTCCTGTTGGACGAGAAGTTACAAGACGCGCTCTCAAATTCCAATTCGTCTGGGCGTGACGGATTTCCACTCGACACGCTGCTCGACGTAGCGATCGAACACCGCCTCATGCACGCGGAAACCCTCGCCTACATGCTGCACCAATTGCCCCTCGATCGAAAACTTCCGCAGAAAGAACCCTCGAATCCCGTTACCGTTCCCATCGAACATCGCAGCATTCAAATTCCAGCAGGGCCGGTCACGCTGGGCCTTCCGCGCGCCGCCGCTGCTTTCGGATGGGACAACGAATATGACTCTCATACTGTAGATCTTCCCGCGTTTGCCATCGACCGCTACAAGGTAACCAACCAGCAATACCTCGAATTCGTCACCGCTGGCGGCTATGAAAATCGCAACCTCTGGACTGCTGACGATTGGTCATGGAAATCGCAGCAGGGAATTTTGCATCCGGCTTTTTGGAAGCGCGACGGCAATCAATGGCTTTATCGAACAATGTTCAACGATATCCCTCTGCCACTCGATTGGCCTGTCTATGTGAGCCAGGCAGAAGCAAAAGCCTATGCCAAGTGGGTAGGGAAGTCGCTCCCCACTGAAGCCGAATGGCAGCGTGCCGCATATTCGACTCCAGATGGCGACGAACGATCCTTTCCTTGGGGAAACGAACCGCCGTCTCCCAACTTCGGAAATTTTGATTTCGCTCGCTGGGATCCGGTCGCCGTCAACGCCCACCCTGCCGGGCAAAGCGCCTTCGGGGTGCAAGGCATGTTAGGCAATGGCTGGGAGTGGACTTCCACGGAGTTTGCCCCGTTCCCCGGCTTCGAACCGTTCCCCTTCTACCGCGGATATTCCGCCGACTTTTTCGATGGCAAGCACTTCGTCATGAAAGGCGCATCGGCGCGCACCGCCGCCTGCATGTTGCGCCCCACCTTTCGCAACTGGTTCCAGGCGCATTACCAATTTATCTATACCGGTTTTCGCTGCGTAAGCATCTGAGTCAACGAAGGAGCTGACCATGGTTGTTCACGCTATCACCGCCAATCAGAACTATGAATTCGCAGCGGACGTTCGCGCCGGCCTTACCAAGCCAAACCAGAAGGAGTTGCTGTCGAAATATTTGTACGACGATGTCGGCTCCGCGTTGTTCGAAGTGATCAGCCACCTTCCCGAGTACGGCCTCACCCGTGCCGACGAGCGTCTGCTTCGCCGCTACGCCGCGGACATCGTAGACCGCCTCGCCGGTCCAGTTGCCGTGGCAGAACTGGGGAGTGGCAGCGGCAAAAAGACTCGGCAGATTCTCGAAGCTCTCTGCCGGCGCCAGAAGACGCGCTACTATCCCATCGAAATCTCTCCTACCGCCCTCGCCATGTGCCAGCGCGAGCTCAGTGATATTGACTGCATCAGCATCGTCGGCTTCGAGCGCGAATACCTCGACGGCCTCCTCGAAGTGGCTGCGCAGCGCCGTTCCGGCCAGCATCTTCTCGTGCTCTTCCTGGGCAGCACGATTGGAAATTTCGATCGCATGGCGGGTCTAAAATTTTTGAATCAGGTCCGCCGCATTCTCCAGCCGGGAGATTCTCTCCTATTGGGAACAGATCTCGTTAAGTCGAGCTCGCAACTGCTCGCGGCCTATGATGACGAACTAGGAGTTACTGCTGCCTTCAACTTGAACCTGCTGGCCCGCATCAATCGCGAACTCGAAGGTAATTTTGACCTCTCTCATTTCCAACACCTCGCGAAAGTCAATTACGAATCGCGCAGCGTCGAAATGCACTTGCGCTCGACGCGGCGGCAGATCGTAGACATTCCCGTTGCGAATACTACCGTCGAATTTCTGGAGGGCGAAACCATTTGGACCGAGAGCAGTCATAAGTATTCTCCCGACGAAGTTGTTCAAATGGCTTGCACCGCTGGTTTCCGCTGTGACGTCCAGTGGATTGATGACGAATGGCCGTTCGCGGAGAATCTGCTGATCGCCGAGTAACTTCACAATCCTGCGCTTCACCACGCATTGATCACGATATGTGTACGTATCGTAAAAACTCCTCCCCTTGAAGTAAAACTTTGTAAATACCCGGTCTAGCAGCGGGTGCCGATGTAAATTAATGGAAGGTATGAAGTCAGCCGCACACTGCTTTCTGGTAATCACTTTCTGTGCCGCAAGCGCAGCCAGTGTGCTTTTGGTCACTACTTGTTATGCGGTTCCCTCCGGCCAAGCCGCCCCGCAAGCTACCGCAGGCGCGGCTACCAGGCGCATCGGCGCAGTCAAAGCTATCACTGGTACAACGATCACGCTGACTCCCGACACCGGTCCTGAAGTCTCCATCTCCGTGCTTCCTGTAACCCGTATTCTCCGCATCGCTCCAGGTGAGAAAGATCCTGAAGCGAATGCCACACCGATCCAGTTACAGGATATGCAAGTGGGCGACCGGATTCTAGTCTCGGGAACGGCCTCGGCCGATAACCAGTCACTCATCGCATCCACAATCGTGGCGATGAAGCGCTCCGACCTTGAGGCGAGGCATCGAGCAGGACCTACAGGATTGGCAGAAGCGTGGAATAGGCGGCCTCGTCAAGGATGTCAATCGCAGCCGCGGGAACCGTGACCATTACGGTTCGAGGCAAGGACGTCGTTATCCAAAGCTCTACATGCCACCGTGATACGTCGCTATTCGCCAGACTCCGCTCAGTTTGACGAAGCTAAACGTAGCTCGCTTGCAGGAGATTCATCCGGGCGACCAAGTGCTGCGCGCGGCGAGCGCAGCGCCAGATGGAAGTGAACTGGCGGCCGAAGAAATTGTTTCCGGGTCATTCCCCATATCGCCGGCACCGTCGACTCACGTCGACGCAAGTTCTGCGACCTTGAGCGTTCACGATCTATTGTCGAAAAAAACAGTGCTCATCAAGATTACTACATGACTCGCAGCTTCACCAAGTTGCCCGCCTGAGATGGCACAGACGTTTGCGATGCGGCTGAAAGGAGCAGGGCCGGTGGAGCCGCCTGAGTGCCACCGAGCACTGCTCCGCGAACAACGGCCAAGGCGCGCGCCCGCGAAGGTCGTCCCGGTAGCACGGGCGCATGGAGGAAATGGCGCCGGTGGGCATCCAGGGCGGCGCTCCGGATTTTCAGCAGATGCTCAGACCGCACGCCGACAATTTCTCTGGCCGACCTTCACAAGGGCGATGCAGTGATTATTGTCTCGACAGAGGGTACCGCTTCGGGATCAGGTACCGTGATTAAGCTCTGAGCGGAGTCGAGCCCATCTTACGAGCTGCGCCCGGCGCCAGCAGGCCTGATACTTGACGCCTTGGAGCCTTGGCGCACCGGCGGCCGACGCTGGAGGGCCATAGTTTTAAGATCACGCAACGTCAGTAGCGAACCCTTAATGAAGGTCGTTCAATTAAGAATGGAATCCTGGATGAAGTTACGGAAGTGTTTCTGTTTCATGTCCGCTCTGTTGTTGTTGCAGATCTGCGCGACGCTTGCCGTGTCCCAGACTCCCGAGGCGCCCGCCGCCTCAGGAAGCTTGCATGGACAAGTCAATGATCCCTCTGGCGCCGCTATCCCGAATGCCAATGTCGTTCTCACGCCGGCAGCTGCCGGTTCTGACCCCGATCAAGACACAAGCGAACGGACAAGGTCAGTACGAATTCAAAGCGCTCCCTGCGGGCACGTACACGATGAACGTGATTGCCCCCGGATTCTCAGTTTACGAAAACGACAATATAGTCATCACCGCGGGCCCGGCGATGCTACTGAATGTCGCAATGGCGATCGAGGTTGAACAGGAGAAAATTCAGGTTTCCGACACCGCTCCAACTGTGGATGTGAATCCAGCCAACAACGCCGGAGCCATCACCATCTCGGGCAAGGAACTGGAGGCTCTCCCCGACGACCCCGACGAATTGCTCACCGACTTACAAGCGCTCGCCGGCCCGTCCGCCGGGCCCAATGGCGGCCAACTCTACATCGACGGTTTTACCGCTGGCCAGCTTCCTCCCAAGGAATCGATTCGCGAAATCCGCATCAACTCGAATCCGTTTTCTTCGGAGTATGACAAGCTGGGCTACGGCCGCATCGAAGTTTTCACCAAGCCGGGCAGTGACAAATTTCATGGTCAGTTTTTGCTAAACGGAAACGATTCCGCTTTCAACTCTCCCAACCCTTTCGCCGGTCCGGAGCCCGGTTACGATTCCACTCAGTTCAGCGGCAGCTTGAGTGGCCCGATCAACAAGAAAGCATCGTTTTTCGTCGATGCCCAGCGCCGCAACATCAACGATCTTCAGGCCGTCAACGCCATCACTCTCGATCCCACCACCTTCGCCGAGACGCCGTTCGTCGAGGCAGTCCCTTTTCCCCGGCACCGAACCAACATCACGCCTCGTATCGACTATGCTCTCAGCAAGAACAACACCCTGACAGTTCGCTACCAGTATTATCGCGACACCGAAGACAACGAAGGCATCGGCCTTTTCAACTTGCCTTCTCAAGGTTATAACTCCAATTCCACGGAACACACGCTGCAGATCAGCGATACCCAGGTCATCGGCGCAAAAATCGTCAACGAAACCCGATTCCAGTATTTGCGCGAGCTCGATAACCAATTCGCGCTGAGCACGCAGCCGACTCTCACCGTTCTGGGATCGTTCGACGGCGGCGGCAATAATCAGGGCAACATACTCGACCACCAGGACCACTACGAACTGCAGAACTATACTTCCATCATCCACGGCAATCACACCGTGAAGTTTGGAGCGCGACTGCGCGGCATTCGCGATGCCAACAGCCAGACTTCCGGATTCAATGGCGAATTTACCTTCTCTTCGCTACTCAGTCCTACGGGTGGCAGCACCTGCGTGCCGACTCCCGGGCAAGCTCCATGCCCAATCTCCTACGCCTCCGCAATTCAAAACACCGGAAACCTGACCACGCCGATCGCTACCCAGCTCACTTACACCACGGGTACGCCAGCGTTGGTAGTGGGCAATTTCGACGCCGGTCTCTATTACCAGGACGACTGGAAGGTCCGCCCCAACATTACTCTCAGCTATGGCCTGCGCTTCGAAACTCAGACCGGAATTCAGGATCACGCAGACTGGGCGCCACGCCTGGGTTTTGCGTGGGGAGTGGGAGGCAAGAGCGCTCCCCCCAAGTTTGTTCTGCGCGGCGGGTTCGGCATTTTCTATGACCGCTTTCAGGAAGCCCAAATTCTGCAGGCCGACCGTTTGAACGGTACCCACCAAAAACAGTTTGTCATCGACAATCCCATCTGCCCATCCCTTACCGATTTCACGGCCTGCACTGGAGCGGCCATCCCGGTTACGCCCACGACTTACCAGATCAGCCCGCGCTTGCACGCTCCTTACACCCTGCAAACCGCCGTCAGCGTCGAGCGTCAACTCACCAAGGTCGCAACCTTAAACGTGACTTACCTGAATTCACGCGGCTTTGATCAACTGCTCACCATCAACGCCGACGCACCTTACCCCGGCACTCCGTGCAGCCCCACCTGCCCGACCCCCACAGAAAATCTCTACCGCTACGTTTCCGAAGCAGTCTTCCGGCAGAACCAACTGATCACCAACACCAACGTGCGCATCGGATCGAAGGTTCAAGTCTTTGGCTACTATGTCCTCAACTACGCCAACAGCGATACGTCTGGCGTGTCCAGCTTTCCCTCGAACTCCTACAACATCAGCGCCGACTACGGCCGCGCCTCCTTTGACATCCGCAATCGGCTCTTCTTTGGCGGTTCTTTCGCGCTTCCGTACAATTTCCGCCTCAGTCCTTTCATGATCGCGAGCTCCGGTTCTCCCTTTAACATCACCACCACCAATGATCTCAATGACGATTCCATCTTCAACGATCGTCCGGGATTTATTTCCACCGCGACATGTCCCACGACCGTCAACACTCCACCTTCCACCACCTATTGCACGCCGCTCGGAACTTTCGATGCGCGCCCCGTTGCTGGTGAAAAAATTACTCCCATTAACTACGGCACTGGTCCGTCGCAGTTCACGCTGAATCTTCGTCTCACCAAGACTTTCGGCTTTGGTCCCAAGACCGGTGGCCCAGGGAATCAGTCGCACGGCGGTGGTCCTGCAGGAGGCGGCGGTGGCGGCGCGGCGTGGTGGCGGCCCGCGTGGTCCTCTGTTCGGCGGCGGACCCGGCGGCATACCCAGTGGTTCGGACCACCGCTACAATCTCTCTTTCGGCGTCATCGCGCGCAACGCTCTGAGTAAAGTGAATTACGCAAATCCTAGCGGCATTCTGGGTTCACGATTCTTTGATACCCCGAACGGCGTCCCCTCCTTCGGACCTTTCGCTAATTCTGCCGCGATTCGCCGCATCGATTTGCAGGTGACCTTCAGCTTCTGATCTCGTAGGGGATACTGCGCGACCCGGAACCGTGCCTTTATCAGCATCCGTCGACAGGCGGGGAAGAGACCTCGCGGCCGGTAAAGATTCGTCAATTTCGGTTATCCTAAGCGCATGCATTCATACATCGTAAAAGCTCTTAGAGTAAGTTTCGTTTGCCGTTGATTCCCACCACAAGACGTCAGTTTCTTTATCGCTCGGCCGCCGCCAGCACGCTTGCGATTGCTGGCGACTCGCTCCTGCTGGAGCCAAATGTCCCTCGTGTCGTGCGCCAGGATTTCTGGCTACCACGGTGGCCCGAGCGCATGAACGGTTTTACGATCGCGCTGCTCAGTGATTTTCATTACGACCCTTATTTTTCCATCCACCCTTTGCGTGCTGCCATCCCCATTGTGAATGGCCTTCGCCCGCACCTGATCGTTCTCACGGGAGATTTCGTTTCCGTGTCCTTGACCGGAAACGGCGCCATGCGCCGCGCTCGCCGCCGTACCCTGTGCTCACCTCCTCCGCGAAATGACCGCGCCCCATGGCCTCTGGGCGGTCTTGGGAAATCATGATGCCGAGACAGACCCAATATTTGTCACGCGCGCGCTCCAAGCCGAGAGTATTCACGTGCTGGCGAATCAGTCGGTTGCGATTGAACGCGACGGCGCTCGGATCTGGCTCACCGGTGTCAATGACGTGATCAGCGGAGGCGCGGACCTTGCTCATGCTCTGCGCGGCGTGCCTTCCGACGAAGCGGTCATCCTGCTCGCCCACGAACCCGATTTTGCCGATGCAGCCTCAACATTTCCCATCGACCTTCAGCTCTCCGGACATTCTCACGGCGGTCAGGTAAGGCTCCCGCTGCTCCCTCCCTTGTATTTGCCTGAAATGGCAAAGAAATACGTTTTGGGTTCCTATCAGGTTGGGCGCGCTCGCTCTCTATACGAATGCCGGCCTGGGAACTGTGGGCATTCCGGTCCGCTTGAATTGCCCGCCCGAGATTACCCTGCTGACGCTCCGATCCTCAGCAAGCCGTTCTGCGGGCTGAGATGTGCAAATGCCTTCACACAGGTTAACAATTTACGTCATCGACTGCCCGTAAAAGATTGATAACAAGCATTCTTAGAAAGCAGGAAGCTGGTCCCAGACTTGCCCACAGAAGAGTGTAAGTGGGAGGGAGTTCGCCTCCCCTTGAGGTTGCAAAGATGTCTCGCCGACTCTGGCCTTGGTTTTTCCTCGTCTTCGCGATTCCGGCTGCCCCTTCTGTGCAGTCTGTGACGCACGCATTTTCGCCACGCAGTTTTGGGCGAACGTGAGCTTTGGAAGGCTCCCGCGCGGGCCTCCGAATTCAGCGAGGTGCCTCACGTGAGCGCGCGAGCCCGCTGCGAAAATACTCAGGCCCCCCAGGCTCTGACCACTCCCGATCCGCTGATGGTTCCGGCGGTAAAGGTAAAGGTTAGCTTCATCATCGGCCCCGACGGACGTGTGCATAGTCCTCTCATCCTGCAGAGCGGCGGTCCAGTGGGCGACCGCAATGTGCTGCAAACGGTGCGCTCCTGGCGATACCGTCCCGCAACTTGCAATGGAGTACCTACCGAAGCTGAGGGGAAGATCGAGTTTTCCCGGCGTTAAGTCGCGCTCGCTTGGGCTAGAATGGACCGTAACCGAACCCAATTGCAGCGTGATCTGATCGTGGATAAAGACAAGAAACTCGCCAAGCCATCGAGTGCGATTCCTGGAACGGATTCCAACGGCCCAGCCGCTGGCGTTGAGCCGGCTAGTCCGGTGGAAGATGAGAGCAATCGTCGCCTGTTTCCCGAGATGCGGCGTCCCAAGCCAAACCAGGAAGCGATTGCTGCAGCTCTGCAAGCCATGCAGCGGCTGACCATGAAGATGGACTCCGAAACCGCAGTAGAGGAAACCACGCCGCAAACACTCCCCGGCTCTTCCGCTGCGTGCCCTTCCTGCGGGCATCAGAATCGCCAAGGCAACAGGTTCTGCGGCATGTGCGGACTTCCCCTGGATTCTGCGGGACAGCAATCGCACGCTGGTTCAGCAAATTCCGAACCAGCCGCCCTGGACTCTCCCGATGAGACGATAGCTAGTCTTGTCAAAGAATTGACGCAAACTCAGCCGGCCGCACCGCAAGCGCGCGAAGTTCATCCGCAAGAGGGCGTTGCCTCCGCAGCGCACCACTACCACCATCATTACCATCATCACTATTTCGAAGGCGGAGCGGAAGGCGCGGTTGCCGCACCGAGAGGCGTTGCTCCCGAGAGCGCGCGCGAAGCCGACCGTCTGCGCATCGCTGCCGCTGCGAAGGGTGAACCGATGAGCCGCAACGAGGCTGCGGTTCGACGCCTCACGCAGGAATGGGTCTTGGCCTGCAACACGCGCCAACTCGATGAGCTGATCGATCTCTATTCCCCCGATGCGCTGGTCCTCCGCTCGAATTTCCCGTTGCTCCGCGGCGCCGCCGCAGTGCGTGAGTTCTTTCACTCGGCTCTCGAATCCGGCCTTGGAGAAGTGGAAGTGGAACCGATCCGCGTGGAGGTGGTCGGCGATCTTGCTCACGAAGTGGGACGCTACAGCGCCCTCGTTCCCGGCACTACCGGCAAACGCCGCGAAGAGCGTGGCAAGTATTTATGGGTTTTCGCCAAGCAAAGTGGCGGCGAGTGGAAGCTAATCTCCGAATGCTGGTCGAGCGACCTGACTCTCACCAATGCGGAATCCGACATTGCGAAAGCCGTGATTCCTTCGGCAGCCTCAAAGGCGCAGCCAAGAAGAAGTTAGTCAATGGTCAGAGGTCAGTGAACAGCCCCAGGTATTGAACTAACCAATTAGCCACTGACTCCTCACTTCACGCCTTCACTCCAAGCTTCGCCAAGTCTGCCTGCAGCTGATTGAGCGTCTGCATCTGAACGGTGCGCATGCCTAACTTCGCCGCGCACTCCAGGTTCAGGGCACGGTCGTCAATGAAGCAGCACTCTTCCGGATCGATCTGCGTAATCTCAAGCGCCAGGTGATAAATGCCGCTCTCCGGCTTGCGCAGGCCCACGAAGCAGGAGCTGACAAACAAGCGAAAAATTTCCTGCAAGCCATACTTCTCGATGCGATACAGATTCAATTCGCGAGACTCGTTGTTAATCGTCCCCATGAAATACTTTCCGGAACCAGCCAGCGCGCGCGCGAAGGCGAGAACTTCCGGCATGGGCCGCGACAATGAGAACATGTACTCGCGGAACTCTTCGCGGGTGAACGAACGGTTTCGATAAAAAACGGTACGATCCAGATATTCGTCCAACGAAATCTTGCCGCGCTCGAACGACGAGACCACCATTTCGTGCCGCGCCCGAAACTCTTCTTCGTCCAGACGAAAATGTTCCAGCGCCGCCGCCCGCTCGGTGTGATCCCAAGCGTTGGTGAGAAGAACTCCTCCAACATCCCAGAAGATGGCGCGAATCGCTGACACTCGGAGATCCCCCCTCTCGTCTTTTTAATTTTAAGCAATTTCCTCAGTGTTTGTAGACCGTGGTGTCGGCGTGGTAGTTGCGCCAGTCGAACCAATAATCCTTGAGTGCTGGGACGCGGGCCAGGCATTTTCCCTGAGAGGGTCCGGCGGTAGCGCAGCCCTGGAAGTTCCACTGGCTGGCCGTGGCCGTGTCGAGCAACGCCCACTCTTGCGTGTCAGCCTGCAGGAAGAATTCGGCGTCGTGGCCGTCGATACGCGCGACAAAGACGCGGAAAGATTTGCCGTCGGGGCCAAGCACGACCAGTAGAGGCGTGCCGTTGACACGATCGAGAATGGGAGACTGCTTGGCGAAAGTTTCCCAGGGATAGGCGCGGGCCGCGCCGTTCATAGTGAGTCCGATCACGACGTCGCGCGACTTCAATTCGGTGCCCGGAAAGCTGATGACGACCGGAAGCTTGGCGACGTCCGGCTCCCAGTTGGGATCGTACTCTTTCGTGTACTTGGCAACAGGCGCGAGCACCTGTCCTGCAGGGGATTCGGCCCGCCACTCCCCGAACGTAAGTTCGTCGCTCAGCACGAGGTCAAGCGCCGCGCCTCGCAGCGGACCGTAGATGGCCTTGCCGGTGATCTGCTGCCACCAAGTTCCTGTTTCGCGATCGCGCATCAGGAAGTTCTGATTGTTGATCCCGGCAAGATAGAAGTTCAGCACTCGTCCGTTGATGCTTCGCGTCCACACCAGACCGGTGTGACAAAGCGTTCAATAGGTGACGGCAATGGGCACGCCGCCAACCACATCGTTGAGGACGTGATGGTAGGCCATCTGGCTGATGGGATAAGCGCGGTCATCGCCGCCTAGGCGGACGGACATGATCATTTCTTTAGGATCGAGCTTGCTCTCCGATTGCGCAAGAAATTGCGGGCCCGTGATGGGATGGAACATCCACTCGAAGTAGTTGACCCGAGCCATCACTGCGGAGAAAGTAACGACAAAAAGGATGACCGCGAGCAGGACCCTGCGCCCGTGGCTGGCGCCTTTCCACAGCCCGAAAGCAAGGAGGTAGCAGGCGAGAGCGGCCATTAATGTGCCAATCGGCGCACGCTGACGCAAGGACATCGCTACGAGCAGTGCGCGTGGCGCTTGATAATGGAAAGGACGAATAATATATGCCGGAACGAAAAACAGCGCCATGCCGGCGATTGCGCATAGCAGGAACGCAATCCATATCCGCTGCGAGGTTTGCGCTGGCCTCCGCAGTTGCAAAGATGAAGATGAGGGAACAGACGGGCTCATAAGTTCGACGACGCCACGCACCAACAATTGTAGTTCGTCACTGTAAGCGAGAGAGCTGAGCGGAGGAAATAGTACAAAAAATGAAACCCCGATCCGCGGAGCAGGACCGGGGTTTCCTATTCAACCGTCGCGTTAGTTGGTACGCGCCACCTGGTTTTGACGGTAGCTTAGGTTATCCACGTTGCGGAACATCGGAGTTCCGGGTGGCAAGTTTTGGAATTGCGTGAACAACGGATCGAACACGTATTGCCGGTCCGGCGGTGTGTAGACCAGGTTGCAGCACTTCCAAGTGCCGGTGGCGTAGTTGTTAAAGTAGAGACTGACCATCGAGCCCTTGTACCACATCGATTGCTGAGTCGCGATTCCAAACCAGTCTTCCAGCTGGCGGAGGAAATTGTGGACACCGCCGTCCGAACCGAAGTAAGCGTCCGGATTTCCGGCGGCGTTGTTGAAGGCGATCGTCTTACCGCCGGCGATGGCGGTGCGATAATAAGTTGTGACCGCAATCCGGCTGGGCTGAGCTGCCGGAGGGCCGACCTCACCCCGCGGAAGGAATGGATTTACCATGCTGCCGCTCGTCTTATTAAGTGTGGCGTTGCAGCCAGCGGCGGTGCTCGGTGTGCAGCCCCAATCCTGCCAGTTGTTCGACAGCAGGGTGACGGCATCGGCCAATATGGCGGCTGCCGCGTGATTGGGTTCGGCGTTGGCTGGGGTGGCGGGGGTCCAGGTAGCATCGTAGTTCACGTTGAAAGGCGTGCAGCCCACGGAGCCGACTGCGGGACAGTTCGTGTTGTAGTTCCCGAGAATATAAACCGGGTTCTCCGAGGCGACGGTGAAGCCACCGCACCCCGTCCCGTTGGCAACGCCGCCGGTTAAGAAAGAACACCCGCTCGCGGGCGGCATGATGGGCAGGTTGCCCAACGATCCATCCACCAGCTTGAGCACATGGCGAGCGCCGGTCACACGGTTGGCCACGCCGACTGTGGTGAGGGGAACGCGTTCCGCCCCATTGGCCAATCTCTGGGCGTAAGGCGAAGGGGGATTCGTGACGTCGGTGTCCTGCTGGGTGTTGGGGCCGAAAGCGTCGCCTACGCCGAAGACGCCGTACTTATCGAGCACGGTATTGCCGTTGACGTCTTCCGGCGAGACGCCGTTGTAGTTGAGCGGATCGAGTGCTCCATCGGGCTTGAGATTGTTGCCGAGGTTGGCGAAGTTGACCGTGTCTTCAAAGCCGTACTCGCCCCACTGCGATTGGCTTTGGTGGGCCCCTGCCGGGTTCGTGAACTGCATGCCGCGGCGATCCGAGAAATACAGGATGTAGCCGTTCTCAGCGGTATAGTTCACAAGCTTTCCCGAGAGGCCGGTATTTCCCAGAAGCCACTGGTTCAGGTTGCCCACATCCAACTCCACGGCGTTCATGATGCCATTGGGGGTCCCGGTGGAGGTGGGGAATAATGGGTTCCCGTTGGCGTTCGCATCGAAGTTTTCTCCCTCGCGGGCATCGTAGAAGTTGATGGGGTACCAGTTGTACTGCGATTGGCACAGCACGCCCGCGGGGCTTGTTGTGCCCAGCGCGGGTCCGCATGAGCCGTCGTAGTAGCTAGCGATGAGGGGGTCGTCGAGCGTGCTTGCGCCGGGCGCGCCTGACAGCGTACTGTCCTTGGTTACCTCAAAGTATAAGATGGCATTTTTGTGATCGCCAAGGTAGTTGCATCCGTTGGGATTGGCCCCAGTTTGCGCAGCCTTCAGGGTGTTCGTGCCGTTCGTAGTTCCGATTGCACCGCAGCTGAACCCGGGCTGGGTAGGCACGTTCACGCCGCGCGCAAAACCCATTTGTAACCACTCATTGGTAACGCCGACCCAAGTTCCGGCGTTATTCTTGTACTCGACAAGCAGCCAGCCGCCAATGAGGGGCCACTCCAGGCCGTTGGTGCTACCGTTGGCGGTGGTGAAGGTCGCCGCGCCTGATGTGACCAGCGGCGGAAACGTCTGCGGTACCTGAGGATAGACGCTGGGGGGCCAGTTGTTGGTGGCGTTGCTGTAACCCGGGCCTCCGTAGTAGGGCGGTATGACAAAGTTACCGTCTCCGACGATCACGCCGGCTTTGGTGGTAACGGGGCAACTGTGACCCGGTACTGCAGGGAGGGTGACAGTGGGATTGGCGACGGGATTACTGGTTCCGTTATAGAAACTAAAGATGGGGCCGTCCGTGAAGCCTGTGCCATAGGCTGCCGTTGCAACGGGGCCGAAGGTGCTATTGGCGGCCGCGACGGGAAGATTGTTGCCGGTACACCAGCTCTCTCCAAAGGAATAATAGTGGCCACTGCTGACGGAATAATTAGGATTGACTTGAATTGCGTTGGCCGCCAATTCGCCAGGGCTGGCCGTGTCTTGTCCCTGGTTGAGATTCGCGAGCGCGGTCGGGATTTCGCTGACCAGGTGATAATCCTCGCTCGGAACTCCGTTCCAGCCGGGAAGGTGCAATCCATCCTCGGTGTCGCTGAGGATGACGCGAATCTGAGCTTCATTGGCCAAGCGAGATTGACTCAGCAAAGAGGTGGTTGCCTCCCCCGGTGGAGGTTGGCGGATGATCTGGATGGCGGAGGTGGTGCCCTGGACGAAAGGAAGGGTCAGATCGGTCGCGCCAGTACTATTGGGGCCGTCTGCGGTTGGTGAGGCTGGTGGCGGCTGGGGGCCGTTGCCATCAATAAGATAGCTGGCCAAGGCGCCGGTAGACGCATTTTGCCACGAGCCGTTCTGGGCCGAGCCGTGTCCGCCTACCACGCTGCCAGCGGTGGCACCGAGAACGCTGTTGCTGGCAATGTTGACGCAGGTACCGCTGGCATTAACGGCTCCGCCGGTTTGAAGGGCCGTCAGTTCCGCGTTACAGCCTCCGAACGCGTTGGGAACGAGAACGGTGCCGTCGTCAAGGCCGCCGCCGACCGTCATGCCGTCATCCATCTGTTCGCGGATGACGTTGCCAAAGGCGCTGAGCTTGTCGCCAAAAACCAGGGAAGAGCCGTTGGCGACTCCGAGGTACAGATCGCCATTGGTGTGGACGCGGCCAGCAAAGCCGAGGTTGGGACTCTGGCCGAAGAAAAGGTCGGAATCAGAGAAAATGCCGAACTGAAACACGGGGATCAAGGCAACTTCGGCGGCACGCGTGAAGCTAACCGTCTCCTGGCCGTCGGCGCGTTGCGCGGTGACGTTAAGAACGATAGGGAGAAGTTGAGCGTAGAGGCCGGCGTTCGGGCCAGTCTGAATTTGTCCCCAGGGTATGGGGTTAGGGTTTGGGGGGCATGGGCCGCCCTGGACGGGTATGCCGGGGGCCGGGCCTAGGGTGTAGAGCGGGAAGGTGACGGTAGGATCGGTGCTAGGAGGCAGTGAGCTATTGCAAACATCTGTGTTTTGCGGTGACTGAATACTCGCGAAGGTGGCGGCCAGGTCGGAAGTCATCTTCTCCATGGCACCTTCGCCGGCGCGATAGGTGTAGGTGTTGTTAAGGTCGTAGCCCCCGGCCCGCTGCTCGGTGTTCACCATCATAAGCAGAGCCACCGCGAATCCCGATAACAGCAACAACAAAAGCAGGGATGCGATCAGCGTGAATCCCTTCGAAGCGAATTTGGCGCTAGGCATCGTGTTTCTCCTCAATTCCAGTAAAGATCTTTTCGTTCCCATAATTTCCATGTCAGTTGGTGGAGATACCTGGGTACTCCGTCCCGAAAGTCAGGTTGCGAGCCGAGATCGAAGTCTGCAGATCCAGGCCTTGATAGCCGGAGGAACCCCGCAACTGGCTGCGCATCGTCATGTGAGCGATGTTGACCTGCGTGATCTGGGCTGGGGTGGTGCCAGCGGGGAGGGTGATCTGACTGGGGTAGGTGATTCCGTTGCTGGTTACGTCAAAGGTGAACTTGAGATCGACGACGTTTTCGGCCACAGGAGCGGGCGGTCTGCCACTCTGAATGCGCATCAGGGTAGGCAGTCCAGTGGAGGGAGGAATTGCGAGATAGTAAGTCACGGTTAACAGGCGCACGGCGCTAGGGTTCGACGAAGCAGGAGCGGTTGGGAGTCCTTGGAGGCTTCCGGTCGCAATCGTCGGTTGATTAATGTTGCCGGGATCGCCGGCGGCGAAGGGAACCGTGTAACAGGCTGAATATCCGGCTGCGGCCGCACAGGGGGTGGCGAGGCCGGAGACCACGCCGACTGCCGTATTAGTGCCAAACAAGATCATATCGCCGACTTGCAGGCCTGCGGCGCTATCTCCAGGAGCGTTGGTTGAGCTGTAGACCAAGGACTGAGGTACAGCCACGTTGCTCGGCAGGATGCAGGTGGTGGGTAGAGGCGTGGGCAACTGGAAAGTCACGATGGTTGCGGCTGCATTGATCGACGGCACGTAGCAGTTCAGGGCCAGACTCGCGTCGGCGTAGGCTACGGTAATGATGTCAGTAACGTTGCCGTTGACGGTAATTCCCAGGCTTGGGCCCGGAATAATGGAATAGAGAGTTTGCGCGCCGGAGAGAGAATTTGGGTAAGCCACGGAGGTGCCGTTGATGTAATTACAAGTGTCGCCGTTGCTGATCGAGGTGCAAGGATATATAGACTTGATGGCGCCGCCTCCCGTGGGCAGGCCCAAAGGGTTGCCGCCCAAACCTTGCTGACCCAGAGCGCCTGCGCCCGCCATGCTGATATCGCGCTGGAGAAGATTGGAGGCTGCGCGAAAATCCTGCTGCAGCTCTGACTTCTCCGATGTGATCCATGTAGCTTTCATGGCCTGGGTGAATAAGGTAACAGCGCCCGCTATCACCAGAAGTCCCACAGTGGCAGCCACCATGAGTTCAAGCAAGGTGAAGCCGGAGCTCGGATTGGGTGCTCGCCGCATGCGTTCCTCTCTAGTGGTATGACGAAATGTATTCTTCAAGAACATAAGTCTTCGGCGTTGGATTAGTGGAGGCAGTGTAAGTAATCGTGACCACAACTTGGGCCAGGGTCGCGCTCAACTGCGTGATCGCAATTGTACGGGTGTAGTTGGTGAGCGACACAATCACGTCGTCCGCAGTCCCCACGATGCCGTCGGGCCCCGGTTCGGTGAGGCACTCGACACCCCCGTTGGGGCAGACCGCTCCGGATTGGGTGAGGCAGGAAGCAGTGTCACCGGACACTCCGACAATTCCATAGGCGGGGCCCCCGCACAGTAGGGATTGGGCGCCGACCGCGAAAATGCCGTTAGGAACGTTCTGGATCTGCTGAAAGGTCAGCTGCGAACTGTTACGCGCGGTGAAGATGCTCTCCATAGCCTCGGAAGCTAGTTGCCGGGCAATCATGTCCTGCTGCGAGGACTGGTTCGCCTTGATAGCCAAACCGAAAATGCCCGCGACCCCAACCAGCCCGACGGTGAGAATCACAACTGAGATCATGACCTCGATCAGGGAGAATCCATACTGATCCGGTTGACGCAAGCGCGAATGAAATCGGATTTTCATGTTTGACTCCAGGTCCATACGCCGCCGACTTGAGTAAGTCGCCATCCCCGGATGCGGCCGGTGTATCCCCATAACGTGATGGCGCGGCAGCTTAGAAGTTGCCCCGGCATTCCCAGATAGACCACCCCGTTGTTGATGTTGCCGTTGAAGTCTTGAGCGGAGCCATCGGGATAAAAATAAATGGTGCTGCCGGCCCCAGTTCCACCGGGGGGCTGGTCAAAATCGAACGTGAAAGCAGCCGTCCCGAAGGAGTCCGGTGTAGTCGGGGGGATAGTGTTGGAAGTGGGCACGCCCGGCTCGACGTGAAAAGTAACGTCGGGAGGCAAGGTGACGCTAAACAACTGCGCTCCCGCTGGCGTCGTTTCGTTAACTGTGATCGTACCGCCATTCGGGGTCGGACCGGCGGTGACGGCAGGAGAGAAGGTGACGACGTAAATACGCATGTCGGCGGCCGCCGCTTCCCGAGCCCGCCGCAAGGATGTCAAGGTGGTGTTATAGGCATCATTGACATGTTGCTGCTGCATCGTCGGTGTGAAGGTGATCACCGCGACTGCCGTTAGGATCAGGGAAATGCTAACGGCCGCCACCAGCTCCAGCAGAGAGAAACCGTTTATCTTTTTCACTGCCATAAGTTTCTTGTCTGGGGGAATCAGTGTTCCAAAACTGCTTGATTCCTGATTCCCACTCTTCAATCCGCTAAGCACAAAACCAAAGTGCTGCAAGCGGGCAACAGGTTCGACATGCACCTGGGGAGGTGCGGGCATTCTTCATCGTAGGGAGGGTAGGCGGCAGCGTCAAAGCACCACGGTGCAACGCGCAGGCATTGGTCTTTTGTAATCCGAGAGGTGACTGAGGTCACCCGATTGAGTGCAGTGGAGATAGAAGAAGACTTAACCAAAGGCGGGGCGCAGGGAATGACTCCGGTAACTTGTCGGATGAACCGAGGTGATCCTAGGATGCTTGCAGGTATGACTCTCTCATCACTCCTGGTTTGCGTGGACGAGGCTTCAATCGTCGTGCTGAAGCGCGTCCTCGAAGAGCTCGATATTCAGGCGGAATTGTGTAAAGACGCGGTTCGCGCGGCCGTGAGGCTGGCGCAGGAGCGCTTCGACCTCATCATTCTTGATTGCGAAACCCAGGCGGACGTCACTTCGTTATTGAACGAAAGCCGCTCCTCGCGCATGAACGATTCCACTCTGGCAGTGGCTGTAGTGGCGGGTCAGGAGAACATCCGCGAGATGTTTTCCCTGGGAGTGAACTTCGTGCTGTACAAGCCCGTGTCGTATGACCGCGCCCTGAGCAGCTTGCGGGCGGCACAGAGTGTGTTGTATCGCGATAAGCGCCGCAAGGCGCGCGCCGCCGTGCACACCCATGCCACCATCGACTACGCGGGCGTGGAGCAGGCAAGAGCAACTCTGGTGGATCTGGCGGAAGATGGGATGGCGGTGAATTTCGGTAAGAAGCTGCCGCCCACGTGCAAAGTTTATTTTCAGTTTCAGCTGCCGGGACAAACGGCGAGCGTACGCCTGTCCGGTCAAGTGGTATGGCAGGATTGGAACGGACGCGCCGGCATTCAGTTTGTGGATGTGCCGCAAGCCTCCCGGCGGGTTTTGCGCGAATGGTTGAACATGAATCTCGCGGACCCGCCGAGGCAGCAATTGGCCACCGAGGAGGTCCAGGTGGAGCACTCTGTCCGGCCCACGGAAAACCTAGTACCCGCCGAACTGCATCATTCGTCGAGCCACTATGCGGAAAAGCAGGAGCCGAAAGGCCGCGATGCAGAGGCCGTTGTTCGGCTACGGAATGAGCCGGGCAACCGCCGCGGACAAACACGCTACGCCTGCCGTCTGGGGGCAGAGGTTTATCAGAAGGGAAGTTCGGTGCGGAATTATTGTCATCTGAGCGATCTAAGTCCCGGAGGATGTTATCTCGAGATGCCGCTTGCCTTCGCAGCGGGGTCGGCGGTGGAGATCGTCGTACGCACCCATGAAATGAAATTGCGGGTCAGTGGTGAAGTGAAATCTTCCCATCCCGGCTACGGGATGGGAGTGTCGTTCCATCTGAACACTAAGGATGAGCGCCACGGCGTGCAGCAGTTGATCGATTACGTAGCGGCCGCGGCAGAGAGTTCTTAGAGCAGGGGTCAGTGGCCAGTGTTCAGTGACCGGTTCCGGTCAACAGCTTTCGTCTTGCCATCTGCGCGGAGTGTGGATTTCTCCCTAAAATAATTTCTTCCGGGCTTCGCGGGTTTGGATATTTCAACGGTGGGCGCCCACTGTCTTTCGGTATACCCCCCACCCTACGCCCTCAATTGGAATCATTGGGTTAGCACAAAATTCCTTGCAAATCTCAAGGTCTAAATAACTTAGATACCAAAATCTAGTCAACAATGGACTTAGCGCATGCCAATGCGGGTTTTGCGGGATCGTGATGTGGCGCTCCCGACCGTCACGGCCTCGACCATGATCGCGCGATTTAATTGTAGGCACAAGGTTGGATGTCACAACGGGTTGTCGATAAGTGAAGACCGCAGACTTGCTCGAGCCGCGCATTCTCGCCCTCCCCGTCAATCAGATACAGGATGGCGAATGGAATATCATCCGGATTTTTTGCGAGAGTGACGAGCGCCGAGGCACACGCCGCCTCCGTGGTTTTTTGCGCCAATGCACCCGCAGATAATTCCGACAAAGTGCGAAGCCGGCGCGCATTGATCACTTTCGGCGTGACTTCGGTCGAAGGGCAAAACAGTCCTGCAACCTTCCCGCTTTCGTCCAGAATCGGGCTGTAAGAAAACGAGTAATAGGTTTCTTCCAGCAGATCTCCACGATTCATGAAGAGTCGAACGTCATCCGCAAACGACGCTTCACCTTTTTGGAAGACCTTGTCGGCCAGAGGTCCGCAGACATCCCAAATCTCCGCCCAGACCTCCGATGCCGGCCTGCCCAGGGCCCAAGGGTGTTTCGCTAAACTTAAAACCTGGATATACGCGTCGTTATAAAGAAATGTCGCATTCTTCCCCCAGCCGATCCACATGGGGTGCTGAGAACTCAGGATCAAATTGACTGATGTCTTCAGACTTTGTGGCCAGCTTTCGATCGGACCGAGCGAGGTACGAGACCAATTATGTTCCCGGATTAACTGGCCCAAAGTTCCGCCGCCCGCCAACCATCCTGGGTTTGATGAATCACGCTTTGGCGCGTCTGGCGCTTGTTCGGAACCGTTCCCCCCAACGAACGTCTCGAGCGTTTGAAACAGGTCTCGAATCATATTGCTCTTCACCACATACGCTGCGGCGTCCACTTCCCGGACCTGGGGCTGCACCACCGCCGAGTCATTCTGGCTGACAATGACGATCTTGGCCTCGGGAAGTTCTTTGCGCAGGACGCGGGTTGCCTCGAGTCCATTCATTCGCGGCATCGAGATGTCCATGAGAACGACATCGGGCCGCAGCGCTCTGGCCTTGTCGATAGCATCGATCCCGTCGACCGCTTCGCCGCAGATCTTCCACTCCGGACGAGAGGAAAGCAGCAATCGAAGGCTGTTCCGAACGGCTTCGTTATCATCTACGATGAGGATCTGACCAAGCATTATTCCGACCTTGAAGTGTGTTCCCGCCCCTCGTCAGCAATATCGCACGCTGATTTCTGCTTTCGTCGACTTCAGTAACTCTTACGATGTCATGGGGGTCCATTTATGTCCCGCGATGATAGCCAGCGAGCCTAAGCGCGAGGTATACAGTGATTCCTGTAGAAACTGGATGTGGACATTGGCCGCGAGAGAGTTAATGCACCCGAAGTCGGCCATCGAGGCCGCGTTTAGCAACCCGTGTTATTGGAATAGCTCTGGGGAATACTTTCGCAGCCCTGGCATCACCCCAGATCTTGGGAAGCCCGCGTAACAAACTCTATCGGTGACTCTGGTAATTCTCGACGGTTACCTGGATCGTAGTTTCTTGTGGTCCATATTTCGCCCCGTCCCTTTGTAATGAAATGTTCCTAATCTTCACAACTAAACTTTTACGCGAGGGTTTACTTCCAACATGAACAACAAAATCACGAAGTCGCTCTTAGTCCTGGCAGCGGGTGGTCTGATGTTTGTTGGCGCAGCCGCTGCTCAAACCCAAAACAGCAACACCTCCGGCGCGGGGCCGGGCCAGGTCGATCCCGGTCATCCTCGCGTCAACGAAGTCAATGGCCGCGAGACGAACCAACAAGACCGTATCGCGAACGGCGTGCAAAACGGCACTCTCACGCCCGGCCAGACTTCGCGTCTGGAGAATCGCGAACAGAATATAGAGAACCAGCAGAAGGCCGATATGGCCGCTCACAACGGTCACCTCACCAAGGGCGAGCAGAGACAGCTCAACCGGGAACAGAACCGAACGAGCAAGCAGATCTACAAAGACAAACATGATGGAAAATAGATCGATCGTTTGACTCCCGAGTTCAGGACCTAGGCCGCGGATAGCCGCGGCTTTTTTGTTTTTGTAACGCGTTGCAATCCCTTGCCTTTTTGCTCCGGCACTTGTCTATAATGGCCGGGGCCGATTGGGGGTGGGGAACGGATGTCGGTCGACTGCATGAATGTGAAACCCGGAATGGAAGTGGCGAGCCTGACCGACGTGGGTTGCCAGCGCGACAACAATGAGGATTCCTTCCTCTATTGGGAGCCTGCGGGTGACGGTGAATTCCGTCGCAAAGGAAGATTGGCGGTGATTGCCGATGGTATGGGTGGATACGAAGGTGGTCAGGAAGCAAGCCGCTTGGCGGTAGAAACCATTCGTGAACTCTATGACAAAGACCCCCGGGACGATCCACGCGAGGTTTTGCTGGAGGCATTTGCCAAGGCTCACGAGAGGATCCAATCCTATGCCCTGCGGCATCCCGAGCTTCAAGGCATGGGGACGACCTGCACCGCGCTGGTGGTGCGAGACCGCCAGCTCTATTTTGCGCACGTCGGAGACAGCCGGCTATACCTGGTGCGCGGCGCGCGCATCTTGCGGTTGACTCGCGACCACTCCTATGTCGGACGCTTGGTGGAAAGTGGTATTGTCCGTGCCGAAGATGCGGAGAAACATCCCCAGCGCCACATTCTAACCGCCGCTCTCGGTGCAGGAATCGAAGTCGCGGTAGACGGAGCCGAACGTCCCATGACATTAGAGGATGGAGATGATCTGCTCTTGTGCACGGATGGCCTGTGGGGAGTCGTAACCGACGAAGAGCTGGAGATGGAAGTGAGCAGAAACGCTCCGGCCGAGTGCTGTGCTGCATTAGTGAAGCTCGCTTTGCAACGCGGTGGACCGGACAATATCACTGTACAGGTGCTGCGTGTGCTGCCTCAGACTTAAACTGTGATTCAGCTCACAGGCTGCTGCCACTCAGGAAGTTCTCTCCTCGGAAAACTGCAATCCCTTGCACACCCTGGCTTTGCTCAACGTGATTCGATTCGGCAAGCTGCTGAAACAAAACGTCTAGATTCCTTCCAACATAGCACGCACGATGGCGCTGAGATTGCAGCTCAGCCAAAGTTGACAAAGTCTACTAATACAATGGACTTTGTGGCATAATGTGCAGCTTATGAAGATCTCACAAAAAGGTCTATACGCGTTGCAAGCCATGATGATGCTGGCGCGCCGTTACCGGCAGGGCGCCATCAAGATTCGCGAAGTGGCTTATGAGGAAAATCTTCCCGAAAAGTTTCTGGAACTGATCCTCCTTGAACTGAAAAACGCGCGCATCGTCGAAAGCGTGCGTGGAGCGAAGGGCGGATACCAGTTACGCCGTGATCCTTCTGAGATCCGGTTGAGCGAAATCATACGATTGATCGACGGCCCTCTGGCGCCATTCGGCGACGCCGAGCAACTGCGCGCGTTGATCGTCCGAGATTTGCCGCACCGCGCGCTTTATCAGCTATTCCTCGACGTGCGCGATGCAGCGGCACACATTCTGGAAAATAGAACTCTGGCCGATCTCATCGCTGACCCCGGTCCGCGCGCCACCAAGGGCAAGCGCGCCCACAAGAAAAAAGAAAAAGCCAGCGTTCTGTCCATGGTCGTCGGGGGACCGAAGGGTGTCTAGACAGCTTGTCATCGGGATCGTTCTCGCTTTCGCGGCGGAGATTCCAAGTTGGGCACAAACCATTATCCGTGTGGGCGCGTTTCCCAACATCACGCACGCTCAAGCCATGGTGGGCAAAGCGAACGGATGGTTCGACAAGGCGATGGGACCGCAAGTCAAAGTGCAATGGACCAGTTTCAATGCAGGTCCATCCGCGATCGAAGCGCTGTTTGGCGGCGCGATCGATATGACTTATGTGGGCCCCAACCCGGCGATCAACGGTTACGTTCGCTCCAACGGTGAGGCCGTTCGTGTAGTGGCGGGAGCAGCCAGTGGAGGTGCCTCCCTTGTCGTCCGCGACGACAGCGGAATTCGAAAGCCCGATGATTTCCATGGCAAGCGCGTGGCTTCACCGCAATTCGGCAACACTCAGGACGTAGCGCTCCGCAATTGGCTGAAGAGTCATGGCATGAAAACCACAGACAAGGGCGGAGACGTGCAAATCATTCCCATGGCAAACCCCGATCAGCTGATGCTGTTCCTGAAGAAGGATTTGGATGCGGCCTGGGCCCCCGAGCCCTGGGCTACTCGCCTGATCCACGAAGGGAATGGCCGGCTCTTTTTAGATGAGCGAACGCTTTGGCCGAACGGACAATTTGTCATTGGATTGTTGGTGGTCAACCCCAGATTTCTTCGGGAGCATTCTGACTTGGTCAAAAACTGGATTCGAGCGGATGTCGACCTCACCGACTGGATTAATAGCCATTCTTCCGAAGCCAAGAAACTCTTGAATCGGCAAATCCAAGCCGAGACCGGAAAAGCCCTTCCCGTAGTGGTGCTCGACGAAGCCTTTGCTCGCATGCAGGTGACTTACGATCCCTTGCACAGCGCGCTCACTACCGCGGCGCAACAAGCCTTTGACGACGGATTTCTCGGCCGACAGATGCCAGATCTCTCTCGCCTTTACGATCTGACGCTGCTCAATCAGGTGTTAACGGAGAAGGGAAAGAAGACTCTCCAATGAGCGCGAACACTCATAATTTCCCGGCCCAGGCTCCGCTTCCGATTCATCCTCGTACTCCTTCACACCTTCATGGTTCCCGCGGAAAAACCGGATCTACGGCAGCGTCGCTCCCTTTCAGAGGAGTCTCGTCCGACGTGCCTAAAGTCGGCCTCAGCGACATCTGCCTGAGCTACCGTACCGAACGCGGTGAGCGCATATTCGCCCTCGACCATATTAATCTGCAGGTTAAGACGGGCGAATTTCTCTGCATTGTCGGACCTTCCGGTTGCGGCAAATCCTCGCTGCTGCACCTTATCGCCGGACTGCACCAGCCAACTTCAGGAGAGATACTGGTGGACGGTAAATCAGTTGAAGGTCCGGGTACCGATCGCATTCTGATTTTCCAGGAGCTGGGCCTTTTTCCGTGGCTTACGGTGGGGGACAACGTTCAGTTCGGAATGAAAATGAAGGGCACCGGTAAGTCGGAAAGGGAGGAGAAGACCGAGTACTACCTGCACCTCGTGCACCTTTTGCAGTTCAAGGACAGCTACACTCACCAGCTTTCTGGCGGTATGCGTCAGCGAGTGGCTCTGGCTCGCGCTCTCGCCACAGAACCCGCTGTTCTGCTGATGGATGAACCCTTTGCCGCACTCGATGCCCAGACCCGCGATCTGCTTCACGATGAACTGGAACGCATCTGGACGGAGACCCAGTGCACAGTTGTCTTCGTCACGCATAACGTGCGGGAGGCGCTACGGCTCGGCGATCGCGTTGCTCTCCTCACCTTCCGACCCGGTCGCGTGAAGCGAGAGTTCCCAGTCTGCCTGCCGCGCCCGCGCAGTTTAGAAGATCCAAATCTGGCGCGCGCGGCCAGCGAGATTCTGGGTGAATTGCGGGACGAAATAAACCGCTCGCTCGAAGTGGAATACAGCTCAGGCTTGGAACCACGAATAGTAACGGGAGTGCAATCATGAAGCGCACCGCCCGCCTGATTGTCTTCTATGCGGGATTGTTCGCTTTGTGGACCCTGCTGGCCGAACTGAAAATCTGGCCACCCTATTTGTTTCCCACGCCCCGAGGTGTGGGTGAGGCTTTGTATGCCGGATTCCAGGATCACAGCTTCCTGATTGCAATCGCCGTTAGCATGCGGCGGGTACTGATTGGCTACGCAATCTCAGTTGCGCTGGGCATGATTCTCGGGCTGGGTCTGGGTGTCAGCAAATTTCTCGAAGAAACCATGGGTGGATTGCTGGTGAGCTTGCAGAGCCTGCCCAGCATCTGCTGGTGGCCTCTCGCCCTGCTCTGGTTTGGCCTTAGCCAAAACGCAATTCTGTTCGTGGTGGTCATGGGATCGCTGCTCTCTGTGACTCTCGCTATGGAAGATGGCCGCAAGCAAATGCCGAAGATCTATAGCATGGCAGGTCGCAATCTGGGCGCCAGCGGGTTTCAACTGTTCTGGTATGTGCTCTTGCCCGCTAGCCTGCCTTTCATCGTTTCCGGTTTGAAGCAGGGCTGGGCATTCGCCTGGCGCTCGTTGATTACGGCCGAGATGCTGTATTTGAGCCTAGGACTCGGCCAGATCCTGATGATGGGCCGCGACTTGAACGACATGAGCGCAGTCATTGCTGTCATGATTCTTATTGTCGCGATTGGATACGTCGTCGACGGTTTGGTGTTCAAGTCCATGGAGAGCCGGTTGCAACGGAGGTGGGGATTGACGTCCTCAACCTAACCTCCCGATGTAGGAAATCCCCCCTGTATTTCGAGATTTAACACACGGTTAACGAACCGAGGGTAGATTGTTCAATCTATGTCTAGTAATCCAATAGTAATAATGGAATCTATGGACATGGATTTAGTTTGAGAAATGAAAGCGGTTCCAAACGCCACGAACGGTTTCAACTGTGAAAAATATCGTTGTGCTGCGGAAGGAACTTCTCGGGCAAAACTCAAAAAAGGAGAGGATTGAAAATTCAATGAAACCCATCAAGAAGTTACTCTTATCGGTTCTTGCGCTTGCGGCTCTGACCGCCGGCGCCTGGGCAGAAAGCCCGGCGTCAGCTGCGCCAGCCGCCAAAGACGCCGCCGCACCTGCACCTTCTGTTGTGACGGCTGCCGATGTCCAGGCTCTGAAAGATGCTCTGGCCGCACAGCAACTGCAAATCGACCGACTCACCCAACAGTTGGAGCGGCAGCAGGCGCAACAAGCTGCGGCGGAAGCTGCCGGCAAGGCCGATCCGCGGCCAGCGCCGCAGCAACAGGTGTCCGAACTCGCCACTGGTCTGGCGGTTCAGCAAGAGGGCGCAACCCCAAGCATTAACCCGGACGACGCGTCGCCCAACAAGAGCTCAATGGAGGGGCCGCTCACCATACACTTCAGAGGCATCAATATCACGCCGGGGGGATATGCGGAAGCGGCATTTATACGGCGCTCGCGAGCCCTCTCGGCGGATTTGTCCACCCCCTTTAACTCCCTGACCATGCCAGGCGCATCGCAGAGCCAGGTGCCGGAATTTTTCGGATCAGCCCGCCAGTCGAAGATCACCACCTTTGTCAATGGCCGCTTGAAAAATGTAGATCTTTCCAGCTACGTATCCGCCGATTTTCTTTCTTCTGGCGTCACCTCCACCTCGACTTCAACCAACAGTTACACTCTTCGTCTTCGGCAAGCATGGGCGCAGGCTAAATTTGCCAATGGCTGGAGCTTCCTCGGCGGCCAGGCTTGGAGTCTGGCGACGGAGAACGGCAAGGGAATCTCTCCCGACGACGACCTGGGCAGAACCAATGATGCCCGGCCGAAGACCATCGACCCGTCTTATAACGTCGGCTTCGTTTTCACCCGCCAGTATGGAATCCGCCTAACCAAAACTTTCGGCGACACGATCGCCGTCGCCTTCGCCATGGAAAACGCGCAAGGCACGCTCACCACGCACGGCAATGGAGATAAATTCCTCCTTGGCCAGGCAGGTGCAAGCAATAGCTACAACACTACCTCCACCTACACATTCAATCCTTCGCCCGATCTCATCGCGAAAGTCGCTTTTGATCCCGGCTTCGGGCACTACGAGGCCTTTGGCCTCTTAGACCGGTTCGCCGACCGCGTATTTCCTTGCGGCGAAGTTGCTTCGACTACCACTCTGTGCGGCGGCAGCACGGTTGCCGGTCCCAATGCTCTTGGAGCCCACAACACCTCCAAGGATGGAGGCGGCGTCGGCGCAAGCGCACGCTGGAACATCGCCCACCGTCTCACCTTCGGGGTGAAAGGTTTCGGGGGCAGCGGTATCGGACGCTATGCTCCGGCGGGGCTTTCGGACGTCTCAATCAACGCAGACGGCACACTTCATTTGATCAAGAACCTTGAAGGGCTCACGACGCTCGAATTTCACACGAAGAGACTCGATATCTACGGCTACGGCGGTGTCGAGTATGCTCAGCGTACCGCCAGCTTCGATCCGATAACGGGTAAGGAAGTTGGTTACGGAGCGCCGCTGTTTAACAACTCTGGTTGCTACACCGAATTAGCTCCGACGGTAAACACGGGCTTCACTCCCACGACCCTCAGCAACTGTACGGCCGATACTCGCGCCGTGATCGAGGGAACCGCCGGCTTCTGGTACCGCTTTTACAGCGGCCCAAGAGGCAGATTCCAATTCGGCACGCAGTATTCCTACGTGACTCGCGACACCTGGTCTGGCGTCGGCCCCTCTGGAGCTGGACATCCAGGAGTCACTCCGGAAGGAATCGACAACATGGTCTTTACCTCGTTTCGCTACATTCTGCCGTAAACCGAGGACGGTCCCGCGTCAGCGATTGACGCGGGATCAACCGGTTCTCCGCTTTTCGAGGGGAGCCTTCCCTTCGGAAACTCCGCCGGCTCGGTTTTGGCTACTCTCCTTTTCCGGGCCGGTGGTGTTAACGTAATTGCGAGAAGGAACATTTTTAATAAGATGTCACTAAACAACCATGAGATCCAGACGTGAATTCCTAAAGGAGGTGTCAGCGGCGGCGCTCGCCGGCGGCGCAGCACCTTCCTTGTTGAGCTGGGCCCTTCCACAAGGGCAGTCGATTCAGTTTCCGGGCGAGGATGGGATGATTCTTCGCTCATTCCGCTTCGTCGATTTGGAGAGCCCGGTGGAGTACTTCAACTCCTGGCTCACGCCCGTGCCGCACTTCTTCGTGCGCAACCACATGCACGAACCTAGCGAACTGGATGCAGGCGGCTGGCGGCTCTCGCTTGGCGGAGAAGTCGAGAAGCCTCTTACGCTGAGCCTTGCCGACTTGAAAAGGATGGAGACTCACTCCGTCGTCGACACGCTCGAGTGCGCGGGCAATGGACGCAGCCTGCAGCGCCCGCAAGTTCCCGGCATCCAATGGGGCAAAGGTGCGGTGGGCACAGCTCGATTTTCCGGTCCTCGTCTGCGTGATGTTTTACAGCGCGCCGGAGTGAAACCCACGGGCAAGTACGTGATGTTCCGCGGCCTCGATGAAGTTCCTGGCAAGGTGCCTCCGTTTGTTCGCAGCATCCCCATCGAGAAGGCGCTCGACGCCGATACGCTCATCGCCACTCACATGAATGGATCTCCTTTGACCAAACATCACGGATTTCCTGCGCGTGCTCTCGTTCCTGGCTGGATCGGCGCGGCATCCTGCAAGTGGCTCACTGAAGTCAAATTGCTCGATGCGGAATTCGTGGGCAATTTTATGAACCCTGGTTATCGGCTGCCCAACAACCCCGTCAAACCTGGCGATGCCGTAAAGCCCGAAGACACCCATCCGCTGACCGCGCTGAACGTGAAGTCAGTGATCTCTGGACCGAGCGATGGCGCCACTTTAAAGGCTGGCAGGCTGACCATTCATGGAGCCGCTTGGGCAGGAGAAGCCGACATCGTGAAGGTTGAGATTTCCACCAACGGCGGCGCAACTTGGGACCTGGCAAAACTCGGCCACGACCAGGCGCATTACGCCTGGCGCTTGTGGAGCTACGACTGGAAACCTGCGAAAGCTGGTAACTACACCATCCAGTCGCGTGCCACTGACAGCCAGGGACGCACCCAGCCCGCGACCCCGGTGTGGAATCCCAGTGGCTATCTCAACAACGCTATCGATCGGGTGAATGTTCATGTTTCGTAATCTGTTTCGGAATAGGTTTCGGAAAACGTCGTCGAGTTTTGGAAGGGCGCAGTTTCAAGCCGCTCCGCAAAACTCGTGCATCAACCGAGCGTTCGCAACTGTCGCGCTACTGACATTAGTGGCCGTTTTGCCCTTCGTCGCTTCCGCCCAGAAGCCTGCTCCAGCAAACGTCACTTCGGACCTTCCCCCCGGTCCGATGCAGGCGAAGGCCACCAGCGCTTGCCTGGAATGTCATGAAGCCCGGATTATTCTGCAGCAGCGTCTGAGCAAAGGCGCGTGGACCAAGGAGGTCGACAAGATGACGAAATGGGGCGCCGTCGTCGATCCCGCGGATCGCGATGCGTTAATCGATTACCTGAGTACGAACTTCAGCCCGGACAAGCCCCAATACGAACCACAGAGAACGACGGACAAGAATGGCGCCGGAAAGTCGAAGTAGAAGAATTTGTAAGGGGAAAAGCAAAGCGCTATCGACCCAATGTCCCGAGGCTGAAGGACATTACGATAGCGCTGCCATTTTTTCACCTAAATCCGATGCGAAAAGTATAGGAAACGTCGGCATCCATTTCTAGTGTTTTGCCGGGTACTCTGCAGCAAGAAAACGAGAGGTTGACTTACAAGTTCTCCTCGGCGTTCCCTGCGCCCTCAGCGGTTGAGTTCTTTTCCGGCCGCAGCAGCGGAAACAGAATCACATCGCGAATCGTGTGGGAATCGGTCAACAACATGCACAGCCGGTCCACGCCCACGCCACAACCGCCAGTCGGCGGCATCCCATACGACAGCGCCCGAATGTAGTCTTCATCCATCTGGTGCGCCTCCTCGTCGCCGCGCTCGCGTTCCGCCAATTGGCCCTCAAATCGCCGCCGCTGATCTTCCGGATCATTCAGTTCGCTGAACCCGTTGGAAATTTCCATCTGCCCCGCGAAGATTTCGAAACGCTCGGTCCACTCCGGCTCATCCGGCTTCTGCTTGGAGAGCGGCGAGACCGCAGTGGGGAACTCATAGATGATCGTGGGCTGCGTCAGATGCTCTTCGGCAACAGCTTCGAAGATCGCCGTAATAGCCGCACCGGCGCTCCCGCCCTTACGCAGATCCCCTTGAATCAGCTGAAAGGTGACCTGACGCTTACTTCCTACAAAAACCTGCGATCGAGTATCGACGATAGCCTGGATCGCTCGACCCAAGAGCGCTACAACGGCAGCGCTGTCGACGAAGTCGCTCACCTCGGGCTTCGCACCGGCCTCCGGAGGCCAAAACTCTATGATGGCCTCCCGCATCGTCATCCGCGTCCAGTTGGCCCAATCAATTTCCTGATCGCCCCACTTCACTTTCGTTCCGCCGGTCACGTCCTTCGCCGCCTGTGTAATCAACTCCTGCGTGAGATCCATGATCCCCTGGTAGTCGGTGTAGGCCTGATAGAACTCCAGCATGGTGAACTCAGGATTCCACCGCCACCCGAGTCCCTCATTGCGGAAGTTGCGATTGATTTCATACACGCGATCGAAACCGCCCACTACCAGTCGCTTCAAATAAAGTTCTGGCGCAATCCGCAGATACAAATCCATGTCGAGCGTGTTGTGGTGGGTAACAAACGGCCGCGCCACCGCTCCGCCGGCGATGGGTTGCATCATCGGCGTTTCGACTTCGACAAATCCGTGCGCCTCCATCGTATTCCGCAGCGACTGCACCAGTTTGGCGCGCTTCAGAAATACTTCCCGTACTTCCGGATTGACCACCAGATCGACATAGCGCTGCCGGTAGCGCAGTTCAACGTCCGTGAGTTCGTTCCATTTCTTTGGGCCGTCGGGGCTGGAGGCATCTGCTTCAATGGCCTTACCCGCCGGCAGCGGCAGTAGGTCTTTGCTGAGAAAGGTGATCTCCTCTACGTGGATCGTCAGCTCGCCGGTGCGCGTGCGAAACAAATAACCGCTGACGCCGATGTAATCGCCGATATCAAGGAGTTTGAATAACTCGAATCCTTTCTCCCCAACCGCGTCTTTCTTCACGTAAATCTGCAGCCGCTTTCCTTCCTGCTGCAAGTGGCTGAATCCAGCTTTGCCCATCAACCGGATCGCCATGATGCGTCCCGCCACGCGCACATTCACCCGCGGAGTTTCCAGTTGCTCCGCGGTCTGGTCCGAATAGTCCGCCAGGATCTGCGGAATGGTGTGCGTGAATTCGTACTTGCTTCGGTAGGCAGTTTGGCCAAGGGCCTCGATCTGTTTCAGCTTCTGCCGCCGCAGTTCGTAAACATTTTCGTCGAATGCCAAGAGAGTCCTTTGACAGGGAAGTGCGCCTTATAGGCGCGAGAAAAATGATGAAATGTTGAAACGCGATTATAACAACCTGCCAGGACACGTGTGATTCGCACGTGTGCAACAGTGATTGCTGGTACCAAAGTACTGTGGTACATTGGTACGCATGACCGAAGATTCCAAGCTGCTGGTGGAGCGGGTTCAAACCGGCGTCCGGATGGAGAAACGCCTGCTCAAAATCCTGAAGGCTTTCGCCGAGTATCACGACATGACTCTCGGCGACCTGCTGGAAGGAATCGTTCTCCACGCCTTCGACGGCAAGACGCCCTTCAGCCCAACCTCTCTCGAGCGCATTCAGGAGTTGAAGCGCTTTTACGAGTTCGACCTCGATTCCAGCGCCAGCCACCGCCTGAAAGAAATCAAGGCGCGGCCGGCTCGCAAACGCAGCGCAGACAAATAGCGGGACGCATTCCATGTCAGCACAACGCACGCAAATCGCATTAACGGGACTGCAATGGACGCTGGGTCTCGTGATCCTGATCGAAGCGATTCTATTTGTCCTGCCCGGAGCCGCTCACGCTTTCGCCGCGACTCACATGCCGAACGTCAGTGCGCCTTGTGCTCGGTTTCGGCGAAATTGCCGGCTTGCATCCTGATGCTCAACCCGCGCACTACCATTCGTGGCGCCTGGCGTAGTCTGGTGGCCGTTTTTGTTCTGGCCATCGTCGTTCATCTTTTGCACGGCCTGTACCAAGTTGGAAATCTGGCCATCTATACCGCCGCGGCTTGGGCTGTGGCCGTGGGCAAGAATAGCTAGCGAGCCGGGTGCTCATCGGCTCATGATCCATTCTCTGATTCACGGAGCGGAATCTCTATGATCGCTTTCAAAATAGTTTTGGCGAGTTGGTTTTTCACCTTGACAAATGCCGCCTTCGCGCGCGGATCTGCGGAGCAAGTCAGCCGTACCGGAAGCTTCGAGTTGCCCTGCCCTGCCGACATCGCCTTTCCGCTTTTCAGTCCTGATGGCGAACGCAATTGGGTGAAGGGCTGGGATCCCACGCCGGTGTTTCCTGAGAGAATCGAATTTGCCCGTGACACCGTTTTCCGAACGGCTGATGCCGGAGAGCAAGCAATTTGGACAATCGTCGCCGCAGACTGGCAAACGCACCGGGCGGAATACGTTCGCGTTGCTCCTGACTCTCACACTGCCCACATTGAGGTGAAGATCGAATCCCTGCCGGCAGAACGCAGCAAGGTTGTTGTGAGGTACACGGTCACCGCCTTCGGAAAACGATGCGCAAAGTCTTTTGGCAGCGTTTTCCGAGGAGGCATATATCGAAAAAATGCATGACTGGCAGGAACAAACAAGCTCGTATCTTGAGCATCGCAAGCTGCAAGAGTCGAAAACTCCTGCGTGAACCGTAACCTCTCTTCTTGAAGTCGCCCGTGATCGGCGGTAAGATTACTCGCTCGGTAGTTCCGCGAGCGAATCGGCCGCGCGAGGCGTTCATGCCGCAAAATTACGTCCCTATCTTCATCTTCATGGCAGTGGTTGGGATTCTTCTTCCGTTCACGTTGCTCTTGGCCAAGCTGGTCCGTCCGAGCAATCCGAATAAGACCAAGTTGATGCCTTACGAGTGCGGCATCGATCCCATCGACAATGCCCGCGGCCGCTACACCGTTCGCTATTACATCATTGCGATCCTGTTCGTCGTATTCGACGTGGAAACCATCTTTCTATTTCCCTGGGCCGTCAAGTTCAAGGCCCTCGGAGTTTTCGGGCTCGTGGAAATTCTCATCTTCCTCGTGATCCTGATCGTCGGTTACATCTGGGTCTGGCAAAAAGGTGCGCTGGAATGGGTGTAACTCCGCCCACGCCCGCCGCTGATCCTGCGGCGCAAACCTTTACCGCCAGCCGCTGGACGCAGGGCAATTTCCTGTTTCCGACTCGCTTGGTGGTGAGTCCCGTGCGCGTCAGTCGCGTGAAGTCCCGCCTGTTTGGCAGCAACGACGAAAGCATCGCGATATCGAAGATCGCTTCCGTACACATCTCCACCGGTGTTTTGTGGGCGGAGATCCGGATTGAATCCACTGGCGGCACCGATCCCATCACCAGTCACGGGCATCGTAAAGCGGATGCGCAGCGCATTCGCGACTTGATCGAGTCCTACCAAGCGCAATCGCGCGCCTAGCAAGCAAGATCGGCGTTAGAAAAAAATGAAAACGCCCTTTTTTGTGACGCACGTCGTTGACACCGCATCCTCAAGCTGATAAAAATTAACGTTCCTTGCGATACCCTGCGCGCCTGAGGTCTGTCCTCTCCGCTAATGCCGGACGAAATCAACTCGCCCTCTACACCGCCGCCGGAAAGTAATACGCCGACGGCGGATAAGCCAGCCGTTCCTGGAGGCGTGAAAGCGACTCCTTCCGGTTCCGTTCAATCCGATCCCAAATCCTCAACAGAAAAATCCTCAGCAGAGAAACCCGCAGCATCCCAGTCATCGCCAGCTTCTCCCAAACCTCCCGCCACGCCCGCTACGCCTCCAGCCGCGAAACCGGCGGCGGCAGCCAAGCCCGCCGCACCCACTCCTGTCCCGTGGGATTCGCCCATGATTGCGAAACTTAAAGGGATGTACGGTTCCGGCATCGAGCCGCTAACCTATGCCGGACAGAACTATATGGTCGTCGATCGCTCACTGATTCCCGAGATTCTCCAGATCCTGCGCAACCAGGAGCAGTTCGATTACTGCGTCGACATCACGGCGGTGCATTATCCGAAGCGCGAGAAGCAATTCGACGTCGTTTGGGTTCTGTATTCTTTCGCGCGCAACGAGCGCATCCGAGTGACCGCTCGAATCGCGGACGGCGAGAGCCTGCCGAGTTCGGTGCCGATCTGGCCGACCGCCAACTGGCTCGAGCGCGAAGTCTTCGACATGTTCGGCATCAAGTTTGACGGGCATCCTGACCTGAAGCGCATTCTCTTGCCCGATGGTTGGAAGGGACATCCCCTGCGCAAGGACTACGGCATTCTGCAGCAGGACAACGAGTGGGTGCAGATCAACCTGGGCATCGAAAGTGGCCAGTGAAAAGCTCGGCGAATAGCAAATGACCGATCCCAACACGCTCTCGCATCTCGATCTCGACACTCCCGAGAAGCCATTTCTTGATGCCAATGAGCTCGTTATTAATATGGGCCCGCAGCATCCCGCCACCCACGGCGTGCTGCGCGTCATTCTTCGCCTCGACGGAGAAAAAGTTCTCGGCCTGGAATGCGTGATCGGCTATCTGCACCGCGGCGTCGAAAAGATTGGCGAGAACCGCACGTACACGATGTTCAATCCATACGTCGATCGCATGGATTACGTTGCTGCTGTCTCCAACGGCCTCGGCTATTGCGAAACCGTGGAGAAACTTCTGAATGTGGAAGCGCCCCCACGCGCGCAATACGTGCGCGTGATTCTCACCGAGCTGAACCGCCTCGCCAGTCACCAGCTCTGGCTAGGCACGCACGCCCTCGATATCGGTGCCATCACGCCGCTGTTCTACACGTTCCGCGACCGCGAAGAGATTCTCAAAATCTTCGAAAAATATTGCGGCGCTCGCCTGACCACTCATGCTTTCCGCATAGGAGGCCTGCAGTATGAAACCTACGCTGGCTTTGAAAAGGACGTTACGAATTTCCTCGCTTTCTTCCGCCCCAAGATCGACGAATACGAGGAACTGCTCACCACCAACCGCATCTGGTTGGAGCGGACCAAAAATGTTGGAAAAATCTCCGGACAAGATTGCATCGCGCTCGGTGTCACCGGCCCTGTGCTCCGCGCCAGCGGCGTGAAATGGGACTTGCGTAAGGCTCAGCCCTACGCCAACTACAAGAATTTCGATTTCGAGATTCCCACCGGGCAGAATGGCGATACTTACGATCGATATCTGGTCCGCATGGCCGAGATGCGGCAATCCGTCCGCATCATCGAGCAGGCGATTGGCGGAATTCCCGAAGGTCCAATCATTGCCAAAGTCCCCAAGGTCATGAAGCCAGCTGTGGGCGAGGTCTATCACTCCATCGAAGCGCCCAAAGGTGAGCTGGGATACTTCATCGTCAGCGACGGCTCCACGCAGCCCTATCGCGTCCGCGTGCGTCCGCCATCGTTTGTAAATCTGCAAGCTCTCGATCTGATGTGCCGCGGTCAGCTCGTGGCCGACGTGATTGCCGTCATCGGTACCCTCGACATCGTTCTCGGCGAGGTGGACCGCTGATGCTCGAATACATCAGATCTTACCTCAGCAGCGATCAGACGCCAGGCGCCGCGGGAAACATGTTCTGGGTGCTGGTGTACATCTTATTGATCTTCACTGGCCTCGCCATCGCCGTGATGTTGATGACCTGGCTGGAGCGCAAGGTCTTGGCCCACATGCAAGTGCGCCTTGGGCCCATGCGCGTCGGTCCGCACGGCCTGCTGCAGCCCATCGCCGACTCGCTCAAACTGCTTCTCAAAGAAGACATCATGCCCGCCGAGGCGGATACTTTTATTTTCTGGGTCGCGCCATTCATTGTTGTTCTGGCTGCCTTCACGGTTTTTGCCGTGGTTCCGTTTGGTCCCACACACGCCATTACCGACATGAATATCGGAATCCTCTTTATGCTCGGCGTTTCGTCGTTGAGCGTGCTGGGCATCGTGATGGCAGGATGGGCCTCGAATTCACACTATCCTCTGATTGGCGCGCTACGCTCCAGCGCCCAGATGGTTTCGTATGAAGTTGCGATGGGATTAGCCGTCGTGTCGGTAATCCTGATGACCAGTCTCAATGCCGAAGGCACCGGGACGCTTAGCATGATTGGCATCGTCCAGGCGCAGCAGGCGCAGCACGAGTGGTTCATCTTCAAGTTCTTCCCGCTGGGCTTGATTGGGTTTTTCATTTTCGCAGTCGCCATGATCGCCGAGACCAACCGCGCCCCCTTCGATCTGGCCGAAGCCGAATCCGAATTAACTGCCGGCTTCCACACGGAATACAGCGGCTTCCGCTGGTCGTTATTTTTTCTGTCGGAATACACCGCCATGATCGCGGTCTCTTCCATCGCAGTCACGCTCTGGCTTGGCGGATGGCTGCGTCCATTTCCAAATCTATTGAGCGGTCCTATCTGGGATAGAGCCTTCTCGTTCTTCCCCGGGCTGGCATGCCTTTTGCTTGCGGCGATGTGTTTCTTCAACACAGTGCGCATGCCGAAGCATCCGCTCTTCCGAATTCAAACCATCGGCCTCGCCGTGTTCGGTGTCGTCCTCGGCTTGATCGGCTTGGTTCTGTTCGTTCCGAAAGTAAGCGTGCGAGTGCAGGATATTTTCTGGTTCTCCGCGAAAATTGCGGGTTTCATGTACCTCTATATCTGGTATCGTGGCACGTTCCCGCGATATCGCTTTGATCAACTCATGCGGATGGGATGGAAAGTCCTTCTACCCGCGGGGTTGGGCGTTCTCCTCTGACTGGAATGATGGGACTGCGGTCCGAGATCTGGCAACAGGTCTTAGTTCCACTCTGGCGCTGGATATAGGCAATATTTATGGTACCCGTAGCCACACCATTTTTCTTTTACTTGCTCTCCGGGATCATGCTCATTGGTGGCATCTTGGTGATCACGCGCAAGAATCCGGTGCATTCGGCGCTGGCGCTGATTGTCACGCTGCTGGCGCAGGCATCGATTTACTTGATGCTCTATGCCCCATTTGTCGCTGGCGTGCAAATCATTCTTTATGCCGGCGGAATTATGGTTCTGTTCCTGTTCGTTATCATGCTGGTCAGCGTTGACCGCGTGCAGAGAGAGCGGCAGTTCAATAGCCAGTGGGTGGTAGGAATCATTGCGGCGACAGCGCTCGGCGGATTATTCATAGCCGTCTATACAAAAGGGAAAGACATCTTCCCGGAACACGCGTTGCCGATGGTAGAAAACGACAACACACAAAAAATCGCAACGATGTTGTACGGACAATACATGTTCGCCTTCGAGATCGCCTCACTGTTGCTGCTGGTAGCGATCATCGGAGCGGTAGTGATGGCAAAAAAGAGAATCTAGCTTAGCGGCGGCCAGGGTTTTGAAAGGGCTCGGGCTGTGAAGACCCAAGGGTTTTGAAAAGCTAGGGTTCCGAAGAGCTATGGTTTTTTGCAAGGGCTCGGCTTCAGCCGAGCCGCTCGGGGCTTAAAAGGAAGCGGGCTTTAGCACCTGAGGATCGCGCGCTGAGGCAGATTATGGAATCAATGCTCCACATCACGACGCTACATTATCTGGTCCTCGGTGCAGCACTGTTCCTGTTAGGGGTCATCGGCGTGCTCACCCGCCGCAACGTGGTCATCGTCCTGATGTCGATCGAGCTGATTCTGAATGCGGTCAACCTGAATCTGGTGGCCTTCTCGCGTATGTGGGGAGGATTGCATGGCCAGGTCTTTGCGATCTTTGTAATCACCGACGCCGCGGCGGAAGCCGCAGTCGGCCTCGGCATTCTAATAGCGTTCTTCCGCAATAAGGAGACAGTGAACATCGACGAAGTGAATTTGCTGAAGTGGTAATAAGGACGCTTCTAGTTGCTAGGCCTTGGCTCAACTCTTTTGGGTTGAAGTCTAGCTTGGAGCCAGAAGCTAAAAGCTGATTTCGAGAGCTGAATGCTATTTCTAAAATACATCTGGCTGATCCCGCTGCTGCCCGCTCTCGGTGCCACCGTCATGTTCTTCTTCGGCCGCAAGCTGCAGAAGGCTACGGTCAGCGCCGTTTGCGTCGGGCACCATCGTGCTCGCATTCATCATGGCGTGCGGCGCGGTCCGGCAGTATTCCGCTTGGTCGTCCACGCCGGAAAACTACCATCAGCCTTATCAGACGATCCTCTACACCTGGCTCGGTACGGACACCGGCCATCTGAACTACACCACCCATGACGGCTCTCCGGCCCCGTTCCAGGCGGATGCCGGTTTCTTGCTCGATCCCCTCTCCAGCATCTGGCTGCTCTTCGTAACCGGCGTCGGCATGCTGATCCACATCTACTCCATCGGATACATGGCGCATGAAGGCGGCTACTACCGCTTCTTCGGATACCTCAACCTCTTCATGTTCTCCATGCTGACGTTGATTCTGGCCAACAACTATGTGCTGCTGTTCGTGGGCTGGGAAGGCGTCGGTCTGTGTTCGTATCTTCTGATCGGTTTTTACTTCCACCGCAAGTCCGCCAGCGACGCTGCTGCCAAGGCATTCATCGTCAACCGCATCGGCGATGCCGGATTCCTTCTTGGGATGTTTTTCATCGCCTGGTACTTCGGTTCGCTGCGCTTCACCGACGTCACGTACCTCGCACATAGCGGACGCTTTATCATCGGCGATCCCATCATCACCGCAGCCACGTTGCTCCTGTTTGTCGGAGCCTGCGGCAAGTCAGCCCAACTTCCGCTCTACGTCTGGCTGCCCGACGCCATGGAAGGTCCCACGCCCGTTTCCGCACTCATCCATGCCGCGACCATGGTCACGGCTGGCGTCTACATGGTCGCGCGTTCCAATGCGCTGTTCGTGCTCGCGCCAACGTCGATGAAGACGGTCGCCATCGTCGGAGCGCTCACGGCGATCTTCGCGGCATCCATCGGCCTGGTACAAAACGACATCAAGCGCGTCCTTGCGTACTCGACAATCTCGCAGCTGGGATACATGTTTCTCGCGCTCGGCGTGGGCGCCTTTGCCGCCGGTGTCTTTCACGTATTCACGCATGCGTTCTTCAAGGCGCTGCTCTTCCTAGGCGCAGGCTCGGTAATCCACTCGATGAGCGGCGAGCAGGACATGCGCAACATGGGCGATCTCGGCCATCGCATTCCCATCACGCATCGCACCATGTTCATTGCTACGCTAGCCATCGCTGGCATCTTCCCCTTCGCCGGATTTTTCTCGAAGGACGCGATTCTCTGGGAAACCTGGTCGCGCGAAGGCGGCGCCTATCGCGTTCTCTGGGGCGTAGGTTATCTCACCGCATTCATGACGGCGTTCTACATGTTCCGCCTGATGTATCTGACTTTTCATGGCCGTCCGCGCATGAGCCACGAGGTGGAACACCATATTCACGAATCGCCCATATCGATGACCGCTCCGCTCGTCGCGCTTGCTCTCTGCGCAGTCTTCGCCGGATTCTTGGGCTGGCCGCACAGCCTTGGTGGATCTGACCGGTTCACGGCTTTCCTCGAACCGGTTTTCCAGTCGGAGGCGCGAGTTTTGCAGGAACAAGGTCGAACCAGCCAGCTAGTGCAGGGTGTCGAAGAAGAAAAAAACACCCGCACGGAATGGCTGCTGATGGCGCTGTCTCTGGGCGCCGCGGGACTTGGATGGGGCATGGCCCGGCGAAGCTATCACAACGCCGACAAGGGTTACACCGAGCCCATTGCCGCTGCCGCGCCGCCCGTCTACGACGTACTGCTCCACAAATATTATGTAGACGAAGGCTACGACTACGTCTTCACCGGCCGCCGCAAGCTAGGAAACGTCCGCCTCGGCGTGATGGGACTTGGCGAATCGTCCTCGTGGTTCGATACGCATGTCATCGACGGCGCAGTCAACGCCGCAGGATGGATCACTCGTCTCACCGCGACAGTTTCCAGTTGGTGGGATAGATGGATCATCGACGGCATCGGCGTCAACGGTCCAGCGATTGTGGCGCGCATGCTTTCTTACCCCGCGCGGTTGTTGGAATGGGGTTTGGTCCAGTGGTACGCGCTCGTCATGACCGCGGGATTGGTAGGTTTCGTTTTCTATTACGTGTACCACTGAAGAAAGCTATTAGCTGTTGGCTCTTAGCTCTTAGCTTGAAACCAACGGCGAAGAGATTTGAGCTAAAAGCTAAGAGCTAAAGGCTAAGAGCTTTTCATGCAAAACCACATACTGTCCATCATTCTCTTCACGCCGCTCCTGGGCGCCTTCGTGCTCCTGTTTGTTCCCAAGGAGAACAAAGACGCCGTCCGCTGGATCGCAAACTTTTTCTCGCTCGGCGGCTTCCTGATCTCGCTGCCGCTGGTTCCCATGTTCTGGGCACAGCGCTTCCAGCCTGGCTTCAAATTCATCGAAGGCGTCCCCAACAACTGGATCCCCTCCATCGGCGCGGGCTACGTGATCGGCATCGACGGCATCTCCTTCCTGCTCATCATGCTCACAACGCTGCTGGGCTGGATCTCGATCCTGTCTTCCTGGACCGCCATCGAGAACCGCGTCAAGGAATACTACGTCTGGTTCCTGATTCTTCAGACCGGCATGCTCGGCGTCTTCATGGCGCTCGATTTCTTCCTATTTTTTGTCTTCTGGGAAGCCATGCTCGTCCCCATGTACCTGCTGATCGGCATTTGGGGTGGCCCGCGCAAACTCTACGCCGCCATAAAATTCTTCCTCTATACGCTCGCCGGCTCAGTCCTGATGCTGCTAGGCATTCTGTTTCTGTATTTCCACCACCATGCTCTGACTGGAATCTATACCTTCAGTCTCACCGCTTTGTACCAGACCGCGCCGAAGATCTATTCCGACCCGGCCTACGGTCCCACCATCGCCACGCTGCTGTTCTTCGCTTTCTTCTTCGCCTTCGCCATCAAAGTCCCAATGTTCCCATTCCACACCTGGCTGCCTGACGCGCATGTGGAAGCCCCAACGGCGGGCTCGGTCATTCTGGCCGGCGTTCTGCTGAAGATGGGAACCTACGGCTTCATCCGCTTCTCGCTGCCGTTCTTTCCTGACGTGCTGATGCACACCAAAGTCCGGGGCTGGATGATCACCCTCTCCATCATCGCCATCATCTACGGCGCTCTGGTTTCGCTCATGCAGAAGGATATGAAAAAGCTGGTGGCATACTCTTCAGTCAGCCACCTCGGCTTCTGCACGCTCGGCATCTTCGCACTGAATTCCGCGGGCCTGAGTGGCTCAGTCTTGCAGCAAATTAATCACGGCATCTCCACCGGCGCGCTCTTCTTGATTGTTGGCATTCTCTATGAACGTCGGCACACCCGCGAGATCGCCGAATACGGCGGCATCTCGAACGTGATGCCTGTCTACGCCACGATCACAATGATCATGTTCCTTTCATCGATGGGCTTGCCGCTGCTCAACGGTTTCGTCGGCGAGTTCACCATCCTGCAGGGCACATTCATGGAAAACTGGCGCTGGGGCGCATGGGCCGTGCCCGGAGTGGTTCTGGCGGCGGCATATCTGTTATGGCTCTACCAGCGCGTCTTCTTCGGTACGGTCACAAATCCGAAGAACGAAAAGTTGCACGACCTCACGCCGCGCGAGGTGCTGACCTTCGTTCCCCTTCTCATCATGGCTTTCTGGATCGGCCTCTATCCCAAACCGTTTTTCCAGATTCTTGAGCAACCGGTGAATCAGATCGTGCTGAACGTGCGCACTCCTCAACCTGACCGCCCAGTGAATGCCGCCATTCAGCATCAGAAGACACCGCCTACAGTTGCTTTGGCTAACTTGCCATCGACGAAAGGGAAGAACTAGTGGGCGTCCTTTCCCAATTCACTCCGAGCGATTACCTGCTGGCCCTGCCCATTACTCTGCTTACCGTGTTCGCTCTTGGCATCCTGCTGATCGACCTGATGCTGCCTGCGGAAGAGAAATGGGTGAATGCTCTTCTGGCTTTCGTGGGTGTACTGTTTGCCGCACGGGGCGTGTGGACCATTCAGCACTGGATGCAGACGAATCGCACAGTGTCCATGGGTTCGCTTGGGATGATGGACGCGATCCTCGTCGACCGCTGCGCTCTTTATTTCTTCTATTTATTCCTGGCGGCCACAGCCGTTTCGATTCTCATCTCGGTTCGTTACATGAAGACCGAGCACGAGAATCACGGCGAATACTATGCCCTGATGTTGCTCTCGGTCGTAGGCATGATGTGCATGGCGGCGGGCTTCAACATCGTGCTCATCTTCATCGGCCTGGAGTTGATGGCGATTTCCACCTACGTTCTCGTGGGTTTCCTGCGCCGCGATCGCCGCTCCAACGAGGCCGCCCTGAAGTATCTGTTGCTCGGAGCGTTTTCCTCCGGAATTTTTGCTTACGGTTTGTCGCTGCTCTACGGACTCACCGGTAGCACGAATCTCGGCGACATCGGCAAGCGCCTAGCGATGATTCTCGCCAAAGATCCTCACAATCCCATCGCGATCGTGGCCTTGCTGACCACGGTCACTGGCTTGTTGTTCAAGATTGCCGCCGTTCCGTTTCACCAGTGGGCGCCGGACGCCTACGAAGGCGCGCCTACGAGCATCACCGGTTTTATGTCCGTTGCCGTGAAAGCCGCGGGATGGGCCATGCTTTTGCGGATCATGGGTGCGACCTACCCAACCTATCCCAATGTTGTGTTGGGTCTGGCGGCGATGCGGCCAATCTACGTTTCGCTCTTCGTATTCGTTTCTATCGCTACCATGACGGGTGCGAATTTTGCCGCCCTCACTCAGACCAATACAAAACGTCTGCTGGCGTACTCCTCCATCGCCCACGTCGGTTACATGCTGCTTGGCCTGATCGCCGGGACCTCGACTCAACTCAGCCCGGACGGCATCAAAGGCATCCTGATTTACCTTCTGGTCTACACCTTCATGAACCTCGGCGCCTTCGGCGTGATTGCCTCGCTGCGCCACCGCAACATCATCGGAGACGAACTCGACGATCTCAATGGGCTCTACTCCCGCGCCCCCGTCGAAGCCGTCCTCATGCTGATCTTCCTGTTATCTCTCGCCGGCATCCCGCCGCTGGCCGGCTTCTGGGGCAAGTATTTTATCTTCCTGAGCCTGATCGAAACCGGGCACTACGCGCTGGCGTCTCTGGGCGTGCTCTATTCCGTCTTCGGCCTCTACTATTACTTGAAGATGGCCAATGCCATGTTCATGGGCAAATCGGAGGAACTGGGCCGTTTGCCCGTCAGTTGGACCATGCGTGCCGCGCTCGGCGTGACCGCATTCGCCACAGTCTTTGTCGGAATCATGCCGGACCGCTTCATCAACCTTGTGAACTGGTCATTGTTGATTGCGCAGAACCCGGTAGCCAGGCTTGTCCACTAATTCGCGAATTGCGGACGAACACCGATGCCCGTGTCTCCCTCTGACCCTACGCCTCGCCCAGAAGACTCCGGCCGGAAAGAGAACTTCTGGGTTCAGGTCAGCCGCTATAGCCAACTGGCGTTTATCCTGCCGGCAGCCCTCGTCGTGGGATGGTTACTCGGCGCGGCTCTCGACCGCTGGCTACACACCACGTGGCTCTATCTCGCTGGCATCCTCATAGGCATAGCCGCCGGGTTCGTTGAACTGATTCGCACCGTTATGCGCGACACGAAGTAATTCGCTCTTCGGAGTGAAGTTGTCGCCCCCGCTGAACCCCCGATCGCTTACCATGATTGCTGAATGAAGATTCTCGGGAATGTTTGTTGGCGCGCCTATGCCTGATTCGGCCCAACCCGAAGTGAACGCCGCAAGCACCGAAGCGGCCGAACACTTTTATTCCGGTGCGCTCCATCGCATCCGCAGCTTCATGGCCATGCTCGCTCCATTTCTAATCGCCGCCGCTTGGTGGAAGTTCGGCGTACGCCCGGCGATAGGCTTCGCTTGCGGATGTGCCATCGCCTACATTAATTTCCACTGGCTGAAGCGCGTAATCGCGGGCTTCGTCGATCGCGCCACTGGAGCAGCCACATCGCAATCCGGAAGTGGGATCGTATTTCGATTTCTGGTCCGTTATCTTTTGATGGCCGTTGGCGCCTATGTTATATTGACTGTTTCACCCGCGAGCCTGAATGGGCTTCTTGCGGGCTTATTTTTGCCCGTCGCCGCCATCGGCTGCGAAGCGGTTTACGAGTTGTATGCAGCATTGTCTCGTGGCCTTTAGCAAGGGGCCGCACCGAGTACAGAAAAAAGCTAGGAGCTAGCTGCTAGAAGCATCTTTATGCCCGAACAACTCTGGTTCACCGCACTATTGAATCGCCTGTTATCCGGCCCAGTCACGTCGCTGCTGCAAGGCGTTCACCTCCCGCCCATACATCCAACGGCCCCTATTTCGAACTCGTTCGCGATGGAACTTCTCGTCTTCGCATTTCTTCTCATCATGTTCCTCATGGTCCGGTCGCGGCTTTCTGTGGATCGTCCCGGAGCCCTGCAGCACGCTTTCGAGGGCGTTGAAGGATTCATCCAAGGCCAGAGCGACGAGATCATCGGCCACCACAGCGAGGGCTACACACCATTTCTTGCCGCCCTCCTCTTTTTCATTCTGTTCTGCAATCTGATCGGCGTGATTCCGGGCTTCGAGTCGCCAACCGCCGTGCCCATCGTTCCCCTGGGCTGCGCGATTTGCGCCTTTGTGTACTACCAGGCTCAAGGATTCAAACACGCTGGGATCGGCTACCTCAAACACTTCGCCGGCCCCATGCCAGCCTTAGCGCCACTGATGGTTCCCATCGAACTCATCAGCCATTTGGCGCGCGTCCTTTCCCTCACGATCCGTCTGTTCGCCAACATGTTCGCCGGCGACATGGTCACGTTGGTTTTCTTTTCGCTGGTGCCCATCGGCGTTCCCATTATTTTCCTGGGATTGCACATCGGCGTGTCGTTGTTGCAGACGTATATTTTCATTCTGCTGACCACTGTGTACCTGCAGGGCGCGGTCTCGGAAGAACACTAGAGGTTAGATTTTGAATTTGTGTTGGAAGATGTAGCCGTTCAGCGTGAGGGCGTCTGCAAGGTATGGCGTCAACCACCCACTGGCGGTATTTGATACGAGGAGAAACACAATGAGTAAGCTAAGCAAGTTGTTCCTGGCACTTTCCGTACTGTCATTCGCCGTCCCCGCCTTCGCACAGGGCGGAGCTGAGAGCGGAGTCAACTGGGTCGCAATCGCCGCCGGATTCTCCATGGCTTTTGCCTCCGGCATCTGCGCTCTGGCGCAGGGCAAGGCGACCGCCTCTGCCGCCGAGAGTCTGGCCCGCAATCCAGCCGCTCGTCCCGGCATTCAGCTGGCATTAATTCTGGGCTTGGCTCTGATTGAGTCACTCGCTCTCTACACCCTGGTCATCATCTTCGCCAAGGTAAAGTAGATATTTCGATCAATCTGTGTGGAAGTAAAGAAGCCTCCGCTGCTAGCGGAGGCTTTATGTTTCAACCAAGTGATTGGAGGATGATCCTCTAGACCTTCCGCTCCCCGGTCCACTCCTGATCCTTCTTCTGCGGAACATGACTTAGCGCGTCCACCAGCAGCCGGCGCAGTCGGTAGCGGCTTTCCAGGTCGGTATTCACGATCTCGAAGCCCACTTCATTCACGCGTGCACGCCGTAGCAGCACATGGGCTTTGATCTTCGACCGCATGCCGAGCGAAATCTCCAGATCAGCTTCGCTGCCGATTCGCAGATTATCTTCTTTCGTGCCCATCCCACCGCCCAGGCTCAACTCACGAATCAGAATTCTCGATTTTCCCCAGGAACTCCCAATCGTCGCACCAAGTGTGCGCGCCAGCACCATCCGCTCGTAGCGCCGTTGCCGGACCCACGGGCACGCTGGAGCCGTGTCAAGCGGTGCAATCGCCAGCTCCGCCGGCTCAATCCCGCTGTCGGAAAGAATCTGGGCGCTGTACCGTGGATCGGTTTTGGACAAAGATTGCGCAGCAGCAATTCTAAGTTCACGATGATGAACCCAGCCAAATGTTTTCTTGGTCTCGATAATCTCGCGTAGCAGCGGTACCGCATCAGGATCCCGCAGTCTTCCCAGCGACTCGATAGCCTTCAGCTGCACAAACGACGGCCGCGACGCAGCTTCACCTGGCTTTGCCATCGCTACCAGAGGTGGCGCCGCGCTGATATCGCCACTCATTCCGATTTCATCGATCGCTTCCGGCAGAACCACTGCATCCAAGACTTCTGCTAGCTCCAGCAGGGTTCGTCCACGGTCCGGAGCAGCGCCGTAAGCGACCTGACGAACCACAATGTCATGGTAGAAGCGGTTCCACTCCGGCAGGCGCGCGGGCAACAGCTCCAGCAACGTACCCACATCCAGCCGGCTCAACAAACCCACCACTGCCGACGCCTGTCGCGATTGTCCCGTACGCAAAATTTCCCGCAACTGCGCGAGAGCCGGAGATCCCATCTCCTTGACCAGTTCCACCATGCGGTCGCATTCGTCCCGCCTCATGCAGCGGAAGAACCGGTCGGCCAGATGTTCCGCCCCCGATTGACAGGTTCGCCGCAATACCGTGAGCAACTCCGCCGGAATCGGATCAAGGTTTAATGCCTCTTCAATAAACTCCGGAATCCGGTTTTCCACCCCCACCCGCGGCCGCAAGTCATTCACCATCACCGGGCGCTGCTGCAGCAGCATCTCCATTCCGGAGCACACTTCGTTCAACGCCTGGTAGTTCTTGGCTTCGCTGGCTTCCTGACTAAGGCGCACGAAAGCCGCGCTTAGCAAGCTCTGCAGTTCAGGATCCTTCTCCACACAAAGTTGCTCTGTAACTTTGCGGATCGCCCCGCCCATCGCTTCACCGCCCAGCCTCGCGTACAGATCGGCGAGCTGGCTCAATCCGATCGCGGTCTTGCGGCGCGAGTCCGCTTCCTTGGCGCTCAGGCAACCAGAATAATTATTCAGAATCTCGGCCGATGGTTCCTTCTCGTCACGATCGAGAAGCAGCTCCACGAACTGCCGTACATTGCGCGGTGGAACGCACGGGGCCTCGTGGGAAAGCAGAACCGTCTTTTTCCCCGATTCCGGCACTTCCGCCCAGAACATCCGGTCCAGGATGTCGGCGTGCGACTCCACCAGGATCCCGGCCTTGTTCATCTTTTCTTCTTGCAACTTCAGAATCTGCCGGAGTGAGTCCATCTGCCGGCTCATGTGCTCCATCATCTGGTGCACAGCGTTTACCTTCACTTCGCCCTTCGAATAACGGTCGAGTGCGAAGCGGATCGCCATGTGCTCGGCCGCCTTCATCAACAGCGGCGTATCTTCTTCCTGTTCGGTCGTCGCTTTGGCTGCGAGCGTGCCCAGCAATTGCTGCAGGTTCAATCGCGTGTTCGGGTCCGTCGCGGTCAGTTCTTTCTGCAGAACCTCTGGGCTAGCGCTCGGATCACCCTGTACCTGCCCGAATCGTGTCAACAGCCGTATCGCCTGAACCACCTCGGCTTCTTGCAGCGGAACCACTCCACCCTCCCATGCTGGAGCCGTTCCCGTACCTGTCCCTGTTCCCGGGCCCGGTGCCGGCCCGGCCACCCAGTGCCCAGGCATGCTTGGAACACTTCCGAAAGGAACTGCCGTTCCGCCACTCTGTCCTTGGCCGGCGCCCGCGTTTGCGCCCTCCGCCGCTGCAATCAGCTGCAGCAACTTCTGTGGATCGTTCAACCATTGCTTGAATTCCGGTCCCAACGTCTGTGCAGCAATCTGCGCCGCCACGCTGATGTCGCCGGTAAGCGGATCGGCCGCTACAAATTTCACCTCATTAATCTTGATTGTGCTTTGTTTGCTTCCGCTATTGAGCGCTTCCTTGATCTGCTTCGATACGTCTTGAGCCTTTGACCCAGCCACCGTGAAGGCGCGCACCAGGCTGGTAAAATCTTCGATGGTAACGTCTTTGGAGAAGTGCAGGCTGGCTAACCCGGCGGTCGTTAGAAGCTGTCCAAAGCTACGTTCGGTTTGTCCGGTTTCCAGCGGCACACCGTCCAGCAACAACTTGTTATCCGAAACTCCCAGCAGAAAGCCGCCATCCCCGGCAGCCGGGAGACCCTGCTGCAGTTCATTCCAGGTGACTTCGAATTGCGCTTCCGTGCGCTTATGTTCGTAGCCGTACATCCGCGCGTACTTGATCAGGATGTTCAGACTGTGGACAAACGCGCGCGCCGATGCCGCCCGATTGGCATGAAATGTACTTGCGTTCGTGATAAGGCACTCCTCGAACTACACTCTGCAAGTAGAAGGTTAAATCCAGCGGGTAAGTCACCGCACATTACGGAGGTAACGGAATTCGTCTGGAAAATGGCCAAGAGGACGCTTTGCTGGCGGCTCTCTTTGTCCCTTTGCGGTGAACGAGTTGGGACAACCTGTGGCACTGGCGTTCGAGTCCGTCTCCGGCGAAAATGGTGATATCAACGTCGTCCGGAACTCCCGTGCCCCCTTTGACCACTCCCACAAAGCGGCCCAAGAAAGTGACCGGCCTTCGCTACTGGATGTTGCGGGTTCTGGAGGAGTGCGAGCATGTCTCCGCCGATTTCGGCCCCGACCCAGTTCACGATCTGCGTGTCTCCCTGCGCCGCTGCCGATCCTTGGCCGATGGCTTGATGGCCCTCGATCCCGATCCCGACTGGAAGGCCATGAAGAAAGCCGGCAAGCGTCTCTTTCAGCGCCTCGGCGCTCTCCGCGACGTCCACGTAATGATGGAATGGGTCGAAAAATTGAGCGCGGAGCAAGCTCCGCTTCGGCCAGCTCAGGGTAGCCTCTCGCCCGCGACGCCGTCATCGGGCCAGGATTCGGGGAACGACAAAGCCGTAGTCTCCGAAGCCCAAGACGAAGATCAAAGCAACATCGAAGATCAGAGCGAAGACCAGAACCATACCCCGCCTGATCCCGCCGCGTACGCTCTTCTCCAAATCCTGCGCCATCGCGAAGACGAACAACAGCATGAAGCGCAAGCCGCTCTCGAAGAATTCGATCGCAAACAGTGGCGCCAGTGGAGCAAGTCTCTTCCCGCCCGGGCCACGCGCATCCGCCTGGGCAGCGCGCTTTTCAAACATCTCGCACTGGAGCGCTGGACCGCCGCCCACGAACTCCATATTCGGGCGCTGCGCAACCGCTCCCAGGTCGCTTTCCACAGCCTCCGTATCGGCATCAAACGCTTCCGCTACATCGTGGAAAACTTTCTCCCGGTCGAGCACAAGGCCTGGAGCAATGACCTCAAGGAAATTCAGGACCTGCTCGGCGAAGTTCATGACCTCGACGTGCTCTGGTCCACGGCCGTGTCGTGCCAAGTTTTTCCGGATTCCGATTCGCGCCTCCGCTGGCACCATCGAATCCGCTCCGAGCGCACCAGGCGCATCGACCACTACCGCGCCAAAATGGTCGGCCGTAATTCTCTATGGCCTGTTTGGCGCGCCGCGCTGCCGCAAGGGAAACAAATCCAACTGCTTGCCACCCGCCGCATGAAGCTCTGGGCGAACGCCCTCGATCCCGATTTCCCCCATTCCGAGCGTGTCGCCAGCCTGGCCCTTCAACTCTATGACGGTCTGCTTCATTGGGGATGGCAACCTTCCGTCGACGCCGCCTCCGCCCGCTCCAGCCTGCTCGCCGCCGCCCTCCTGCACGACGTAGGCAAGTCAGAAGGCCAAAAGGGACATCACAAGGCTTCCTTCGATCTGATCCGCGCCCATGGCAACCCTCTAGGCTGGAAGCCTGCCGATCTGCAGCGTGCCGCCATCGTCGCTCGCTTCCACCGCGGAGTCCTGCCCACCAGAAGGCACAAAGCCCTCCGCGATCTACTTCCCAACGAGCAGAAAGCCACGATCCAACTGGCCGCGGTCCTTCGCCTGACCAACGCCCTGGACGCCGCCCACGACGGCCGTATTCACCGCATTCAGGTTGAAAATAGTCACGGTACAACAAGAGGGAAAGAAGCTTTGATGATCGCCGCCGAAGGCTATTCGCCCCTCGCACGCTCCGCTCAAACCATCGCCGCCGAGCGCCATCTACTGGAGATTGTTTTGCACCGGCCCGTCGTGGTCACCTCCATGAAAACTCCCTCAATCAGAACCCGTGCCCCGGCCATGTGACGGTGCCTCCCGCTGGCTGGAATCTTGGCTGAGATCTACCCCGTGCTCCTCTGTGTTCTCCGTGTTTCAATGCTTTACTGAGTTTTGTTGACAGAGGAAAGTTCACTACGCTGACGGTAGCTTCCCAGCCACTTTCCAGAATCCGCGTCGAACAGCTAAAACTAAGGATAGCTATGACCCACGCCCAACTAGTCGAAAAAGCCGTCCACTGGCTGCGCCACTACCGCTGCGGAGTCATCCTCTCCGAGCAAGCCTGCGTCAGCGGTGAGATGCCGGATGCCATCGGCTGGAAGCGCGCCTGCCATTCCGTACTGGTCGAATGTAAGGTTACGCGTTCTGACTTTCTAGCCGACCGCGCCAAGCCCTTCCGCCTCAAGCCTGGGCAGGGAGTCGGCTGCGAGCGCTTTTATCTGGTTCCTGCTGAACTCGTCGGTTGCGAAGAACTCCCCGAAGGCTGGGGACTGCTGGAATACTGTCGCGGAAGAATCGAAACCAGGCATCCCTCGGCGAAGAATCTCCGCACCGCCGACGGTTTCCGCTATGAAATGAATCTGCTGCTCGCCAGCCTGCGCCGCGTGGAGGTACGCGTCGAACCGCAAAGCATCACCGATTTCCTCAAGTGGAAAAACCGCATGGCCGAATACAACCGCGGTACCCTCCCCGAAGGCCTCGCCTCTGCCGAAGGAGAACCTAACGTATTCCTAGAGCCCGACCTGACGGCATAGTGCGAGTAACTGGCAGTCAGAAGCTAGAGGCTCTTCTTCACAACTCCCGCCGCCCTTCCATCGCCTTGAGCATGGTGATCTCGTCGGTGTACTCAATGTCACTGCCCACCGGGATGCCCATCGCGATCCGCGTCACCTTCACTCCAGCGCGCTTGAGTTGCTGCGACAAGTATGCGGAAGTGGCTTCGCCTTCGACCGTAGGATTGGTGGCGACGATCACTTCCTCTACATTCCCGGCATCGACCCGCGCAATCAGATTCGCGATGCGCAACTGCTCCGGCCCCACGCCGTGGAGCGGCGAAAGCGATCCATGCAGCACATGGTAAACGCCATTGAAATGCTTCGTTTTTTCGATGGCTGCGATATTCGTCGGTTCCTCGACCACACACACCAATCGCTGATTGCGTGTCGCGCTGGTGCAATAAACACAGGGATCCACATCGGTGATGTTGTTGCAAACGGAGCACAGCCGCAGGCTGGCCTTCACATCGCGCACCGCCGCGGCTAGGGCCTCGGCGTCTTCATCGCTCGCGCGCAGAATATAGAACGCCAGCCGCTGTGCACTCTTCGTGCCCACGCCCGGCAGCTTCTTCAATTCATCAATCAGCCGCGACATCGGCTCGGCAAATTTAGACATAAAAATTGAGTGATCTCGCGATCGGGTCATCGGGTGATCTGAAAATCAAAATCTGGAGAATTGGGCGAAATCACCCGATCATCAATTCCTCGATCTTTTTTACAGCCCGCCGATGCCCAATCCTCCCAGCATTCCGCCCACTGTCGATTGCATTGCCCCATCCACTTTACGGGAGGCTTCATTTATCGCAGCCAAAATCAAATCCTGCAGCATCTCTACATCGCCGGACTTCACCGCTTCCGGGTCGATGCGGATACTAAGCAGTTGCTTCCGCCCGTCCATTCTTGCGGTAACCGTACCTCCGCCCGACGAGGCCTCCACCACCGTCTCCTGCATTTTCTTCTGCAGGCTCTCGTACTGCGACTTCGCTTTCGACATCAGTTCTTGCAGATTGAATCCACCCATAGAACCTCGGCTCCCGGCTCCCGGCGCTCGGCCTGCGGAGCGAACTCCGGAGGGCGGAAGCCGGACGCTCGCTTACCTACCGCTTCTCCTTGTAATCAATCACTGTGCGAATCTGCGCGCCAAACTTCTCTTGCAACCGCCGGACGATGGGATCCTGCTCCGCGCGGCCCCGGCCACCAACTCCGGAAGGCACCCCATTGGATTTTGATGTTCCGTTGCGCTTTTCCGACGTCGCCACAGCCGCGCCGGGAACGATCTTCAACTTGACCGCCCGTCCCAAAACCCCGCTGGCCGAGGCGATGGCCAACCGCCTTCCCTCGGCTCCCAACGACATATCAACCACAATTTGCGACTCCGCCACTTTAATCACGAGCTCGTTGCCTTCGACGGCCCATTGGCCCGCTTCCAGCATCGAGACCAGAATGCGCTGATTGCCATCGCAGAGTGCCTGCAGCACTGCGTTCTGCACTTTCTGGATTGATGTGCCTCCCTCGGATTGTTCTGCCTTCGTTTCTGGAGCTAAACTTGTTTGCTCCGGCTCGGCCTCCGCGCGCAAACTGATCTGCGGTTCAGGCGCATTTTGGCCAAGACTTGCAGGCGCGGCAGCCCCCATGACTACGGGTGCAGGCGATGTTGCGCTTCCGAATACCCGCGACGCACCCGCAGAAACCGCATCCATTGAAGTCTCCTGCCGTGGGTTGCCCTTGCGCGCGGAGTCGGCCGCGAACGGAGAAACCTGACTGGGACGGGCTGCCGAGACAGTTTCCGTGCGCCGCTCGGCGCTCGAAGCCACAATCGAAGGGCGGGCGGGAGTTCTAAACGCGCTTGCTCCAGCCCCCGAAGCATTCGAAGAAGCGGCAACGTCGCTGAGGAGCTGTTCGATGGGTAATAGCCGCTGCGCATGCGCCATCTTGAGCAGCCCTAACTCCAGGTGAAAACGCTGCTCCTGCTTGTACCCCAGTTCACTGTGCGTTCGAAGCATGATCTGCAGATGACGCGTCAGATCTTCCTCGCCAAACAAGGCCGCGACCCGCTCCACGCGTTCGCGCTCCTCACTAGAAATCTGCAGCAGGGAAGAATTCTTCCCCGCAATCTTCGCAACCGTGGCATTCCGCAGAAAGCGCACCATCTGCCGCGCGAAGTGCGTAGGGCTGTGGCCTTCGCTGATGAGGTGGTCGACCTGCCGCAACACATCTTCACTGGCGCTGCGAGCGATTGCCTGCATCACCTCTTCGAGGACGTGCGCCGGGGCCGCGCCCACCAGATTGCGCACCGAATCCGCCGTGATTCGTCCGCTGGAAGATGCAATCGCCTGATCGAGAATCGACAGCGCGTCCCGCATGGACCCGTCGCCAGCCTCAGCCAGCAGCGCAAGAGCATCATCATCCGCTTCAATCTTCTCGCGCCCCACAAGATCGCGCAGTTGGCAGACGATGGCATCAAACTTCACCGCCCGGAAACTAAAATGCTGGCAGCGCGAGCGAATCGTCTGTGGAATGTCCTCCGGCTGCGTGGTGGCCAGCATAAAAACAATATGATCCGGCGGCTCTTCCAAAGTCTTGAGCAGCGCATTAAAAGCAGCGTCGGTAATCTGGTGAGCTTCATCGAGGATGTATATCTTGAAGCGATCTCGCGCCGGCCGGTAGCGTGCCGCCTCCCGCAGTTCGCGGATCTCGTCGATCCCGCGGTTGGTGGCTGCGTCGATCTCAATGACGTCGACCGCGTTCCCGGCACGAATCTCAGTGCAAGATTCGCACACGCCGCAGGGCTCCGCCACCGGCTTGTCAGACGCCCTGCAATTCAACGCCGCCGCCAGAATCCGTGCCACCGTGGTCTTTCCGATGCCTCGGTGCCCGCTGAAAATGTAGCCGTGCGCCGTGCGGCCTTGCTCGAGCGCGTTCTGCAAAGTACGAGTAACGTGCTCCTGTCCGATAACATCGGAGAATCTTTGGGGACGATATTTTCGCGCCAGGACGGTGTAGCTCATGAGCCGGAAGACACGATTATACGTGATGCTGGCAGGATCGGCTTGCCGTTCGCTTGTCCTGCAAGCTTGCTAAAACGGAACGGCAAGCGATACTCTGGTGCGTCCACTCGGCGCGCCGGAACGGCCGGTTCCCGAGGAACGACAAGGAGAGAGTTACCATGCAATTAAAGCTATCAACTAAAACGAAAGATGGAATCTTGATCGTGGATTGTACCGGCCGGATCGTGTTTGGCGAAGAGTCTTCGCTGTTGCGTGAGACTGTCAAGAAAGCCGTAACAGAGAACAATCGCATCGTCCTTAATCTGGGCGAGATCAGCTACATCGATTCTGGCGGACTCGGGACGTTGGTGGCGCTGCGCACGACCGCGCAAAATGCCGGCGGCACGATCAAGTTAACAAGCCTGACCCAACGCGTAGGTGATCTGCTGCAAGTCACCAAGTTGCTCACAGTTTTCGATGTATACAACTCCGAGGCGGAAGCCATCGCATCCTTCCGGCAGGCAGCCTAGTCCGTTCCGCGAGTTGGGCTCAGGAATCGCGTCTTGTGATTCCTGCGAATGATCCCCATTTGCGCCGGACTCTTCGTATGCTTCCTCGCATCATTTTCATTCTGTGTCTGCTGGTGAGTGCTAGCGGCTTCGTGTCGCCGCCGGTTGCTCTGGCGCTCGGACTGATCTTTGGTCTGACCCTGCCCCATCCTTATGGCGCGGAGGCGAAGAAGGTCTCCAAATACCTCTTACAAGGCTCCGTGGTAGGACTCGGGTTCGGAATGAACCTGCATCAGGTGGTTCAGGCCGGGCGTAGCGGTTTCGTTTACACCATGCTGGGCATCAGCTTCGCGATGCTTGCCGGCATGGGTTTGGGTGCCCTGTTCAGCGTGCAACGCGTCCCCGCGTTTCTGATTTCCACCGGCACCGCAATTTGCGGTGGCAGCGCCATTGCCGCCGTCGGACCCATCACGCAGGCTAGCGACGAAGAGATGGCCATCGCTCTAGGGACGGTTTTTGTGCTAAATTCCGTGGCGCTGCTGATTTTTCCTTCCATCGGCACGGCGCTGAACTTGACGCAGTCACAGTTTGGGCTGTGGGCCGCGCTGGCCATTCACGACACCAGTTCGGTTGTAGGAGCAGCAGCCAAATATGGAGCTGTAGCGCTGGCCATCGCGACCACGGTGAAACTCGCACGCGCGCTGTGGATTGTTCCAGTCTCGCTTGCAACGGCGGTAGTCCGCGGTGCCAAGGCAAAGATCCAGTGGCCTTGGTTTATTGGACTCTTCTGCCTGGCGGCGGTCTGCAACACATATCTTCCATCCGGAGCGCATGCCTACTCCCTTGCGGTGAAGATTGCGAAAATCGGACTTACCGCCACTTTGTTTTTGATCGGCAGCGGCATCTCCGTAGCAACCGTCAAGCGAGTGGGACACCGGCCACTCCTGCAGGGCATTATCCTGTGGCTGCTGGTTTCCGTGGGATCCTTGTGGCTGATTCGTATCGGATGGATTTCGCTATGAAGAAGGGAAGCAAGATCGCGCGGAAACGTAAAGGGACGAAGCGCTCGATCGAAGCTTCTCCCGATCAGTCATCAAGGATGCGAATGCGAATCGAAGCCGCCATTCGACGTATTCCCGAGGGGAAAGTGTCTACCTACGGAGCGGTGGCGCGGGCAGCGGGATTTCCTGGCGCCGCGCGTCAAGTCGCGAAGGTACTGCATCGTGGATTCGAACTGCCATGGCAGCGTGTGTTAGGCGCAGGTGGAGAGATCAAGCTGCGCGGCGATTCTGCCATCGAACAACGGCTGCGCCTGGAAGCCGAGGGCGTTCACTTCCGCGGACGGCGGGTGGATATGAAGGCGCACGAAGTCAAGTTCACCCGCAGGACGGCAGCGAAAAAACATTGACTTGAAGCCGACTCCTTCGACGAGCCACTACTTCTTAAACTGCTCGTCGATCTCCACTTGATATCCCGTGACCATCTTGTTGGTTTCGTTGGCCATGCCCACCACAGCCATCAACTCCTTAAACATGGCATCGGTCATGCCTTTCTTCTGTGCCGACGCAGTATGCGAAGCGATGCAGTAGTGGCACTGATTGGTCACGCTGACGGCGACATAGATCATTTCTTTGGCCAGGGGATCAAGCGCGCCAGGAGCCATGATCTGTTTGATATCTTCCCAAGTACGCTTCAGCGTAGCTGGATCGTGCGCAATGGCCTTCCAAAAGTTATTGATCCAGTCGGTCTTACGCGTGGCCATGATGTCGTCGTAAACCGCCCGCACTTCGGGGCTAGCGTCTTTGTATTCGATGAGTCCAAGGGTTGACATAAGTTCTCCCGTTCCTAAAATCAATTCACCACAGAGCCACAGAGACACGGAGAAACCAAGCCTAAATAAGGTCTTCTCTGTGACTCTGTGGTGATAAGGTTTTTGTGTCCGATGAGGCTATTTCGGCAGTTCTCCGCTGAGCAGTTTTGCCAGTGCAGCCGCTGGACATCGCACTCCAACATAGAACTGGCCGAACAGCGCATAGACGGCGCTGACTTGATCGAAGCGCATTTCGTAGATCAATTTTTTGAAGACGAGCGGATCGTCCGCAAACAGATCGACGCCCCACTCCCAATCGTCGAAGCCGATCGAGCCAGTAATGATCTGCTTCACTTCGCCCGCGTAGCGGCGTCCTATCAGGCCATGCTCATTCATCTGGCGGGCGCGCTCTTCAATCGGAAGCGTATACCAATTCTTGTCTTCGCCCCGCCGCCGGTCCATCGGATAAAAACAGATATAACGGTTCGCCGGAATCTGAGGGAACAGACGCGGATGCATTGCCTCTCGATGGCGATCGAGTTTGCATTCGATCTCAGCTTTCCATTGGTCGGAATGAGGCTGAATCCCTTGCGCCGCGAGCTCCTTATAAATCTTGAGCGTCGAATCATAGAGCCCGAGTTCGATGATCGAGAGATAGGAAGAAGTGGGTTCAAGATAATCGCTGAGACGAAGCCCGGCGAGCTTCAGTTCCGCCTGATTAAGTTCCGCGAACGAGTTGCGGAAATGCACCAACATCAAATCGCCCTTGTGCCCAATCAACGAAAAAAGTGCGGATTGCCCCTCTGGTCCTTGTTCCATTTCGCCCAGCACCGCCGCCGCTTCCTGAGCGATTTTCGCCCGCGTATCATCCGGCAGCGCCCGCCAGGCGGTCCAGCGGAAACGCATCATCTGATGCAACACGCTATAGCCTTCGGTGGTTAGCGGAACTTCGGGAGTCTCCGCCGGCGCCGTCTGCGGAGAAACATTTTGCGGCCGTAGGGGAGTTGTTGTCGTCGTCATTGGATTCTCGGGACGTGTGCTCATGATTTCAGCCTCTATTGTACGCAAGAGCTGCGAAGCCAGCGAGTCCACGGTTACAATCGACCTGGTGGTCCTCATTAGGACTCTTTCATGCGGAACCTAGGGCTCATTGCCTGCGTGCTGTCCCTCTCAACGTTGCTTGCGGCGCAGAACAAGCGTCTGTGGGTGCTCCACGCACCCGGGACAGCGGTCGAATACGACTCGGCCACGTTTGCGGAAAAACAGAAGACGGAAATTCCCCCTGAAGCGCTAGCCTCACCATCGAAGTTCTTGGTCAATTCCTTGGGGCAAATGTTGTTCGCTGAGTCCGTCGCCTTGCCGCTCGTGGAAGGCGATCTCTCCGTCGGACGAAAAGTTTGGTTCTGGAATGGCCACACGGCAAGCACACTTTCGCGCGACGCCGCCCGCATCATCTCGACAGCCGGGTCAAACCTGGTCATTACTGAATCGGCTCCCGTGCCGTTTCTCTCAGCTGATGGCATCCATCTTTACTGGTTTTCGAATCAAGCGCGCCGTCTGCAGCGTGATGGCGTGGATCTCTCCACCAAAACAACCTGGCTAGGCTTGGCGGACGGACCTCTCCGGCAACGGCCGCGAAGTCTTGGCCTCGGTCGCTATGCCCGATTGTTCGTGCCCCACCGGAGGCTGCGAGGAAACCTGCCCCTACGGAGAAACCTGGATTCCTGACGAAGGACTGGGCAAATTCTTTCTCCTGACCCTGTTTGTCCAGGGACAAACGCAACCGACCTACAAGTCGACATCGGTTTATGAAGACAATGCCGACAAGTGGACGCAGAACCCGTTCGATCCTCCGCTGCAGCGCGTGCTTGATGCCGCTAATCCTGCCGCAATCCTCGAGGCGATTCCCGACAAAGGCTGTTGTGGATGGTCCAACGAAAGCGACGATCAGACTATGCTGCATCTTCACGGCAAGAAACTGATCGTATTCGACGAACTAGCGGCCTACAAAAATCCTGACTACGACGTCAGCTTCTACACGCAGAACGGCAAGTTGGCGCCCAATCTCGCATCCGTGGCGATTACGATTGCTGCTACTGCAAAGCCAAATACCCCGATTCAACTCGCCGAACAAGGCCAGGCCAATCCGGAGGAGTCCCAGCATATTCGCAAGGCTCTCGCGGATCTGCCTGCGGTCGAGGTAAAGAGTATCGAGGATTCCCCTCGCCGCCTGGCTTTCTTGCCCCGTGCCATACTGGTCGGTTGGATCAGTGACAAAGAGATCCTGATCGTGGAAGATCACTTGCTCATTGCCTATAACGTCGCGAGCGCGGTACGCAGAAGATCAAACATACGCGTGGACGACACCGCATGTGTCTTCCTCCGCTAAAGGGTTTCCAGTGGATTGAATTGCGAAGATTCATCCGCCGGCCCCAAAACACCGTAATTTCACCGCTTTCATTGACTTGCCGCAGTCCGGCACGTAGGATTTTTCAACGTGATCGGAAGAACCATTTCGCACTATCGCATTATCGAGAAACTGGGCGGCGGCGGAATGGGTGTGGTCTACAAGGGGGAAGACCCGCGATTGCATCGCTTCGTTGCCCTTAAGTTTTTACCTGATGCGGTCGCCAGCGACCCACACGCGCTTGCCCGTTTTCAATGCGAAGCCCAAGCCGCATCCGCGCTGAACCATCCTAATATTTGCACGATTTACGACATCGGCGAGCACGAAGGCCAGTCCTTTATCGCCATGGAGTTTCTGGATGGCCTGCCTCTGAAACTCCGTATCGGGGGCCGTCCTCTGGATCTAAAAACTCTCTTGTCACTGGCCGTCGAAATCGCGGATGCCCTCGATGCCGCCCACACCCACGGTATCATTCATCGCGATATCAACCCAGTCAATATTTTTGTCACGAAGCGCGGTCACGCCAAAATCCTCGACTTCGGTCTTGCCAAACTTACGCAGGGGGACGAGGCGGTTCTTAGCGGCAACACTTTTGGGGAAATCACCCAGGCTCCCGTAGACCCGGCTCGTCCGGGCTTTGCCTTGGGAACTATTCCTTACATGTCGCCGGAGCAGGCTCTGGGCCGGCCTCTGGATTCCCGCACCGACCTGTTCTCTTTCGGTGTCGTCCTCTACGAGATGGCGACCGGAATTCTTCCTTTCACGGGCCAAACCACTGCTGCATTCTTTGACTCTCTGATTCACGCCGCTCCGGAATGGCCCTTGCGATTCAGTTCTACGACTCCTGCCGAGCTTGAACGGATCGTGCGGAAGGCGCTCGAGAAGGATCCAGGGGATCGTTATCAAAGTGCCGCCGAAATGCGTGCTGATCTGCAACGCCTGCGCCGCGAAGTCGATTCAGGACAAGCTCTGACCCCTGCCCCGGTTGCCCGCCAGCCCGTGCCGGATTCGAAGGAGCGAATCCGCGCCATGTTCGCCACGGCTCTCACCACCGCTGCGCACCAACCCAAGTCCAGCAAGGTGCCGTGGATCGTGGCCGGACTGATCGCTCTCGCGCTCTTCGTGGCCTTCATCTTGTTTCTAAGATCGCCTGAGCTCCCGCCTGCCGTGATCTCGTCGCTGCAGATTACGAACGATGGAACATCGAAACGCTCTCTCGTGACGGACGGCACCCGCTTGTACTTTTCTGAACACGTGAGTGGTCACTCCGTATTAATGCAGGTTTCCACCGCTGGTGGAGAAACCGCACCTGTGCCTATTTCGCTGGCCAGTGCCGATGTTTACGATTTTTTTCCGGGCCGCGCCGAATTACTGGTGAAAGGCATGGCGGAGGGTTCGGATACGGAATGGCCGGTGTGGATATTGCCGTTGCCCGCCGGATCGCTGCGGCCTGTGGGAAATATTTTGGCCCACGCCGCCACATGGGCGCCCGACGGCCAACACATCGTATATGCCAGGAACTCGATTCTGTACGTGTGCAATATAGACGGAACCGAGTCGCATGAGCTCATCGCCGTGTCCGGAGTTCCTTTCGCGCCTCGATTTTCTCCCGACGGCCGCCGCTTGCGTTTCACCATTCGTAACACCGACCTGCGCACGTCTTCTTTGTGGGAAATTTCACCGGATGGGAAGAATTTGCATCCGGTACTCCCTGAGTGGAATAAGCCATCTCAGGAGTTCGGCGGGGCCTGGATGCCCGACGGAGAATATTTTCTGTTTGAATCCACACGCGATCACAGCCAGAAGATCTGGGCTCTTCACGAGACTACGTCGTGGTTTCATAAGGCGAATGCCCCACCCACGCAATTAACCGTGGGTCCGCTCATGTTCAGTAACCCGACGCCCAGTCCGGATGGGAAAAAATTGTTTGTCATCGGCGAGCAGCGCCGCTTTGATTTAATTCGCATGAATGGCAAGTCGGCGCAATTTTCCATCTATATTCCGGGCGTGTCGGCCGGCGAGGCCGATATCACCCGCAACGGCGAGTGGATGACCTATGTGTCTCATCCCGACCTCACACTCTGGCGCAGTAAGCCGGACGGAAGTTCTCGTTCGCAACTTACATACGCACCCGTGCTGGCTCACATGCCGCGCTGGTCGCCCGACGGAACTCAGATTGCTTTTATGGCTTCGCGCCCGGGGAAATCCTGGAAGATCTTTGTGATGCCGGCCGAGGGCGGCCCGCCGCGTGAAGTCACCCCTGGCAACCAGAACCAGGGAGATCCCACTTGGATGCCGAAAGGCGATGCGATCGTTTTTGGTGGAATGCCATGGCTGGAATACGTTCCCGCAACCGGCCCCAATATTCACATCGTCGATTTGAAAACGTCGCAAGTTTCGGATGTTCCGGGCTCAGAGAATCTCTTCAGTCCCCGCTGTTCGCAGGACGGTCGCTTCGTTGCCGCCCTCTCCGCCGACTCGACCAAGCTGATGCTCTACGACACTGCAAAGAAGAGTTGGTCTCAGCTCGCCTCGTCCCGCTTCGGTTTCGAGAACTGGTCTCACGACGGTAAATTTCTTTATGCCGAAGATTATTCCGACAAGGCCGACGACATCGTTCGCGTGAGTGTCGCCGACGGCAAGATGGAACGCTTACTTAGTCTGACGGAAATTCCTCGCGGCTTCGATCCCTGGGAATTCTGGGTCGGCCTCGCGCCGGACGACTCCCCGCTGCTTATGCGGGATAAAAGTACTCAAGAAATCTACAGCTTGGATGTGCGGTTTCCGTAGCGAAAACAGTCTATCGATCCAACCGTTCCCTTGTTGTATCGCGTCAAATACGCTCCATTTGGATACCGGACTACATGAACATTCTTGATGTCGTTGTCGGCAAGCCCATCAAAACCAGTGACGAACGCGCCGAGCAAATCGGCCCCGCGCAAGGAGTCCCGATCTTTGGCCTCGACGGGCTGAGTTCGGCCGCCTATGGTCCCGAAGCCGCACTTAGTCTTCTGATCCCGCTTGGTCTCCTGGGTGTCCGATATATCGTTCCCATCAGCGCCGCCATCATCACGTTGCTGGTGATCGTTTATTTCTCCTATCGCCAGACCATCGCTGAATATCCCTCCGGCGGTGGCTCCTACACCGTGGCCCGCTTCAATCTCGGGGCGCCCGCCGGACTGCTTGCAGCCGCCGCGTTGCTCGCCGACTATATTCTTACCGCTGCAGTCGGCATTTCCGCGGGAGTGGGTGCCCTGATCTCGGCCGTGCCATCTTTACTCCCGCACACCGTCTCTCTCTGCGTGGGAATTCTGATTCTTATCACTATTCTTAATCTCCGCGGTGTTCGCGAGGCCGGCACCGCTTTTGCACTTCCTACTTACTTATTTGTGGGTACACTTCTCATCACCATTGCAGCGGGCGTTCTCCGAGTGTTGTTCAGCGGAGGGCATCCCACTCCAGTCGTTCCCCTCCCCCCTCCTCCGCCTGCAGCCAAAGCCGTTACCTATTGGCTGCTGCTCAAAGTCTTCGCCAGTGGTTGCACGGCCCTTACTGGCGTGGAAGCCGTCAGCAATGGCGTGAAAGCCTTTCGCGAACCAACTGTAAAGAATGCGCAGCGCACACTAACCATAATTATTTTTCTTCTCGCGGTGTTGCTCGCGGGAATTTCGTATCTGGTGAAGGCTTACGGAATCGCTGCTACCGATCCGGGAGCGCCGGGCTACCAGAGCATTCTCTCCATGCTCACCTCGGCAGTCTTTGGGAAAGGCATTTTCTACTACCTCACCATCGGCTCGATCCTGGTCGTTCTCTCCCTGTCCGCCAATACTGCCTTTGCCGATTTTCCCCGCCTCTGCCGCGCCATCGCCCAGAACAACTACCTGCCGCACGTCTTCGGCTATCGCGGAAGGCGATTGGTCTATACCTATGGCATCGTGGTTCTGGCCTTGCTGTGCGGCGGCGTTTTGATTCTTTTCGGCGGGATCACCGACCGCCTGATCCCTCTCTATGCTGTCGGCGCTTTTATGGCTTTTACGCTCTCGCAAGCCGGCATGGTCATGCACTGGAAAAAGAATCGCGGCCCGCACTGGCTCAAGAGCGCATTCGTCAACGGGCTCGGGGCGCTGGTTACCGGCGTCACGACTCTTGTCGTACTGGTCGCGAAATTCGTTGAGGGAGCATGGATCACGCTGCTTTTCATTCCCCTCACGATCGTCTTCTTCTCCCTGGTGCGGCGCCACTATCATGCCGTCAAAGTGCTGACCACCTGCAGAGATCCGGTAAATACGGCCGCTCTGAACCAGCATCCAATCGCGGTCGTTGCCATTGACCGCTGGAGCAACATTACCTGCCAGGGAATCCAGTTTGCCGCCCGCTTATCTCCGGAAGTGATCGCCATTCATGTCGAACCTAGCGAGCATTCCGAGTTGCTTCAGGACGATTGGGAACACTACGTTGATGAACCTTTCCGGGCGGCGGGCAAGGAGCCCCCTCAACTTCATTTCCTGCCCTCACCCTACCGTTTCGTGATCATCCCCTTCGTTCAGTTCGTACTTGACCTTTCGAAAAAAAATCCTGATCGCAGCATTATCGTCGTCATCCCGGAGCTGGTAGAAGATCGATGGTACGAATATTTTCTGCACAACCAGCGCGGTCGCCTCCTGGAATGGGTGTTGCTCGCCCGCGGCAATGAACGAATCTTCACCGTGAGTGCCCCTTGGTACGTCGGGAAACATACCTGATTTTGTCAGGAGCAGAATCTATAAATTCTCCTCTTTACGCTCGATCAACCAAGCGGTCACCTGTTTTGCCGTCGCGAGCCCGCGCGATAGAGAGTCCAACCCAAAACATTTGCTCCCAGAACGACAGCGGCGATTTTCAGTGAATACTTCCACGAACTCTCCACGCCGATGATGGGAAAAATTGAGAGCACGACATAAAGCAGCGTCATCAGGAATCCCGAGACGGCTGCACCACGGAGCCATAATCCCGGGCGTAGTCCTCGTTCTTTCGGCGATAGAAATGGAATGGCGAAGAGCGCAAGGTACGCAACGGCGTAGAACGTGAAGCTCCAGGTCAGCAATATCTCGTAGGCTTCCTGTGGCCCGACCCCGATCAGAGCAGCTATGCTTCCGGCCAAAGTGACGCCTCCCAGAAAAAAAATCGAGTTGATCGGAGTCTTGTATCGGGCGTGCAAGTGCGTGAACCATTCCGGCAGCAGATGGTCCCATCCTGCCACCATCGGAAGCCTTGCGCTGGCGCTGAAATACACACTGAAAGACGTCGGGTAGTTCACGAAGAGCAGCACAATTGCCAGCGGAACGATAAAACTGGAAACGCCAAACGCTTGCGAACCCAGGCGCAGAGCCTGCGGGATGGGCCCGACCACATCTACGGTCTCGGGTGAAACAAACGCCAGGATTGAACTCGTGGCGAAGATATAGATGAGTGCAATGAAAGGCGCGGTGATGAGCACCGACCGCGTAAGATTACGCGCCGGACTTCGGCACTCGCCCGCAAAGATCGCGACGTACTCGAAGCCGCTAAGTGCCCCGAACATCATCTTGGTGAAAACGCTGAGGCTGAAGACCGTCAGCGGCGGCATTACCAGGCGAAGCGGATGATACTCGGCGAGGGTACCCCGCCAGCGATTGAGCAGCGGCGTGGCGATGAGCACCGCAAGTGTGATCAACGTCGCGATGCTGCCCGCATTGCTCAGCCACTTGCCAACGCGCAGCCCGAGAGCGGTCAGGAACATCATTCCGGCAATCAGCGCAAATGAAACGGCGAGGATCAGCCCCCTGCTGGAAGCCATCCATGCCGCAGCGGGGCCCAGCGCATAAGCCACAAACGTTGTCGTGACCAGCCCGATCACTGCGACATACAGCATCACGAAAAGCCAAAGATTCCAGGCCACCAGAAATCCGATCTGGTCGCCAAAGGCCACGCGCGCCCACTCATAAAGCCCACCTTCCAGCGGCATCAGGCGATTGAGATGTGCGACCACCATCGCCAGAGGAGTGAAAAACAGCACGAACGCAACTAGCCAGAACGCCACGTGGGCTGATCCTGCTTTAACGGCGGTGCCGAAAAAATCCAGCACAATGACAAGCAGAATCTGTGCCATGACCAAGTCGAACAGTCCAAGTTCCCTGCGCAGCCCGGCGCTGTGAGCCTGAACCTCGGCCTCCGCCGCTCGAAGTGCGATGGGGTTCTCAGTGCTCAATGAGCTCACTCGCAGCTGTACGACGATCTGAGAACATGCTTTTTCCCTATACCGACGAGAGCCGGCATTAGATCACATGAAGGATATTATGAGATCCACATCCCAACCGGGCGGTCACGGCCGCAAAAATTAAGCAGGCGAGTCTCGGGCACCCGCCTGCTTCTCTAAACACTACTTTCTACTCAGTGATGATCGTGATCGCCGTGGCTGTGTCGCCAGGTCCAGTATTGTTTTTGTTCTTCGGGAGGCAATTTCCGGAAGTCTCGATTTTCATCGCGGTGATTTTCCCGCGCCCACGTATGGTAGTAGTTCACTTCCTCATCATTCCATACGTGGTAATCGCTGTAGTAAGGGTCATAAACCCGGTAGTAATGATGGTGGGCGCAAGCCATACCGGCTACAGAAAACGTCAGCGCGGCGGCCAGAAACCACGAACTGAGAAATCGCGACTTGCTGTGCATCGGTGAATGCTCCTCCTCCAGTATCAGTCTCTCGACAAGTTAATGATGCCAATTGGAGTCGACTCGCCCCTACTTTTGTTGCGAGGCGACGACCTCGGGTTGCTTCTGGATCTGTGTGTCAGGAAGTCCCGAGCCTTACGATTTTTCCCCGTGGAGCGAGGGTGTACATCTCGCTTCTGAACTGAGGTTTCAGGCGGAGAGAATCGATTCTTCTCAGGTAGAATCAAAAGACTGTCTGATAGTTCGAAGCAAACACAAGGAGCGCTCACGAATGTATCCAGAGATCATGGTCGTCCCGATGCGTGAAGAATTAACCCGCTTGGGTATCGAGGAACTCCGCACCGGCGAAGCAGTCGACCGGGCCCTGAAAGCTCAGCCCGGCACCGCCATGGTGATCGTCAACTCCACCTGTGGATGCGCTGCCGGCCGCATGCGTCCGGCCGTCCGCATGGCGCTGGAGAAAGCCACGCATCCCGACAGAGCATTCACCGTATTCGCGGGACAAGACCCCGAAGCCACCGAACGCGCCCGCAGTTATTTCACGGGACAGCCGCCTTCCTCGCCCTCGATCGCCATCCTGCGCGACGGCCAGCTCGTCTACATGATGCCGCGCCGTGACATCGAATCCCGCGAGGCCGCAGCCATCGCCGCTGACCTCACAGCTGCTCTCGATAAATTCTGCGTCAGGCCTGCGCGAGTCTAGAGCTCTAATCGCTGCGAGCCCAAAATTCAGTTTGTCATTCCCGAGGAGCCGCAAGGCTCCGAGAGCCTGCCTTGAGCGAGTTCGAAGGGAACCTGCCTTCGCCGCTCTCACCGCGAACGCCTACTTTGTCTTCGGCCCGCTTACCCGAAACGCTTTCACCACGATCCCGTTCGGCTGCACCCCCACCGGAATCATGGTCAGCAACGAATACTCGGTCGGCTCCAGCTTTCGGGGATCACGCTTCTGAATTACCGTAACGTCTCCCGACTGTGTGTCCAGCACCAACAGATATCTCTGATCCTGCGACAGCGCCAGCCCGTCCGGACGGCTTCCTACGGGCATGGTCGCGATCCGTTTGCCCATTTCAATGTCGTAGACCGAAACACTATCCGATCCGAAATCGCTTACGTATAGCCGCAGAGTTATCGAGGGTTACCACTCCTCGCGTGGGATGTTGCCCGATCAGCACGCTGCTGCCCACTTCGTCGTTTCCCGTCTCAATGATCGAAATGCTGTCGGAATCAAAATCGCAGACCATCAACTCGCCGCCATCGGGTTTCAAGGCCAGACTCGCCGGCGTTCGTCCCACATCCAGTAGTGCCAGCACCCGATCGCGCGTCGAAATCACCGCTCTTTCCCGGGCTTGGCCAGCGCGATGGAAGCCACTTGAGACGATCCGGAGCAGGTCACAAACGCCTTGCTCGAATCAGGCAATATCGCAATATCCTCCGGTTGCTGACACACCGGCAAAGTTGCTCGCACCCGCAGTTGCTTCGCATCGATCAGCGAAACTGTGTTGTCCGCGCGATTCGATACCACCACGGTCTCGCCGTCCGGCGAAACCCGCGCCAGTCCTGGCGCAGAACCCACCCGCACGTTCCCCAGCACGATGCGCTTGTCCAGATCGATTACCGAAACATTGGCCGACCCCGAGTTCGCCACGTAAGCCGCGTCTACCATCTTCCGAGACATCGATAAAATATGGCCGCCCGTGAACCCCAATCGTAGCCACCACGGCATTCTTCTCGGCGTCAATCACGCTGATGTTATTCGATCCTGAGTTCACCACATAGATCTCGTTTTTCTTGCTGTTCGCGGCAGACTCCGGTCAGGTTCCGTCCCCACCGCGATCGTTTTCGCCAGTTCAAACGTTCGCAGATCGATCACACTCACCGTATTGCTCTTGCCGTTGGTGACGTAGGCATATTCGCGGTAGGCGGGCCCGTAATCCGGCAAAGCCTGCTCGCGGAAATACCACCACCCCGCCGCACCGAGCAACGGAATCAAAACCAGGATGAATAGGATTTTTCGCAAGATGAGAGCTGCTTCCTCTGGGGAAATCTGAAAGCAACAAGATTACCAGAGAGCGGTGTTTCCAGCAGTGTTCTAGCGCGAAGTCAGTTCGGGCCGTGACAGCGATCGATTCAGTTCGCTGGTCAGGGCAGTCAGCTTCTCGTTCGAAACCCGGATTTCTCCATCCAACACCATGAGCAACTTTCCGGATCCTGTGCCTTGAAACTGCACCGTGCGCAGCGTCGCATAGCTACGGGCGGGCGCGGGAAGCGCTGCTTTGAAGTCTCCGCCCTGGCGCACAACCGAAAGAAGCTGACTCCGCGACTTTATCGCGCACCACGTCGCCCAGCGAGCCCGAGCGCAGCAACTCGCCGACCAGCCCTTGCGCGTCGATGCGCCCAATCTGTGCCACCAATCGCAATGTGCCGTCCTCTGCCAGCTCGCGGCGTGACCTTCACTTCGATCGTGCCGTTGCCTTCCACCATCTCGTTCATGTCCCTGCCCAGGCACCTCCAGCGCTCATAGTGCAGCTGCACCTCTACCAGGCTCGCTGGCGGCTGCGGAGTAAGAGCAGCAGTTTGGATCGCAATCCGCTCGCCGCATCGGTCCGTCTTGTCGAGTTGGGCGCGCAGCACGTCAGCTATCGTGAGTTGCAAATCCGATATATCCGTCGTCAGCTGGACGGCAAATGTGTTCTGGCCTGCCGTCGGCTATGCTTTTCGACACCACTCCCGACGTCGTGATTGCCATAGGCTGGTTGGCAAAGTTAATCGAGACTTTCACCGGCGAGAGGTTATAAGCAATACCCTGGTCGTTAGGACTCTCAATGCTCATCTCCTCGCCCAGATCGACCTGTGCGCGCTGGAAGGCTGGCGAGCTCGCGGTCGAGGTTCTGCGCCGAGCTCGACATCTGCGCAACCGCCGCGTTCGCTTCCACTTCCTGATCCACCACCTTCGCCTGTTGCGCCACCTCGGAATCCGCTTTGGTCAGCCTCTTGGTGACCTCTTTCAGACCGGATTTCTGAGGTTCGGAGAATCCTTCCAGAAACTTCTTGTTCAACGTCCGCGCCGTTTCGATTGCATCCTCGAGTGTCTTATCATGACTCGCAACTTCCGGCGCGTTGTTCTCTTTCCCGATCTGCTCGATAAAGGCTTTCAATTCCGTGCTGGCAATTGCTGTGCTCTTCAGCCATGACCGCATAGGCAATTTTCTGTTCACTAGTGGCCTGCACCGCCATGATCTCGTGAAAGCCCCGCAAGTCGTCCTTGTTCTCAATACCGGTTGCTCGGTTGCCGCCGCTCAACCCGCCTCCGCCTGCCGAGGCACCGCCAATACGCCCACCACCACCGCCGTGCTGAGCCACCATCGCACACGGATAGGCCAACAGCGCCGCTAGAACAAATATCTTTCCCGAACCAAATCCCTGCGAAACATAAGCTACTCTCTCACACCTGAAACCCTGTCCCCTTGGGAGTCTCCCAACTCTCATGGACTTGAACACCCTGTCATCTTGACCGTAGTGGCTGTTCCGCGAAGCGAAGCAGCCGCGCAGTCGATCCCCTCCCCGTCGGTCTCGCCATCGGCTCAGAAGGGTATTTCTCTTTATTGTCGAGACCTCCTTTAGCTTGGCCCATCCCCGAAAAAACCGCCACAACCTTTACAGTTCTTTGCACAAGTGAGGAATGGTCGAGACGGGCAGCCATTCCCATTAGAAAAGGTGAAAACTAACTAACACGTCAATGTCGCTCTTCACGGGCGTTCCATCCATAGTCCCCGGACTGAATTTCCATGTGCGAACGGTTTCGACTGCCTGTTGGTCAAGGCCGCGGTCAAGGCCTTTGACGACCCGCACGTCGTCTACATCGCCATTCGCGGCCACAGTCACTTTCAGTTGTACCGTCCCTTCGAGCTTCGCCTTCCTGGCCTGATCGGTGTAGGGCGGTGATGGTGAATAAATCGCGCGAGGCCGAGTGGCTCCGTTTCCGTGGACGGCACCTTCAGTTCCGTGGATAGCACCTTCGGCGGCAGTGCTCCTATGGCTGGCGATGTCGCTCCGTTCGTTCTCCAACAAAGCGGGGCCAAGAGATCGAATCCTCCGGCCAGGATTGAGGTAGAAGTGACATCGCAATTTGAGGAAGTCGCCTTCGAACTCCGGAGGGACAGCCATAAACGGAGCCGATTTTGCAATTGCATCCAAGCCCGTCCGGTCGAGTTCCGCGTCTCCAGAACTTTCCGCTATTCTTCTGCTATCGAGAGTGCCATCTTTTAGTATGGTGAACTCGAGCGTGAATGCCTTCTGCTCGCTGGTAGGGACAAGTCCCTTTTCGCTAAGTATTTGCTGCCAATTCTTGCGGACGTGAGCCAGCACGCCGAAATTAACATAATTTCGGGTGTGAAAGCTGACAGGCCCATTCAACACCTCTATCTCTCCAACCTGCGCCACAAGATTGGAATTGGGAGTGCGGAGACCAGGAGAATTCTGATTCGCGTCACCATCCGGAACCCGCTCCAAGTTCCTTGGGCAAACGCGAAGGAAGCGGCAGAAAAACATAATCGACCCTACGAGCGCTGCATTCAGGATCAGAAATTCGGACGTTTTTCATTCGGACCTCCTTCTGATTCCAAACTACTTCACCCCCACCGTCTCCCGAACTCCGATTGCCGGCACAGTCCTCCCGACGACCGCCGCAATCTGCCGCACCTGCGTCATCAGTTCATCGAACTGATCGGGAAACAAAGACTGCGGACCATCCGACATCGCCTGATCCGGCTGGTTATGCACCTCCACCATCAATCCATCGGCGCCCACGGCCACTGCCGCCCGTGACAGCGGCGTAACCTTGTTTCGCTTGCCCGTCCCGTGGCTCGGATCCACAAAAATCGGCAGATGGCTCAGCCTCTGCACCGCCGGAATCAAGCTCAAATCCAGCGTATTCCGCGTGTGGTCGGCAAACGTCCGCACCCCGCGCTCGCACAGCGCCACGTTGTAATTGCCTTCACTCAAAATGTATTCCGCCGCCATCAAAAATTCTTCCAGCGTCGCCGACATGCCCCGCTTCAGCAGCACCGGCTTCTTCGCCCGTCCAGCCCGCTTCAGCAGCGAGAAATTCTGCATGTTCCGCGCCCCAATCTGGATCACATCCGCATATTCCTCCACCAGATCAAGTGATTCATTATCAATCGCTTCCGTAATAATCTTCATCCCATACTGCTCGCGAATCTCGCCCATGATTCGCAGCGCTTCTTCGCCCAGTCCCTGAAACGAGTAAGGGGATGTTCGCGGCTTGTAAGCTCCACCGCGAAAAAACTGCGCTCCTGCGCGATGCACGCGCTCCGCCACGGCAAACGCCTGCTCGCGGCTCTCGATGGCGCACGGCCCCGCCACAATCGCCAGGCCCGTCCCGCCAATCGTCGCAGCCGTCCCCGCAAAACGGATCACCGTGTTGTCTTCTTTGATATCCCGGCTCACCAGCTTGTAAGGCTTCGAAACCTTAATCACTTCCTGCACGCCCGGCATTTCTTCCAGCGTGCCTTGCTCCACTTCGCCTTTGTTTCCGGTGATGCCGATCGCGGTGCGCTGCGCCCCCGGCATGGCATGCGCCCGATATCCCAGCTTCTCGATTTTTTCGCAAACGCTCCGCACCTGCTCGTCGGTAGCGTGCGCCTTCATGACGACTAACATATTTTCCTCTTATGGATCGCGTGGGGACGGCCGCCTGAGCCTGCCTTGAGCTCAGTCGAAGGGACTATTCATGTCGAGCGATAGCTCGACCAGCTTTCCTAGCCCATCACGATACCAGCCCCTCAAGTCTACCGTTGCCGCTCCCTGCACCGCAAACGCAGCACCTGTTCTTCTGGATCCCTGCAGGCCCTTTTATACTGCTCTGATGCCACGCTCCATGGCCCGCGAACAAGATATCCTCGCCCGTCCCGCGCCCAAACGCCCGCCCCGCCTCACTTCGCGCCGCATCGGCATCCATACCTCCACCGCCGGAGGGATTCACAACGCTGCCGAACGCGCCTATCGCCTCGGCTGCAACACGCTGCAGGTTTTCTCTTCCAGCCCGCGCCAGTGGGCCCCTTATGAATTGAGTGAACTGCAATGCGAGGAGATGACTCGCCTGCGCGCTACATACGATCTCAAACCGCTGGTCATCCATACCAATTATCTGGTGAATCTTGCCAGCACCAACCAACTCTTCCTGAAGAAATCCATCGAAGCGTTCCGCGGAGAAATCGAGCGTGCCCTGGCGGTTTGCGCTGACTATCTCGTGCTCCATCCCGGCTCGTTCCGAGGCTCCGATCGCGAAGCCGGTTTGCTGCAGACCGCAGCCGCCATCGCCGCTTCCACCCAAGGCCTTGACCTTGCAAACGCCGGACTGACGATCCTGATTGAAAATACCGCTGGCGCCGAATTCTCCCTCGGAGGTAGCTTCGAGCAAGTCGCCGAAGTCATCGATCGCCTCCGCGGCATCGTGCCCATCGCCGCCTGCATCGATACCTGTCACACGCACGTCGCCGGATACGACATCGTCACCGAAACGGGCATCTACCAGACGCTGCGGCATCTCGACGCAACCGTTGGCTTGAACAAGGTGAAAGTGATCCACTGCAACGACGCCAAAGCGCCGCGTGGCTCCAAGCTCGATCGCCATCAACACATCGGCAAGGGAACCATCGGCGAAGAGGCGTTCCGCATCCTGCTCAATGATCTTCGCCTCGCGCATGCCGCCTTCATCGCCGAAACACCCATCGACCGCCCTGGCGACGACCGGAGAAATGTCGACGCCCTCAAGAAGCTAGTAGCGTAAGGGCGGCCGGTTTGTTCCTCGGCGCTTCTAATGTATTCTTGCGCCGACCATGATCCGTCTTCTCATCTGGTTGCTCAACCAGCCATTATTTTGGGCCGGACTCGGCGCAATGTTTGGCCCGTATTTCTTCTGGCGCGGCTTTCGCCTTCTTCAGCGCAAGCGGCTCATCATGGATGTCCCGGTCTCCGCGATCCGTAGCGCCGCGCTTGGCCACGTGCAGGTAAGCGGCAAGGCTGTTGGGCCATACACACTGGTTGCGCCATTGAGCCATAGCGATTGCTTGTACTACCGCCTGTCAATCGAATCGAATCCGGATGGCGATCTGCGAAACCGCATGCAGGAGATGTGCGCGCCTCTTTTCATTGATGATGGTACTGGCACGCTTATGATTTACCCACACGGATCGGAACTGCTGATGGCTCCATCCTCCGAACGCTCGGAGTACGGCAAGCTCGCAGCGACAGCCGCAAGTTTCTCGGAAGGCAGACCGGAGTTTGCCCAGGAATATTCCATCAAACCGGGCGACACCATTTTCGTCCTGGGGACGCTTCGGGAAAATCCGTGGGCAAAAAAGGACCCGGTTTCAGAATCCAACGAACTCTCCCGCATCGGCCCGGGATTCATCAGCCCAGGCGAAGCTGATCTGCTGCGTCGCGAAGCCTATCCATACCTGGATCCCAACCTCCCTCCGGGAGCGGCGTTAGAGTCGCCGTATGAGTTCGACCTGCATCCTCCCGTGATCCTGATGCGCGGCGATTCTCCCTTCATTATCTCAACCGACAGCGAACGCGAACTCGTAGCCAGGCTGAACCTGAAATCCTTGGTCTACATTTGGGGAGGACCGGCAGCAACTCTTTGGGGTCTGTGGGAAATATTCAAGCACACCGGACTGCTGTGAGCTCCACTTCAGAAGCACTCCTGCTTCCGGAGCGCCGTTCGACAATGTCCGCACAGAATTTGGCGCCCCATTGTAAAATCTAAGGTTTACCCATAGGCTCTCGTAATTCCCTTATGCCGCAGCAAGACAACATGCAGCAGGAAGCCATAACAGCCGGCGTGAGCCCGAGCGAGCGACTCCGATCGTCCCAACGACGAACGCTATCACCCCCAGCGCGTCGAGGCGAAATGGTTTGAACGCTGGCAAAGCGACCCTCAGCTCTACGCCGCCGACCCCGCCGATTCCAGCAAGAAAAAATTCTACGTCCTCGAGATGTTGCCCTATCCTTCCGGTGCACTCCACATGGGCCACGTGCGCAACTATTCCATTGGCGACGCGCTTGCACGCTACATGTGGATGAACGGCTACAACGTTCTTCATCCCATGGGATGGGACTCTTTCGGCCTTCCCGCGGAAAATGCGGCCATCCAGAACAACACTCCGCCGCGCGAGTGGACCCTCGGCAACATCGCCAAAATGAAGGCGCAGATGAATCGTATCGGCTTTGCCTACGATTGGTCCCGCGAAGTCACCACCTGCTTCCCCGATTACTACCGCTGGAATCAGTGGTTCTTTCTCAAGTTTTACGAGAAGGGCTTGGCCTATCGCAAGAAAAGCAAAGTGAACTGGTGTCCGAACTGCGCTACCGTTCTCGCCAACGAACAAGTCCTGCCAAACGGATGCTGCTGGCGCCACGAGGATACCGTTGTCGAGCAGCGCGAACTCGAGCAATGGTTTTTGCGCATCACGAAATACGCCGACGAGCTATTGCGCGACCTGGATAAGCTCGACGGCTGGCCGGAAAAAGTTCGCACCATGCAGCGCAACTGGATCGGCCGCAGCGAAGGTGCGCTCGTCGATTTCAAGATCGACTACCCGGAAGACCGCAGCGGATTTGGCCCTGCCGGCGGGACGATCAGCGTCTTCACTACTCGCGTCGATACGATTTTCGGCGCGACCTCGCTGAATCTTGCCCCCGAACATCCCATCGTTGCCGATCTTGCCGCGCACAACCCCGATCTCCGCGCCAAGGTGGATCAACTCATCGCCGAGCAACGCAAAGCGAAAGAAGCTGGAGACATCGGCGAGATTGAAAAGCACGGCGTCCCGACCGGCCGCTACGCCATCAACCCGTTCAACGGCGAAAAAATTCCTATCTGGGTGGCCAACTACATTCTTATGGACTACGGCACCGGCGCCATCATGAGTGTCCCGGCGCACGACGAGCGCGACTACGAATTCGCCAAGAAATACAAGATCGAGATCCGGCTCGTCGTTCTTCCAATTTCCAACGACCCCGAGGAGACCGTCACCGAGCCACGCCTTCCTTTCGTCGCGCAAGAAGGCATGTTGATCAACTCCGGGAAGTTCAACGGCCTTGAGTGTGCCGACGCCATCAAGAAAATGTCCGCCTATGCGGACGAACAAGGTTTCGGCAAACCCACCATCACCTATCGCCTGAAAGATTGGGGGATTTCCCGCCAGCGCTATTGGGGGACGCCGATCCCCATGCTCTATTGCGAAAAAGATGGCATCGTTCCCGTGCCCGAAAAGGATTTGCCAGTGATCTTGCCGGAGAACGTTGACATCGCGCAAGCCGGCGGATCGCCGCTCGGAAGAGTGCCAGAGTTCGTGAACGCGAATTGCCCCAAGTGCGGGGGCCCGGCGCGTCGCGAAACCGATACCATGGACACCTTCGTTGATTCGTCCTGGTATTTCTACCGCTATACCGACGCGCACAACGATCGTGCTCCCTTTGATTCGAAGACCGCGCAATATTGGTTTCCCATTGATCAATACATTGGCGGCGTTGAACACGCGATCTTGCACCTTATTTATTCACGCTTCTGGACCAAGTTCATGCGCGATCTCGGCCTAATCGCCAACGACGAACCCGTCGAGCGCCTTTTCACGCAGGGCATGGTCATCAAAGACGGCGCAAAAATGTCGAAAAGCTTGGGGAACGTTGTTAGTCCCGACGAAATGGTCGCGCGCTACGGCGCCGATGCCGCGCGGCTTTATAGTCTCTTTGCCGCTCCGCCAGATCGCGATCTCGATTGGCAGGATTCCGGCATCGAGGGCATTCAAAGATTTTTGGGCCGCGTCTATCGCTTCGTGGTGCGCAACGCCGCGACAAGTAATCCCGCGAAGAAGTTGCCGGCAACGTCTCTTTCGCCGGCGGAACGCAACGTCCAGCGCAAACTCCACCAGACCATCAAGCGCGTTAGCGATGACTTTCAAGGGCGCTGGCACTTCAACACTTGCATCTCCGCCATCATGGAGTTGGTGAACGCGCTTTACGCCTACGAGGAGAGCCTGGTCTCTGAATCTGAGGCGAGAAGCGGAACTTCCGCTGCTCTTTTGGCGGAAGTTCAGCGCGATCTCGTTCTCTTGCTCGCTCCGTTTGCGCCCTATCTCGCCCACGAACTCTGGGAGATGCTCGGCGAAAAGGGAAATCTTCTTAAAGCCGCATGGCCGAAATACGATGCCAGCGCTCGCCAAAGAAGAAGAGTTGGAAATCCCGGTGCAGGTCAACGGTAAATTGCGCAGCCGCATTACAGTGTCTGCGGATGCTCCCGAGGCCGTTGTGCTTGAGCGCGCCCTTGCTGATGAAAAAATCCAGGCCGCCGTCGCGGGGAAGCAGATCGTGAACAAAATCTTCGTCCCAGGCAAGCTTGTAAATATTGTTGTGAACTAAGGTGTTGTAGCACTCTGCCGAATGGAAGGGCAAGCGGGATCGCTGAACGCGCTCCCGCTTGAACTCACCAACCTCCGAAAATTATTCTCCTCCCAGCACCAAAGCCTGGTTGCGGTTATTAAAGTCGATCTCGTCAACCGCTTTTGTGTTGTCCTGAAGAGTCTTGAGTGCTACCGCGTCGTAGGGCGAACGCTGCTGCAAGTCCTTGACTTTGCCCTCGGTCGTGGCCACAGTTTTGCCATTCTGCATGATCTCTATCTTCACATCATTGGCTGGCCCACTCCATTCGGCTTTGTAGTTGCCGGGTGCGAGCTGCGTGGATCCAACCTGCGCCGTATCGGCCAAAGTGAAGTTTCCCGAATGACTATCCTTGGCGAAAGCACCCACTGAGAGTGCGACCGCAACGATAGCGAATGAAGTGACGTGTTGTACGAATTTCATTTCTATTGTCTCCTAAGAATAATTCTTACTTATTGAAGAGATGCGCGCCAATTAGGGTCGGTTGCAGATATCGCGAAGCGATATATATAGATTTGTAAACTGAGTTGACTTTGCTTGCGCGCCGTCGCGCAATTATCCGCACTTTGCCAACGTGCGCTATCCTAATCAACGAGAATTGCGGAATGTCCGTACCGTCACCCACCATCGAAGGCTTTCGCGCGGCGTTTCGCCGCCCCTCGCTGACGTTTGCAGAAATCGCGTGGCGCTGGACGGTTGGCTCAACCGCATTGGCATTGTTCTCTTTTTATTTCTTTGAATATCTCAACACACTGCCCGTAACCAGAAGCGATTTATTTCTCCTGTCGAGCCGGCAACCTGCATTCATCGCACGAGCCCTCGCGCATATTCTTCATGGCAGTCTGAATCGCGCTGAGTTGGCGGCGTTGCTCCTGGTTCTGGCTCTTTGTGTTCTGTGGATCCTCGCCGCTTCCATCGGGCGACTGGCCACGCTCCGTGCTTTGTTCGAACGCTTTCGGAGTGAGGCTGAAAGCAACTCATTGATCAAAACACAAGGATCGGGAAGGGCGCGTCCGCTGCGCGCTTTAATCGACCTGAATTTCTTGCGGGTGGCCGTGGTGCTGGCCATGTTTCTCGCCGTCGGAGGGGCGGCGATTCTTTCCAGTTTCGTTTCACCCGATGCCCACCCCAGACCGGCCTTGGCTTTTGCTTTGTTCATTCCGCTGGCCGGAGTGATCTGCATGGTGGGTTGGGCCCTAAACTGGTGGCTGTCGCTTGCGGGAATATTCGCGGTTCGCAACGAAGAAGATGCATTGGGCGCGCTTGCCGCCGCGGTCACTTTTTTTCGAGAGCGCACTGGCGCCGTCTGTGCGGTCAGCACCTGGACTGGGTTTGCGCATCTGATTGCTTTCAGCATTGCCACCACTGTCGCGTCGGTGCCATTCGTTTTCGTGCCAATTGCTCCATTTCGACTCGTAATCGCGGCCATCATCCTCGTGACTCTAGCGTATTTCGCGGTGGTGGACTGGCTCTACATCGCGCGCTTGGCCGGCTATGTGTGCATCGTGGAAATGCCGAATGCACAGCCTGCAACGTCGCCGCTTGCGCCGACATCGCCCGCTGGAAGTGCCGCTCCTCCAAAAGACACAATCGATCGCGATGAACGGATCCTGAGCGACCTTCCGAACCTGGCCTTCGAGACATAGTTGCTGCGGTTCGAGAATCCTTATCCTTTACATAGGAACTCCGATTTGAGAAACTCATCCGTGGAAACCCCATCCAGACTGAATCAGTCCATCGTAATTCTCGACTTTGGCGCGCAATATACACAGCTCATCGCGCGCCGCATCCGCGAACAAAATGTTTTTTCGGTGGTGCTCCCCTGCACGGCCTCGCTCGATGAGGTAAAGAGCTACGCTCCGGTGGGGATTGTGCTCTCGGGGGCGCCGTGGTCGGTATATGACAAAGACGCGCCGCCGGCGGATGCGCGGTTGTTCGAGCTGGGGCTGCCCGTGCTTGGCATCTGTTACGGGTTGCAGTTCATGGTGCACACGCTGGGCGGGAAGGTGCGGCCGGCGGACAAGCGCGAGTATGGGCATGCCGAAGTCGATATTGTCGCGGAGTCTGTGCTGTTCGCGGGGTTGGCGAAGCGGCAGGCGGTTTGGATGTCGCATGGGGACGAGGCGCTGGAACTGCCTCCGGGATTTGAGTTGACGGCGAAGACGGCGCACGCGGTCGCGGGAATTCAGAATGTGGCGAAGAAGTGGTTTGCGGTGCAGTTCCATCCTGAGGTTCACCACACGAAGAATGGGACGGAGATTCTGCGCAACTTCGTGTTCCAGATCTGTGGGGCGAAGCCTTTGTGGACACCGCAACACTTCATCGATTCGACGATCGAACAAGTCCGGCAGCAGGTGGGAAATGGACGAGCGATCTGCGCACTTTCGGGTGGAGTGGATTCGTCGGTGGCGGCGGTGTTGGTGGATCGCGCGTTGCGCGATGCGAAAGGGAAGTCGCGACTGACCTGCATCTTCGTCAACAACGGGGTGCTGCGGAAGAATGAGTTTGAAAAAGTGCAGCAGACGCTGCATGACAAGCTTGGGCTGCGCCTCGATGCGGTCGATGCTACCGATCGTTTCCTCGGCAAGCTTAAAGATGTGAGCGACCCTGAGAAGAAGCGCAAGATTATCGGCAACGAGTTCATCAAGGTGTTTGAGCGGGAGGCGCGGCGGATTGAGAAAGAAGAAGGCAAGGTCAAATGGCTGGTGCAGGGAACACTTTATCCGGACGTGATTGAATCGCGGTCGGTGCGGGGGCCGTCGCAGGTGATCAAGTCGCATCACAACGTGGGCGGGCTTCCGGAAAAAATGAAGCTGAAGTTGATCGAGCCGCTGAAGGATTTGTTCAAAGATGAAGTCCGGAAGATTGGCCGCGATTTGGGAATGCCGGAAGAGATTTTGCAGCGGCAGCCGTTTCCCGGGCCAGGGCTCGCGGTGCGCGTTCTCGGTGAAGTTACGCCGGAGCGCCTGGCGTTGTTGCGGGAGTGCGACGACATTGTGGTGAGCGAGATCAAGAACGCCGGACTATATACGAAAATATGGCAGTCGTTTGCGGTGCTGTTGCCGGTGATGTCGGTGGGAGTGATGGGGGATATGCGGACGTACGCATATACGTGCGCGGTGCGGGCGGTGAGCTCGGAGGATGGGATGACGGCGGATTGGGTTGCGCTGCCGCATGAAGTGCTGAAGAAGATTTCCACGCGGATAGTGAATGAAGTGAAGGGCGTCAATCGCGTGGTGTATGACATCACGTCGAAGCCTCCGGGAACGATTGAGTGGGAGTAGGAGAGCGGCTTCTAGCTGCTAGCTCCTGGCTTCTTGCTTGAACCTGTTCGCATTCATTCCATTCATTTTCTTCATTGGGTCTGGCGGTTTTGTCCGTTGCGCTGCGGCGTGACGGTGCCTCGGTCTTCTCCCGGGTTTCCCCCTAGAAGTTCTTTGACTAGAGCTACGTGGTTGGGGTCATCTTCACTTTCGAGGATCCAGTCCAGGGTCAGGTTTTGCATCTGCTTTCTGACGGCTGCCATGTCGACATCTCCGGCTGGAGTGTGAGGAAGGCTCGGCGCGCCGATGGTTGCGGCAGCTTCGGGGCGGGGTTCGTCTTTATCCTTGTCATTGGCTTGAATCAAGGCCGCGGGTTCGGTGGCTGGTTTCGCGGCGGCGGGCGCATCTTCTTCTTCTTCTTCGTCTTCGAAATCCGCTTCCATCCACTGGGCACAGCCGACGCAGGTTTCGTCCATGGTGTCGCGGTCGATGACCACATCGGTAACTTCGTCTGGCTCGAAGCTGGTGTGGCGGAGATTGCTGCTGGCGGTTTGCAGGGCATAAAGGAGGAGGCCGGCGGTTTTGGGATCGAGTTGGCCGCTGGCGAGGAGGCGCATGATCTGCATGAGAGAGACCTGGATGGCGTTGGCGTCCTCGAGGATGGGCAGGATGAAATTGGCGCGGCTACGGCGTTTGCGGTCGGAGTTCAGTTTGATTTGCTCCTCTTGAAAGCGTTTATGGAAAAAGCAGAAACGGTTGTGGCGAAGGGCGGGCGATCCGCACTGGGTTCCGTTGATTTTCAGATGCTGGCAGCGGGGGACGTTGGGAAGAAAGGGACGTTCGACGGGCTCGGGAATGATGCGCATAAAAGGCTCCTACCCCCTCCCCCGTGACTCTCTGGAATCATGGAGTTGGCGGGAAATTTTGAAAAAATCCTAGGGCTGCATGGGGCTACGGGCAAAATCTTGAAATCGAATGAGTTAGAAGACATGTGCGGGGTTCTAGCCCTGAGCTATACAGTCAGTAGACAGTATTGCTGAGGTGGAAACAAGGTTAGATGAACGTGGACGGGGCGAAAGCTGTGGAAATGACCAGGAACCCCGGGGGCTGAAGCCCATAAGCGCTACCTTAAGAAGCTGCTGTTTCCGAGTAGCCGTCATCTGACAATTGAGGCATGAGACCAGCAACGGTGACCATGTCCGAAAAGCGCGAGACTCTGACCGCGGCAGATGAGAAAATCCCGCCATGGAAGTCCCGACCCGAGAAATATGCTATCGAGCCTTGGAGACGCGTGATCCGCGTTTCGATGGGCTGATGTTTGTCGGGGTTACTTCCACCGGCGTGTATTGCCGGCCTGTCTGTCCCGCACGGACGCCAAAGTTCGAGAACTGCCGATTCTTTGGATCGGCCGCGGCAGCACAGGAAGCAGGTTTTCGTCCGTGCCTGCGTTGCCGGCCCGAAACCGCTCCTGACCTAGCCTCATGGCGCGGAACTTCGAACACAGTCTCTCGATCGCTAGCTCTGATTGCCGACGGAGCGTTGGATGGTGACGACGCAAATGTTGCGAAACTCGCCGAACGTCTCGGAGTGGGAGAGCGACAACTTCGGCGATTATTCCTAAAGCATCTTGGAGCCTCGCCGATCGCCGTGGCGCAGACTCGGCGTGTGTTGTTTGCCAAGCAACTCATTCATGAAACGCGATTGCCAATGACGGAAGTTGCCTTGGCAGCGGGGTTCGGGAGCGTACGCCGTTTTAACGAAGTATTCCGAGATCTGTTTCACCGGCCACCGAGCGCGTTGCGACGAGAACGCTCCACAGGTTCAGTGCTCGGGGAAGCAGGAGTGACTCTCCGTCTGCGCTATCGACCGCCCTACGATTGGGATGCCATGCTCGTTCACCTTGAATCGCGTGCGATCCCGGGGGTGGAGGTGGTCGAGAACGGAAGTTATCAACGCACGGTTGAGATTGACGGCGCCGTCGGCACTGTACGAGTTTTTCATTTGCCCGAACAGCAGAGCCTGTGCGTTGCGATCCGTTTCCCCAATGTTCGCTGTTTGCCTGTGATAGTGAGCCGAGTGCGGCGGGTGTTCGACACCGGCGCGGACATCGAGACCATCGCTGAGCATCTGTCCCGCGACCCGCTGCTCGCGCAGTTGGTCGCGCAACGTCCTGGCCTGCGAGCGCCGGGCGGATGGGATGGCTTCGAATTAGCGGTGCGGGCTATTCTTGGCCAGCAAGTGAGCGTTGGTGCGGCTCGTCGGCTTGCAGGACAGCTGGTTGCACGACATGGCAGGCGAATGCCGCCCGGTTATGGCAGCCATCCTCTGTTGTCGCACGCGTTTCCCAGAGCTGAAGCGCTAGTGCGCGCAAGAACCCTGGGACTCGGTATGCCTGGCGCACGGCAAGCATCATTGAAGGCCTTGGCCGAGGCTGCCGTGGCCGATCCAAACCTGTTTCGTCCGTTTGGAACGATCGAGGAAGCAATCGCGCGATTCCGCTCCATCCGCGGAGTCGGGGAATGGACGGCGCAATACATTGCGCTGCGCGCGCTGCGCGAGATGGACGCATTTCCTGCCTCCGATGTCGGCCTGCTTCGTGGTGCGAGGCTGATCGCTGGCATGGAGCCAAATCCGAACGGCCTGCTCAACCGCGCCGAATTGTGGCGGCCGTGGCGCGCCTACGCTGCACAGCATCTCTGGGCTGCCCAGGCGGCCGCAACCTCCGGTAGGAGTAATGCGTGAGAGATGTTTTGCGCTTGTTGACGGGCCAAATCCAGACGCCGATTGGCGAGATGGTGATTGTCGCGGATGAGGCAGGGAATCTGCGTGCCGCGGATTGGACGGATCACGAGGTACGGATGCACCGCCTCCTCCGCCTCCATTATGGCAAAAAGGAATTCCGGCTCGAAGCCACTGGCGGTCTGAATGGGTTGACCGATGCGATCAGCAGGTATTTTGGGGGAGAACTTGAGGCGATCGATGCTTTGCGTGTGGAAACAGGGGGTACGCCCTTCCAGCGGGAGGTATGGCGGGCGCTGCGCCAGATTCCATGTGGTACGACGGTCTCTTACGCGGAGCTTGCTGAGCGAATCCACCGGCCCGCCGCATTTCGTGCCGTTGGGCTTGCGAATGGCTCGAATCCGGTTGGCGTCGTTGTCCCCTGTCACCGCGTGATCGGATCCGACGGATCGCTGACCGGTTACGGCGGAGGTATAGAGCGCAAGCGATGGCTTCTGGAGCACGAAAAACGAGCGCACCACTAACAGGCACACAGGGGAGCCTCACGAGCAATACACCGGTGCACGAGGAAAAAAGAGGAAACATGACAAGCATAGTTAATCTTGCTGAGAGGCTGTCGCAAATGACCGACTACTGGAAACCGCGGATCGTTGGGCAGTTGAATGGCCAGGAACTGAAGCTCGCTAAGGTCCGTGGAACGTTCATCTGGCATCACCACGAAAACGAGGACGAGTTGTTGTTGTGCCTGTCAGGGCGGTTGCAAATTCAGTTCCGGGATAGTTCCGTCGAGATCGGAGCCGGGGAATTCTACATTGTTCCCCAAGGGGTTGAGCATCGCACTTCAGCGAATGAGGAATGCCACGTCCTGGTTTTCGAGCCGATCGGTACCCGCAACACCGGCAATGTGGAAGACCGGAAGTTCACCGCGGTCGATGTCCCGATCTAGCGATATTGTCGATTGAGGTGATCATCGGGCACAATTTTTGGCGGATGCGAGGCGTGCAGCGAAAGTTCCTCGATCTCAGGCGGTGATTTCGAGGAGATTGCCGTCGGGGTCGGCGATCACGGCTTCGTAGTATCCGTCTCCGGTCAGGCGCGGGTGGCTTACGATGCGGACTCCTGAGGCTGCCATTTCTTTTACCAAGCGATCTACGGCTTCGCGCGAGCCTAGAGAGATGGCGACGTGAGCGGGGCGGGGAGACTCGCCGGGGGACACCATGAGTTCGAGTCGGGCGCCGGAGCCGAGAGATAGGAAACGAGATTTGAAGTCGCGGGTTGAGCTGGAGTACTGCGCACCCGAACTGGCTTGGAACCAGCGCTCGTAAAAGGAGCGGGCACGGTCGAGATCGGAGACCCAGGCTGCGACGTGATCGATCTTTGCGACTGAATTTTGGCTCGCCGAATCCTGCTTCATATCCAACAGGCCTAACTTCTGGAGTTCTTTGCGCAGCGCGGGAGGGTCGGTGAAAAGTATGCCGTGCATGCCGAGTTCGGTGGCGGCGTCGACGTTTGGTTTCAGATCGTCGATGTAAACGGTGTGGGCGGGATCGACGTTGTGGGTCTCGAAGAAAAGCTCGAAGATGCGCGGATCGGGCTTGAGCAGGCGGACATCGCCGGAGAGCAGGACGGCTTGAAACCAGTGCAGGAAGTCGAAGCGGTTGAGGGAAAGCGGGAAAGTTTCCGCGGACCAGTTACTGAGAGCGTAGAGAGGAACGTGGCGAGCGCGCAGTTCTGCGAGGATATCGACGGTGCCGTGGATAGGGCCGGTTATCATTTCCGGCTGGCGCTGGATCCAGGCGTCGATCAGATCGGCGTGGTGGGGATGCTGCAGCTTGAGGGAGGCGCAGGCTTCGGAGAAAGGGCGTCCGGCGTCTTGCTGCGAATTCCAGGATGAGGTGCAGACGGTGGCGAGGAAAAGTTCCATGGCGGCCTCGTCTCCGTTGAAAAGTTTGCGGTAGAGGTAGCGCGGATTCCAGTCAAGGAGTACGCCGCCGAGATCGAAGACGGCTACGGAGCGATTGGGCATGCTGTGATTCTATCGAATGGAATTGCGTGGAATCACCCACCCTGCCCGGGAGCGAAGGGTGGGTGTACGGCGTTCTTAGTAGTGGCTCGGTTTGACCCCAGACGGCTGTTGGCTCGGGAGATCCCTCGTCCCGCCGGAGAAAACGCGGGACGAGGGATGACGCCAAACGAGTAAGCCCGATTTATTCGACATTGACGGTGACGGCGGTCGATGAAATGCCGTTACAGACCACCTGCAGATCGCTCAGGCCGGTTTCCATGTTCTTCGGAAGATCGAAGTGAGTGGATGCTTGAGTTGTATAGGCAATGGCCATGGTGCTGTGATCGTGGGTTCGAGCGTAGGAAACAGCGCCGGTGACGCGGTTGGTAATGCGTACCAGCGGATAGTTGGTGGCAGCCTGGGTATCGTCGCCGTAGGAGGCGCCTTGGGAGAATCCGTTGAAGTTGAATCCGGATACGACGTAGGAATGTCCGCGAGCTAGGTCGGAGGGAACGGAGGTGATTTGCGGAGCCCACTCGGGATTGGGGATGCCTCCGTGCTCAAAGACCCAAGCGTCTCCGAAGTCGGTCCAGAGAACTTCACCGGTGGGCAGGAGCAGCATGTTGCCCGCGTAGGAAGGGATGTTGGGAGCATCGGTGTTGCCGCCCGTGACGTTGATGAAAGTGGTGCCATCCCAGATGAAGAACTTGGAGCCGTTGTTGTAGATACCGGGGCTGGTTTGAATCAGGACCTTGCCATCGGGAAGTAGAGCGGCTGGGCCGTCGGCGACGTCGAGGGCGTCGGGGAAATCGGGGCCGGCCGTCCAGGTCTTGGTATTGGTGTCGTAAATGGAGGTGTGCCCGGGCATTCCGGGAGCGCCGTTGGCTCCAGCGTAAAGGACGGTGCCGTCGGGACGCAGGACGGCCGGACCCACTTCGTAAGAGGCTTGGTTGGCGTTGGGATAGGAATCCCAGAGTTGAACGATGGTGCCGCTGGCGGGGCCGCTTTTCCAGGCGCCAGTTTTGGGATTATAGATTTCGTAATTCTTGCCGTCGGCGATGTACTTGAAGACGTAGGCGTCGACGGTCAAGACGGTGCCGTCGGGCAGCAGAGTCCATCCTTCTTCGTCGTTGACGTCATACTTACCTTTGCCGGTGGGAGTCCAGGTCAGAGTTTTGGCATTGAGAAGGGCGGATTGCTTGGTGCAGCAGTTGGCCTGCATGTAGGTGCCATCGGCGAGGATGACGCTCTGGGCGTCGCCGATGGTGGTCCAGCCGGTGGGCGCTTTCACGGATGTCCATTTATTGGTAGTGGGGTCGTAGATGGCGCCGAGATTGGTCCAGACAGGCTGGCAATTTCCTGAGCTGGATGTGTTGTATTCGCCGCCCATCATCATGACGCGACCATCGGGGAGGACGGCTGAGCCGAAATAAAGAGGAGCGTATCCAGCGGGCAAGTTGGCGATGCGGCTCCAGGTACCGTTGAGGTAACTGCCGAAGAAATCGGGGGTGAGCCGCCACCAGGAGGATCCGCAAGCTGCGTGAGCGATGACTGTGCCGTCGGTGAGCAGGAGGGGGTTGCCGAGGCCGAGGTTGGGGTTGGGCTGGTTGTTGAGCGGGCGCCATTCCTGTGAACTGGCGGGATAGGTGAGGGCGAGACAGAGAAGGAGATAAGCAGGGAGGGTCCAGAATCGTTTCATGGTTTTTCCTCGAAGACCGGTCTTTTTTTGATGCCGAGTGTGGGAATTAATAATTTGTAGTGCTGGAGCTGTTACCCTCGAACTGGCCGTCTGTCGCGGCTCTTCAGTGCGACTTTTGTATCACTGTTTCTTTGACTTCAAAAGGCGCCGGGAATTATACCCCGAATCCGGGCGATTCTGCCGGTGGAAAAAACGATTCGGCCATGGTGAGGTTTAACGCCCAAACAGCGGTGTGCCTGGGAGATCCCCTTGGTCTCCGCTAGGATTGGTCGCGGTGGACGGTATCCATGGAGAAGGCTGGGAGACAGACCGCGATGTATTCGGCTCCGCATTCGTGGGGAGTGGAGTAGCGGACCCATTCGCCGGCGTGGGCGATGACGGCTTGTCCGGCGGAGACGTCGAGGGATCCATTTTTGTGTTCCACGTGCAGGGAGCCTTTCAGGACGATGGTGAACTCGTCGAAGGCGGGGGTCTGGCCGGGCTCGCGCCATCCCGCGGGGCTGCGCATGTGGGCGACGCTGGCAGAGGTTGTGCTGGAGTTGACGCGTCCGATGTATTCGTCGATGAGCTTGGGTTTGTTGCCGGCGGATTGGATGCGGGTGGGGTTCGGGATTAGGGTTGGCATAGGGGTCGAGGTCGGTGGTCAGTGGTCGGTGATCGGTGATCAGTGATCAGATTTCTGACGCTAAGAGTGTAGCGCGGCGGAGAGTGGAGGGAAACTCTCCGCCGATTTTGTAAACATACAAGATTGCTCACGGGCAGGGGTGAGGAGTGGGCGGGGTGGCGGGGATGCCGGGGATGTGGATGGGCGGCGTACCGGGGGAATCGCCGATGCCAGGAGTGCCGGGAACGTCGATGTCGGGTGTGCCTGGAGTGCCGGGCGTCCAGCAGGTGCCGGTGTTGGTGTCGTCGGAAGGCGACCGGGGTTGAGGACGTGGGGAGATGGGCTGCTCAGGCGCGGGATGTTGTTCGGCGTCGCGGATGGCGGCGGCGACCTGATCCTGCTGGATTGTGATTGGGTGCTGGAGAGTCATCTCGACGGGCGAGCCTACGTCGAGGAAAAAATGATGCGAACTGCCGGCGATCAGCAAGCCGGCAGCCAGGCCGATGCCTCCGCCGATGGCTGCGCCGATTACCGTATCTTTTCCCTTCTCTGGGGGACCGGTTACGCTGGAGCTTAGGCATCCGAATGAGCCGGGCATGCAGCCCGGAGGAACGCTTGCCGTTATCGTCGAGCCTTGCGATGACGCTGCCGCATGGCCGATCAATGCTCCTATGCCCGATCCGGCTAACGGTCCGAGTATGGCGGCTGCTACGCGGCCGCTACCGGGATCTTTCAGCGCGTAGCCTTGGTTCGATTCCATGGTGATTGGCCCGGCGACTGGCGCCACGAAGCCGTCTGCAAAGTCGATTGACATGGACTGCAAATAAACTTCGCCGCGACTGCCGTTCCGGCCTAGCTTGTCTACTTTGCCATCGATCAGCGTGCCGGCGGGTATGACCGTTTGATCTCCCGAAGTGACGGGAGCGGTAATTTGCGCATAGATATCGTCTCCGTGATGAATGTAGCGGCTTTGGATCGGATGCGTGAGTACGAGCGCGATGTTTGTGCCGGCGGGAACGGTGATCGCGGGGCTGGGCGCTTGGTTGGCGGAGGGGACGTTTGGGTCTGGTGGCGGCGTTTGTGTTTGTGCGAAGGAAGCTAGCGAGATTAGTAGCGCTGCAGTTGCGCCGATAATTGGTTTGAGTTTTGTTTTGGACTGGGCTAAGAAGGGGCGAGGTTTTTTCGGAGACATCGAAGATACCTCCCGAAGGCCGGAGCCTTCCGTTCTTTCGTTCTGGGGCGCTTGGAGAGGCCATGACCTGCTCTCTGTAGGAGTAAATGCTGAGGAAGCGGGAAAGTTGTATAGAGAATCGTAGGCGAGTGAAAAAGTGTGCGGAGTTTTGTAAAGGTTTGTGACGGGCGGTGATTGGAATCACTGCGTCTTTCGTCAGGGGCTAAAGCCTGTCACCATTTGTGGCTCTTATCGCAGCGCTGAAGCGCTGCGCCACCCAAAACCCGAATCGTTTACAATCCTCGCTTATGTTTTATCGAACGGATAATCGCGCGATCGATCAAATGCGGCCAGTCCTCATCACTCCGGAATTTATTACTACAGCGGAGGGGTCGGTGCTGATTGAGGTTGGCAATACGCGAGTAATCTGTACGGCGTCGATTGAAGAGACGGTGCCGCAGTTTATGCGGAACACGGGCAAGGGATGGATTTCAAGTGAGTACGCGATGATTCCGCGGGCGACGCTGACGCGAACGTCAAGGGAAGTGTCGAAGGGACGGCAGAGCGGAAGGACGCATGAGATTCAGCGGCTGATTGGGCGATCTTTACGCGCGGTGACAGATCTGGCGCGGCTGGGAGAGCGAACAATTTGGATTGATTGTGACGTGATTCAAGCGGATGGCGGGACGCGGACGGCTTCGATTACAGGGGCGTTTGTGGCTTTGGGGCTGGCGCTGGAAAAATTGGTGGAGGCCGGGACGCTGACTTCGGTTCCGCTGAAAGATTTTGTGGCGGCGGTGAGTGTGGGGATTGTGGATGGAGAAGTTCTGCTCGACCTTTGTTATGAAGAAGACTCGCGGGCCGATGTGGATATGAACTTCGTGATGACGGCGGGATACAAAATGGTGGAAGTGCAGGCTACGGCCGAGCGGCAGGCTTTTGATGAGGCGCAGTTTGGAAAGATGATGGCGTATGCGCGGCAGGGAGTGCAGGCGCTGATTGCCAGGCAGCAGGCGGTGTTGAGCGGGTTGACGCTAAGGCAGTGAGGATTTTGGGATGGATGCGGAGCAGTTTTCGGAATTTAGGCATCAAGCCGTCCACGCACTGATGGGTCTTAATGACCGTTGCGAGCGAGAATTCAAAATCTCTTCGTGGCCCCGGTGGGATTACGATTTCGACGCCGGAACACTTACATTCTCAAAGGACGGAGTTGCTAAGGTTGTTGCATCAATCCATGTGGTCGGTACAACGTCTAAAAGTAGCGGCACATGGCTGTGGAGCTGGGCAAATCCCCATTTGCCTCCAAGCCTCACCGAAGCAATTAAAAAGGTGCGGTGTTTTGGAGAGGCCGAGAATGTAGGGGAACTGGCAAACCCGCGGGCACCGGACGACGGAGATCTCGGTTGGGAAATGACCGCCGTCGCGGCCAAGATTCTCGGTTCAAAGGGAGCTTATCGCTGTCCTGGGGACGACGGCTTCGTCTACGTCGTCTACACGGATCTTAGCTTTGCCGAGACGGAGCGAGCCTCGAATAGCTCTCAGCAAGTTAAGTGCGACGCACACGGCGCCGGATATCAGGCTTTTGTCTGCGAACATCTGGTCGCTGATCCTGCGCAGGTTTGGTTTTCAGACGATCCCACTGAGTCGAATAATTGGCCTGATGCGTGGTGCGCCGCATGCGACGATCTTTTTCGGCAACAGGATGAGTGGAACGGCAAGAACGAGTCCGATCTCAAGATCAAACTCCTGTGCCACCGCTGCTACGAGCAGCTTCGAGCGAAGGCAAAGAATCCGATCTCTACCGCATAATCCTTCGGATCTTCTGAAGAGAAGCCGCCTCGCTTCGCTCGACTGGACAGTCGAGGCGGCTGTCCCTACATGAGTTGTTGTGGTGCCGAAGTTCTCAGGCTTTGTATTGCAGCATCATCATGAAGCCGTTGTCCATGTGTAGTTGCTGGTGGCAGTGGAAGAGCGTGGGGCCGGGATTGTCGGCGGTGAAATCCACTTCTACTTGTTTTTTCGCAGGGACGACCACTACGTCTTTGATTACGCCGGCGGTGGCTTTGCCGGCGAATCTGGTCAGCTCGAAAGAGTGCCGGTGCAAGTGAACCGGGTGGGCTTCGTCGCTTTGGTTATCGAAGCGGAGGCGGTAGCGATGGTTGGCGCGGACTTGAATGGGATCGGTTTTGGGGAAGGATTTGCCGTTGATGGTCCAGTGGTCGACCCAGCGGTTGCCGGCGAATTTTTTGCGGAAGACTAGCGGGATCACGCCTCCCGACGGCTCTGGAGTTTGCGCGTCGCGGCCAAAGATTGTGTAGTCCCAGGGAGTGTTCGGAGGCACTCGCCATTGCGGCGCTCCGCTGCGATCCTCATATTCGACTACGATCCCTAGTCCGGCATTGCGCACTTGATCATTGGCTTCGCCTAGAATCCACACGCCGGTCTGGTTCATGGTGACTAGCGCGTCTACGCGCTCGGCTGGGCCCATCTCGATCACATCTACTTCGCGGGGCACGGGCACGGGGTTGCCGTCGAGGGCGAGGACTTTGAACTTGTGGCCGGATAGAGCGATGCGGTGCTGATCGGTGGCATTGGCGTTGAGGATGCGAAAGAGTACCTTTTGATTTTCCTTTACGCGGATGGGATCGCCGGAACCGAGCGCGTGGCTGTTGATGGAATAAATGGGATAAGTGACTTCCAGATTGCCTTCATCGCCCTGGCTGTCCAGGGATGGATCCCAGCCGTGGACGGCGAGGAAGACCTCGGCGTCGTACTGGACGGGTTCGTTTTTCGGTTCGATGTAGAGGAACCCGAATTGTCCGGTGTAGGTGGCACGTTTCATGTCGCGGCCAGCGTGGATGTGGCTGTGATACCAGCGCGTGCCGGAGGGACGCGGTACGAAGGAATAGCGGCGCATTCCTCCTGGGGGCACCATCGGTGTGCCTTCTTCCTCGGAACCATCTACTTCGGAAGGAACGAACAAGCCGTGCCAATGAACGAGTTCTGGAATTTTGGTTTCGTTGAAAACGTCTACAGTGACGGGTTGGCCCTCGCGCAGGCGTAAGACCGGGCCGGGAGCGGAACCGTTGTAGCCGGTGGTTTTAATTATTTTCCGTGGGGCGATCTCCCATTCGACTGGCGAGATGTGAATGGTAAGGTCGGCCTTGGAATTTTCTGGCGCAGTTTGCAGACCGGCACGCGTTGCCAGTTCGGCGAAAGCCGGTGTAGCCAGCAGTGCCAGAAATTTTCTGCGGTCCATGTTAGCGGGAAGTTTACGCGATCCAAACGGTTTTGATGTTCATGAATTCGCGAATGCCGTTGGCGGAGAGTTCGCGGCCGTGGCCCGAACTTTTTACGCCGCCGAAGGGAATGCGGGGATCGGAGGCGACCATTTTGTTGATGAAGACCATGCCGGATTCGAGTTCGTTGATGAAGCGTTCGCGCTCGCCGGTCGTCGTTGGTCCAGGCGCTGGCACCGAGGCCGAAACGGCTGTCGTTGGCGAGGCGGATGGCTTCGTCGATATCTTTGACGCGGAACAGCGAAGCGACGGGGCCGAAGAATTCCTCGCGATAGGCGGGCGATTCTATCGGGATGTTGGTGAGAACCGTGGGCGCGTAGTAGTTGCCGGGGAGATCGAGTTTGTGGCCGCCAGTTAAAAGTTTGGCGCCGGCTTTGACGGTTTTCTGGACGTCGGCATCGAGGTCTTTGACGGCGCTTGCGGTGGCGAGCGGGCCAAGTTCGGTTTTCTCTTCGAAGGGATCTCCGATGCGCAGGTTCTTCATGCGGTCGACGAATTTTTTTTCGAAGTCGGCTGCGATGGATTCGTGGACGATGAAACGCTTGGCGGCGATGCAGGATTGGCCGTTGTTGAGAGTGCGGGCATCAACTCCGGTGGCGACGGCGGCGTCGAGATCGGCGCTGGGCATGACGATGAAAGGATCGCTGCCGCCGAGTTCGAGAACAACTTTCTTGATGCGCTTGGCGGCGGCGACTCCGACTTCGATGCCGGCCTGCTCGCTTCCAGTGAGCGTGGCGGCTACGACGCGGGGGTCGTTGAGGATGGCGTCGACTTGCTGCGAGCCGATGAGCAAGGTTTGGAAGGCACCGGCGGGGAATCCGGCTTCGAGAAAAAGTTTTTCAATGGCTACGGCGCATTGAGGAACGTTGGAGGCGTGTTTGAGCAAGCCGACGTTGCCGGCCATAAGAGCGGGAGCGGCGAAGCGGATTACTTGCCAGAAAGGATAGTTCCAGGGCATGACGGCGAGGATGGGGCCGATGGGACGGTAGCGGACGAAACTTTTTTTTGCGCCGGTTTCGATGACTTCGTCGGCGAGTATTTTTTCGGCGTTCTCGGCGTAATAGCGGCAGGCGGTGGTGCACTTTACGGCCTCGGCGACGGCGGCTTTGTAGGGCTTGCCCATTTCGAGGGTCATGAGATGAGCGAATTTATCTTTGTCGCGTTCGAGGATGTCGGCGGCTTTCAGCATGCGGCGGGCGCGCTCGGAGAAGGGAGTCTTGCGCTCGGCGTGGAAAGTGGAGACGGCGAGTTGAAGTTTCTGCTCGATCTCGGCGCTGGAAAGAGGTTGGAAGGTTTGCAGGGTTTCCCCGGTCGCGGGGTTAACGGTGGCAATGGCCATGATGAGTCGTCCTTGGGAATTGATGTAAGAAGTCTATAGAAGTTGGGGCTTGCCTTTGTCCTGTGGAGAAATGCCAACAGGCGCGTACTGGTCATACCACTATACCATTGCTCACGACGGATTCAGTCTGGGATTGTAAAAGAAAAAATCCTAAAACACAGGGAACACAAGGGGCACACAGAGCAAGGCTCGTTATTTGACGGCTATTGAGTTGACTGGAGTTGCGAGGAGAGTTGATTGACGGCGGAGACATCGAAGAAGTTGGAGAGGTCGGCGTGGCCGGCGAGGGTGTCGCGCTGCTTGCCTTCGACCAGGATTTTCACTTTCAGAATGCCGGGGATGTTGGCGGAGAGTGTCTGGATGAGGGAGGCGATGGTGAGTTCTTCGGCGAGGACGCCGGAACGGTGACCGTCTGCGAACGCGGCGTTGACGTCGATGACGGCGAGGCCGGGATCGACAAGGTAGACGCTGCGAATGTCAGAGCCGGGCGGGAGCGGGTGCGGGGAAGATTTATCGAGATAGAGGGCGATGAGGGCACGGAGAACCTCTTCGGCGCGCTGTTGACGGACGGATGGCATGGGGATTTGTGCGGATTGGGCGTGGAGGACGCCGATGTCGTCGTAGGCTACGTACAAAGTGACCGGCTCGGTGGCACCGGCGACGGGAGGGACGACGGGACGGACGTCGGCGGAGGGGATGGGAGTGGCGGCGGCGCGTCCGCGCATGTGCCAGGCGTAGAGGCTCATGGCGAGCACGGCGGCCAGGAGGATGGAGAGCGCGATGAAGAAGTGGCGGGGAATCATGGGGACATCGGGTGATTTGGTGATCGGGTCATCGGGCGATTGAAAACCCTAAAACCTTAGACCTTACATTCTGAATTTATCAAACTATGCGATCACGAATGGCGCAATCATGCAATGACCCGATCACACAATCGCCCGATTCAGGGGGCGGCGGCTAGTTGTGGACGGATGGCTGCAATTGCGTTGGCTACCGCGCCGGCTATTAGTTGTTGGTAATCGGGCGAATTCAGGGCGGAGATGTCGGAGGCAGGCGGGGCTACTTCGACGGCGATGGCGGCGGTTACGATGTTGTTTAGAGGGCGCAGAGGCGCGGTGAGAGTGCGGACCGGAACTTGAATTCTTTTCAGCATTGCAGCGACGCTTGCGGCAACGGCCTGGCTGAGCGGGATGAGAGAAGACTGGGCGGTAGGCCAGGCGCGGAAGGGACCGTCGTCTTCGGTCGCGGCGTAGGGAAGCATTGAAGTGTAGAGGCGAACGCCGTGCCCGCTGGACGCGGCATGGAGTGCTATGTAGACGGCGGCGTGGGTGGTGTTGGCGAAGAAGGCGCGATCGTCGAGGGAGAGGTTGGCGTCGGAGTCGCGCAGGACGAGGGTGGAAATGCCGCGACTCTCTAGTTCCTGGCGAAGCTGGCGGGCGAAGGCGAGGGTGATGTCTTTTTCGGCGATGGTCGGGCTGAGGGCTTCGCCGCGGTCGGCGCCGCCGTGGCTGGCGTCAACGATGGCGAAGTAGCGGCGGGGAGGGGATGACGAAGCGGGCGCGAGAGGCTGCGAGGGGCGTTGGAGTTTGCGGCGGGGGGGCGGGTTGGTTCGGCGTTGCGGTTGCAGTTTGCGACTTTGCGGGAGTTGGGGGAGCAAGAGTGATGGTTCGGCCGTCGCGGCTGAAACTGGCCATGAGTGGGGTGGTGGTGGTTACCGTGATTTCGGCTGCGCCGTTGTTTTCCGAATACGCGGCGGACGGAATGAGTTTGCTGGAGAAAGTAAGCGTGGGAGAAGCAGGCGCGGTAACGGGTTCGTGATTGAAAGTGAGGCGGACTCTGCCGGGTTCGGTGGCGACGGAAGGATTGACGGGAGCGCTGAATTGAAAGACGAGGTGCGAGGGGTCGCTAGCGGCTACGGAGGCGGTGAAGTGGGTGGCGACGCTGCCGATAAAAAGACGGTCGGACTGCTCGTGGAGAGTTGCGGGACCTCCCAGGAAACGAGGGAGAAGGGAATTGAGGGAGGCGATGGGGACGAGGCCGCGTCCATTTTCAATGATGAATTTCGCGGAGAGATCGGCGTCGCGACCCTGAACGCGGGCGCGCGTCTTGTCGACGGTAAATTCTCCGAGGATGTTGTTGTAGTGCAGACGCCAGCGGGCGCCGTCTTGTTTGGCGCTGACGGTGCCGAGAGGTTCGAGGAGTTCGAGCAGGCCGACGTAGTCATGGCCTTGTCGCTGAACGATAGGTAGGGAATAGTTGGCGGCCGTGGAGTAGACGGAGAGATGTTTTTCGGGAGGAGCAGCGGGGAGCGGGAGGGAGAGGAATAGGACGATTCCCAGGGGGATTAGTGAGAGTGCTCCGAAGATTCGCGGGCGGAACGGGCGTTGGCGGGAGTTGCCGGCCTTTGCCCGGCTGGACAGCCGGGGGCGGCTGTCCCCACATGAGCTTGTTGACCGGCTTCGCTCTGGATAGCCTAGGGCGGCCGTTCTTACATTCGGCCCATTAATCGAGGGCATAGATGGTTAGTCCGCTAAGCAGCTTGGGGTAGAAGTCGGTGGATTTCTGGGGCATGACTTCGTTGGCGAAGGCGATGTCGCGGACCTGCTGGACACGGCAGGGGTTCATTAGAAAAACGATGTTGGCGCGAGGGCTGTTTTCGAGGTGCGCGAGGGCTTCGGCGGCGTCGCGGACGTAGGAGATGTTCTGCTGGTTGCGAATGGATTCTTCAGAGAGGCCCAAGACATTTTCCAGCAAGATTTTGTGCAATTGGACCACGTCGAGGGACTGCTGGCGCATGGAGAGTCCAGTAAAGAATTGGTCGGCGCTGGGGTCGGGGTGATGCAAGAGGAAGGCCCGGCTGGGAGTGACGGCGAGGAGGGCGGTGCCGGCGCGTCCGCACTGATGGAGCATGGCGGTGGCGTGGGAAGCGTCGAGGGAGGAGTCGACTTCTTCGATGTCGAAAAATTTGCGGGCGGAATCGCGGAAGGCCTCGTCGTTGAACGAGGGCAGGCTGTGAACGACGCGGTGGGTGGGAAGGATGACGAGAGCGGGGCTGTTCAGGTTGACGAAGGTCATCATCACGAATTCGGAGGGAGATGTGGCGGGCGTGGCGGCGGGGAGTGCTTTCTGGCGACCGTCGTTTTCTCGGCGGTCGCTCTCTCTCCGTTCATCGCGATAGTTGAGGGCGGTTTCGTAACGGTGGTGGCCGTCGGCGATGATGAGTTTCTTGTCAACCATGGCGGCGCGGACGGCATCGATCAAGCGAGGGTCGGAGATTTGCCAGACGCGGTGGAGGACTCCGTATTCGTCAGTGATAGCGATATCGGGCTCGGCGGGAGTGGCGAGCAAAGATTCGACCTGGCCGGAATCTTCGTAGAGCATAAAGATCTGGCCGAAATGAGCGCGGGTAGCGCGAAGCAGATCGAGGCGGTCGGCCTTGGGTTTGGCGAGGGTTTGCTCGTGGCGGAAGACGACGCCGGCGGAATAATCCTCGATGCGGCCCAGGGCGATGAAGCCGCGGCGTTCCAGTTCCTGGTTGGAACCGGGGAGCGTGAAGCGCTGCGAGTAAGAGTAAAGAGACGGGCGGGAATCCTGACGCAGGATTCCCTGGCGGCGCCAGTCGCGAAAGCTGGTGGCAGCGCGGCGATATACATTATTTTCCGGATTGTCATTTGGTTCCTGCCGACCGAGGATGATCCGGACAAGGTTATACGGGCTGGCCGCATAGTAGCGTTCCTGCATCGCGGGAGTGATCTTGTCGTAGGGTTGGGTCACCACCAGAGCTGGAGAGGCCTGTTGGGGATCGTAACGAAACGCGCGAAAGGGATAAATGTCAGCCATGGAAACCATTGATTGTAACAAGGTAGCGGCGGATTTCCGGGTGGGGATTCACGGGAGTGGATAAATCGGCTGAATCCGGCGTCCATTCTGGGATTGTCACGAGGATTTGACAAAAATACCGCCGCTGCCTGGTGAAAGCTGTGATACTATCGCGGCCAAATGAGGTGCTTATGTCCTCCGCGGATGAGCGCCGGGTATCTCGCCCTGAGGTCCGAGCTAGAAGGTCTGATCTGATTCGACCCTGGAATCTGACTGGCGTCCGATTGCGGACGATGCTGCGCGGCCGTTCTGTTCTTTTCTCTGTTCTGACCGCTTTCGTGTGGATTGCGGCTTGCGCATGTCTAGGCGGACCAGTACCGGCGTTGGGGCAGACAGACGTGAATGACGTCCACGTGATGCCGCGGACCGTGGAGAAGGCGAACACGGAAGAGGTGGCGAAGGGAAGTGTCGTCTCCTCGTCTCTGAATACGCATATACGGCCGCTGAAGGTGAATGCGGATCTGGTGCTGGTGCCGGTGACGATTACGGATCCGATGAACCGGCTGGTGACGGGGCTGGAGAAGGAGAATTTCCAGCTTTTCGAAGGCGGGTCGGGGCAGGAGATCAAATCGTTTTCGAGTGAGGATGCTCCGGTTTCGTTGGGGGTGATCTTCGATTCCAGCGGAAGCATGAGCAGCAAGATGGATCGGGCGAAGGATGCGGTGGTGGAGTTCTTCAAGACCGCGAACCCGCAGGATGAGTTTTTCATGATCACGTTTTCGGACGAGCCGGAAGTGGTGAGCGATTTCACCAGTTCGGTGGACGAGATCCAAGGCAAGCTAGTGTTTGCGGTGCCACGAAGGCGGACTGCTCTGCTGGACGCGATTTATATGGGCGTCACCAAGATGAGGCAGGCGAAGTATGCGAAGAAGGCGCTGCTGATCATTTCCGATGGTGGGGACAATCATAGCCGGTATACGGAAAACGAAATCAAAGCGCTGGTGAAAGAAGCGGACGTGATGGTGTATGCGATTGGCATATACGACCGGTATTTCCCGACGGAAGAAGAGCGGCTGGGACCGGCGCTTTTAGGCGAGGTCGCGGAATTGTCAGGGGGCCGGGCGTTTACGGTGGAAAACCCGAATGATTTGGCGGACGTGGCGACGAAGATTGGAATCGAATTGCGCAATCAATATGTGCTGGGCTACCGGCCGCATAACGATTCGCGAGACGGCAAATGGCGTAAGATCAAGGTGAAGTTACTGCCGCCGAAAGGATTGCCGCCGCTGCGAGTTTATGCCAGGACCGGTTATTACGCGCCCGAAGAATAAGGGTGCGCATCAGTTCATTTTCCTGCAGTGGGTCTTCGTGATTCTGGTCGCGGCGCTCGCGAAACCCATTGCCGGGGGCGCGCAGCAAAATCCTTCTCAAAGGCAATCTTTTCCGGTTCAAGTCTTGCCCGACCAGTCTTCTCCGATTCAGTCCCAGCCGGGGCAGAGTCAATCACAAAAATCTCGACCAGAATCGACCGCCGCGCCTTCGAACGAGCGGCAGAGCTCTCAGGACAATGGAACTTTTGTCATCCGCAAGGATGTGGATGAAGTTCTTCTGCATGCCACGGTGGTAGATGACAAGCAACGAATCGTCACTGACCTTGGACGGAACGCGTTTTCGGTGTTCGAAGATGGCAAGCCGCAAACTATCGTTTCATTCCATCACGAAGACATTCCTGTGGCGATGGGGATTGTGATTGATAATTCCGGGTCGATGCGGGAGAAACGGGCGAAGGTAAACGCGGCAGCGCTGAACCTGGTGCGATCGAGCAATCCACAGGATGAAGTATTCGTGGTGAATTTTAACGATGAATATTATCTCGACCAGGATTTCACGAATGACTTGCTGAAATTGAAAGAGGCGTTGGAGAAGATTGACGCCAGGGGTGGGACGGCGCTTTACGAGGCGGTGGTGGCGTCCGCCGATCACTTGAAGAGAGATGCCAGGCTGGAGCGGAAAGTGCTGTTCGTGGTAACCGATGGAGAAGACAATGCCAGCCGGGAAAGTCTGGAGCAGGCGGTGAAGCAGCTGCAGGAGGAAAACGGGCCGTCGGTGTATGCGATCGGAATATTGGGAGATGAAGAACATCCCAAGCGGGCCAAGCGGGCGCTGGAGATTATTGCGCAGCGGACGGGGGGGATCGCATTTTTTCCGAAGACGCTGGACGAAGTGGATGAGATCAGCCGGCAGGTGGCGCATGACATCCGGAATCAGTACACGATTGGGTATAAGCCGACGAATCCGAAGGGCACGGGAGGATTCCGCACGATCCGCGTAGACGCCAAGGCGAAGGGGCATGGCAAGTTGTCGGTAAGGACGAAGAGCGGGTACTACGCGGGGACGCAGCCAGCAGCGGGGACGAAATAGGCGAGGTGTCGCGGTGGATCGAGCGTCAACGCTGCGGATGGAAGGGGATGGTAATTTCCGTGAATGAGCGGAACGATTGACGATTCCGGACCGTCCCCCGTAACCTGTAGCGTGCATCCGAAAACAGTTGAAGTTTCCCATCTCGGCGTCGCCGACGATATTACGGACCTGGTCGGCGGGACTCCCATGTTGCGGCTGAAGCGGCTGGTACCATCCGGGTCAGCCGACATCTTCGCAAAGCTTGAATACTTGAATCCCGGCGGAAGCGTGAAGGATCGCGCGGCGATTGGGATTATCCGGCGGGCGGAGGAGGAAGGGAAGCTTGCGCCCGGCGGGACGATTGTGGAGGCGACGGCGGGGAATACGGGGATCGGGCTGGCGCTGATCGGGGTGAATCGGGGATATAAGGTGAAGTTGTTTGTGCCGGAAAATTTCTCGCAGGAAAAAGTGATCATCATGCGCGCGCTGGGCGCGGAGGTGGAACGCACGCCGGATGAAGAAGGGATGAGCGGAGCGATCCGACGGGCTAAGGAAGTTGTGGCTGGCGATAAGAACGCGTTTATGGCGGGACAGTTTGAGAATATGGCGAATCCGGACTATCACTACGAGACAACGGCGGTGGAAATCTTTGAGCAGATGGGCGGAAAAGTGGATGCTGTAGTTCTGGGGTGCGGCACGTGCGGGACATTCACCGGGATCGCGCGCTATATGAAGGAGCATGTGCCGGGAGTGCGGGCGGTGGCGGTGGAGACGCAGGGATCGGTGTTGGGTGGTGGAGAACATGGGCCGCACAAGGTTGAGGGGATCGGGGCAAGTTTTGTTCCCAAGACGTTCGATCGATCGGTGTGCGACGAAGTGATTGCGGTGAGCGATGAGAATGCGTTTGGGATGGTGAAACAGTTGGCGGCGAAAGAGGGTGTGCTGGCGGGATCTAGTGGAGGGGCGGCGGTGTTCGCGGCTCTGGATGTGGCGCGGCGGCTGGGTGCGGGGAAACGGGTGGCTACTATCATTCCGGATTCGGCGGAACGGTATTTGTCGAAGAAGATTTTTGAGGGTGGGATTTAGGCTTCTGGAGCTTAGTAGGGTTCACGCAGGCGACTTTGGGTGGCTAGCGTTGTGCGGAGGGTAGGGATTCTTCGCTTCGCTCAGAATGACAAAATCAGTCGTTCAGAATGACAAGTCCAGTCGCTCGGGATGACAAATCTAATCGGCTCAGCATGACAAATTTAGGGTGTTCATGAAGAAAAATCGGCAGGCTGGGTTTGCTACGCGCGCGATTCACGATGGGCAGGAGCCGGATCCTTTGACGGGCGCGGTCAATGTGCCTATTTATTTGACTTCTACTTATGTGCAGCAGGGAATTGGGGAGAACAAGGGGTACGAATATTCGCGGGTGTCGAATCCTACGAGGGATCGGCTGGAAGAGAATTTGGCTTCGCTGGAAGGTGGGGTGGCGGCGCGGGTGTTTGGTAGTGGAATGGCGGCGATCAATGCGATTGCCAGCATGCTGAAGGCGGGCGACCACGTGGTGTGTGGAGATGATCTGTATGGCGGGACGCCGCGATTGTTTAACCAGGTGCTGACGGGATTCGGGCTGGAGTTTTCTTATGTGGACACTTCGGTGGCGGAGAACGTGGAGCGCGCGATTCGAAAAAATACGCGTATGGTGCACGTGGAAACGCCGACGAATCCGCTGATGCGGTTGAGCGATCTGCCGGCGATCAGCAAGATTTGCCAGCACAGGAAAGTGGAACTGGTTGTCGACAATACGTTCATGTCACCCTATTTTCAACAGCCGCTGGCGCTGGGTGCGGACATGGTGGTGCACTCGACTACGAAGTTTTTGAATGGGCACAGCGACGGGCTGGGCGGGGTGGTGGTGTGCAGCCGGCCGGATCAGGCGGAGAAGCTGGCGTTTTTGCAGAAGTGCGCGGGGGCGATACTTTCTCCGTTTGAATGTTTTCTGTTGCTGCGCGGGGTGAAGACGCTGGCGGCGCGGATGGAGATTCACGACCGCAATGGGCGCGTAGTGGCGGATTTTTTGGCGAAGCATGAGAAGGTGGGGAAAGTTCTTTATCCGGGACTGAAAAATCATCCGCAGCATGATTTGGCGAAGCGGCAGATGAGCGGGTTTGGGGCGATGATTACGTTTGAGACGGGGTCGCTGAAGAATGCCAACAAGATGCTGAAGAAGTTGCGCGTGTGTTCGCTGGGAGAATCGCTGGGAGGAGTGGAGACGCTGATCTCGCATCCGGCGACGATGACACACGCGGCGCTGGGTGAGAAGGGGCGCAGGGCAATTGGGATCACGGATGGGATGGTGAGGATTTCCGTGGGGATTGAGGATGTGCAGGATATTCTGGAGGATCTGGAAGTGGGCTTGGCTGCGATATAGACATCCCCTGACCGCCGGCTTACAAAAATAAGAAGGTCAATAGTGCTTCTTGCCTGGTGCTCCTTTGAATCATGCAAAACAATCTCGGGAGTGGAATTCCTTCGTCTATCACCAGCTCTCTGAGCCACAAGTCAGCTGGGGCAAGAAAGTATTTGCGCGGTTAAAACTTCGCGGAGACGAGCGGCTGCTGGACGCGGGGTGTGGGACCGGGCGTTTAACGGCGGATTTAATCAATGCGCTGCCGGGAGGCCAGGTCGTAGGAGTGGATCTCTCGCAGAATATGCTGGAGTCCGCGCGGGAACATTTGCGGATGGATTTTGGCCGGCGCTTGCAGCTGGTTGCGGCCGATTTGTTGCATCTCCCTTTTGAACATGCCTTCGACAATATTGTGAGCACAGCAGCATTCCATTGGGTGTTAGACCACGACGCACTTTTTGTGAGCCTGCGGCGCGCGCTGCGCCCCGGAGGGTGGTTGCATGCGCAGTGTGGCGGCGGCGCCAATCTGGCGGGGCTTCGGCAGCGTGTAGCGGAGCTCGCACAAACGGTACGATATGCGCGTTATCTGGCAAACTTTCCCGAGCCCTGGTTTTTTGCGGATGCGGAGCAAGCGGCGGAGATCCTAGGGCGCGCGGGATTTGTGAATGTAGAAACCAGTGTGGAGGCAGCTCCGACAATTTTGGATGACGCGCAGCAGTATCGAGAGTTCGTCAGCAGTATCATTCTGCGTGTGCACTTGCGCCAGATCCCTTCCGAAGAACTCCAGGCACAGTTCGTTGCGGAACTTGCTGAGCAGGCCGCGGAGGACGATCCGCCCTATTCGCTCGACTACTGGCGGGTAAATCTTAGCGGCATGGTTCCGTGATCCCGATCTCATTTGCCGTCTGTTCGGGGTGAGACGGATTCTCCGATCCATTGCAGGTAGTTGGGTGATCCGTCTTCGATGGCCAGGCAAATACATTCGGGCAGGTCGTAGGAGTGGAGTTCTGCAATTGCCTGGCGCACCCCCTCAAAGGCTGGGGCAGTGGTTTTGATGATCAAGAGCCATTCGCGAGATTCTTCCACCTGGTTTTGCCAGGAATAAATCGATAGTACCTGCGGGACGATATTGACGCAGGCGGCCAGACGTTCCTTGACAATATGATGCGCAATCTTACGCGCCTCTTCTTCCGAGCCAGCGGTGGTCAGGACGATTCGTTTGTCGATCATATAAATTCAGCCGTTAGCAATTCGCAGTTGGTGAGCCAACTCACGTCGAGAGAGTAGCACCTTAAGCAAGGAAGCAGAAAAATGGATGCAAAATCAGGTTTGGCTGGGCGAGCAAGGAGCTAAGTAACCAAGTTGGTTCGTGCTTTCCGCAGCGGGAGAACTTCCGCTTGACGCCCGAGTGAAGGACAAGTTCACTGGAAAGTTGAGGAGTGATCCGAAGGAGATGTGTGGGCATCGGGTGAGGGGTGGTGCGGGTATCCCGAGGCGCGGAGCAAGAAGGGTTTGGATAAGTTGAGCGGGGCGGCCAAGCAATGGATTTTCGAGTGAAGACGTTGGCGGACATGCGGCGATTTCCGAGTCCGCAGGATGGGCTGCGTGTGATTGCAGAAAGGGCGCCGCAGGCGGAGGCGATCGCGGCATCGTGGGCGGGGAAGGTGCGTCCGGTCTTCCGGCAGGTGTATGCGCTGCGGAGGCGATTGGCGACGATTGCGGTTGCGGTGTTGGCGGCCTTGCTGTTTGTGCACGTAATGTTTGGCGCGAATGGAATGATCGTTTACAAGCAGAAGCGGGCGGAGTACGAATCGCTGCAGAAGCGGATCGTCATGGAGCAGAAGGAAAACGAGATCTACACGCAGCAGATTCAGGGGCTGCAGACGGACGAGAAGGCGATTGAGAAAGAAGCGCGCGAACAGTTGCACTATGCGCGTCCGGGCGAGGTGGTGTATGTTCCGCAGACTCCGGCAGTGGCTTCGCCACCGGTGAATCATTCGGCGAGGAAGTAGGCCGGTCGCGCAGCATAGATGGTTTGAAAAGGTGCGGCCGTGCAGTCAGAGGAGATCCCTTCGACAAGCTCAGGCACCTCGTCCCGCTGCTTCGCAGCAACCGGCTGAAGCCGGGGGCTGCCGAGTGAAAACGCGGGCCTTCGGGATGACGCTGCGGGGCACCGTTCCCGCGAGCGTGTGACAATCGGGAACATTCTGTGTGGTATAGTTCCTGCGATCGACGAATCGGCGGGCGGGTTGAGTCGCTTCCGGATGCGCGGTTAGAATTCCTACCATGCGGCGTGGGGCCGCGATCGAAAGATCAAATAAGGAGAAAAAACGGCCATGAGGAAAGTGCTGGTACTTAGTCTTGCGATATGTTTTGTGTTCGCCCTGACCGCGATGGCGGTCGACGATATGGGGAAGAGCACCACCGTCAACGGATGGGTGAGCGATGACAAATGCGGCGCGAAGGGCGCCAACGACAAGGCTGAGGCGTGCACCAAGAAGTGCCTGGCCGCGGGCGCGAAGATGGTGATCGTGACCGATAAGGACCAGAAGGTTTTGATGGTGGATAATCCGGATGCGCTGAAGGATCATGTGGGACATCACATTGCCGCGACTGGACATGTGATGGGCGATTCCATTCACGTGGAAAGCGCGAAGATGCTGTGAGTTTTAAGTGAAGGGAAAGAGGGCGGCTGCGGCCGCCCTCTTAATTTTTGTGTTGGGGATTCTTGTGGGTGGAGTGGTGAAGTAGGCAAGTACCTCAGGGGCTAAAGCCCCGCTTTATTCAGATCTTGATCGCAGCGCTGAAGCGCTGCGCCACCCAAAGGCCAGGAGCCGGCCGCCTTTTGTTTATGGGGATTCTTGTGGGGTGGAGTGGTGAAGTAGGCAAGTACCTCAGGGGCTAAAGCCCCGCTTTATTCAGATCTTGATCGCAGCGCTGAAGCGCTGCGCCACCCAAAGGCCAGGAGCCGGCCGCCTTTTGTTTTTGTGTTGGGGATTCTTGTGAGTGGAGCCTGGTGAAGTAGGCAAGTACCTCAGGGGCTAAAGCCCCGCTTTATTCAGATCTTGATCGCAGCGCTGAAGCGCTGCGCCACCCAAAGGCCAGGAGCCGGTTGCCTTTTGTTTTGTGTTGGGGAGTGTTGTGAGTTGGGTGCTGGTGCCTCAGGGGCTAAAGCCCGGTACCTGCTAAGTCTTTATCGCAGCGCTGAAGCGCTGTGCCACTCAAAGGCTAAAGCTGGCGAGGACAGTGGACACTACTTGCCGAGCTATGCTCGGTGACCGGGTCGGAGGACCCGGTCCTCCACGATCTATTGCCCACAAACTACCGGACTACACCTTCTAGCGGAGAGCTGGCTGTGGCGTAGAGCTTTTTTGGCATGCGACCGGCCAGGTAGGCTTTACGTCCGGCTAGGACGCCGTGGTGCATGGCTTCAGCCATTTGCACGGGATCTTGCGCGTTGGCGATGCCGGTGTTCATCAGGACGGCGTCGGCGCCAAGCTCCATGGCGATGGCGGCGTCGGATGCGGTGCCCACGCCGGCGTCAACGATCAGGGGGACGGCGGTGATCATCTCGCGCAGGATGCGGATGTGAGCCTGGTTCTGAATCCCCATGCCGCTTCCGATGGGCGCGCCGAGCGGCATGACTGCGGCGGCGCCGGCGTCGATGAGGCGCTTGGCGAAGACGATGTCGTCGGAGGTGTAGGGCAGAACGGTGAAGCCTTCGTTGACCAGAGTGCGCGTGGCTTCGAGGGTGGCTTGCACGTCGGGGTAAAGGGTGGCCTGGTCCCCGATCACTTCGAGCTTGACCCAGTCGGAGAGGCCGACTTCGCGACCCAGGCGCGCGGCGCGGACGGCTTCGTCGGCGGTGTAGCAACCGGCGGTGTTGGGGAGCAGGAAATATTTCTTGGGATCGATGTAGTCGAGCAGCGATTCTTTGCTGCGATCGAGGTTGACGCGACGGACGGCGACGGTGACCATGTCGGCGCCGCTGGCCTCGAGGGCGCGGGCAGTTTCCTGGAAGGACTTGTATTTTCCTGTACCTACGATGAGGCGGGAGCGGAAGGAGCGGCCGGCAATATGGAGTTCGTCTGTCATGACCTTTCATTGTAACCGAGTTGGAGGAGTGTGGAGGGAAGGGGTCGAGCTGCGCTCGATGGACAGCCGGGGGCGGCTGTCCCCACATGAAATTGGCTAGTGCCGTGGTGGAGGAACGGGAAGCAGATTCCTCGGCGGCTGCGCCGCTTCGGAATGACAACGGCCAGGTGGCACCGACGGGACTATCTAGGGTTCGCGGGATTCGGCCTGGGCGTAGAGCTCGTCGATCTGGCGGCGATAGCGGTCTTCTACTACGCGGCGGCGGAGTTTCAGGGTGGGAGTTAAGGCGCCGTTGTCGGCGGTGAATTCGTCGGGGACGAGGAGAACACGTTTCAATTTTTCGAAGCGGGCGAGGTTTTTGTTGATCTCCTCGACAATTCCGCCGTAGAGCGTTTGGACTTTGGGATTGGTGATGAGTTCGGCGCGCGAAGAAAAATTGACGTCGTTGGACCGGGCCCAATTTTCAAGGAGCGGGAAGTTGGGGGAGACGATGACGAAGGCAAACTTTCGCCTGTCACCGATGATGGCGGCGGTTCCGACCAGGGGATTGAGCTTGAGGGAATTTTCGATGGGTTGGGGAGCGATGAACTTTCCACCGGAAGTTTTGATGAGTTCTTTCTTGCGGTCGGTGACGGAGAGATATCCATCGGCATCGATATGGCCGATGTCGCCAGTTTTGAACCAGTCATCCTGAAATGCGTTTTGAGTTTCTTCGGGACGGTTCCAGTATCCCTTGAAGACGGACGGGCCGCGAACCAGAATCTCGCCATCTTCGGCGATGCGGGCTTCGAGGTTGGGCAGGACTTTGCCAACCGTGCCGATGCGGTGGTTGACCGGGGTGTTGACGGCGATGACGGGAGACGTTTCCGTGAGGCCATAACCTTCGTGAATGCGAACGCCGACGGTGGCAAACCATTCGGCGAGTTCGCGGCCCAGGGGCGCGCCGCCGGAGATGAAGGTTTCGACGCGGCCGCCCATGCCGGCGCGGATTTTTGAGAAGACCAATTTGTTGGCGAGTTTCCAGGTGGCGGAAGTGGGAGTTTCTCCGGCGAGAATTTCGGGTTTGTGAGCGCGACCAACGGAGAGCGCCCAGCTGTAGATGGCACGCTTGGGGAAACCGCGAGCGGTCATCTCGGTTTTTGCGTAGACCTTTTCGTAGACCCTGGGTACCGAAACGCAGAGTGTCGGGCGGACTTCCAAAAGAGCTTGGGGTAGATTTTCAATGAAGGAACAATACGCGAGTGTGACACCGTGGTAGAGCAGCGCGAGATCGACATGGCGCGCGGTGACGTGGGAAAGGGGAAGGAATGAAACGCTGACCAAGCCGGGGCGCATGTCGAAGCCGAGCAAGGAGCATGCGATGTTGGACGCCATGTTGCCGTGGGTGAGCATTGCGCCCTTGGAGGTTCCGGTGGTTCCGGAAGTGTAGATGATGGTGGCGAGGTCATTGGGCTGAATGGAGCGGGCGAGAGATTCGGTTTGAGGATCGAGGGTGAGCGGTCCTTGCGTCATGAACTGATCCATGAGGACGCAAGAGGTTGCGAGGTCGCCGGAGAGCTGCAGATGATCCATGACCACGACTTTCTTGATTTGAGTTTGCGGGAGGATGGTCTGGACCTTGCGCAGTTGATGTTCGGTGGAAACGAAGATTGCGGTGGCGCCGGAATCGCTGAGGGTATAGGCGGTCTGCTCGGGAGTCAGGGTGGCGTAGACCGGAACCGTTACGGCACCTAGCAGCAAGATGGCGAAGTCGGCGATGGACCACTCGGGGCGATTCTCGCTGAGGATAGCGATGCGATCGCCCTTCTTGATGCCCCATTCCTGAAGAGCATGGACTGTGGCGGCGACGTTGCGGCCGAAGTCGGAGGAGGAGATGGGCAACCACTTTCCGGTGTCGCGGTAGAGCATGGCCTGGTCGAGATTGCGCTCGGCGGCGGTGAAGAAAATGTCGTTCAGGGTGACGAGACTCATGGCGCGCGGTTTTGTCTTAAACTGAATTTACTGGTTTCGTGTGGCATTCGGCAATGCGAAAGGGTGTGAGAGCAGGTACTGGTTGGCGTCCTGATCACGGATTGCCGAGCGAAATTACAATGTCTAAAGGAGTGGTGGGCTATCATTCGGCTTGGAGGATCGTAATGCAGAAAAGACTATCGAAGGGGTTGGCAGCATCCTTGCTTGCGGGTGCGTTGGCGATGAGCAGCGTAGGATCGATTGCGGCGCAGGCCAAGCCGGCCAGCGAGATGCCGGTGCTACCCAAGGTTGGGGAGATGGCACCGGATTTCACGATGAAGTATTTTGACGGGAACGATCTGAAGTCCGTTTCCTTGAGCCAGTACCGCGGGAAGAAAAACGTGGTCGTGGCATTCTTTATTTTTGCGTTCACGGGTGGTTGAACGAAGCAAATGCAAGCTCTCCAGCATGATCAGAAACGGCTGGAAGCTACCGACACCCAGGTCCTGGGTGTGAGCATGGATAGTGCCTTCGCGAATAAAGCGTTTGCCGATCAAATTGGAGTTACGTTTCCTCTGCTGAGCGACTGGGGCGGGGATGTGACACGCAAGTATGGGATCTACGTGGATAAGTACAAGGCAGCGCGGCGGGTGAATTTTTTGATTGGGAAAGACGGAAAAATTCTGGAAGAACAGGTGGATAAGGACGCGATTGATCCGACGAAGATTGTGGATACGTGCGAGAGGCCGAAGTTGAAGAACTGAAGTGCTTCGGGCTAAAGCCCAGATCGTTATGGTGTGGTTATCGCAGCGCTGAAGCGCTGCGCCACCCAAAAGCGAGATAATCGCTCGGGCTAAAGCCCGGCTCGTTACGGCGTGGGTATCGCTGCGCTGAAGAGCCGCTCTTCGCGGTCGCGGCGACGGGAAGCGGATTCCTGCCTTCGGTCGGAATGACAAATCACGTAAGAGATTGCTTTCATCCGTATGGCTTGGATCGCAGCGCTGAAGCGCTGCGCCACCCCAAAAGCGAAGAGCGGAGCTCTCAGAGTCAAAGTGCGGAGCACCCAAAATCGATGCGAGCTGCCCAAGATATTGCGGTGGACAATTGCTTCCGCCTACACTCCTGACGTTCAAGGTCAAGATCAGACGGTGGGGAGTTCGAAGGAGAAGACTGAGCCGCAGCCGAGCTGGCTGGTGACGCTGACTGCGCCGCCGTGCGCTTCGACGATGGCTTTGGCGATGGCTAAGCCCATGCCAGTGCCTTGCACGCTATAGCGCTGATCTCGACCGCGGTAGAACTTGTCGAAGACCAACGACTGTTCGAAATCGTCGATGCCGGGACCGTGGTCGGTGACGCTGGTGACGACGCGGTGTCCCTTTTGTTCCGCGGTGATGGCAATCGGAGCAGTGGGCGGGGAGTATTTGGCGGCATTTTCCAGCAACTGCTTGAGGACTTCCGCGACACGGTCGGAATCCACCTTCACCTTGGGCAACGATGGGGGAACGCGAACTTCGAGAGGATGCTGGCCGAGAATTGTTCTGGATTCTTCCACGGCTGACTCGATGACCGTAGCGATATCCACGGGAGCCATGTGCAGTTCTACCTTGTGAGCATCGAGTTGGGCCATCTCCGTGGCTTCGCCGACGAGGCGGTCGAGGCGATCAGTCTCTTCGTTGATGACGGTGAGCAACTCGCGGCGCTGCGCTTCGTCGAGGTTGTCATCGGAGAGCAGGCCGGTAACGGCAGCTTTGATGCCGGTGAGGGGAGTGCGCAGTTCGTGAGTGACGGAATCGAGCAGAACGGCGCGGAGGTTCTCGCTCTGGTGAGCGGCTTCGGTCTGAGAAAGCTTTTCCATGGCGCCAGCGCGCTCGATGGCGATACCGATCATGCTGCCCAAGGCTTCAAGAGTGGCGCGGGAGAGCGAGACTCCGGCGATGCCGACGGCGCCGGTGGTGCGCGTGCCGAGATGTAAGGGAGTGAGAGAGACTTCGCGCTTGGAATCGATGACTGGCTCGCCGCGCGAACTGACCATTTGAAGATCCTGCAGAGGAAACCAAGTTACTTTCGGGTCGGTGCGGTAAACCTGCTGGGAACTCAACAAATAAATGGCGGCAGCCTTGGCGCCGAATCCATCACATACGTAAGCGGGGATCGAATTCATCAGTTCCGCCACATTGTCAGTGGCGAGCAGACGCTGGCTGAAGGCGTAAAGCCTTTCCACATCGCGGCGGCGCTGAACGGCGTCGGCGGTCTGGCGGCGGGCACGATCCGCGAGTTCGCTGGCGATTCCGGCGGTGACGAGAAAGGCAAAAAGCGCAACCCAGTTTTGTGGATCGGCAACGGTGAAGGTTCCGATGGGTGGAAGAAAATAATAGTTGAAGGCAAGCGTGGCGAGTACGGCGAGAAAGACGGAGAAGCGAAATCCCCAATAGGCGGCGACCCACAGGACCATCAAGAGGTAGGTCAAAGCCACGGTGGTGGGGTTTACGTGAACGATGCGGCGGTAGATCTGGGCCACGAGTTCGGCGGCTACGAGGCAAGCGATGTAGCGGAACAAGTGCTGTGGCCATCGAGGCTTCACGGGCACGATTGTAATCGCAAGAAGGGCTTTTCACCACAGAGACACAGAGAAGACATAAGGAAGAGGAGGCGAAAACAACTTGGAGATTTTCTCCGTGGCTCCGTGCCTCCGTGGTGAGGAGCAGGTCCCGATCAGATTCGACAATTTTCGTTGGGGCGTGGAGAATAGCGGCGATGGCTAAGAGTCCCGAAGAGTGGCTGAAGGAAGTGGACACGGAGCGGCGGCCGGCGGTGTTCAAGCTGTTTCTCGGCTATGCGCCGGGGGTGGGAAAAACCTACGCCATGCTGAGCGAAGGAGTGCGGAGGGCGAGCCGCGGAGAAGAAGTGGTGATCGGGGTGGTGGAATCGCACGGGCGCAAACCGATCATAGAACTTTCGTCGCGCTTGGAGACGGTACCGCGAAAGAAGCTGGAATACAAAGCCACGATTTTTGAAGAGATGGACGTGGACGCGATTCTGGCGCGGAAGCCGCACGTGGTGCTGGTGGATGAACTGGCGCACACGAACATTGAAGGCAGCAAGCACGCGAAGCGCTATGAAGATGTTTTTGAGTTGCTGGATGCGGGCATCGACGTTCTTTCGACGCTGAACGTGCAGCACATCGAGAGCCTGGCGCCGACGATTCGCGGGCTTACCGGAGTGCAGGTGCGGGAGACGGTGCCGGATTGGGTGATCCGGCGAGCGGGCGAAATTGTGATGGCGGACTTGACGCCACAGGCGCTGCAGACGCGGATGCGGCGCGGAGATATCTATCCGCTGGAGCGGGTGGAACGGGCGCTGGCGAATTTTTTCCGGAATACGAATTTGACCGCGCTGCGTGAACTGGCATTGCGCCAGGTGACGCAGGCGGTCGACCGCACACTTTCGGAATTAAAAACCGAAGACGGGCAGTTGCTGCAGGTGCGCGAGCGGATTGCGGTGTGCATCAGTTCGAATCCGGCGGCGCAGTATTTGATTGCACGCGGGGCACGCATGGCGCAGGCGCTGGACGGGGATTTGTATGTGTTTTATGTGGACACGGGCTCGGACGAGAGCGATGAAAACCAGCGAACTCTGGCGGAGAATATACGGTTTGCGGAGAGCGTGGGAGCGAAAGTGGTGAAGGCCGAGGGAAAAGTGGTGGCGGAAAAAGTTGCCGAATTCGTGCGCGAGAATCACATTACGCAGGTAGTTTTCGGACGGTCGGCTACGAAGGGCTGGAAAAGATATTTCTATCTTTCGGCGATTCACAAGTTTTTGCGGGATACGCCGGCGGTGGATGTTCACATTGTGACGCAGGAAATGCGGTGATGGAACGATGACGAACGAACATCAGCGAATCCTGGTAGTGGATGACGAGGCGCAAATTACGCGGGTGCTGCGCACGACGCTTACGTCGCAAGGTTATGATATCCGCGTGGCGAATGATGGGGAGATGGCGCTGGAGTTGATGAAGAACTGGACGCCGCATGTATTGATCACGGACCTAGCGATGCCGAATCTGGATGGAGTGGAACTGTGCCGGCAGGTGCGGCAGACGTCGCAGGTGCCGATTATCGTGCTCTCAGTGCGTGGACAGGACCGGTCGAAGGTGGAAGCACTGGATGCCGGGGCGGACGATTATGTTACGAAGCCATTCAGCATGAACGAACTGCTGGCGCGAATCCGCGCGCAGTTAAGGAGAAGTCCGGCGGCCGAGGAAGAGCCGAGTGTGATCACGGCGGGAGATTTTTCGATCGACCTGGATGCACGGTCGGTGAAGGTGGTGGGAAATGAAGTCCATTTGACGCCGAAGGAATTTGATTTATTGGTGTATCTGGCGCGGCGTCCGGGAAAAGTGGTAACCCACCGCACGCTGTTAGCAGCGATCTGGGGACCGAACAGCATGGAGCAGCCGGAATATTTGCGCGTCTTTATCGGGCAGTTACGCAAGAAAATTGAGAACGATCCTTCCTCGCCGAAGTATTTGCTCACCGAACCCTGGGTGGGATACCGCTTTGAACCCGGCTCGTAGCGAGATTCCGCCGTTGGCCTTGCGGTTCGCGTCTTTACAAACATTTTATAGACCCCTTATTCGAACTTTCTGCGATTGCGTGTCCAATGGTTGTGGAGTTGAGAAGGCTCCAGATACAAGATGCAGATTCAAGGGAGAACAAAGTTCATGTGGATCAATGAAGTCGCGCCGGAACGGTTGGCGGAGCTTTTCCATCACTACCAGCAAGCGCTGATGCCGGAAGTAGCGGGCAAGGGCAGTGAAGGGCGCGGTTCGTGGAAAGAAGTTTCGCAACCGGAGAAGAGCCGACTCGTGGCAGCGGCGAGGCTGGCGCTGCTCGAACTGGAGTCGATGACCAGCGAACCGACGAAGTCGCGGGAGTATTTCGCCCAGCCGGGCAAAGCGGAATGGGGCTGCTGAAGTCAGTCCACGCTAATCGATTGATCGGAAGATCTTGCTGAAGCGCAGTGGATGTTTCCGCCTTTATGAATTCCTTACAAATTCCTTAAACCACTCTTACAAGTGAAATGGTCCACTGGTACGTTTGAGTGGACGTCTGAGCTACGGGTGCGGGAGGCGCCGTATGGATGCAGCGTGGGTAGTGGCAGCCGTTGCTTTGGCGGGCGCGGGTTTTATGCTCTGGTTTCTGATTGCTTTGCTGCGCGAGAGTCCACCCTCGGTCTGTTACTGGGTGCTGCCGGCCCGGCGGAAGTCTGAAAAAGAGAAGGACTTGGGGGTACTGAGGCGCATCTACGGGGATGAGAATTGCCGAGCGACGGAAACCAATCGGGGCGAGTATTATCGGCAATTATTGGAGAACGAAGATCATGATACGGAAAAGTGCAAATCGGGTCTTATTGCTATCGACGTGCGCGCTATTTCTGGACGGCTGGGCTGGCGCGCAATCCACGCCAAGCGTAGCTACTCCTTCCGCGAACTCCGACACTACTAGAACTGCTCAACAAACCGAACAGCAGGAAATGAGAGAAGAACTGAAAGAGCTGCGGGCGGAAGTAGAGCGCTTGCGGGCGGAAGTTGAGCACAAAGGCGCCTTGCCCGCCGAGGAGCGGGTTGAGACAGTTCCGGCGATCAGGGGCGGGCCGAGTGTGCCGCCGGTCACAGCAGAGAATCTGGCGCGTCCGGGAACCTCGATTGCTTCTGCGCAACCTGCCGCGACTACGGCAAGCAGCGCTGCCCCAGCGAATTCCGGACTGACGGGGTGGTTGCCACAGCCTTCGTCTCAGGCTTCGACTCCGGATGCATCGTCAGGGAAGAAAGAGAAGATCTCGCCCTTTTCGGACTGGGACTGGACGTGGCTGAATGGAAATCCGCGAAACAAGGATACGGCTTTCGATTCGAAGTTCTTCACCCCCGAGATCCGAGCCGATATTAACTACGTCTACGACTTCAACAAGCCGAAAGACAACTCGATGGGAGGTTCGAGCGAACTGTTTCGTTCGAACGAGATTCAATTGGAGCAACTCGGCATCGGCGGGGATTTCCATTACGACAACGTGCGCGCCCGGTTCATGACACAGTTCGGCATGTATTCCACCACAACAGTGCGAAACGATCCGAGTCCAGCCAAGGGACAGTGGGATCTGGGAAATGCCTACCGGTATCTCTCGGAAGCTTACGGCGGCTACCACATTAATGCGTTGGACGGGATCAACGTGGACGCGGGCATTTTCCTTTCGTACATCGGGCTGTTCAGCTATTACAACTTCGATAACTGGGCGTATCAACCTTCGTACGTTTCGTCGAACACGCCCTGGTTTTTCGAGGGATTGCGAGTTCAGATTTTTCCCAACCCGCACTTGAAGATTGAGCCGTGGTTCATTAATGGATGGCAATCCTATGGATCGGCGAATTCGCGGAAGGGAATAGGCGGACAGATCAAGTGGACTCCCTATCCCTGGATGAACGTTATCTCCAACAATTACGGACTGGGGCACGACGATCTTTACATACCGAATCGCGGGCGGATACACACCGACGACAGCATCGAGATCAAGTATTACGACAAACCGGAAAAATATCTCGACAAGATGGCATTTTCATTCACTGGAGATCTGGGGTGTGAATTTGGCGGCGGGGTAAGCTGCCATGGGAATACGGCTGGCGGACCAAAGCAGAGCTTCGTCGGATACATGCTCTACAATCGCACTTGGTTCAAGAAGGACCGGTATGGATTTACGATCGGCGGTGGCCAGATCAACAATCCCGGACGATATTTGGTGCTGATCCCTCCGATCAACGGGGAGACGGCGCCTTCGGCGGCGATTAATTCGCCGTACTTCACGGGAAATCCTGGAGATCCGTTTAAGGCGTGGGACACGTCGGCTACGTTCGACTACATGCCCAGGCAGTTTCTGACGTTCCGGTGGGAATACGACTATCGCCATGCCAGCGTGCCGTACTGGTCGGGTTCGGGAGGAATTACGCCGCCTCCGGGCAGCAACAATGGATTCCCGCAATACTATGCCTGCAGTAGCGGGGCTTCGTCTGGGCAAACGAGTTTGAGCGCAGCGGAGACGGCTTGCGGTGGAGGGCCCAGCAGTGTCTGGTTTCCTGATCTGCGGCGGGACGAGCAGTTCATCGATATGGCGATCCTGGTCAAGTTTTAGTGAAGTCATTGGCGCCCTGTAAGTGAGATGGTAAAGCGCGGTCCGAGACATTACGGCTCGTAACGCAAGCTGGGGGAGAGTTGAAATGCAGGATGTGATCTTTCTTGCGGTGACGGTTTTGTTTTTTGTGATTTCGCTTGCGTATGTGCAGTTCTGCGAGCGGGTGCGCTGAGGAGCATATGGGATCGATCATCATGCTGATCATTTGCGCGGGATTGCTGGTGTATCTCGTGTATGCCATGTTGCGACCGGAGAAATTCTGATGACGGCGAACGGATGGCTGCAAATCTTTTTTTTCCTGCTGGTAGTGTTTCTGGTGACCAAGCCACTGGGCGGGTACATGGCGCGTGTGTTTGGGCGCGAGCGAACCTGGCTCGATCCGGTGATGCGGCCGGTGGAGAAGATTCTCTACAAACTCACGGGCGTAGATGAAAGCCACGAAATGGATTGGAAGGAATACGCGCTGACGTTGATTTTGTTCAGCGGCGTATCCATGATCGTGCTTTATGTGTTGCAGCGGGTGCAGCAGTGGGCGTGGCTGCCGTGGAATCCGCAAAAACTGCCGGGAGTGGCGCCGGCGCTGGCGTTCAATACTGCGGCTTCATTTACAACGAACACGAACTGGCAAAACTATGTGCCCGAGACCACCATGAGCTACCTGACACAGATGGTGGGGCTGGCATATCACAACTGGGTCTCGGCGGCGGCGGGCATGGCGCTGGCGATTGCATTCATTCGGGGCATTTCGGGACGCGAGCGGAAGACGATTGGAAATTTCTGGGTGGACCTGGTTCGCGGGACTCTGTGGATTCTGGCTCCGCTGTGTTTGATCGGGGCATTGGCGCTGGTGTCGCAGGGAGTCGTGCAGAACCTGAAGCCTTATGACACGGTGCAACTGGTCGATCCCTATCAGACGCCGCAGTTGGGGTCTGATGGCAAGCCGGTGAATGGGCCTGATGGCAAACCGGTGATGCAGACGGTGAGCCAACAGGTGATTGCGCAGGGGCCGACGGCTTCGCAGGAAATTATTAAGGAGCTGGGAACGAACGGTGGCGGCTTCTTCAATGCAAACAGCGCGCACCCGTTTGAAAATCCAACCCCGTTCTCGAATTTTTTCGAACTGTTCTGCATCTTTGCGATTCCTTCAGCCCTCACGTTCACGCTGGGAAAAATGACGGGCTCCCCACGACATGGATGGGCGGTGTGGGCGGCGATGGCATTGATGTTCCTGGCCGGAGTGACGACCGCGTATTGGGCGGAGGCGCGGGGAAATCCTTTGGTGACCGCGGCGGCGCAGCATGGCTCGCTGCATGCGGCTTCGGCTGTGCCGGTTGTCGGCAATCTTGAAGGGAAAGAGGTGCGGTTTGGGGTGGTGAACTCGGCGCTGTTTGCGACTGTGACCACCGACACGAGCTGCGGCGCGGTCAACTCCATGCACGATTCATTCACGCCGCTGGGCGGAATGGTTCCGCTGATCAACTTGATGTTGAGCGAGGTGATCTTTGGCGGCGTGGGTGCGGGGATGTACGGGATGCTGGTGTTCGTGATCCTGTCCGTGTTTATTGCGGGATTGATGGTGGGGCGTACGCCGGAATATTTGGGAAAGAAGATTGAAGCTTACGACGTGAAGATGGCGATGCTGGTGATCCTGATTTTTCCGCTGGTGATTCTGGTGTTCACGGCGATTTCGGTTTTGTACAGCTTCGGCACATCGGCGATGGCAAATGCGGGACCGCACGGATTTACCGAAGTGCTTTATGCGTTCACCTCGTCCGTGGCCAACAATGGCTCGGGTTTCAACGGACTGAGCGGGAACACGCCCTGGTACAACACGTCGCTGGGGATCGCGATGCTGCTGGGACGTTTCATGATGATTCTTCCCATGCTGGCGATCGCGGGCAATCTGGCGGGGAAGAAACAGGCTCCCGCTACGCTGGGGACGTTTCCGGTGACGGGACCGCTGTTTACGGTGTTGCTGATCGGGGTGGTGGTGATTGTGGGAGCGCTGACATTTTTCCCGGCGCTGAGTCTGGGACCGATTCTGGAACATTTGTTGATGGTGGCGGGGAAGACGTTTTAGGGGGCTTGGGCGGATGCGTGTTGACGTGGGGAGACATTAGGCGGTCTTGCGGAGGATAAGAAGTGGTGGAGCGGGTAGGGATCCTTCGACTGCGGTTGTGCTTCGCGTTCGCGAAGCACAACCTCCGCTCAGGATGACAAGTCGCTGGATGACAAATCGCGGGATGACAAGGCTCGGGTGACAACAGGAGAATATGGCGAGCAAGAAATCAAAGCGCAGCTTGTGGGACATGAAGATCGTGCGTCGTGCGGCGTGGGATTCGCTGGTGAAGTTGCATCCCGTGACCATGATGCGCAATCCGGTGATGTTCGTGGTGGAAGTGGGCAGCGTGGTGACCACGGTGCTGCTCTTTGTGGAACGAGGCAAAGGCGGATTCGGATTTAATTTGCAGATCACGCTGTGGCTTTGGTTCACTGTGTTGTTTGCGAACTTTGCCGAAGCCATGGCGGAGGGCCGGGGCAAGGCGCAGGCCGATGCGTTGCGGCGCGCCAAGGCGGAGACGATGGCGAACCGGCTGCTCGCCGACGGGAAGACGGAGACGGTACCGGGTTCGAAGTTGCGCTCGGGAGACATGTGCCTGGTGGAGGCGGGAGAGTTTGTCCCCGGCGATGGCGAGATTGTGGAAGGCGTGGCATCGGTGGACGAATCGGCGATAACGGGGGAATCGGCGCCGGTGATTCGTGAGGCGGGCGGTGACAGGTCGGCTGTGACGGGCGGAACGCGTGTGCTTTCGGATTGGGTGAAGGTGAAGATTACTTCGAATCCCGGCGAGACTTTCCTTGATCGCATGATTGCGCTGGTGGAAGGCGCGGAGCGGCAGAAGACTCCGAATGAAATTGCGCTGAATATTTTGCTGGCGGGACTGACGATTGTGTTTCTGCTGGCCGTGGTAACGCTGCAACCTTTCGCGATTTATGCGCAAGCGCCACAGACGGTGTTCGTGCTGGTGTCGTTGCTGGTGTGCCTGATTCCTACGACGATTGGTGGATTGCTTTCGGCGATTGGCATTGCGGGCATGGATCGGCTGGTGCAGCACAATGTGCTGGCGATGTCGGGACGAGCGGTGGAAGCTGCGGGCGACGTGAATACGCTGCTGCTCGATAAGACGGGAACCATCACTTTGGGCAACCGTGAGGCGACGGAGTTCGTGACGGCGCCGGGCGTGACGGAAGCGACGCTGGCGGATTCGGCGCAACTTTCGTCGCTAGCGGACGAAACCCCCGAGGGACGGTCGATTGTGGTGCTGGCGAAAGAGAAGTACGGGTTGCGCGGACGGGAGATGAGCACGCATGACGCGGAATTTATTCCGTTCAGCGCGATGACTCGGATGTCGGGTGTGAATCTGGATGGGCGTGCGGTGCGGAAAGGTGCGACCGATGCGATCGCGAAATATGTAGAAGAGCAGGGCGGCACGTTACCGAAGGAAGTGCGCGAGGCGGTGGAAGCGATTTCGCGCTCGGGTGGAACTCCGCTGGTGGTGGCGGAAAATGGACGAGCGTTGGGCGTGATTCACCTGAAGGACATTGTGAAGGGTGGGATGCGGCAGCGGTTTGATCAGCTGCGGGCGATGGGCATCAAGACGGTGATGATTACGGGAGATAATCCGCTGACGGCGGCGGCGATTGCGACCGAAGCGGGCGTGGATGATTTTCTGGCGCAGGCGACGCCGAAGGATAAGTTGGATTTGATCCGGCGCGAGCAGGGGCAGGGAAAACTGGTTGCGATGACCGGCGATGGCACGAACGATGCGCCGGCGCTGGCGCAGGCCGATGTGGGTGTCGCCATGAATACGGGCACGCAGGCGGCGAAGGAAGCCGGGAACATGGTGGACCTGGATTCGAATCCGACCAAGCTGATCGAGATCGTGGAAATCGGCAAGCAGTTGCTGATGACGCGGGGTGCGCTGACTACATTTTCCATTGCGAATGACGTGGCCAAATATTTTGCAATTATTCCTGCGATGTTTGCCGGGACGTTTCCGGTTTTGCAGGCGCTGAATGTGATGCAGGCTGGCGACGCCACAGTCGGCGATTTTGTCGGCTGTTATTTTTAATGCGCTGATTATTGTGGCGCTGATTCCGCTGGCGCTGCGCGGGGTGAAATATGTTCCGCAAGGAGCGGCGGTGTTGTTGCGCAGAAATCTGCTGGTCTATGGGCTGGGCGGAGTGATTGTGCCATTTATTGGAATCAAGTTGATCGACCTGGTGATTGTGCGGGCAGGGTTGGCGTAGGCGACTATGAAAAAGAATCTGATGATTGCTGTACTTATGACTGTGGTGACGACTGTGTTGTTTGGTTTGCTGTTTCCGCTGGTGATTACGGGGCTGGCGCAGGTTTTGTTTCCGAAGCAGGCGAACGGAGAATTGCTGACGCGGAACGGCAAGCTGGTGGGATCGCGGTTGATCGGACAATCGTTTTCTTCGCCGGGATATTTTCACTCGCGCCCATCGAGCGCGGGAACGGGCTATGATGCGGGGAACTCGAGCGGATCGAATCTTGGGCCCACGAATCAAACTTTGATCGCGCGAGTGCAGGGAGATGCGGACCGGCTGCAGGCGGAGAATCCGGGAGCGGCGATTCCGATGGATTTGCTGACGACGTCGGGGTCGGGACTTGATCCGCACATTACGCCGGAGGCGGCGGAGTTTCAGGTGCCGCGGATCGCGAAAGAGCGCGGGTTGAGCGAGGATGTGGTTCGCGAAGCGGTGCGGCAGCATACGGAGCCGCGACAGTTTGGATTTTTGGGCGAGCCGCGGGTGAATGTTTTGGAGTTGAATCTTACGTTGGATGAGATTTCTGCGAAGCCGGGGAATCGGTAGCGTCTTGTGCGTTTGAAAGGCAGGGGCTAAAGCCCCCCACTATCCTTGATCCTTAAGCGGCGCTGAAGCGCCGCTCTGCCACGGTACTGCCAGCGTTGCCAAACTGCGAATCTTCGATTTTTCCGCGAACTGATAATCGCTTACAGATGTCTCTCGACTGCTTACTATTGGCCAGGTCTGGCTGCAAACCACCGGCTGCGGACGCGAAACTAAAGTGCTCTTCAGTGTTTATACGGATAGAGATAGGATCGTCGACGAAAGGCGTTTTCTGACCTCAAAGATCGTGGTTTGTAATGGGAGAGAGAAAGTTATGAAGACACGAAAGCAGTGGTGGAGCTGGGCGGTGGCAGTGGCAGGCTTGGCGTTCCTACTGCAGGCGCCGCTCGGGGTGAGGGCGCAGGATGCGCAGGTCGCGCCGGATTCACAGGCGGCGCAGGGGCCACAGGATTCAGATTCACAAGATGCGAATGCGCAGGATCCTCCGGGGCGCGTGGCGCGGCTGAATGAGATGGAGGGTTCGGTATCGTTTCAGCCGGGCGGGGAAAATGATTGGGTGGATGCGGTGCTGAATCGTCCACTGGTGACGGGCGACAATCTTTGGGCCGATGAAAATTCGCGGGCGGAAGTGCACATTGGATCGACCGCGCTGCGGCTGGGGGCGAAGACGGGGATTACGTTGCTGGAGGTGAGTGACCGGGCGGCGCAGATTCGTTTGGCGCAGGGATCGCTGATTGTGAAGGTCCGGCACGTGGACGATGAAGACTCTTATGAGATCGACACGCCGAATGTGGCTTTCGCCGTGATGCAGCCGGGGGATTATCGTATCGATGTGGATGCGGACGGCAATCGAACGGAAGTGACGGTGTGGCGTGGACGGGGCGAGGTCACGGGCGGCGGTTCTTCTTATACGGTGGTGGCGAATCAGCACGCAACATTTACTGGGACCGATCATTTGGATTACGAACTTGGCCAGATTCAGCCGCAGGATGGATTCGATAGCTGGGCATTGGATCGAGATCGAACGGAGGATCAGTCGGATTCGGCGAATTATGTTTCGCGCGAGATGACGGGATACGAAGACCTCGACGAATACGGCGACTGGAGCTATGTGGCGGGCTACGGGATGAGCTGGCGGCCGCGAGTTGTGGTGGCGGGATGGGCTCCGTATCGCTTCGGGCATTGGGCGTGGGTGGGGCCGTGGGGCTGGACATGGGTGGAAGATGAACCTTGGGGATTCGCACCATTTCACTACGGGCGGTGGGCATTTGCGGGCGGCGCATGGTTGTGGGTTCCGGGCCCGAGCGTGGTGCGGCCGATCTATGCGCCAGCGCTGGTGGGCTGGGTGGGCGGCGGGCCGGGAGTTCATTTCTCGTTTTCGTTTGGAGCGGGTGTGGGATGGTTCCCGCTGGCTCCGGGAGAAGTGTTTGTTCCGGGCTACCGGGTGAGCCGGGTTTATGTGAATGGTGTGAACTTGACGAATACTCGAGTGGATGTGTCGAGAGTGACGACCGTTTATAACACCGTGGTGATTAACCGGAACGTAACCGTGAACAACATCGTCTATGCGAACCGGGGAGTGAACGGTGGAGTGACGGTGGTGTCGCGGGAGACCTTTGTGAATGCGCGTCCGGTGGGGCGGAATGTGGTTTCGGTTCCGGCGAGAGAGATCGCTGCGGCGCCAGTGGCTCCGAGGGCTGGGTTTGAGCCGGTGCGGAGCAGCGTGTTGGGAGCGGGAAGGCCCGTGGCGAATCGGCCGCCAGCGGCGGTGATGAGCCGTCCGGTGGTGGCGTTGAGGACCCCGGCTCCGACGCCGAGTTCATTCGATCAGAGGCAGATGCAGGCGGGCGGACACTTGAATCAGCAATCTTCGGGGTTGGTGCGGCAGCAGGCGCCGGGCCGACCAGTAGCGGCGGCTCCGATGACGCGGCAGCCGCAGCAGATGCAGGGGCAAGGCGAGGATGGATTCAGGTCGTTTAGCCAGCCCAGCGGTGGAAGTACGCCCTCGAAGACGCAGCCGCGGGTTTGGGAAGCGCAGGGAACTCCGGAGGCGGAGAGGAGCGCGCCGGCTCAACCCGCGAATCGGAATGTGCGGCCGGGACAGCAGAGATCGAATGCGCTGGTCAGGCAGGTGGCGCCGGTGCAACAGGGGAACGCGCAACAACAGAAGGAAGAGGAGCAGAAGTACAGTGCGTGGCACCAAGAGCAAAAGCCGGCTGCGTCTGCGGGGCATTCGCAGTCGAGTTCGCATACAACGACGCAGACTCACGAGAGTGCAGCTCCGAAGAAGTGACATCTGACGCGACCTGCGTGTTCTGCGGTGTGATAGGTTTGCATGCCGGATGAGTGGCAAGCAGGCCGAATTAATAGCGGAGAAGTAAAATAGCGCCGGGAGACGGGAAGTACCCGATCCCGGCGCGGATTTTTTGTGCGTTCTGATTATGAGCGAAGAGAAGCGTCCGGCGATTAACTGGATGGATGTTCTCTGGCTGCTGTTCCTGGCCGGGCTGGCAGCGCTGCCGCCGGTGTTTGAAGTTCACAAGCAACTGGTGCTGCTGGCATTCGGGCTTTTGCAATTGAGCGAAGGTTGGGTGTTGAGCAAGGCGCCGAAACGCGGCGCGGTATACATTGTGCTTCTGAAAATCGCTCTGGCGACGCTGCTGATCGACCACACGGGCGAGGTGGGGATCAATAGCACTTACTGGCCAATTTATTTTCTGCCGGCGGTAACGGCGGCGGAATATTTCAGCCCGTGGGCTACCCTGCTGTGGACGGCGCTGGCGGCGGCGGCTTACTGCTCCTATCTTTATCCGGCTCTGGAGGAATATGAAATCACGAGAGAGGGGTATGGGATTCTTGCCATCCGCATTCTTTTCTTTTTTCTGGCGGGGATGATAGTGAACCGGTTCATGGTGGAAAACCGGCGGCAGACCAAGTTGTATCAAACATTGGCGGAGACCTTGACCGAAACCAATCGCAGGCTCGAACAGGCGCAGGAAGAGGCGCGGCGATCGGAACGGCTGGCGGCTTTGGGACAGATGTCGGCGGGGCTGGCGCACGAGATTCGGAATCCGCTGGGAGTGATTAAGGGATCGGCGGAGATGCTGCATCAAAAGTTGGGGGAATCGAATCCGCTGGCTACGGAGTTGGCGGGATACATTTCGAGTGAGACGAATCGGCTGAGCGCGCTGGTGACGAGGTTTCTGGATTTTGCCCGGCCGCTGCATGCGGAATTGATGCCGCAGGACATTCGAGCGGTGCTGGATCGATCGCTGGATGCGGTGTCGCGAACGCACAAGAACGGAGATGGGTTGGTGCGGGTTGAGCGGGAGTATCAGGGCGACTTGCCGCTCGTGCCGTTGGACGAAGGTCTTAGCGAACAGGCATTCGTGAATTTGATTCAGAATGCTTACGATGCCATGGGAAGTGCGGGAGGGACGTTACGGGTGAGTGCGATTCGGAGCAACGACGCGAATCGAGATGGCGTGGAAGTGCGAGTAGAAGATACCGGGCCGGGAATTCCCGCTGAACTGCGGGAGCAGATCTTCAATCCGTTTGTGACGACGAAGAAAACGGGAGTGGGGTTGGGATTGTCGATTGTGTCGCGAATCGTGGATGGGCATCATGGGACGATTCGGGTGGAAAGCGCCGAGTCGGGAGGTTCGGGTGGGGCTCGATTCGTTATTTTTTTTCCTACGGGTGAGGCGAGAGAAGGGGACGGTAAGGGCTGAGCGCGGTGAAGGCGGCAGGGATTCTTCGCTTCGCTCAGAATGACAGAAATATAAAAATATATATTACGGATGCTTTGCTCAGAATGACAAGGATCGGATATGCCAACGATTTTGATTGTCGAAGATGAAGCCAAGATGCGGCGGCTGCTCGAATTGAATCTGGGGGAGGATGGCTTCCACACGGTTTCCGCTGGCGACGCTGAGAGTGGGCTGAAGCTGCTGCACGAGAGCGACGTCGATCTGGTGGTGACGGATCTCAAGCTGCCGGGGATGAATGGGCTGGATTTTCTACACGCGATCAAGGGGCAGAACGCGGCGCTGCCGGTGGTGGTGATGACGGCGTTCGGGTCGGTGGAGACTGCTGTGGAAGCGATGAAGGCGGGGGCCAGCGATTATGTGTTGAAACCGTTCTCACTGAGCGAGATGAGGATGGTGATCCACAAAGAGCTGGACGTGCGCAAGCTGCGGGAGGAAAACCGGTCGCTGCGGGAGGCGCTGGGGAAGCGGTATGAGCATCCGAACGTGGTGGCGCGGAGCGCGAAGATGCAGGAAGTGCTGGCGACGGTGGAGCGGGTGGCGCCGACGAATTCGACGGTGCTGCTGGGTGGGGAAAGTGGCGTGGGCAAGGATTTGATTGCGCGCGCGGTGCATGAGAAGTCGCGGCGGGCTGCGGGGCCGTTTATCAAGATCAACAGCTCGGCGATTCCGGAAAATCTTTTGGAGAGCGAACTGTTTGGATATGAAAAAGGCGCGTTTACAGGCGCGGGCGCCAGCAAGCCGGGAAAGTTTGAACTGGCGGATAAAGGGACTTTGTTTCTGGATGAGATTGGCGATGTGCCGCTGGCGATCCAGGTGAAACTGCTGCGCGTGCTGCAGGAGCGGGAGTTCGAACGCTTGGGTGGGACGCGGACGGTGAAGGTGGACGTGCGGCTGATCGCGGCCACGAATCGCGATCTGCGGGAGGCGCTGGAGCAGGGAACGTTTCGCGAGGATCTTTATTATCGGTTGAATGTGGTGCCGATTGACATTGCGCCGCTGCGGCAGCGCAAGGAAGACATTCCGGACCTGGTGAATCTTTTTATCTCGCGTTTTGCAGGGGATTCGGGAAAACCGGTGGAGGAGATTACGCCCGAGGCGATGCAGATTCTGGTGAATTATCACTGGCCGGGGAATGTGCGCGAGCTGCAAAACATTATCGAGCGGGCTTGCGCTTTGGCGAAGGGGACGGTGCTGAAGGTGGAGGACATTCATCTGGATACGCGTCCGGCGAGGGCGGTGAATGGGAGTGGGAACTTTCTTCCGGAAGGCATGACGCTGGAGCAGTGGGAAGATGAAATGATTCGGGAATCGCTGCGGCGGGCGAATGGAAATAAAAGTCAGGCAGCGCGGTTGCTGGGGCTGTCGAGGAATGCGCTGCGATATCGGTTGTCGAAGATTGGGATTGCGGATGAGGCGGAGAAGGAAGGGTGAGTCGTAGTTCGGTTTTGGGATTTGTTCTAAGTTGGAAATGCTAATTTTGGTTTGAAGGGGTTTATCCGCAAATACAATCGAGTTGAGAGGAATGCGTCTGGAGAGTGTTGCCAGTGGGTACTGGACGCTGATTCTCAACCAGTCGAGTGGCTTAGTCAGCCACTAGGGTTCGACTCCCTCGCTCTCCGCCGGTCACTCGACGATTTTGAATTTGCTTGACAATGTTCTCGATCGCGATATCCTGAAGGTGGTTGAGAATCAGCTTTCAAGTACCAAGTTGTTACTGGGGCCCCGACTGACGATCGGGGCTTTCGTGTTTCTGGGCCGGTTGGTCTGTCTCTCCCTTGCCGCTATTGGCTGAAAACCACCAGCTTGGCTGAAGGTAGCCACCGGCTTTCGAATCGGACGTCTTCCTCCTCCTCCAAGATCGACGTTACTTCCTCAAAACACACGAGTTATTGTGCTTGCGGCTCGGCGAATTTTGGCACGGCAGTTGCTTTGTACAGTATCGGATTGATCATTCATACTGCAGGTTTGAGTCACGAAGTAGGGCCGATCTGATCAACTTACACATCATGAGAAACAAAATCATCGGATGTTTCGCGGTGTTGACGCTGGCGCTGGTTGGAGTGTTTACCGTGAGCGTGCTAGCGCAGACGACGGAGGAAGGTAAGGGACCGTCGGAGCAACCGAGCGCGCCAATGGAGATTGGGCAGCCACAGTTGGCGCCTGCGCCTCCGCCGGGACAGCCGGGGCAGGCTGGGCCGCCGCCGCAGCCTGGACAACCGCAGGGTGGACCGCCGCAGATGGGAGAAGAGGGTCAGCCGGTGGGGCCTTCGGGCGAAGGTCCGGCTAAGGTTGACCAGGGTGTGGGCCGGATCAGCATGATTCATGGGGACGTTTCGACGCAGCGCGGGGATTCGGGGACATGGTCGGCGGCGGTGTTGAATCAGCCGGTGGTGAATGGGGACAAAGTTTCTACGGCGGCGGGTGGGCGCGCCGAGGTGCAGCTCGATTATGCGAACATTCTTCGCCTGGGATCGAATGCGCAGGCGAACATTTCGAACTTCACCCACAAATATATTCAGATCCAGATTGCGCAAGGTTTGGCCAATTACTCGGTCTTTGGGGAGAGCGAGGCTGAGCCCGAGATTGATACGCCAAACGTAGCGGTGCATCCGGCGCACACCGATGGCGTGTTCCGTATTGAAGTGCGGCCCGACGGGGACAGCATCATTATTGTGCGCAAGGGGCAGGCGCAGATTTCGACACCGCAGGGTATCGCCGATATCAAGCAGGGCGACATGGCGACGGTGCGCGGGTCGGGCGCGGATGCGCGTTACAAGATTAGCGCGGCTCCGGAGCGGGACGATTGGGACCGGTGGAACAGCGACCGCGACCGCATGATTCACAATGCGAATGCGTGGCGCCACACCAATAAGTATTACGTTGGATCGGAGGATCTGGACGCGTACGGCCAGTGGGAGGATGCGCCGGACTACGGCCAGGTGTGGGTTCCGAACGAGCCGGATGATTGGGCTCCTTATCGCGATGGCAACTGGGCTCTGGGAGCCGTATTACGGGTGGACTTGGGTGGGCTACGAGCCTTGGGGTTGGGCGCCTTATCACTACGGGCGGTGGATGTGGTATGGCGGGGCGTGGGCGTGGTGGCCGGGACCGGTGTGGGGAGTGGGATTCTATCGTCCGTTCTGGGCTCCGGCTTATGTTTCGTTCTTTGGATTCGGAGGTGGGTGGGGATTTGGTTTTGGATGGGGAGGATGGGGCGGCTTTGGATGGCTGCCGATTGGGCCCTGTGACCGCTTCTACCCGTGGTGGGGCGGATATGGCGGACGGTTTGGAGTGGCGGGGTACGGCAGATTTGGTACTTACGGCCGCTTCGGCGGGTTTGCGCCGCTGCACGGAGGAACTCAATTCTCGAACGTGGCGCATATTAATGATGCGCACATCAGCCGCGGGGTATCGACGGTGGGGCCGGGGAGATTTGGGGTAGGGGGAACGACTGCCGTAGCTGCGACTCATGAACAGTTGAGCAGCGCGCGCATGATGACGGGGAATCTGCCGGTGGTACCGACTCGCGCGAGTTTGTCGGCGAGTGGAAGGGCAGCGGCTGCTTCGACGATTCACAGTGGAGCGGCGCAACACTTTTATGGCACGCAGAGTACATCGCGGCCGGAGTCGTTCCAGCAGCAGACGGCTCACCTGCAACAATCGATGCAGCAGAGCCATTTCAGCCCGGTGACGGCTGGACGTAGCGGCGGCGGGATGGAATCGCGAAGTGCATCGTCTTCAGCTACGGCGGGCGGGAAGCCGAGTGCGGGGACGGCGGCATCCACTCGGGACGCGGTCAATTCTGCGGGCAGGAGTGCATCGGACTCGGGAGCTTCGGCGCGAGGCGAGGCAAACCGGAGCGAGTGGAAAACCTTCACGCCGCCATCGCACAGTAATGCATCGGTAGGGCGCAGCGGAGGCGGCGCGGAGACGGCGAGTCGAGGTGAGAGTGGAAGTTATTGGAACCGCACGGCTCCGGGTTCCGGCTATTCACGTGCTGGTTCGAGCGCCTATGGGGGCGGCGGTTATTCGCGTCCGCAGCTGAATATGAGACAGCCGATTGTGCAGCCGCGGTCCTCGGGAGGATACGGTTCGGGAGGATACGGAGGCTATCGCGGCTCGCCGAGTTATGGCGGGTCGCATGGCGCGCCCAGCGGCGGAGGTGGTCATGCCGGCGGTGGTGGCGGGGGCGGGCATTCCGGAGGCGGAGGTCACCGGTAGACTCGGCGACGATTCGGGCAATTTGATTTTTGAGTGAGGTGAGGCGCTGTAAACCAAGTGAAGAGAGCAGAGGCGAGGAGGGCGTGCTAACCCGGCACGCCCTCCTTATTTTTTCTAGGCTTGTGGTGACTTGCATTCGTGAGGGCTACCGTAGAATAGAAAGCTTGGCCGTTCCTGCAGAGTTCGATCAGTTGCGCGTGGTGCTGGTGGATGTGCGGAATCCACTCAACATTGGGGCTGCCGCGCGGGCCATGAGCAATTTTGGATTTCCGGTTCTGCGGGTGGTGAATCCTTACGAGGTAGCGTTTCGGGATGCGCGATCGGCCGTGGGCGCGGCGGCTACGCTGGCTACTGCGGAAGTTTATAAGACTGTGGCGGAAGCGGTGGCCGATTGTTCGCTGGTGGTGGGAACCACGGCGATTGGACATCGCGATCTGCAACATTCTCTGGTTCCGTTGGAAAAAGGCGCGAAGGCGATTCGATCGCATCTGGCGGCCGGACCTTGCGCACTTTTATTCGGATCGGAAAAATTTGGGCTTTCGAATCTGGATATGAGCCATTGTGATTGGCTGATGCACATTCCCACCCGCGCTGAACATACCTCGATGAATCTGGGGCAGGCGGTTGCGGTGTGTCTGTATGAACTGAGGCGCGGGCGCAAGACGGTGGAGAAGCCTGCGAAGGGGAGGCCGGCTTCGGCTGCTGAGATGGAGCGGATTACGGATACGTTGATCGAGGCGCTTCGGGCGAGCGAGTATCCGAAGCTGAATACGTCGAAGACGTTTCATGGCGCGGTGCGGCGGTTGATACGACGGCTGCGGATGCAGCAAGGGGATGCGGAATTTCTGCTGGGCATGCTGCGGCAGATGGTTTGGAAGATGAAGAAGGATGAAGATTGTAAAGGATGAAGCGCTCAGCGCTTTATTTGCGCGGGGAAAACCTGGGTTGAGGTTCTGCCAAACTGAAATCGGAGAAGCCACTCACTAGCTGATGGTTGCCCGTCTTTTTGGGGCGGGTTGAATTTCCAGCGGCGTGCCGCGGCTAAAGCCTCATTCGCGAAATATTTGCTCGGGCCGGGGGAAATTAGCTTGGCTTGAGAGACGTTTCCGGAAGTATCCACCGAAAGCTGAACGCTGACTTTTACGTGGCCGTGGATCGTGTTTTGCGCGCTGCGCGAGACCTGTGGGAGAACCTGCTGAAGGACACTTCCTGGAACAGGTTTCTGTGGGGCCGGCTCTGTTTTCCCGGGAAATGGAGCTGGGGATTGGGCGGCGGGTGGGTTCGTAGGGGCGGTAGGAGATTCTGCCCGATGGGTTTCGGTGGCTGGGACCTCTGGCCGTTGAAGCATGAATTTTCTTCCGAGCAATATCGCCAGCAACAATAAGACAACGACGATTGGCAGGACGATGGAGCGCTTTGTGCGCTTCACGGATCGTGGCTGCTCAACTGAGCTGGGCGATGAGGGCTGTTGTCCTTTGAGCTTGCCTAAGATGTCGCTCAGCGTGGCGCGGCGTTGAGGTTGGACTTCGAGGCATCGGGTTGCGATCTCGCGAAAAGGTTCGGGAATGGTTTCGGGCACGGCAACTGCACTTTGTTGTCTGCCTTCTCAGCGGTTCCTGCTGAGTCAGGACGGCGACCAGCATTGCTCCAAGGGACCAGACGTCGGCGGCGGGGGAGAATCCGGTGGAGGTTAGTTCGGGTGCGTCGTAGGCGGTCGATTCTTTGTTCGCCCGCTCGCCCGTTTTGCGCAGGTGGTCGGCGGAGATTTTTAGCCGGTTGTTCACCGCCATGACATTCGAGGGCTTCACGTGGCCGTGTACGAATCCGGCGTGGTGGAGAAAAATTAAGGCATCGAGCGTCGGGGGAAGCATCTCCTGAACTTCCTGAGGTGAGAGCGGGCGGTGCGGAAGAACCTGTGCGAGATCCTCTTCAGCGTATTCCATGACGAGATAGATGAAGTTGGCGCCGTCAATCTGGCAGCGGCCTGATTCAAAAAGCCGGATGAGGTGGGGATGAGAGAGTTTGGCAATGTCGGTCCAGCGAAAAAGTTGAGCGTCTTCATTCAGGTTTTCGGCGGAAGAGGATTCGGCCGGAATCAGTTTGATGGCGGCATTCTGGAAACCGTTCACGTTGCGCTCGGTGAGAAATACCGCGCTGTGTGCGGATCCGCCGAGTAGCTTTTGCAGCGGGAACTTACCCTCGACGATGCGGCCTTCCCACTGCTTCGACATCTCGATCAAACTGCTCATAGGACAGGACTTGCCGAACGGCTATTCTATGCCAGCGAGGTGCAATTCTTGGCGAAATTGTGGTGTTTTTGTGGTGCCTAGGGTGATTTCCTGATTATCCGTCTGTCGGGAGTCGGGAGCTCAGTCCTGCTGGATTCTTGCACGTTTCTCCCGGCGGATTCGGTTGTATCATCTGGGGACTGTTATGCGGCGGCAAACTCCGGTGATCGACGATCATGCCCTCATCCAGATTGTGGATTCTGCGTTGGCGGAAGCGACGCGTCGCAGCGGCGAGTGGCTGGTGTGTCGGCAGGGATGTACGCAATGCTGCATTGGAGTATTCGCGATTAACCAGCTCGATGCCCAGCGATTGCGGCGAGGGTTGGAGGAACTGGAGGCGAGTTCGCCGGCGCGGGCAGAAGGCGTGCGCGCCCGGGCTCGGGATGCGGTGGCTCGGCTCAGGCCGGGGTTTCCGGGCGATGCTGTGACCGGATTACTTCATGACGACGGGGCGGCGGAATTTGCGGATTTCGCGAATGATGAAGCTTGTCCTGCGCTTGATCCGGTGAGTGGGAGTTGTGAACTATACGAATCACGACCGATGACCTGCCGCGTTTTTGGACCGCCGGTGCGCTCAGAAGAGGGGCTGGGAGTTTGTGAGCTCTGCTTTCACGGGGCGACGGATGAGGAAATTGCGGCTTGCGAGATGAAGCGCTGACCCTGACGATCTCGAATCTGGATTGCTTGAGAAGGTTGAAACGAGCACGGGAGTTCGGGGAGAGACGATTATCGCTTTTTGTCTGGCGTCGTGACGCCGACCCTCTTTGAGGCGTTTCAGGGCCGATCAGAGCGGCCCTCAGCGGCTAAAGCCGCATCGACTTTGCGTGATTTAACGGCGCGAGTGAAACTCGTGCCCCTCCCGGTCGTGCTCGATGCAAGGTTTTTTTAGCAGGCTGTTAGAGTTCAATTCGTTTTAGCTTCTCTTTTTTTCCAGTTCCGCCCAGCGGGCATAGAGGGCATCGACCTTGGCCTGGGCTTCCTCCATCGCGGCGTGAGCGGTGATCAGACGCTGACTGTCGCTGACGATTTCAGGATCCTCGAGTTGAACTCGCTTGCTCTGCAGAACCTCCTCGGCATCGGCGACGCGCTGCTCGATGGTTTCGTATTCGCGCGCTTCCAGATAGGAGAGCTTCTTTTTTCGCGGAACGTTCGGTTCTTCGTCATTGGCATTGTGCTCGCGGCGCAGAATCCGTGGCGGCCTTGGTTGATGCCGTCTTCGCGATTTTCTGGCGTTGATCCAGCCATGTTTCCCATTGCGAATAGTCGGCGAAGAGTCCGATGCCGCCCTGGCCATCGAGGCCTAAAACCACGGTCGAGATTCGGTCCAGCATGTAACGATCGTGCGTGACGAGGACAAGAGAGCCGCGAAACTCCAGCAGGCTCTCCTCGAGAATATCCAGGGTGGGGATGTCGAGGTCGTTCGTGGGCTCATCCAGCAGGAGAACGTCGGCGGGCTGCAACATGAGTTGAGCGATGAGAACGCGGGCACGCTCGCCGCCGGAAAGCTTACCGACGGGCTGATTGAGTTGCTCGCCGGTGAAGAGGAATTTTGCCGCCCAGGAGGCTACGTGAACTTGCCGGTCCTGATAAATAACGGAATCGCCTTCGGGAGCGAGGGCACGGCGCAGAGTGACGTCGGGATCGAGTTGGCGGCTCTGGTCAAAATAGACAATGCGGAGGCGATCGGCGCGGCGAATTGTTCCGCTCGCGGCGGCGGACTCGCCACGCAACAGGCGCAGGAGGCTGGTTTTGCCGCTGCCGTTGGGGCCGACCAATCCGACTCTCATTCCAGCGGTGATCACGAAGTTGAGGCCGGAAAATAGTGTTTGGCCGGCGACTTCGCAGGAGACCTCTTCGAGTTCGATCAGGCGCTTGGTTTTGCGATCGGTGGCGGAGAAATCGATCAGGGCGGCGCCGGTGCGGGTTCTGGAGTTGAGGTCGGCGAGTTCGCCCATCAATTCGCCGGCCTTGTCGATACGCGCCTTGGACTTGCGGGTTCGCGCCTTGGCACCGCGGCGAAGCCATTCAATCTCGCGATGAACCAGGTTCTCGAGGGCTTCCTGGCGCTTCGATTGCGCATGCAGGAACTCTTCTTTCTTTTCCAGAAAGCGGGTGTAACTTCCGGCGACGCGAAGCAGCCCGTCGGGATAGGTGCGATTCAACTCGGCCATGGTGGTGGCGACATTTTCCAGAAAATAACGATCGTGACTGACCACGACACAGGCGAAGGGCGCTGCTGCAAGTAATTCTTCCAGCCACTCGATTCCGGCGAGATCCAGATGATTGGTAGGTTCGTCGAGCAAGAGAATGTCGGGTGACTGAACGACGGCTTCGACGATCGACAGGCGCTTCTGCCAGCCGCCAGAGAGTGCGGAGGCTTCGGCGTCGAGGTCTTCGAAGCTGGCGCGGCCGAGGGTCTCGGCGAAGCGGGTGCCGCGTTCGGACTCGGGCACAGCGGCGCGCTCGATCGCGTTCTGAGCTACGGAACGCACGGTGTCGCCGGGCTTGAACTTGGAATCTTGCTCGACGTAACTGAGGCGAATGCGTTTGCGTACGGCGATATCACCGCTGTCGGGGCGCACGTCACCGGCGAGAATCCGCAGTAGCGTGGACTTGCCTGAGCCGTTGGGGCCGATCAAGCCAATGCGGTCGCCCTCAGAGACCGTAAAGGAAACATTCTGAAAGAGGGGACTTGCTCCGAAAGACTTCGAGATTCCTTGCGCATTGATGATTGGCGGCAAACGATGAAGGTCTCCTGAGGATGCAATTTGAGATTACCAGCAAAACGCGGATGACAGGGCGCGAGGGGAGGGGTTGAAGTCAGTGATCTCGGCGTGGTTAAAGCTGTTTCGTTTTTTGCCGATGTGCCAATGACGGGAGTAGTGAGGACTGGATGTTGGTGATGCCTATTTTGGGAGGCGGTTGTGAATACTAAGAATCTTATTCCGGAAGCTGAGGATATGAAGAGGGAATGGCTTCCGTTGCTCGAGTTGGCGACAAAGGAAGTGTTCGAGACGATGCTCGCGTGTCCCTTGACTACGACAGCGGCGGGATCAACGGAAGGCTTAAATGTTACTGCCATGGTCGGATTGGCGGGGATGTTGTGCGGAGTAATGAGTGTGCGGTGCGAAAAGAAGGCGGCGGCGCTGATGGCGTCCAAGATGCTGGGGGTGGAGTTGGAGAAGGCCGATCCTGAGATCGCGGATGCGTTGGGGGAGATCTGCAACATGGTAGCGGGAAACTTCAAGAACAAGATTTCCGGGCTTGGGGATGGGTGCATGCTCTCGCCGCCGTCGGTGATCACCGGTGACGACTATACGGTGCACTCTCAGCCGGAGACGCCGACGATGGAGGTCAGCATGGTGTTTGAAGCCATGCCGCTGGTTGTTTCGCTGCACGTTCATGGCTGAGGAACAGTTAGCCGGTTGCTGAGGTATAAGAAGGGTTCGTACTTTTGAACACGTGTCCAGAGCTACCTCAGCGCAAATCTAATCGGAATGATAAATAGTTTCGATTTCCGTAAAATGACGGCGGGCGATAGAGTGAGCGCGAGCCAAATTGTGTTTGCTCGACTTCGCCTGGGCGACGGCGGTTGGGGGAAGGCTTGCGAGTTTAAAGACTGTGGATCTAAAGAATTGGATGGCGCAGTGCGGGTTGGAGGATAATACTGGTGTCGGTTTGTGCGGGAGATACGCCAAGGGTCAGCGGTCGTGAGGATTCGAGTTCGAGAAAAACAATCATGACGAAAGTGGAAGCAGTCATTCAGAACTCTAAGCTGGAAGCGGTGAAAGATGCGCTGCAGGAGATCGGCGTCGAGGGCATGACGGTGATCGAGGTGCGCGGGCATGGCCGGCAAAAGGGCCACACGGAAGTATACCGAGGGCGCGAATACAGCGTGGATCTGATTCCTAAGACCAAACTCGAGATGGTGCTGGCCGATGGGATGGTGGAAAAAGCGGTGCAGGCCATAGCGACGGCGGCGCGGACGGGCAAGATTGGCGACGGGAAAATTTTCTTGACGCGGGTAGATGAGGCGATTCGCATTCGCAATGATGAGCGCGGCGAAGGCGCATTGTAGGAATACGATTGGGGCGTGGATCGCAACGAGAGAAGATACTGGGGAAGAAGATACCGGGCACGGGAACATTCTACCGGGACGCGACCGGACGGCATCTTAAAAGCCGGGAGTCAGGAGCGATCTTCTGATTGCGCGCGGCATGAGAGCAGCAATCCTTTGTCATGACGGCAGCGTCCTTATTGATGAGTGAACTGCGAAGTTCTCTCGCCGAGGAGTCGGCGCGGATCGCGCGCGACTTCGGGGCTGCTGGAGATGGCCGCGCGGCACTCGCTCAACGCACCAAACTTATTGAAGACATTCTCGGGCGACTTTGGCGGGAGTGCATGTCTTCGTCGTTGTCCCTGTCATCGGACGAGCGGGAACCGCAGGGGTTGTCGCTGGTAGCCACCGGAGGATTTGGGCGCGGCTGGCTGTTTCCTTATTCCGATATCGATCTGCTCTTTCTGTCTGCCGACCGTGCGAGTGAGACGGCTCATAAGGAAGCGGTACAGCGCTTCTCGCAGGAGCTGTGGGACCTGAAGCTCAAGTTAAGTCCGGCCTCGCGAACGCTGGCGGAATGTGACCGGTTTGATCCTAACAATACCGAGTTCACTATCTCTCTGCTTGATTGCCGATTTCTGGCGGGGGATCGGGAGCTGTTTGCGCGGCTTCATGACAAGGTGATTCCGAAGCTGGTGGTACGGGAAGCGAAGCCGCTGCTGCAGGGACTGGCTGAAGTAACCCGGGAGCGGCATGGGAAGTTCGGACACACGGTGTTCCATCTCGAGCCGAATCTGAAAGAGACGCCGGGTGGGCTTCGGGATTGCAATGTGGCGGCGTGGCTGGGGCTGATCTCGGCGATGGGAAAGCTGGGGGATTGGCCCGGCACCAGTTCGCTGCGCGTCCCGGTGAGGAAACAGCTGGATGCGGCGCTTGAGTTTCTGATGGCGACACGATGTTTTCTGCACTTTCGACACGGGCGCGACGACAACGCGCTGAGCTGGGAGGCGCAGGACGAAGCAGCGGCGCGGGGGATTGGAGCTTCGGATTCGGCGGAGCTAACGGCTGCGGATTGGATGCGGCACTATTTCGGACATGCGCGCGCGGTGCAACGCGCGGTGCTGCAGCTGATGGAAGAGATTCCGGAATCGTGGTCGACGCTGCGGCGGCAATTTCAGGGCTGGCGATCGCGGCCAACGCATCCGGATTTTTCGGTGGTGGATGGGCTGATTTTTTTGCAGCAGTCGTCTTCGCTGAAGGATCCTGAGATGCTGTTGCGGCTGTTTCACTTCATGGCGCATCACGGGCTTAAATTGAGTGCGACCACAGAGCACCGGATCGAGCAGGCGCTCCCGTCGCTGGCGGTGACTCCGCCGAGAGGGGCGGAACTGTGGCTCTACCTGCAGGAGACGCTGTTGCAGCCGCACGCGGCGGAGGCGCTGCGAGCGATGCATTCCTTGCGCCTGCTCACTTTGTTGCTGCCGGAATTGAAGCCCATCGATTCGTTGGTGGTGCGGGATTTCTACCATCGTTTCACCGTGGACGAGCACTCGATCCTGGCGATTGAAAGTTTGCACCGCCTGAACCAATCGAAATCGGAGTGGGACAAGCGGTATGCGGAGTTGCTGAGCGAACTGGAAGATCCTGAACTGCTCTATCTGGCGCTTTTGTTGCACGACACGGGGAAGGGAGTGCCTGGCAGCAACCATGTGGAGGCCAGCCTGGAAATTGCCGGGCACTGCCTGGACCGGCTGGATGTGGATCCGGAAGAAAGAGCGGCGGTGCTGTTTCTGATTGGAAACCATCTCGAAATGTCGGCACAGTTGCGGCGAGACATCTTTAATCCGGAGACGGTGGCGGCGTTTGCGGAAAAAATGGGAACGCCGGAGCGGCTGAAAATGATGTGCCTGCTGACCTACGCGGATATTAAGGCGGTAAATCCGGAGGCGCTGACGCCGTGGAAGGCGGAGAGCGTATGGCAGCTCTACATTGGGGCTGCGAATTATTTGAACCGCAGTGCCGACCAGCGCGTGCACAGCAATGTGGGGGACGAAAAACTTGCACGCTTGCGCAGCCTGGCTCCGGTGACGGGGGCGAAGTTCCGGGATTTTGTGGAGGGGTTTCCGCAGAGATATTTGCAGGTGCACTCCGCCGAGGAAGTGATGCGCCACATGGAAATGGCGGAGCGGTTGGGGCACGATGCGGTGCAGGTGGATCTGAAACGTGGACGGCATTGGTATGAACTCACGTTGGTGACCCGGGACCGACCTTCGCTGTTCGCGACTTTGACGGGAGTGCTGGCCGCGTGGGGAATGAACATCGTTAAGGCGAACGCGTTTTCGAACCAGGCGAGAACGGTGGTGGACTCGCTTTATTTCACGGACCGTTTTCGTACTTTGGAGTTGAACTTATCGGAATGGGATCGGTTCAAAAAGAGCATCGCCGCGGTTTTGGCGGGGCAGGCGGATCTGGATAAAATGCTGCGCGATCGTCAGCGCGGAGAGAAAAGCAGCAAGATCAAGGTGATGGTGGAGACGCGTATCGATTTTGATGACGAATGTTCTTCGACCAGCACGCTGCTGCAGGTGATTGCGCAGGACCGGCCGCGGTTGTTGCATAAAATCAGTTCGTGCCTTTCGAAGCAGCAGTGCAATATTGAAATCGCGCTGATCGATACTGAAGGACAGATGGCGATTGATACTTTTTATTTGAGGTCAAGCGGCAAGAAACTTTCGGTCGATCTGCAGAAAAAAGTGGAGAAGGCTTTGCTGCACGAGTTAAAAGGGCTGGAACTCGGCTGAGCGGCGTATCGACGCAAAAGGGTAATAACAGCTTCATCGTCAGATGCTATTGCTGGATAGTCGTCTCCGAGCTTGGTGGTTTTTGCGCGACTTGGCCGGGAGTGGGCAATTGCGAGGCCTCCCAGCCGCCGCCGAGCGCCTGCACCAATGCCACGGCGTAGGTCATTTGCTGGACCTGAAGAGCATTCAGAACTTGCTGATCCGCCAGCACGGTGGTTTGGGCGATCAGCACGTCGACATAGGGATCGATACCCGTTTCGTAACGAACCTCTTCCAGCTTAAGGTAAGTTTGTGCTGACTCCACTGCCTGCTGTTCCTGCTGGATTTCCTTGGACAGGATGCGGACTTCCGCGAGACCGTCTTCCACTTGCTGGAAGGCGGTGAGCACGGTTTGGCGGTAATTCGCGAGATCGGCGTTGTAGGTGGCGACATATTGCTGCACGGTAGCGCGACGGAGGCCGGCATCGAAAATAGTTTCTGAAATCGACGAACCGACGGACCAGAAGCGGCTCGGCCAAGAGAGCCAATTGCCGATGGCCGAACTCTCGAAACCGGCTTCTCCGGTCAGACTCAAGTTCGGAAAGTAGGCGGCGCGAGCAATGCCGATCTGCGCGTTGGCCTCGGCCATGGTGCGCTCGGCGGCTGCGATGTCGGGGCGGCGCTGGAGGAGTTCGGAGGGTACACCGACTGGAACCGGGGGTGGGGCAACCGTCATGGGCTTGACGGGGATGGAGAAGTTGGAGGCTGCCTTGCCGATGAGTACGGCGATAGCGTGCTCATATTGCGCCCGGGCGATTCCGACGTTGGTGGCGCCGGCTTGCGCGCTCTGCAGAGTGGTTTGGGCTTCGACCACGGAGATGTAGTCGTCAATGCCGGTTTCGTAGAGGCCACGGGTCAAGTCGAGGTTTTTTTGGTCCGCGACCACAGTATCGTTGTAGATTTTCTGTAATTGATCCTGGCCGCGGATCTCGAAGAAATATTCGGCCAGGGCGGCCTGCTCGGTCAGACGCTCGTTTTCAAGATCGGCAGCGCTGACCTGGGCGGCATATTGCTCTTCGCGCACGGTGTTGCGGACCTTACCCCAGAGGTCAGGCGCCCAGGATGCTTCGAGCAGGAAGTGTATAAAGCGTGCTCTGCGTGCTGAATGAGCTTCCGGTGCCGTTGGCAGTGACGGTGGTGCTACCTCTCAGGTTTTGCGAAATTCGGGAGTGGCTGACCGAGGGTGCAGCGGACAGAGTGGGGAAGTATTGCGCGTGCGCCTCGCGCACAATGGCGCGAGCCTCCATGAAATTCTCGAAGTATAGTTTGATGTTCTGGTTGTTGATATTCAGTTGTTCTTCGAGGGCGTTCAGCTCGGGGTCGTTGAAGATCTCCCACCACTTGCCACGCAGCTTGGAGTCTGAAGGCTGGGCCACGGTCCAGCCTCCGCTTTCCGGAGTCTGCGTGGGAGTCTCCTTGTAGGCGGGCGCGGGCGCCGGCGGCGTGGGCGCGTGATATTTCGGTCCGACCAGGCATGCCGATAAGGTTAACGATAGTGCGGCCACGCAGAATAAGCTTGCGAGTCGCGGCGTTTTGTGGAGGATCGTCATAACGTTTCTACCTAACTAGAAACCGGCTCGTAACCAGCTGTCGGTTCCCTCAGGGGCTAAAGCCCGCGTCTCGATTAGCTCTGGGCGGCACGACTGAAGTCGTGCCCTACCCGAACACCGTTTGGCTCTGGGCTCGGCTTCGCTCAGGGCAGGCTCTTGAAGTCGTGCCCTACCCAGAATCATTCTGTGTCCGTTCCCAAAATCATTTGCGAGATAGCTTCTAATAGTTTCATCTCATTGCACTATTCCGTGAAATCCTTAGCCGGCCTCCGGGGCGGGGGATGGGAGCGCACCCTCGGGCTTTTTCTGAAATCTGAGCCGCAAACGATCGAGGAACAGATACACGACAGGAGTTGTATAGAGCGTTAGCATCTGGCTCACGATCAAGCCGCCTACGATAGTGATCCCCAGCGGTCTTCTGAGTTCCGAGCCCGTGCCGGTCCCGAACGCCAGCGGGATCGCCCCGAACAGAGCGGCCATGGTCGTCATCAAGATCGGGCGGAAGCGAAGCATGCAGGCTTCGAAGATTGAATCCGCGGTGCTCTTGCCTTCCTGGCGTTCGGCGACGAGCGCGAAGTCGATCATCATAATGGCGTTCTTCTTCACGATACCGATCAGGAGCACAATGCCAATGATCGAAATCACGTTGAGATCGATTTTGAAAATCATGAGCGCGAGCATTGCGCCTACGCTGGCCGAAGGCAGCGTCGAGATGATGGTCAGGGGATGGACCAGGCTCTCGTAGAGGATTCCCAGCACGATGTAGACGGCTAACAGCGCCGTTGCGACCAGCATCGGCTCCGTGCTCAGAGACTGCTGATAGGCTTGTGCCGTTCCGGCGAAGAAGCCACGAACGGTCGCAGGGATGCCGAGTCGTCTGCTGCATTTCTGCGACGCGCAGGGTGGCGTCGCTCAACGAAATGCCCGGCGCAAGATTGAAAGATACGGTGACGGAGGGGAACAACCCCGTGTGGTTTACGGCGAGCGGTGTGGTGTTTGATTGTGAGCTGGCGACGGCGAGGAGGGGCACGTTGCCGGAGCCGGGCCGGTTACCGCTGATCGATCCGTTACTGGAAGTTCTACTGAGGTTCGAACTTGTTCCCCCAGTGCCGGTGCTCCGCAGATAGATACTCTTCAGGCCCTCGGGAGTTTGCCAGTATTGCGGATCCACTTCGAGGACTACGTAGTACTGGTTGAGTTGCGTGTAGATGATGGAAACCTCGGACTGGCCGAAGGCGCTGTAGAGAGCGGAGTCAAGGGACTGAGCGGTGATCCCAAGCCTGGCGGCTGAGGTGCGGTCATAAGTCAACAGCTCTTCGAGGCCGCCATTCTGCTGATCGGAGTTGACATCCTGCAGGCCGGGAATTTTTTTCATCTCGGCTAACAGGATGGGCCCCCAATGGGAAAGATCCTGAACGTTATCGGATTGGATGGTGTACTGGTAGAGCGCGTTGCTCGACCTGCCACCGATGCGCAGATCCTGCGAGGCCTGTAAGAACGCGGAGGCAACGGGAAGGCGATTTAACTTGGGACGCAGGCGATTGATGATTTGCGGAGCGCCAATCTTGCGCTCGTTGAGCGGCTTCAGGGCGATGTAGATGAATCCGGTGTTGGTCGAGCCGCCGCCGCCGGTGTAGGCGTTTACGTTGGCGACCGCTGGATCGCTCTTGATTACGCCAACCAGCTGCCGAATGGAATTATCCATCGCGGGAAAGGATGAGTCCTGCGGACCTTGCACGCCTCCTACAATTGCGCCGGTGTCCTGCTGCGGGAAAAAGCCTTTGGGGATTCTGTAGATGAGCACGACGTTCAAGGCGATCGTGATCAGCAAAATCACCAGCATTAACAGCGAGTTGTCGAGCGCCCAGAGCAAGGTGACGCGATAGGTTTCCAGCATCCAGGTGAAGAACTTCTCACTCGCGCGATACAACCTTGCCGTGACCTTCTGGCTGCTCCTGCTTGAGAAGGTAGGCACACATCGTGGGGGTGGTGGTTAATGAGATCACCATCGACACCGCGATGGCAGTGGAAAGAGTGATGGCGAACTCGCGGAATAAACGACCGACAATTCCTCCCATCATCAGGATGGGAATGAAGACCGCGATCAGCGAGATGCTGATGGAAAAAACGGTGAAGCCGATTTCTTGTGCGCCCTTGAGCGCCGCGGCGAAGGGCGCCATGCCCTGTTCGAGGTGGCGAGAGATGTTTTCCATCACCACGATGGCGTCATCGACGACGAATCCGGTGGAGATGGTTAGAGCCATGAGCGAGAGATTGTCGATGCTGTAGCCGAGCAGGTACATCACGGCGAAGGTGCCGATGAGCGAGACCGGAACGGCTACGCTGGGAATCAACGTGGCACGGCCATTTCGCAGGAATAGGAAGACCACCAGAATGACGAGAATCACAGAAATGATCAGCGTACGTTCAACGTCGCGTGACGGAGGCGCGAATGGTGGTGGTGCGGTCGAGAACGATGGTGGCGTCGATGCCTTGCGGTATCGAAGCTTTGAGGAATGGCAACTGGCTGCGAATGTTATTGACGGTCTGGATGATGTTCGCGCCGGGCTGACGGAAGATGATAACCGTCACGGAGGGGATGCCGTTGAGATATCCGGCGGAGCGGACGTTCTGAACCGAATCGGTGATGGTGGCGACATCCTCGAGGCGAACGGCTGTGCCGTTGTGGTAGCCGATGATGATGGGTTTGTAGTCCTCGGCTTGCGAGATCTGGTCGTTAGCGATGATGTCGGCGGTGGTTGAACCATCCAGTATTTGGCCTTTCGCTAAGTCGGCATTCTGCGTGCTTAAGACTGCTTGAATGGTTGCCAGCGTCAAACCGTAGCTGTTGAGTTGGGTGGGATGAACATCGACGCGGACGGAGGGCAGGGAAGCGCCGCCGACGACGACCTGTCCGACACCCTGAATCTGAGAAAGCTTCTGCTCCATGATGGTGGAAGCTTCGTCGTAGAGTTTGCCTTTGTCGTATTTCTGGGAAGTCAATCCCAGGATCATGATGGGAGCATCAGCGGGATTCACCTTCCGATAAGTGGGGTTGGCGGGAAGATTGGTCGGCAGATAACTGCGAGCCGCGCTGATGGCGGCTTCGACGTCGCGGGCCGCGCCATCGATGTTGCGACTGAGATCAAACTGAATGGTGATCGATGTGCTTCCCAGTGCGCTCGCGGAGGTCATCTCCGTTACGCCCGCGATGTGGCCGAACTGGCGCTCCAGCGGGGTGGCTACGGAGGAGGCCATGATCTGAGCGCTGGCGCCGGGAAGTTGAGCGGAGACGGAAATGGTTGGGAAGTCAACCTGAGGGAGTGGCGAAACTGGCAGCACAGTGAAGGCGATCGCTCCGGCGATGGCGATGGCGATCGTCAGCAACGTGGTGGCTACGGGGCGCCGGATGAATAGTTTGGATGGGTTCATGGCTGCTCTGCCGGTTGAGCGGGGCCGCTGGAAGTTTCGCCGGGGGTGGTTTCGCGCGAACGCGAGCGGGAAAATCGACGCCCAAGATTGTCGAAGAAGATATAAATCACGGGCGTGGTGTAGAGGGTGAGGGCCTGGCTTAACAAAAGTCCTCCCACCATGGCAATTCCTAATGGTCGCCGAATCTCGGAACCGATGCCGGTTCCCAAAGCCAGTGGAAGTCCGCCGAGTAACGCAGCCATGGTGGTCATCATGATCGGGCGGAAGCGGAGCAAGCTGGCTTCATAGATTGCCTCGGTCGCATTCTTGCCATGCTGCCGTTCTCCCTCCAAGGCAAAATCGACCATCATGATTCCGTTCTTTTTTACGATTCCGATCAGGAGGATGATGCCGATGATGGCGACCACGCTTAGATCCTGGCCAAAGAGCATGAGGGCGAGTAGCGCGCCGACGCCGGCGGAGGGAAGAGTGGAAAGAATGGTGACGGGGTGAATGAAACTTTCGTAGAGCACACCGAGCACGATATAAACCGTTACCAGGGCGGCCAGGATTAACAGTGCTTCGTTGGACAGCGAGTTCCTGAAGGATGCGGCCGTGCCCTGGAAATCGGCCTGAAGGCTGGCGGGCATGTGCATACTCTGCTGCACTTTGTCGATTGCGGTAATGGCGCTTCCCAAAGCGGCGTTAGGCGCCAGATTGAAGGAGATAGTGACGGAAGGAAACTGGCCTTGATGGTTGATGGAAAGATTCTCGGTTGTGTGCTCGAAGTGAGCAAATGCGCTCAGCGGCACGGCGTTGCTTAGCGCGGAGGTGGCCGAGGAGTTCGATGTGCTCGCAGCGCTGCCAGGCGATAGTGCATTGGCCGGCGGGGAGAGAACGCCGGGAGAAGCGGTGGGTGTATAGAGGACCGAGGTTGTGGTGGCATTCGAACCGGCGGAGGATGAACCGGAGGATGCGAAGGAGGAAGAGGCTCCGGGCCCGGAGGTTCCGGAGGACGCGTTGGCCTGAATATAAAGGTTGCGCAGCGTGTTCGGGTTTTGCTGAAAGCTGGGTTGGGCTTCCAGGACCACGTGGTACTGATTGAGCTGGGTGTACATGGTGCTGATCTGGCGCTGCCCGAAGGCGTCATAAAGGGTGTTGTCGATGGTGGCGGGAGCGATGCCGAGCCGGGAGGCGGTGACGCGATCGATGATCAGAGAGACGGCGAGCCCTTCGGTCTGCTGGTCGGTGGCGACATCTTCAAGCTCCGGCAGACTTTGCAGTTTCGCAACGAAACGATTGCTCCAGTCATTCAATTCGTTCTGGTCGGGATCTTCGAGCGTGTATTGATACTGGGTGCGGCTCACGCGGTCATCGACAGTGATGTTTTGCACCGGTTGCATGTAGAGAGCAATTCCCTGGACCTTTTGCAGGCTGTTTTGCAGCCGGCGCACGAGGTTCGCGGCGCTGATGTTGCGGTCCGCAAGAGGCTTGAGGTTAATCGACATGCGGCCGCTGTTGAGCGTGGTGTTGGTGCCGTCGGCTCCGATGAAAGAGGAAAGACTCTCGACGGCTGGGTCGGCGAGGATGACCTTGGCGAGTTCCTGCTGTTTCTCCGCCATGGCGGAAAACGAAATGGTTTCTGAAGCCTGCGAAATGCCTTGGATCACGCCCGTATCTTGCACGGGGAAGAAACCCTTGGGTATCACGATGTAGAGAAAGACGGTGAGGAGCAGAGTGCTGAGAGCGACCAGCAGGGTGATGGTCTGATACTTCAACACAAACTTCAAAGTGCGGCCATAGAAAGCGATCATGCGGTCGAAAACGCTTTCGGACCAGCGGTAAACGCGCCCCTGGTTCTCCTTCGGTTCGTGGCGCAAAATGCGCGCCGACATCATGGGAGTGAGAGTCAGCGATACTACGGCGGAGATGACGATGGTGACGGCCAGGGTCACGGCGAACTCGCGGAAGAGGCGGCCGACGACGTCGCCCATGAATAGCAGCGGGATCAGGACGGCAATGAGGGAGACGGTCAGCGATACGATGGTGAAGCCGATCTGTTCGGCGCCCTTGAGCGCGGCTTCCATCGGCCTCTCGCCCTCTTCGATGAAGCGGGAGATGTTTTCGATCATCACGATGGCGTCGTCGACCACGAATCCGGTGGAGATGGTGAGCGCCATCAGGGAGAGGTTGTCGAGGCTGTAGCCGAGAGCGTACATGGCGGCGAAGGTTCCTACGAGCGAGAGTGGAACCGCGACGCTCGGGATGATGGTGGCATAGAGGCTTCGCAGGAATAGAAAGATCACCATGACCACCAGGCCGATAGTGAGCATCAGTTCGAATTCAACGTCATCCACCGACGACTGGATCGCCGTGGTGAGATCGGTGAGTGTGGTGACTCGAACCGAGGCGGGAAGGTTCACTTCGAGCTGTGGTAAGAGCTTCTTAATACTTTTAACAACGCTGATCGTGTTGGCGCCGGGCTGGCGCTGGATATTCAGGATGACGGCGGGAGTGAGGTTCATCCACGCAGCTTGATTGTTGTTCTCGACGCCATCGATTATTTCCGCGATGTCGGTGAGCATGACGGGAGAACCATTACGGTAAGCCACGACCACGGTGCGGTAGTCGGCGCTGCTGATGAGTTGGTCGTTGGAATCGATCTGGTAGTCCTGCCGGGGGCCGTCGAAGTTGCCCTTGGCGGCGTTCACGCTCGCTTGAGTGAGAGCTGTGCGCACAGTCTCCAAATCGATGCCATAGGAAGAGAGAGCGGAAGGATTGACGCGAATACGAACGGCTGGCTTTTGACCGCCGCTGATGCTCACCAGGCCGACCCCATTCAGCTGCGAGAGTTTCGGGGCGAGGCGCGTATCGACGAGGTCCTCGACTTGCGGCAGGGGAACCGAATCAGAGGTGATGGCAAGCGTGAGGACGGGGGCGTCGGCTGGATTCGTCTTGCTATACACGGGCGGCACCGGCAGGTTGGAAGGCAAGTAACTCTGCGATGCGTTGATGGCGGACTGCACTTCTTCTTCGGCGACGTCGATGTTAAGACTGAGACTGAACTGGAGGACGATGACCGATGTGCCGCCCGAACTGGTGGAGGTCATCTGGCTGAGACCCTGAAGCTCGCCGAACTGACGCTCCAGCGGCGCGGTTACGGTGGTTGCCATCACATAGGGGCTGGCGCCGGGATAAAAGGTGAGGACCTGGATGGTCGGGTAGTCAACCTCGGGCAGAGCGGAGACCGGCAACTGAGTGTAGGCAACGATACCGACGAGCAGGATTGCCGCCATCAGCAGAGCGGTCGCAACGGGCCGCATGATGAATGGGCGAGACGGACTCACGGGGCTGCGCTCTCAGTGGAGGCAGCGGGCAGGGGCTGCTTGGAGAGTACGATCTTCGAGTTGTTTTGGAGCTTGTCAAAACTGCTGTTGGCTACGACGTCTCCGGGATTGATTCCGGTTACGGCGGTGTTGCCGCCATCTGTCACGCCAGTTTTGATATTGCGGATCTGCGCGGTGTCATTCTGAATGACGTAGACGAAGGCGGCCTGGCCATTGTGTTGAATAGCAGAAGTCGGAATCAGAGTGACGCCTTGCAGGGTGTTCACCAATAGCCGGGCATTTATGAACTGGTTGGGGAAGAGAGCGTCGTTCTTGTTATCGAAGAGTGCACGCATTTTCACGGTGCCGGTGGTGGTATCGATTTGATTGTCGAAGGTCAGAAGCTTGCCGGTGCCGAGCTTGGTCAGTTGAGCGCGATCGAAAGCATCCACGGAGAGGCGCTTTCCATGGCGCGTTTGGGCCTGCACTTGCGCGAGGCTATCTTCTGCGACGGTGAAAATTACGGTGATGGGTTGCAGTTGAGTGATCACGGCCAGCGTCGTGGCGCCGGTCGATTGAACGACGTTGCCCGGGTCCACCAACCTTAGTCCTACGCGGCCGTTGATGGGCGACGTGATGTGGCAGAAGCCGACCTGGACCTCGTCATACTGCACGGTGCCCTGATCGTTTTTCACGGTGCCCTCATCCTGCAGCACGATCTTTTCCTGATCGTCGAGGGTCTGCTTCGGAATGCCATTGCGAGCCCATGCGTCGCGGTAACGCTGCAGGTCCATCTGGGCTTGCGCGAGCACGTTGGTGTCGCGCTCGAGAGCGCCCTGGGCTTGCAGGAGTTGCGCCTCGAAGGGCCGCGGATCGATATCGACCAAGGGTTGGCCCTTACGAACAAGTTGGCCTTCCTGATAGTGGACCTGGGTGACCAGACCGGTGACTTCACTGGTGATCGAGTCGGTGTAGACCGGAGTGACGGTGCCAATGGCCTCGAGATACACGCCGATATTTCCCTTTTGTGCAGTGGCGATGGTAATGGTGACCGGGCCAGTGGCACCGCGGCGAGGCGAGGCGGCATTCTGGGTATCGTCGTGACGGCTAAACACCAGGTAGAGAATTCCGCCAAGGACCAGCAGCAACAGGGCCCATATGAGAATTCGGCGCCACAGGGGACTGGGCGAACTAGTTGCTGGAGGCAATTGATGGTGCGGGTCGACGGATGAAGCAGGAAGTTTAGTTTCCATCCTAATTTTGGCGAACCAGCGGATCTAGACTTATTGGCGATACCCAAATCCAAGCCATTCATGACTCCGGTTTCGTGATCAATTCCGCAGGCCCTGGGCCATGAACACGAAGTTTCTTAATTGCGTCGATCATTATAACGTCCTTGCGTATTCAGCACTCTGTGAAGTTGCAGGCAGGTTCCAAGACAGCGATGATGCGTAACATGCGGGAAACAAGGGCCCCAAGCTCGCCTGATGTTCTATCCAGAGTGGGCGACCGATGCACAGTTGGTTGCGTCTTGTGCACGAAATGTTGTTTGCTCTCCTCGGCTCCCCCAATGAGAACATCTCCCGGAGTCAGAGGGCGTAAAGAATCAGTAATGGAAGGTAAATGTTCGTAAGCGCCGAGCTGCCTGCCATCTTTATTGAGGCGGGCTGGTACCGGCCAATCTCACCGACATCGAGGCGTTTCAGGGAACATTGCGGGCGGCGTAGCGACTTATTCATCAAATTTTAACCCGGCATTCATAAGTAACCGATGCGCCATGAACTTCACCTATACGGAAGCTGGCAATGTTTTTAACGTAACCGCGAGCCTGAGTGCCGATGGGAAGTCCATGATTGGCACTTGCACAGAGCAAGTCGCGCAGACAGGACAGACGAATGGCACATGCAGCGGCGGCAGTCTGGACAGTGGGAATATTTCGGGAACGGCTGTATCGAAACTTTCCGGCACCTATCTGGGGCAATTGTGTAAGCCCCTTGACAGTCCGTGCACGAACGGAACAGCGGACAGTGCGACTGCAACGCTGAGCGAGAACTCCAGCGGCAACCTTACAGTGAGCATGATCCTGACTGGTGTGTACAACACTTCATTCACATTGACTGGGCCGGTTACAGGGAACTTCTTCCTGGTTCAAGGAACGTTTGGAGGACAGTCGGTGTCCTACGATGGGTACTACGAGCTGACCGCCGACTCCGGCGGAACGCTCGACATTCCTACGCTGTATCTTGTGAATGTGGCATGTCCAACGCCTCAGACGTGCGCCAACCTATTGATGACTCCACAGACACAGTAACTCATCTTCGCAACGTGCGGTTGTAAAGCAAACAAAGTCGTGACGGAGAAGTGGAGATTGAATAAACGGTGCCATAAGTCACTTCTCGATCTGCGGTTCCGCGGACTGTCTCATATACCGCAGCGCGAAGTACTCGTTGACCGGACGCTCATCGCTGAGAGCCGGGGCGCCGGGCGCCAATGAAATTAGCAAGTTGATGGAGACCTCCCTCCGCAAAAGGATCGAGAATTGTTTTTCCGCGCTGGTTTGAGGTCCCCATTCCACAAAATCCGCAGCCGCTTGAGGAGAGAGCCGTTGGGCTAACTCGCTGGCGGTGCGATTCGGTAGGGGGCGGTCACTGCCGAGAAAATGAAATCCCCAACCTTCTAACGAGCCGAAGACGCGGACAAAGGGAAAAGATCGGCGAAGAGCGAGCGCCATGGCAGACATGGTCTCGCGGTCGCCAGCCGGAAGCCACTGTTGCAAAATGCCCCCCGGACGGAGCCGCTGCCGCACGACTGCATAGAAATCTTCGGAATATAGCAGGCTGGAACCAGCGGCTTCTATCGGGGGTGGAGGGTCGATCGCAACCAGATCATATTGTTGACTCGTGCGCTCCAGATAACGGCGACCATCATCGATGACCACGTGCGATAAGGGAGAATTTAAAATCTCCAGGGCATCGCTGTGAAAATAGTTGAACAGCTGCGGCACGCTCGGCACGAGTTCTACGACAGTGACGGGGATTTGCCAAGAGTGAAGCGAGCGAAATGTTGTCCCCATGCCAAAGCAAATGGTCAGCGCATCTTTCGGAGAACGGTCGAGGAAAGCCAGCGGCAGATGCGCCATCGTTTTCGTAAGTGGCGTGAGCACGGTCATTCCGTAGCCGTTCACCAGCAGTTGCTTTTGCATCCCGGTTCCGGTTGCGATTACGGTGGCTGTGGAGTCCCGCAGCACTTTGCTGTTTCTTCCATACAGCCTTTCATAGTCCTTGCTAAGCAGGAACAGCCCCAACGCCAGCGGCAGGAGTAGATAGGCAGCGGCGCGCGCCGGCCATGCAGTCTGTGATGGCGGCAAGGTTATCGGCCGCAGGCCAACGATAAGCCATGGCAGTGCCAGCAGAACTACTGCCCAGCGCTCACTCGTGTAGGGGAGAAGTACGAATCCGGCCAGCAGTGGACCAACGATGCAGCCCAGCACGTTCAAGGCGTAAGCCTTTCCTGCCTTGGCGGGATCGCCTCCCGCGAAGCGGTCGACCAGCATCGGCGTCAGGAACCCCAGGAGTCCGGTGAAGGGTGCGATCCCCAGCGCCAGTCGAACTACTTTGTAAAGGTGAATGTTGGGACTGGCTGCTACTAGCGGGAAGAGTGCGAACAGGGCCAGCAGAGTCCACAACAAAGGATTCGCCTGGTTATGTTGAAGGCCCCAGCGCCGATAGATGCTGGACCCGGCGAAGGTGGCGGCCAAGTAGACGCCGAGGATTGTCGCGAAGGCGTAGACTTCTGTCCCGAGATAAGGGGTGAACTGCCGAATCCAGACAACTTCCATACCCATGCTCGTCAGCCCAGTAGCGAATAGCAAAGCCAGGGCAGAGGGTGCTGTGTTGGCTGGAGCAAGTTGCCCACGCCGTTTCTCTGCGCCTGTTTTTGGCAAGACAGCATTCTGCGGCGCGGTCTTGACCTGAATGGTTTTCGGCTGCACCGGCCTCGATATAGCCAAAGTCGACAGGGCAAGGGACAGAGCGACGATCACTCCGTTTCCTATGACGCCTACGCGGAGGGTCCCATGAAATCCCAGCAGTTCAATCAAGAACAAAGGAAGGATCGTGCCGAGGAGGGCACCGGCGACGTTGGCTTTGTAAAGAAAGCTGAAGGAGCTTGAGCTTTCCTCGGGCACCATTTGCTCGATCGCCAGCATTGCAACCGGAATCGTTGCCCCCATCAGCGCGCACCATGGAATCAGGGTGAGAGCGACCCAGATGCCGGAGACCACGTAATACGCCGCGGAAGAGCTAGAACCCAGCCGCTCCAGGATTCCGTGGCCCACCCGGAGTTGGTAAGCAACGACAAGTCCCGATGCCCCGATGAGGAGCTCAAGGAGAGCGTAGAGGCGCAGAACCGGGAAACTGATTTCCTTTCCATGCCGCCTGATCGCCTCTCCGCTGGTCCAGGCACCTAAGCCCATCCCGGCCATGAAGACCGACAATACAATGGAGACCAGGGCGGTGTTGACGCCGAATTGCGCCATCGAAAGGCGCAGCCAGACAAGCTCATAAAGTACACTGCAGAACCCGGAGATGAAGAAGAAGGCAAAGTACCAGGCCTTGGAAAAGCTTTGTTCCTGTGTTGGATTGCCGACCCGGTCAGCGTAAGTCCGCCCAAATCTAGATGTTCGTTCGCGAACGGGCGAGAGATCTCTGGGCATGTGCTTGCTTTCGAAGCGAATGGGCTCAACGTCCTCTTCACACCTCGCCACCCACTTCTCACTACTATAAAGAAGTACGTCTCGTCAGGCAGTTTTGACAAGGGCACGAACCGATCCTGCTACTGCTCGATCACCGTTACGGAGGGATGGACGTTGATCGGAGATTCGTCAATATAGAAAGTGATATTACCATTCGTCACAGCGGCAGTCTCACCACCCACCGTACCGGTTCCATTGCTACTAACCGAATAAGTTCCCGCTGAGATCGCCTCATCGGGATGAAGAAGTGTACAAGTAGGCTCCAGTTGGCAGTAGAAGGAGTTTGAGGAGTTGTTTTCGCTATTGTCAAAATAGTTGGAACTTTGAATTCCTCCGTAGGATCCGCTAGTGGGATTCGCGGACGATGCTCCGCTAATCAGCGGAGTGGCCTGATCCAGTGGTTCGTCTGTTAATTGTTAAACTGGCCCGGGGATCCGGGCCCAGGTCGATGCTTGATTTGATGACCTCTTTCCAGTAGACTCAGCCCGCGTTGAAATGCCTTCCTGGAGAACGATGAAATCATGAGCGTTGCCGGATTATCTGACCAGATGCGAGTGGAAGTACGCCTTGCTGCTGCCAGAAACGAACGTCAGTCGGAGCGGCTACGGTTGGAGAAATTGGCGGTCCGCCTGCGGAATAAGATGGAAGCGGCAACCAGCAAGAAGAACGAGCAACAACCTCTCCGAACTCTTCAGCAAAAGTGAAGAAAGTCGGCCTTTTCGATCGAGACTCCCAAAGAGGTTCGGTGCGGCCATAGTCTGCAACAAAAGAGATCAGTTCATCTAACTGAGACACGCGCGACATTCGGCTTGCGCGATCCGGTCTACGCTCGGTCGCAAAAACGAAAGAACAGCGACTGTTTCGAGACGGGTTGCGCCTTCTCCGTAAGCGCTGCCATCTGTTGCTGATTGAGCGGGGTGAAGGCCTGCGCCAGTTGCACGTTCTCTTCTAGTTGGCTGATGGAATCGCAGCCAATGATGACGGTACTGACCGGAAGCGACAACGAATAATACATAGCCTGCCGCATATCGAGCGTTCCTGATGTTGGCGCCAACACCATCCCCTCCCATGAATGCTTCTGTTGCTCGATGGGTGGCGGCGTCCACGACGAAAGAATGCGTCCGCGCGCCGGGACTTTCATTCCAATAATGCCCATCTGCTTCTCGACTGCCAGTGGAAGCAGTTGCTCGGAGAAGCTGTAGTGATGGGGATCGGCGGCATTGACAGCCATCAAGATTGTGTCGAATGAATAGCGGTGGATCGCCTCCATCAGGGCGTCGGGGCGGTAGTGTCCGGTGATGCCGAGATAGCGAACGATTTTCTGATCGCGAGCTTGGAGCAGAGCCTCCATCGCTCCGCCTTTGGCAAAGATCTCGTTGATATCCGTGATGGTTCCAATATCGTGGAGTTGCCACAAGTCGACATGATCGGTCTGCAGCAGTTTGAGTGACGTCTCGATCATGCGCAGGGAACCATCGCGCGTCCGCTCCTTGGTTTTGGTAGCCAAAAACGCGTCGCTGCGGCGGTGCTTCATTACTTTGCCGACGTATTGCTCGCTCCAACGATCGGGGCCGCCATAGATCGAAGACGTGTCGATGTAGTTCACGCCCAGATCGAGAGCTCTTTCGATGATGGGGACAGCGACAGCGTGATTGTTCGGTTTCTCGAGTGCAGCTTGACCGCCCAGACTGAAGATGCCGACTTTGTAGCCGGTTTTTCCCAGATTCCGAGTGGGCATGGAGCTTGAAGCTGCACGAGGAGAAGGCGCAGTTGATTGGCCACTTACAACGTCGGGTAGGGCAGTGGAGCCGAGCACGGCGGCGCCCACGATCCCGCCTGCTTTGAGAAAACTTCGTCGATTGCTGCTGGTTGGGTCTTCTTTCGAGTGTTTGCTCATGCCACCCTCCCTGCGTCTCGTTGCACTCAACGATAACTCCAAGGCCGATCGAAATCTACTTCATTCGAGCCGCTTCGAATTCAGCCCTGGCTCGCGAATCCCATCCCGGCAAGAACACCCCGCATATATGCGAAGCTGGCGATCACGCCGGGCATCGGATCGTCGGGATGGATTTCATATTCCAGATCGACGAAGCCTCGGTATTCTATCGCGATGAGGGCCTCAAACATTTTCCGTACTGGCATGATGCCCTCGCCTACCGCGACCTGGCTCTCTTTGCTTTCGAAGTTCGTGAGATCTTTCATGTGTACGTTGAATAGTCTTGGACCTGCTTCGTGAATCGCTTGAACCACATCGGTGCCGGCGCGAACCGTATGGCCAACGTCGATGCAGCATCCGATGCGCGGATCCATACTCTTCACCGCTTTTAACACATCCAGCGGGGAGTGCCACAACTTATCCTCGGGTCCATGATTGTGAATCGCGAGACGGATGTCATACTCCTTGACGAACTTCTCGATTCTCGGCAGAGTTTCGGGCGCAGGATCGCCAGCGACGATAACTGAGATACCTGCTCTTTTGCAGTATTCGAACTTAGACCGGATGTCGTCCTCTTCATCTTTCGAGAAATAAATGGCACCGGCAGCGTGAAGCTTGATGCCTGCGGCGGCATAGTCGGCGAGCGCGGCGGCTTCCTCCTGCGGATTCATGGGGAGATGATCTTTGACGTCCTTCACATTCAATTCGAGAACATTGAGCTGCTTCATGAAGGCGATGAGCTGCGCGCGAGTGAAATTACGGAATGTGTAGCTGGCCAGACCCAAGCGAATCGGCGATCCCTCGCCTGGAGATGCCCTTTGTTGGGCCAGGGCCCAGAAATTTCCCGGAGCGACAAACATCCCTGTTGTGAGCGCCCCAGTGCGAAGGAAGTCGCGCCGAGAGAAAGTGCTAGACATGCGGCGCCCAGCCTTTCTCATACTCGCGGCCCCACATCTTCATTGCTTCCTGGTCGCCCTTGATTCGTCCGTTTTTCGTATCCAGATTCAGTTCGCGGTTCACTTCCCAGGCGATGTTGGAGAGCTGCAGCATGGTAACTGCCACGTTGCCGACGGAGACCGGGGAGTTGAGTTTCTCGCCTTTGCGAATGCCTGCGATGAAATTCGCGAAGTGAGCGTCGGTCATGGAATCGCGGCCGACGAGATCGGCGGACGAGGTTGTGGTGCCAGCGCGAAATACCCCGACCTTGTTTCCTTTGAGGTCGTAGATCTCATAGCCATCGCGGTCGATGAGCACCGTGCCCGTGGTACCCATGATGGTCGAACCGCGGTCACGGTCGTAATACTTCATTCCCTGGCAACTCTTGCCCTCCCATGAAATCATTGCGTCGTCGTACTCGAAACTTGTTACCAGCGTGTCATAGAACTGCCAATCATCTTTAAATTGATATCGGCCTCCTGAAGAAGTGATCCGCTTTGGATAATCGACGCCGAGTGCCCAGCGGCAAACATCCACTTCGTGCGTGCCATTGTTGAGGGTTTCACCGGTGCCGTAGATTTTGAACCAGTGCCAGTTATAGGGATGGATGTTGTTTTTGTAGGGCCGACGCGGCGCCGGGCCCTGCCACAGGTCCCAATCGAGCTGCGGCGGCACGCCAATTTCCTTGCCCGTGCCGATCGACTTTCGAGTGTTGACGTACCACGACTTCGCGAAATAGGGACGCCCGATCGCGCCCTGACGAATTTTGTCGACGACCTCGATGGTATGCGGGGAAGAGCGCTGCTGCGTGCCCATCTGCACCAGCTTCTGATATTTCTGTTGCGCCTCGATCAGCATTTCTCCCTCGGCAGGATTGTGGCTGCAGGGCTTCTCAACATAGATGTGCTTGCCCGCCTGTAAGCCGGCGATCGCCATTGGTGTGTGCCAATGATCCGGAGTAGCGATCGTGATGGCATCGACCGCTTTCTCTGCGAGAATTTTGCGAAAATCATTCTCGGCCACCGGAGCTTCGCCCATCTCCTGTTGCACACTGTCGGCAAATTTCTTGAGAATCTCTCCGTCCACATCACAGACATGTGAGATGCGAGCTGCTTTCTTATTCGCCTTGAGCGACGAGAGATGGGCATAAGCGCGGCCATTCAGTCCGATGACAGCAAAGTTGAGCCGGTCGTTCGACCCCACGATCTGGCTGTAGCTCTTTGCCGTCGTTCCCACGGCAAGCCCAGCCGCCCCAACGGCCAGTGCATCAAGAAACTCACGTCGTGTAACCATCGTTTCTCCTTGACGGCTGGTTGCTTCCCTTCTTTCCATCAGCAGGAAATGCCTGCCTTCGTAAGAGTCTTCTTGAGCCCATCCATACTGATGCGTGTGGAAGCTTCGGGCGTTCCTGCACCGCGCCAGTGGGTTTCAAGGCTTAGGCCATGGTGAAAGCCGTCGCGTTGCAAAGCTTGGAGCTGTCCGACCCAATCCACAATGCCGCTTCCTACGGGAGCCCAATCGTATTTATGATCGGGCTTGCTCACCACGTCTTTGCAATGGCAATGACCAATTCGGCCTTTGGGCAGCAGTTGATAGCCGGCGGGATAAGGCGTGCTTCCAATGGCTGCGGCATTGCCGGGATCCCAGTTAAGCATGAAGTTCTGGTTCGGGATCGCCTTGAGCACGGCCGCTGCTTCTTCACCGGTTGCCGTGTTGCAGGACATCTCGTTTTCGAGTAACAGGACGATGTTGTCTTTGGCACAGCGTTCCGCGGCCGACTGTAGTTTCGCATTGATTGCCGTTCGGTACGGCTTCTGATCGTCCAGCCGCCAGTAGTCGAAGCAACGAATGCGATCCGTATTGAAAGACCTGCAAAGCGAAATGCAGCGCTCGAGCAGGTTCTCCTGTGCACTGGCATCAAACTTCGCATGGAACTGATCGCGGGTTTCGCTTTGCGACGATCGCGGGGCCCCGGGCCAGTCTGTCTTGAATAGCGGGCTGGCAATGTCGGTGACTTGTAATTTGTGTTCTTTGAGAATCTTTCGTGTGTCCTCAATTTGTTTTGCATCGAGTTCGGTGACGTTCTTGTTCCACATCGATCGCAGCTCAATCCAACGCAAGCCAAAATCGCCGGACACGATCTGGCAGGCTTTCTCGAAGTCCTGCGTGATCTCGTCATTGATCACAGCCAGGCGAAACGGACATGTGCTTGCGGTTACCGGCGACGATTGTGCCAGCGAAGATGCGGCAGCTTCCATGAGCAGCGGCGGGATCGCTGCTCCGAGTCCAGCGAGTCCTAAGCCTGCGAGCACGCTGCGTCGTGTGTACCTCATGAAGCAAGCCTCCTGCGATCCAGAGGATTCTCTCCGGCTCCGTTGATTATCTTAAGCCCTTTCGCTGAACGAGTTTGTTTTGCGCAAGGCTACTGGTTGACGCCGCTGGCGAGAAAGCCACCGTCGACGACCAAAGTGGTGCCAGTGACGAAGGAGGCAGCATCGGAGGCGAGGTAGATGGCGGCTCCGGCGAGTTCTTCAATCTTCCCGAAGCGGCCCATCGGCGTTCGGGTCAGCAGTTCCTGGCCGCGGGGCGTGTTGTCGAGCAGGCCTGCATTCAGGTCCGTGTGGAAGACGCCAGGCACGATTGCATTCACGTTCACCCCTTTCTTTGACCACTCCACGGCGAGCGAGCGCGTGAGCGAGACAACTCCTGCCTTGCTGGCAGCGTAGGCGGTGACCTGGCTAAGAGCAACGAAACTGTTGAGAGAGGCAATATTGATAATACGACCGTAGCCGCGGTCCAGCATGTGGCTGCCGAATATCTGGCAAGCACGCAGCGTGCCGGTGAGATTGGTGTCGAGGGTGTTGGACCACTCTTCTTCCGACACGGCGAGCGTGGGCGCGCGCTGTATGGTTCCAGCGCTATTAATAAGGATATCTACTTTTCCGAAGCGCTGAAGCGAGGCTGCCAGCAGTTGTTGCAAGGACGCGCGGTGGCGGACATCGGAACAGAGGCGCAAAGTCTGGCGTCCGCGGAGTTCGATTTCGGCTGCGGTGGCATTCACTTGTTCCAGGCGGCGGGCGGAGGGAATGACATCGGCGCCTGCATCTGCGAGGGCGAGACTGAGGACACGCCCGATTCCGGAGGTGCCTCCGAGCACAACGGCGGTTTTGCCTTCGAGGCTAAAGATATTGGTGGTCATTGTGTCATTATTCTCGTCCTGGACGCTCGATCATGCAGAGAGTTCCGCCTTCCTTAGTCCCGGAGCCAGCACCGATAGAGCTGCCAGAGCCAACAGGTAAGCGATGGACGCGATGGCGAAGAGGCTGGCATAGCTGTGCGTGAATTGCAGAATGTGCCCGGCGAAGAAGGCGAAAAGCGCGCTGCCCAGAGATCCTGCCATCCCTCCGATACCAACCACCGAGCCGACTGCGCCGTGCGGAAACATATCCGATGGTGTGGTGAAGAGGTTAGCTGACCAGCCCTGGTGCGCTCCTGCGGCCAGGCTGATCAGCGCGATGGCGGTCCACTCGGACTTGACACTGCTGGCGGTGTAGATGGGAACCACTAGCGCGGCGCAGAAGAGCATGGCCACAAGCCGGGCGTAGTTGGGCGTAAGTCCCAGACGACGGAAGGGCGCGGGCAACCAGCCTCCGCCGATGCTGCCAATGGCCGACGTGTTGTAAATGACGATGAGCGGCAGCCCGAGGTGTGAGAGGTTCAGATTGAATTTCGCGCTGAAGTATGACGGCAGCCAGAAGAGATAAAAATACCAGATTGGATCGGTAAGGAATTTGGCGATCGAGAAGGCCCAGGTCTGCCGGCATTTCAAGAGTTCTCGCCAAGGTACGGACGGACCCAAGTCCGCAGCTGCCTCCTGGTAGATGTGGCGCAATTCTGCGCTGGTGAGAGTCGCGTGATCTGTAGGCTTCCGATAGTAACGAAACCACCACAGAATCCAAAGCACACTGAAGAGGCCAGTGGTGAGAAAGGCGACACGCCATCCGAACCGGAGCGTGACCCATGGCACGATGGCGGGAGCCAGAATTGCTCCGACGTTAGCGCCGGAGTTGAAGATGCCGGTAGCGAGTGAGCGTTCGTTCTGCGGGAACCACTCGGCCACGGTCTTGATCGCAGCGGGGAAGTTGCCGGATTCCCCAAGTCCGAGAAAGAACCGTACGAATCCAAATTGAAGCACCGAACTGGCCAGCGCATGGCCCATGGCAGAAGCGCTCCATACCGCCATCACTAACATGTAGCCAATGCGCGTTCCTAACTTGTCCATCAAACGGCCGGCACCCAGGAGCCCGATTGCGTAGGCGATTTGAAACGCATCCACAATGTAGCCGTAACTTATCTCCGTCATGCCGATGCTGTGTTCGAGAGTGGGCTTAAGGATCGCGATGACCTGGCGGTCCATGTAATTGATGGAAGTGGCGACGAACAGCATGGCGCAAACGGTCCAGCGGACGCGTCCCAAGCTCGGCGGAGATGCGTGGTCCTTCACTTGGCTATCGAAAACCGTAGTGTCCTCCACTTCGCACCTAGAGGCGGTACGCTTTTTTCACTAACCTATAAGCGAGATCATTTGCCACTTCGAGGGCCTCATCTAAATCCAGTCGATGCTCAGCGACAAGTTTTGCCAGAAAGGCGCAATCCATTCGCCGCGCCATATCGTGGCGTGCTGGAATGGAGAGAAAGGCTCGAGTGTCATCGTTGAAGCCCACGGTATTGTAAAAGCCCGCCGTCTCCGTGACCCGCTCGCGGAAACGTATCATTCCTTCTGGACTGTCATGGAACCACCACGGTGGCCCTAGTCGCAAGCAAGGATAATGACCAGCCAGTGGCGCCAGTTCCCGACTGTAAGCCGATTCGTCGAGCGTGAAGAGAATGATGGTCAGATTGCGTTCATTGCCAAACTGATCGAGCAGAGGACGGAGCGCGTCAACATAATTCGTGGGCATCGGGATGTCCGCACCCAGGTCGCGGCCGTATTGCCGGTAGAGCTGGCGATTGTGATTGCGCGCGCTGCCTGGGTGAATCTGCATGACGAGTCCGTCTTCGAGGCTCATGCGCGCCATTTCGGTCAGCATCTGCGCGCGGAAAAGTTCTTGTTGATCAGCATCAGACTCGCCCGCGATTACTCGATGAAACAATTCCACGGATTCTTTTGCGGAAAGATTCGCGGTTCGGGCGGTGGGATGGCCGTGGTCAGTTGCGGTGCATCCGAGCTGGCGAAAGCGCAGGCGCGTCAGACGAAGCGCATTCAAGTAACCTGCCCAGGTCGACGTGTCCTCTTTGGTTTTCTCGCCGAGCTTCGCGATGTTCTCGGTAAAGCCAGAAAAGTCAGGATCAAGAACCGGATCAGGTCGGAACGTCGGTAGTACTCTCGCTTGCCAATTCGACTCCCGGATGGCGATGTGATCGGCCAGCGAATCGAGCGGAGAATCGGTGGTCGCCAGTACTTCCAGATTGAAGCGCTCATATAGAGCTCGTGGCAAAAATTCCGGGGTAAGCAGCTTTTCTGAGATGGTGTCGAAGTAAAAGTCAGCGGTCTCTTCCGACAGTCGTTGCTTGAGTCCGAATAGTTCCTGGAAAACGAAGTCCAGCCACATACGCGTCGGCGTTCCGCGAAACAGATAGTAATGAGTGGCGAAGATGCGCCACACTTTTCTGGCATCCTGCGGTTCACGCCGCCCAATCTCCAAGTCGTCGAGCGAGACTCCCTGGCTGTAGAGCATTCGAAGTATGTAGTGGTCGGGTTGGACCAGGAGTTTAGCTGGATCAGGGAAGGGCTTATTCTTTGCAAACCACGCCGCTTGCGTGTGACCGTGCGGACTGACAATGGGCAACGTGCACACGCGGTCATAAAGCGTCCTGGCTATCTTTCGTGTACCGGGGTCAGCAGGAAATAGACGATCTGGATGGATCAGCATAATTCTGCCGTACCTTGGCGCGTCGCGTTGGCGTATCGCGATGCAGAACAGCGCTGGCTTCGACAAACAGCATACACGCCATTGTTTTCTTTCGTTCGCAATCCTGGAGATAAGGCAGTCACATAAAGAATATGAATAGTGCTCGCTTTTCATTTCCGGCAAGAAGAGAGCCTGATGGGCGACTAGCTTGGATTCCCAGAACGTATAATCGATTGGAATGCGGCTACTTTTCGACATCTTTGGGCAAACTTTGCGAACGCTGTGGGGACACAAGCTGCGGTCGTTTCTGACCATGTTCGGAATTGCCTGGGGAGTGTTTTCGTTATTGCTGCTGGTGGGACTGGGCGAGGGATTCCGATCGGGAAATAAAAAACAATTCGACACCCTGGGCGAGAACGTGATGTTCATCTGGTCGGGACGGGCTCCAGCAGTGCAGGGGAGCTTCACGGCTCTGCGGCAGTACTACCTTACGTACCGGGACTACCTGGATATTTTGCGCGAGTGTCGTAGCGTGGGCACGGCAGCGCCCGTAATTTCACGGAGCGACATCCGAGCGGTGAGTGATTACTATCAGGCGAGTGGGCAAATCAATGGCGTACTCGCGATGTTTAACCAGATCCGTTACCTACCGATTCAGGACGGTCGTTGGCTGGATGCGATGGACGACGCGCAGAAGCGGCCGGTGATTGTGCTGGGAGACGAGGCGCGGCGGACGTTATTTTCCGGGCGGCCTGCGGTGGGCAGCACGATTTTGCTGAACGGGGTGCGGTTTCAGGTGGTGGGAACTCTGCAACGGATTGGACACGGGGACAACAATAACCAGAACCTAAAATGCTTTGTGCCTTACAGCACGATGCATGAGTATTTTCCGCCAACGAATGTGGGAGCGGCGGAGAATGTGATCTCTCTGATCGAGTATCAGCCGAAGTCGCGCGCGCTGCACGAAACGGCGCAACAGGAAGTGCACCGGGTGATCGCGCGGAATCATGGCTTCGATCCCAACAACCCGGATTCGTTTGACGAGTGGGACACGGTGAATACGGTGGACCAGGTGGGGAAAATTTTCGACGCGATGAATGTTTTCCTGGGAAGTGTGGGACTGGTGACGCTGGGGCTGGGAGCGATTGGGATCATCAACATCATGCTAGTGGCGGTGGCGGACCGGACGCAGGAGATTGGATTGCGGAAGGCGCTGGGGGCAACGAACGCGAGCATCATGTTTCAGTTTTTTGTGGAGGGCGCGTTTCTGACGTTACTGAGCGGGATTACTGGAATTGCTGCGGCGGCGGGGGTGATGGCGGTGTTATCGGGAGTGTCGCTAGGAGACGGATTCGATCCGCCAAAGTTAGTGGCGCAGACGGCGGCATTGGCAGTGGCGGCGCTGGCGGTAGCGGGAGTCGCGGCGGGATTGTATCCGGCGCGGCGGGCGGCTTTGTTGCAGCCGGTGGAAGCGCTAAGAAAAGAATAAGTCAGCTTCTAGTTTCTGGCTCCTAGCCAAATCCTCTTTGTATCCGTTCGGCAGTCCACTCGGTTCGGAGGGATTCATCTTGTTTTAGCTAGGAGCTAGAAGCCAGGTATCTATGCATCGAGATTTGTTGGGACAGGCGTTTGCGGCGATGCGGCATGACTTGCGCAAGACCACGCTGACGATGGCTGGGATGGCGTGGGGGATTGCGACCGTGGTGTTGTTGCTGGCCTATGGAAACGGGTTTGGGCGGGCGATTGAAAATATCTTTCAAAGTTTTGGGGCGACCGCGGTGGGGATATTTCCGGGACGGACGTCGGAGCAGGCGGGTGGCAATAAGGCGGGCGAGCAAGTTCGGTTCACCAATGACGATATTGAATTGCTAAGGAATAATGTGCCGCTGTGCAAGCACGTGGTGCGCATGTCGCAGAAGGATTCGTCGGTGCAGAACGGAAACCGGACATTCACGATGCCGGTGATGGGCTTGGATGCGGCGATCGAGGAGATTTGGAATCTGGGCATGGGCGAGGGACGTTTTCTCGATGATGAGGACAATGATCGGCACCGGCTGCTGGCAGTGATTGGTTCAGAGGCGAAGGAAAAGCTGTTCTCGGGAATGCCGGCGGTGGGAGAGTATATCCGAATCAATGGGGTGGAGTTTCAAGTAGCCGGAGTGGTGAAGCCGCGCATGCAGGAGGGCGATGACGACGATAATCGAACGATCTACATTCCCTATAACGCGATGAATGTCCTGAAGGACAATCATTATCTGGATGGGATCTGGATGGATTCGCAGGGGCTGGATCATGACAAGCTGGACGAGACGGTGCGGAATACGCTTGGCGGCGGCACACAACTTCAAGGCAGATGATAAGCGGGCGATTTCTGTTTTTGACGCGCAGAAGCAGCTCTCACAGTTCGGGATCATTTCCCTGGCGCTGAAAGTCTTGCTGGGATTTATCGGCACGCTGACGCTGGGAATTGGCGGAGTGGGGCTGATGAACATGATGCTGGTCTCGGTGACGCAGCGGACGCGCGAAATTGGAGTGGAAAAAGCGTTAGGGGCGAGACGCCGTGACATTTTGTTTCAGTTTCTGGCAGAAGCGATGGCGATTACGGCGGTGGGTGGGGCGCTGGGGATTGCACTGTCCTATGTCGTATCAGTATCGCTGGGACGGATCACATTTTATAGCGCGATGGCGAAACATGCGGAGGCTGGCGACATCCGCTTGATCGTGTCGCCGATGATTCTGCTGGTGGCGGTGGGAATATTGGCGGTGGTGGGCGTGGTGAGTGGAATGGTGCCGGCTATGCGAGCGGCAGGGTTGGATCCGATTGAGGCGTTGCGATACGAGTAGCGAGGACCCGTTATCTAGTGTGCAGTGTCGAGCAGCATGACATCCTCCGATGACATTTTGAGTTGGGCCGCACCCCGGGCGGATGCGCGAGTGGCCTACGGCAGTGATTCAAATCAGTTTATAGATTTGCGAATGCCCAAGGCGAGTGGGCGGCATCCGCTGATCATTTGCGTTCACGGCGGGTATTGGCGGTCGAAATACGATCTGGAGTATCTGGGACATTTGTCCGCGGCGCTGACGGCGAAAGGAATGGCGACGGCGAACCTGGAGTATCGGCGAGTGGGGAATGCGGGCGGCGGATGGCCGGGGACGTTTGAGGATATCCGGACGGCGTATCAATTCTTGTCGCAGAATGCAGGGCAGTACAGGTTCGACGCGCAACGGGTGATCGTGCTCGGACATTCCGCCGGAAGTCAACTTGCGCTGTGTTTGGCGGCGCACGAGATGGGAATCAAGGCGGCGATTTCTCTGGCTGGTGTTGTGGATTTGCGGCGCGCATACGACCTGCATTTGAGCAACGACGCAGTGGTGGAGTTTCTGAGCGGGACGCCGGCGGAGGTGCCGGAGCATTATCGGGAAGCGGACCCCATGAAGCTGGCGATCAAAACACCGCAGTGGTTGGTGCATGGTGCGGAGGATGACATTGTGCCGCCGAAGATCAGCAAGGATTACGTGAATGCGAAGGTGAAGAGTAAGGAAGATGCGCGGCTGGTGGAGATTGCGGGGGCGGGGCATTTTGAGGTGGTCGATCCGCGGTCGGGTGCCTGGGGGCAGGTGGAGAAGGTTGTGGCTGACGGCGTCGGAATGCCTTAAACACTGAGGGCACGGGGGCACCGGGTAAAGCCCCAGCTTTGGCGCTGCGATCAGGCGACTTTTGGTTTGCGTTTCTTTGTGGTTGACCCAGGACGGCCGGCGGAGTGCTCGGGGTTGCTGCCGGGCTCGGGAAAGTCAGAGTCAGCGTCTTTCAGAATCGGGTCCTGATCGCGATGACCGAGTTGGCCGGCCAGGCCGGCGTTTCCGTCGTGATGATGCTCTTCGGGTTCCGTTGCGCCTTTGGCCCGGTCGGGATCGTTCTCAAAGATTTTAGTCATGGTCAACTCCTTATTGCGGAGAGGATGTTACCTCGGCGGCTAAAGCCGCGTCATGCTGAGCTGCTTATCGCAGCGCTGAAGCGCTGCGCCACCCAAAATCTGGGTCCAGCAGAAGGCTCAGCTACGCCAAAACTCCGGTCCTGCAAAGCCGCATTCCACCACCCAAGAGTTCGGTCCGGCGAAGCCACTCCACTGCATAAGATCGGCCCGGAGAAAGATTAGTCGCCGGAATGGCCGGCGGGAGAAACTCCGAGTTTGCGAAGGCGCTCGCGGGCTTGCAAAGCTTCCGGCGAGCGCGGGTAGCGCTGGATCACGTGCCGGAGTTCCGCGACTCCGTCATCCTGCTTGCCGAGTTCGATCAGCGCGAAACCTTTTTTCAACTGAGCGGAAGCGACCTTGCTTCCAGTGGGAAAATTCTGCAAGACCTGATCGTAGCTCTGCGCGGCTTGTTGATAGTTTCCCTGACGGAATTGAATTTCGCCAAGATAGAAGTAGCAATTTCCGGCGAGATCAGTGTTGGGATAGAACTTGATGTAATCGGAAAATTCCTGGATGGCGAGGTCGTTCTTGGCGCCGTTGTAATCGCGCAGGGCATTGTTGTAGAGCACGTCGGGCGGAGGCGCCTGAGCTAAAGCCTGCTGCTGCGCTTGTTGTTGAGCCACCGTGGCTGCGGCGCTTTGCTGGGACGACTGCATGTCTTCCAGTTGTTTGCTGACTTTGGCGAGCCGGGCCTTGAGTTCGTCGAGACTGTCGTTGAGCGCCTGGATCTGGCCGGAAAGTTGGTCGACGTGCGACGACGAATCGCCCTGTTGTTTCTGCAAAGTGGATTGCAGGGTGCTCAGTGCTGCACCAACCTTGTTGACCGCGTCGGTATCTTTCTCGACCAGATTATTCATGACGCCCATGCGCTCGTCGAAGCCGCGCTGCATGGCGGTCATCTGCTCCTGCAGTTGCTGAACTTGGGTTTGCAATTGAACCATTTCCTTGCTGACGCCCCATGCCGGCATGGAGGCAAGACAAAGGGGAGCGAGAAGGGCTAATAGAGTGCGGCCGCGTTGTAGTGTCATAAGCAGAGGTTTCCTGAAACTATTTTAGATGGATTGCGGTCGCTGTGGGTTGCGAAGTGTTGGCCGAGAACATGGAAAGTCAGGGGCGGAGGTTTCTCCGCCCCTGGCCGGAAATGACCAATTACTTCTGATAGACGAAGTGGCCGCGGCGATTCTGCTGCCAGCAGGCTTCGTTTTCTTCCATGCAGAACGGCTTTTCCTTGCCGTAGCTGATGGTCTTGATACGGCTGGCGCTGACTCCCACCGCTACCAGCGCGTTCTTCACCGAAGATGCGCGCTGATCGCCCAGGGCCAGGTTGTATTCGGTTGAGCCGCGGGAATCGCAATGTCCCTCAATCGTAAAGTTAATGCCAGCATGCGAATTGAGGAATTGCGCGTCTGCCTGGAGGGCAGCCTGTTGATCGGGGCGAATATCCGATTTGTCGTAATCGAAATAGATATCCTTCACATTCTGGCCGAAGAGGTCTTCGTCCGTGGGTGATGGAGTGGCTGCCGCCGGTGCGGGCGCCAAAGTGACGGTGAGGCGCGTGGTTGCGTCCTGCGTGCCGCCGGCGCCTTTGGCCGTGAGGTGGTACGTGGTGGAAGCGGTCGGGCTGACCGATTGAGATCCGCTGGCCTGAACCGCGCCAATACCGTCGATGGAAACATCGGTGGCGTTGGAGGTTTGCCAGGTTAGAGTTGCGGACTGGCCGGTCTGGATAGTGTCGGGACTGACAGAAATGGAGGCCGTAGGTGAAGGCGGCGGTGGCGGCGGCGGCGGCGGCGGTGGAGCTGCTTTCTTCTTGCAAGCTCCGAGCATGAGTACCGCGCTCAGTGCGATGACGGTGGCGACGGACTTAAAAAGTTGACGTTTCATGTTGATCCCCTTCACGTTAAATCCTCCTGCGAGCTCGAAATCGGTTTCGAGTTCAGACGAAGTGTTTTATTTCCAACTCCAGTTCGGTTGCGAATTACGTCCAGTAAAAGTCAGTTGATGCAGCTTAGTGCCATCGGCCAGCATTTCCCAGATTTCTTCTTTACCGGAGCGGCTTGACTGAAACACGATGTGGCGGCCGTCCGGGGCCCAAGAGGGAAAATCGTTGCGGCCTCCGTCGTGGGTGAGTTGCACCCATTGCTTGCTGGCGATATCCATCAAATAAATGTCAGAAGAACCGGGCTCACCGGGACCATATTTACGGATCCAGGCGAGGGTGAGAAATTGGCCGTTCGGCGACCAGTTCGGTGAAACGGCGTAGCCTTGGTCGGTCATGCGCTGCTGGTTGGCGCCATCGCCCTCCATGGTGTAGACCTGAGGCAATCCGGTGACGCCGCTGACGAAGGCGATTTGGGCGCCTGTCTTGCGATTCCAGGTCGGGGAAACGTCCGGCCCTCGGCCGGTTGTCATGGCGTGGAGGTTTGAACCAGAAGAGTCACAAACATAAATTTCTGAATGACCGCCGCGTGAGGAAGAGAATGCCAGGCGCGCGCCGTCGGGTGACCATGAGGGTGAGAGATTGGTACCGCCAAAATGCGGAAAGCTCACCAGGCGATTGAGTTCAGTAGAGAACATCAAGATTTCCCATCCCGATTTAGTCAAAGAACTGAAGGCGAGGCGGGAGCCATCGGGCGAGATGCGCGGCGAGAGGGAGATGGAAGCCTGGTGCGTGACCTGACGCTGGTTGGAACCGTCGTAATCCATTCCCCAGATCTCTTTGTGGCCAGAGCGGTCGCTGACAAAATAAATTTTGCTTTCGGCGATGCCGGCGATACCTCCGCCGAGACGGGAGATGATTTCATCCGCAAATCGATGGGCGATGATACGGGCTGCGTCATCGGTGGGGACGTCGGTATATTGCTTGCCGAGGACCAGCGGCGACGCCGTGTTCTTTACGTCGTAGAGCCAGCCTTGGACAGTGAGCTTACCTTGGGCGACGCCGAGATTGCCAAAGGCCAGCATGGCAGCGTTGGGAGGTGGAGAATTCCATACTCCGAAGGTCACCTCGGGCGGTTGGCCAGGAACTTCCAAGGGATAAAAACTCTTGGAGATGAGTTCGACGACTCCCGAATTGTCGAGGTCGCTCCAGAACGTGTCGTTGAAAGTCTTAAGCAGAGCAGTGTTCTGCGGATCGCTGTTGGCAGGCTTGAAGTCGGGAACCGCCAGGTGAACTTTCTCAACGCCGAGTCCAGAGCCGGTGCGGACCCAATCCTGGGCAAATAACAATGAAGATGAGGCCAGCAGCAACAGGACGAGCACAAAGAGGGGAGTCAACCGACCGAAAAACTTAGCGTTGGCTGGGAGCGGGATTTGGCTGTGGCTATCGTCCATCCGTTTGGAGCCGTTACGCGAGGCCGGACAAAAGGATACTGCGTACGACAATATCGTACGCCGATATGTTATCAATGGCAACCTGCTGTTCACGAACATGGAACCTCAAGAATAATCGAGGAACTAAATAATCTATCGCTTGTAATCGAACCAATATTCAACAGAAATCTTGCTGCCGCTGTAATCCTGCGGAAGCGGACCGAAAGTGTCGATGCGCTGCAGGGCTCGGACGGCGGAGACATCGAGCGAGGGTACGCCGCTGGACTGCTCGACCTGCACGTTGTAGGGATGACCGTCACGGGCGACGTCGAAGGTGATGTAGACGCGCTGGGCGGTGGTGATCCGCGGATCGACTTCGTACTTCAGCCAGTTCTCGGATACTTTGCGTTGAATCACTTGCACGTACCAGCCATATTTTGTGCCGAAATCGCCACCGCCGCCAGTCACGCCGAAGCCGCCCTTGGCGCCGCCTGCCGCGAAAGTGCCATACGGGCCGCTGACCGGACCGCCCTCACCGAAGGCTACCTGATTGCTTTCCTCCTCCGGTTCGGGTTGAGGTTTTGCCTTGGTGGGGGTGGGGGGCTTCTTCGGCTTGACTTTGGCATTCTTGCCTTGGATCTCGATGGCGTCGGGTTCCTTCTCTTCCACTTTCGGCTGAGATTTAGTGACACCCTTGGATTCGTTGGCGAGAACGTTTTGGTTTTGTGCCGCAGTCGTGGGCAAGGGAACTGAACTGACCAGAGTCACGCCCATGGCGTCGCCGCCACCGCCGGTTCCCCAACCCTGGCCGCTGGGTCCGGTGAAGAAAATGGAGTAAATCACGATGAGAGCCGTGACCGCAACATGGAAGCCAGCGGACCAGCCGAGGGCGCGTGGCCAACTATCGTGCTCAAAAAATATCTCAGCGTTTTGCGCCATTTTCTTCCAAAGGCTGAGTAACGATACTCACATTGGTGATGCCCGATTGCTTGACCGCGTCCATAACCGTGGCGAAGGCGCCAAAAGGAACATTCTCATCGGCACGGATAAAAATGAACTGATTGCGAGGATCGCGAATTTTCTGGCGAAGCTTGGCTGCAATCTGGTTGATATTGATGGTGTCATTGCCCAGAAAGACGCGCTGATCTTTATTGATGGTGATGACGGTCCGTTCTTCGGTGATCTCCTTGACGGTGCGAGTCTTGGGAACGGTCACTTCGATGCCCGACTGCAGAATGGGGGCGGTCACCATGAAAATGATCAGCAGGACGAGCACAACGTCAACCAGCGGAGTGATGTTGATATCGGCGAGGGCGGTTTGGGTGCGGCCGTTGGACGAAGTGAAAGCCATCAGCGCCTCACTTCGGCTGCTTGTGGTTGGACGTTCTCAATCGCATTCAGCACTTCGAGGGAAAAATCATCGCCACGAGCGGCGAAGACACGAATGGAATTTCCGATCAGGTTGTAGGCGATCACTGCAGGAATGGCGGCAGCGAGTCCGGCGGCCGTGGTGATGAGGGCTTCCGAAATGCCGGGGGCGACGGCGCGAAGAGTTGCGCCACCAGCCGTGCCGAGACCGTGAAAAGCGTCGATGATCCCCCAGACCGTGCCAAATAGGCCGATGAACGGAGTGACGGCCGCGGTGATCGCGAGCCAGGGCAGGTTGCGCTCGAGGCGCGTGATTTCTTCGGAAGCTCCGATCTGCATGCCGCGCTGGACAGCGGTAAGGCTGCGAAGCGTGGCACTGGGAGTGGAGAGCTGGCGCTTGTATTCCTGGTAGCCGCCTTCGAAAACTCCTACCAGCGGACTGGGACGAAACTGATCGGCGACAGTGGCGAGATCCTGCATGCGCTGGGCCTTGCGGAAGGCACGGAGGAATCGTCCGCTCTGCACGCGGGCGCGGCGCAACAGGCTCCACTTGGTCAGGATGATGGCCCAGGAGATCAGGCTGAAGACCAGTAACGTGAGAAGAACGAATTTGGCGACCGGACCCGTGCTGGAAACGAGATCGAGGATTTCGCCGCCGACAAAAAAGGCAGAGTATGGGAGAAGTTGCATCTTAAGTTTTCGGGAATACCTTATAGCGATTATAGATGATTCGAGTGGCTGCCTTCGCGGGACGTATCCGAAACATAACTGTCGGAACTGGCTACTTCGACGTCTGGGTTGACCGTGTGTGACCGAGTCTCTGCCGACCTCGCCCTTGGTTTCATAAAGCATTTGCCTGATATACGCCGGAGCGGAGAGTGACATCCAAAAGAAGCACGGGCTGGAAATCTTTCCGGAGGAAATGAATGGCGAACTACGGCATGCTGGGAAACTATCGCTTCACGGATGAGGCAGAAGACATCCGCGGGTCCAAGTTATATGGTCTGGACGACGAAAAACTGGGCAAGATTGACGATGTAATTTTCGACCACACCACCGGCGTGATTCGCTATGTGGTGGTCGACACGGGGGGATGGCTGAAGACCAAGAAATTTATTGTGCCAGCGGAACGCCTACGGCCTTCTGCCAAGCACGATAATGACTTTTCGGTGGAACTGACGAAAGCACAGATTGAGAACTTCCCCCCCTATTCGGAGACCGATCTGGAATCCGATGAACTATGGTCCGATTATGAAGGGAGCTATCGCTCAAAGTGGGAAGCCGATCCGGTGCAGCACCGGGCGCAGACCGGCCGGAACATAACGCCAACCACGCAGCAGATGCCAGGAAATTCGCCCTCTGCAAGGGCGGCCGAGGCTCCGGATGCGGCTGCGAGAGAACTTGGTGACGTGGACATGGAGGACACTGAATTCATTGAGCCGGGATTCGCGGCTGGGACTAGCACGGTGGAAATCGATACGAGCGCGGTGGGGATTGGACCTCGATGGGATACATTCCAGGACCGGTTGCGCGAAAGGCGGAAAGAAGTGATCGGCACGCGGACAGGCAGCGAAGACGAGTATCGAAAAGCCGGCTAAGCGGGCACTTTGTCGCAGAGCCACGGCTTCGGCCGTGGCTTTTTTGGGGCGAATTGCGAACCCGCGGCGTCTCGCTGCATCGACCGCGGGCTAATCCCCGCGTTGACTCCTCTCGGACAATACGTTCATAATGCGAACCTGCCGCCACGTCGCCAAACACTGAAGAATAAGGAGCGAAGCGAATGTGGAAGAAGCAGGATGATGTTGCGGGCGGGCAGGCGGATTTCGTCTCGAACCAGCCGCCTGAGTTGACCTTGGAGTCGGCCAGTGAAACCCTGATTGAGGCTTACCGGAGCCGTCAGGCCGAAAAAGCGAAGTTTGGAGTCGGCGCGAACGAGGTTCCTACCGGTCAACCTGCGCCGCCAACAACCATGGCGACGTACACGGAAGCGGTGAACGAGTTTACCAAGAACGCGAATGCGTTCATCGAACAGTTGCCCCTTCTAAACAAGGCTCGGAATGCGTATGAGCAAGCAATGAGAGCCAACGCGGAACTACGCAAGGTATTAGACACCGGCGAGGAGAGCCTGCGAGCTCTCATGACCCGCCTGGAGCAGATCGTTAGTCCTGTTTCGGAGAAGAGGAAACCGGAAGCAGCCAAAGTCGAAGCGATTCGCGGAACGGATGAAGCCTCCGGCGGGTTGCGGGGAGCAGGATAATAATATGCAAAGATCAGGCCTTCCCGCTTTTTCCAAAAGGGGAGTGCGGCGACGCACTCCCCTTAGCGGCCGCTTTCAATGCGTAAATTTTGACGACGCATCGGCGATTCGGATTGACCTGCGTCACTGAGGGCCAAAGGGCTAGAAACAGTTCTTTTTTCTTTAAGGGCAAGGTGTCCCAGACTCAGGTGGAGCGGACCATGAGCACCAGCCGCCACCAACTACAGATAAATCGCCATAGCACTCAGACCTCGGAACGGGGGATTGAGTGCTAACGCGGCCTCGCTACTACAATCGTCCCCATGGAGAAAAAGATATTCTGGATGGTCTTCATCCTGCTCGGGCTGGTGGCCGACTTCCTGCTTCCTTTCTGGTGGGCGTGCGCCGCCACCATCCCTATCCTTTTCGCCGCATGGTGGGTTGCCTACCGCAGCGACTGGTTTTAGATGACAAGGGGTCGGTAGTGTCTTAGATTCGCCGGATGCGATTTTTTGTCGCATAATCCCGAGAGAGCCATTCAATTCGTGAATCTTGCGCTTGTATTGGCTAATCTGACGCTCGGCCTCGGCAATGGCCCGTTCCCACCCGCTCGCTGATTTATCTTTTTATTTATCTTTTTCCCTTGACACAATTTATCTCCAGTTGTATCTTTTTAATTATGGGAAACGAATTTATGAACGCTTTGCAAAAGGCCCGCTTGGAGTTGACCCAAGTGGAGAATGAGCAGCGCAGGCTGGCGCAGCGGAAGGCTCAATTGCTTCAGACAATCGCTGCGCTTGCGCCGCTGGTTAGCGAACAACCTAGCCGCGATGCTTTGAGTTTGGCGGACGCGATCCGAACGGTAATAGGGAGCGCCGCAATGGGCCATCCCGAAACGGTATTCACCGCCAAGATGGTCCGGGGGATGCTTCTGGAAATGGGATTCGATTTCAGCGGGTACAACGACAATCACCTTGCAGCCATACACACTGCGATGCGACGCATGTATAAGGCTGGAGAACTGGAACAGGCGGGCGATCCTGATGATGTAGGTGGCGGCTATCGCCTTAAGGTTGATACATCTAATCCCGTCCACAGATTGCGCAATCGCGCTTTTTACGGCGAGGCACCTAATCCATGGGGTTCGACATTGGGCGAGATGCTGAATCCGAAGAAGAAATGACTTTTGACCTAAATACAATCCGCGCAGTGCTAGTAACACTGCGCGGTAGAAAGGTGGAAAACAGTGAAAGTCATTATCGTAATTCGCTTCACTGCTCAAGGCGCCACGGTGGAAGTTTCCGTCGTTCCGCCGTAAGTCGCACCTAACAATCACCGCCCCGGCTTCCACGTCAATGGATTCCGGGGCTAATCCGAATCGCGGAGCAAACCAAACTTATTGTGGGCTTTCTCCGCACAGAAATCAAGCGGAGAAAAGCCATGACGTGCATCAAATGCCAGCATCAAAACTGCAAGAGATTTGGGTACTTCGGTAAGCGCCGCATTCAACGCTGGCGCTGCACTTCCTGTAGTTCTACCTTCTGCAACCCCCACGAAAAACTGACCCGGACCTCACGATGCGAATGCAGCTTCGCCGCTTGACCAGGCTGACGAATGCCTTTTCGCGCAAACTGTCGCACCTGAAGGCTGCCGTTGCGCTGCACTTCGCGTTTTATAACTTCTGCCGTGTTCATTCGAGTCTTAGGATCACTCCCGCGATGGAAGCAGGTTTGGCAGATCACGTGTTTTCAATCACAGAACTGCTTGCCGCATAGGAATACGGTTTCCATATGAGCACTCGCTACGTCGGAGTATTTTGTCCTTGCGGCCACTTCATCGTGCTTACTCAACACGAGGTCATTAATCCTGCGTACTACGGAACCGATCTCGCGGTAGACGAGGGGCTACTGTGTCCGAACTGCAAGAAGGCAAGTTTCTTTCCAACGCGGGAAGTGGCCCATTCCGATTGGCCAGACGGAAGGGAGCCTCACTATCCCCACAGACGCTAGTCCACACCTCTTCCCCGATCACCGTATATCCGACAAATGCAAGCGTGCTTAACGTCGGATGCCTGTCACCCGTTTTATATTCTTTCTGCACTTGTGGAGCCTTCAGTCGAGGTGCTGGAAGCGAGATTTCTTCAACTGCCATGATCTACCTCCCTTTGCTTGTTTTTGTCAGCGTCGCCGTCTGGATCGCGGGCTGGCGCAAGGCGCTAGAAATTAGCGCCATCTCTCTGTTTATTTGCTTATTGTTCGGCATTGGCTTCGGCGTCCTAATGCCGACCTCGATAATTCCCCGACTCTTGGTTGCTGCATTGGTTCTCTTTCTGGGCGACAGGGCGTGGCGGTTTTGGCGGCAACACGTCATTTAAGACACCACCCAAGGGGTCGCATCAGCCGCAGGAGATGATGTTCGAGAACTTGATCTTCCAGCCGGAAGTAGTAGAACAATCTGAGCGGGCGTGTTGCCCCATCATGATCAACATGCCTCCATTCAAGACCTAATAATGTCCAGTGACGAAATCAGAAGGCCAAGACCTGAGCATTTGGTCATAGGTTCCGCCTGCTTCTCGGCTCCCTGAGTTAAAGGTCAATTTTACGTAGCATCCCCATTACACTCATTCCCCCCAATAAGTGCCGTGCCTTCCTTGTCATGCCAGTCAAAGAATCGGGAAAATAGGAACTAATTCGGAAGGCTCTCCGATGGATCGGATAGGGCTATCAATCTGCCCACGGGATAGTCTTCCCGAGAAATGGGAACCTCAGGTTGAGGGCTGACTATGGTGAGGACATCGCCGCTATGAACTCCTTGCACGCGGAGGCGATCACCCTCCACCCCGACGACTCTGTATTTTTCATCGAAAATTGACATAGCGCTAGTTTGGCTGCTGGTTGGATGCTCGATGAAGCTCGGGCGATGCCGACGAAACTTCTATAATCCACCCCAAAAATGCGAAAGTGGAAAAACCTTGATAAATAGGATAACAGGCGGGTTTCGGAGCGAATGAATTTTTATGCGGGACGGCCTGCCAGTTCTCTCTCCGCGCCCCGGAATAAGGATCGCAAAGCCTTCACGACAGCTCGTACCAAAACGGTGATCACTGCCAGTAAAACTATGACGATTGCGGCGGCAGCGTAGGGATGCTGCGTGGCGAGCCAAGTGAGGCTCACGGCCAGAACGTCTTCAGCCAGACTCAGCGTGATGTTGGAAACAGGTTCCGGAGAAGGCGTGACGGCTGCTCGGAGCGCAGTCTTGCCGCCGTGAGCGGCGAAAGCGATGGCAGCTCCCAGCAATGCAGCCAGCAGTTGCTGCGCGGGGCTGAGCTGCCGTGTCGCCCCGTAGGCGAGCAGAGCCGCGACGGGAACGCGAACGAAGGTGTGAAGAGCGCTCCATATTAAGTCGAAAGCAGGAATCTTGTCGGCGAAAAACTCGATTACGAAGAGGGCCGAGCTGGCGGCAATAACCAGCCAGCTCTCGAGCAGGTGCAGAGCTGGAGGAAGCGGGAGGTGTCCAAAGCGGGCCAGCAAGCCCAAGGCAGCCACGGTGGCATAGACATTCAGGCCGGAGGCAAAGGCGATGGCAGCCAGAACGGCGAACAATTCGGGGAGCGGAATGTGCAGCCAGTCGAGCATGCCAAAAAGGAAGGGCCGCCATCAGCGGCCCTGGGAAAACTCTTTTTCGAGTTTCCGCTTATAACGTGGACTCGATCTCGAAGCCCCAAGCTTCCAACAAAGGCTCCGGGATGTACTTGGAGTTCTTGTTGCGCCGCGCCCACTCCCGCAAACGCGTGGAACGCAAATACTGATCGGGAGTGAGCTTATACTCCCGCACCACTTGCTCGAACTCCGTGATAGTGGGGACGACCGGACCTATTGGCTCAGGTTTGCCCCAGTTTGGATTTCCGCGTCTCTTCGCCATGAATTAATGCCTTTCGTACAAATGGGGGATCAACTCAAAATCAAGAAAACCGTCTATGTATATGATTCGCCGAGCGCTCCGGGGATTCAAGGAAAGGGAATCCCACCTTCAGACGAGGGTCAAACCTTAATCAAAAGCGAATCGGAGACTCAGTATATTAGGACAAGGCTCGGATGAAGTCAATGACAATGCGCTCTGCCGACTTTATATATTCAACCCTAACTCATTGCCTCTATTGATTTTGCTATGGCTGTCCTTTAAGGGGAATCTGGCTTGGGTATGAGTCTTCGGGGGCACCATTCTGGGAACGGAGATCGAGTAGGTATCGAAAGAGGGTTACAAACGTAACACTGGAGCAATGAGCATTATTGCCTGACCCTCGCGGGCGGCTTACAGTTGATAGTAATTTCTTGAGGATTTCAGGCTGAATACCTCGATGCAGAGGGGTTTAAGGGCGGGCTATGACTTTGAAGTCGCTGTTGCTGTGCTCGGACGATAAAATCGTACGCGTGCTGCGCCGCACCTTGGGCGACCTCGACATTGGGGTCGAACATTGCGCGGGCGCGGAGGCGGCGTTGCGCCATCTGACGCGGGATCGGTACGAGGCAATCATTGTGGATTGCGCCGGACCGGGCGCGGCAGATGTCCTCCGAGGAGCTCGTACGGCGCCCTGCAACAAGCGCGCGGTAGCGGTCGCGATTCTGGACCCCGAGACCGGACTGCGGTCGGCCTTCGACATAGGAGCGCACTTCATCCTCTACAAGCCCGTCTCAGTGGAGCGCGCGAAGTCAAGTTTTCGCGCGGCACGAGCCTTGATGAAAAGGGAGCGCCGACGCAACTCCCGCGTGCCGGTACGCATGACGGTCGATATGGCGAATGCCAAGGCAGGAACCCGATTCAAGGTGAACACTACTGATCTGGGCGAGGGTGGACTGGCGATATGTCTTCCTCGGCGAAGCAAGCCCCACGGCCGATGGAATCTGTCGTTCGTTCTTCCGGGCTCCACCGACCGTCTTGAGATCGCGGCGGAGTTTGCCTGGGAAGGACACGGGACCCAGGTCGGATTACGCTTTCTGGATCTGACCCCGCAAGTCGCGCATCAGTTGCGCGAATGGATCGAGCGCAATGCTCCGGAAACAGAAAAAGATGATCCTCCCGTCAGCTGCCAGCTGACGGACTTGAGCCTGGGTGGCTGCTATCTTGAGATCACTTCGCCATTCCCGGTTTCAACCCGGGTTACGCTCTCGATGCGCGCCGCGGGAGTGGAACTGCGATCGGAGGGCGTGGTTCGAGTGATGCATCCGGATAAGGGGATGGGAGTGGAATTTACCCAAACCACTACGGAGCATCGCGCTTTGCTGGAAAAATTCCTAGGCCGGCTAGCCGAAGATCCAAATACTCGGCCGGAACTGATGGTCGAACCCGAAGGTCTGGAAAACGAGACTGCACAGTACTCGAAACCCGCTTCCGAATCCGGCCCCATGGCCGATCCTTTGCTTGATCTTTTCCGCAATCACGCGGGAATCGCGGCTGAGTCGTTTGTGGAGATGCTGCGCAAGCAGCGAGGGCTCGGCGCTGCTGCCTCCTGATCCGGCACGCATTCCGTCTTATTTCTTTTTTCTTTCGATTATTGCGGCAGCGGAACCCCCTCCGCCGCTCCACCTTTTACCAGATCCGTCTTCACTGTTGATTTCTGATTCGGTACTAAATCAATATCCGTTTCGAAAGTCTGATATCCAGGCAAGCTGATGGTGATCTTCCGCTTGCCCGGCGTGACCAGCAGCGCTCTCCCAATGCCTCCGAACTCGGCCACATGGCCCACGAAGACTCCATCCACAAACACCGCGGCGCGGTTGGGATTTACCTCCAGCTTGATCTCGGAAGTGATTCGAGGCAGTTGAACCCGAGTGTCTTTTTCCAGTTTTACGTCGACGGTTTGGGTTTCCCCCGCCCGCACCATCACTTTCTGAACGAAATCCAGGTATCCACCTTGGCGAATCGTGATTTCGTGTTCACCGGGGAGAAGTAGAATCTTCTTCGATCCCTTCAATTCGCGCAGATAACCGACGTATTGGCCGTCGATCCAGACACCGGAAGTTTCCTCTACTTTCGTAGCGCCCACCAGGTCAACCTGACCAAGCACTCCGTTTCCTGCTTGCACGGTCGGGACGGGCGTTAGAAAGCCTAGGAGCGCCAGCAGACCCACCACCACGCAACTTTTCGAAAGCGAATTCATTAGGCCTCCAGGGTTGTTTCTGAGATGCTGAACCATAAAGAAGGGTAGCCGGTGAGAACGGCTGGTACAAGAGTCGTGGGTACAAGACCGTTAGAACAGGGATTGGCGTGGGGACGCATGGGGCCAATGCGCAAGGCTGGTAGGCTAGAATGATCGCGAGCCGGGATGGCGAAATTGGCAGACGCAGCGGACTTAAAATCCGCAGGGGCGAAAGCTCTGTGGGGGTTCGATTCCCCCTCCCGGCACCAGCCAGAACTCTACCACTCGAATCGGTTCAGTGCACTTTGGCGGGTGCTTTGTTTGTATCGGGTTAGGGCTTAGATCCGGAATCAACCGCCCGCCCAATGCTGCTTCTGCGGAGGTGGGAGCGTGCAGCGCGCGCCGATTGCCTCGTCGATCAAGCTTTTTTCAGCAAGCGGGAAATCCAGACCAAGATGACCGCGCCCACAAATGCCACAATAATCGAGCCGATTATGCCGCCTCCCGGCCAAATTCCCAGAAGCCCAAAAACCCAGCCGCCCACGATGCCACCGAGAATTCCGAGAATTATGTCCACGACTACGCCGTAGCCACCGCCCTTCATGACCCGGCCGGCGAGCCAGCCTGCAATCAATCCAACCACGATCCACGCGAGAATTCCCATACCAAGCCTCCTTGGCCTACTTAAGTTGGCAACCCGAAATGTACACCCGGGCCTATTGGTACTCAAGCGACGCGCAAATAAATCTCCTTTATCTCTTGAAATGGTTAGCCCAGTTGTTAGGGTCGGGCCAGTCGGATTTCGAAACCCACCCCTGGCTCATTTTCCGACCTCTTTGTTCCGAATTCGTAACGAAAGATAAATGATCCCAAGAAGATATCGAACTTCGGAGTACGTTTTGTCGACGGGGGTGCCAGTTAAGGAGTGTCAGCGTGTCCGCGCAATCAGAAAAAATCGCTAAGAAGCTGTATGCGGTACCAAGACTGAAAAAACTCAACTTTGAACAGGCATCTTTGTTCTTAGTTGGACAGGCTTGGAATGGTGACCAAGAAGCCAGAGACTTGCTGGAACGAATGTTCCCCGTGGCAAATGAGGAGCCGCACTAGCTTTACAGTCGTTGGGACAACCTTCCTAATTCCACGGAAACTGATTCCGCCTGGGAACGTTTCGTTCCACGGCCCGGAACTCGCTGGCTTCTAAAACCGCCTCCGACCTTTGGTCGATTCTTTCGTCGAACAGATACGCCGGTTGAAATGGTTGCCCTCGACTTGATCTTCTAAAAAACCAACTTCAGCGCGAACTGAATTAATCGCGGATTGTTGACAATCTGCGTAATCTGACCGAAGCCCGGTGAATCAGTGGTCGTCCCGGGAAACGCAAACTGCGGGTGATTAAAAACGTTGAAGACTTCGGTGCGGAATACAAGCTCAGTCGCTTCATGAATTTTGAATGCTTTAAAGAGCGAAGCATCGAAATTGACAAAGTCCGGACCGTAAAGTGGCGTTCGCGAAGCGTCACCCAATACGCCGGGAGGCGGATCAATAAAGCAGCTGGTATTAAAGAATTCGTTCACCGTTGGATGACTCAGCTTTCCATTACAAAGTTGATCAGGACGATTGCCGAGTGCTGTCCCGGAATTGTTTACGCCTGTAGCCAGTCCCAGCGGAAATCCCGACGCAATATGTGAAATCACATTGAACTGCCAGCCCCCGATTGCTGCGTCCGTATACTTATTCGCGCCGGCTCCGAAGGCCCTCCCTTTTCCAAAAGGCAATCGATAAAGAACGCTCGCCGAAAAATTGTGCGTTTGGTCAGTAACATTCAAGCCCTTATCCGTATATCCGGATGGGTTAAGAGCGTATGCGTTGGGAGCAGGATTGAGAGGATAGTAGGGAATCCCTACCAGGGAGCCCAGGTCATCGTTCAAACCATTATCAAAACCCTTGCTATATGTGTAAGCTACCAGGAAGTAGAGTCCATTTTGATAGGCCTTCTCCGCTTTGAGTTGAAGCGAGTCGTATCTGGAGAGTCCCCGATCTATGAGGCCAATAATGTTATAGAACTGGGGGTAAGGCCGTAAATTCGACGGATCGATTTGGAGGTTTGGCGGCGCAGTGTTCAGATTCCAGTTTTCTGTTTGAAGATGACTCCCACGCGAGCCCACGTATGCCACAGTTACCACCGCTCCCGCGGGAAGCTGTCGCTGAAGATCGAGATTATATTGCTGAACCATCCCCGGCCTGAAATTGGTGTTTTGGCTATATACATTACCGCTCAGGTTATTGACGTCGGGTTTCACCGGCACCGGAAAGCCCTGGGAAAGGGTGGTAGTGGGTGTAATGTCGTCCGTCTGAAAGGAGTATGTGCTGTAGAACGGCGGGTTTAAGTCCAGGCCTTCGGCGCCTAAGTTCCAACCACCGTCATGTAGAATTGCGTACCCAGCGCGTATTGCGTTCTTACTAGAGAAAGGGCTGTAGCTTATCCCGATCCGGGGTTCGAAGCCTAAGTAGTAGGAAGAAATACCAGCACCCTTGCCGCTATTTACACCAGCAACTAGAAGCTGCCCCGTCGCAAAATCGAAGTTCGAATATCGATTCTGCGCCTCCACGGTCGGAGTCGTATAGTTCCATGCCATCCCAAGCTGGACGGTCAAATTCGGCCGTACCCTCCAGTTGTCCTGAAAGTATGGCCTGAACTCCTTCCATCGTCTTCCAGAGACTGCACCTGAGAACTCGTTGTCATGCTCCCCACCTGCTGGAATGCCCAACAAAAAGCTCGCGATGGGATTACCCGTGGATGAATTCAGGGAACCGTTTGAGAAGCCTGCCGTAAATAAGTTATCGAATGACATCTCGCCCATGGGAAATGCATCGCCTAACTCATTCAACTGGTAAAATCTCATTCCCATGCCGATCGAGAGTGAGTGCGCTCCACGAACCCATTCAAAATCGTCAGAGTAATGGAATACGTTCGTACCATCCTGGATGGGGGAGAATCCTCGATCTCCCAGCCCCCAATACCCTTCGTTGAATTGAACGTTCAAGAAACCGCTGCTGAAGTAGGTGCCAAGGTTGGCATTTGGAATACCCAGTTGGTCACTCCAGTTTGTTCCATCACCATAGGAAACAATGTGGTCAAAGATCCTGTTATACCCTGCTGTAAATTGATTGATCTTGTTGCCTGAAAATATATGTGTTTCGGATAAGGCGAGGTTACGTCCCCGGTCAGCCAGAGTCTGGTTGCTGGAGTACCCGCCCGGTTGGCTTCCAAAGTCAGGGAGACCGGAAGGAACATAAACCGATGCCTGATCTCTACTGAAGCGTGCAAATGCCCTGTCGGAGGGTGAAAACGTATGGTCAATACGAAAGTCAAATTCGTTATCAGTGTAACTCTGTTTCGGGACATCGACGTAGTTAGCTGATAACAACCCGGATACATTGGGGAGGGGAAGGTAGCTCAGTATTTTGACTGCAATGGGATTCAGCCTGTTCGTGGGAATGATATTTCCCGGAAATTGAGTACGAGACTGAAGGCCCGTCACTGGATCCGTCGTCGTGGTTGCGGGATCATAGATCGGCACCTCGGGCGCCCCGGGGAAGGATTCGGTGAAGTTACCGGCGCGCTCATCGGCTGTTGGTACCTGGGTTAACGAGGGTATTCCCTGCACATTTCTCGTACCCTGATAATCGAAAAAGAAGAAGGTTTTGTTTTTACGAATGGGGCCGCCCACCGAACCGCCGAATTGGTTTCTGATGTACTCGGGGTTGATAGGAGAAAAATAGCTCGACGCATTGAGTGCTGTATTGCGAAGAAAATCAAACAAAGTCCCGTGAAACTGATTGGTGCCGGACTTCGAGATCAGCAGGACCGTGGGGCCGGCGCGGGTCCCGTATTCGACGGAATAGTTGGAGGTAAGAACATTGAACTCTTGGAGAGCATCGATCGACGGTACAACTGCGATAGCACCGGATGTCAATTCTTCGTTATCGACGCCATCGTAGAGCCAATCCGTTCGGTTCTCACGAGAGCCGCCCACCGACAGTGAAAAAGTGCCGCGAATGGAGGTTTCGCTGCTGGAGCCACCTCCAAAAAAATCGCCTGGTTGGTCTCCTTGGGAAACGCCTGGGGCGAGCGTAGCCAACTCTACAAAATTGCGCCCGTTCAAGGGAAGGTCAGCGACCTGTTCCGAGTGAATGACCTGATTGAGTGTTGGATTGGTGGTCTCCACCGCGACGGTATTCGCTTCGACCGTGATTTGCGAGCCTACAGTCGCGGGCACCAGAGTGAAATCAATTTCCGGGCTTCCCTGAGCTTCAAGTCGGATGCCGGTCTTCTCCGCCGCCTGGAAGCCCGGCTCCGTCACCTTGACGGTGTAGTTCCCGAGAGGGAGGACATTGGCGACGAACCGGCCTGCGGAGTCGGTAGTAAGCGTGCGGGAAGTATTCGTGCCCGTCTCGGTGATCGTGACTACTGCTCCGACGATGCTTCCTCCGGTACTGTCCACTACATTTCCAACGATGGATCCGGTGGATTGAGCATGGATGGAGCAGGGTAAGAGTATGAAACCCACGAAGAACACAGCCAGACCCCAGTACGCTTGTCGCACGAATGCACCCCCATTTGAAAGCATTCAAGACAACAGTCTGGCTTTTTACGCCAGCGCCGATCTTTTTGTCAACCAAAATTCCTTAACTCTTGCGCCCCGATTGATCGCCACAACAGAGAAGAATCAAGTGTGCGCCAGCGTCGTTTGCCGTTTGATCAGCTCTTTGCACAAGTTCGTTTCGATGGACAGAGCCAGACTACTGCTTGCCTCCGCCAGTCGCTTGATGCCCAACCTGAGGATCTCGCGAGCCAGGCGTGGGCGCCGACATGAACTGAATAAACATTTTTTGAAATTTCGGCCAATCGACATCCATTTGGACATGGGCTTTCTGTAGACTAATCGACGGCCTGTCATGATCCGTCCAGACCAGAGTGTCTCCATAACTGATTCCCTTATCCACGCTGACATCGATGAACACGTAACGTTCGCGAGTAATTAGGCTGGGATCGAGCCACGCAGCTGCCGCCAGTTCATCCCAAAGATAATCTCCCGGCTTGCGCGTATAGCGTGCAATGTATTGTGCAGCCGGCTCGTGGGACTTACCGATCTCGCTCAACATTTCCGCTGTTAGATGAGTTTCGATGGAAACGTCGACGGTTGTCACACTGATCTTAGGCCAGGGAGCATGGAGGGTGATGCTCGATGCTTCCGGATCAAACCATAGGTTGAATTCGTGACGAGGACTGTCAAGATACTCGGGATCATCAGTATGAGGATTGACGCTGCCACCCATGATGACTAACTCCTGCGCCAGGGAAGGGAAGTCAGGGTCACAAAGGATGGCAGCGGCGACATTGGTCATGGGTCCAGCCGCGTAGATCGTAACCTGGTGCGGATATTTATGAACCATCCGAACCATGAAGTGTGCGGCGTCTTCCGTCGAAGCCTTGGTTGTCGGATTACCCTCCGGCAAGTTCGGCACATCGTCAGGGCTGTGCGAAGACCGCGTGCTTGTCCACGCGCCTTGATACAGGACTTTGCCGTACATCTGTTCCCATAGGTTAGTCCACTGCTTGGTGCGAACCATGGGCCTATCCAGCCCGGGCACGACCGGTATATCGGCGCGTCCCACCAACTCCAGAAGACGCAACGTGTGCGCTACCTCCTCGTTGCGCCATCCGTCTCCTGTTACAACCGTTATCCCCAGCACATTTACATTAGGCGATTGCAGAAAGACCAGCATCGAGTTCATGTCTGTGCCCGCAGGTCCCATGGCATCCTGATCGATCACGACATAGCGATTCTGCTGTGCGTATGCGGAAGCCGCAACCAGCGAAAAGATGGCACACAATAAAAGAACGCTCTTCATTTTGAATGGCTCTGCTTCCATGAGATGCTCCCTTGCTTCAGCGCAACCGCTATTTCCCGTCGTCCGTCAAACGAGAAATCAGAAGATCGAAAAACTTACCAGAGTCAACACCCGTTGCAACTTTGGCATTCACCCTGAAGGGAGGAGCAGCCTCCTTTTCCTGCACGCTGGTCATCAATGGGGCCGAGTACCAGAGCGGAGAATGCCTCCAACCTACACTCTCGCCGGCAGTAATACTTCCGGACGTCTCAATCTCCACGTGATAGTCCTCGAAGGTAAGAATATCGGGATGTATCAATGCGCTCACCGCCAACGGATCATGGAGGTGTGGCCCACTGACCGAATTCTCGCGACGGTACATCTTCATAACCGCAGCGGCAATGCTGGCCGCTGCTTCACTCACTCGTCCTTTGCCGGCCTGAAGCGCCTCGATGTGGCGGTCGGTAAGCTGCACTTTGCGTGTAACATCCAGCCCGACCATGCGAATAGGGATCCCTGAGCTAAACACGATGCTCGCTGCTTCCGGATCAACGTAGAAGTTAAACTCCGCGGCGGGTGTTACGTTGCCTCCGGAAAGTGACCCACCCATCAGGACAATGCTACTAACCATAGAGACAATCTCGGGATCTTGCCGCAAGGCCAAAGCGATGTTGGTGAGCGGTCCAATTCCAACGATACAGATGTTGTTTGCATTTTCGCGCACGAGCCTGCAAATCAAGTCAGATGCTCGCTCTTTGACTGGCCGGAGGCGCGACGCTGGGAACTCGACACCAGCCAGTCCGTTGTTCCCGTGGGCGTACGATGCATCCACGAGCTTCCGAATAAGAGGTGTCGAGGCGCCCGCGGCTACAGGAACGTCGGTGCGACCCGCGATCTCTACAAGTCTTAGCGCGTTGGGCAAGGTGACGCTAAGGGGCACATTGCCTGCCACTGCAGTTACAGCGAGCACCTTCAATTCGCTCGAGCGCATCGCCAGAAGCAGTGCAAACGCATCGTCGACACCTGGATCGGTATCGATGATGACTTTTTGAGCTTCCACGCCTGAGCTAGTTGTCTGCGGCCGCGCCGCAATGCCTAGCATCACCTGGGGACTCGACAGAACCCCGCTGGCAAGTACGCCGCTGCATATGCGAACAAATTCTCTGCGGTCGGGCTTCATTTATCCATTCATCACATTCTTTGGCTGATTCTAACGACAGCGCTTGGCGATCGTGCTCTTGGCGTATACCCCTACGCTTCGATCAGGCATCACGCCAGAACGGAAGGTGAGGCATCAGGATCCCCAGTCCTGACTTTTGAAACGTTTCATTTAACAAGCGATCTTATACGCGCCGATTAGTCCCATTGTCAAGAAAATATCGAGAAGACACTCTCGAACAACAGAAACTTGAGATGTCACTTATGTGTGGCCGCTCGACAGGCCAGCTAGGTTGGCAGTTGGAGAAATGTGCCGCTTCGAGCGTGGGCGGTCCACTCTGCTTCGAACTGCCGGCGATCATAGAAAGACTTCTGGGTCCCGACACTGGTCGTCGAAAGCGCCGCATACAGATTTGCACGATGCACCGCTTCTTGTTCCGATCTTCCTTCCGCCAAAAATAGTGCAAAACTTCCGATGAACGCGTCGCCCGCGCCTGTGCTGTCGATGCTTTTTACTGAAAATGGGGGCACGTGCTCCATGAATCCGCGGCCAGCCAACAGGGATCCTTTCTCCCCGAGTGTGATGATGACGCGGCGAATACCGCCAGCCAATAACTTCTCTGCGCACCTCTTCGCGTCGTCGATACTCTGCACCGCGATCGAGGTGATAGTTTCCGCCTCGGTCTCATTCGGAATGAAGTAATCAAGTTCGGTGAGCGCCTGCATGTCGACAGGTTGTGCGGGCGCGGGGTTGAGAATGCAGCGGATCCCGTGCTTTCGGGCGAACGCGATTGTGTAGTAAACGGTTTCCAGCGGAATTTCAAACTGCAAGACGATGCAGTCGGTACTTTTTAACATATCGGCAGCGGCATCGACGTCAGCGGGCTTCAAGGCGTCGTTCGCTCCCTTCACTACCAGGATGCGATTTTGTCCGTTGGGTTCGACGAATATTGGGGCAACACCGCTGGATAATCCGTCAATCTGTCTTACGTATGTTGTGTCTATACCAAGTTTCTTAAAGTTTTCGATTGTGGCCGGACCGAACAAGTCACTTCCGACTCGTGCGACCATAAAAACTTCTGCTCCACAGAGATGCGCGGCGACCGCCTGATTCGCACCTTTGCCCCCGAATCCGAGATTGAAATTCGATCCGAAGCAAGTTTCTCCGGGCTTCGGGAACCTATCTGTGAATGTTGTCAGATCGATGTTGGCACTCCCAACTACTGCAATGCGAGGACGCTTCGCCATATTCATGTTTATAAAACCGTTGTACTCCGGGCGAGTCTATTTGTCAGTCCTGCTTGTGTCAATGAAGATTGTGTTGCGTGCGATACAAAGGAGAGAGGCGGGCAATAACTCTGGCGTCGCAATATACTCTTCGAAGTTATGGCAAGGGTTTCTGACTAAATGAGTCGATCGCTTGAAATCGGGGAATGAATACTTGTGATGTGAGTAAAAGAGGAGTAGAGTTACAAACTTTCCCATAACGCGACGACTCAAGGAGAGCGATGTTCACGCCATCCAGCCTGGGAATTGCGCTTTTGATGATGATCACAAGCGCTGTTTGTTGGGGTTCGTGGGCCAACACTTATAAGGGTGTCAAGGGGTATCGATTCGAGCTTTTCTACTGGGATTACGCGGTTGGAATTTTTTTAATCTCGGTTGTTCTCGCCTTGACGATGGGAAGCGCGGGACACGATTCCTCGAGCTTTCTGAATAACGTCCGCGCAGCAGATACCTCAAACATTACCAATGCGCTCATCGGCGGGGCGCTATTCAATCTGGCGAATCTACTGTTGGTCGCGGCCATCGACATGGCCGGTTTAGCCGTGGCCTTTCCCATTTCCATCGGCATCGCACTGGTAGTCGGGGTTGTGCTGAGTTATGCCCTGCAGCCGAAGGGGAATGCGATTTTCCTCGCTCTCGGGGTGGCATGCGCGTTTATCGCGGTGGTCCTCGATGGCAAAGCCTATGGAAGCCTTGTTGCGGCCGGACATTCGGTTTCAAAAAAGAGTCTGATTACCTGTGTAGTTTCCGGCGTTCTGATGGGCCTGTGGGCGCCGTTCATGACGCACGCGATGACGCGCGGCAATCCTCTCGGACCATATAGCGCTGCCGTCTTTCTCACGCTCGGAGCACTGCTCTCCTGTTTCGTGTGGAACATTTATTTCATGAAGCACCCGCTGGTCGGCGAACCGGTGAGCTTCAGCGGGTTTTTCCGAGGTCCAGCTTCGGGTCATCTTCTGGGGCTTTTCGGAGGATGTATCTGGGGTATCGGCACAGTGTTTAACCTCGTGGCGGGAAGCTTCACCGGAGTCGCGATCTCTTACGCGATCGGCCAGTCCGCTCCTATGGTTGCCGCACTCTGGGGGATTCTGGTGTGGAAAGAATTTGGAAACTCGGGACCTCGAGCGAAGGCGTATCTTGCGCTGATGTTCGTTTTCTACGGCATAGCAATTTTCTTGGTCGCCCGGGCGAACGGTTAGAGCGGGCGACTTAAGCAGGACGTTGATCGGAGTGTGAGAGTTAGTAACAGGCAGCGTGTAAGACAAGCGGGATCTAGATCCATCTCCTTACTACCGACCCTGCTTTGCAAGAGTCCCACGTCGTTTTGAGGGAGCGGCCACCGAATGGCGGAGATGTAAGGATGTTTCGAGAATGACATGTTTTGCGGGACCTGCATCGCCTTCAATCCGGTCCAGAAGAATGCGAGCGGCTGTTGTGCCGAGTTGGTAACCCGATTGGGAGACCGATGAAAGCGCGGGATTGGTTGTTTCGCCAAGATCGAGGTCGTCGAAGCCAATAAGAGACACGTCCTTCGGGCAGTTGAGACCGGCCTCGCGGATTGCCAGCAGGCTCCCAAGAGCGATCATGTCATTACCTGCGAAAATCGCCGTAGGGCGTGGAAGCAACCGGAGGAGGACAAGAGTCTTGGAGTAGCCGCCTCGCTTGTCGAAGGTAGTCTCTTGCACATATTCCGGGAGGACTTGAAGCTTGGCCTCTCGCATGGCGCGCTTGAAACCACTAAGGCGCTCTTTAGCATTGGTCAGATGCAGCGGACCTGTGATTGTGGCAAGCTTTTTGTGTCCCAAGTGCAAGAGACATCGCGTTGCGTCGTAGGCTCCCTGTTCGTTATCGGCAGTGACGCTGTCGCCGCTCCAGTTCGTCGGAAGGCGGTCGACACAGACCACGCCGGTGCCGGCTTCGCGGTACCGTTCCGTCTGCACCGTAAGGTCGCTGAAGTTGGACGGAATCACGATCAGACCAGCTGGCAGATAAGTGCGTAGCTCATTTAGATGTACCAACTCCTTGGAATGGTCGTTGTCTGTATTGCACAGGATTAGACGATATCCATTGGAGAATGCCACGTCTTCCGCGCCGCGAACCACCGCTGGAAAGAAGGGATTGGTAACGTCCGGGATGATCATTCCTATCATAGTGGTCTTGTCGCGGCGCAGGCCGCGGGCAAGTTGATTAGGCTGATATCGAGCCGTTTGGACGGCTTCAAGAACGCGCTTTCGCACGGGCTCGCGGACACTGGCGGAGTTGTTGAGCACATGCGACACTGTGCCGATAGAGACGCGGGCCATCTTCGCGATCTCTTTCATGTTGGCCATGGAGTGTTCTCTGCAATATCCCACTGCCTAGAGAAGGAGTGGTTCTCGCTAAGAGCTTCCTAAACTATAACCTATATTGCCTGAAAGCTTTCAAAGTTCCTTGATGAGCGAGGCACCAGCAGTCTAACCTCCGAGATAACTTGTTTTGGACGGACGCGGGGAAACGACCAGCGCTTGGAGCTGCGAAAAAAGTTTGTAGACCATTTCGCGTCAAGTAGACTCTCCTACTTGACGCGTGGGCTGTCATCTAGCCAGATAACCGTGGAATAACGCCGGTTGCGCCGATGTGGAGATATTTTCAAAGTTCATGACTGTGCTTGAGTTCAGCCTGATTGTGATGGCCGGTTCGCTGGTTGCCGGTTTTCTCGGAGCGTTGACTGGGTTGGGGGGCGGCGTGGTTCTTGTCCCGATGCTCACTTTGCTTCTGGGAGTAGACGTGCGTTACGCCATTGGGGCGTCGTTGGTTTCAGTGATTGCCACTTCCTCGGGGGCGGCGGCAGCCTATGTAAGAGAAGGCATTTCGAACATCCGGATCGGCATGTTTTTAGAGATCGCGACCACACTGGGGGCGCTTGCCGGGGCAACCCTGGCGACGCACATCTCCGGCAGCGCAATCGCCATCGTTTTTGGCGTGGTGCTGATTGCGTCCGCATTCTTGTCCTGGAAACGGCCTGCAAGAAATCAACGCGATACGAAGCCGGACCCGCTGGCCACGAAGCTACGCCTGAATGGGAGCTTTCCCGAGGGGAACGGGATTCGAAGCTACAACGTACAGCGCGTGCCTCTGGGATGGTGCTTAATGTTTGGCGCGGGGACCTTGTCCGGACTCCTGGGCATTGGTTCGGGTGCGATGAAAGTTCTGGCGATGGACCAAGCGATGAAGATTCCATTCAAGGTTTCGACCACAACCAGCAACTTCATGATTGGTGTAACGGCCGCAGCCAGCGCGGGGATTTATCTATCGCGAGGATATATCGATCCCGGGCTCTCCATGCCAGTGATGCTGGGCGTCCTTGGCGGATCGCTGTTGGGTACGCGGGTTCTGGTCAGAGCCGATCCGAAGTGGTTGCGCCGAGTGTTCAGCCTCGTGATCGTGGTTCTAGGAATTGAAATGCTCTACAAGGGAATTTCTGGAAGGATTTGATATGGACGGGCCCGAAGTACTCAAAGACCGAGGCTGGACCGACAAGCGGATGGAAATACTAATGGGGAACTTGCTACGCGGAGGCGTAGTGCTCTCGGCTGTCATTGTATTTTGTGGGGGGGCCGTTTACCTGGTGCGGCACGGGCATTCTCCCTCGAGTTACCGCACATTTCAGAGCGAGCCTTCGAACCTTCGCACCGTCAGCGGAATCTTTCGGGAAGCGATCGCGCTGCGAGGACGGGGCATCATCCAGATGGGGCTGTTATTACTGATCGCGACTCCGGTCGCGCGGGTGGCTTTTTCTATCTTTGGGTTTGCAGAGGAGCACGATCGGATTTATGTCATCGTTGCGTCGATCGTGCTCCTGATTTTGGCCTACAGCCTGATCGGTTCTGCTCTTTCCGTGTAGACCTGTCGCTGTAATCAATGAAGACACGGATGTTCGCTAAATTCGTGCCTGAGTTCTGGACTTACTCCTCAGTTCCGAATTTCTTCAAGTCTTCGGGTCCATCCGCCAGAGCCACTGCCTCCTTGCCCTGGACCATTTCCCGGACCTTTTCCACCACATCAGGATTGGCCAAGGTCGTGATATCTCCAGTGTTCATGTTATTGGAGAGCGCTGCGAGAACCCGGCGCATCAGTTTGCCGGATCGTGTTTTTGGCATATCCGGAACAATCAGAATCCGCCGCGGTCGGGCAATTTTGCCAATCATGGTCTCAATGGCCTTGTTGACCTTGTCGATAATCGCCTGACTGGCCTGCAAACCTGGTTGCAGGGCGATATAGACTTCGGGTACGCGGCCCTTGATTTCGTCGACTACTGGCACTACCGCTGCCTCGGCTACTTCCGGGACGGTAAGGCAGGCCGATTCGATTTCCTTTGTGCCCAGGCGGTGACCAGCAACGTTGATGACGTCATCCACGCGGCCCAGTATTCGGAAATAGCCGTCCACAGCGAGTACCGCTCCGTCGGCCGCAAAATAAGGCCAGTCGTGCCAGTCCTTGCTGTTGGGATCCTTGCAATACTTTCTGTAGTACTGACTAACGAAGCGGTCGCGATCGCCCCAGATCGTCTGCATGATTCCGGGCCATGGGTTACGGATGCAGATGTTGCCTGCCTTACCGGATCCTGCGGCAATCGGCTCGTTGTTCTCGTCCATGATCACGGGATAGATTCCCGGCATCCCCGGCCCCGCACTGCCCGGTTTCATGGGATCGATCGCGGGCTTGGTGCTGCACAGGAATCCACCGTTCTCCGTTTGCCACCACGTATCCACGATCACTGCTTCACGCTTGCCCACGACGTCGTGATACCAGCGCCAAACCTCAGGTTCGATGGGCTCTCCTACCGTGGTCATATGCTTGAAATGGTAGTTGTACTTGGTGGGCTCATCTGGACCGGACTTGCGCAACATGCGAATGGCGGTCGGCGACGTATGAAAGATGTTCACATCGAGGCGCTCGGCGATTCTCCATACTCTGCCGGCATCGGGGAAAGTAGGAACTCCTTCGTAAAGGACGCTGGTGGCGGCCAAAGCTAGCGGACCGTAAACGATATAGGAGTGACCCGTGATCCATCCGATGTCGGCCATGCACCAGTAAACGTCCTCGGGATGAATGTCCTGGATGTATTTCGAGGTACCAGCCACATAAGAGAGATACCCGCCAGTGCGGTGTTGACAACCTTTGGGTTTGCCCGTACTGCCGCTGGTGTACATGAGAAACAGCGGAGCTTCCGCATCCATGGGAACGGGAGGCACCAGTTGGCCGGCGTAATTAGGGAGTATTTCGTCAACGAAGACATCGCGCCCTTTGACAAATGGTGAAGCCGATGCATTCTTTCCCGGGTGTCGCCTCCAGACCAGGACCTTATCGACCACTTGACCTTCCTTCTTGGCTACGTCCAGCGCGAGGTCGGCGCCGGCTTTGTGGTCGATCATCTTGCCGTTGCGATAATAGCCGTCCATCGTGATCAGCACGCGGCTGCCAGAATCGGCGGCTCGCATCCCACACGCCTCGCCGCTAAAACCGCCAAATACGACCGAGTGAATCACTCCCAGACGCGCACACGCCAGCATTGTGACCGGTAACTCGGGCACCATCGGCATGTGAATCGTGACACGATCTCCGCTCTTCAGGCCGCAGAAGTCGCGCAGCAGCGCCGCGAATTCATTCACTCTCACGTAGAGTTCGCGGTAGGTAACGGAGACGGGCGATTCGGCTTCGGGCTCGGGGACAAAGATCAGAGCAGCCTTGTTTTTGTACTTTGCCAAATGACGGTCCACACAGTTGTACGAAGCGTTGATCTTGCCGCCTACGAACCATTTCCAGAACGGCGGATCGCTCGTGTCGAGAGTCTTGTCCCAGTACTTGTCCCAGGTCAACAGATCAGCGTATTCCCGGAAGCACTCCGGGAAATTCTCCTCGCTGAAGCGCTCTATCACACTGGGATCGGTCAGGTTAGCCTGGCCTACAAATTTCGAGGAAGGATAGTAGTATTCTTCCTCTCGCCAATGAACTGCGATCTGAGCTTCGGTGGTCTCGCTCACTACCTGCTTCTCAAAAATTCGAGCCATATCAGTCACCCCTTAGATTTCTGAATTTGCAACACAACTCCGGCATTTCCTTGTCACGCCTCCCTGGGCTTTACAGAATGACTTCGCGCTCCATTCAAGCCGGGCAATAGTCGAACGTCCATACACTACTGCAGCAGCGTCCAAAAAACTAAGCGACGGCCGGCACCTTCCTTGCGGCTAAGGTTTGCTGAGGCACCGGCGGGCGCTTGGCCGCCAGTTCGCAGAGGAGGGCAACTGCCGCCAGCCCCGCTGCCCAATAGAATGCCATCTGGTAGTTCTTGTATTTGTCGAACAGCACTCCGGCAATGCGAGGCCCGATAATGCCAGCTACGCCCCATGCCGTGAATAGCATTCCATAGTTGATACCAGCGTTCTTGGTGCCCCAGAAATCCGCCGCCGTTGAGCCATTCACCGAAAGCTGCGTCCCATAGCACCAGTACACCACGAACACCGTCACGTACAGTAATGTCACATTGCCCCCGACGTGGTAGAGAATGGGCATGGCAATCATGGAGATGGCAATCATGAGCCGCAAAACATTTAGCCTGCCCAGAGTATCCGACATCCAGCCGGACAGGATGCGCCCCGAGGCGTTGCCAACTGCGCCCACGACCAAGCCCATCGTGGCGAGCTCCGTGCTGGAAATATGAACGCTCTTAGCAAATGGCACCAGTTGGCTGATGACCATGAGGCCAGCCGAGCAACCGAGCGCATAGGCGACCCACATAAAGTAAAAAGCGGGCGTGTGCAGGACCTCAGCCGGACTGAAGTCGTAGGTGGTCCCGGCCGCCTTGGCGGCTGGCGCGGGCGTCCAACCGGCAGGTTTGTATCCGGCCGGTGGGTTATGCAGAAGGAAGGCGCCGAAAACCGTCATGACCAGGAAAATTGCTCCCAGAATCATGAACGTGGTGTGCACACCATAGGCGGGGATCAGCTTCAGGTTGGCCAACGGCCCAAAGATGGCCGAGCCTCCGCCGTATCCGCCCACGGCTAGTCCTACGGCGAGGCCGCGCTTATCGGGAAACCATTTGGCCATCACCGGTATAGGCGTGGCATAGCCAAATCCATTGCCCAGCCCGCCAATTACCCCGAAACAGACATAGAGATAATTCAGGCTGTGCGTGAAGGCGCACAGGAAGAAGCCCAAGCTGACCAAAACGCCGCCAGTCAGGGAAACCCAGAATGGGCCATACTTGTCCTGCAGCCGTCCTGCCAGGATGAAGGTCAGCGCGAACACGACAACCGCGATGGTAAACACATTGGAAGTTTCAGCCCGTTTCCAGCCAAATTCTTTCTCCAGGGGGGCCACAAATACGCTCCAGGCATACAAGGTGCCCAGTGCCAGGTTCATGGACATTCCGCCGACTACACGCCACCAACGACTTATGCCAGTGGTATCCGAAGTAAGTGCAACGTTTGCATTCGCCACAGTTTTTCTCCTTTACAACCTGTGAAATGAGAACCGGGAGCCCCGGTCTTTTCTCCACGACCGCCGCAGCACTCGCAAGGCACGTACATTCGGGCCGCACGCATTGTAACGCTAAGTTAGGAGCATGCGGCCCATTCTTAAAAAGTAAAGATGGGCCCGAACTCAGTGCGCTGATCCTTCCACTTATTGGCCGCATGTCCGGCGATCGAGTAGGTCACGCCGATGTTGGTCAGGTCTGGCAATAATGTGGTCTGATATTGCGATTGTTCGAATGCGAACGTGATGTACGGATTCAATTTGTAGTAGAGAGTCGCGGCCAGCATTCTGGATTGCAAAAGCGGCAGTCCGCCGTTGCATGGCGTAAGGCCGTCTGCGCTCGTGCAGCCGAAGCCGTTCGCGTGAGCGAGATCGTGGTGGACGACCTGATCCTTGCCAGCATTCAGGTAAAGATTCCAGGCCGCGTTATGCCCCTTTGGGTTCGCATTGAACCAGCGGGACAGAGGGAGTCCGAGATTGACGAATCCCCCGAAAGCGCCGATGGGATGCTCGGGCGCAATCCTCCATTTGCCGCCTGAAGCCGAGCAGGTACTGGTGGTTGCCACCGGTACCGTGCAGCCTACATCCATCCCTCCGGTGGCCGCCTGGACATTGTCGACGGTCGCGACGTTGGTGACGTTGTAAAGTCCGGTGGTATCGGTGAAGAAGGTGTTTAGCTGGCCGGCGAGCATGAAGCGCATGTCGCCGCCGCGATAGGCGCTGGCCACGAGCGTGAACCAGCGAGTAGGCAGCTGCACGCCCAGCTGATTCCCGAACATGTGGCTGCTGTTCGTAAAGCCGGCTGGAAACTGGGCCAATACATTGGTCAAGCCAGCGAGATTGCCATTCGTTGTGATTGAAGTCCGTTTGCCCTCGAATCCACTCCAGAAAATCTGTGCTGACGACACTGCCGGTGCCTTGTCGAGTTGGAACTCAAGCGCAAGCCTGCCTTCAAACTCGGGGCGACCTGAGTCGGCTCCCTCGCGTTCGCCTTCACCAATCTGCGCTGTAAGACCATTCACGGCATTGCCCGTCGCGCCCTGCAATCTATAGATTTCAGCCGAGCTCGGCATCATGAGGGCAAACTCAGGAGAAAGCTTAAAGTTCGCCGATCCGCCCAAGTTCTGCACCAGACCGAAACGGAACTGCGGGGTGCGCTCCCAGATATCGCCCGAAAATGCGCCCAGGAATGTTGTTTCCAGAATGTTCGGCAGGGCGGTGGATCCGAAGAGGCTCCAGTCCTGTCCGCCTTCAAAGAATACGTCCGTACCTTCGCCACTGTCGTAGTCTAGCCGTGCAAAGGCCAAACGCAGCCGCGGTTGGGGGTTGCGAATCGACGTCACATCCGCATTGTCCACTACGGTGAAGCCGCCTTCGAAGTCACCCTCCACCCTTCCTGTAAGGGTAAGGTGCTTGGAAATGTCGGGCCACTCGAAGCTCGATCCAAAGCGCGAGGAACGCGCTTTTATGTGGAAAGACGGATCTTGGGTCGGGCCGGTACTTAGCGCCGTACTTGAATTCAGGAAGATTCCGGGGAAGGGGAAATCATCGCCATTGGGGTCGCTACTGTCATGTACGACTGTGGCTTTGATAAACCCGTATGGAGTTACCTTGACAGCGCCAACCTTGAAGCTGGGAACCAATCCGTCCTTCACCGGAGGATCAACCGCCAGCACGCGTAAGGGAGCAACCGCCGGCACCACGTTAGGGGCTGCGGGCTTTTTCTGGGGAGGGTTCTGGGCGACCTCCTGGCGCTGAGAGGAAGTGGCCGCTGTCAACGGAATTGCCGCGACTGCCAGCGGAGTGGCGGCGGGTTGAGCTGTAGGGTTGGCGATCGCGGACAAGTCTGCCGCGCTTACCACGCCTTTCCGGGAGAGCGCTTCCACGAGAGCTTGAAACTGAGCGTTGGGCGCGGTATTGCGTACGGCATTCGCCTCTGGCGCAGAGAGAACACCTTTCATCACTAGCACGCCGAGCAAGGCGGTGAGGTTGGCGTCGCCCGCGGTTGGAGTCAGGCTTGGGGTTACCGCAGCCGGGGCGGCTTCTGTGGCGGCTGTGTTCGCTGTAGCGGTTGCATTCTCACTTGCCGTTTTGGCGTCATTGCTTCCAGCCATGACAGGCAGAGCCGTGATGGCGAGCACAAGCAGGCTTGATGACAATCGTTGAAGCGTCAACATGGACGATGGCTCCTGGTCCCGGCTCAAACTTTGCGCCGAGACATGGAGCGAAACCGTACTGTGGAACGTCAAGTGCCGCTGTGATGCCGATCACTAGTGTTGGTGATTTGGCACATCACGTGTCCCGAATTGGGAGCTTTTTTGTTACGTATTGCCTGAAGCGGCTGTTTGTTCCGAGAGCGGTTTGAAGACACACCGTGTTGTGATCTCCGTCACTGCGAGAGGCGATTCCGCAGAGCAAAATCCACGCCAGTCTGCCAACGATCGCCGCTCTCCCCGGAGGTTCGCATGAGCGTTCTAAGCGTCGAAAAACCAGAAAACATCTCCAACCTTTTAGCCCTGGACAAGGAATACGCAGCGCCGAATATTGTAGCCCGCGGCGTCATCCAGAAAAATTGGCTGGGAGAATGTGCTCGAGCGCAGAAATATCCCGAAGTATTTTGGGCTGACTACGCTAGCCGCTTTGAGTGGTCCTGCAAGTGGAATCGCGTGCTGGAGTGGGATGGCGTACATCATAAGTGGTTCACCGGCGCCAAGACCAATATCACCATCAACGCACTCGACCGGCATGCGAATTCAGATCGGCGCAATCGCGCCGCCTTTATTTGGCTTGGCGAAGACGGCAGCGAGCGGATCGTCACCTATGGGCAGCTCTACCGCATGGTCTGCCGCTTTGCCAATGGCTTGAAATCGCTGGGCGTGGTGAAAGGGGATCGCGTGGTGATTTATATGCCTTTGACCATCGAAGGCGCGGTCGCCATGCTGGCCTGTGCTCGCATCGGCGCTGTTCATTCCGTGGTCTATGCTGGTTTGGGGCACACCGCTTTGCAAGACCGGATTGTCGACGCACAGGCCAAGGTCGTAATTGTCGGCGACGTCGGGTTTCGGCGGGGGAAGACAGTCGCCCTCAAGGCCATCGTCGATGAGGCAGTCGATAAGCTGGAGTTCGTTGAGAAAGTTGTAGTGTATTCGCGCGCTGGGGCTGAACTCTCGGCTCCTCGAGAAATTGATTTCAACGAGCTTCTGAAATTTTCTACGGACTGCCCTGCTGAAGAAATGGACGCGGAGGATCCACTCTTCCTTCTCTACACGTCCGGTTCGACGGGCAAGCCCAAAGGCGTGGTGCACGTGCATGGCGGTTACATGGTGGGAACGACCTACCATTTGGAGAATTACTACGATGTGGGTGATCGCGATATCTTCTGGTGTACTTCGGATATTGGCTGGGTGGTGGGACATTCCTACATTGTGTATGCGCCACTGTGCGCCGGTGTGACAACGTTGTTCCGCGAGGGCGCAATCGATTATCCGAATCCGGGGACGGCCTGGGAAATCGTCGAGCGTTATGGCGTAACAAAAATGTTCACCGCGCCCACGGCTCTGAGAATGTTCATGCGCTATGGCGAAAGTTATCCGGCGGCGCATGACCTAACCACTCTGCGCGTAATCGCATGTGCTGGTGAACCGCTGAATCCGGAGGCCTGGCGGTGGGCGCAGACTCATTTGGCTGGCGACGGAAAGTGGGGATATGTCATCGACAATTGGTGGCAAACGGAATTGGGCGGGCCTACGCTAGGCACGCCGCCATCGATGGCGATGCGTCCGGGAAAAGTTGGAGTGGCCGTGCCCGGAGCCGAGGCTGATGTGTTGGACGAGAATGGCAAATCAGCGCCTCCGGGAGTCGGCGGGAGGCTGGTGCTCAAGCGCCCGTTCCCGCATATGTTGCGAACCGTGTGGCGCGATCCGGCGCGCTACGAGCGCGACTGGCAAGTGATCCCGGGCTGTTATGTGACGGGCGATGTTGCCATGAAAGATAAAGACGGTTATATCGCGGTGCTCGGGCGCTACGATGATGTGCTCAACGTTGCTGGACACCGCATCGGCACGGCCGAAGTGGAAAGCGCGCTGGTATCGCACCCCGCAGTGGCGGAGGCTGCGGCTATCGGAGTCCCCGATGTGATGAAGGGGGAGACGATCAAAGTGTTCGTGCAGGTTCGCAGCGACCACGTGGCTTCCGACGCTCTGGCTGCGGCTTTGATCGAACATGTGCGGAGGGAGTTGGGCCCGATTGCAACTCCTTCGTCGCTGGAATTCGTGGCTGCTTTACCGAAGACCAGATCGGGGAAAATTTTGCGACGCTTTCTGAAGGCGAAAGAGGCCGGGGTGGACGCCGGGGACGTGTCCACGATGGAGGGCTGATCTTCCGTTGCATTCCTGTGTACAGTTGAAGATGCGGGGGTTTCATTTCCAAAATGAAACCCCCGCACGTCATTACCGCTGTGCGTCCCGAATCATGCACCCAATCAGACTGCCAACTTTCCTGCGATTCAATTGACTTTCCACCTGCTTTCGGATGACATATCGCCGGGGGCTTGAGACAACGTTCCGAGCTAGAATTGGTCGGGCCCCTGCCGCAGAGGAGAGCCATGTACTTCGAACAATTTTATCTGGGTTGTCTGGCGCACGCGTCTTACTTGCTGGCGTCTGAGGGCGAGGCGGTAGTCGTCGACCCGCAGCGTGATGTCGAGATTTACATTCAGGCTGCGGGGGCGAATCAGGTTTCCATCCGGCACATTTTTGAGACTCACCTGCACGCCGATTTCGTTTCTGGTCACCGTGAGCTGGCGGCCAGGACCGGCGCGAAGATCTATATCGGAGCGCAGGCGCAGGCGGAGTTTCCTCACGTCGCCGTACGGGACGGATTCCATCTCCAGGTCGGACAGATCTCGATTGCAGCGCTCGAAACGCCCGGACATACGCCGGAGAGCATCTGCCTGGTGATTACGGATCAAGAAAAATCCGCCGAGCCGTGGGCGGTTCTTACCGGGGACACTTTGTTTCTCGGGGATGTGGGTCGTCCCGACCTCTCCAAGCGGTACAGTCCAGTTCAACTGGCGGGAATGCTTTACGACAGCCTGCATAACAAGATTCTCAAGCTGGAGGACAAGGTTCTGGTATATCCGGCGCACGGGGCAGGTTCGTTGTGTGGACGAAACATGCGCGCGGAACGGGTTTCCACCATTGGCACGGAGCGGCTGACAAATTATGCCTTGCAGATCAAGAGCAGGGAAGAGTTCGTCCAGCAATTGACCAGCAACCTGCCGGCTCGTCCGGAATACTTCTTGCGGGATGCGGAAATTAATCGTATGGGAGCGGCGGCGCTGTCGGAACTGCCGCCCTTAATGTCGATCGAGCCTGCCGAATTGAAAACGTTGCTGGCAGAGGGTGGGATTGCGCTGGACGTTCGCCCGGGCGAACAGTTCGCGGCGGGGCACGTGCCGGGATCGGTGAACATCGCGCCGTCGGGACAATTTGCGTCCTGGGCTGGAGCGCTTCTCGGTTTGGACGCGCGTCCGGTGTTGATTGCGGATTCGGAAGAGGCAGTGTCAGAAGCCCGCACGCGGTTGGCGCGTGTTGGTCTGGAAGCGGTGAGAGGCTATCTAAAAGGTGGGTTCGCAGCCTGGACCAAAGCTGGACTGCCATTGTCTTCACTTCCTCAGATCAACGTGGAAGCGCTGGACCAGCAGTTACGAGATGGAGCGCTGCAGGTGCTGGATGTCCGCCGCGAGCCGGAGTGGGAAGTGGGGCATATAGAAGGCGCGTCCTGGTGGCCGCTGGATAACTTCAAAGTGGCGCCACCGGAAATTGATCGTGACGATTCCTGTTGCTGTGCACTGCAAGGGCGGATATCGCAGCATGATTGCGTGCAGCTTGCTGCAGCGGGCTGGATTTCAGAAGGTTGTGAATGTGGTGGGAGGGTTCGACGCCTGGCAGCAAGCCAAGCTGCCATTCGTTGCCGAGAAATCGGTCGTTGCCTGAAAGGTCGAAGTTCTTTCTGGGTGCTCAGTGGTGATCTTGGCCGCGGTGTAGACTTTTTATTGGAGCTCTCCCGAGTAAAGCAGAATGAGAGCAAAGCAGAATGAAAATCTCCAAACTGGCAAAATCCTATCGGGTTGACGATGGCAAACACTTCCGGCTGAAGGACTACGATCCGGCCAACACGGGCCACATCAAATCGGAAGAACATGCCAAGGAGCAGTTACAGAAAGACATTGCGCGCATGGAGGATTTGCAGGCCAAGCTTTATGCGCAGGACCGATGGGCGCTGCTGCTGATCTTTCAGGCGATGGATGCTGCGGGTAAAGACGGCACTATCAAACATGTCATGTCTGGAGTGAATCCCGAAGGGTGTCAGGTCACTTCGTTCAAGACGCCATCCGATACCGAACTGCAACATGACTTTCTGTGGCGCAGCAATGAGCATCTGCCGGAGCGTGGTCACATCGGGATTTTCAACCGCTCTTATTATGAAGAGGTGCTGGTGGTGCGAGTGCATCCTCCGGTTCTGGCAGGCGAGAAGCTTCCTCCGTCCCTGGTGACAAAAGATATTTGGACGGAACGTTTCGAAGATATTCACAGCTTCGAGCGCCACATGGCGCGGAACGGCACGGTCATTCGCAAGTTCTTTCTTCATCTGTCCAAGAAAGAGCAGAAGAAACGATTTCTGGCGCGGCTGGAAGAACCTGAGAAGCACTGGAAGTTCTCCGAAGCAGATATTCACGAGCGAGATTATTGGGATGACTATCAGGACGCCTATGAGGACATGATCCGGCACACGGCGAGCAAACATGCTCCTTGGTATGTGGTTCCGGCGGACAATAAGTGGTTTACCCATCTGGTGGTCTCCGCTGCAATCGTTGAAACGCTGGAAGAGCTTCATCTTTCCTATCCAGAAGTTGACGCGCAGAAGCGAAAGCAGATTCAGGCAGCTCAGAAATTGCTAATGAAAAAATGAGGGCTGCCAGTTTGCGAGCGAGAAGCGCTTTGCAACTGACTCTCGCGCGGCATTACCATAGCAACCATCCGTAACAGTTCATTCTCCTGGGGAGCTATCCGAACATGGCTGGTCAAGACACGTTTTGTGGGAGTAGGTCTGCAAAGATTTCGATCCTCTGGTTGCCGATAATTCTCGTATTCGTCGTGCTCGGGACGGGAGGCCTGGGCTTTACCCAAACCAAGCCGGAGCGTCAATCGAAGGCCGCCAAGGCGACCGAGCAGCAGTCATCCACTGCGAACGCTTCCACCCAGTCCGGCACGGCGGCAACAGATTCCAGCAATCCGGAAGACAAGCTTTTCAAGGGGATGAAATATCGCATGATCGGTCCTTTCCGCGGCGGGCGTTCGCTGACCGCGGCCGGAATTCCAGGCGATCCCACTACCTATTATTTCGGCGCGACGGGCGGCGGCGTTTGGAAGTCGACCGATGGGGCGATGACGTGGTCGCCGGTCTTCGATAAACAGGGAACTGGATCGATCGGCAGCCTGGCAGTGGCGAATTCCGATCACAACACCATTTATGTCGGCACGGGCGAAGCTTGCATTCGGGGAAATATTTCTCAGGGCGATGGCGTCTACAAGTCGCTTGATGGCGGCAAGACGTGGAAGAACATCGGGCTCCATGACAGCCGGGCCATCGGCAAAGTCATCATCAATCCGAATAATCCTGACGTCGTTTTCGTCGCGGCACTGGGTCACCCTTACGGGCCGAATGCGGAGCGCGGTATTTTCCGCACAACCGATGGCGGAAAGACCTGGGAGAAAGTTCTCTATAAAGATGAGAACACCGGAGGCGTCGACGTTGCCTTCGATCCTCACAATCCCAACATTTTGTTTGCCGCGCTGTGGCAGGCGCGCCGTACTTCGTGGAGCATGACCGACGGCGGCCCGGGTAGCGGACTCTACCGTTCGAACGACGGAGGCACAACCTGGAAGCGACTGGAAGAGCATGGGCTGCCGAAGGGGCCGTACGGGCGGATCGGCATCGCGGTCGGCGCCAACTCTGACCGGGTTTATGCGCTGATCGAGGCGCACGATCCCACCGGCGGTCTTTACCGCTCCGACGATGGTGGGGAAAACTGGGACTTCGTGAATCCCAGCCACAGCCTGTGGCAGCGTCCCTGGTATTACATGCACATCATCGCCGATCCCAGAGACGAAAACGTGCTCTACATCATGGACGTGGAGGCCTACAAGTCTACGGACGGAGGCCACCTGTTCAACCGAATTAAGGTTCCGCACGGCGATAATCACGGACTGTGGATTGATCCCAGAGACACGCGGCGGATGATCGCGGCCAACGACGGCGGCGTCACCGTAACTTTGGATGGCGGTAAAACCTGGACGCTCGAAGACAATCAGCCCACGGCGCAGTTCTACCACGTAATTACCGACACCGCGACGCCGTATCGCGTTTACGGTTCGCAGCAGGATAGCGGAACCGTGGCCATCGCCAGCCGCAGCGATGAGGGCTCCATTGACCGCACCGATTGGTATGACGTGGGTGGAGGCGAAGCGGGCTATATTGCGCCTTATCCGCCCGATCCCAATATCGTGTACGCCGACGACTATCAGGGGACCATCACGCGCTATGACCGGCATATTGGGCAGGTGAAATCGATCACCGAGCAGCCGGAACTTTCTGACGCTCATGGTGCCGCCAATCTCGAACACAGATTCCAGTGGACTGCTCCGGTGCTGATTTCGGTGCATGATCCCAACACGCTGTATCACGGCGGCGAGCGTTTGTTTAAAACCACGGACGGTGGCGTGCACTGGCAGGCGATCAGTCCGGACCTGACGCGAAACGACAAGAGCAAGCAAATGGTTTCCGGCGGCGATATCACTCTCGACGATTCCGGAACGGAATACTACGACACCATTTTTGCGCTGGCCGAGTCGCCGATCACGAAGGGGGTCCTGTGGGTGGGCACTGACGACGGTCTGATCCAGCTCACGCGCGATGAGGGAAAATCCTGGACGAACATAACTCCGAAGGACTTGCCGGAGTGGAGCCGCATCAGCCAAATCGAAGCCTCTCCGCACGATGCAGCCACTGCCTATGTTGCCGTGGATCGGCATCAGAACGACGATCTGAAACCCTACATATATAAGACCAGCGATTACGGGCAGACCTGGATGAGACTCACGAAGGGAATCCCTGAAGGATCGTTCGTGCGAGCTGTCCGCGAAGACACTAAGAAGCGCGGCCTGCTTTACGCTGGAACAGAAGGCGGAATCTATATTTCGTTCAATGACGGAGCCGAGTGGCGTCCGCTCAAGCTGAATCTTCCGGCCACCCCGGTGCACGACCTCGTGGTCAAGGACAATGATCTCGTCGTTGCCACGCATGGGCGCGCGTTCTGGATTCTCGATGACATCGGTCCTTTGCGGCAGTTTACCGACGACGTCGCGAAGCAGGATGTTCATCTCTACACGCCGGAACCGGCTTATCGAATTCAAGCCGGAGTGTTGGGAGAAGCTGAGGAGCGTCATCCCTCGAAGCGGACGGGCCAGAATCCGCCGGCAGGCGCCGTGATTTATTACTACTTAAAAGATGCCCCGAAAGCGGGAACGGAGACGAAGCTGGAAATACTCGACGCTTCGGGAAAGCTGATTCGGAAATATTCGAGCGCTGAAACCGAGGAGCCCGACGAACCGCTGGGGCCCGACGACAAGAAGCCGGAAAAGGAAATCAAGCCGGAGGCTGGCTTGAATCGCTTTGTATGGGATTTGCGCTATGAAGAGGCGCATCGCGTTCCCGGATATTATCTCTGGGAATACAACAGCGGAGCGAAAGGGCCGGTGGCTGTCCCCGGGCAGTATCAGGTGCGGTTGACGGTCGGCGGCGTGACTCAGACAGCGCCATTGGAAGTGAAGTTGGACCCTCGCGTGAAGGTTAGCGAAACGGATCTGGCGGCGCAATTCAGCCTCATGACGCAGATTCACGACGGTCTGAACCAGGTCTACGACGCGGTCAATCAGATTCAGGATGTGCGCTCGCAGGTGGCTGGCCTGAAACGGCGCCTCCCAGAGAACGCCAGCACGAAAACGATTGCCTCCTCGGCGGACGATCTGGAAAAGAAGTTGGTAGCGGTGCGCGACCAGATGATTAACCTGACCATTAGCGCGAATGAAGATTCGCTCGCCTATCCGCCGCAGATCGATACCAAGTGGGCATTCCTCGCCATGGATGTGGGCACCGCCGATGCCGCACCCACCGACGCGGAACAGCTTGAGTTTGAAAAGCTGAAGCGGCAAAACGGGCAATTGCTCAGCCGATGGGATGACCTGCAGCGGAGCGATCTGGCGGCATTTCAGAAACTTACGGCGGAAAGCCGCCTTTTTACGGTGGTTGTTCCTCCTGCCGGCCGGGTCGTGTACACCGAAAGCGTCGATGCTCATTAGCTAGTAACCGCTGTGCTTTCAGTGGTGACCGATGTATTACTTCCGTGCCACGCCGCTGGCACCGAGGTGCCTTGTACGGCTCAAGGCCTACTGTTATTTTGCCGATAGTGATGCTGATCCTCCCCTGGGATGTGGTAGCTGAGTCGGGGTGATCGGGGGGTGTTATGAGGTTCATGCATCTGTGTTATGCAGCAGTAGGATTTGCGGTGGCACGCTGGATATTTCGTCGACAACCAATAGCTGATCCCGTCACTCGGTTGCGTTCTTCGGGCCTTCTGTAGAAGTTCAGTCTTGTTCTAGGGTTTGGGCGTGCGCCCCGTTGCGCCTCCATTTCGTCAGCGCGCGCCCATTGTTTCTCTAGCCTATACTTTTCGGTCTCCCCGGAAGGTCTAGTACCAAGGTTTGCCTCGGTTATCTCTCCTTCGCCCTGCACTGTTACTACAATCGTGGCAGGACTAGTGTGGCTCGTGGCGATTGCCCGGCCGCTATCGGTCCTTTATATCCCCGGTGCGAACACTGTTATCAACACGTTTCAAGATGACCCTCCTGGTGGCGGGAGTGCTCGTCCTGGCCTTGCCGCAACTGGTCAACGCGCAGGACGACCCGAACGACACTCCGCTGGGAGATGTGGCGCGAAGTTTTAGAAAAAAAATTCCGCCCTCTGAAGTAGTCATTGATAACGACAATTTCTCGAAGGTCGTCGAGGACGCCGAAAGCCGTCACGCGGCCGGCCCTACCATGGTGTTCTCCCTCGATCCGGGTGGAAAAAACTTTCGCGTATCCTCGCCCGACGTGAGCTGCAGCCTTAGTTTTAGCGCCAAGACCAGCTCGCTGCTCTCTGACCCCACGATGCTCGATGAACTCCCGCGGAACGAACTGGCGAAGCTGGAAGGGCCGGCGACCATCGACGGGGATTCATTGCAGGTATCGGTGCACAACGGATCGTCATGGCAGCTGCGCGAGGTGGTGATTGGCCTTACGATCATCAGGCGCCCGCAGCCCGGTGATGCGGCTTCGTATTATGGTCAGGCGCGGATTGTGCCTGCTGTGGCTGGCGCTTCACCGCGTCCGGTGCAAGATCCTGACCAGAAGCAGCCGGACGTCACACTGCTGTTGAAAGTGAAAGGCTCGGCAGCACCCTCCGCCACGGCGCTTTTTCGAACTCAGCTGAACTTTGCGCTTTTCCCCGACCAGGAGTGGCACTGGGCCATTGTGCGGGCAAAGGGCGTTCCACCGCCGGCTCCGCCGGAAGAAATGGTCACGCCGCAACCCGACCCGGCTTCCGGTGAGCTTGCAATTCCATCCGCCGCGACGGCTCCGCAGAGCTTGCCTCTGACTCCGCCTTCATTGAGTCCGGACGCACCCGTTCATTAAGTGGGCCTCGAACCCGCCTCAGGCCAGTTACACGACGCGTGTTAAACTTGCCACAAATCCTTCATCAAGGAACCGAAGATGAAATTTGGAGTCATCATCTTTCCCGGGTCGAACTGTGACCACGATGCTTACTGGACCATCCAGCAGGTCGCCAAGCAGCCGGCATGTTTTCTTTGGCATGAATCGCATGATCTGGAAAATTGCGATGCCATCATCGTTCCGGGTGGATTTGCTTACGGGGATTATCTGCGAACCGGGGCGATTGCGAAGTTCTCTCCGGTGATGGAATCGGTGCGTCGATTTGCTGAAGGCGGAGGCCTGGTGCTGGGAATCTGCAACGGCTTCCAGATCCTTTGCGAATCGGGACTCTTGCCGGGGGCGCTCATGCGGAACACCGGCCTGAAGTACGTTTGCAAACCAGTACAAGTACGTGTGGAAAACGCGGCGACTCCATTCACCAATTTCTGTTCGCCGGGAGAAGTGTTGACCATTCCGATTGGGCACATGGAAGGGAACTATTTCTGTGATGCAGAAACGCTGGATGCGTTGCGGCGCGAAAACCGCATCGTTTTTCGTTATTCCACTCCGAACGGTGAAATCTCAGCCTCGGCGAATCCCAACGGCTCTGTCGACAACATCGCCGGCATCTGCAGCGCTGGTGGAAATGTAGTGGGCATGATGCCTCATCCCGAACGCTCTGCCGAACCCGAACTCGGCGGCACCGATGGAATGAAGATTTTCCAGTCCATGGTGGGCGCATTGGTCAGCAAGTAGAATCCTCGACCTGAATTGTTGAAGAGAAAAATCCCCGCCGACCGAAATAGAGTTTGAAAATCGTCCGATTTCCTGTTAGTGTCTCCGCGGAACGCTTCCCTTTTCGCCCCACTGGACCTTAAACGTTTGAGGAAATTCAGGGAGGAGTGTGCCTTATGACGACGAAGCAGATACTTGACGCGTTTTCCGAAACATTAATGCAGGACGAACGCATTCTGAGCCCTCGTGAGCGGGAACTGCTGATGAGCCTCCTGCAAAATGCGAAGGACGCATCCGGCAATCCAGAGACTCAATCTGCGGTTACCGCAGCCATTGCCCGCTCTGTGGGTGAGACGGTGGCACAACGCGCTTTTGCACTGCTAGGGAGCAGTATTGTGGAACAAATCGTGGCGCGCAGCGTTTCTTCGGGTCGTCACCGAAGACGGCACTCCCGCAACTGTATTTGGTGGCCCGAAGCCTCCAGGCACCGGACCTCAACCGCCATCCGGACCGGGACCGCACGCGGTGCCGCAGCCCAAGCAACCCCCGAGCGGACCACAACCGCCGAGTATCAGCCTGCGCCAGCAAGATCTGATCGCGAAACAAGACGCACGGCGAGAGCAGTCCGCCCAGCGCGACACCGTCGCCGTCTTGGACGCGCCTTTGACCGTGCGGGCACAGTGCGTGGTTCTGGATGAGTTTCTAGCCCCGCAAGAAATGGAAGAACTGATTCGCTACACGCTCCAGCATGAAGCGGAGTTCAGGAACAGTGAAGTGATTTCGCCGAGCGGAGAACCGGGAGTCACAGACTACAGCCACCGGCGGTCCCGTGTGCTGATGGAATTGGGACCGCATGAGCAAATTATCCTGGATCGTGTTCGGGGAGTATTGCCCAGAGTTTTGGAACAACTCGGGATCGAAGAATTTCCAGTTACACGGACCGAGGTACAGATCACGGCGAGCAATGACGGAGATTTCTTCCGCGTGCACGCCGATAATGCCCAGGAAGTAATCGGATCCCGGCAGATGACGTTCGTCTACTTTTTCCATCGAGAACCGAGCCAATTTGAAGGCGGAGAACTGCGGCTGCACGATTCGCAGAAGGGTGGAGATAGGCCGATCACCGACAGCTACCAGACCATTGTGCCGCAGCAGAACCAGATCGTATTTTTCCCGTGCTCGACATTGCACGAAATCACTGCTGTGCAATGCGGGTCGCGGGCTTTCGCGGACAGTCGTTTCACGGTAAACGGATGGCTGCATCGGTAAAAGACGCGGCATGGCTTGAGTGGATCGCAGGCCTCCTGGGGGCGGCATCGCGGCAACGACAGACCGCGATGCTGCCCCCACATCAATTCCATTGCCTGCTGGACGAATTGCCGCTACATCTTCTTCCCCAATGGTTTCTCAAGCGGGAACCTGCAAAGGGGAGAGCGGCCCAGGAATTGTTCTTGAACCCTCGATGTTCGATCTTGCCTGCGGGAGAAATTCCGGAGGAACTCCAGACTCATCGGGACTTGCTCGCAGGGTTTAACTTGCGAGTGCACTGTCGCGTGGGTGCGCGACCCTGCGACTGGCGCGCTGCATCCCTTCTGGCTGGGACCGCGTCTCGAGAGGCGGTTCGGCGACTCCGCTGATGGCGAGCCGGCACTCTCGCTTCCGTCGCGCAGTGCGGCTCTTGCTCGAGCAAGCTGGCGTCTGTGGTCCCAGCCGATATTCCGACGCGCCGGCTTGCGGAGTGGTCTGAGATTGTCAAAACCCGTGCGCAGGCGTTTCGAGAACGGGACTATGTTCCTCTCGGCAACTTGATTCATCCTTACAATCTTGCCGCTCTTGCGCCGCTACTACCGGCATGCGATACGGCGAGGAGCGATTCGCCTGGGAGACGAACAGAGTTCCCGGCGCTATGCAGCCCACAATGAGCCCGTCGCTCGCTACTTCCATCACCAGATAGCGAAAGCCGTGAGCGCCATCGTCGGAGAGCCGGTCAAGCCTTCGTACGTTTATCTGGCGTCTTATCTTGGGCGGAGCCGAACTGAAGAAGCACACGGACCGCGAGCAATGCGAGTTCAGCGTAACGTTATGCCTGGATTTTTCTCCGGAACCGGAGCTGGCAACTTCGTGGCCGCTTCGTCTTGATACTTCCGACGGTGTAGTTACGGTTTATCAGGCTCTAGGTGATGGCTTGGTTTATCGGGGCACGAAGGTTCCTCACTACCGGGATGCGCTCGGCCAAGGATATACATCCACTTCTATTTTCTTCCACTATGTTCCTTTGGATTTTTCGGGGTCGCTCGACTAAACAAGGCCGTCGGACTCACTGCAACCCGGAAATCATAAACAGAACGGAGAAAACCTGATAGTAGCTGTAGGCGAAACCGCGAAGCATCGCGATTCAGAACCACCGGAGCGATGTAAACGATGCCGACAGGGGCTTTAGTCCCCAAGTTCTGAATGAGAGTCTTTTCCCCTGTGAATAAATTGACTTTATAAACCTTCGTAGGAACCTGGCCGGGTCGATATCCATAGACGGCGGAAGCATCCTCCGACCACTGGAGCGGAACAAAGCCCGGTTCGAGGCCGGGGATGGGTCGCGCCGAACCCTCCACCGACTGAATACACTGCGGGCGTCAGGCCGTTATTGGCAATAATGGATTGGCCGTCCGGTGAAACCAAACCGCCCGTAACTCCTTCGGGAGTGACGGGTGTTAGTTTTCCGCTGTCCACATCGACGAGGAAGCAACGCACACGCATGGCCCCGCTCGTTGCCATTGATGGTGATTCGTTTCCCATCCGCGAGGAAATGAGAAGAGCCGTTGTGGATCCGCTCCAGGCCAGTGATAGGTATGGGCGGGGCTGGCCAGGACCAATGGGGTAAAGCGTCACTCGGCCTGGGCTGCCAATAATGATTGAGATTGCCCATTTGCCGTCCGGTGAGAGACCGCCTGCGCTACCGTCCCCCAGTTGTATGGGTGGTGTTCCATCGATTTTACGAATCGCCACAGAATACACGGGAGGCGCAGCCTCGCTTGCGTCCTCAAACAGTACCGATTGCCCGTCACTCGAGATATCCTTTGCAACGTCCCAGTCGTGCCAGGAAATATTTTCCGTCTCGCCTTTGCTCGCTGAAGTGGCCATGGCGAGACGTTCGGAATCCCGGCTAACCAGTACTCGGCCATCGGGGGCTGCGTCTTGCAGGGTCAATCCCGCAGGAATTTTGAGAATGGTTCGAACCTTCGCGGAACCATCGACCGCAAGCAAGGCGCGGGTATAGCCCTTTTCGGCGGCCGTAAACCAAATTTCTTTTCCGTCGTGATTCCAGGCAAGCCCGTCTGCGGAATCCCATTCCGGAGTGAGTGTCTGGACGTGCCCGGCCAGATCCATGAGACAAATAAGACCGCGATCATCCCACATCGACGGATGGTTGATGAAAGCAATCTTATCGGCCTGCGGAGATAGGCGGATATGACTGATCCATCCGTTGCCCTGGTACACGACGTGACCAAGAGGGTATTCGATTCGATCACGGCCTTCCGCGTGGTGCACCACCGCCAGTTCACCGTCCGGTCCCCAATCGGCCCAGCGGACATCTTCCAGAAGCTCCCTTGGAGAGCCGCCGGCCAGAGGCGCACGAGCCAACGTGCCTTGTTCAATTTGAAGGTGCGCCATGTGCGCGCCGCGAAGCACCAGCGCCAATTCGCCGGACTTGGAAACCGCCAGCAAGTTTGCATCTGTAAGGTTGAGTGGTTGACTTAAGAGCGAATCGCCGACGGTGGAGAAAAGTTGGAGCGGTCTACCGTTCCACGCGGCGGCATAGACCACCGATCGAAAGTCGGGCGTAAAGCGCGCCGAGTAGAGTGTGCCTTCGTCAAAGGTCAGCCGGTGGTATATGGGAGACAACACGGTCTGCTGCACTTGTCGACCCGCCAGCCACAGCGTCGCGATCAGAAGCATGCCAGCGATTGCCCAGGGAAGCAACTTGGCTTTCAGCTTCGGAGGGCCTTTCAGATTTGCCCGCCCCCCGGAGGTCTCGGTCAGAGTTTCCAAGGCGAACGCCAAATCTCGAGCTGACTGAAAACGCTTTTCGGGCTCCTTCTCCAGGCAATGGCGCACGATCTGTTCGAAGGGTAGGGGGATCACCCGATCGCTCCAGACCGATCTCGGGAGGATCCTCTCGCAGGACGGCGGTAATTGTGTCAACTTCGGTTTCGCCGCGAAAGGCTCGGCGGCCCGCCAGCATCTCGTAAAGAATGGCTCCCAGAGCTGAAGATATCGCTGCGATGATCGACCGCCTTGCCTCGTAGTTGTTCGGGTGCCATGTAGGCGACGGTACCGACTACCGAACCGCTCTTGGTTATGGTAGTGAGCTCCTCCACGGTTCGGCCGGATTCCTCCGGTGTGGATTGCAACTTGGCCACTCCGAAGTCGAGAATCTTGACCCGGCCATCGGTAGTCACAAACAAATTTTCGGGCTTCAGGTCGCGATGAATGATGCGGCGATCATGAGCCGCAATCAGTCCTTGTACAATCTGCAGCGAATAGTCGACGCGCCTGCCGGACCGGCAATGCTCCTGCGGCCAGTCTTGTGCGCAGGGTTTTGCCTTCCAGCAATTCACAAACGATGTAAGGAGATCCGTCGTCAAGACCGACGTCATAAACGGCGACGATGTTGGGATGATTGAGCGCCGCAGCGGCGCGAGCTTCGAGTTCAAAGCGTCGTACGTGATCGGGGTTGCTGCTGGAGGCTGGGCGGATGAGCTTGAGAGCGACGTCGCGCCCCAGCCTTTCGTCCCGCGCCCGGAAAACCTCTCCCATGGCTCCGGCGCCAATCTTTTCGATGATCCGGTAGTGCCCTATGACCCGGCCATTCATGCTCGAAACCCGCCCCGCTGGCATGTTAGGGTGCATGTGCATTGCAGTCAATCACCGAATTAGGAGAGTCTTTACGCTCTCGCTCAAAAGCTTGCTCTGGGCGGCTCTGCGCGTTTATCATCAAAGCAGTCTGCGAGCCACGAACCTGAGGTCGTGCTATAATTCCGGTTCGCCTGCAGATTTTATCGAGGCAGCCTGTGATTCCCTCTACGGGCGAATCCCGCGCCAATTCAGATTATTAGATACGAGGTCTAGCCATGTCTGGCCATTCAAAATGGGCCACAATCAAGCACAAGAAGGGCGCGCTCGACGCCAAGCGCGGCAAGATTTTTACCCGTCTCATCAAGGAAATCAGCATTGCCGCGAAGAATGGCGGCGGCGATCCTGATTCCAATCCCCGCCTGCGCGGCGCCATTCTCGCGGCCAAATCGGAGAATATGCCCGCCGATAACATCAAACGGGCGATTCAGCGCGGTACCGGAGAACTGCCGGGCGCTACCTATGAAGAGTTTTCTCTCGAGGGCTACGGGCCGGGTGGCGTGGCGATCTTGCTCGATATCAATACTGACAACCGCAACCGCACGGTGAGTGAAATCCGCCACGTTTTCGGCAAGAACGGTGGCAACATGGCGGAAGCCGGCGCTGTCTCCTGGATGTTCCACAAGAAGGGCGACATCATTATCCCCAAGAGCGCGGCGAAAGAGGACGACTTGATGAACATCGTTCTCGAGGCGGGCGGCGAAGATCTGAATGACGATGGCGAGAATTGGGAAATCCTGACTGAGCCCTCAGCGTTTGAGGCCGTGCTCGAAGCCGTGAAGAAGGCGGGCATTGAGCCGGCATCTTCGAGCGTCGCCATGATTCCTCAGAATTACATCAAGCTCGAAGGGCAGGCGGCCAACACCATGATCCGGTCTCATGGAAGCGCTGGAAGATCAGGACGACGTGCAGAACGTCCACTCCAACTTTGACATCGATCAAAAGCTGCTGGAAGAAGTGGCTGGCTGATTGCTCCGCGAGAGTCGCAGAGCCGCCCTTGCGGGCGGCTCTTGTTTTTTCAGAATGAAGTTAACAAAAAGTTTTCAACACAACCGTGGAAAATGCTGTGGAAAAGTGCAGACGTATCTTTGTAAGTGATTCAGCGAGCGACGGTTCAGCATTTTGCACCGGAGCGAGTGCTGGCACTTTTAGGGTAGAACTACAAGGCCATGCCACGCTGATAATCATGTCTTGTGCGGGGCGAAATGTGAAACTGAGGCTCGACAAACTTCTCGTCGATCGCGGACTTGTCGCCTCTCGCGAACGTGCGCAGGCTTTAATTATCGCGGGAAAGGTATTGGTCAACGAGCAGAAGCTCGACAAAGCCGGCGCACAAGTTGTAGACGATGTTGCGGTGCGTCTGCTCGGCGAAGATCTCAAGTATGTCAGACGAGGCGGCCTTAAACTTGAGCGGGCTCTGGAACATTGGAACATTGACGTCAACGGCAAGGTTTGTCTCGATGTAGGCGCTTCCACCGGCGGTTTTACCGATTGTCTGCTGCAGCACGGGGCCAGTCGCGTAATCGCCATCGACACCGGCTACGGCCAGATGGATTTCAAACTCCGTCAAGACCCTCGTGTTCGCCTTCTGGAAAAGACCAACGCCCGATATCTGACGAACGAGATGATCGGCGAAGCGGTAGACCTGATCGTGGTCGATGTAGCGTTCATATCCGCGACCTTGGTTCTGCCTCCCGTAGTGAACGCGGCCTTTCCTTCGTCCACTGTGGGAGGTCGAGGCGGACAAGTGATCGTTCTCGTCAAACCTCAATTCGAGGCGGGAAGGGAATTTGTTGGCAAGGGGGGAATTGTGCGGGACGAAGCTGCTCAGCTTGCATCCGTTGAAAAAGTTAAGGCAACTCTGGAGAATCTTGGCTTTTCTGGACTGGATGTGATCGATTCGCCCATACTCGGCGCGGAAGGGAACCGCGAATTCCTCGTCCACGGAGCATTTTAGTTCTCCGTGCTCATCTGAACGAGCCGGTGAAAGACTTTTCAGCCGGATTCTGTACAATCTTTCTTGCTCTCTTTGATCATGGCAATTTTGCCCTCATCCTCCCCATCGAAGATCGCGGCCATTATTTCGCGTCCCGCGCGGCACGAAGTAGCTGAAACTGTCCCCAAACTGCTGGAATGGCTTCACGCTCACGGTTACAGCGTCATCGTGGATCCGGACACCGCCAAATACTCCAACGGCGAAGAAGAAGTGCCGCGCTCCGAAATGTCGTCGCGGCCACTGGATCTCGTAGTAGTGCTGGGCGGCGACGGCACTTTGCTCTCAGCGGCCCGGGCGACGGCCCCCATCGACGTCCCATTGCTTGGCGTGAATCTCGGTTCGCTGGGCTTTCTTACGGATGTGCCGCTCTCGTCGCTGTTTCCCATGCTCGAGAAGATTGCGCAGGGACGCGCCGCCGTGGAACAGCGTTCCTTGATGCAGTGCGATTTGCTGCGCGGGGAAAAGATTCTGGGAAGTTACCTGGTTTTCAACGACGCAGTAGTCAACAAGACTGCCCTGGCGCGCCTCAACAATTACGACCTTTTCATTGACTCCGCGTTCGTCTCCAGTTACCGGGCCGACGGTATGATCGTGGCCACGCCTACGGGATCGACCGCTTACTCGCTCTCTGCTGGGGGCCCCGTCTTGATGCCGACGGTCAATGCTTTCGTGATCACGCCCGTGGCCCCGCACTCGCTTACCCATCGTCCGCTGGTCGTGCCGGATTCGGCGGTGGTTGAACTCTTGCTGCGCAGCGACGAGGAGGTAGCCTACCTCAGCTTGGATGGTCAACCGGGGCTTGATCTATACGATGGTGACCGGGTTCGATGCCGCAGGTCAGAACACAGCGTTAGCCTATTTCGGACCGACCATGATTTTTTTCACGTGCTGCGTACGAAGTTGAAGTGGGGAGAACGATAAGCGCTTCGCGCGACAGTTGTCGAAATTACAATTCTGCGGCGTACAGCTCGCGCACGGTTTCGCGGCGACGGATGACCTTCGCTGATTTTCCGCGAACCAGAATTTCCGCTGCCCGCGGACGTGTGTTGTAGTTGGACGCGAGTGCCATTCCATAGGCTCCGGCGTCCAGAATTGCGAGCAAGTCACCTTCGTCGACGTGTGGCAACTCCCGATCGCGGGCGAAGAAGTCTCCGGATTCGCACACCGGCCCGACCACATCCACCGTCTCCTTCTGGGCTGCGGATTTCCGGGATTGCATCATCTGGGATTGCACCACGGGAACAATTTCGTGGTATGCGCCATAGAGCGCGGGCCGAACGAGATCGTTCATCGCCGCATCCACCACCAGAAACCGCTTGCCGTCATTTTCTTTTCTGTAAAGGATCGAGGTGAGTAGTGCACCCGCCGGACCTATGATCGAGCGTCCCGGCTCGAGCAGCAGATGCACTTTTAAGCCTCGCAAAGGATTGGTGACGGCGTCCGCGTAGCGCGCAGCACACTCGTCAAACTTCAATTTCGGCGCCTGGTATTCGATGCCGAGCCCGCCGCCGATGTCGACAAAGTCAATGGTGTGTCCATCCGAGCGCAATTGCGAAACCAGACTAGCTACTCGCTCAACGGCCTCCGCGAACGGAGCAATGTCAGTAATCTGCGAACCAATATGAACACTGACGCCGGCAACCTTCAGAGATCTCACCCTGGACGCCTTGGCGTAAAGTTCACGAGCGCCTCGGATGGGCACCCCGAACTTGTGCTGGCGCAAGCCCGTCGAAATATAGGGATGCGTGTTGGCAGCAACATCTGGATTCACCCGAAGAGCTACTCGCGCGGGAGTACGACAATGCGTGGCACATTCCGCCAATGCCCAGAGCTCCGATTCACTCTCGACATTGAAAAGCAGGATGCCGGCCTTCAATGCGGCAGCCATCTCCTCGCGCGATTTTCCCACGCCTGAGAAGACGACCTTCTTACCCGCTCCGCGATCGGCTGCCAGCACCCGTTCCAGTTCTCCACCGGAAACCACATCGAAGCCGCATCCCTCACGCGCGAGCAATCGCAGAATGCTCAAATTGGAGTTCGACTTTACGGAATAGCAGATGGTGTGAGGAAAACGGCGGAATGCCTGCTCAAACGCACCCAGTCGCTCGCGGATGGCCGTTGCCGAGTAAACGTACAAAGGCGTTCCGTAGCGCTCAGCGAGTTTAGTGAGTGAAACATCCTCGCAGCACAAGGTGGGTGCCCGGCCGCGGCGGAATAGGTCCGAGTGGCTTTCGCGGAAAACGAATGCCGGTGGCCGCTCCCAGTCGGTCCCATCGCTGCGGCGCTTCATTTTCGTTTTATAGAGCTCGCGGCCGGATTATCTTTAACTTTAATCGCCACCACGGTCTGGTCGTCGAATGTCTCCACCCCTGCAGAGTGCTCCGCCACAGCTTTGAACAGAGTATCGACCACGCAGTCGGCCGAGCGGCCTCCGCATTCTGTAATAAGGTCTTCCACGCGTCTGCGGCCGAAGAGTTCTCCGCGGCGGTTGCGTGCGTCCAGAATGCCGTCGCTAAAGAAAACAAATACATCTCCGGGTTTCATTTTGAATCGGAACTCATCATAATCCGCATCGTCGAAGAGCCCGAGAGGCAAACCGGTAGCCTCGATGACATGGTTCTTTCCAGCATGCACGTGAATGGGGCGCGGCAAACCGGAATTCGCCACGACCAGGGTTCGATGTTCATCATCCCAGACGGCGTAGATGAGCGAAACGAATTGTGCTTCAATACGGCGCTCGGCCAGAGACAGGTTGACCGCTCTGAGCATTTCTGCGGGACCGGGCTCAATGGGAGCGTGGGAGCGGAGAATCCCGCTAACCAGAGCAGCATAAATCGCGGCGGGCGCTCCTTTACCGCTTACGTCGCCAACCGCAATTCCCAGTCGCGAAAGCGAGTACGGGATAAAGTCGTACAAATCTCCGCCAATGGCGCGCGCGGGAACAAACTTCGCGGCCAGTTCCAGGTTCGCCAGCTTGGGAAGCGTTTGCGGCAGCAACCGCATTTGCAATTCTCGAGCCAGCGCCAAATCGCGTTCCAGGCGACGCTCCTGCCGCGCGATCTCCTCATAGAGTCGCGCGTTCTCGATTGCGATGGCAACTTGAGCCGCCAGCGTCATCATCGTGCGCCGGTGATCGTCAGTGAAGAAGCCCCGGCGCGTGTGCTCGAGGTCCAGCACTCCGATCACTTTGTCTTTGTAGATCAGCGGCACAGCCAGCTCGGAGCGCGTTTCCGGGTTCGCCTCCACATAGCGGGGATCCTTGCACACGTCGGGCACCAAAACCGCTTGTTTCGTCTCCGCTGCATAACCGACCAACCCGCGCCCCAATGGAACCTCGTGCTTCAGGTGGATGTTTTCGTGAAAGCGCAACGAGAATCGATGTTGCAGCTTCTCGCCCGAGGAATCCAGCAAAAGAATGCTGAACATCTGGTAGTCGATCAACTTCCGCAATAACTCTGCCACCCGGCTGAGCAGTTCGTCCAAATTCAGAATGGACGACAACTCCCGCGCGATTTCGTTGAGCAGCAATAAAATGCGCGCCTGTCGAGTCGTTCTCGTGTAGAGCTGGGCATTTTCAATTCCGCCCGCAATCCGCGAGGCCACCAGAGTCAACAGCCGGCTGTGTTCTTCATTGAAATAGCCGGGGTTCTGCGCCTCCAGATCGATGACGCCGATCACTCTGTTCTTGGTGATCAACGGTACGGCTAGTTCCGATCGCACGTTCGGTATGGCGGCGATGTAGGTTGGATCCTGCGTGACGTCATCCACCAGAACAGCTTGCCGCAACTGTGCCGCCTGTCCGGTGACTCCCTCACCCACTTTGACGCGAGCCTTTTCGGCAAATTCCGGCGGATAGCCGACCTGAAAGCGGAACCGCAACTCCTGCGTCTTTTCGTTCAGAAGAAGAATCGCGAAGATTTCATAATCAATGACCTTGCGGACCACCTCCGCGACGCGGCGCAGAGTGGTATCGAGGTCCAGCGATGTTGCCAGTACATCCGCAACTTCCAGCAGCAACGGCTCAACCGGCAACTGATTTAGAGGCTTGCTCAGAGCAGATCCCATATTTTTTTCTATGATAGCAGCCGCCTTCCCGATGACCGATCACAAGGAGCTCAGCCTTGATTTACTCCCGGGGTACGACGCAAATGTCAGCCAGGTTTCGATAGCGCTCAGCGTAATCAAGGCCGTAGCCCACTACGAATTCATCGGGAATTGTGAAGCCAACGTAATCGCCATGCAGGGGCAATTTGCGGCGGGAGGGCTTGTCCAGAAGAGCGGCAATCTTCAGAGATCTTGGCTGGTGCGCGAGAAGCAGCTTCTTCAAGACGGTAAGGGTGAGTCCGGTATCCAGGATGTCCTCCACGACGATTACGTTCTTGTCTTTCATGGACTGGTCCACATCCTTGGTTAGCTTTACCTCGCCGGTCGAGTCCCATCCGCTCTTGAGTTCCTGCGTTGGGCTGGGACGGTTCCCGTAACTGGAGACACCGACGAAATCAAAAGTTGCGTCCAGATCTATTTTGCGTGCCAGGTCAGCGAGAAAAATTGCGGATCCTTTCAATACCCCAACCAGAATCACCGGCTGGCCTGCGAAGTCGCGCGTGATCTCTGCGCCCAGTTCCGCAACTCTTTTTGTAATCTCTTCCCGCGAAATCAGCACCTTCAGTTCGGTCATGGCGTTTCATATTAAACTAAAGTGAAGCTGCCGCCCACACGTAGGGCGCCGTTTGACGAGTAAATCCAGGGGCGGCGGCCGGAGCTATCTTCCATGAACTTGAAAGGCATTCATCTTACATGGCTAGGCCACGCCACATTCCGGATTGAAACGCCTGGCGGCCAAATCATCATCATCGATCCCTGGATCATGAACAACCCCGCCTGTCCGCCGTCGGACAAGAAAGTGAAAAAAGTAGATACGCTACTCATCACGCACGGTCATGGCGACCACATCGGCGACGCCGTTGAAGTGATCAGCGAGCATAGTCCGCAAGTTGTGGGTATTCCGGAGATGTGCGGATGGCTGGAGAAAAAGGGCGCCAAGAAAACTGCCATGATGAACAAGGGCGGAACGCAGAAGATTGGCGATATCAAAGTCACTATGGTGCATGCCGATCATTCCTGTGGCATTCAGGATGGCGACCAGCTTATTTATGGTGGCGAAGCATGCGGCTATGTGATCGAGTTCGAAAACGGCGTCAAGATTTATCACGCCGGTGACACCAACGTTTTCGGAGACATGGCGATTATTCGCGAGCTTTACGCCCCTGAGATTGTGATGCTGCCCATCGGCGATCACTTCACCATGGGACCGCGGGAAGCCGCTTATGCTTGCAATCTGCTCAAGCCGAAAACCGTAATTCCGATGCACTTCGGAACATTTCCCGTGCTCACGGGAATCCCTGCGGAGTTGAAAAGGCTGGTGCCCGGTGTTGAGATCATGACGATGAAGCCCGGAGTGACGGTCCGCGATTGACGTCCGCAACAGTTAGCGCAATCAACATTCGAGAGGTGAAACAGTGCCTGCAAGTAAGTCTGCAACCAAGCCGAAGAAAGAAACTAAACCAAACTGGCGGCATTACAACCTCGCCACCGCCGGACCGGTCGACGATTATCTGTACTCCCTGTTGCCGAAGCGCGACGAAGTGCTGGAGGAGATGGAAGGTTACGCCACCAAGCACGATGTGCCTATCGTTGGCCCCGCGGTGGCGCGGGTGCTGCAGCAACTAGCCTTGACCATCAACGCCAAAACAGTGTTCGAGCTCGGTTCTGCCATCGGATACTCGACCATCTGGTGGGCGCGGGCGGTCGGTGAGAAAGGACGGGTCATCTACACCGATGGCGACCCCAAGAATGCCGAGCGTGCTCGCGGTTACTTCGAACGCGCCGGCGTTGCCGATCGCATTACGCTCCATACTGGAGACGCGCTGGAGTTCCTCTCCGAGCAGAAAGAAGAGTTCGACGTCATCTTCAGCGATGTCGATAAAGAGGATTATCCGCGCGTATTGCGCCTGGTCTCGCCACGCTTGCGCCGGGGCGGCTTATTCGTTACCGACAATGTCTTGTGGAGCGGCCGCGTCGCAGAGAAAAGTCCCAAGGATGCGCACACCAAAGCCATCCTTGAGTTCAACCGATCGCTTTACAACTCGCCGGATTTTTTCACTACGATTCTGCCTATTCGGGATGGGTTGGCGGTCGCGTTGAAGAAATAAGCTAACGAAGTTAGATCGACTTGACAGGAATCGCCAGCAAATCCTCGACTAGCCCCACTTCTTTCTGCAGAAAAGGTTCAGCGTAGGTAACGCCGCCTAGCGCGCCGTAATATCGCGCCATCGATTCCACGCGCGCGCGGATCTCCACGTGCGCAGGGAAGAGGTCTTTGCCAGCCTCCTGGTCACTGAACTGAGACGTGTAGGCCAGAATGGATGCGAACTTCTGTTCGAATTGAGCGCTGATGTCGACCACAAACGTAGGTCGGACGTCGTAGTAAAGTGTCGCATAAATGATTTTGAAGGGACGGTGAGGGGCAAGCGATTCTTGTTTATCGCGCCAGGCTCGCGCAGGCTGTTTGGCTGAAAGCTGACGGCTGAGAACTCAGAACCAACTTCCGCAGTCCGGCAAGAAAGCACGCTTCATATCCCAGCACGGAGCACGTGTAGTGATCGGGATGCCGCCCTTTCCAATAAGGCAAAATCACCACGCGAGGCCGCGTCTCGCGGATCACGCCGCCACTTTCAGCCGGTTCTCCCAGGTGTTTTCAACGCGGCCGTCGGGAATATCGAGCGCTCGCCGCCATCCTGCACCGAGAATCTTGGCCGCGTCGGCCGCCTCTCGCGCACGATCTTCCGCTGTACCGCGAGTGCCCATTTCACCTTGTGTGAGATCGAGGATGCCCGTCCGGTGCCCGCGTTGCGCTGCTTTCAGCAGCGTGCCGCCGCAGGTTTGCTCCACGTCGTCGCGGTGTGCGGCAATGGCCAGAATGTCGAGAGCCGATATGGACATGTCAGCCGAGATTCCCTCGCTCAAGTGCGACGAACTTGCGCCCGATCCGCCAGTTTGCCGAAATTGTTTTTGTGCCGAGCATCGATTTCCCTCACTTCTTCCGCTCTACCAAATAGCGCGCCAACTCCTTAAGCGTCTCTGCCCGTTCTCCAAAGCTGTCGAGTTCCCGAAATGCAGATGTCACCAGGGAGTCCGCCTTATGCAAGGATTCGTCAATGCCGAACAAAGCGGGATAGGTAGCTTTTTGCGCAGCAGTATCTTTTCCGGCAGTTTTGCCGAGTTGCTCGGAAGTTTGGGTCACGTCAAGAACGTCATCTACAATCTGAAAGGCCAAGCCAATGGACTGCCCAAATGCACGTAGCTTCTTGACTTCTTTGTCCCTCGCTCCGGCATAAAGGCCGCCACTTACCAGGCTAGACGTGATGAGTGCCGCCGTCTTTGCGCGATGGATATACTCCAGCATCTCCGCGGTGGGCTGGGTATGCTCAGCCTCGAGATCCACTACCTGTCCGCCGATCATTCCATCCAGCGTACCCGTGCCTCGGGCGATCTCTTCGATAATGCGAACACGCGCCTCCGCCGGGCATTCCAGCCGCGCCAGAACTTCGTAGGCCTGCGTCTGCAATGCATCTCCGGCAAGGATGGCAATGGCATCGCCGAATACTTTGTGGCACGTGGGACGGCCTCGCCGCAGGTCGTCGTTATCGAGGGCAGGAAGATCGTCATGGATCAGCGAATAGGTGTGCAGCATCTCCAGGGCCGCACCCAACTCCTCGATTCCCGCGGGCAAAGATCCCGCGACCATGCGCCCGGCCTCCATGCACAATACCGGCCGTAGCCGCTTACCGCCGGCAAATAAGCTGTGGCGCATGGCCTTGTGAATAGAAACGGGATATTGGGTTTCGAGCGGAACCAGTCGATCCAGCGCCGCGTCCGTCCGCTCCTGTCCTTGTTCGAGGGTCTGTTGCAGCATTGCGCAGTGAGTATAACAAGGCGCACGCGCGCAAAGCATTGTTGCGGCAGGTGAGGGTCTTCGCGCGGCGATTCGGGTGCCATTGTTCCGCTCACCGCGCTCCGGCGGCTGGACGAAGGCCGCTGCGGCTGGTGCAGACTAGGCAGGGGCTGCAACTCTTCTAGCTCTTCAGCCCAATCGCTGCAGCTTCCAGTTGGTCGTGCACTTCTTCTGCGCGGCGGATTGCAGCCTGCACGTTGTCGCAGATATTTTCTGCTCCCACCAACTCTTTGAACTCCTCCTGATGGATAAGGCTGGCGGGCTGTTCGCGCGCGCCACAAAGAATCAAGGTTCGGTTCGTTGCCTGCAACTCTCGTGCGACTTCCTCGATAGCAAATAGTCCGGTGGCATCGAGCGCCGTCATGTTGCGCAAACGCAAAATGACGACCGGAGGAAGGCTATGCAGATTCTTTGTGACCACCGAGATTTTGTCGGTCGCGCCGAACAGGAACGGCCCGTGGATGCGGAAAATGGTGGCGTAGTAAGGAATATCTTTGTCCTGCAGGATATGCATGCGGCCGTCTTCGACATACTCGTCGGTGACCTGGGAAACCGTGGTTGTGGAGGCAACGCGGCCAATGAAAAGCAGTGCCGCGAGAATCATGCCGGCTTCCACCGCAACAGTGAGGTCGGCGAAGACGGTTAGCGCAAAGGTGACCAGCCAGACACTGATATCGGTCTTTGTGAGCTTCAGGAGTTGCGGGATCTCGCGCCACTCGCCCATGTTGTAAGCGACGACCATCAGAATTCCAGCCAGCACGGCTAGCGGAACATGGCTCACCAGCGGCGCGGCAAACAGCAGGATGCAAAGCAGCGTGAGTGCGTGAATCATTCCCGCGACTGGAGACTGCGCGCCGGAACGAATGTTGGTTGCGGTGCGAGCGATGGCGCCGGTGGCGGGTAGCCCGCCAAACATTGGCGAAATGATGTTAGCCACACCCTGGCCAATCAGCTCAACGTTGGGATTATGGTGGTCGTTGCTCATGCGGTCGGAAACCACTGCCGACATGAGCGATTCGATCGCGCCTAGCATGGCGACCGTGAGCGCCGGGCCGAGCAAGCCATGGATCAAGTCCGCGCGAAAACGGGGAATGACGAAGTGAGGCAAGCCAGCGGGAATCCCGCCGAATCGTGAGCCGATGGTTTCCACCGGCAGCTTGAACAAGACCACGGCTGCGGTGCCGAGCAGGAAGGCGACGATCGCTCCGGGGATGCGATTGGAAATGGCACGGCAGAGGATCATCACCAGCACCGTGCCGGCGGCCAGTGCAGTTGCGGTGTAGGAAAGCGTGTGGAAACTTCCGGCGAGGGCTTCGACACGCAGCCAAAAGACGCCTGGAACTTTGGCGAGTTGCAGACCGAAGAAATCCTTTACCTGTGTGCTTGCGATCAGAATTGCGATGCCGTTGGTGAAGCCGATGACGACAGGACGGGGAATGAATTTAACCGCTGTTCCCAGGCCGGCGATGCCCATGATCATTAGCAGGATGCCGGCCATCACGGTGCACATGAAGAGGCCATCGACGCCGTGAAGCGCAACGATGCCGGAGATGACGACCACGAAAGCGCCGGTCGGTCCACCGATTTGGGTTTTGGAACCGCCCAAGGCCGAGATCAGAAAGCCGGTGACGATGGCGCAGTAAATGCCGGCCTGCGGAGTTAATCCCGAAGCGATGGCAAACGCCATGGCTAGCGGCAAGGCCACCAATCCAACCGTGATTCCGGCGATCAGATCATGCAGAAATTTGTTGGTAGTGTAGTCGCGCAAACAGAGAACAGACTTCGGCAGCCAACGTTCTTCCAAGAAAGCAAGCCCCATTTTTCTATTATGCAGGAAATTCGAAAAGCCAAGGAAGAATTACAAGCGGAAGAATAAACGAAGGAACATGAACCCGGGAAGGAATGGAGTACCGGGATTTGCAGGTTGCGTCGGACGCTGCGTTTCGGCACAATCTGCACTGGATTGAACGCATGAATAGGACTTTTGTATTTCTAGGATGGGCGACGGTGGCGGTGCTCGGTGCGGTGACGGTGGGCGCCATTGCAGTGCGCCGGGGCGAACCGATCAACGCTTTGTGGCTGGTAGTTGCGGCGACCTGCTCCTACGCGCTGGGCTACCGCTTCTACAGTAAGTTCATTGCAACAAAAATTCTTGCGCTTGATGGCCTGCGTGCTACTCCGGCTGAGCGACTGGAGAATGGCCGCGACTTCCTCGTTACCAATAAATGGGTCGTGTTCGGACATCATTTTGCGGCGATTGCCGGGCCCGGTCCATTGGTGGGGCCGGTCTTGGCGGCGCAATTTGGATATCTGCCGGGAACCATGTGGGTGCTCGCGGGCGCTGTATTTGCGGGCTGCGTGCAGGACTTCGTGATTTTGCTGTTTTCTGTCCGCAGAGACGGGAAATCGCTGACCGAGATGGCCAGGAACGAAGTCGGACGTGTCGGGGGATTTATCGCATACGTGGCGGTGATTGCGATTCTGATTATCCTGTTGGGCGTGGTGGCGCTGATCGTAGTGAACGCCCTCAAGGCGAGTCCCTGGGCAACATTCACGATCGCGATGACGATGCCGATTGCTTTATTGATGGGTGTCTATCTGCGGCGAATTCGGCCCGGCAAAGTGCTGGAAGTGTCGGCGATGGGATTTGTGTTGGTGCTGGCGGCGATTTGGGGTGGGCAATACGTATCGCAGAATGTTGCGCTGGCGCGGGTGTTCACATTTAGCGCGCCCGCGTTGGCGATCCTGATTATGATTTATGGCTTTGCGGCATCAGCCTTGCCGGTGTGGCTGCTGCTGGCGCCGCGAGATTATCTCTCGACGTTCGTGAAGCTGGGAACGATTGGTTTGTTGGCGGTTGGGATCGTAGCACTGCATCCCACGCTACACATGCCGGCGCTCACACGATTTGTCGATGGCACGGGCCCCGTTTTTGCGGGAAAGATATTTCCATTTGCCTTCATCACGATTGCTTGCGGAGCGATCAGTGGATTTCACGCACTAATTTCCAGTGGCACTACGCCAAAGATGATTGCGCGCGAGACCGAGACGCGGATGGTGGGCTACGGGGCGATGATGTGCGAGTCGGCAGTTGCGATCATGGCGATCATTGCGGCTTGCGTGATGCAGCCGGGCGTATATTTCGCGATCAATAGTCCTGCGGGAATTGTGGGACAAACTCCGGAGGCGGCAGCAGCCACGATTTCGAGTTGGGGTTTTCCGCTGACCGCGACCGAGATGCAGTCGCTGGCGCACGCGGTCGGCGAACAGACGCTCTTCAACCGGACCGGCGGCGCGCCTGCCTTTGCGGTAGGCATGGCGCACATCTTTTCGCACAGTCTGGGCGGCGAGAGGCTCATGGCGCTCTGGTACCACTTCGCCATCATGTTCGAAGCTCTATTCATACTGACCATCCTCGACGCAGGCACGCGCGTGGCGCGGTTCATGGTGCAGGACGCGCTTGGGCATGTGTACAAACCTCTGGGGCGAACGAGTTGGTATCCGTCGATCCTGGTGACCAGCGGGCTGATCGTTGCCGCCTGGGGATATTTTTTGTGGCAGGGCGTGAAGGATCCTCTGGGCGGAATTAACTCTTTGTGGCCGCTGTTTGGGATTGCGAATCAACTGCTGGCGACGGTGGCACTGTGCCTGGCCACCACCATCATCGTCAAGATGCATCGCGCGAAGTACGCATTGGTGACGCTGGCGCCGCTTGCCTGGCTGGTGGCAGTGACATTCACAGCGTCGTGGCACAAGATGTTCGATCCGAATCCGCGCGTTGGGATTTCTGTCGCAAGCGCGGGTGCTAGCTGCGGGTCCAACCGCAGTGTCGAGCGCGACGGCGCGGCTGATCTTCAACAACCGGCTGGATGCGGCGGTGACTGGAGCGTTGGTGGTGATGGTGACGCTGGTGCTGGTGGAATCCGGCGCGGCAGTGGATCGGGATTCTCGACGGGAGCCAGAGAAGAGCGGGTGAAGGAGTCTCCCTTTGTACGGACGCGATTTGCGGAGGAGCAGGGATGAGACGAACGCGTGAAATCATCCGCGTTTCCGCAGCCACCGCACTCGCGATGCTTCGGGAGATCTTTGATGAAGCGGCGTATGCGCGATTTTTGCGGCGCGCTGGAATGACTGCGTCGAGTGAATCCTACGCGGCGTTCCGTCGGGAGTTCGAAGAGGCCAAAGTGCGGCGGCCGAAGTGCTGCTAGGCTTTTCTCTGTTGGCGCGCTCAATTCCTTCCCTAGGAACGGCAACGTTTCCGCGATAGACTGCACTCAACATGCGAGTACTGGGCATCGATTGTGGCGGGGAGTACACCGGCTATGGGGTGGTGGAGATGGACCGTCGCGGCATCTTGGTATGCCTGACGTGCGGGGCCATAAAGCTATCGCCGCGGGAACCGCTGGCGCGCAGGCTGTCGCGAATTTATGACGGACTGGGGGCTCTCATTGTCGAACATCGTCCGGACGAGGTGGCGATTGAAGGCATTTTTTACGCGCTGAATGTGAAATCAGCGTTGAAGCTGGGACAGGTGCGGGGAGTCGCCATGCTGGCTGCCGCAGCGGCAGGGTTGGAGGTGGCGGAGTACTCGCCGTTGACAATCAAATCGTCGGTGGTGGGATATGGGCGTGCGGAAAAGCATCAGGTGCAGCACATGGTGACGCGTTTGCTCAGTTTGGCGGAGCCACCCGAGCCCATGGATGCGTCGGACGCTCTGGCGATTGCGATCTGCCATCTCCATACGGCGGGCACGCTTGAGCGGCAGAGGGCCGCGGCGCGGTGACGTTCTCGATGCGAGGCAAGAGTCGATGGCCGGCCGTTGGAGGCTTGGTGCTGCGTTGTGCTTGGAGTATGCGGGCCGGCGCCCCCACAGCAAGTTTCCAGTGGCAGCGCGGCTCCGAGCGCCGTTGTGACCTTCACGCTGGACTTTCCTGAGTCTGATCCGTCGCACTACTCGATGTCCGTGGATGCGAATGGACACGCGCTGTATGAATGCACGGTGAAGGTTGAGGATTCGGGGGACGAGACCTACCACGCGGAATTTGATGTGAGTGCGGGGAACCGTGAACGCATCTTCCAGTTAGCCAAAGAAGCGAAATACTTCTCGGGGAAGGTGGACTCGGGCAATCGCAAGCTGGCTTTTACGGGCGAGAAGATTTTGAGCTATCAGGATGGGCAGCGATCGGTTACGGCGCGATACAACTATTCCACCTTGGACCCGGTGCGGCAATTGACGGGACTGTTCCAAAGCATGGCCAGCACCTTGGATTACGGCCGCCGCCTGAGCTACTACCACCGCTACCAGAAATTGGCATTGGACGAGGAATTGAAGCGCATGGAGGCGCAGGCCAAGAACAACGAACTGAGCGAGATTCAAGGAGTTGCGCCGGTGCTACAGGGCATCGTCGACGACACTTCGGTCATCAATGTGGTCAGGGCGCGGGCGAAAGAGTTAATCCAGAGCGGGACGGCGGCCGGGCATTGATCAGGCGGGTTTTGAGATTTGACAATCGCCGGCTCAAATTCGTGCTTTAATGGGCTGGTAAAGATCCATCTTGGGGGCTCCCATGAACAAGCCACGATTTCACTCGACGATATTGACGGCCATGGTCTGCACGCTTTGTGCGCTGCCCGCCGTGGCTGACTCGCAGGTCCGCATCGTTCGCTTAAGCGACGTGCAGGGATCGGTGCAAATCGATAAGAATACGGGATTGGGTTTTGAGAATGCATTTCTCAACCTGCCCATTACACAGGGCACACAGCTGCGAACGGGAGAGAAGGGCCGCGCCGAGATTGAGTTCGAAGATGGCAGCGCGCTGCGGCTTACTCCCAGGACCACGGTGGAGTTCGGTACGCTGGGGTTGACTGACGCTGGCAAGCGGATCTCTGCCGTGACTCTGGTGGAGGGCCGGGCCTACGTGAACTGGCTCGGAAAGAGCGCGGACGAATTCACTCTGAATTTCTCGCGCGACAAGATAACCATTACTCAGCCCGCACACTTTCGGGTTGCAGCCTCGTCGAATGAAGCGGAAGTAGCCAGCTTCAAGAACGAAATCGAGGTAGTCAGTCCGTCCGGCACAGTAAAGGTGGACAAGAAGAAGATGGTCATCTTCGGTGCCGACGACAAGGATCAATCCACGGTCGCGAAGAATCTTAAGGAAGATCTGTACGACGACTGGGACAAGCAGTCGGTCGACTATCACGATCAGTACGCCAAGAATAATTCCACGCCTTACGGCTATGGTTCTAGCGATCTCAGCTATTACGGCGGCTATACCAATTTTCCCGGGCTACGGAATGCTGTGGCAGCCGTACTTCACGGGAGTTGGCTGGAATCCCTTTATGGACGGCGCATGGTCTTGGTATCCGGGCATGGGATATATGTGGGCTTCGGCGTACCCCTGGGGATGGATGCCTTATTACTACGGAAACTGGGTGTATGCGCCGGGAATGGGATGGGGATGGCAACCGGGCGGATTTAACACCTGGCACGGCGGTCTTCATTATGTAGGAGCGGCGGCTGACTTTCACGCTCCGGTCGCCCCTCAGGGCGGTGTGACCACGGTGTTGGTAGGAAAAGGCGGGGCGGCATTTACGAATCCTCTTTCAACGAATTTTGTGAACCGTGGATCGGCGGGGCTGGGAATTCAGCGCGGATCGTTCAGCGACCTGCATCACTTGAACGCGCAGGTGGCGAAAACGGGTTCGGTTCACCTCGAAGCGGCGCCGCAGTTTGCGGCATCGAGTCCGGTGCGGGCCGGAGGATATGGCTTCGGAACCCAGAACGCGCCAATGACCGCTGGCGGAATGGGTCATGCGAGCTCGAGTTCGGCGGGACATGCCTCAGGTGGAACTGCAGGCGGACATAAATAAACCATTACAGACCCTAGTCTTAAAAGGCGGCCCCGAAGGCCGCCTTTTGATGTCTTCCATGGAGGGTAAACCCCTCGATAAATACAGCATCCGCTGGATACGGCCCTCTTTTGCGTGCGGCTAAGGTTGATGGTGAGCCGATTTTCGGAGGAGGACCGCGATGCAGGTCGAAAGTGAAGATATCGTGGCCGCGCGGCGAGAGATTTTGGACTTGCTGCGCCAGCAAATGGAAGCCTTGAATTCTCCCCTCGGACTGACAGACGAGAACTTGAGAGAGTGTTACGACCGGCAGGAACGTGTGCAGGAGTTGCGCGAAAAGCTGGAAGCCAACTCGGACGCAACGGCGGTGGTGATTTCGCCTTCGGCTGAAGCAACCGTTCCCCTTGAGACCGCGGCTTAGCGTTCGAGCGCGCGAGGATGGCTGGCGAAGCTAGCGCACGAAGCTAGCGCACCACGATGCCGGCATATCCCACGACTGTATCGCGATCGCCCGAAATATCACCCGAGGTGGCGTACTTCACAAGTTCGGCCGTGGTTGCGCCGAACTTGCTGGCCGCGGTCAGCATCGCAACCGCTGGGCCGAATCCACACATCGTGATGTGCTCTTGAGTGACGGCATCGTACAGGCCGCGGGCATCGAGGTTGAGGATGGCCTCAATCGCGATCTGGTCTTTCACGCGCGTAACCGTCGTCAGACTCGTAATGATTCATGTCGCTTGAGGCCACGATGAGGATGGGGTCATGCTGCGCAGCAATGACATCTGCCAGGGCAAGCCCAAGCTCCTCGAGAGGTTCGAATTGTCCCGTGCCCAGAGCGATGGGAACGATCTTGAGTTTAGGCTGACGCATTTGCAGAAACGGTAACTCGACTTCCACCGCGTGTTCAGAACGATGCGCGACCGAATCCTCGTGCAGAAGCGGATACTGCTGCTTGAGAGCAACCGCGAGCTTGGTGTCGATGGGAACCTCGCCAAGCGGCGTTTCCCATGCTCCATCGCTCATAATCGCGAGAGGACGGCCCATCCCCGTGTGGTTCGGACACATGACGATGCACAGCTTCGGAATCTCCAGCGCGGCGAACACCGCCCCCGCCACATGGCCAGAATAAACGTATCCTGCGTGAGGAACGATACAGCCGATTGCGCGGACCGGTGCGACCGGTGAAGCCTGAGAGAGATAGACGTCGACCTCCTCGCGAAGGACTGTTGGATCGTGAGGATAGAAACGTCCAGCGACGGCGGGATGGCGAACCAGGGTCGCGGTCATAAACGTTCTCCGCGAAAAGAGTGCAGACGAAAGAAATCAACTAGACATTCTATGCTACGAGCCGCCGTGGTTCTGGCGCAAGGCACGAAATAGCGCGGCACTTTCTTCCAGGCTTAGGGTTTCGGCGCGAGCGGCAGGCTTTACGCGAGCGCGCGTAAGCGCGGCACGTAGTTGGGTCTCGGGATAAGCAGACTTGAGGTTGTTCCACAGAGTCTTGCGCTTCTGGCCGAAGGAAAGTTTCAAAAAATCAATGAAGCCCTCTGCCATCTGGCCGTTCCCATTCAGGCCCAGTTCATCGTGTTGCGGCGCCATAGTCAGCCGCAATACCGTGGAGTGCACTTTCGGGGGCGGGGTAAATGCTCCGGGCGGAAGGGTAAACAGTTTTTCGACTCGGGCGTGCAGTTGCGCAGTGGCAGAGAGCAGACCATAGTCGCGGCTGCCGGGCTTGGCGGCGATGCGGTCGGCCACTTCGCGCTGTACCAGGAGAACGAGGGTCTCAAAGTATTTGGAGTAGTCGAACAGCCGCAAGAGAATGTCGGAAGTGATGTAGTAAGGCAGGTTGCCAATTACGCGTGCGGGCGTGGGCTTGAACTCGATGCCGGGACGGCTCAAGCCAGGCTTGGGGCCGAACAGGGAATCGAAATCGATGGAAAGAATATCGGCCTCGATGACCTCGATATTGGGGAACGTGGCGAAGCGAAGTCGAAGCTGCGCCGCAAGCACACGGTCAAGTTCGACGGCGATGAGGCGGCGGGTGCGTTTGGCCAGAAGTGCAGTGAGGACACCGCGTCCCGGTCCGATTTCAACTACGGTGTGTTGCGAAACGTCGCCCAGAGCGTCGACGATTTGCAAGGCAAAACTGTCGCTGGCGAGGAAATGCTGTCCCAACTTGGGCTTGAGTTGTGGCCGGCGCGTGGAAACGACCTTTGGCACGTTGACCCTCTTTTCCTCGGGCTATAGACTGGCAATCGGCCCGTGTGCGCGAAGCAGCGGGAGGCAGCCCGCAACATTATTCCATCATAACGTGCGCCCGCGAAAAACGGGCCCTGCCCGGAGGGGTTCATGCATATCGCATTCGTGGCTTCGGAAGGTGTGCCGTTCTCAAAGACTGGCGGATTGGCCGACGTGGTTGGCGCCTTGCCGCGCGCCTTGGCGGCATTGGGGCATCAGGTAAGCGTCTATTTACCTCGGTACAAGCAGACGAAATTGGCTGATCCGGCGACGGTGGTGCGGAGCATCACGGTCCCATTCGACGATAAATACCGTTTCGCCTCGGTGGTGACCGGGGGTAGCCAAGCCGGAGTGCGATTTTATTTCGTCGACTATCCCGAGTTCTTCGAGCGCGACGCACTTTACGGAACGCCGGCGGGAGACTATCCGGATAATGCCGAGCGCTTTGCGCTTTTCTCACGCACGGTGCTGGAAGCGTCAAAGATTCTAGGCGTTCCGCAGGTTTTTCACTGCCACGACTGGCAATCGGCGCTCGTGCCCGTGCTATTGCGCACGGTGTACGCCGAGGACCCAGCCTTTCGCGACGTAGGTACGGTGTTCACCATCCACAACATCGGCTATCAGGGACTTTTTCCGCCAGAGACGTTGCCTCTGCTCATGCTGCCCTGGGATTTGTTCACCATGTCAAAGATGGAATTCTTCGGGCAGGTGAATTTTCTTAAGGGTGCGCTTACGTATGCTGATTTCGTCACGACGGTAAGCAAGAAGTACAGTCAGGAAATTCAGACTGCCGAGTATGGGTTTGGGCTGGAAGGCGTGCTGCGCGACCGTGCGGCTACGGTCACAGGGATTCTGAATGGCGTGGACTACGACGAGTGGAGTCCGCAGACCGATAAGTTTATCGTGGCCAAGTATTCCCCACAGGATCTGTCAGGGAAGGCCCAGTGCAAGCAGGATCTGCTGGCGGCCTTCGGGGTGAATAGTGCCGATCCTAAGCTGCCGGTGATCGGAATTGTCTCCCGGTTTGCCGCGCAAAAAGGCTTTGACCTGATCGCGCAGATCATGGACCGGTTGGCGCGGGAAGAGATGATCGTGGTCGCATTAGGCGCGGGCGACAAGCCTTACGAGGAAATGTTCGTCCGACTCAACAAGCAGTTCCCCAACAAGATCGCGGTGAAGGTGGCTTACGACAACGCCATCGCGCACAAGATCGAGGCGGGCTCGGATATGTTCCTAATGCCTTCCAGATACGAGCCTTGCGGGCTAAATCAAATTTACAGCTTGAAGTACGGAACGGTGCCGATTGTTCGCGCCACCGGTGGCCTCGACGACACGATTGAGCCTTGGGATGCGCGCTCCGGCAAAGGCACCGGCTTCAAGTTTACGGAGTACAACGGCGAATCGCTGCTGCTGACCATTCGCCACGCGCTGCAGGCATATCGCGATCAGACCTCCTGGCAGGTGCTGATGCGTAACGGCATGAATAAGGATTTTTCGTGGAACGCATCGGCGCGGGAGTATGGAAAGATTTATGAGCGGGTAAGGCAGATGCGGGGAGCGTCGCCGGCGCAGGAGAAGGTGCTGGTGTAAGTTTTCAATCGCGACGTTTCGAAAACTGACTAACGGCGCGCGATGTACCAGCTGGGTGGTCCATCATGGTGCGGAGTATAAATCCTACCCCCCTGGCCGTCCATCTCCCCCTTCAGCTTTGATATGCGCTTGGCTCGCCTCACGATGGAACGCTGCTAAAATTCCCTCAGTATGGCCACGGCGTCCCACACTCCGGCTTTCCCTCGCACCATCTTCCACGTCGACATGGACGCCTTCTTCGTCTCGGTGGAAGAACTCTATGATCCTTCGCTGAAAGGCAAAGCTGTCGTAGTTGGCGGCCAGCGCCACGAGCGCGGCGTAGTTTCAGCGGCATCCTATGAAGCACGCAAGTTTGGGGTTCATTCGGCGCTTCCGCTGCGAACTGCGGCCAAGCTTTGTCCACACGCCATCTTCGTCAACGGACACCCGGAGCGCTACCGCGAGTGCTCGGAAAAAGTCTACAAGGTGCTCACGGCATTTTCGCCGCAGGTAGAGATGGCTTCCATCGACGAAGCCTACCTCGATATGACGGGCACGGCGCGCCTGCACGGTCCTCCGCTGCGAGCCGCGCACAAACTGCATCAGCGGATGAAAGAAGAAACGCAGCTCAACTGCTCGATCGGTATCGGCTCGTCGCGGTTGATCGCGAAAGTCTCGTCCGCGCAGGCGAAGCCCAATGGCGTGCTCTGGATTGTCCCCGGCGAAGAATCAAAATTCCTCGCGCCTCTCGATGTGCGGGAGATTCCTGGGGTGGGCAAGGTGATGGAGAGCCATTTGCACGAGCTGGGCATCAAGAAAGTCGGAGACCTCGCGGTGCTGCAAGAATCCGAACTGGCAGAGCGATTCGGCAAGTGGGGGCTGGCGCTGGCTGGCAAGGCGCGCGGCGAAGATGCCGGGGGATGGTTCGACTCCGAGGTCGGCGCCGACACGGCAGCGAAATCCATCAGCCACGAGCACACCTACAACCAAGACACGGCGGATGTGAACCAGCTGGAAGCGACCTTGATGCGACTCTCCGAGATGGTTGGCCGGCGCTTGCGGGAAGCGAACTATTACGCGCGCACCATCCAACTCAAGTTGCGCTACAAGGACTTCACCACCATCACGCGCGCGCATACCTTGCCGGCAGCTACTCAGCTCGATGGAGAAATCTTCGAGCAAGTGCGCGCGTTGTTTCGCAGAAACTGGAAGCCGGGCACGGAGGTTCGGCTGCTGGGCGTGCAGGCATCATCGTTTGAGGCTCAAACAGAGCAGATCAATCTGCTCGAGGGTGGACGCCAGCAACGCTGGAAAGACGCACTGGCCGCCGCCGACCGCTTGCGCGACCGGTTTGGCGAGTCGAGCGTTTCCCTGGCTGGAGGCATGCAAGGAAGCTTCCGCGAGCGCACTCATGAGAATCCGGCGGGGCTGCCGGGGAAGAAAAATCAACGCCATGAGTAACGTCAGCGCTAGCGATCCTTCGACTTCGCAGCATTGCCCTTCGGACAATCCCGCTTCGCTCAGGCTGACAGTTCCTCGTGGGGTCCTTGCAAAAACGAAGGCCGGGTATCCCGGAAGTTGATTCCGGATCCCGGCCTTCGCCTTATTGCAACTTGGAGTAGAAGTTGGTTAGTTGGACGACGATTGTGAATTGGCAGTGGTGGTCGGCGTGGTGCTCGCAGCGTTCGTCGTACCCCAGCGAACCAGCCGCGGATAGAAGGGCGTGACTTCGAACGGCATCTTGTCGCGGGCTGATGTGATGGCGACCGGAGCCGTCTTCACCATTTCGGCCTTGTCATCCCAGGGATTGATTTTCACGCGTCCACCCAACGGCAGAGCCGCGACCTGATCCAGTTTCGCGTTGTCCAGCGCTGGGCCTTGCGTGGCCAGCGCGGAGAGTCGATTGATGGTGCCGCCCTCGCCCAGCGGATTGCCCAGGTGCGTGGTCAACAGCGCATTGAGCTGAGGAGCGCGGGCTTGCAGCGCCTTCAGGAACAAGCCAACGTTGTCGAGCTTCTGCGCGTAAGGCGAGTTCTTCAACAGTTCGATGGCTTTCTTGTCGGCCGCCGCTTCTTCCTCAGGAATATGTTTGAAACCCAGGTTGCTGTAGGTGGAGTCGTCGGAGAACAGCATGCGGTCGTTGAAGGCGTACTTGCTGCCCAGGTTGTGACCCAGCACGATGTGCGCCAATTCGTGCGAGAGGACAGCTGCCAGGCTCGCTTCGTCGGGAAGCACGTCGATTAATCCACGGCTGATCACGATAGTGTTGCCCACGCTGAAGGTTTCGAGCGGCGCCGTGAGCAGCACGCGAGTGCGCACCGGACGCGGCAGATCGATGTTGTTGGTGACCTCGAGATTGTTGACCACGGTCTGGAGAATGTGGTCGACGTCGCCCTCGGGCGCCAGCAATCCCGCGCGGGTCAGGCGCTCGATGACGTTATCTTCTGCCTGCTGCTGCCATTCGCGCTCGGCCTGCAGCGGAGAAGCGTCTTGCGCGGTTGCACTTTCGTCCTTCACGCTGTCCACACGAATTTGCGTCAGTTCGTCGTCTTTTCCTTCCTTCTTCAGGTCATAGCCCCAGATGCGGGTTTGCGCCTTGAAGGCCATCTTGTTCTTCACGCCAGCGCTGAAATCGCCTTCTTCGCTGTAGATGTAAGCGGGTACCCAGTAGCCGGGAATCAGGTTGAGGCGCCAGCTATCCATGTGGAAGAAATAGGAATTGCGCGCCGCGGGCGCATACGTTCCGTTCAAACGGACAATGTTGTACTCCTGATCTTCCACCCAGACGCGGCCGAGGAAGCGTCCCTTGCCGGAGTTTTTCTTTGGCGTAACGTCAAATACCAGGCACCGGACGTCGCCCAGAAATTCGCGGCGAATGTAGTGAAACTCATAATGCTCGCGGTCGAAATCCGCGCGGTCGGCGTAAACCATCCAGGAGAAGCCGAGAGGCTGGTACTGTACCTTGAAGAGCTTGTTGAAGCCGCCCATCAGGCGCGTCTCCATGCCCTTGTCCTGCTCCTTCAAATAGTCCTTGCGGTCCACCGTCTCGCCCATATCCATGCGGCCCAGGAAATAATGGTCTTCGCTCGGAACGGGGCCGAGCTGCGGATCGGCGGTTAGATTCTGCAGGTAAGTCTCGACCACCGGCGTGCGGGTGGAGAGAGCCTTCATGAGCCCGTGCTCGCGCTCGATGAAGCGATCCACCACCTGATCCATGGTGGTGGGCTGAGGCAGAGCCGATGGTGTCGGAGCTGGAGCGGTGCTCTGCGCCGCTGTCCCTTGCGCGGCCGCGGACGGTTGCGCCGTCGGAGCGGGAGTTGCGTTCGGGGCAGAGTTCTGCGCGTCAGACGGCTGCTGCGCCGCGGCGCTCACGGAGACCAGCAACGCCGCCGTAAAGATCCATTTCGAAATGCTCATGACTTTCTCTCCAAATTTCCTGAAACCAGTTTCTTCAAACATTTTTCTGAGCCGACATCCCCGATTCGTCTAGCAGGTTCAACACCACGAAACCACCCTTCTGGACGAACCCTTCCGTGTATCCAAACTTTTAGTACGCCAACTGAAACAGCACGTGGACCACCGCCGTCGAATCTGTCGGCTGTCCCATGCGCAGCGCTGGCTTGAACCGCATCTTGTTGGCGGCGGCCACGGCGGCTTCGTCGAGGCCGTGTCCCAGGCCGCGAACCACGCGATTCACATGCAGCGTGCCATTGGCTCCGAAACTCACTTCCAGCAAAACTTCACCTTCCAGCTTCAGACTCCGAGCATCGTCGGTGTAAACCGGCTGCGGCTTGTAGGTGATCTCCACAGGCACGGTGGCTGGCCCGGAATCATTCTGGGCTAGCTTCGGTCCGCCATGAACCACCTGCTCGGCACCGAATCCCCCTGTCGATATGCCACCGCTGCGACCATCGCCCTTGCTCGTGGCGATGCCGTTGCCGAAGTCTGCGCTGGCAACCGTCCCTTTAATCCCTTTTGCTCCGCCCGAGCCGTTGCCTTGGCCGGGACCTGCCGGCATGTCGAACGATCCCGCTTGCGCCGCATACAGCTTGGCGCCCTGCTTGCCCGTTCCCTTCAAGCCATTGGGATCGCCAAAGCCTCCGGTTTGAACCTTCTCGACCGCGGCATTCACCGTGGGCGCGACGGAGCTTCCTGAGAAATCTCCCGTGTGCAAAAGTCGCGGCTGCGTTGCGCTGGAGGCCAGCTTGATCTGTGGCGTCGCGAACTGGTTGATCACCACCTTGGGTGCTTCCACCTTTTCCGGTGTGGGCGCATGGTGAACCTCGCGCGGCACGACCAGCTTGGGTTGTTCGAAAACCGGCGGTGGAGGAAGCAGCTTCGTTTTCAACTTCAACGGCTTCGGCTTAACCGGCGCGGGCTCCGGCCGCAGCGCGGGCATGGGGATCAATTCCGTGACCCGGTATGCCTTCAGCTGAAGCCGGTCCGGAAATACCAGTCCGAGATTCACCAGCAGAAAGGTCACCAGAATCACGAAGCCGTAGCTGGTTGCCAAGGCGCGTCTGTCGATCTTGCGCTCCGGCAAAATCCCGAGCTGAAAACTGTGCTGAGGCATAGCCATGCGTTCACTCCAAGGGGATCCTGGCCGAGGGAGCGGACCGGGATTGGAGCCTTCACAGTAAGGGAAAAAGGACAGTGGGGAAACGTGTCCACGGCTCTTGACCTAAGGTAACTGGAGAAGTGCACCAACGGGAATGCGCCCCAAAATGGGCTAAGAGCTGGCAGCCTTTGAGTGGAGCAGCGCTTGCACGCTGGGTTAAATGCTCTTTTTTCAAGATGGTTTTAGCCGCTGTGGTGCCTGAGTTCGGCAAGATCGGGAAGGGAACGAGTTCCACTCGTCGACAGAACTCGGGATCAGACGGAACTATCCCACTTTTTTCCCCAGAAAGTTGGGGGAATGTCCCATCCGTCCCCGAGTCTAGGACGGTCACCGGGGGCTGGCCCAGCCTGAATCTCCAGCGGGTGCTCCGTCCAAGATTTAGCTTGGGCGGGGCCTTTTGACTTTTACGCGAGAAGAACCCTCCATTCGGAACTTGACCCCACATCGTGACATCTAACCTTGCGCACAGTCCCAACCCGGTTTCAGAATTGTCTCAGCAATGGCGATACTTCCAGAGCCCACGAACCGGAGGCCCCCCAACCAAGAAATAAGCCATAACCCCTTTATTTTCTAAATTATGACTCTAAGTCCTTTGTTTGACGGATTTTGCAGTTCGAAACATGCCTAACTCGATGATTCTAAAGATTAGGGGGAAGAGGGGGGAGGGGGGGTACCCCATAACCAAATAGTAAACGCCGCCTCCGAAACCAGGCGAAGACGGGAGCCCCGGCGAGAATTACCAGCAATCCATAGAGAGAATTCGGCCATTCCTCCCGGAAGGTGTAATAGAGAAGGACGGCGGCAACGGCAATGAATAACGCGGGAACGAATGGGTAGCCGAACACCCGGTAGGGACGCACTGCCTGCGGCTCTCGCCAGCGGAAGACGAAAATGGTGCTGCCCGCAATCATGTAGAAAAGCCATTCCGCAAAAATGGCCAGTGAAAAAAGCTGGCGAAAGTTTCCGCCCAATAGCAGAAGGATGATCGATAAAGCCGCCTGCACCACGATCGCCATCGATGGCGTGTGAAACTTCGGATGAACTTCGGCTAGAGCGCGGAAGAAATATCCATCTCGCGCCATAGCGAAGGGGACGCGTGCTCCGCTCATGACCGTGCCGTTCAGCGTGACCAGCATCGAGATCGCCATGCCGATAGAAACGACGGCTGCGCCCATGTGTCCCAGAACGAGAGCAACCGCGTCGGAAGCGGGACGCGGCGAGGCCGCAATCACCTTCGCAGGCAACACATACTGCACGCCTGCATTCACCAGCACGTACAGCACGCCGACCGTGGCTACGCCTGCAATCAGCGCGATCGGAATATTGCGCTCAGGATTCTTCACCTCGCCCGCCACCATGTTGAGATCGTTCCAGCCGTCATACGCCCACAGTGCTGCAACCAGCGCAGCCATGAAGCCGGCAATGCCGCCCTTGGCTCCAGAAAAAGTGCTGGCAAAGTTGCTCCAGCCTCCACCCTTCGCGTGTCCGCCGCCGAAGCACACCAACACGATGCCGAGAATGATTGCCACTTTTAGTACCGTGAATACGAGTTGGAACTCGCCGGCCTTCTTCACTCCCAGGTAGTTCAGGAGAGAAATCAGAATGGCTGCGGCGATGGCGACTAGCTGTCCCCAGGTAACGGTGAAAAAGTGGAAGGGGATGTTCGCAGGGAAAATGTAGTCGGAGAAAAACGAAAAGACGGAAAACGTGCCCAGGATGCGCACCAGTCCAGTGGCAACTAGTGGCCACCGACGCCGGTTTCGCGATTACGAACCATGTCCAGCCGTAGAGAAAACCACCCAGCGGACCGTAAGCGTCGCGCACGTAAACGTACTCGCCGCCAGCCTGCGGCTTCATGGCACCCAACTCAGCGTAGGTAAGCGCACCAAAGAAAGACAACAGGCCGCCCACGAGCCATGCCAGATAAACCAGTTTGGCCGACCCCACAGCTTGCATCATCTCGGCGGGAACAAGAAAGATTCCGCTGCCGATGATCGTTCCCACCACCACGGCGGAGGCGTGGCTCACGCCAAGATCGCGGGCGAGTTCAGGACGGTGTGTGCGATCTGGCATGAGCGAAGGTTGCAAGTATACGTCAGCGGATGGGAGCTCTCTTGGCGAGAAAGAAAGTTCTTAACCGAAGAAGCACCGGAGGTCGCCGCCATAACTTCTATGCTGGTTCAACAGAGCTTGCTCGCATACCCCACCCCAAACGTGACAAGCGCTCCAACCATGACCCACCACGTCCACGGGATGTGCGTCCAACGCCACAGATACAGGTCGACGCTGAATCCAAAGAGCATGCCCAACATCGCGCCGCGCTGGTTAGCCTTGCGTGTCAACACGCCGAGCAGAAAGACTCCCAGCAGTGCGCCATAGGCCACCGATGCAATCTGCAGTCCGACTTCGACCACGCGTCCAGCTTTGTGAAGAGAGAACACCGCCAGGCCGAACAGCACTAGCGCAAAAAGGAATGTGGCTAGCTGTGAAAGGCGCATCCGTTGCTGCTCGTCCGTATTCGGCCGAATGCGCAGGTAAAAATCCATGATCGCGCTTGACGACAGGGAATTCAGCGCAGCACTAAGGTTTGACATGGCGGCAGCTAGAATCGCGGCGATCAGCAGGCCGGAGATTCCGTGAGGCATCTGCCGGACGATGAATGTGGGATAGATTCGATCGGGCTTTCCGAACGCCGACGAGGGAACTCGATAGTAGGCCCAGAGCATCACACCCACCATCAGGAACAAGGCAAATTGAAACAGAATCGCGACACCACTCGACATGAGCGCTGTTACGGATTGTTTTCGGCTGCGAGCCGCAAGCAGGCGCTGGACGATCAGTTGATCGGTGCCGTGGCTTGCCGTAATAAAAAACGTTCCGCCGATCAAGCCAGCCCAAAATGTGTACGGAATCCACAAGCTGGGCGTGAAGTCAAAGACTTGCAGCTTGCCCGCGCTTGCGGCGGCGGCATGGATCGCGCTCCATCCTCCCGGCACGAGGTGCAGGATCGTCCACAAACCCACGAGGGTTCCACCGACATAGATCACGGTCTGCACTACGTCGGTCCAGATTACGGCTGCCAGTCCGCCCTCGAACGTATAGATGAGCGTCAATACAGTAATAATCGCAATGGAGGCCACTTCCCCGGTGCCCAGCGCAATGGCAACCACAATCGACACGGCATACACCCGGACGCCCTCCGCGGCAGTACGCGTCAGCAGGAAAAGGCCGGCAGTCACCGAGCGCAAGCTTCGGCCGAAGCGTCGTTCAATCAGTTCATACGCCGTGTAGAGATCGCCGCGAAAATAATGCGGGAGCAGCAGGAAGCTGATCACCACGCGTCCGACGACATACCCCATGACGACCTGGAGAAAGGTGAGATTCGTGTCGTAGGCGAGCCCAGGAATGCTGATGATGGTGAGCGTGCTGGTTTCGGCGGCGACGATGGAGAGAGCGATGGCCCACCACGGGATGTCGCGCCCCGCCAGAAAGTAATCACGCAGGGAACGATGCCGCTTGCGAAAGCGCAGTCCGAACAATGTGATGCCGATTAAATAGAGCGCGATGATCGCCAGATCGAGTTTGTCGAGGCCCATGCGTTGAGGTGCGATTGGTTTGAAACATTATGGCTGCACTTCAACTTTCTCGCGAGTGAGAGTCTATAGACGTGCAAACACGACTCTTCAAAAAAGTGAAAACCACGAGCAGGGAAGTGCTGTGATAGAAATGACTCCGTGGCTTACTACCTTGGCATTGATGGCGGGGGCAGCAAGACAACCTGTGCCGTGGGTGATGAGACCTCGCTGCTGGCGATGTCGGTAGCTGGCCCGAGCAACATCACTCGCGTGGGAGAAGCGTCGCGCTCGCGAATCGCTGCACGAAGCGATACGACCAGGCCTGCGCGGAGGCGCAAATCGATCCGCAGCAATTAAGTCGCGCCTGCGTCGGCGCCGCTGGTGCCGGACGGCAAGAAATTGCCGGCGTTGTTCGTAAGACTGGTCGCGGAAGTGATTCCGGGCAGTGTCGAAGTTGTGGGCGATATGCAGATCGCGCTGCAAGCCGCTCTGGGTGCGGGACCGGGAGTGATCGTGATTGCTGGGACCGGATCGATCGCCTATGGCCGCGATGAGCAAGGAAAAACTGCGCGCGCCGGAGGATGGGGGTTCGCCATTTCTGATGAAGGCTCGGCGCACTGGATCGGCCGTGCCGCAGTCAGCAGCGTCCTTCGCGCGGTCGATGAGTTCGTGGGCGATGCTGGAAGTCAGCCGATGTCGTCCCTATTTTGCGAGATGAAATCCATCTGGAAGGTGGAATCCTTCGAGGAGTTGGCCCGCGCTGCCAACTCCAATCTCGACTTTGCGTCGCTGTTCCCGTCGGTTCTAGCCGCGGCCGATTCCGGAGACGAACTGGCGCAGCAGGCGCTTGCGCAGGCGGCAGGGGAACTCGCGCGACTTGCTCGCATCGTGCTGCAACGGGTTTTCCCTGAGCAACACGAGGCTGTCCCGTTGGCCATGGCGGGCGGCGTCTTTCGTCATTCGCCGACGATTCGAGAGCTTTTCTACAATGAAGTTCGCAGGGCGCATCCACACGTCGTTCTTAATTCTGAAGTGGTCGAACCAGTTCACGGCGCATTGCAACTGGCGCGGAGAGCCGCTTCGTAGGCGCCGAAGTCGATTATGGATTCGGACGGAATCCAACCTGAGTTGTCACCCGCAGCTGGTAAGTCCGTCGGAGAGGCGCTGAACGAAGACGCCCTGCTGGCCCTACTCGAGCATCGCGACTTGCCTGCGGAAACGCTGGAGGAAATCAGTCAGAATGCCGCGGCGATGAAGTCGCGAAAAATGTCGGTCGCCCTCGCCGCTCATCCGCACACCCCACGACATCTTGCGCTGCGTCTCATTCGGCAGTTTTATACCCTCGACCTGATGCGCTTCACGTTGCATCCGGCGGTCGCCGCTGATTTGAAGCGCGTGGCCGATGAGCAACTTATCGTGCGACTGGCTTCCGTCACGCTGGGGGAACGCCTCACGCTCGCCCGGCGCGGATCGCAGGCCGTTGCCGCTGCCCTGTTGCTCGACAGGGAGTCCACCGTCTCGAACACCGCGTTGGGAAATTCCCGGCTGACGGAAGCTGCGGTTGTGAAAGCCCTGCTGCGGCCGAACCGATCAGCTTTTGTCGAGGCGGTGTGCCATCACCCCAAATGGTCGCTGCGGCAAGAGATACGCATGGCGTTGCTTCGTAACCCGCACACGCCGCTGGCTCGTGCTTTGGAATTTGCCCGGGCGCTTCCTCCACCGCTTCTGCGCGACATTCTACACACGTCGCATTTGCCGGAGAGAACCAAGGCATACCTACTGAACAATCTGAAAGAGACGAAGTAGGATTTCGGGCTGGGATGGGATTATCGCCCGCCAGCGACTTCCAAAATAGCGCCTGTTGTGTAAGAGGCGGCTGGGGAGAGCAACCAGAGCACTGCCTCGGCCACCTCGTGCGGTTGGCCCGCTCTTTGCATGGGGATGGTTCCGGCCAGCCGCTCGAGCCGATCTGGCGCGCCATTGGCAGCATGAAGGCCTGTCTCGATCAATCCGGGAGCGACTGCGTTCACGCGGATTCCTTCGGCGACCACTTCGCGCGCGAGTCCGATCGTAAAACTATCGATCGCGCCCTTCGACGCAGCGTAGTGGACCCACTCTCCGGCGGAGCCGATGCGCGCCGCGCGCGAAGATATATTCACAATCGCGCCGCCGGATCCACCGTGCTTGGTGGACATGCGACGCACAGCCTCACGTGCACACAAAAATGCTCCGGTTACGTTTACGGCCATCATTTGCGCCAGAGCCTGCGCGGTGACGGACTCGACTCGCGAGAATCCGCCAGTAATCGCGGCATTGTTGACCAGAGCTCTAATCGGGCCAAGTTGCCGCTCAGCAGTTTCGAAGAGTTGGATGATGTCTTCCTCGCGGGAAATATCGGCGTGGATCGCACGAGCTCGGCCGCCTGCGGATTCGATCTTTTCCGCGATCGCCCGCGCTTCAGCTTCGCCGGCGGCAAAATTGACTGCTACAGCATAACCGCGTGCGCCGGCAAGTTGCGCGATGGCGGCACCGATGCCGCGACTTGCGCCGGTGACAACAAGTGTATCGTTGCTCGTCTGCACTCTCATTCAGTGGAACTCTTTCTGGGATCAATGTAGCAAAGACGGGCTGCTGCCGTCGGGCCAGTCCAGGGCTGACGTTCGTAACCTGCTTCCACCCGGCGCCCACCTTAGAATCCTAATTAGACAATGCGCGAATACCTGCAGCGCGTTTTAGATGAACTGCGGTTCGACGAGCCTTGGAAGCCGGTCTCGCAGCCGGCGGTAGGAGCGTGGGTCATCTTCTATCTCGCGTTCCTCGCCTACGCTTTTTCGGCGCACGGGGGATTTCTTTCATCGACAACGCCAACCTCGTTGTGCACGAGGGCGGCCACAACCTGTTTCGATGGTTTGGCCCGACGCTCTGCCTTTGGGGAGGCACGCTGCTGCAGTGGGCAGTCCCGTTTCTTCTGGCAGTTTACTTCTTCACTCAACGCGAGATCACCGGCTTCGTCTTCTGCCTGTTTTTCTTCTTTGAGAACTGGCTCTACACCGCGACCTACATGGCCGACGCGCGCGCCATGGAGCTTCCTCTGGTCACCACCGGCGATCCCGATTTTGTCGAGCACGACTTCAACGCGATCTTCTCGACTCTCGGCGTCTTAGCCTACGACACTAGGATCGCCGCGGTGGTCCGTCTTCTAGGCTGGTGCGGAATGGTAGGTGTGGTTGTGTGGTTTGCGGTTACTGGGCTGCGAAGCCAGCAGCGAAAGTCAGAAGTTCCGCAGTGGAAATCCTTCGTGTGATTGGGTAGGCTAGAGTTCCGAATCCACCGATTCCCTTCGTGGGTCACGGCGTTTGCATTGTAAAATGTGCGGTGCGATTCACCGAGGATGCCATGAAGTCATTGCTGCTGGTTCTTGCCGCCACTTTCTTGGTTGGGATATCCGCCGTACCCACGATTCATTCTTTCGCGTCCCCGGCCCCAAAAGCGAGCGCGGATAGCCTGCGCCAACTGGAAGGGGACTTCATGAAAGCCGCGGCCGAACGCGGCTCTGCGGGGTACATGTCTTACTATGCCGACGATGCGGTTGAAGTGCCTAATGGAGCGGCAATCATTACCGGAAAAATAAACATCGCCAAGACTATGGGATTTCTCGACGATAAGAATAACCATCTTAGCTGGACTCCGGTGGGCGCCGATATTTCGGCTTCGGGCGATCTCGGATACACCTATGGCACTTACGAATTTCGCTCGGTGGGCAAAGATGGTAAGCCGGTCGTCGAACACGGGAAGTACACCAGCATTTGGAAGAAGCAGAAGGATGGAAGCTGGAAGGTTGTCCTCGACATGGGGAACGAGTCGAACACCACCGCACCTTAACGCGGAAGCCGCAAAGAAAAGCCGCAGAGGTCGAACCTGCCGGTTCCTTTGCGAGCTCCCCGCAGATGTCAGCGACCTCTGCGAGTTAATTTTTTTCGCTTCCCCGAAAGTGATTGCTGATGGCTTCGGCTTGCACTCGGGTGACGACGGCTGAAAGCGCTGCGGCGTCTGCCTGTTTCACGGCCTGCAAACTGCCAAAGTGTTCGAGAAGACGGCGAGTGGTACTTTCGCCTACACCGGGAATCTCTCTTAACTCGGTGGAGCGGTCACGCATCTGCCGGCGTTTGCGATGGAACGTGACGGCGAAACGGTGGGCCTCGTCCCGAATGAGCTGAATGAGGTGCAGCATGGGCGAGTGATGATCGAGGACGACTGGATCTTTCTCTTGGCCATAGACGTAGAGTATCTCTTCGCGCTTGGCGATGGCCGCGAGCGGCTGGTTTATGATCTCCAGCGATTCCAGGGCTTCGGCGGCGGCGTGCAACTGGCCGAGCCCGCCATCGATCAGCACTAGGCTGGGCGTGGGCTTCTCTTCCTGCTGCAGGCGCTTGTAGCGGCGCGTGACCACTTCGCGCATGGACGCGAAATCGTCGACGCCCTCGACGGTGCGGATGATGAACTTGCGGTAGTCGGATTTCTTCATTTTGCCGTCTTCCCAGACCACCATGGAAGCTACGGTCTCCGCGCCTTGGATGTGCGAGATGTCGAAGCACTCGATGCGCTTGGGCAAATCGGGAAGGCTGAGAACATCCTGCAGCTCCTCCTGAATTGCTTTAGCTTTCGGCTTGAGCACGCGGAAACGCTGGTCGTACGACTGTTTGGCGTTGGTTCCAGCGAGGTCGATAAGAGCGCGTTTGTCTCCGCGCTGCGGAACCAGTATGTGAACGCGCGCGGAGCGAGGATCAGCACCGGCGACTTGCTCCGAGAGCAGGTCTTCCAGAATTTCACGATCCTCGAAATCGACCGGGACGTATAGATTTCTCGGCACGTAGGGCTGGGCGATGTAGAGCTGCTTGAGAAGGGCAGAGAAAAACTCACCCGGGTGAAATGGGTCGGTGGTGTGAGAAACGCACGAGCTTTGCTCGTCCGGACAGCCGGGAGCCTGCCCTGAGCTTGCCGAAGGAGCGGCAGCCCCCACATTTTCCGCGGAAGCTTCTACATCTCCTGTCGGTGCCGCGAACTCCGGCAACTCCTCCCAGAAAAATTCTCTGCGGTCGACGACGCGGCCGCCACGCATGTGGAATAAATTTACGGCAAGCATGCCGTTTTCGTAGTGATAACCGAAGACGTCGGCATCATCGCCTTCCGCGGCGGCGATGCGCTGGCGCTCCTGCAACTGCTCCACGGTGGAAATTAAATCGCGATAGCGGGCGGCGCGTTCATACTCTTCCGCCGCGGCGGCCTGCTCCATGCGGGCATGAAGCGATCTGGCTAAATCCGTGGGGCGGCCCTCCAGGAAGAGCTTTACGTCGCGAACGGCCTCCTGATAACTCTCAGGGGTGGTTAATTCTTTCACGCAAGGGCCAAGGCATCGTTTGATGTAATACTGCAGGCAAGGGCGGGGATGAAAGCGAGTGAGGTCGACCTTGCAGGAAGGAATCAGGAAGTTGCGGTGAATGAGATCGACGATGCGATAAGCCAGGTTCGCCGGGAAGTATGGGCCGTAGTAGGCGCTGCCGTCCTTGCGCAGTCGACGCGTGACATAGACGCGTGGCCAGCGCTCGCCCAGAGTGAGCTTGACGTAAGGGTAAGTCTTGTCATCGCGCAGCAGGATGTTGAAGCGCGGCTTGCGCTGCTTGATGAGATTGTTCTCCAGCGCCAACGCTTCCTTGTTGTTGCCAACGACGATGTAGTCCACGTCAACGGCTTCGCGCACGAGAGTGCCGGTTTTTGAATCTTGCCATCGACCTTCGTGAAAGTAGCTGGCTACGCGGCTGCGGAGGTTCTTCGCCTTGCCCACATAGATAACTTCGCCCTCGGCGTTTTTGTAGAGATAAACGCCGGGCTCGGTAGGGATGGTACGGATTTTCTGGAGAAGATCCATGCTAGGGTCTTTTGTATGTATTTTATTCGATGACCAGCGTGGCCGGGTGTGCTCTGAGGCGGAGCAAGAGTTACGGCTGAGACGTGTTACATGGTGCAAGGGCTCGAGCACAGGAGATTTCGAGACAAAGGACGGTAGAACCTCAAGAGGGTAAACACGCCGTGCCGGAAACGGTGACACGTACGGAAACCTCGTCTGGCGAAGCAGCCGAATCGTATAAAATTTCCCTAGCCAATGTGCGGATTGCGTTGGGAAGACTCAGGCAAGCTAACCGGTAGGGAACCACAATTCTACGCAAATCATTGAAAACTTATATACTTGTACTGAGCAATCGCAACGCGGGAAACTGGCACTTCCCGTGCAAAAGTAGAGAGCGGGATATGCCGGATACCAACGCAAATCCCAAGGATTGCAACTTAGAAAAGGCGCACGCGATCCAGGAAGCGCTGATAAATTAAGCTGAGTGAACGATAAGGAGCTTCTCCCTATGAACCGCACTTCGTTGACGATTTTCCTCGCAGCTAGCATGGCAGCCACCATCGGCTGCACAAGCAAGAACTATGTAAAACAGCAAACCACACCACTGATCAATAAGACCAACGAACTTGACGACATGACGGCGAAGAACAGCCGCGATATTAAAGATGTGGACGCACGAGCGCAAGCTGGAATCCAGGCGGTAAACGCGAAGACGGCTGAAGTCGATCAGAAGGCGCAGGCCGCCGGTCAGAATGCAGCCTCGGCGCAACAAGTGGCGGACGCAGCCAACGGGCGCGTCGGCGTGCTAACCAATACTGTGGCGAATTTGGACAACTACCGTCCGGTGGCCGAGACCTCCGTGAAGTTCGGATTTAACCGGGACAATCTGACGACGGAGGCGAAACAAGCCCTCGATCAGATGGCCGGAAACATCGCGAGCACCAAAGGCTACATTATTACGCTGGAAGGCGGCACGGATTCGGTGGGGTCGGCCGAGTACAACTATGACTTGAGCCAACGGCGCGCGAACTCGGTTATTCAGTATCTGGCTTCGAAATACAGCGTGCCCGCGCACAAGATTTATGTAATCGGGCTAGGTAAGGACAAGCCAGTGGAATCGAACAAGACGAAACAAGGGCGAGCTGACAACCGTCGAGTGGACGTCCGCCTGATGACCAACACGGTGGGCGACACGAATCAGCCGGTAACGCCGCCAGCGACGACCGGACAGAATAATCCATCGTCAATGTAAACAGTTTCCTCCTCTCCGGAGGATTTATGACAGGCCGTTCTATCCTCCCCCTGAGCGGCCTGTTTTTTGTTTCCCGTAGGCTCCGATATCAGGCGCACTGGATCCTTTGATTCACCGGTAGCTCCCGCGGGTTAAAATAAGAATTATGGTTTCGCGTTTTTTGTTATTCGCTGTTCTGATCTTGGCAACAGCGGCATGGGCGCAGCAGGGAAATGGTTCCGACCCCAATGGATCGAAAACAGCTCAGCCGGGCTCGCAAGCGTCTCCCCGTTTCACGCCGCCACATTCGGATAGCGTCGAGGCGAATGATTTGGGGGCCGCGACGGGGCAAAGTTCGAGCAAAGAAACCCAGATGGATTTAACGCCGCCGGAGGACGACGCCAAGACCCACCCGCAGAGTTCGACGGCGATGGCTGAAGCTGAAGCCGAGATGTTGAGCGGCCGCAGCGGAATTACGGAGTTTCATACTTGGGACCCGCATAAGGCCGCAAAGAGTATTGAAGTGGGCGACTTTTACTTCAAGCGCAAGAACTACAGAGCGGCAGAGGAGCGCTACCGGGAGGCCTTGCGCTACAAGGACAACGACGCAGTAGCCACCTTTCGCCTGGCAGTCTGTTTGGAAAAGCTGGGCATTCTGGATGACGCACGCCTTGAGTACGAAAGCTATCTGAAGATTCTCCCGCATGGACCGGAGGCAGAGCAGGCGCAGAAAGCGATTGACCGACTGAAGGCACAAACCGCAGCAAAATAGCTGCCTGGGAAGGCTTGATCATAGAAGCGGTGCGAGCTCTCCGGGTCTGCGGAGTTCGTGATGGCTTTGCTCTCTTTTGTCCCCGGGGCGCGCCTTTGGCACTCTCGCCGTCCTCGCCTGAGATGACCTTACTTTCGCCTTCCTCACCAAGGATCAAGTTTGCCGGCCACTTTGGACCGGAACGGGTTTTGCCTTTTGATCGCGCGCTCTCCGCCACAACGGCTTCTACGGCGTCCAGGCAGGCGTGGAACATTTGCGTTCGCAGCGGGCCTACGGCGCCACCCCGGATCGCAAGCATCGCGGTGCCGTGCATCAGCGACCAGATCGAGAGCATGAGGCGCGTATTCTGCCGAGGAGTTCCTCCCAAGCGCTGCGTCAGACGCTCGCGCATCAGGTTGAAAGACGGCCAGGGTTCGTGCAGGGAAGGAGGTTCGGCGAACTTGTCATATAAGACCTCGTAGGCGTGGCGATTCTGGAGAGCAAACTCGAGATAAGCCTGACAAGCTTGCGCTATTGTGCGGGAGTGGCAAAGGGTGGCGTAAAGCTCGGCGCGAGTCTGGATACGCAGAGCCCGCAGAATATCATCGCGATCCCGGTAGCGCTCGTAGACCGTGGGAGTGGTTGTGGCGGCGGCCTTGGCGACAGCGCGCATGGTGAGGGCTTTTTCTCCGCCCTTGGCACGCAGGCGGCTGGCAGCTTCGAGGATGCGTTGTTCGAGTTGGGGATCGGCTTGTCTGGGCAACGGCTCGACTCCGGAGTGACAGGATCATATGCAGGGGCCCAAAATAATTTAAACCGTGTTCAACTAACAATGTACAATATATCGATACTGAGCAATTGAGTTGCTCGTGCACGCCGCGTCCTGCCGGAGCCTTGGAAAGTTTTGTACTGCCTTCCCCCAAGTCAAATGGCTCCGGCAGGAGCGCGCCGATCCGGCAAAGATCAAGCACCGAGGAGTATAGATGTTGGATGATTCACTTAGAAAGCAGGCGGAGATTGCGCGTCTTGCGTCAGATCTTCGCACGGCGAAAATCGAATTGCTGAGCGCACAATGCGCGGCGGATCGACTCCGTTTGCAATATTCCGTAGCTGACATCATCTCGTTCGGGGAGCGACAGGCACTGAAGGGCGCGATTGCTTCCGCGGGCGCACTGTGCCGCTTTTTTTCCTCCATAGAGAACCAGCTCAAGCAGGCGGAGGGGGAAGAGTAAAGCACCGGGGTTGATTCTGATTTTGTGTGCGCGAACATTTCCGAAAATGTAATCCGCCTACTTTTCCACCCGAATGAACTCGCCGGTCGTAGCGTTTACCGCGACCGTGAGCTTGGCAGCGTCGCGAGAAGGTCCATAAATTACGTGCCAGACGAGTTCGTTGGTATTGTGGTTCCAATCGCAGACGTAAATCACGGGCGTGGACGAATCTTTCTCGAGAATCTTGTCCCCGCCGTGTTTTTGCGCCACGTCGAAGGCCTGATCAGAATCGACTTTGAGGAAAGCGACATCGAAAACTTGTGTGGAGGCATTGCCCGGATTGTACACGTCTTCATTCCCGGGTGAAACGCCGCGGGAAGGAGCGTCTGGGGCATTGCTGCCGGACCAGATGAAAGGTTTCACTCCACGCTGCAAGGCGGAGGCGAAGCTGGCGCGCCAGACTGCAGACTTGCCGCCATGGCCGTCCCCATCAGCGGTGGGAGTGGACTCGATGCGGAACGGTTTTGCGTCCGCAGCGTAACTGCGGGCGGCGATGAAGACCTTCTGAAACGCGGCTCGTCCTGTAACCAGCTCCGGACCTTTGGGTTCTGGTTTGGCCTCAGGCGTGGTCGTGGGATTGGAGTTGCAGGCGATAAGCAGCGCCAGAATTGACAAGAGGAAAGCGGACGAAATCCTTGTGGCTGCGGGGCGCCGGGAATACATACATTTAGCAGCATCTCCTACTTCGGAGGTTCTTGGCATGGCGAAATCCCGCATCTTCATCAAGGCCTTCCTGTTATAACTGGGGGTGATTTTATGGTCGCGCAACATTCTACCTGATGCGCGCGGAAACGCGAGTTGGCAGCATGGATTCTCTGCTCGAAAAATTGAAGCTCGCCCTGGAGTCGGTGGTCGAGGGCATGCCAGAGGAGCAGTTAAAGTGGCATCCTCCGGAGAAGTGGTGCGTAGCGGAGGTGCTGGAACACTTGTATCTAACTTACACGGGAACGGCGAAGGGATTTGAACGAGTGCTCGGAGCCGGTAAGCCGGCGGTGGGTCGAGCATCGATGCGACAGCGCGCGCGAATGTGGGTGGTCCTAGGACTTGGCCATATGCCAATGGGACGGAAGGCGCCGAAGAATACGGTTCCGCGTGGTCTGGGGGTTGAGAAGGTAAGAGCGGAGGTCGGGTTGAAGATTGCCGAGATGGATGAGGTCATCGCCGAGTGCGAGGCGCGCTTTGGAAATGGCAAATTGCTCGACCATCCGATTCTGGGTCCGTTGACGGCGGCGCAGTGGCGAAAATTTCATTGGGTTCATGGACGGCATCACGCGAAGCAGATTGAAAGGCTGCGCCGACAGGCGGAGAGAACGATCACGTCGAGCTGAGTCGAAGAATATAACAATAAAACGCCGGCGATTGGCCGGCGTTTTTGTTTGCCCCAGACGGAATTTGTAGCTTCAGGCGGTGCAGAAAGCGTCTTTAGGGTTCGCGCATGGCGGCGGGAACGCCAGCTTTCCGCGCTTCTTCCTGCATATCATCAAGCTTCTGCTTGGCATCGTCCACCATTTTCTGTTTGTCCGCGATCTTCTGCTTGTAGTCCGCGTCTTCCTTATCCCATTGGGCGGCGTTGCGCATACGGTTGCCAGCGTCGGCGTACATGGCGGCGGCGCGAAGTTGATATTCCTTTTGCAGCACGTCGAGTTCGCGCGAGGCGAGATCGATCGAATTCTTCTGTCCCGTGAGCTTCTCCTGCCAGGCTTTCCATTCAGCTTGTTTTTTGGCCTGTTCATCGTTGGCAGGTCTAGTTCCGGGAGCGGTTTTGTCGTCGCCAGGAGCAGCTGCTTTCGCCGAATCCGCCGAGGCAGTCTCTTCCGTACCTGCGGGCGTGGCTTGCCCAACGACGGAAAGCTTGTCCTCTGTCGGAAGATTGTCATTGTCAAAAACTTTGGGCTTGGCTTTGGCGTTCGGATCCTTGTGGACCTTGCGGGCATAGTCGGCCAGCGAGGACTGGTCACTCGTCTGCGTGGTCGCGGGCGTTGAGGTTTGTGCCGCGGCCAAAGAACCAGCCAGTATTGTGAACAACACGAACAGGGATCCGAAATGCATCATGCGCTTCATAGTTACCATCCTCCACCTGTGTTCGGCATTGTCTTTTATGCAGTTGCGTCGGTCTTTATCCTCATCGGTCACTCTTCAAATCGTTCGATCTGCCGTACTGGCACTACGGTCATTCCGAACTGCATCTCGTTTCTCCGCCAGAAATCCTCCGATGCGGCGGTCCAGGTTCGCAGCTTCGCCAGCGATGTCTGCAGCCAATTGCGGAGCTAGGTCGGGATCGCGATTGCGCGCCAGTTGTTGTGCATACCCGGCGATGGTCGTAAGCGAAGTGCGTAGTTCCAAAGCCATCTCCGCGGAGATTTCACCGTGCAACTGTTGTTGGTGACGGATGCGTTCAAATTCGGTGCGATCGCTGATCAGGCAGGCCACCCCGAGCAGGCTGCCATCGACCGCGGGTACGGCGGAAATGGTAACCGCGATGTGCAATTCTTCGCCAGCCGGAGTGGTGTAGGTGGCTTCCAGTTGGCGATGCTTGCTGCCCTCACGCAGAACCGCAAGTACCTCCTCAACGAGCGGTACCGGCAGCTCCGCCGGGCCCTCGGCAACCGCGGAATCGGGCGAGCAAACCACCGCGTCACGGAAAGCATCGTGCGGGCTCATACCCGAGAGCGAGCGGAAGCCAAGGATCTCTTTGGCGGCGGGATTGGCCTGCTTGACCAATCCATTGAGGCCGAACACCAGCACACCGGAAGGGAGATTGGAGAGCACGGTCTGGCTGAAATTTTCTGTGGTGCGTGCGCGGCGCTGTTCCGTGAGGTTCTGCAACTGCAGTTCATGTTTCTGCTGCTTTAGTTGCTGGATGACGGTGTTGTAAAGATGGATCGGCAAAGCCTCCAGAGTGGGAGGAGCGGCAGAATCGAGATCGGCCTCAGCGGCCAGATTTTGACGCAAGCGGCGCACTAGGAAAATGGCAAACGCGAACGCGCATACCGCTATGAACAGCACCAGCGTGCCGCGCAATACCAGCGGATTGGCGAGAAGCCTCACCACAAAAGTCTCCCGTACCAGTGCAAGAACTGGTTGCCGACGAAGAGCGCCAGCAATGCCATGCTGCCCAAGAAAACGCCGAAGGGCATCTGGTAGTGGCGGTAAACCATCTGCGCGGATTGCCAGCCCCGGCGGCGCGCAGCCTGCAAATTGGCCAACCGGCGCGTGAAGCGATGGGTGCGCTTGATCCACACCATCAGCACCGTGGCGAGGCCAAACAGCGACCCAGCTAGAGAAGCGGTGAAGATGGTGAAGATAGTGAGCTTAATACCAAGGAACGCTCCCACCATGGCCATCAGCTTGACGTCGCCAAAGCCCATGCCTTCCATTCCTCGCCAGCGCAAGTAAGCCGCCCCCGCGCCGTAAATGAAGGACGCCCCCAGGGCTGCACCCAGCAGGGAATCGAGCAACGAGAGCAGGTGAGCCGAGAAATCGGCGCTGAAAGGCAGGTTTACCATGCCCGGTAGAAACTGCGAAGCCACGTCGTTGACCGGAACCAGCAAGCTGAAAGCGATACCGAGGGCTAGGCCGGGCAGTGTTAGCTGGTCAGGCAGCAGCTTGGTTTCGGCGTCGGTGAAGATAAGACCGAGGAGGAGGAATCCAAAGACGCAGTATTTCAGAGTGGACAGCGTGAGTCCAAAGTAAGCGTAACAACCAAGAAATAGAGCACCCGTAAGCAACTCAATGAAGAGATAGCGAGGAGAAATTCTGGTTTTGCAATGCCGACAGCGGCCCCTGAGAAGCAGCCAACTGATCACCGGCATATTGTCATAGAAGGCAATCGGGCGCTTGCAGTGGGGGCAGGCGGAGCGCGGCGTCACCACCGACAAGCCCAAGGGTAAGCGATAGATGCACACGTTCAGAAAGCTGCCAAAGGTCAGCCCGAAGAGAAAGATCGACGATGCAAAAAAAGGGTCCACTGAGTTTGTGCCGTTCTGGCGGAATTGCCCCTCAAGCCGCAAGGCGCACGTCTTCCTCAGAACGTAGACAATACCGAATCTTGAGTGGATTATAAGGCGATGAGGCGGGGAGGACTAAGGTACTGAAGTCACTGTCCGAACGGACGATACTGGCTCAACGAAATTTCAAGGAAAAGCGATCCGTAACAGGCTGCCTTCCAATGCCATGGACGAGGGTTCATAACCGGGGAGCAGTCCTTTCCAGAGATTCCAGTTGTGCGGTACCAGCCGGGTTTGGGGCTCCGGCAGGTCTTCCCAACTATCGCCAACCTGTTCGCGCACGCGCAAAGAAAAAGCGCTAGAACCGGCGATGCTGTCGCTGGGTCCCACGTTCCATTCGAACAATGAAGCCTGAAGTCTTTCGCTGATGGACTCCGAAGGCTGCAGGCAAAGAACCCAATCGTAGCTTGCCAGGGCAAGATAATGCTTTGGCGTTGCTTGGCCTTCGGCTGGCAGAATTCGCGCGCCGTATTCGTGAGCGACACGACGGGTTGCGTCGTTTGAGGCATGGTCCACGATCAACAGCTCGGCGCAGGGAAGAAGTGTCTCCAGGGCCCGGCCCAGACGCCGAGCATCATTTGCGGTGTGTAGCAAAGCGGTAAAGGGAGGCATAGGACGCGTAAATAGTACGCGTTACTGCGAATCGCCTAGCTTCGAACGACCAGCATTGGGGTCCTGCTGCTTGATGACCGTGACCGGAGCTTGGAGGGTAAATGTAAGCACGGTTTCCGAGGGCAGCTTGATCTGCTGGCTCTTGCTGGCGGCCTGCGCTCCGCCACCCACGCCGGCACCCGCAGCTGTGCCAATGGCTGCGCCCTTGCCGCCGCCAGCAAGGGCACCGATGATGCCGCCTACGATAGCGCCGCCGCCAACCTTTTCAGCCGTATTCTTGCCCCGCGCCTTACCTTCTTTCCTGAATTGATCGGTTTCGAGATTGTAGGTTCTGCCGTTGGCTGAGATGCTGTCGAGCTGCAGGACAACCAGCGACTGTCCTGCGAACTTGCCGGCGCTCTTGACCTCGACAACGTGTCCCGCGACGTCGGCGCCAGCCGGAATTGCTTCCGATCCCTCGGCGGAAAGTGGAACATTCAAGGAGGCATGAAAAGTATCCCCGGGCTGGTTCTTTTCGCTATCAATGCTATCGATGAGGCGGACAGACATCGTAGTGCCCTGCTCAATCGTCACCTTGAGCGGTTGCGGCGGGGCTGAAGGAGGTGGGGGCGCGGGCGCAGCCGGCTCGGCGGAAGGCTCGGCTTGCGTATCCGGCGCTATTAGTGGGGAATCGTTGGCCACCGTGCTATCGCCCGAGTCATTGGCCAACGCAGAGTTCTTGGCGGCCTGGGGACGAGCGGGCTTTCGGGCCGTCAGGGGAATAGTTGCCCGGGTCGATGCGGGGGGTTTCTTGTCGCTGATGGCCGCGGCCGGTGCGGGTGCGGGGTTGTTCGAAGCAGTTCCCACCTGCAGGTTATTGATGACTTCCCTTACGCCCGACACGGAGGCAGCCTGCCGCGCCGCAACTGTGCGCTGCGCGTCATTGTCTACAAATCCGGTTAGCGTTACGAGCCCGTTGCTGGACTGTACCGTCAGTTGTTTCTGCGACAGTCCTGAGTCTTGACTGTACTTGCTTTGGATTTCGCGGGAGATTCTTGAGTCGTCAGGTTTCTTGGCACAGCTAATGCCTGCGGCCAAGAGGACAGTGAGAGCAAACACGAAAAATGTCGAGAGTTTGTGCATAACCGGTCTGCTAAATCTAGCTTTTTCGGCAACGCGTGTCGACAGTATAGCCGGTTGGAAAACTTGCGTGGAAGGTCGGTGGAAAGCAGACGTTCACTTCAGCGCTGGGCGTAGTGCATGATTCGGTAATGAGTATTTTGTCGGCTTCTAGCGTATGAACTTGTAGTCGACGATCGAGGCGGCCAGGAGACCGCTGCCGGCTTCCGTGTCTGGCGCCTTCTCTTCCTCGTCCTTGGAGCGTATTACACGCCCTTGGCACAGCACATTGCGGTTCTTTTGGCCGGAGATTTCCTCGGGCATTTCAAACACCATCTCGATCAAGGCGTTCACCGGCAACTGCTGCGGCCCACGGAATAGAATCCCAGTCTGGCTGAGATTGTCGATGGTGCCTTCGTACCATGCGCTGGTGTTATTAACCCGGTAGCGAAGAGCCAAGTCCAGCTTCAAGCGACGCGCCCGTGGAGTCCACGACGGCCGCTTCTCGCGGGTGTGGCTGCGCCTGATCCCGGTTTCCGGCTTCGCGTGCTCCACACGCTCGGTCCGGCGCATGGTGGTCCAGTCGTACTTGTACTCGGCTGCACATAAAAGGCAAATCTGGTAGTAGTCCCCGTCAGAACCACGCCGAGGCCAAGAAAACTCGTGAGAGCAGCGCCCTAGCATAAGAACATCCATGATTTTCTGCGGCATGATGGTTACTTTCGGACTTACTTCGGACCAAAACAGGGAGTGCCGAAGGCAATGCCATCATCTCCCGAAGCCAGTTTCTTGGGAAGGTTACTTTCGTGTGGGGCAACGGTGTGTGATTTTTCTCAAGGCACAGGAGTTGAAGAAGGCTGAAGTGCCGGGGTGAGAGAAGAACGGGTTCTAACTTGCCTTTGCGGAATTGTCAGCGACTCGGATCGAGAAGTTCACAACGATCGTGGCCTTGGTTTCGACTGGCTGTCCGTTTTGCAGATAGGGCTTGAAGTGCCACTGGCGCACTGCTTGCTGAGCCGCCGCGGTCAGGATGGAGGGCCCGCTGAGCACCTTCAAGCCTTGGATGTTGCCATCGGCGCCAACCACCGCCTGCAACACCACCGAACCCTGCACCTTCATGTGCTGCCCAAGCACGGGATAGGTCAAGTTGACGGAAGCCAGACGCTCGCGTTCGGCAGCATTCGTGGGCTGGCCGGCCACGGGAGCCGCGGTATCGTTCGGGAGCTCAACCTTCGTCACGTTGCTTCCGGAATGAACGATGCGGTGCGTGTCCCCGGCAACCACCTCTACGTCGAGAGGCGGCAGGATGGCCCGCTTCGCCGTTACCGCCGGAGTGCCTGAGCTGGCGGCTTCCTTATGAGTCGGAGCAGGAACGGCTGCCACGGCAACCTTGTGGGTAGGCTGGCTTTTTGGAAGTGCTACCGGTGCCACCGCTTGGGCCACCTTGGCAGGAGCGGGGGCCGGTTGCGATTTCTGAGCGCTTTCCAATTTGCCCGTGTCGGAGTTCACCGCCTCCTCCGAGCCAAACCAGAAGTCGTTGTCCTTTACCAGGACGACAGCCAGAGCCAACACCAGAAGGGCCAGGGCGATCACCAGCCGGTTGCGGTCTTTGCCTGGCCGACCCGCCGGAGAGGTGGCATGGCCACCGGCCTGCGGCCGCGCGGTACCTGCCTGAGGCCTGGGAAGCGTCGCCTTTGCATTTACGTCCAGCATGGCGTGTCGTTCGGAGCGGCCTTGGGTCGCCCTTGCGAAATACCCGCGTTCCTGAGGGTCTCTAAGCACGCACCTATATTGAGGCGGTGATGATGTTGTGACAATGGCACGATCAAGGGAATGTATGGCCCGAGAGTGCCAGAAAAGCGGGTTGGGAGCCACCCCGGAGCAGCCTACAACAGGTGATCGGGATCACAGCCTCCTGCCCGCCGCCTGCGTAGAGTAGGGCCATCTACTATGGCCGCGTTCTCCATCCTTACGAACCGCAAGCGTGCCGTCGTGGCGTTGGTGCACTCTGTCGTATTTCTCCTGATTGCGGTCCGGCAGATGGTTGCGGCCACTCCTGCCCCCGGCATCTTGTTGCCATCGACCGTGCCCACTGGCACCTGGATCCTCTGCGGAATACTTGCCGTCGTTTCCTCCATTCTCCTGTGGCTGTTCATCATTTCCCGCGGCGGGATGGAAAAATTCTATTTCGGATTCTGCATGATCAGCGCTTGTTCAGGGCTGCTCCGAACGGCCGCCGGGGATCAGACTTTTCACTCCGGCCTCTACATAAGAGTTGCTATGCTGGTCAGCGCAGTGCTGGTCGGGCTGCTGATCGTTCGCAGGCACTCCCGCAAGCCTTCCCTCATGACCTCCAGCGTGTCGCCGGAATATGCTGAGAGCAGTTCCTAAGCCGGCCCGAAGCGCCGGCGTCGGGTTGGGATAAGCGTCAAAAGCGAACGAGGTTCCTTGTCTGTAACGGCTCCCTAATCTGCCTTAGCTGTTAGCTTCGGACGTCTCGTCAGGTTCAACGTGTATTATCCGGGGATGGGATCCCCTCCTGTGCCAGAGGTGACCGCCTTTGTTCTGGCGGGAGGCAAAAGCACGCGGATGGGCACGGACAAGGCGTTTGTGGACTACGGGGGCCGAAGCCTGCTGGCGCGGGCGCTCGAGGTAGCGCGCTCGGTGACATCAGAGGTGCGCATCGTCGGAAGTCGAGAGAAATTTGCCCCGTTCGCCCCAGTGGTCGAAGACATATTCCGCGACTGCGGGCCTCTAGGCGGAATTCACGCTGCTTTGCGGGTTTCGCCGACGGATCTTAACTTGATGCTGGCGGTCGATACGCCGTTTGTCTCAGTCGAGTTTTTGAAATACTTGATCCAGCAGGCCCGCACATCCCCAGATGCAACTGCCGTTATCCCGCGCAGCAACGGGCATTGGCAGCCGCTTTGCGCCCTCTACCGCCGGGATTTCGCCGATGCCGCCGAGAGGGCTTTGCTGGCTGGCCGCAACCGGATCGACTTGCTCTATCCGGAGATTCAAGTCCGGGTAATTGAGGATGAAGAGCTGCAACGGGAAGGATTTTCTGCTGACATTTTCGGTAATCTGAATACTCCCGAGCAATTAGAGGGGCAAGGAAGATTGTAAGAGCAGCTTAACCAGACCTGAGAGCGACGAATGCCTGATACCGTGAACCATCCTTATGTCGAATTCCGCGAGGTCTCGAAAGCTTTCGGTGAGAAGGCGGTTCTGGATCGCGTCAGTTTTGACGTGAAGCCGGGCGAAACCGTATGCATCCTGGGCCGCAGCGGTGTGGGCAAGTCGGTTTCGCTGCAGCTTCTCATGGGCTTTCTCAAGGCGGATTCCGGCCGGGTTATCGTTGCTGGCGAAGATATCACCGAATTTTCCGAAGAGCAGCTAGAAGGCATCCGGAAGAAAGTGACCATGGTCTTTCAGAATGGGGCGCTGTTTGACTCGCTCACGGTGGGGGAAAATGTGGCGTTCGCGCTGCGCGAAACCCGAGAACTGTCCGAAGAGCAGATCTATCAGATCGTCGATGGCTTGCTCCAGATGGTCGGTGTCAAGGAAATGCGGGACCTCTTGCCCTCGGATCTCTCTACTGGAATGAAAAGGTCGGTGGCGATCGCGCGTGCGCTGGCGGCGCGGCCGGAATGCATTCTCTACGATGAACCCACCACCATGGTCGACCCGCTGATGGCGCAACTGCTCGGAGATCTCATCAAGCGCCTAAAGCTCCAACTGAGCCTGACCAGCATCGTGGTGACGCACGACATGCGCCTGGCCCAGAAACTTGCCGATCGCGTGGTCTTTTTGTACGAGGGGAAAGCGATCTTCTTCGGTACCTATGGCGAGATGGAAAAATCCGCCGAGCCTATCGTCCAGGAGTTCCTGGAGTTGGACGAACTGAAGATCGAGTGCTAAAGACGCCGCAGGTTCGGAGACGTAGTGTTATCGTCACCTGATGCCAGTCTGATTGCTTACTGCTTTATCCCGGCGGTGCAGAATTGCGACTCTTCTTCGAGAATTGCCTGCGCACGATGCTCAGAAAAGCTTCAACCGCGGGATTATCGAGGTTAGGCCTCAACCCAATATCAATTGATGTCCAATGGGGAGAACGCAGCTTCCTGTAGACGATTCCCGGCACGGCGAAATTTGCCACACAAGCGGGAGCAAGTGATATAACCCGGCTGCCACCAGACGCACCAAGGTTGGCCATTGTGGCGCCTCTTGCACAATATTTGGCTGAAAGCCTTCGCAGCATGCGAGCGTCCGGTCAAAGGCAAGTGGGCCCATCCGTCGCGCAAAAAGGATAAAAGGCTCGTTTCGCAGATCGTTGGGACGAATGGTGGCACTAGCGGCAAGTTTGTGACGAGCCGGGAGTACGACAAGGAACCGTTCTCGCAGGATCGATTCCATCAACAGACCATCTTGCGGTTCTGCGTCGCGAAGGAACCCGAGATCCAGTGTTCCATTGAGCAGTGAGGGGGCTTGCTCGGCGGTGACCACCTCTCGCAGTCGCAATTCAACCCTCGGATAGAAGCGGCGATAGCGCTCGATCGCTTTGGGTAGCGTGGTGAGCATTACTGAGCCGCTGAATCCCACTGTCAGAACGCCTTCCTGGCCGCTCCCGAGCCGTCGGGCCATTTCCACGTCATCGCGCATTTTCGCGAGCGTATTCTGCGCCCGCTCCCTGAAATACTGACCAACCCTGGTCAACCGCACACCGCGGGTGGTGCGATCAAAAAGGGGATAGCCCAGTATCCGTTCAAGGTTCCTGATCTGCTGGCTGAGCGGCGGCTGTGCCATGCCCAAATGCGCTGCTGCCTTACTGAAGTGGAGGGTTTCGGCGACCGCGAGAAAGTACCGCAAATGTCTGAGTTCTATCTCTGGTGTCATATTCAATTTGTCTTAGTCAAGATGATTTAGATATTGGACATATCTGACTTGCAGATTTTATCGTCGAATGGCGAGGGAGGGGTAATGCACATGAGTGTTGCCAAACAGGATTCCCAGCCGGCAGCCGAAATAGGCATCCGGCAGTTTCAGCTCGGCGATGCCGCTGCGTTCCGAAGGCTGAACGAAGAATGGATCAACCGCTTCTTCCGCATTGAGCCAAAGGAGGAGCGCATTTTGGCCAACCCGCAGAGAACTATTCTGGATCCGGGCGGCAGGATTTTCTTCGCGACTGCCGGCGAACGATGCATCGGCTGCTGCGCACTGATCCGTCTGAGCGACAGAGAGTTTGAGGTGGCTAAGACAGCGGTCGAGCCGGCGTACCAAGGATCTGGCATTGGCCGAAGGCTGCTTCTTGCGGCGATCGAAGAGGCTCGAACTGCGGGCGCGCGAAGACTCTATCTGGAGACCAACCACGTACTGAAGCCGGCGATCCGGCTCTACGAATCCTTGGGATTCAAGCACATCGATGCGAACCGAGTCATCCCCTCGGCATACGAGCGGGCCGATGTGTACATGGAATTATTCTTGGTTTGATTTCCTTGTAATGCAGATGAGCCCTTGGTGGCTCATGCACCCGGCGTTCGCTTGGCGTGGCCGCTGCAAGTGAGGACAGGAAGCCGTGGGTATTTGGCAAAACGCGAATCGCTGAACGCAAGCTGGCATTGCACGAACGTCGAGCCGCGATCGGACGTAATCATCCGTGCATGAATACAGTCGAGGCACAGACCGGGGTTGGCAGGGAGTCTCTGAGAAAGTGGCGAATCCCGCCCGTCATCGATCGTCACGAATCAAGTCCGCCCAATCATCTTTTTGTCTGCCCAGTAGACCCTAGCCACTGACCACCGTTTGTCAAAACCCTTGTCGCACTAACTCTTCCACGGTCAGCCAGTTCTCTATCGGTTCGCGGGTCATCATTTTCTCGACGTATTTGGCAATCAGATCGGCTTCGAGATTGATGGGATCGCCGGGCTTGAGCGAGTTGAGGTTGGTCATCTCCACGGTATGCGGAATGATTGCGATTGTGCAGTTATTGCCTTCCAGGTTGGCCACTGTAAGGCTGATGCCCTCGATGCTGATGGAGCCCTTATACACGGTGTATTTCTCAATCTCACGCGGGAGTTCGATGCGCAACCAAAAGTTATCGGAGTCCGCGATGCGCTCCAGAGCGATAAGCTTGCCGACGCCATCCACGTGGCCTTGCACGATGTGACCGCCGAAGCGGCCGTCGGCCTTCATGGGCAATTCCAGGTTCACCAGCGCGCCTTCGTGGATGCGGGAAAATGACGTAAGATTCCAGGTTTCCGGAGCCAAGTCGGCGCAGAACGAACCGGGCTTGATATCGAGCGCGGTGAGGCAAACGCCGCTCACAGACACGCTGTTCCCGGGCTTTAAATCCTTCGGAGTATTTGCGGCTGCGATGGTGATGCGGCGATTCTCGCCCTGCTGTTCGATGCGGGTGACGCGTCCCACTTCTTCAACGATGCCGGTAAACATGAGGACCTCGACTAACAACGAACTATGATAAACCCAACCGTCTCAGTGCTCGTAGGGATCGCGCAAGTATCCTTCCACCGCAAAGTCTTCTCCGAAGCGATGCAGGTGGAGATGCTTCACCCGCAGGGCAACATCCATATCGCGGAAGCCGGCGCCGGCGACGAATGGAACAGCGTTCTCGGCCGAGAAAATCTTGGGCGCGTAGTAAAAGAAGATTTTATCGACGACTCCGGACGAGAGGGCGGTCCCATTTACAGCTGCGCCGCCTTCGATCATCACGCTGGTAATCTCCATTTGTCCCAGGCGGCGCAGGATTGCATGAATGTCCGGGCGTTTGTCCTTGGCGCCAGGCAACTGTTCGACACGTATCCCACGAGCTTCGAGTTCCTTCTTCTTCTCTTCCTTGCCGGAAGAATAGAAAACCAACACATCGTTCTGGAATGTGCCAGCACTCTGAACGCTCCGCACCAGACGCGATTCCAAGGGCAGCCGCAGGTGTGAATCCAGAATCACGCGCAACAGGGCTCGGCGTCGTGGTTTGTCACTGCGGTCGGTGAGCAAGGGGTCGTCAGCGAGGATCGTTCCGATTCCTACCATGATGGCATCGCTCTGGTGCCGCTGCTCCTGCACGTGAGCGCGCGCCGCTTCGCCCGTGATCCATTCGCCTGCGGGAATCCCTGCCACTTTCAACCCAGGACTGCGCGGCGGAGCGATCTTGCCGTTTAGCGTCATCGCGGACTTGAGAGTTACGAGCGGAATCCCATGACGAATATAGCGGGCGAAAGCTTCGTTCAGGCGGCGAGCCTCCGCTTCGAGCCGTCCAACCTCCACATCGACGCCCGCGGAACGCAGCTTCTCGAATCCCCGTCCGCTTACCATGGGATTGGGATCGGGCATGGACGCAACCACGCGACGAATGCCTGCGGCGATCAAAGCGTCCGTGCAGGGAGGCGTGCGGCCTTGGTGCGAATGTGGTTCGAGATTGATGTAGAGAGTCCCGCCGCGAGCCTTGTCGGCGGCCTGCTCGAGAGCGAGGACCTCGGCGTGCTTGATGCCATCATAGGTGTAGACGCCCGTTCCTGCGATCTTTCCTTGGCCATCAGCAATGACCGCGCCGACGTAAGGATTGGGTGACGCCAGAGCCAAGCCCTGTCGCGCCAGTTCAAGCGCGCGATGCAGAAAACTTTCGTCAAGGGAGTGATCAGACATTTCGGATCGTTACGGAGAGACAGCAATCGCACCGAGTCAAAAAGAAAAGCAGATGCATGGTTCTCTGTGACTCTGCGTCTCCGTGGTAAACGGTTCGTTTTATTCGAACAGTGAGTCCACGAACTCTTTTGGATCAAAGGGCAGCAAGTCGCCCACCTTTTCGCCGACGCCGACGAATCGCACTGGCAGCCCCAACTCTCGCGAGATCGCAACGACAACGCCACCTTTTGCGGTGCCATCGAGCTTGGTGAGCACGATGCCGGTAACGCCCGCGGATTGCGTGAACAGGCGTGCCTGTTGCAGGCCATTTTGACCAGTAGTTGCATCCATGACGAGAAGGGTCTCGTGAGGGGCACCGGGAATGATTCGTTGCGCGGTGCGGCGCATTTTTTCCAGTTCGGACATCAGGCTTGTTTTGGTGTGGAGGCGGCCGGCCGTGTCGACAATCACGTAGTCTGTATCTCGCGCGGTCGCGGCTTGAAGTGCGTCGAATAGCACGGCTGCGGGGTCGCCTCCGGGCTTCGTCTTGATGACTTCCGTTCCGGTTCGCGTCCCCCAGATTTCGAGTTGTTCGATCGCTGCCGCACGGAATGTGTCCGCCGCGCAGAGCAGAACGCTTTTGCCTTGCGATCGAAAAACCTGCGACAGCTTTCCGATGGTCGTGGTTTTGCCAGTGCCGTTCACGCCAACCACCAGAATCACTTCCGGCGCGCCACTCACTTTTTCGACTGGACGCGTATTCGCGGCATTCAGGATGGTCAGCAACTCTTCCTTCAGGAGACGTTTCAGTTCCTGCACATCTTTGATTTGCTTGCGATCGGCTTTGTCGCGGAGCTTGCCCAGCACTTCCTGCGTTGTGGTGGTGCCAAGGTCGGCGCCGATCAGCGTGGCCTCGAGATCGTCGAGTGTATTGCGGTCAATTTCCTTGCCAAACGAGACTACTTCTTCGATGCGCTCGGCGAGGTTCTCGCGCGTGCGGGTAACCGCCTGCTTCATGCGCTCGAAGAGGCCAGTCTTCTTTTCTTCCGTGCTGCCAAACAGAGTTTGAATCATAGAAATCCCAAAACTCGATTATAGCGGTCAGAAGAGTCCGCTCGGGCTTGGGCAGGGAAGATTGCGAGAATAACTAAACGCGGGTTCTTTCGAGGTTCACAGGTTCGGAGTCTGGTGGCGCGGGAGCAGGCACAGCCGCCGGAATGTTCGGTGCTGGAGCCGCAGCGACCGGTCTTTTGATGGCAACGCGCTGGATGCGAATCTCGCCGCGTTCGTAGACCGCCAGCAGGGCCGCCACCGGGACGGGATCGAGCCGCTTGCCGGAAAGATTCTGAATGATCTTCAACGCCTCTTCTGGAGTGTGAGCCTGTTGATAAGGACGGTTGGTGGTCAACGCATCAAAAGTATCGGCGACAGCGATCACGCGAGCCAGTTCTGGGATTTGATCGCCTTTGAGGCCGTAGGGATAGCCACGGCCATCGAGCGCTTCATGATGAAGTTCGATACCGGGGAGCATGTCGGCAAGCTGGGTTACCGGGCGCAGGATGTTGGCACCCTTGGTGGTATGGGTCTTCATGACCTCAAACTCTTCCGCCGTAAGCGCGCCCGGCTTTCTGAGGATGCGGTCTTCAATACCGATTTTGCCCACATCGTGAAGCTGTGCGGAAATCTGCAGCGTCTCCATAAAAGCGGCTGGCAAGTTCATTTCCTTGCCGATCATCATGGAGTACCGCGTAACGCGATCGGAGTGGCCGCGAGTATAGGGGTCCTTTTCGTCGACCGCGCCGGCCAGCATTTGGATTGATCCTAAAAAGAGTGCGCGATTCTCTTCGGCTGCCCGCTTTAGATCTTCGACGAAGTGTTCGAGCTCCTGCGACATGGTGTTGAAGGTCTCAGCCAATTCGCCGATTTCGGTGCGACTCCACAAATGCACGCGCTGGGAAAAATCGCCACGGGCCAGAGCACGGCTGGACTGCGTGAGAATTTGCAGGGGATTGGTAATTCTACGCGCCGCGAAGGTACTCACGGCAATGCTGAGCAGCACCGCCATCAGCGCCAACAAGCGAGCGGTGCGCTGCATCTCGTAAACGCCACGATAAGCCTCGCGTTGCGGTTTCTGCACGACGACCGCCCAGTCCAGCGCCATCACCGGGCTATAGGTGCCGAGCATTTCCTCACTGCTTTTTCCTTCGTTGACGGCAAACTCCTTGGTGGCAGCCAACTGAGCTTTATTGCCTTCGTCGACAAAATTGCGGACAATCTCGAGGCTCTTCATGTCCTGGCCGGTTACATATTGTGGGATCCCCGCGGCAACAAGTCGTCCCTGCGCATCCACGACGTAAGGAATCAGGCCCCCGCCGCTGACTTCGTGCAGACGGCGAATCAGGAATTGCAGATCCACAACCGCGCCCACCATGCCCAGAAAGCGGCCGCCGTAACTCACGGGGCTGCCGACCAGCACAACCGTGCGCGAAGACTTACCGTCTTCCACCTGCAGGGCTTGGCCGTTGTAGGCGCGGCCGTCGCGGGCTGCGTCAAAGGCATGTTGCAACTCCCGCTGCAGAAAGGCATCCGGCGCGATGCGCCCGGCGGAAATTCCCTTTGCGTCAGAGTTCAGCAAAGTGGCGTAGGCGAGTTCATCCGAGGAAGAGACAAAGTTTTCCAGCAGCGCGCGCAGCTCCGGCGCTTCAATGTTCTTGGTGCCAATGTCGCCGCCGCTGGCCACTTGAATAGCGGATGAGAGATTAGCCAGCATCATTCGCAGAGAGCGCTCGTGCTGTGAGAGGTCGTCGGCTAGCGACCGCGTAACGGTGTTCTGCAGCAGCATCTCGTTGGTTTTCAGCCGGTCGCGGTTAATTGCCTCTACTTGCGCCGAATAGAAGTACATGGGCACGATGCTGATCACGAGCAGCACACCGAGGATTACATACAAAATGGGAATGCGCGCCGGAACGGGCGTTGTGGAAGACGAGTCGCTCCCCTGACTCAGTTTGGAAGCGCCGTCGATCGAAGTGGCGGCGGATTTCACAGGTATCTATAAGATTTTAAATGGGACCGACGGGGATGGAGGCGGAATACCACTGAGTTTGGCATTACCAAAGTGTCCTGCGGAGTGACCTCCAGGCGCGGAGTTGGAATAAAACGTAACCAGTGGCTTAGGTTTTGAAGGTTTCGCTTTTTCCACTGCGCGTCATTAATTCGTAAATTGCATCGCGCGGCGCTTTGGCTTCGTGCAGGATCGCGTGCATCTGCTCTGTGATGGGCATTTCTACGCCGTGGGCACGCGCCAAACCTACCGCTGCCGTCGTGGTGAAAACCCCCTCGGCAACCATACCATGCATTCCGGCTAGAATCTCCGGCAGCTTGAGTCCGCGGCCGAGCTCCACCCCTACACTGCGATTCCGGGATAGGCCGCCAGTACAAGTTAGAACCAGGTCCCCCAGACCGGCAAGGCCAGCCATGGTTTCCGCCTTGCCTCCGCAGGCGACCACCAACCGGGTCATCTCCGCCAAACCTCGCGTAATGAGGGCGGCCACCGAGTTGTGTCCCAGGCCAAGGCCAGCACTTACACCGGCAGCGATTGCAACGATATTCTTCAGCGCGCCGCCAAGCTCCACGCCGATTGGGTCATCGTTGGTGTAAACGCGGAAGCTGGCGCTGCTGAACTCCTGTTGCACGGTGCGGGCGAGTTCGGCATCCTGCGATGCGATCGTAATGGCCGTTGGATCTCCGCGCGCCGCCTCGAGCGCAAAGGACGGTCCGCTGAGTGCGCCGATTCGCGGAGACTGCCGGCCGATGCTCTTGATCACTTGCGCAATCACCTCAGTCATGCGGAGCAGCGAATTCTCCTCCAGTCCCTTGGTCGCGCTGACGATTATGGTTTCCGCTCGTAAGAGCGGCCGAATTTCTTCGAACAGGTGGCGACAGTGTTGGGATGGCATCACACTGACTACAATAGCTGCGCCGTCCAGCGCCTCCGCGAGATCGTTGCTAGGAACCACACAAGGTGGGATCGGCTGGTCAGGAAGAAACTTTCCGTTCATACGTTGCTGTGCGATAGCATCGCAAATCTCTTTTTCGTGAACCCAGAGGCGAATCCGGTGCGTCTCTTGGCGTCCCAGAACGATCGACAGTGCCGTCCCCCACGCCCCCGCGCCAATGATTGCGATTTCGCTCATACGCCCTTGGCTCCTAAGCGGCTTTCGGTGCCCGCGAACAGCCGGCGGATGTTTTCATGATGCTTGGAGATGATTAGCAGAGAAGTGGCAGACATGAAAGTCAAAGGCAGCTGCGAACTGCCATAGCCGCGCGTTGCGTAAACGAGAAGTGGAAAAGAAGCAACAGCAATGATTGATCCCAGCGACACATACCGAGAGACCGCCACTACCACGAGGAAGATACCAACGGCTACCAGCACTGCTTTTGGAGCGATCATGACGAAGGATCCCAGTCCTGTGGCGACTCCCTTGCCTCCGCGAAATTTCAGCCAGACCGGAAAGATGTGCCCAACAACAGCGAGGAGCCCGGCCATTGCCATCGGCTGATAGGGTAGAGTGCCCCCGGCAATGTGGGGCGAGATGAAACACGCCAACCCGACCGCGCCGCTTCCTTTCGAAGCGTCCAGCAACAGCGTGAAGACTCCCAGTATCGGCGATTTGCGGGAGACATTTGTGGCTCCGATGTTCCCGCTACCGCTTTGGCGCACGTCTTCCCTGCGAAAGATGCGAACCAGCAGATACCCGAAGGGAATCGAGCCCAGCAGGTAGCTCAAGGCGGCGACAGTGAGGATCGTTGGCAAGTTTGGTTAGAATTCGCCTGACGCGCTAGCGCAACTCAAATCTCGCAAGCTTGGTATATTTTGACCCGCCGGCTGCGAGCTGGCTCTGGTAAAGGAAAAACTCGCGCGCGGTCATCGCCCCAAAGTCGGGTGCAGATTGTGCCGCCAGTTTTTCTTGCAGACGCTGAAAGCTGGGATTGGGACCGTTACCTTTTCGCCAACCTGGCGAACCGGATCCACGCCCAGCCCGTGCCAGCGTGAGATGCGGGTTGAAAGCATGTTCTTCTTTCGGGATGTTAAGGGACGATAGTCCATCATCAATCATTTTCGCAAGAGAAGTCAGTTGTGAGTCTGCCTCAATTCCAACCCAGAATACGCGCGGCGCCCGTGCTTCTGGAAAGAATCCATAGCCGCTGAATTTCATTTCAATGGCAGCCGCTTCAACGGTTGCGAGAGTCAGTTTAATTTTCTCGGCATCGCCTTCAGACTTCTCTCCAATGAACTTCAGAGTGACGTGCAGCGATTCCGGTCGCACCCATCGCGCCTTCGGGGCAAACTCACGCACATCATCAAGGAAGCGAGTGATCCGGCCGCGGATGTCATTGTGAATATCGAGTGCGACGAAAAGGCGCATAAAAAAAGCTTCTGGCACCAGGCTTCTAGCTTCCGGCCAGCAGCTAGCAGCCAAGAGCAGTCCTCACATCAACTTCCTTCGCAGCATATCCAGCGCCAGCGTGGTGGCGAACCAGCGGATGCGCTTACGGTCGCCCGGGAAGTTTCGCTCAATCACTTCGGTTCCGCTATCGCCGGCCAACGCATGGAAGACCAATCCGACAGGCTTTTGTGGCGTTCCCCCGGCGGGCCCGGCCACACCGGTGATGCCAATGCCGAGCGTTGTTTCGCACCGATAGCGAATACCCTCCGCCAGCGCAGCTGCGACTTCGCGGCTTACGGCGCCATGGCGTTCTATCATGTCGGCAGGCACTCCTGCCAGTTCGGTCTTTACGGCATTGGAGTAGACGATGGCGCCACCAGCGAAGTAGCGCGAGCTACCTCCCACCGAGGTAATTCTTTCGCCAAGCAGGCCACCAGTGCACGATTCCGCAACTGCAACGGTGGCATTGCGCATCTGCAACCAGTAGCCGACGATCTGCTCGAGGGATTGTCCATCTCGTGAGTACACAGCGTCGTCGAGTTCTTCCTCAACCGCGTTGGCTACCTCGTCCACTCTCGCCTGCGCCGCTTCCACAGTCTCAGCTCGCGATGTGAAATGCAGCTGAATCTCGCCCGCTCCCGCCAGGATTGTGGTCTGGACGTCGACGAATCGTTTGTAGATGGGCGCCACGCGGGCGTCGACATGAGATTCTCCCAGCATGGCGACCTTCAACACTCGCGTTGCCAGGAACGCCGTCGGCACCTTGGCGCGCAAGCGCTCCCGGCACTCTGTCTCGAACAGGGCCTTCAACTCATGCGGAGGCCCGGGCAGCAGGATGACGATTCTTTGCCGGCCGTCGAACTTGCCGCTGACCCATTGTCCGGGTGCGGTTCCGTTGGCATTCAGCAGCACGGTCGCTCCCTCAAGCACATCGGCCTGCTTGGCATTGTTCGGGGACATTTTCCAACCTCGGGCGGCGAAACGTTGCGCAATACGGTCGAGAATCTCTTCATCTCGCCTCAAGGCAATGCCAAGAGCCTGCGCCACAGCCTCGCGAGTCAGATCATCTTCCGTGGGTCCGAGCCCGCCGCTAAAAATCACAATCTCCGAGCGGAACAGGGCGTGCTGCGCGGCCGCAACCAGACGCCCGAGATCGTCTCCGACTACGCTCTTGAAGATGACTTCGACACCCAACTGGTTCAGTTGCTCAGTGAGATAAAGGGAGTTTGTATCCGTGCGGAAAGGCGTCAGCAGCTCGGAGCCAACCGCGATGATCTCGGCGTTCACGGGTAGAAGTGTAAATGAAAAAAGCGGCAGATGGGACCAGCCTGAACTGGCGGGACGAGATCCTCGCTGCTACTCCGGCAGAAGCGGCAACCCCTGAATATTCCAGGAAAGATGATGCACGGCATCCGTGGTGGCTAGAATGACGCTTCGTGCGGGAGCGAAGGCGAGGCCAACTAAACCATGACCTGCCACCTCCAGGCTGGCGTTGCCTTCGGGGGTGATCTTCACGATGCCGCGTTTTCCGGACAGCGAAGCCGCCACATAGAGATTTCCTGAAGAGTCAAAAGCCAAGCCCTGCGGCCGTCCCAGCCCGCGGAAGAATTTCTGCACCGTTCCATGGGGATCGATTCTGTGCACGCAATCGAAACTCGATGTGGTTGGCCCGGTCACGAATAGGTCGCCTTGTGGGCTGAAGGCCAGGTGGTAGGCCGAAACGCTCGGCTCCAGAGTAGCAAAGACAAATACCTGCTGGTCCCGGCCAATTTTGAAAATTGTGCCGCTGCGGTCGCCAACGTAGAGATTCTGATTACGATCAAAAGCGATGCCGGTAGCGATTCCCATTCCCTCGGCGTACGTGGTCATGGTTCCATTTGCCGCCACGCGATATACGGCGCCATCGTGGCGTGAGGAAACATACATCTGTCCCTGGCGATCGAAGGCGATGGCGGTCGCGTTCATCATCTCCGCAACAAAAGGTTTCACGGTGTAATTAGTGTCAATCTTGAAGATCGCCACCGGAACTTTCTGGCCTCGCGAACCGGAGAACGTGGCATAGATGTTGCCTTGCGCGTCGAGCGCCGGATTGGTTACCGGATGCAGATTCTCGGCAACGGGGACTGCCACCTTGACCGTCTGGGCATTGCTTACATGACCATCCGTGGCCACGACGACAGGTCCGGAAGTTGCGCCTTCGGGAACGCGCGCGACCAGGAATGAGTCGGAGCTGATAACGATTCCACCCTCAACCTCGCCAAATCGAACACGGGGACGCTCCCACTGTTGCGGGCGCAATCCCGATCCCGCGATGCGGACCTCGCCACCGGCCAGCGCTAGCACCGGCGATACCGACTCGATGTGAGGTCCGCCATTCACGTTTTTCTTGCCGAGGATGCGATCGGAAAATCCCATGAGGAAAACACTCGCACTACCTTAGAAGACCAAAGTGTAGAAAGAGATGCACAACAACCAGAGCGTACAGACCGGCAGCGATATCGTCCAGCACGATACCGGTGCCCTCCGGCAACGCTTCCAATTGTCGCACTGGCGGCGGCTTGACAATATCAAAGGCACGAAAAAGAATAAAGCCCGCCAGAAAAGATTTCCAGGCGAGCGGCACGGCGATCAGAGCCACTAGTTGACCGGCGACTTCATCAATCACTACGAACTGAGGATCTTTCGTGCCCGTTCCCCTCGCAACCCGTGTCGCTGCCGGAATGCCGATCAGCGTGATTAGCACAGCGAGGGTGAGTGCAACCGGGGTTCGCAGCGAAGGCGAGAAACGGTGGGCCAGCCCTGCCCACAGCAGAACGGTTGCCAACGATGCCCAAGTCCCCGGCCCGGGCCGCAGGCGCCCGATACCGAAGAAGGTGGCGATCAGAGTCGCCCAGAGCGGAGTTCGGCGGGACGCTCCTGCAGCCTGCCCCGCGCTTGCCGAAGAGACTGCCGGCGGGACGGCGGCGCTAGGGTCGGGTCCCGTGACTGCGGTATCAGAGCTGTTTTTCACGAATCTTCATCCCGATCTTCGGGGGTGCTCTCTCGGATCTGCTCCTCCGCCTCCACGGCTTGCGACGGAATCACATAAGCTCCGCTCGCCCATTTGCCCAGATCGATCGTACGGCAGCGTTCACTGCAGAAGGGAAACTCTGGATCGCTACTCTTGACGGCTTTCTTGCAGATCGGGCAACGGAGTTTGAGAGTACGTTTGCGAGGCATGGTCGGGGGAAGTCCCGGGCTCCGCTGAGTCGCGCCAGAATTCGGAGCCAACTACAGAATCTTTGCTACCAGATCATAATCGTGGGCTTCAACGATCTGACAACGATAAAATTCGCCCGGCTGCGGAGTCGTCTCTGTGGGAAAGTCGTTGATGAAGACCTTGCCGTCAATCTCGGGAGCATGCATCGGAGTGCGGCCTTCCATGAGAAGATCAGTCTCTTCTGACATTCCTTCCAGTAACAGATCGAACTCCTGACCCACTAGCGCCTTCTTTTCCTTCTTGCTGATCTGACGCTGGATTCCCATCAGGTGTCTGCGCCGTCGCTCGATCTCGCGCGGTGAAAGCTTTTTATCTAATCCATACGCCGCGGCCCCATCCTGATCGGAATAAGAGAAGGTTCCCATCCAATCGAATTGGGCTTCGCGAACAAAGTCACATAACTCTTCAAACTCCTGCTCAGTTTCGCCCGGAAAGCCCACGATGAAGGAAGTTCGCAAGGTCAGGTCGGGAATCTCTCGCCGCATTTTGCCGATCGACTTTAGAAATACTTCCGCTCCGCCCCCGCGCTTCATCCGCTTCAGCACGGTCGGCGAAGCATGTTGCAAAGGCACGTCCATGTAGGAGCAAATCTTTTCGTGGCTCGCAATGGTCTCTAGAAGTTTGCCCGTGATCTTGTTGGGATAGGCGTAGAGGAAACGAATCCAGCGTAGGTCTTCAATGTTCGCTAGTTTCTCCAGGAGCAGCGCCAGGCCGTCTTTGAGGCCGAAATCTTCGCCATAGCAGGTCGTATCCTGCCCGATCAAGGTGATTTCGCGCACTCCACTCTGCGCCAGTCGCTCGGCTTCAGCCACGACCGACTCGAACCGGCGCGAGCGAAACTGCCCGCGCAACTGCGGAATGATGCAGAACGTACAGGGATGGTCGCAGCCCTCCGCAATCTTGATGTAAGCCGTGGATTTCGGTGTAGCGAGAATGCGGGGGGTCTCGTCGTCGTACAGATAGTTGGGCAGATCCGCGATTGCGCCGTCCCATTGTCCGCGAGAGAATCGGCCATGCGCTGCCCGTGCATCGCCTTCGGCTCGCGAAGTCAATACAACGAACGGAGAATTGTTTTCTGCCGGAACCGAGCTGATCCCAGAAGCTGAGAGAATGTTGTGCAACTCTCCTGTGCCAACTACCGCATCCACCTCCGGAATGCGCTTGCGGATCTCATCGCGAAAGCGCTCGACCAGGCAGCCGGCCACAACCAGTTTCTTCGCGCGAGCTGAGGTCTTATGGCCGGCCATTTCCAGAATCGTATTGACCGATTCCTGCTGCGCGCTCTCGATGAACGAGCAGGTATTGACCACAATGACGTCGGCATCCTCGGCTCGAGGTGAAATTTCGGCGCCGGCTCGCGCCAGAAGTCCCATCATCACTTCACTATCGACCAGGTTCTTGGGGCATCCCAGGCTAATGAACCCGACTTTTGTTGGATGAGCCATCTGCATATTGTTTTCCGCCCCGAAAGTAGTGGTTTTGTCGCTGAGGAGCGGGATAGTGAGGTTTTTCGGAGACATGTATTCCGACTATTTTAACATTTTCTTGCTGACGGCCTTGGGGCTGACAACCCTGCCCTTCCCTGTGATTTCGGGCGTCCTCAAGGTCTGCCGCCCGCGCGTCGCAATAACCGGCTGACTTCATTGTTATTTCGAGAGAGAGCCCAGGTAAGGGCCGTATAGCCGTTCCGGCTGCGGAGATTAACGTTTGCACCGGCTGCGATGAGGGCTTTCACCAGATCGGGATTTGCCTTGGGATTCTTGCAGGCGAGGATAAGAGCGGACTGGCCGCCTTGGTCTAAAGCGTTCACGTTGGCAGCCGTGCTTTCCGACAGCAGCTGCTGTACCATTTTCAAGTCGCCTTGTACCGCGGCCCGCATGAGAAGCGTTTCATCAGGATCCTCGAGGGTATCGCCGCCGCTTCCAAGCGCCACTGGCCAGGCGATGGGAATTATTTTGGTTACGTTGACGCTGACATCGCCATTCATCTTCTGCCAGTCGTTGAGTTTGAAATAATTGTGCAACACAGGCTGAATCTCGACTTGAACGATCGATTGCAATGCCGAACTTCCTGCTGGGTGCCAAGTGCCGGCAGCTTCGTCCCAGGCCTGTAGGCGAAAAACGTTGAAGCCGTCCGCGGAATTCCATTCGAAATGGGCTTCAAGGCTTCGGGTGAAGCCTTCAGGAGCTACCCATACCAGAGTGCAGACCACCAGCAAAGCGGCTACGGCGTATGGCCAAGAGCGCCGGCCTGACAGACGCGACACGATAACGGCCATCGCTCCTATCAAAGCCAAAGTTGTTATCAAAAAGCCGGATCCAGCAAGTATTTCAGCCGCAGCGTTCCACCAGTGTACCCGCCAATCGAGAAAGCCGCCTTCATCAAAATGCCAGAACGGGTTGAGCCAGAGGAGCGTCAGGCCGAGGATGAAGAGCGCGACGCCGGTTTCTAGACCGCTGACGACCCAGCTCGCGCGACGCATGTGCCTGGCTGTTGGATTGAGCACTGATGTCTACCGGACAGATGAGTATAGACACTGTGAAGAAGGATAAGAGAGTGAAAACTGAAGACTTATGCGTAGCAAGAACCTTACCGATTACGCTCCGGTGACAGTTGCGCGCGAAGCCACGTTGCCTTCGCTTAAGAGTTTGCTGGCCGCTGTTGGCTCGAGCGGAGGCGAGAAGAAATATCCCTGGCCAAGGTCGCAACCAAAGTCGCGAAGGCGTTCCAGATGCTTTGCCGTTTCTATCCCTTCCGCAATAATTTTCAACTTCAACTTGTGTGCCAGCAGAATGATGAGCTCTACTGTGTCACAAGTTCCGCGGTCCGACAGCATTTCGCTCACCAGGGCCCGGTCGATCTTCAAGGCTTCCACCGGAAACCGCCGCAATCCGCTAAGAGAAGAATTTCCTGTTCCGAAGTCGTCCAAGATCACTCCGATTCCCATGTGCTTCAGGTAAGAGAGGACGGTAACGGTTAGTTTAGGATCGGTAGCCGCTACAGTTTCCGTCATCTCCAGTTGCAGGCGCGAGGGTTCCACCCCAGTCTCGCGGATCGCGGTTTGCAGTTCGTTGACAAAGCGGGCATCGGCGAATTGCTTGGCCGAGAGATTCACGCTGATGGTTACGTCGGCAATGGCGGGATGCTCGCTCGTCCAGTCTTGCAACTGCTTGCAAGCCTCGAGTATGAGCCAGTGTCCGGCGGCGGACAGCAATCCCGTGTCCTCGGCCGCATCGATGAAATGGTAGGGCGAAATCAGGCCTTGGTCGGGATGCTGCCAGCGAAGCAGAGCCTCGAATCCGGTGATCTCTCTCGTCGCAAGTTGCACGATGGGCTGGTAGTAGACCCGAAATTGCTGGTGCTCGATGGCCTCTCGTAGCTCAGCTTCCAGTTTGAGCCGATTCACGGCACGCCTGTGCATGGCTTCATCGAACACCTCGCAGCGCGACCCGCCCAAGGCTTTGGCGCGGCGCATGGCAACGTCCGCGTCCTGCAGCAGATCTTCGGCGCGTGCGTGCGTGGTGGCGCTCACAGCGATCCCGACGCTGGAGGATGTGCGCACCTCGTGACCTTCCACGAGGAACGGTTCCGCGATGTTGGAGAGAATCCGCTTAGCGACTCGCATCGCGTTACTCGGATCGGCCACGTCTTCCAACAGAATGGTGAACTCGTCTCCGCCCAGCCGGGAGAGAACGGCATTTTTGGCAGCGGGATGATTTTGCGGACGCGAAACGGTGTCTTCGTCTCGAAGACTGGCTTCGATGCGACGGCCAATCTCGATGATCACCTGATCGCCGACGGCGGGGCCCATGGTGTCGTTGAATGCTTTGAAACCATCCAGGTCGACGAACAAGACGGCGTACTGGCGATTGGGGCTGCGTTGGGCTCGCTCAAATAACTGCTGCAGCCGATCCAGGAAAAGACGCCGATTGGGTAAGCCGGTGAGATTATCATGAAAGGCATTGTGCTCGGCTTGCTGTTCTGCCCGTTTGCGCTCCGTGATGTCGCGATTGACGATGACCAGTTTCGCGACTTCACCCTTCTCGTTCCGGATGGTACCGGCGATCGATTCGAGAATTCGCCAGGTGCCATCCCTATGACGGATGCGGTATTCGAGTTTTCTGCCGACTCCGGTGCTGCGCGCTTCGCGCGCGGCTTCTAGAACTTTGAATCGATCATCGGCGTGGATCTGGTCAAAGGCTGAAGTCTCGCCTAGTTCCGCTGCGGAGTAGCCCAGCACCCGCTTGTACGCGGGGCTGTTATAGAGGCGATTGCCTTTCACGTCCACCAAGGCGATCATGTCAGCGGCGTTTTCGGTGACGATCTGGAACAATTCTTCACGCTTTTTCGACTCTCTGTGAATGCAGTAAACGCGAATCTCCTGGCAAACGACAGCGAGGACTAGCCCGCCAAGAGCGATCCAATGCCAGTGTTCCATCATGACGAAAGAAGTCTTTCAAGAAGGATATCGGCGGATCGGGGCAAGAAACTTTAGTGCGAGCTCGGGCCGACGTGAACCTTAGGTACGCCCCACTATTTCTCAAGCAGGTGGGCCGGGGGGACAAACCTCGGGCGACCGTTCATAATGTCGGCATGTGTCCCGATAAGACCCTACGGCGGCTGAAGACTTACGCCGGCACTCAGGGATATGTTTACCAGTACTACTTTGTGGGGAGAAGGGGAGCGCTAGCCGAGGATCCCGAAGCTCCGGCCACTGAGTTTGTTTTCGATGTCACCTCCGATCGCAAGCTTACCTACGCCGTTAGTGTGTTCCTGCCGGAAAGATCGGTGAACGCTTGGTCCTCGGTTCATGGGCGTTTGCTGACCGATGCGGAACAGTACGCTGCGGCCAAGCTTCGCTTATTCCGTGCCTTCGACGAACTGGAGGATGTGAAGTCAGAGGGACGGCGGTTGGTGATAGATCAGGGTGTTCTGGAGGAAACGCTGGCTAGCTTGGGAGTGGAATGATCTGCTTTGTGATCCAGATCACATTACTTGGTGATCGTTGGCGTTTCCCGACTGCGCGTTCTTTGTGAAGAATATAATGCGTGGAAAGGGATGGGGTTGCTGGGGTTCGAGAACAACGCTTACGAGCTCGTTCGCGCTTATATTAAACTGAGCGGACTCTGATACTTACATAGCCTATGGCATTACTTTGGTTGCGCTTTGCGCTGGCTTGTTACTTCATCGGGCTGATCTACGCGTTCTTTGCGCTCAGCCGTACCAGCGAGCTTTTCAGCCGGATCGCGCTGCATGCCGCCAGCATGGGCATGGTTTTCCATTTTGTTTCGCTGGTTGAGCTTTTCCTCTCCGGTCACGTCGTATGGGCATCGGTACACAACGGGGAGTCTCTGCTGGCCTTCTTTTCGATGACATTTTTCATGATCATCTATGCGATCTACCAGACGACCTCGCCCGGGGTGGTGGTCTTTCCCATCGTGTTCTTCCTTACTTTTGTTGCTGCCCTGGACGAGCAGCCGGTGCTGCTGACATCTTTCGTCCAGCACAAAGGATGGCTGATTGCGCATATCATCCTGATCTTTACGGGGTACGCCGCGCTGGTGCTGAGCTTTGGAGCGAGCCTCCTCTATCTGCTGCAAGAGCGGAGGCTGAAGGCGAAGAAGCCCAGCAGCCTGATTTCATTTCTGCCTGCGCTGGAAGTGATCGACCAGATCGGCTATCGCTCTTTGCTGCTGGGGTTTCCGTTCATGACGCTTGGGCTGATCACGGGCTCGATCGTGGCGATGTCGACCTATGGACACATCGATTTTGAGGATCCCAAGATTCTGTTGTCGATTTTGATGTGGGTGGTGTACATGATCATGGTGGTCGTCCGCTGGAATTCGGGGTGGCGCGGACGCCGGGCCGCGGTGCTAGCCACTTTTGCGTTTGTGGCAGCCATCGTGGCCTGGGCCGCGAATTATTTCTCGACGATCCACAGGTTTGCTGCCTCATGAGATATCAGCTCATTGGCGTGAATCACAAGAGCGCGCCGCTCGAAGTGCGCGAGCGCCTTGCGATCCCGGAGTCGCGCCTGCCCGATTGTTGCCGCGATCTCACAGCGCACCCTGGGATTGAGGAAGGGATGATCATTTCCACGTGCAATCGCGTGGAACTGGTGACCCACACCAGCAACGGCTCGGCCGACCTGCGCGGTTTTCTGCATGATTATTTTCATTTGACGGCGGAAGAGCTGGACGCGCACTTATACGAGTTTCGGGAAAAAGACGCGGTGCGACATATTTTTCGCGTGGCTTCCAGCCTGGATTCGATGGTGGTCGGCGAGGCTCAGATTTTGGGGCAGGTGAAAGAGGCTTACGCCACCGCCCGTGCTGTGGGCTCGGTGCGGGGGCAGCTCGACCAGCTTTTTACGCGTGCTTTTGCGGTCGCGAAGCGGGTGCGCAGCGAGACCGCAGTGGGATCCTCTTCGGTCTCGATCGCCTCGGTTGCGGTGGAACTGGCGAAGAAGATTTTCGGTACTTTGCAGGGCAAGAACGTGTTCATTGTTGGCGCTGGGAAGATGAGCGAATTGGCAGCTCGGCACCTGATGGCTCACGGGTGCGCTTCGATTTTCGTGGCGAATCGGACCTACGATCGCGCCATCGGATTGGCGCAGAAATTTAACGGTCAGGCCATCAAGTTCGATGACCTCTACAATACCTGCGACCGCGCCGATATCGTCATCACCTCAACCGGGGCACCGCATGCGATTTTCCGGCGCGAACATGGCGAGCAATTTCTGGCCCGCCGCAAGAACCGTCCGATGTTTTTCATCGACATCGCGGTACCGCGCGACGTTTCACCGGAGATGGCCAAGCTTGACGGCATCTTTGCCTACGACATCGACGACTTGCAGCAGGCCGTCAGCAGCCACGTCGCCGATCGCCGAAAGGAAGCCGAGCTTGCCGAAGCGATCATTGCCAGCGAGGTTGAAAAATTCGAAGCCCGCGCTCACACGCTCGACGTAGTGCCTACCATCGTTTCCTTGCAGGATCATCTGGAAACCATCCGCCAGGCGGAAATCGACCGCGTGCGCGGCCGCATGGGCGCATTGACACCGGATCAGGAAATGGCAGTTGAGGCGCTGACCCGCGGCATCATCAATAAAGTTATGCATACACCGATCACCACGCTGAAGACAGCAGCACGGGAGGCGGAGGCCACCACGGTGATCGATGTGGTGCGGCGGCTATTTAATCTGCGGGAGAAGGACAAGGAAGCGTCAGCGCCGGACGCGAACGAGAACAAAGAAATGGGGACGCGCCACTGATGGCGAAACTTCGCATCGGCTCGCGCGGTTCGCAGCTTGCCCTGTGGCAGGCCAATCATATCTCCGCGCTGCTGCGCGCGCGCGGCCACGAAGTTGAAATCGAAATCATCCACACGACCGGCGACAAGATTACCGATGTCGCGCTGGCCATGGTCGGCACCAAGGGGATGTTCACGAAAGAGATTGAAGAAGCCCTTGCCGCCGGGCGCGTCGATCTCGCCGTGCATTCGTTGAAAGACCTGCCCACCGAGCTACCGCCGGGGTTCGAAATCGCCGCGATCACGGAACGGCAGGATCCGCGCGATGCCTTCTGCTCACGGTTTTATGCGAAGGTTGAAGACCTTCCCCACGGCGCACGGGTCGGCACATCCAGTTTGCGGCGGCAGGCGCAACTCAAAGCTATCAGGCCTGATCTCGATATTCATCCCCTACGAGGAAACGTGGATACGCGACTGCGCAAACTGGAACAAGGCGAATACGACGCGATCATCCTGGCCTCAGCGGGACTGAAACGCTTGGGCAAGACGCAACTGATCAAGCAGATCATCCCTGGGGAAATCATGTGCCCGGCTGCGGGGCAGGGAGCGCTTGGTATCGAAATCCGGCTGGGCGATGCCGCCACATGCCAACATCTTGAGTTCTTGAACGACGTTTCCGCGCGTGCCGCCACTACCTGTGAGCGCGCGTTGCTTAATCGCCTGGGCGGAGGTTGCCAGGTTCCGATTGGCGCTTTTGCCGAAATGCGAAACGGCAAACTGCATCTCGAAGCTATCGTCGCCGATCCCGACGGTTCGAAGCTCCTACGCGAATCGCGCGATGGTGATCTCAACCATCCCGAACAATTGGGCAACGACGTTGGCGATACACTGCTGAGCCGCGGCGGGGACGAAATCCTTGAGGCCGTCTACGGACGCGGACTGGCCGTTCCTCCGCAACTGTAATCCCGTATCATGATTGAGCATGAAGAGCGGCAGCGTTCTCCTGCAATTTCTCGGAGGTACTAAGGGCTCGCGTGCTCTCCGCCGCTGGATCAACTTCTGGCCGCCATTCCTGGGTGCCGGAATTCAGGTCAAGCACATCGCGCCCGACATGAGGGCCGTGGACGTCGAGATGAAGATGCGCTTCTGGAATGCGAATTACGTGGGCACGCACTTCGGCGGATCGCTTTTCGCCATGACCGACGCCTTCTATATGCTGATGCTGATGGCGAACCTGGGCCGCGATTACATCGTGTGGGACAAAGCGGCGAGCATCCGCTATAGAAAGCCGGGGAAGGGAACGGTGCGGGCGGAGTTTCGTTTGTCAGATGGCCAGATTGACGACATCCGCGAGAAACTGAAGACGCTGCCGAAATATGAGCCGGTTTTTTCAGTGGAAGTGAAAGATGAGGCAGGGGTGGTGATTGCCGAGGTGGAGAAAGTTTTGCACGTGCGAAAGAAAGAAGAGGTTTCGGTAGGAAAGCAAGAAAGCTAGGCTGTGTATATTCCTGAGCATTTTCGTTTGCGACACGATGGGGATGCGATCGCATTCATGCGTGCGAATCCATTTGCCATCTTGATCTCCACCATTGATGCTGGGCCGTTTGCGACGCATCTGCCTCTGTTTGTGCGTGAGGACAAAGAGAAGGTTTTTCTTCGTGGCCATGTAGCCAAGGCGAACCCACACTGGCGATATCTTGAGCAGAAGGCGCAGTGTTTGACGATTTTTCACGGACCGCACGCTTATATCTCTCCCAGCAACTACACGGCGCGTGAAAGTGTTCCTACGTGGGACTATGCGGCGGTGCACGTCTATGGAAGCGCGCGCCTCCTCTCCTCCGAGGAGGACGTGCACCAGATGCTTCATGAGCTGATGGAAACGTTCGAGCCCGCTTACCGTCTGCAATGGGAACAGTTGAGCCCAACTTATCAAAAGAACATGCTGCGGCAGATTGTGGGATTTGAAATTGTAGCCACAAACATTGAAGGCAAATTCAAGCTGAGCCAGAACCGCACCCGTCAGGATCAGGCAAATGTAATTGCCTCGCTGGAGAAGTCGGAAGATTCAGCCGTGTCGGGCGTGGCGCACATGATGAAAGAGCAGCGCCTCGGCCGGAGTCCGGAAGACAAGGATCAGCAATGACGAAGCGCGCGCTTGCTGGAGTTCGCGTGTTGGTAGGCCGGGCGCGCCATCAGGCGGGACCGCTCTCCGGTGAATTGCGCAAACTCGGCGCCACGGTGCTGGAGATTCCCTTCATTGAAATTCGCAAGCCGAAATCGTTCAGGACTTTGGATTCAGCTCTCAGAAACCTTGCTGAGTACGACTGGCTCATCCTTACTAGCGTGAATGGAGTCGAGGCTATGTGGAAGCGGATGGCCAAGCTGCGCCTGCGGAAGACGAATCTCAAGCAACTGCGTATTGCCGCTATCGGCCCGGCAACGAAAAAGGCTATCGAGAAGCGCGGCATCAAAGTAGCTGTCGTTCCCAGGGAATACGTGGCCGAGTCGGTGGTGCGGAGCATGCGGCGGCGAGTGAAGGGGAAGCGAGTGCTGCTGGTGCGCGCCAAAGTCGCTCGTGACGTGATACCCAAAGAGCTGCGCAAGGCAGGAGCGCAGGTGGATGTGGTGGAAGCTTATGAAACTGTTGTGCCGAAGTCTTCGCGTGTGCGGCTGCGGAGAGCGCTGAGAAATCCCGAGCGACGGCCGCACGTGGTGACTTTCACTAGTTCCTCGACTGTGCGCAACTTTGTGGCTTTGCTGGGCACGGCACGCACTAGCCTAAATGGGATGCGGTTGGCCTCGATTGGCCCAGTTACGTCTTCGACGCTGCGCGAGGTTGGCTTGCGGGCGGATATTGCAGCGAAAGAGTTCACCATCCCAGGGTTGCTGAAGGCTATCGTCTCTGCCGTGTCTTTCAATCGAACATAACTATTCCGTCAACGAGCAACCGCAATCGGCAGGAGGCACGTGCGCCTGAAGAAAATCGGCGACACGTTGGTAGGCATCGATCTGATTTTCCACTCGGGCGAAGCCGTGGCCCTCGTTTTCGTAGATCTTGTAGTCAACCGTGCCGCCGCGTTTCTTGATAGCGTCGACCACCTGCTGCGTTTCTGACTTCGGGCAGCGTGGGTCGTGTCCTCCCGCGAGCAGTAGCAATGGGGCTTTGATCTGATCGATGAAGTTGATTGGCGAGCGGTCTTCATAGAGAGCTTTATTCTTCACCACATCGCCCATGGTGGCGAGATCGGACTGTTGCAGCACGGGATCTTCATTTTCGATTTCCGTGAACCAGTTCACGAAGGGCACGATCGGAACTCCCGCGGCCCAGACTTCAGGCGCCTTGGTCACTGACATCATGCTGAGATAGCCGCCGTAGCTGCCGCCCATCACCACGATCTTTTTGGGATCGAGATGACCGGTTTGCTTGATCCAGTCGACGCCGGCCAGCACATCCTGCAAGTCGCCGCCTCCCATATCGAATAAATTCGCCTGCTGAAATTCTTTGCCATAACCTGTGGAACCCCGATAGTTGGGCGCGAGCACCATGTATCCCTGATTGGCCGCGTACTGGATGAAGCGGTTAAACGAATTCATGGTCTGCGAAGTCGGGCCGCCATGGATGTAAACGATGGCGGCGTTCTGCCCGTTGCGAGCCATGTTGAAGGGGACGTAGAGAAACGCGGAGATCGTCCACTTGCCGTCGCGGCTGGGATAGTGCACGAGATAGGGCTCGACCATATCGTCGGAGCGGACGCCGGCGACGAGGGAATGGGTTACTTGATGGGACTTACCGGTGGCAAGCGTATACACCCAAAGATCGACGGGCGCATTGGGGCCGTTGTGGTAATAGAGAAGTCGGGAGCCGTCTTTAGTGAGGGCGGAATGGCCGCCGGCGGGTTCGTTCACTCCCTTTGCGATGGGTAGTGTCCCGGAGTTCCCGGTGGCGAGGTCGTACAAGTAGATGTCTTCATTGCCATCGACGTTGGCGCTGAAGGTGATGTGCTTGCCGTCGGGGGAGAATTCGCCTCCGCGAATTTCCCACTTGTCGTGGGTGAGCCAGGAGATTTTCTTGCTTGCAATATCCAGCAGGCCAACATTCTCGTATCCGTTGGCGGCATTTGAAGTGAAAAGAACGTTTTTTCCGTCAGGAGAAACGTCGTTGGTGGAATAGCGCTGCTCGCCTTCATGTGGCGTCAGAAGCGTGCTCGCTCCGGTCGCTACGTCCGCAATGAATATATTTGAATCCGTGCCCTTGGCTTGTTCCTGCGTATAGACGATAAACTTCCCATCCTTCGACCAGACAGGATTGTAGTTTCCCCTATCCTGCGGAGTATTGGTAGTGAGGTGCTTCAGCTCGCGCATGAGAGTGTCGTAGATATCGATTTCATAGGCGGCTGAGGTCTTTGGTTTCACCAAGTATGCAAGATAGCGGCCGTCGGGTGACCAGGTGGGATCGATTTCAGCAATCTCACGGGTACTGGTGAAGTTCACGACCTTGCCGGTCTTTGGCGAAACGAGAAAAATGTCCCAGAGTTCATCACCGTCGTAATCGGATTGATAGGCGATCCATTTTCCGTCGGGCGACCACGCAGGCGAAGTCTGGCGCTGGTCGCTCACCGTGAGTTGCTCGGGCCATCCGCCCTCGGCAGGTACGAGCCAGAGGTTGTTGCGCCCGCTCAGGTTGGAGATGAAAGCGATGCTCTTGCCGTCGGGCGACCACGTGGAGCGGCCGACCTGGCGCGTCATATAGAGTTTTTCGATGGTTAGGCTGCGCGGGTCGACTTGCGCGTTGGGCTTCGAGGCAACCTGCTTAGGATCGGTGACAGCTTGCCGCGCGGGCAGAGTTTGTCCCGCTGCGTTGCTTTCGAGAATGACGGTGCTCATGACTATGACGATAGCAAAGAGAGCGAAAGTGCGCATTGGGCGAAGCCTCGAACGTTGATCGAAGAAAAAGTGTAGCAGGTGTATTGTCATCCTGCGGGCGGGACGAGTGGATCCTTTGACTGCGGGCTAATGCGATTCACGCACGCTTCGCTCAGGATGACAGAGCGCTACGCCTTCGCGTTCTTGTGGATCTCGACTGTGCTCCAGGTTTTGTCTGCTGCGTGGCAGATATTTTCCAACGCACAGTCGACGCATTTGGGTTTGCGGGCGATGCAGAGCTTGCGTCCGTGCCAGATGATCTGGTGGGCAAAGAGAATCCATTTTTCGCGCGGGATGATGCGCATCAGGTCTTGCTCGATTTTCTGCGGGTCGGTGTTTGTGGTGAGTTCGAGGCGGCGGGAGATACGCTGCACATGAGTGTCGACGACTACGCCGTCAGCGATCTTAAACCACGTGCCCAGTACGACATTTGCAGTCTTGCGGGCGACGCCGGGCAGGGTGAGGAGATCCGCCATGTTGAGTGGTACCTGGCCGCCGAAATCGGCGACAATTTTCTTCGCGGCGCCGACCACCGATTTGGACTTGTTGCGGAAGAAGCCCGTCGAGCGCACGTCGGGCTCGAGTTGTTCCGGCGTGAGTGCGGCGAAGGCTTCCACAGTGGGATACTTCCGGAAGAGCTCCGGCGTGACACGATTTACGTTTACGTCGGTAGACTGAGCAGAGAGAATTGTAGCGACTAGGAGTTCCCATGCGCTGCTGTGAGTAAGGGCGCAGGTGACATCGGGATAGAGTTGGTCGAGGCGCTTCAGGATCTGAGCGATGCGGCCGGGAGCGATGGGATCGTAGGTGGATTGCTTTGTCCTTTTCGAAGCTTGCGGGATTTTGGCGCCGGCTGGACGGCCGTGGGCGGCCGTCCCCGCACGAGTACCTTGGCTTCCACGATCAACGCTGCTTCCGCGCCGTTTTATAGGCGAGGCGTTCGCGGGTGGGAGCGCCCGCGCTACGCGATCTTGGCGGCCGGTGCGGGCGGGTTGACGGGGCGTATTTCCGCGGGGCATGAGGGCAACATCTTAGCAGACACCTCGGTAACCAGAGGAACGATTGACTCGCTACTTGTCCCTCGGTAGTCTGAACCTAACGCACCTTCTTCAGAGAATCTACTATGGCTGTAACTTCGATCCAACTCGGGCAGGTATGGCGCAGCGACGCTGACGGTCAGGATTACTTGGTCACCAAGGTTTACAACGAAGTGTTCACGCAGTATGCGATGCTGAGGCCTGCGGGGATTACGGCTCCCGACGCGCCGACCGCCCGCATCAAGGTAACGAAGACGCCGCAAGGCGCGGCGTTGCCCGGTTATACGTTCACCCAGGACGGCTCGTTCTAGAGCACGGCTTCCATTTCTGATTTCCGATACACTAATTTAGTTGGTAGCTCTTGAACCCCACCGTGGGTTTAGAGGAGCTTGCTGAAAATCGAACTGTAGAGCTGAGGGCAGCGTTTTATTCATGAGTGAAAGACTTCTAGCTGTCATCTTCGTATTTATCAATTCCGTGGTCAGTGCGACTGGATATGCGGGCATCGTGCTGTTGATGGCTATTGAATCGGCGTGCATTCCGTTACCTTCGGAATTGATCATGCCGTTTGCCGGTTATCTAGTGTTTACGGGGACCTTCAAGCTGCTTTGGGTGGCGACGGCGGGGGCCCTCGGCTGCAACCTCGGGTCTCTGGTGGCGTATGAGATTGGATGTTACGGCGGGCGTCCGCTGGTGGAGCGCTACGGGCGCTGGATTCTGATGGGCGGGCGCGAACTTGATATGGCTGACCGCTTCTTCGCCCGCTGGGGGTATCTAGCTGTATTTGTAGGGCGCTTGCTCCCGGTGGTTCGCACGTTCATCGCGCTGCCGGCGGGAGTGGCGCGCATGCCGCGGGGACGGTTTCACCTCTATACCTTTCTGGGGTCGTGGCCGTGGTGCCTGGGGCTGGCATATCTGGGCATGAAGCTGGGCGAGAACTGGCGCGAGCTCGGGAAGTATTTTCACAAGTTCGATGCGGTCATTATGGTGGTGCTGGCGGCCGGGGCGGCCTGGTTTGTGTGGAGTCACTGGCAGAATCGGATCAGCGAGCAGTCTACTGCGACCAGCCGCTAGCAAATCGGTTTTACAACACCTCCTTAGCCAGTTGCGATCCCACGATCTGCCACCTGCCATCACGTTTGATAACCACATCCAAGTAGATGTAGGAGACAGGAAAACGCTGTCCACCCTGCTCAACATCGTCTTCCTCCGAGCCGTGAACGATGGCTACGTCAGCGGTCAGCAGGCGGATTCGGCGACCGGTCGAGACCATCGAAAGGTAGCGAACCGCCCCCGTCTTGAGATTGTTCAGTACTTCCTCTCTGGCGTGGGCCTCTCCGGATTCGTCGTATTGGACATAGTCGTCGGCGAAGATGCGGGAGAGCTCGGCGAGATCGGCTGCGATCAGAGCTCGGTCTCCGTCTTCGAACAGCTTCAGGATTTGTTGTTCGTCGCTTTCCACTGGCCTTATTTTTCGTCCGTCGCCATTTATATTTCCGTACTGTTAGTGTACAAGCGAGTATCGACGAGGAGGATTCCGTGATTCGAATATCTCGCGTTCTGACGGTTGTGCTTTTCTTCGCAATCGCTCTCCCAATGGTTGTCCGTGCCCAGTCTGCATCGCCGGCAACTTCCGACAAGCCTTTTGTGGTTGAGTACTACTACAAAGCGAAGTGGGGGCATGCGGATGAGTTTCTGAAGCTCTTCAAGAAGAATCATTACCCAGTGCTGAAGAAGGAAATGGAAATGGGCCGGATCGCGAAGGTTTGGATGGATCAGCCGCGCTATCACACCACCGAAGATGGGCGCTGGGATTATCGCGTGACGATTGTTTTCAAGAATGCGACTCTGGCAAACGAACCGTTCGATGAAGCGGCGCTGCAGAAACAGATGTATCCCGATCAGGACGCGTTTCAGCGGGAAGAGCAACGGCGGTTCGAGATCCTCGACGGGCATTGGGATTTACCGGTGAAGACCATGGACCTGGATTCGAAGTAAGAGATTGTACCGCTGAGTTCGCCAAGCACGCGAAAAAGATCGAGCGGAACGGAGCCTTCTGCGGGCTGCGCACTGAAAGTTAACCTCTTCTCGGTGTCCCCGACGTACTCTGCGGTGAGGTGGCGTTCTTTGGAAGGGATGTGGATGCCCGGCATAGCCGAGAGATGTTAAATGATGGTAACAATCGGGCGGAAAATTCTGCATGACTGTAATTGAAATTTAACGTTAGACAGAGCGCTTGAGAGTCCATACTGTTAACCATGGACTCATTCATAACCACTGAAGATTCGCATGTAGATTTGCTGCACGAGATAGGCAATCGGCTGGCAACGGCGGATGGCTTTCACGATGTGTTGACTCGTGTGGTTGACTTTGCTTCCGCCTTGGTAAAGTGCGATTCCTGTCTGATCTATGTTCTGGAGGGAGAGGATCTGGTTCTGCGGGCCTCGAAGAATCGGCATCAGGAAGTGGTGGACCGGTTGAAACTGCGGCTTGGGCAGGGAATTACGGGATGGGTGGCTGAGCACAAAGAGCCAGTTGCGGTCGCGGAGAAGGCGGCCCTGGATCCTCGGTTTCAATTCTTTCACGAACTGCCCGAGGATAGTTATGAAGCTTTCTTGTCCGTTCCCTTGATGTGCCGCGGGCGGGTTGTGGGAGTGATCAACCTGCAGCATCGCGACCCTCATGTATACCGGCGGCGGGAAATCCGGCTGATTTCGACAGTGGGATTTCTGGTAGGCGCAGAGATCGAAATGGCGCGACTGGAAGATGCGAACTTCAATCTTTCGGAACAGCTGCAGACGCGAAAAATCGTGGAGCGTGCCAAAGGAATTTTGCAGCGCGATCTGGGATTGAGCGAGGAGCAGGCCTACTTGGCGTTACAGCGCCAGAGCCGACAGAAGCGCAAAGCGATGAAAGAGATTGCGGAAGCGATTGTGTTGAGCGAAGAAGTGAAGGGAAATTTCCGAGCGACCGGTCCGTCGTAAGTCATTGCCCACAGCCAGAGATTTCGCGGATGTTGGTCGAGCCAAAGAAAATATTGAAAAAACGGGAGCAGATCCCTGTCAGGTATCTGCTCCCGCGAAGCCGAATTATTGGGCGGAACTTGCCCCGGAAGCCGTGTGCATCTCAGCCACTTCCTTCCCTGAGTTTGCGGGCGGTGCGAAGTGCAGCGTCATTTGAAGCTGGGCAAGGTTCATGACGCTGACGTAGCGCTCGCCGAACCGTGACTCGATGACCAAGCTTGCGGCCCTGGAACTGTCGGCAACGTCGGTATCATTTACCAGCAACATGAACGACCGAGGCGTGCCGGATAGCTTACTTAGCATTAACATTTTTGAGGGTCCTACGGACTGGAGGGTGAACTTGTAATCTCCAGCTGGCACTAAGGCGTTCTGCCAAAGCACCTCTTGCGGCAGCGTGAACCTTCCTGACTCGTCCTGGGCGGAAGCCAGGCTCGGTGCAAGGTTGAGAGCGCTCAAGGTCAAAGCAGCGGCGTAGGCGAACTTGCGAATCGATTTCATTGGAATCTCCTTTTCTTGGTCTGAAGAGCACACTACCGACGCGAGGCCGAATGGCGTGGGCTCAGATTGAGGTGGAGATCGACGAGGTCAGAAGACTTGCAATACCGACGGCGGGGCCGACATGCAAACATCAGCTTCGCGGGACCGGCTGCAGAGCTGGTTTACGAAGTGATTTCACTATGAAGGAAGTTTGCGCTAGAGTCCAACGCAAAAAATCTATGGAAATCATTGACGTCTGTGGCGTGACCGCCGTAACGTTACTTCGAACAGAAGTTTTGCGAAGCTATCCAACCGATGTCCACATTGCTCCGTTGAACTGATTTTCTGCGCGTTTGGCTCCTCTCGTTTGCCAAAGTCCTTCCAATACGAGAACATGTTCGTTTTGCACATCCATACAGATTGTTACCGAGGAAGCAGCCAAAATATGGCGACACGGAAGAAGTCCGCAAAGACAACGCGAGTTGAAGTTAAGTCAGAAGCGAAGGCGAAAAGCAGTTCTTCAAATAACGGTACGATCCAGCCGGCCAAAGGCAAGCTGGGAGTGATGATTCCGGGCATGGGAGCGGTGGCGACGACGTTTGTTGCCGGCGTAGAGGCAATCCGCAAGGGGTTGGCGAAACCGATTGGGTCGTTGACGCAGATGGGGACAGTTCGGCTGGGCAAGCGCACCGATGGTCGCTCGCCGAAGATCAAAGAGTTTGTGCCGCTGGCGGGACTCGATGACTTGGTCTTCACCGGCTGGGACATTTTCGAAGACAACATGTACGAGGCAGCCTCGAATGCAGGCGTACTCGATCAGAGGATGCTCGACCAGTTGAAGCCTTTTCTTTCGTCGGTGACGCCGCGCGCGGCGGTGTTCGACCACAATTACGTAAAAAAGATTGATGGGCCCAACGTGAAAAAGGGCAAAACGAAGATGGATCTTGCCGAGCAGTTGCGCGACGACATCCGAGAATTCAAGAAGACCAGCGGGGCGAGCAGGTTGGTGACGATGTGGTGCGGATCGACCGAGTCTTATATTGAGGCGAGTGAAGCGCACCAGTCGGTGAAGGCGTTCGAGAAGGCGCTGCGCGAGAACGACGAACTCATTGCGCCTTCGATGGTCTATGCCTACGCCTCGTTAATGGAAGGTGTTCCGTTCGCCAATGGCGCCCCGAATTTGACGGTGGATTTGCCCGTGATGCTCGAGCTGTCGCGGCGAAACGAAGCGCCTATTTGCGGAAAGGATTTCAAAACCGGGCAGACGTTGATGAAGACGATTCTTGCGCCCGGATTCAAGGCACGCATGCTCGGTTTGAGTGGGTGGTTCTCCACCAACATCCTAGGCAACCGCGATGGAGAAGTGCTGGATGATCCTGGATCGTTCAAGACCAAGGAGGAGTCCAAGCTTTCGGTGCTGGAGCACATCCTGCAGCCCGAACTTTACCCCGAACTCTACGGCAATATGTGCCACAAGGTTCGCATTAACTACTATCCTCCGCGTGGTGATAACAAAGAGGGTTGGGACAATATTGATATCTTTGGATGGCTGGGCTATCCGATGCAGATCAAAGTGGACTTCCTGTGCCGCGATTCTATCTTGGCTGCCCCAATCGTTCTTGACCTCGTGCTGCTGACGGATTTGGCGAAACGGTGCTCGGAGCTGCGTGGGCTGGGAATCCAGGAATGGTTAAGCTTTTACTTTAAGTCGCCCATGACAGTGCCGGGGCTGTATCCAGAGCATGATTTATTTATTCAGTTGATGAAGCTAAAGAACACGCTACGGCATTTGAAGGGGGAGGAACTGATCACGCACTTGGGGCTGGAGTATTACGACTGAAGTGATGTTCTTCGGACGACCCCGAGCGAATTTGCCTCAGTCGCACTCCCAGCCCGAAGTGGCTCTGCCGGCGATTCGATATCGGCGGCGATCTTTATGGGGATCCGCCCGTTCCAGGGCCCAATACTTTCCTCAAACTGGATAACCAAGGGGGGAACGGGGGCGTCTAAACCAATGCGGAAGTTCTGGCCGAGAGTGTGCGCGTGGGGCGTATAATCCGGTTAAGAGTGGGTCGCAAAGGAGTTCCTATGAAGTTCCGTGGGTTGGCAATCACAGTAGGATTGGCGGCGTTCAGCGCGGTGCCCTGGACGGTGGCGCAAACACAGCAGCCTGGTCAGGATCCGAGTCAGACGCAGAATCCGGGTCAAACCCAAACTCAGACGCAAACTCCAGCTCCGGTTCCAGATCAAGACAAAGGACAGCCAAAAGCGGCTGACGTGCAAAACGCTCCCGCGCAGCCCCCGGCGAATCTGCCGACGCAGGACGATAGCCAGATCAAGCACGATGGCACCAAGACCGACGTGGATGCGGTAGGGAACCGCAATGTGGGTTGCGGTCGCGGCGTGGGCAATTGGTACAGCATAGAGAAGCAAGTGGCCATGGGCCGGTCCTATGCGCAGCAGATTGAATCGCAAATCAAGCTGGTGAATGATCCTGTGGTTACCGAATATGTGAACCGGATTGGACAGAATCTGGTGCGAAACTCTGACGCGCAGGTGCCGTTCACCATCAAGGTCATCGATTCCGACGTAGTGAATGCCATGGCATTGCCGGGTGGATTCTTCTATGTGAATTCCGGATTGATTTTGGCCGCGGACGAAGAAGCAGAAATGGCGGGCGTGATGGCCCATGAGATTGCACACGTAGCAGCCTGCCATCTGGCGCGCGAGCAAACGCGGGGCACATTGATGCAGCTGGCTACTATTCCTCTGATTTTTGTGGGCGGGGGGATTGGCTACGGGGCATATGAAGCCGCTGGACCGGCGGCGATGCTGGGTTTTCTGAAATTCTCCCGCGGGTTTGAGGCGGAAGCAGACTATCTTGGAGTCGAGTATATGTACCGGGCGGGTTACGATCCGTCTGCGTTCGTTTCTTTCTTCGAGAAAATTCAGGCGATGGAGAAGAAGAAACCAGGTACGCTGGCCAAGACGTTCGATACGCATCCGCAGACACCGGATCGCATTGAGAAGACCCAAGAGGAGATCCGCAAGATTTTGCCGGCGAAGAATGAATACGTCGTGACCACATCGGAATTCGACGATGTGAAGGCGCGGCTGGCGTCGATTGAGAATCGGCACAAGGTTCTGGATCAAAGAGACGAGAACAAACCCAGTCTACGGCGGACTTCTGCCGGCGGGGACAGCAAATCGGGCGACAGCAATCCTGACGACGATCGGCCGACCCTGAAACGTCGGGACGATTCGTCGAACTAAGGTGCTGGATGGGTTGGTAACCGGCGGCCATGGCTGCCGGTTTTTGTATTTGCGGCCCACCAACGTGGATAATTGGGATAGGCCGAGCCGGCAATGTGCAATGGTCACGGAACCGCGTGATCGGGGTCACAGCCGCCTGTGGTCAAAGCTAGTAAGGGTAGATTACGCTGGCGTTATCGCGATGTAGAGGAGCTCCACTTCCATGCCACAGAACACGCTCACCATCACCGACAATCGCACCGGTCAAACCTATACCGTCCCGATCGAGGATGGCACTATCCGAGCGATGAACCTGCGGCAAATCAAAACGGGTCCGGAAGATTTTGGGCTGATGACCTATGATCCGGCATTCATGAATACGGCATCCTGCCGCAGCAGCATCACCTATATTGATGGGGATAAGGGAATCCTGCGGTATCGCGGCTATCCCATCGAAGTGCTCGCGGAGAAGTGTACCTTCCTGGAAGTGGCCTACCTTCTCCTGTTTGGAGAACTGCCCACCGAGGCCGAGCTTAAGCACTGGGTGTACGACATCACACACCACACCATGCTGCACGAGACAACCAAGAAATTCATGGAAGGCTTCCGCTACGACGGCCATCCCATGGGCATGTTCGTGAGCACAGTGGCTGCGCTTTCGACCGTGTACCCCGAGGCCAAGCATGTACAGGATGCCGCCAACCGTATGCTGCAGATCAAGCGGCTGATTGGCAAAGTGCCCTCCATCGCGGCCATGTCCTACCGGCACAACGTGGGATTTCCGTATGTGTATCCCGACAATGATTTGAGCTACACCGAAAATTTCATGAATATGTTGTGGAAGATGGTCGAGCCGAAGTATGTTGCCAATCCGGCGATTGCCCGAGCGCTCGACATCTTGTTCATCCTGCATGCAGATCATGAACAGAATTGCGGCACCAACGCGATGCGGTCGGTAAGCAGCGCGCAAACTGACCCCTACCTTTCCATGGCTTCGGCGGCGGCGGCCCTGGCGGGACCGTTGCACGGCGGAGCCAACGAAGAAGTGTTGAAGATGCTCGACGAGATTGGTACGAAGGACAAAGTGCCCGCCTATATCAAGAAGGTGAAAGAAGGCGGGATCAAGTTGATGGGGTTCGGCCATCGCATTTACAAGAATTACGATCCTAGGGCGAAGATTATTCGCTGGTGCGCGGAACAGGTTTTCGAGGTTACGGGGCGCAACCAGAGACTGGACATCGCCCTCGAGCTGGAACGCATCGCGCTGGAAGACGAGTATTTCGTGAAACGCAAGCTTTACGCGAATGTCGACTTTTATTCCGGGATCATGTACCAGGCGATGGGCTTTCGTCCGGAGATGTTCACGGTGCTTTTTGCTATTCCGCGAACTGCGGGGTGGCTCGCGCAGTGGCAGGAGTTAATCACAGATCCAGAGCAGAAAATCGCCCGGCCACGCCAAGTCTATACCGGGCATGAGGCGCGGGAGTTTGTGCCCATGGAAAAGCGGACATCGGCGGCCTTGACGGCGGGTTAAGGTCATTTTTGCGGATGGCTGGGACCTGCACGAGAAAAGCCGCGATTCTTATCGCGGCTTGCTTTCATGCACGGTAAACAACTGTAGGCGCAATCAGGCAACTTGCTTGGTTGCCAGCGCGGCCGTATATTGCCGCCGCTCAGATGAGGAAGTGATGACCTTCATCTCCTGCCAATCGTAAGGAAACTCTTTTCCACAGTTAAGGCAAGCTACATAGGTTCCAGTCAACACGCTGGCCTGAGGCCGGCGGGCCGTTCCGCGGAGAGTTACGGGGAAACTATAACGGGAGTGCCTGCAGCCGAAGATCGCATCAAACAACTTTCCCACCATAGAGCACCTTCCACCCTGAGTAATTCGCTGGGACTCTTTTCAACTCGGCCCCTCGTGCGACTGCCATTATGTCCTACACTCAATCCCTTAGATTCAAAAAAGCGAGGAATGGTTTCGCATTCTTCGGAGCGTGTTCCTGTTTTGGGAGCTAAGTGGCTCAAGTTCTTTTTCGGCAATCGCTTGCGGGGAGTCGATAAATTATCGAATTGTGGCAAAAGAACTACCCCTCAGGAGTTGTCTGTACGAAAAAGCGGATTTAGCGAACTACTGTTTATGTCAGGTTGAAGGCTTTCCTGATAGTTCCGCGCTCTTTCTGAATCTTTTCCTGCAAAAGCGTGATGCTGTAGATCAGCTGCTCCGGCCGTGGCGGGCAGCCTGGAACATAGATATCGACAGGAATAACCTGATTGACGCTTTGCACGAGAGCGTAATTGTTGAAAACGCCGCCGGAAGTAGCACACGCACCCATCGAAATTACCCACTTGGGCTCCGGCATCTGCTCCCAGAGTTGGCGGATGACTGGCGCCATCTTGTTGGAAACCCGCCCGGCAATAATCATCAGATCGCTCTGGCGCGGCGAGGGACGAAATACTTCCGCACCGAAGCGCGCAATGTCGAAGCGCGAGGCTCCCATCGACATCATCTCGATGGCGCAACAAGCGAGGCCAAACGTCATCGGCCAAATGGAGCCTTTGCGCATCCAGTTCACGGCCGAATCCAGCGTGGTCAACACCACTCCTTCCGGCGTAGGATTGCCGAAGGTCAGATCCTTGACAACCTTCTTACCATTCTCGAGATCTACGTAAGGGCCGAAATTCAATTCGCGGGACATACAACCATTCTAAACCACGGAGCGCTCTTGACAATCCAACTCTCTGCTGTAAGCTGAGACGCGTCTTCCCCTCCTAGAAGTTAAGGCCCAGTCTCACTCACATCCAAGCGTTGCGCATTCGATAAGACAGCAGCGTACTCCATTAACCCGGCCCCCAAAATTCGAAGGAGAGCTTTATGAGTCCACTACAGTCGTTCAGCACGGGAAGGGGCGCCGGCAAGCGGCAAAGCCACGTTCCCCCAATTCCAGAAGCTCACTTTCCCGTGCAGGCGTCGCGCGCTGCGGCTGCCATTCAACTTCCGCATTATCCTTTCCAGCCTCTGCCTCCGCCTAACGGGCCCAGACCCTACCGATTTGATCTGTCCCACTTACTCCCCGCCGCCGACGTCTCGAGAATCAAGAGGGCCGGCGTCATGGTATTCCACACGGTGGGTGATACGGGGGACTATCGGGACTCCGGTCCGCAGGACCTCGTGGCATCGATCATGACGCAGGATGTCACGAATTCGCCGGATGGCAAACAGCCGGCCTTTTACTACCATCTGGGCGACGTCATTTACTTTGCCGGAGATATCGACAAGTACGGTGCTTACTTCTACGAAACCTATAAAGATTATCCAGCCTTTATCGTTTCCATTCCAGGCAATCACGATTGCCAGCCCGACGATCCCCAGGACGGACCAGTCGATCCCAACAAGGTCCCGCTCGATGGTTGGGTGCAAAACTTCATGTCGAAAGATCCCGCGCAGCTGGGTTCGCTGAAAACCGCGGCGAATCGGACGCAAATGGATTTGCCGAATGTTTATTGGACCTTTACCACTCCGTTCGCCACCATCATCGGATTATTTTCCAACGTAAGCGAAACCGAAGCGGAGATTCATCAGGACCAAATTGACTGGTTTAAAGGCGAATTGGCTTCCGCCGATCCGAACCTCGCCTTGATCGTGACCATTCATCATCCACCGTTTTCAGGAGATACCGAACACTCGGGCAGCAGCGTGGCGGATCAGATTCTTTCCAGCAGTTTTCAGGCTGTCAAACGATATCCCAATCTGATTTTGTCGGGGCACGTGCACAACTACCAGCGTTTTACCAGCGCAGTGAAGGGGCCGAACGGCCAGCTTCAGATTCCGTACCTTGTGGCTGGTGCAGGTGGTTACACCAAACTCGGCACGTTGCACACGGTGAATGGAGCGGCCCCAAAGGTTCCGCTGTCGCTCCCGAACGGCTTGACCCTTGAGCAATATGACCAGACAAATTTCGGATTTCTTCGGTTCGAGGTAAGCAAGACGCAGATTGTAGGAACATACCTTTCCGCGCCTTACGTGACGGGTGCAACGCCCGCGGCCAGCGTTGTTGACAGTTTTGTGATCGACCTCGCCAAGAACACAGTAACGACGTCGCGGCTGGGGGGAACGAATACTCGCGCGGGGGGCGGTAGACTGGGGAAGGGCGGAAAGCCACCAAAAAAGAGGCGCTGAAAAAGCACTTGGCCAGTGGTCAGTGAATATTGGTCACTTTGGTCCGCAGACTGACCACTGGCCTCTAATCACTGAGCTTCTAAATGCTTAGGACGACTTTTCCAAACATCTGACTCTTCTCTAAATACTCATGCGCAGCGCGGATTTCGCTGAGGGGAAACACGCGGTCGACGACGGGCTTGAGCCGTGCCGCAAATACATGTTTCAAAACTTCGTGCAGTTCTCCCATGGTTCCCATGTAGGAACCAAGCAGGGACAATTGCCGCGCAAATAAATGACGCAAGTCAATTGCGACTTGCGGTCCTGTGGTGGCTCCGCAGGTCACCAGCGTGCCACCGGTTTTGAGAGACCGCACGCTCTCGTCCCAGGTCGCGGCGCCCACGTGCTCGACCACAATGTCGACGCCTTCCTTATTCGTGATCTTCCGCACTTCCTCGGAGATCTTCTGCTGGTAGTGGTTGATCCCGAAGTCCGCGCCGAGTTCTTTCCCCTTCGCAAGTTTCGCTTGGTCGCCCGCAGTCGTGATCACGCGACAGTGGAAGAGCTTTGCGATCTGGATTGCTGCGACGCCGACACCGGAACCTGCGCCCAGCACCAGCACGGTTTGCCCGGGACTTATGCCCGCTCGTCCGACAAGCATGTGCCAGGCAGTGACGAAAACCAGGGGCACACTTGCCGCCTGAGCGAAATCGAGCGAATCGGGGATCGGAATCACATTCGTTGGAGGTACGGCGATCAACTCGCAGTTCCCGCCATCCACGCCATTGCCGAGCACGGTGAAAGTGCGACACTGATTCTGCAGGCCCGCAACACATTTCTCGCAGTGTCCGCAGAAATGCATCGGAGCGACCAGTACTCGCTGACCTGTTTTAAATCCGCCGACGTACTCACCTATTTCCGCTACTTCGCCCGCAATGTCGCTGCCAAGAATGTGCGGCAGTTTTACTCCCGGTAGCCCCTTACGCACCCATACATCCAGATGATTCAGCGAGCACGCTCGCACGCGAACCATTACCTGATCCTTGCGCAACGGCGGCTCGGGGACGTCTTCATAGGTCAAAACTTCAGCGCCACCGAATTGATGAATGCGAACTGCTTTCATAAGTTCTCCCGTTATCACTAGCCAGACAGTCTAAGGATACTAGCGCAAATCGACCGGAGTGATGATCCGTGCTTTTGCATGCTCCCGTTGACTCCCGCTGTTAGCCGACTGATAATCAAATCAGGAAATTCTTCTGTCGCATGGACATCTACGAACAAATCGTCCAGCTCCGGCACGAAGGACGCCGGGGTGCAGTCGCCACCATCGTAAATGTGCGCGGTTCGATTCCTTCGTTCCGCACGGCCAAGATGCTGGTGCGGGACGACGGATCCATTGTTGGCACGATTGGTGGAGGATGCGTAGAGGCTGACGTGTGGCAAGCGGCCCGCGAGGTGATGGAATCGGAGAAGCCTCGGACTTTGAGCTTTGATCTGAACCAAGATCCGAAATACGATACGGGGCTGGTTTGTGGCGGGACTTTGGAGGTTTTCGTCGAGCCCGTGCTACCTCCAGCGTTACTTTATGTTTTTGGTGCAGGACACGTGGCTATAAACGTTTGCGAGATCGCGACGAAGGCTGGTTTTGACCTGATTGTGAGCGATGATCGCACCTCTTACGCTACGAGAGAGCGATTTCCCGCCGCCAAAGAAGTTCATGTCCTAGATTTTGACGAGGCCGTTCGGAAGTTTGATCCCAATGAGACGTCCTATATCGTCATCGTCACACGGGGACATCGCGACGACATGCGCATCCTGCGCTGGGCAGTTCACACCCGCGCCCGCTACATCGGCATGATTGGCTCCAAGCGGAAAGTAATTGCAATTTTCAAGGCGCTGCAGGACGAGGGTGTGCCGGCAGATTTGTTTGATCGCGTCCACGCGCCCATCGGACTTGACATCGGTGCGGTCACGCCCGAGGAAATTGCGATCGCGATCACGGCGGAGTTGATCGCCGTGCGAAGGCGTGCGAATGCAAATCTGCCTCACATGAGCTGGTTCCACTCTCGTGGTTCCCAGTCCGAAGCAGGCGATGTGCCGAAGGCGGCGCTGGATGAACACAAATAAATTTTTGTCGATCCGATATTAAGAACTAACAGTTTCCCGTGGTTCCTGCTATCTTCGCTGCATGATCCGCGCTGCCAGCTTTGCCGGCATCATTCTTGCTGCGGGAGATTCCTCGCGCATGGGGCGGGACAAAGCCCTGCTGCCGTGGCCGCCTGCCGCTGCTGGCCAACTACCTTCGAGTGAAACGTTTCTTTCGGCGGCAATCCGTTCACTCTCGTTCGCCACTGAGTTTGTGGTTGTGGTTGCGGGAAAGAATGCCGAGGAGCTTGCACCCGTGGTCTATGCACAGGGCGCATCTCTTGTAGTGAACCCGGATCCAGGACGTGGCCAATTCAGTTCTCTGCAAGTGGGTTTGCGTGAAGTGCTGAACCGTGGCCGCGATGCCGCGATGGTGACGCTCGTGGACCGCCCTCCGGCCGGGACTGCGACTCTCCAGGCTCTGCATGACGCCTTCGAGAACTCGGAACAGAATATCTGGGTGGTAATCCCTGAGTTCTCGGCCAAGCATGGACACCCTTATTTGCTCGGCCGGGAAATGATGGAGGTGTTTCTCCGAGTTCCGGCTACATCGATGGCTCGCGACATCGAACACGAGCATCAGGAGCACATTCAATACGTGCGCGTCGACGATCCTCTGGTAGTTTCGAATATCAATACGCCTGAAGAGTATGCCGGACTGTTGGCGCGCTCGTCCTGAGCAACCCGCATTGCGCATTTCCGGGCAGGCACGCTATCGTCGTAAGATGAATGCCATAGAAACATTTCTTCCAGTCACCAACGAATTTCTCGATTCTATTCTTCGCCTTCAGCCGCGCGTCGCCGCGTTTGACTGCGACGGTACCCTATGGCCCGGCGATGCCGGGGAGCGTTTTTTCGATTGGGAACTGAGACAGGGAGACGTCGTCGACGCTGCCCTCGAAGGCCCGATGCGAGATCGATACGCCGCCTACAGGCGGGGTGAGGTCGACGAAACCACGATGTGCGGGGAGATGGTGACGATGCACCGGGGGATCGCAGAATCACGGATCATGGAAGCCGCTACCCGATTCTTCGATCAGTTCTTCGTCGTGCAGATTTTTCCGGAAATGCGGGAGCTTGTGCGCCTTCTGCAGGAAAACGGCTGCGAGATTTGGGCGGTTTCTTCCTCGAACGAGTGGGTGATCCGCGCAGGGATGAAACATTTCGGCATCCCGGAAAGCCGAGTCCTTGCGGCCAAGGTCGAGGTGGATGGCCCGACCCTGACCGATCGCCTGATCCGCGTACCCTCGGGATCGGGCAAACCAGAGGCGCTTCGCGAAATCGTCAAGAAAGATATCGACGCTGCGTTTGGCAATTCTCGCTGGGATACGGAAATGCTTGCTATGGCGAAGGATGCAGTGGCCGTGAATCCGAATCCTGACCTCGAGGTTACGGCCAGGGAACGCGGCTGGCGGATTTACTTTCCCGAGGGCACTTGCGCACGGAGTTAGACATGGATTGAAGGTCCGCCGTTTACAATTGTCTCGGCAATGTATTCCGCACAATTAATTGATCATTTTCAGAATCCGCGCAACGTGGGAGAGATTGCTGGTGCCGACGCTGCGGCTGAGATTGAGAATCCTGCCTGTGGAGACGTACTGCGATTGACCCTGAAACAGAATGGCGGCAGGATTACTGAGGTGCAGTTCAAAGCTAAGGGATGTGTCGCATCGATTGCCTGTGGCTCGGCGTTGACGGAGTTAGTTGCAGGCAAGACGCTGCACGAAGCCAGGAAGGTGGGGCTTGCGGATATTACGGCGGCCGTCGGCGGGTTGCCTCAAGCTTCGAACCACGCTGCCCACTTGGCGCTCGAGGCCCTCACAGTAGGGCTGAGTCGCCTCAAAGCATAGTTTTGTATTCATGCCGAACCACACCCCACGCCGAATCGCTTGTTTGCAGCCAAGCGCGACCGTGATTCTCGCAGAGATTGGCGAACTCGATCGTGTAGTCGGGTGCACCAAATATTGTGCGGATGTGGTTCCTGAAATCACCTTGCAATGGCGCAAGATTCTAGCCGACTCGTGGACGGCTAATGCTGAACAGATTAACGCGATCCATCCCGACCTCGTCATGGCTTCTGTGCCTTACCGGGAGAAAGCGGTCATCGAAATTCTCAAGTCCGGGGTGCCCTTCATCGGTCTCGCTCCGAAGACATTGGCGGAGATCTACACAGACATTGGAATAATTGCCGGCGCCGTTGGTGCCAGCGACCGAGGCGAAGCCGTAATCACTCGTATGGAGCAACGAATCGAGGAGGTTCGTGTGCGTGCCGCGGGGCTACCGCGGCCGAAAGTGTTCTGCGAAGAATGGGGCAAGCCCTTGATCTCGTCGCAGCCCTGGGTTGCGGAACTGGTGGATGCTGCGGGAGGTGAGTTTCTGGGCACTCCGGGAAAGAAGACTTCCGCCGAAGAAATCGCTCGCATGGATCCCGACGTCTTGATCGCCGCCTGGTGCGGTGCGGGCGACCGCGTGCCCCTCAACAAAATCATCGCAGAGCGTGGCTGGCAGGGAACTGGCGCCGCACGTGCTTCCCGGGTTTACTGCATCCGAGATGAGTATCTCAACACCCCGGCTCCAACGCTGCTTCAGGGGCTGGATGCCCTGGCGTTTGCCATTCATCCCGAACGGTTTGAGCGGGCGAAAGGTATCCGCCAGATTACCAGCGTGGCATCTTCCATCGACATGAATCCTGTGCCTTGAGTTAAGATTTGCTGATGCCCACGGCCAGCAGAACAGAAGAAGTTCGTAACGAAATCGCGGCCCTTGCCGAAGCGTCGCCCGCGGCCAGGAGTCTCATGCAAGAGGTTTGCAGGCTCTTGCATGACCGCATGCTCAAGTACAACTGGGTTGGATTTTACATGCTTGAACCCGGTACGCAACCTCCAGTGCTGGTGCTCGATGCCTTTGTAGGGGCAATGACTCCGCATACGCGCATCCCGCTCAATCAAGGAATTTGTGGAGCTGCCGCCTCTAGCGGGAAAACGGTCGTGGTCGACGACGTCAGCAAAGATCCGCGGTACCTTGCCTGTTCGCTGGAGACGAAGTCAGAGATTGTGGTGCCTATTTTCGTGGAGGGACAGGTTGTAGGCGAACTCGATATTGACAGTCACTTCGCGGCCGCTTTCGGACTTGAGGACCGGGAACTCGTCCAGTTCTGCGCTGACCTTGTGGGCAAAAAGCTGGAGCAATCGAAGTGACGGGCGCGCTGTTTTTCATCGTGAGTTTCGAATTATGAAGCGCGTGGTCGCAGCGGTAATCGAGAAAGACGGAAAACTGCTCGTTTGCCAACGGACCCGACATCAGACCATGCCGCTTAAATGGGAATTTCCTGGAGGGAAGATTGAGGAAGGCGAGCAGCCTCGCGACGCCTTGCGGCGTGAGTTGGAAGAGGAATTAGGCATTCATGCCAAGGTGGGGGATGAGATCGCCCGTGTGCAGCATACGTATCCGAACGGCGCTGGGGTCGAATTGCGTTTTTTCATCGTGCGAGAATACGACGGCGAGTTGGAAAATCGCATCTTTCGCGATCTGCAGTGGGCGGCGCCCAACGCTCTGCCGTCGTATGACTTTCTCGAAGCGGACGCATCCCTGGTGAAAGATCTCGCAGCCGGGAGACTTCCTTGACGTTTAGAACCTGACGACAGCGTTAGCCGGCGCCTCTCAAAGTCCAGAACCATGCAATCGTCAGCCCGATCATAACCACGGTCGTCAGCCACGCGACAGCGTTGAACAGATGCGAATTCACGTACTCGCCCATCAAATCCTTCTTGTTGATCAACAGCAGCATGAAGATCAGGACGAAGGGCAGCACCACTCCGTTCACCACCTGTGACAAGACCGCGATCTTTATCAGCGGAAGGCCCGGGATTAAGAGCACGGCGCCCCCGGCTACGATCAGCAGCGTGTAGAGCCAATAGAAAAACGGAGCTTCGCTGAACTTCTTGTCCACTCCGGATTCAAAGCCCATTCCTTCGCACACTGTATAAGCGGTGGAAAGCGGCAGAATGGAGGCCGCAAACAGGGAAGCATTGAACAATCCGACGGCGAACAGAATATAAGCGTACTGCCCGGCCAATGGCTTCAGGGCTTGCGCCGCATCAGCGGCGTACTTGATGTCGCGGTATCCGTGTACAAAAAGAGTTGCAGCGCACGCTACGATGATGAACCAGGCAACTACGTCGGTAAAAATGCAGCCCGTAATTACATCCCATCGCGAAGCACGAAGTCCCCGCCTCGTAACGCCTTTTTCCACAATCGAGGACTGCAGATAGAACTGCATCCAGGGCGCGATGGTCGTGCCCACCACGCCAATCACCATAAACAGGTATGCCTGATCACGAAAGGCGTACAGCAACGGCGGCTTGAAAGTGGCGACCGTTGCGTCTTTCCATGCTGGGTGCGCCAACGCCCCGGCCAAAATGTAAGTGATATAGAAGAAGGAGGCAGCGAGAAAAACCTTCTCCACGCTCTTGTATTGGCCTTTCACGACGATCAGCCAAACGATCACGGCACAAACCGGTACAGTCACGTAGCGCGAGAGTCCGAACAATTCCAAGCTGGTAGCAATACCGATAAATTCCGTGACGACATTGCCGAAGTTAGTGATGAGAATGCCGAGCATCATCAAAAACGTGATGCGCAGCCCAAACTCTTCCCGGATCAGGTCGCTTAGGCCCTTGCCGGTGACTGCACCCATGCGGGCGCTCATTTCCTGCACCACGATGAGGGCCAGCGTGATGGGAATCATGGTCCAGAGTAGAAGGAATCCGTACTGGGCCCCGGCCTGCGAGTAGGTGAGGATGCCGCCGGCGTCGTTGTCGACATTCGCGGTAATGATTCCCGGCCCCACCACGGCGAGGAATAACAGAGTTCGACCCTTCCAACGTTTCAATAAACCCATGAGCCCATATCGCAAACATAGGAATTAGAACAACCGAGAGCGGGCGTCGTTCGGGATCCGCGGCCGCCCAGCTCAAGGCCCATCAGAATACATGGACACGGTACGCCCCGGATAGATGAAAATGAAGAAGGGTTGAGAAAAAAGAGGAAGGGAATCGATTGGGTGAAGCCGAGCGGCACAGGGCTCGAGCAGGGTAAGATACTTGCAGGCTAATTATTCAGGAATGACCAAGAACTCTGCGCGCGTTATTTACCTTTTCATCGTCGTTGTCGTTGTTTTACTTGACCGTTGGACAAAGCACCTCGTGGCGCAGCGTATTCGCCTTTATTCTCACATCCAGATCATTCCGGGTTTTTTTCGCCTCACTCACACCGAGAACACCGGGGCGGCGTTCAGCCTCTTCGCCGATTCGACCGCCCCGTGGAAAACCGGATTGCTCATTGGATTTTCTGCGATCGCGTTAGTTGTGGTTTCGGCCTTGCTCTGGAAAAACCACCATGCCCACATCGCTACCGGCGTCGGTCTGTCGCTGATCATGGGAGGAGCGCTGGGGAATCTCTGGGATCGCCTCGCTCGTGGGCGGGTGATCGACTTTTTATTGGTCTATGTTAAGCAGTATCAGTGGCCTGTTTTCAATTTGGCAGACAGCGCGATTGTGGTTGGGGCCGGGCTTTTGATACTGGAAATCGTGTTCGCGAAATCGAACGCCCACGAGAATGCCCAGCCATCCTGAAGTTCTTTAGGACTGTTTCGATCCCCCGAAAAATTCGGAAAGCCAGAGAGATACAGTGTCCGGGGAAGTTTCTAGCCAACTCCAATGCAGACGGGCACCCAGAGTACGCAGCAAATCATATTCGTTGACTGGACGGTCGTCTTGCACGGCCGGGGCGGTGCTATGCAGGGCGATCACTCTGGAGATGGGAACTTCTCTCTTTAACATGGCCGCGAACATCTGTTCGGCGTTTGTGAAATGGGTCCATTCTATCAAGTCCGCAGCTGCACTCGGTGGCAAGCGTTTTGCCAGTTCAGACGCGGACCGATCAGGGATAGGCTGGCGGCTGGCAAAGTAGTGGATGCCCACACCCTCGATCGAAATAAATGCGCGGACGTAGGGGAACGACTCTGTCAAGGCGCGAGCGATGGCAGCGGTAGTCACTAAATCTCCCCCGGGGTACCATTGCTGCAGGATGCCATCCGGGCGCAATCGTTTTTTGGCAGCGGAGTAGAACTCGCGAGAGTAAAGCAGGCTCGAGCCAGCCGCACCCACTGGCGGGGGTGGATCGATTACGATCACATCGTATTGTCCAGTGGTTCGCTCGAGAAACCGCCGGCCGTCATCCACGACGACGTGTGAGCGCGGCGACTTCAGCAATTGCGTGGCGTCCGCGTGGTAGTACCCGAAAAGAGCTGGAACGCTTGGGACCAGATCCACAACCGTGGAATCGATTCCCCAGGACAATACCGTGCGGTGCGTCGTGCCCATGCCGAAGCAAATGACTAAAGCATTCTGCGGAGGACGTTCGAGGAACGCCAGGGGCATGCTGGCCATCACTTTGGTGATGGGCGTCAGGTAGGTCATGCTTACACCGTTCACGTAAAGTCGCTTACCCATTCCCTGGCCGGTCGCCATGACGGTGGCGGTGTTGTCACGGCGCACCTGCGCACCCGGAAACAGTTCCACATATCCTTGCATCTTGAAGATCAAGAGGAACGAAGCGAACACAACCACAATGGACGTGATCGCACGCTGGGCCGTGAAGCGTGCTGTCGAGCCGGGCTGTCGGAATAAAGCGAACAACACAGCGACCAGCAACCAAGGAAGAGCAAGCGTCACTAGAGCGTAGCGCTCATCGAGATAAGGCAACAAAACAAAACCCGCAACCAGTGGACCCAGGATGCAGCCGGCGACATTTACCGCGTAACCGATTCCGGCTCGGTCTGGGTCTCCCTCCGAGAAACGGTCGACCAGCTTCGGAGTTACGAATCCGAGAAGGCCGCTAAACGCCGCGATACCCAGGGGAACGCGCAGCCACCACGAAAGAATCTCCAGGCGCGGGTCAGCGGTAAGTAGAGGGACTAAGGCGGCCAGCCAAACCAATAACCAGATCAGACTTCCCTCGCCGCTGTGGTGACGGCTCCAGAGGCGGTATACGCTGGATCCGATAAACGTCGCGGCCAGATAAACGCCCAGGATGGTTGCGAACGAATACACCAGGTTCCCGACATAGATTGTGTATTCCCTGGTCCAGACCATCTCCATGCCCATGCTGGTAAGTCCGGTGGCGAACAGTAACCAGAGCGTGCTGTTTCCGAACATCTCGCGCAAGGGGGGAAAGGCTTGGCCAGGGGCATCCGGTTCGACGTCGTCATTGCCGCTCGCTTGCGGAGCCTGCTTGTTCGCGATCGTAAGGGCAACCCCGCAAACCAAGAGATTAAGCACCATCCCAAATCGCAGAGAGCTGGTAAAACCGAAGACCTCGATCAGCAGCAATGGAATCAGTGCTCCCGCCACGGCACCAAGCACGTTCGCCAGATAAAGAAAGCTAAATGAGCGTCGCGACTCAAGACGCTTGTCGCTGCGGATGGCAAACATGCCCAGGGGAATGGTAGCGCCCATGCACGCACACCACGGAACCAGACTGCACGCGACCCAGAAACCGGCGGCAACGTAGTAACCCGATGACGACAGCGACAGGCTTTTCCCCAGATGTTCCAACAGCCAGCGGCCAAGCAGAAATTCCAAGGGCACGACTACGGCGGAACAGCCAATGAATAACTCGGCCATTGCGTAAAGATGCAGCGGCGGAGAGGTGAGACGCCGCGCGTATTTGCGCACCAGATGCCCAGCGGCCCATGAACCGATGCCTAATCCCGCCATGAAGCTAGAGAGCACAATCGACACCATGGCCGTGGTCACTCCAAATTGCGCCATGGCCAGGCGAAGCCAGATCAGTTCGTAGAGAATGCTGCAGAATCCGGAAATGAAGAAGAACGCGAAATACCAGCTCCAGCCACTCTTTGTCCGGTTGCTCGTGGCAACCGCGGCTTCTTTCCGTCGTTTCGCCGTATGTTCATCGGGAAGAACTTCCACTAATGTCGGCATCGCTTTATGGCTCACAGGTTGCTCATTGAGTGTCGGGAAGCTCCAACCCATTCGGTTCGTAATCCTAGGGACGAACCGCTTGCTCAAGTCTCGCAGGCAGTTACAGAGTGCAGGCAGAGATAACTTCCTGTCACGTAACGAAAGTCACCGGCTCCGATCAGCAGTGACCTGGTCCCGGACGCGGAGCACGGTCCAGCGCAGGACATTCTTTGATGGTGCGGTTGCCGCTCAATTGGTTTCCACACGTGGCGGGTAGGTCTTCCCTAAAACCGCACTGCTACGGCGTCCCATACAGCTGTTTGTAAACGCTGGCATTCCTCAGGATCGCCTGAACGTATTCGCGGGTCTCGGTGAAGGGAATCGACTCGACGAACTCTTGCGGATCGCGATACTTCCCCTGGGCAAGCCACTCGTCCACGCGGTCGGATCCTGCGTTGTAGGCGGCGAGCGCGTACTCGAACGAGCCGCCGAACTTGTCGACCATGCCGCGGAAATAGCGCGTGCCTAATTGCATATTCACCGATGGCGTATACAGCTGGCTGGCGCTGTACCGCTTCAACTTTTCTTCCTTGGCTACGAGTTTGCCGGTCTTGGGCAGCAACTGCATCAGGCCCACTGCGTTCGCACGCGAAACCGCATTCGGATTGAATTCAGATTCCTGCCGGATCAGCGAAGCTACAAGGTAAGGATCCAGTCCATTGGCCACCGAGAATCGCTTTAGATCGTTCCAGTAAGGCTTCGGGAAAAGTGCCTCCCAATATTTTCTCGGCAAATCAGGAATGTCGAGGGCAAAATAGTTGGGCGCGGAGTGCTTCATGTACTCGATGGCCCGGTCGTAGTGTCCAGTTTCCACATACAATTGTGCAGTCTCCGCGGGCGCCCAGCTTCCAGCACCATTTGCCGCCGCCGCTTGCAGTTCACGCACGGCAAAATCTATCAGGCCACCATTGCTGAGCAGTTCTGCCTTCTGCACGTGGAGTTCATCCGCCGGCGGTTCTGAGTCCGTTACTTTGCCAGTGCCATCGAGGGGAGGGACCCGATCGAGCAAGGCATACTCGGTCGTCGCGTCACCTGCGGGAGGAAGACGCTTCAATCTCTCTCTGCCTAATTCGGCGTAATAGAAGTTGCGATAGCGATCGGAAAGCTTCTGGTAAAACGCTCGCGCCATGGCGAACTGGTTATCTTCCTCCGCCAGCCGGGCTCGCCAATACAGGGCCGCAGGAGTCTCTCCGCCCGAAGGATAGAGCGCGATTTGCTCCTCGAAGGCTTTCTTGGCGTCGTCGTTGCGGCCCTGCCGCAAGGTGAGCCAGGCAGCCTTCCAGTGCACGTAGGAAGCCCGCGGGCCATTTGGGAAACGAACTTGCGCTTCGCGGAATGCATCGAGGGCCTGGTCGTAGTCGTGATGCACCAGATGCAAGTTGGCCGCGGATAGTAATGCCTGCTCCAGCCACGGGCTCGCCGGATCGGCTTGGCGCAATTCGTCGACTGTGCGGTAGAAGGTGTCATTGTCATTGGCGGCGAAGGCGACTTGACCCAGCAGATACAGCCGCTGCGCGTCCAGTTCGCCGGTCACACTGCCCAGCGAATCGAGCACCTGCTTGGCGTCGCGGTTCCTGCCACTGCGATGCAGCGCGTCCGCCAAGGCGAGCTGCATCTTCGGTCGATCTTCAGGGCCCGCTGCGTTGACCAAGCTGCGATATTCATCTGCCGCCTCCGCATAACGCCGGCGGCTCAGCAATCCCTCGGCGCGGGTCTTCAGTTGAGCAGTTGTCGGAGCGGGAGCGGATGGAAGTTTTCTCAACTCAGTATAAGCGGAGTCTGCCTCGGCGCTGCCCGGCATGGTGTAGTAAATGTTGCCGAGCGTCTCAGCGGCTCTTGAGGCTTGCCCGGACGCGGCATACGCGCGGCCCAAGGCAAATTCCACGTCGGAGCGGATCGGTACGCGAATCCGTTCCAGCAAGGAGGCCGCTTCCGCTGCCTGGCCTTCGAGCAGCAGTGCATCCGCATAGCTCACCTGGGCGTCGCGTACCAGTAACGAATCGGGATGTCCGTTGCCAAAATCTGACAAGTTCGCGAGAGCTTCCGCCGTGTGTCCCGTTTGTAGATAAGAGACTCCGAGATAGTAAGCGACGTAATCACCAAGATCGCCGGCATGAAGCTTGGCGCGGCTCAGCGGATCGACGGCTTTGGCATAGTCTTTATCCAGCACATGGGCATAGCCGAGGACCAGCCAAGCCAACGCTCCCGCGTCTTCTTTGGCGTGGGCATGGGCATAGGCCTGGACTCCGGCGTAAGCAGGAGGGGTGCGATCCTGCAACAACTGCTCCGCCATGGGCCGCAGGCTGGCCGAGGCCACAAACGCCTGCCGCATGCGGCGGACGCGGGGAGAGATCGTCCGCGGCTTTCGAGCGTTGGTGTAATGGCGTTTGGCGGCCTTGGTGGTCATTTTCTTGGCGGAAGTTGCTTTTTTCGGTGGAGCTTTTTTTGTGGTACTGGTTTCAGCGGTGGGAGTGTTTTGAGCCGGTTTCGGCTCGGCTTGATCTTGAAGGGAGCCGGACAAAAATAGAGAAGGCGACTCTGCCGAAGTCCGCAGAGCGCCAAAAGAGCTGCAGAGAACTGCAGCGGCGAGCACCCACCACCCCTTGGAAACTGATCGAACCACTTTTTACTTTTCGCTTAGACGCAACTGCCAAAAATCGAAAACGCTACCGGCGGAAATTAGGCCCCATAATCGAGAGGTCATCCTCGGCCAGACTGCGCAGCAGTTCGTTCTGAAAATAATCGCCGCTGGCGGCGACCGTGCTGCCGTAGCGCTTCTGGAACGTCCCCCGGCTCTTATCGATGTCTTCCTTTAAACGGTCGTACAAATCCTTGTTGCGCCGTCCCTCGGCTACTTTCGCCTGGTTGTAGAGCTTGATTTCATCCACCAGAAGGCGGGCAAAACGCTGCGCTTTACGATGAAGGTCGGCATCTTCGGCTGAAAGGCCGGCCAAGGGATCAGTCGCTACGGCGGGAGCTGCTGCGGCACGAGCCGAAGCCACTTCCATGACCTCCGCGGGCTCGGCTATGAGCGGAGCGGCGGGTATGTGCTTGGGCGCGTGTGCCGCGAAAGGATCGGAATACGAAGAAACGGTTTGCACTGGCGGAGCCGCCCGCTCCACCGAAATCGCTGCGACGTCGCCATCGTCCTTGGGCGCCGCATGCTTGCGCAACGAAATTACTTCCAACCATGCGCTGGTTGCGAGCACCAGCAATTCCAGGGCATCGGACCTCAAATTGCCAGTGTCGCCGCCGTCGGCGTAAACCAGTGCAGCGACTTTATCCTTGAGCGCGAGCGGTAGAATCAGAATCTGTTCGTTGGCCGGACTGCCGAACTGTCGCACGAATTGTCCGCCCATTTCTGCGATGTTTCCCGGCGTTGCCACCCGATTGTGATAAGTGTGGGAGACTGGTGCGGCATTCAAATCGAGGGGGAAATCCTTCACCGCGTCCTCGTCGCCGAAGCCGCGACCTTGCCATCCAGATGCCGCTCCGGCTTTCACGACAAACAGTGCGATCCGCGCGCAGTGATCGCTTCCAGTGTCCAACAGCGCACGCAAGACTTCCTTCTGCGTAGATCCGGCGTGGATCGTCGAAACCGCTTGAACCAGGCTGCTGGAGCCATCTTGCGCAATAACGTGAGGTTCGCTAACGGGAGCCGGCAAGGCCTGCAAAACTTGTTTGGCAATCTGTTCTTCTAATTGCGGGATGTGGTCGCGAAGGGCTTGAGACACGGCGCGGGCTACGATCTGTTCCATCTCAGTTGACTGCCCTTCGTTCTGTTTCCGATTCGGTTCCGCCATGCTTGAAGACCGTTTTCCCTATAGAATCGCGCCCGTTCGCCTTATAGCAGCGGAAAGAGCTGCCCTAACTGCTGATTATACGGCACTTGTGGGGCTGGCCCAGAGTACGTCGGGACGTGTTCGACCGCGTCATCTGTCAAATCGACTCTATCGTAAACCGCATCCCGCCGAAACTGGAAAGCGGTTGGGCAAATCCTCCGGTTACCAAGTAGAATAACAGCAGATTTTTTTCGCGCCGCGGTTCGTTATCCGTAAAATACTGCATCGCCGAGAGAATGGGAGCCATCCAAAACAAACTAGAAGAGCCTGTCAGTGATGAACTGGCACTGGTGCGGGCGGCCAAGCAGGGCGACGACTCCGCGTTTGAAGAGTTGGTTCGCCGGTATGATCGCAACGTCTTCCGGATCGCACAGCACATTACGCAGAACCGTGAGGATGCGGAAGATGTGGTGCAGGAGGCATTCCTCAAGGCGTACAGCAACCTGGCGAAGTTCCAGGAGCAGTCGAAATTTTATACGTGGCTGGTCCGGATTGCCGTCAACGAAGCGTTGATGAAGTTGCGGCGCAAGAAGCCAGAGCGCACGGTTTCGCTGGATGAGGACATTAAGACGGAAGACGATTCACTTCCGCGGGAGATTGCGGATTGGAGTCCGAATCCTGAACAGCAATATACGCAAGCGGAATTACGCGAGATATTAAGTAAAACGATCCAAGGCCTTCCCCCGGGGTTTCGGACCGTGTTTGTACTCAGGGACGTGGAAGGATTGTCTACCGAGGAAACTGCGGCGGCTCTGGAATTGAGCGTGCCGGCAGTGAAATCGAGGCTGTTGCGCGCGCGCTTGCAGCTTCGGGAGCGGTTAGGACGTTACTTTCAGAAACGCGAGAGTGGAGATGGCGAACAGTGAAATGCTCTGATTTTTTGCACGAGCTGACCAATTATTTGGACGGCGTCCTCGATGAATCCACCAAGGTTGAATTGGAAAACCATCTTTCCTGGTGCCACAACTGCTATGTGGTCTGCGATACCACTAAGAAAACCATCGAGATCTATCGGGACTCACAGCTTTACGAACTTCCCGAGGATCTCCGGAGCCGTCTCCGTTCGGCCATTATGACTAAGTGCCAGCAGTACAAGAAGCGGGGTCCAGAGAGCGTCTAGGAGCCCTGTTTATTCCTAGATTGACAGCAACCACCTAGCCCGGGATCGCATATAATGTGCAACAAGCCTCGGGGTGCAGTATGCGATGCCTTAGGAGTAAAGCCCTTCTCGCCTTCCTGATTCTGCCAGCGTCCGCTTTGCTTTGGGGCCAGCTTCGGACTGCACAGTCGGATTCCGCGAAGGCTGCTAGCGGTCAACCTCCAGCGGCGGTTGTGGTTCCGATTCCACCTAACGCCCCGCGCATGGCGAAGCAGACGCGTTACGAGATCATTCGCGACTTCGAAACCCAGCTGGTATATGCCCGGACCGCTTTCCCCATGGGAACAAAGGGCCTGCAATTGAAACAGGGCTTAATTACCCCAAATGGCGAGGAGTTGCAGCAGGCCCTCAATCTTTGGGGGCCGGCGATAAAGCCAGGAGATCCCGCGCATATTTCTTTCGTTCAGATCAAAAACGATCACATACATTTCGAGATCAACGGTGGCCCGATACGCAGGCAGAAGTGGTACGAGCGAGTGCAGATTTCCGGTACTTACGGTCAACCAGTGACGGGGGGGCAGGGTCCGCAATCCAACCCGCACGGTTCCTACGTCGATCTTTATTTCGACAAGTACGTTCCCGAGATGACGGCCGCACAATTGCGCAATCTATTGCTTCCGGTCCTGGATTTCAATGCGCGCAACAAGGAACAAGCGTATCTGGATTCTGTTCCTCCGAAGGTGAAGGAAGCGATCCAGGTGCATCACGTGCTCGTGGGCATGAATCAGGAGATGGTGCTGCATGCTAAGGGCAAGCCTCCAAAGAAGGTGAGGGAACGAGCGGGCGAGACTGTTTATGAAGAGTGGATTTATGGCGAGGCACCGGCCGACGTAGATTTCGTTCGCTTCGTGGGCGATGAAGTGGTGCGGGTAGAAACCATGAAGGTGGACGGCGAGAAGATCGTGCGCACCGATAAGGAAGTTTTCTTGCAGCCGGACATGGTGAAAGAAGCGAAGAAGGAGAAAGACAAGGAACCAGAGGAGCGTCCGGCGAGCGCTCCAAGTCTCAGGCGCCCTGGTGAGGATTCACAGGATGTGCCCAAGCCGGCAAATGGAGCTGCGCCACCTCCGATGATACCGCCGCCGGACTTGCCCGAGCCTCCCAGCGGACCAGGGGAAATCGTGGCTACGCGATAACCCGGGCAGGAAAGCCCAAATCCCAAAGTCCCCGGCGCCAGCGTCAACAAGCGAGAAGGCTTGAAGATGCGTCGGATATTCCCCCCGATTTCTATATTCGGATAAATAAAACAGTTCAGCAGCTGCGGTGCGGTATTTTAGCAGGACGGTATTTGCCGGGGAGGAAACGTATGTCAAGAAGAGACGCGGTAGTGTTGGCGAGCCGCACGCTGGCCTTGCTTTTGGCGATGTGGGCGTTGAACGAGGTGTCCTATTTGCCAGAGACCCTACATTCGTTCCTCCGCTACATCAACCAAGAACCGGCGTCGTCGACGGGACTACAGTATTTACGCCACTACCATCTCATCAGGCTAGGCTTTCTTGTCACAAGGATCGTTGGGTTCTCACTGATGGCCCGATGGCTGTACAAGGGCGGCCCGGAGGTCGAAGAGCTACTGCTGCAACCTTCCCCTCAGGAAAACGGCGTCCGGAACTGATTTGCAGGGTTGTGGGATAGCGATCCGGTAAAATCGCTCAATGCCTTGCGCCATCCAATGTCGCGACCTCCGCAAGACTTACGACGGTAAAGTTGAGGCGGTGCGTGGGCTGAACCTGGAGATTCAAAGCGGCGAATGTTTTGGCCTGCTCGGTCCCAACGGGGCAGGGAAGACTACGACCATCGAGATCCTCGAGGGCCTGCTGGAGCCGACTTCGGGCGAGGTATCCATCTTCGGTCAGTCCTGGCATGAGAATGCGCGGGAGATGCGGGAGTGGCTGGGCATTTCGCTGCAGGAGACGAGGCTATCCGAGAAGTTGAGCGTGCGCGAAACCGTGGAACTGTTTGCCAGCTTCTATCGCGAACCGCATTCGTCCGATGAGGTGCTTGAGCAATTGCAGCTAACAGAGAAGGCCGACGCCTGGGTGGGGAAGCTTTCCGGCGGGCAGAGGCAGCGGCTGGCGGTGGCAACGGCGCTGGTTTGCAACCCGAGAATTCTTTTTTTGGATGAACCGACCACAGGGCTTGATCCGCAGAGTCGGCGGCAACTGTGGGACATTATTCGGGAGTTTCAGCGCGACGGTGGCACTGTGCTACTCACCACGCATTACATGGATGAGGCCGAGCGGCTTTGCGACCGGCTGGCGATTGTCGATCACGGGCAAATTATTGCCGAGGGTTCGCCAGCGAATTTAATCGAGCGGCTGGGCGGGCATCACGTGGTGGAGTTTGCCGTGAGCGGAAATTCTGACGGCGCAGCACTCGAGATCTGGCGTGCTCTGCCGAGTGTGGAGTCTGTCCGCGAGGATGATGGCATGTTGTCGCTCAACGTGAAGGAGCCACACTTGGCGATTCCGGCGCTTTTGGATGCGGTCGGGAAGCGGGGAAGTGAACTGCAGCATCTGACTACGCGTCAGGCGAGTCTGGAAGATGTGTTCGTACGGCTGACGGGGCGGCATTTGCGGGAGGAGTGACATGGGGCCATTGAGGACGCATACGAGTGTGAGGGGACATTTTTGTTGCGTACTCTTTCTGATCGGAATCTTGGCGGCAGTGTTTGCTGCAGACTATGGTTTTGCGCAAACTCCTGCCGCCGGCGCGGCCGCCGAGTTTGCTCCACTTGAGCAGTGGAGGACCGCGGTCCTCGCGGGAGACGCGGTGGTTTTAAAGGCGCTCTACAGCGCCGACCCGCTGCCAAAGGTTCAGGCGAACGGCGTCGTCATCAGTGCGGATGCGGACGTCAATTTCTGGTTGGGCCTGAAGGCGCAGAAAATGGAATTAGCAACGATTGCCGTGATCGACCGGCCCTGGGGCACGAGTGTTGTTTTCAAAGCCGAGGCGCAGTTGCCGAATGGCCAGACACTGAGCGTAACCGATGGTCAAGGGTGGAAAAAGCAGGGAGAGCAGTGGCGACTGATTAGCTCAGAGCGAGCCGACGCACCTCGCCTGAAACAGCCGTCCGACATGAACAAGAATATCTATCCGGCAGATGCGGACGCACACGCCGAGATCAAACACGCCGAGGAAAAGGCAGCAGCTGAGCACAAGCGCGTGCTGCTGGTTTTTGGCGCTAATTGGTGCTACGACTGCCACGTGCTCGATCTGGCGTTTCATCGACCCGACTTCGCGTCGGTGATGGAAGGCTATGAAGTAGTGCATATCGACCTGGGAGTTGATGAGAAGAAGAATCTCGATCTCGCTGAGCAGTTCGACATTCCGCTGAATAAGGGCATTCCTGCGTTGGCGGTAGTCGAGGGTAACGGCAAGCTGGTCGTTAGCCTGAAGAACGGTGAATTTGAGGGCGCACGATCGCTTGCGCCGGGAGCGTTGCTTGAGTTCTTGAGTAAGTGGAGGCCGAAGGAACAGTAGGGAAATCGTTCTATGAGTGTCGCCCAAAAAACACCGGTTGCGGAAACAACGGCTCGGCCTTCCCCGCCCAGGCGGAATGGCAGGTGGTCGGGTTACCTTCATCTGCTGATGGCGCGCATGCTGGAGTTGAAGCGCGAACCGGAGGTTGTCTTTTGGGTTTTCGTATTCCCGCTGCTACTGGCCGCGGGTCTGGGAATTGCTTTCCGCAACAAGCCTGCGGACGCTTCGTCTGTGGCAATCGTCGCCGGAGTGGGAGCGCAGGAGGCAGAGCAGTTACTACAACGCTCGCCGCAGCACGCATCCTTCAAAGTCGATGTGCAAGACGAGCAGACGGCGAGAAAAGGATTTCGCTTGGGCAAGTACGATCTTGTAATCGAACCCGACGGAAAGGGCGGACTGCGTTATCGCTACGATCCGGCGCGTCCGGAGAGCGTCCTGGCAAGAACTGAGGTAGACAATGCGCTACAAACGGCCGCCGGCCGCAAAGATGTGGTGGCGACGACCGTGGTTACATCTTCTGAACCGGGCTCGCGCTACATCGACTTCCTGATTCCCGGGTTACTCGGAATGAACCTGATGAACTCCGGAATGTGGGGCATCGGATTTGCGCTGGTCGATATGCGTCAACGCAAACTGCTGAAGCGCTTCGTAGGCACGCCCATGCGCCGGGGAGACTTCTTGCTCGCGCTCATGTCGAGCCGTCTGATTCTGATGATTATCGAAATCGGATTGCTCCTGACACTCGGCGTTCTCGTATTTCACATGAAAGTGCTGGGATCAATCTTCGCGATCGTATTCATTGGGGCGCTAGGTGCGATGTGCTTTGGGGGAGTTGGATTACTGACGGCGAGCCGGGCGCAGAAAATCGAGAGCGTAAGCGGTCTCATGAACCTTGTCATGATGCCCATGTGGATCTTTTCGGGAGTGTTCTTTTCTTACGAGCGCTTTCCTGCCGTAATTCAGCCTTTGATCAAGGCGCTCCCACTTACCGCCCTGAATGACTCTCTGCGCGCAAGCATCCTGGAGGGCGCGCCACTGGTTCATCAATGGCCGGGCCTGCTGGTCATGGTTCTGTGGGGCGGAGTTTCCTTTGTCTTGGCTCTGAGGTGGTTCCGGTGGACTTAGAGGTTACTATAAATCGGAGGATTCTGAAAGTCTGTGCAACCGGGATGACTTCCGAGCTAAGGCCCCGTCCGCAAGTTTGATTCTACGAACGAGGCCGGCTGCGGTGCTTGCGAAGCATTACCGCGACTTACGACTTCACTAGCTTGGCGTTAGCCTTTCGGACCTTCGCCCAGCGTAGCTTTTGCGCTTCGGCAATTCGTCTGCGAGCTTCCTTGCTCAAGGTACGGCCGGTCTTCTTGAGCTTCAGCTTCCTTCCGCCCGCATGACCAAGTGCGTCTAACGCTTTCCCTACCTGTGCCATCTCTTTTTCAAGACGGGAGTACTCTTTCTGCAGGGAAACAACAACTTTGTCAATAATCATTAATACCCCCTTATGTAAGTAAGGCTAACACGGTTGCGACATCCAGAAACATATTCGATCTGATTATTAACCGCGGCCAAGCTTCTACCCAGGGCAATTTGCGACTAGTTTTACAATCGGGATAACTAATAGGTACTTCTATCCGGCTCCGATCGTCGACAAGAAGCGCGGGGATTGTCGAGCTTTCGTGGTCTGCTCAAAGGAGTAGGCCAGACGGATGAGAGTCGGTTCGCTCCAGGCGCGACCGAAGAAAGAGATTCCCACCGGCAGGCCGAAGATGAATCCGGCGGTAACGTTGATATTCGGGTATCCCGCGACCGCCGCGGCATTAGAACTTCCTCCCGCCACGTGATCGCCGTTCACCAGATCCGTCAGCCAGGCCGGACCGCCCGTGGGCGCGACCATAGCGTCGAGATCGTGCTTGTCCATGGTGGCGTCAATGCCTGCGATGCGGGCAAGTTGGTGGTTCTTCTCGAGGGCATCAAGATAGGCCTTCTCAGTGAGCGGGCCCTTGGCCTCGGCTTTTATAAATAAGTCCTGGCCGAAATAAGGCATCTCTTTTTGTCGATTGCGATCGTTGAAGTCGATTATGTCTTGCAATGTCCGCACTGGTGAATTCGGGCCAAGACGTGCGAGGTACGCGTTCAGGTCTGCTTTAAGTTCATACATAAAAACCAGTAGTTCGCTTTCGTCGAACTTACCGAAAGTCTCAATGTCTGCTGGATCAATCAATACGGCTCCCTGTTTCTTCATGGCAACAAGAGACTGCTCCATAAGAGCGTCGACAGAGTCACTGAATCCGAAGTACTTTCTCGCGACCCCTATGCGCGCACCTTTTAGACCATTGGGATCGCAGAATTGAGAGTAATCCGTGCACGATTTGCCTTGGCTGGCATTCGTCGCAGAGTCTCGCGGATCTACTCCAGTAAGCGCGCCCAGCACAATTGCGGCGTCCCGCAGCGTGCGGCACATAGGGCCAGCACCATCCTGAGTGTGCGAAATTGGGATGATGCCCCCGCGGCTCACCAGTCCGACCGTCGGCTTGATGCCTGCGATGCCGTTCGAGGAGGAAGGACATACGATGGAACCGTCGGTCTCAGTGCCGATAGCCGCGGCGCACAAATTTGCCGATACTCCTGCGCCGGAACCTGAGCTCGATCCACAGGGATTCCGGTCAAGAGCGTAGGGATTTTTGGTGAGCCCGCCGCGGCCGCTCCATCCGCTTGTGGAGTGGCTGGAACGGATGTTGGCCCACTCGCTCAGATTCGTCTTTCCCAGAATGACGGCACCGGCGGCTCGCAGCTTCTGCGCGACGAAGGAATCCTGGGCCGGCTTCGAGCCGACCAGAGCCAGCGAACCGGCCGTGGTCATCATCCGATCGGCTGTGTCGATATTGTCCTTGATCAATATCGGAATGCCGTGCAGCGGGCCACGCGGGCCTTTCGCTTTGCGCTCCTGATCGAGGGCGTCGGCAATCGAGAGCGCATCGGGGTTCAGCTCGATCACGCTGTTGATCGCGGGGCCCTGCTTGTCGATCTCGTCGATACGGGCGGAATATTTTTCTGCCAGGGAACGGGCCGTGAACTTGCCGGACTTCATGCCATCTTGCAGGTCGGAGATGGTGACTTCGTCGAGTTCGAATGCCTTAACATCATCGGTTGGTTTGGACGTCGCTATCTCGCGCGCGGCCCCCAGCGCGGGGTAACCAGGGGTGAGGGTTGCAACCGCGCCGCCGATAACAGCAGCTTTCAAGAATGAGCGGCGATTGCCAATACTCGTGATATCGTTTTTGCGTCGACTCATAAGTCAGAGTCCTCTCAGCTGGATGCAAGTGGCAAACGGCAACGAACATAGTAATGCAGTGGGATAGAACCTGCAGCGTGGGTTAGGAAGTCTGCAAGAATGTCTCCTATCATCAGGAGTGTGGCATATCCCTAGGTTCGCTTGATCCCGGTGCGCGCATTGCCAGTCGGTGCAGTAACTCGTATGGGCGGTTTGAGTACAGTGGCCAGAAGATTTTGGCGGTCTTCGTATGGATTGTAGGCGTCATCCGGAAACCACGTGCCAGCGAAAAGATCCGCTTGCCGGGCAACAGTGCAACGCTGCACATGCACGCTGTCGACGAAGCCGTGTTTGATGTGAGGTGCTCCCCAATCCCCGCCCCAGATCATTCCGCTGCTCTGGGCAAGCTGTCCCAGGAAAGAGAAATCGCCCTTCCACGAAGGTTCCCCGTTGACTATGCGAACAATGTCGCAAGCAAGGCCATAGTGGTGCACTCCCACCGTCCGCAGTTTCGTGGCGCCCTGGTTGAATAGTTCCTGTTGGCGATCCTGGCTGCGATAGGTTTCGTAGATCATCAGTTCAACTCCCATGTGGTGGGCGGTGGAAATGATCCCGACGACGAGCTGCCGAGTAGCTGGTTCCAGCAAAGAGGCATCGCTGATCCGGTTGAGTGACTCAAACCGCACATCCGCGGAGATTACGTCAGTATAGAAATTTCCCATGAAAAAACCCCCAATCTCCGTTTCATTTCAAGCGAGATCGGCGATAGGTACAAGCTATAGGACTAGTTTTTGGTATCGCTCAAAGATAGTAAAGGTCAGGTGAACTTAAAGAGCAGGAAACCTGTGGAAAGCGGACGCACGGGTATGAGTCAGCTAAAGATTCCGACCCTTCGGGCATGATTCTGCGGGCGGGTGAACTTTTTTGTGTGCAATTTTGGAACATCGTGTATAATCGATTTCAGCTAAGTTTGACTCACAAGCAATTGAAGGTCGGTATCGCCAACCAGCGTCACCCCCTCACTAGCAGCGAATCTTCCATAGCACATTTCAAGAAACAGGAATAGGACTATCAATGGCAGAACAAGGAACAGTGAAGTGGTTTAACGACGCCAAAGGCTACGGCTTTATCAGCCGTCAGAATGGCGAAGACGTTTTCGTGCATTTCTCCGCGATTCAGGCTGGCGGCTTCCGCAGCCTGCAAGAAGGCCAAACCGTGCAGTTCGACGTGACCAAGGGCCCCAAAGGCTGGCAAGCGGAGAACGTTCAAGCGGTCTAACCGAAAACGCTCTCGAAGCGATCACTCAATGCCCGTCATCCGATAAAGGAGGCGGGCATTTCCTTTGTTGGAAGAATCTGTGGTAAGAATACCTTCGTAGTCGCAGCTTCAAGCCTGCTGACGCGCCAGCCGCACCATCTCCACCAGAACTTCCCGAGCTTCGTTTGCGCTCTGAACTTCTCGCAGGAATGCAATGCGAACGCCGCGGATCCCGTCCGCAGTTTTAAGGCGCGCATGAAACCCTAGGCGGTCTACGGCAGTCATCGCCGCCTCTTGCGCCTCGACTCCAGCGTTTGCCCGAGCCAGCTGGACCAACGCGTCCCGGTGATCAGCATTCATATGCTCGATGATTCCCTCAGCCGCATCGGCCAGCGGATCGGGCTGCGCCTCGTCATAATCGTGTGCCTGCACCCAACCCATCACACCGAATCCACCGACATAGTAAACATCCAGAATGTTCATACGGTAGAAAGAGAAGTCGTCGAAGTTTACCCAGTACTTGCTATTGGCATAGCGGGCCACATAGAGTTTGCGAGCGTCGGAGACCTCCGGTTCAGGTATCGTCGCAACGTTTCCCACCAGCGTCACCCTTGACGCGCCCAGCGGATCGCCATCTCCGGCAGGTTGCGTGACCAGCAAACTGGCGCGGGGATCCACCTGCAGATTCTGGGTGTGCATCGCCATGGTGCTGATGAGGAATATTGGACGTCCGAGCTCGTCCACTCCATATGGCATTACCGATCCGAAGGGAAAGCCAGGCTGCTTGCGGGAAATCGTGGAAAGGCTGCCAATTCGGCCCAAGTACATCAACGTGCGCGCTCGTTCCGAGAAGGAAGGCTCGGGAACCGCGGGCTGATTGCTGGTTACGCCCGAAGCGCCGTGTTGTCGATTGGAGGAAGACGACACCGTGATCTCTTGACCCAGTCTAAATGAAACGGGAGGCCCGAGTGTCCACAATTGCATCGGCGATTGGCTGGCGCCTGCTCGATCGTTCTCGCAAACGAAAACCATTTCACCCGGATTGTCTCCAGTGCCTTCGGATGCTAGACTTCTATCGATCCACAAACGGGTATCTATCGATTCGTTTTTAGCGAGCGGGAGTAGTTCAGCGGTAGAACGCCAGCTTCCCAAGCTGGATGTCGCCGGTTCGATCCCGGTCTCCCGCTCCATATTCCACCGAGTTGTGGCCTCAAAGTCGGCGAGCCGGCTCATATTCCTGCCCACATGCATCATCAGTTTCATCCAGACGAACCTCCGGGGATTGTCCAATGTAGCGGGAGCCTCCTCGCGGTGACATGAACTCGATCAGGTAACGGTCGGGAACTCTGCACGAATGAACAGCAGAAGGATGCTGACAGCGGTGATTTGTGCGCTGCATGTGCATTGCTTGATCGCATCGGTATCCGTCGAAAGGTGAGGATCAGAAGCGAGTTTCCGATAAAACTCGGGACTCCTGTACGTAGATACTTGCGTCTAAAGACGCGCCGACTGCACACCAGCGGTTGGGTTCGGCAGTCGACCGGTTCGGCACATGGTCTTACAGTCGAATCCATAGGTTGCCCCGCAAAGCAGACAGACCTGATAGTCCTGGCCTTGTGCCCCGGTATGCGGCCATGAAAATTCGTGACGGCAAAACAGCTGCAAGAGCCGCGTCAACCATGGTGGAGTCATACGGTTCTGATCCCCTGTATGGATAAGGTGATCCCAGAGTAACTCAAGAATTCGCTATCTGCGGCAAGTTTCTGGTTCATCCGGCGTAGGCGGACGGACAATGGCTGGTCTCATTACTCATTTCGGCGGCGAATCCGCTCCTAACGAGCTGTCCTAATCAGGTGGCCACACTCGTTGGAAAAGTGGCCCGATCCAAACGTTATTTCGCAACCGAACATACTACCGGATTGTCGGCAATTCGGGAGTTGGCTGACTCTTAATCATGATCATTTCGAGGACGCGTTCGCCTATTTCACTCACATCGATGAGTGACGCCGGTCACAGACCCAAACGGTTGATTCAAGTGATAACCAATTGCGCGCCGACCAGGATCGCTGCAAGCCGGACGGCGCGCTGGAGCCTTAGGTTGTAGGTGCGGGTACGAGACCATGTCGTCGCGCATTCATGCAAGACATTCATTCTGACTCATAAATAGAAGCCAGCGCGCAGGCATAGGCCTCTTTCATAGCCCCCCTTCCTCTGCGACTCCGCAGATCGAACTTATTTGCGTTTGCAAGATTCCCGGCGCGAATCCATGGGGAACGCCGAAGGCAGGAAGGGCCTATGTCCAAACATCCAACCATCGCAGAACATCTGAAAGCGAGCGGAGTCTCCCGGAGAAGCTTCCTCCAGCTATGCGGCACGCTGATGGCAACCGCGCCCTTTGGCTTGGCACTCAACGGCAAGAAGTCGGTCCTGCAGATTGCCGACGCTATCGGCAAGACCAAACGCCCCTCCGTGATATGGCTGCATTTCCAGGACTGCACGGGATGCACCGAGACTCTGTTGCGTACTTCCGCTCCCGATGTCGCTCATCTCATCCTGGACGTTATCTCTCTCGACTATCACGAGACTCTAATGGCCGCATCGGGCGCACAGGCCGAGGCCGCATTGCACTCCGCGATGGCCGAAAACGCCGGTAAGTATGTCTTGGTAGTAGAAGGCGCGATTCCGACCAAGGACGATGGCATTTACTACCAGATGAGCGGCAGGCCGGGTGTACAGGTCTTAAGGGAAGTGGTGGCCCAATCAGCAGCGGTGATTGCGATCGGCTCCTGCGCCTCGTGGGGCGGTGTGCCGTCGGCAGATCCGAACCCTACCGGAGCCATGGGTGTGAGCTCGGTTGTATCGGGAAAGCCGATCATCAATTTGCCGGGCTGTCCTCCGAATCCTTACAACCTGTTGGCCGTGGTTCTGGAATATGTCACCATGGGCAAGCTTCCGGCGCTCGACGAATTGGGCCGGCCGCTCTTCGCTTACGAGCGCGTGATTCACGAGAATTGCCCGCGGCGAGCGCACTTTGACGCCGGCCGCTTCGCGTATGCCTTCGGTGACGAAGGCCATCGCAAAGGCTGGTGCCTCTACAAACTCGGCTGCAAGGGACCAGTTACTCACGCGGCATGCTCCACGCGCCACTTCAATGAGATTCCTGGAGTATGGCCGATCGGTCTTGGAATCCCGTGCGTGGGATGCACCGAAAAGAGCGTGCTTTGGCGGATGAGCACGGTGGAAACCGTTCCTATTCACCTGGCCACTCCGCCCGACACTTATCCGCCCATTTACAGCAGCGCTGGTCAATTGAAGGTTGGTGCTGCCGCGTTGGCAGGTGTGGTTGCTGGAGCGGTTGGTGGCGCCACCTGGGTTGCGTCACAGCGCTTCGAAAGCAGCCAGGAAGCTGGCGTCGCTCGGGTGATTGCAGATCGAGCGCACGCCGAGAAACTCAAGTTGTTGTCCGAGATCCAGACTCCGAAGAAAGAGGACTGACGTGGCCATCACTCGGCGAGAATTGTTTACTACCGTCGCCAAGGTCGGAGTGCCGGCGGCCGTAGCCCTTACCGTTGGCACCAAGGCCCTGCAGGCCGAGGAGATCCCCGTTCCCAGCGCCGCCGTCGGATTGCTTTACGACGCCAGCATCTGCATCGGTTGCAAGGCTTGCGAGGCTGCGTGTGCCGAGGCCAACAATACTCCTGAGGACATCAGGGGCGACAACTTGCACCAGGCGCCCAACGATCTGAACGAACTTACCCGCAACATCATCAAGCTCTACAAACCAGACGATGGATCTACATTCTCTTATGTGAAACGCCAGTGCATGCAATGTCTGGACCCGGCTTGCGCTGCCGGCTGTCCCTTCCAGGCTCTGCACAAGAATCCGCAGACCGGCATCGTCAGTTGGACTGCCGATAAATGTATCGGCTGCCGCTACTGCACCATTACCTGTCCCTATCACGTCCCGCGCTTCCAATGGCAGGGATACAACCCACGGGTTACGAAGTGCGAGTTGTGCAGCGATCGCCTGGAGAAAGGCCTCAAGCCTGGGTGCACGAGCGTGTGTCCCACCGGAGCCGTAATTTTCGGGCCGCGCACCGTTCTACTAGCGGAGGCCAAGCAGCGCATCAAGAGTAATCCCGGCCGCTACTATCAGGAACGCATTTATGGAGAAACAGATAACGGCGGCACACAAGCCCTGTACCTCTCCCGTGTTGCCTTCGAAAAATTAGGTCTGCCCGAACTCGGGACGGAGTCGGTGCCCGCCAGAACTCTGCGCTGGCAGCGGCGCCTATATCAATACTTTGCCCTGCCTGCTCTGTTATATGCGGGCCTGGTGCAAGTGATTCGTACGAGTTTGAAGGGCCATGAGGATGAAGCTCATGAGCGAGAAAAAGAGACTGGATTGAGGGCGCAACTCTGAGGTCACAGATATGAGCAGCACAACCATCACCAAGGGGTCTGGCGATCAAAGCCGCTGGGAACGGGCTGTGCCGGTTTACGGATTTCCCGTGGTGAACCGGTTCTTTCTCGGACTAGTCGCCATGACCTTGCTGGCATTCATTTTGACTGCTTACCGCGAACTCGCGGGCCTCGGCCCGGTCAGTGGCATGAACGACGCGTTTGGCTGGGGAATTTGGAAAACCTTCAATGTGATGGTGCTCACTGCGCTGGGCTCCGGCGCATTCGCGGTAGGCATCGCCGCCTGGGTGTTTCGTCGCAAGCGCCTGCATGCGCTGATGCGGATGGCGCTGCTGACCAGCTTCCTGGCATATGCCTGCGGTCTTCTACTCCTTGGTATCGACGCGGGCCGTCCCTGGAATTTCTACTGGATCGTTTTCCCGTGGAAATGGAACATGCACTCGCCGCTGGCTGAAGTGGCGATCTGCATGTCGATCTACGCCATGATTCCCCTGGCAATCGAAAACATCCCTCCCGTTCTGGAGCGGCTCTGGTATTTCGACTCTCGACTGCGCCCCGGCGTCGAAAAATTCGAAAAGCGATTGCACTCTTTCTTTCCCTGGATTATTGCGGCGGCATACTTATTGCCCGGCATGCACCAATCGTCACTGGGCGCGTTGATGCTGCTGGCTGGTGAACGGGTCCATCCATTGTGGCAGAGCCCGTGGCTACCATTTCTATATCTGGGCGCGGCCACGTTTATGTCGTTCGGATGCGTTGCTGGAACCACCATGCTGTGTTGCGTTGTGTGGAAGCGCGCCATGGACATGGAAGTGCTGGATGAGGCTGCCCGCATCACCGCCTGGCTGATCTTCGGCTGGATGGGGTGGAGGCTTCTGGACATCCTCTTCCGCGGTGCCCTAGGCACGGCCTTCCACTTCGATCGCTTTGCTGGTGTTTTCTGGCTGGAGATGATTCTGATCGGGGTTGGCGGCTGGATGTTGCGCCGTTCGCTGAAAACGCACCAGACGCGCTCGATGTTCCTAGGCTACGTGTTGAGTTCGCTGGGCGGGATGATCTATCGCTTTAGCCCCACGACATTAGCCTTCCGCCCCAACCCTGAATCTCTCTATTTTCCGAGCACCATCGAAATCCTGGTGTCGCTGGGCTTTATCTGCATGGGCGTCGCGGGATTTCTTCTGATCGTGAAACGGTTCGCCATTCTTCCAGCTCCTCTTTATGAGTGGTACGACATGGCGAGCTACTTCCGCTTCCGCCGGCCCTACATTCGCTGGACCGGATATTTCAAGTACGGACATTTCGGCGAAAACGAAACTCTAGCAAAAGACTCCGATTAACAGCAGGTATTATGGCGAAACGAATCACGATCGACCCGATTACACGAATTGAAGGTCACCTCCGCATCGATGTCGAAGTGGACAACAATGCGGTCAGCAATGCATGGGCTTCGTGCACCATGTGGCGCGGCATCGAAAAGATTCTCCGCGGTCGCGACCCACGCGATGCATGGCTCTTTACCCAGCGCTTTTGCGGCGTGTGCACGACGGTGCACGCCATGGCCAGTGTGCGAGCAGTGGAAGATGCCTTGAAGCTCGAAGTGCCGCTCAACGCCCAATACATCCGCAATCTGATTCTGATTGCCCACGCATTGCACGACCACATCGTTCACTTTTACCAGTTGTCGGCGCTGGACTGGGTCGACATCCTGCAGATCCCAAAAGCCGATCCCGCCGCGACTCAAAAATTGGCAGAGAGCATTTCTCCCTGGACGCGCAATTCCCGCAACGAGTTCAAAGCCGCACAAGATCGCGTAAACGCCGTGGCCGCCAGCGGCCAGTTGGGAATCTTCATGAACGGATACTGGGGCCACCCTGCCATGCGCCTCTCACCGGACGTGAATCTGTTGGCCTTCACGCATTACATCCAGGCGCTGGAGTATCAGCGAAAAGCTCTGCAGGTGGTAGGAATTCTGGGATCGAAGACACCGCACATACAAAATCTGACGGTCGGAGGAGTGGCCAACGCCATCGACCTCGACAGCGCCAGTGCCCTCAACATGGATCGTTTAGAAATGATCCGCGTTCTTCTCGATGAAGTGGTGCAGTTCATCCATCAGGTTTATTTCGTCGATGTCTGTGCTGTTGCGGCAATGTATCCCGAATGGTTCAAAATCGGCAGCGGCGTGAAAAACTATCTTGCTGTGCCCGATCTGCCGCTCGACAGCGTCGGTAGCAGCTACGGCCTTCCCGGCGGATACATCATGGATGGAAATCTCGCCGGGACACACTCGTTCAAAACCGCATCGGACAAGGTGTTTCGCGATTCCGTCAGCGAGGATGTTGCGCACGCTTATTATCAGGGCGGCAAGGCCTTGCACCCCTGGTCCGGAGAAACGGAGCCCCAATTCACCGGATGGGACGGCGAGCAGAAATATTCGTGGGTCAAAGCGCCGCGCTTCAACGGACAGCCCATGCAGGTAGGTCCGCTGGCGCAGGTGCTGGTCGGCTTCGCGCAAGGTCACCCGCTGACTGTAAAGTATGCCACTCAGGCGATCGGCAATGTCCAAGCTGTGGGCGGAGTCCGGGTCACCCCAGACATGCTGCACTCGACTCTCGGCCGTCACGCCGCGCGCGCCATTCGCGCCTCCATGTTGGCGGAACTCGCGCAAAAGCATCTGCAGCTTCTGACTGATAACATTGCCAAGGGCGACTACACGGTTCATAACCAGCCGGTATTTCCCAGCCACGAAGTGGAAGGCGTCGGAACCCATGAAGCGCCTCGTGGGACGCTGTCCCACTGGATTGTCATCAAGGATGAGAAGATCAAGAACTACCAGGCAGTTGTGCCCTCGACCTGGAACGCGAGCCCACGCGACGCCAACGGCGCTCACGGCCCGTACGAAGCCTCACTGCTGCACACGCCGTTAGCGCGGCCCGAAGAACCGCTGGAAGTTTTGCGCACGGTGCATTCCTTCGATCCCTGCATGGCATGTGCCTGCCATGCCTTCGATCCCTCGGGCCGGCAAATTGCCAAAGCCAAAGTGCTATGAAGACGGTGCTAATCGGCGGGATCGGCAACGTCTTGCTGGGAGACGATGGCGTTGGACCCTACGCCGCCCGGCTTTTAGCATCTCGATATGAGTTCGAAGAGGGAGTCGAAGTCGTTGACCTGGGAACGCCGGCGCTCGATCTAATCGATCAACTCTCCGGGAGAGATCTCGTCATCCTGATCGATTCCGTCGATACCGACACCGCTCCAGGGGCGGTGATGCTTTATCGCAAAGACGAGATCATGCAACAGCGCCCCGCGGTGCGCATGGATCCTCATTCGCCCGCATTAGTCGACACGCTACTCAGCGCTGAACTGTTCGGGGTTGCGCCAGCAAGCTTGCTGTTGGTTGGAATTTCCGCCGAGTCTTACGAAGCAAGCTGTAGGTTGAGCAAGTCGGTCGAAGCGTCGCTTGATCAGGTCATCCTAGAAATCTTACGTGAACTGGATCGCAACGGTGTTGGGTATCGACGGCGCGAACATGCCACGGCACTCGGGGCCTGGTGGGCGACCGACGAGAAGATACAATCTCCATCGCCCGCGTAGTGAATATCTTTTAACAGATGCGCGGTAGCTGGTCGCCTGCCAGCATGTCGACCATGCGGGTCGTGCCGAGCGGAGTTTTCATAGTCACGACGCCGGCATTCTTTTCCGTCACGGTTCCAATAATCTGTGCCTCGGCGCCATGCGGATGACGCCGCACCACCTGCAGCACCGCTTCCGCCACTTCGGGCGGCACGATCGCGATCAACTTGCCCTCGTTGGCCACGTAGAGCGGATCCAGGCCGAGCAACTCGCAGGCGCCTTTAACCTGTTCATGGATCGGAAGGGCGCTTTCCTGCAGCTCGATCCCAACCCGCGACTGCTGAGCGATTTCGTTCAGGGTGCTCGACACGCCGCCCCGCGTCGGGTCGCGCATGCAGCGAATATCACGGGTTACTGAGAGCATCTCGGCTACCAAGCCGTGTAAAGGGGAGCTGTCGCTGACGATCTGAGTCTCGAATTCTAGTCCTTCACGTTGAGCTAGAATCGCAATGCCATGGTCGCCGATCGATCCGCTTAGAATCACTTTGTCGCCCGGCCGGGCTCGATCGGCAGAAAGTTCGACACCTTCGGGGACAACTCCAATCCCTGTCGTGTTGATAAACAAGCCGTCGCCTTTCCCTTTCTCGACGACCTTGGTATCACCGGTCACAATCTGCACTCCTGCGTTGGCTGCCGCTTGCTGCATCGAATCGACCACGCGCCGGAGTTCTTCTAGGGCGAAGCCCTCTTCGATGATGAAGGCAACACTCAGGAACAGTGGGATCGCGCCGCCCATTGCCAGATCGTTCACCGTGCCATAAACCGCGAGAGAGCCGATATCGCCGCCGGGAAAAAACAGCGGCTTCACAACAAAAGAATCTGTAGTCATTGCCAGGCGCTGGCCATTCACATCCACAATTGCCTGATCATCCAGACGCCCCAGTATTGGACTCTGAAACGCTGGCAGGAATACATCGCGAATCAGCGCCGCGCTTAGCTTGCCTCCGCTGCCGTGCCCCAGAAGGATCGTGTCCCTGGCCGCGAGCGGCGCCGGGCAACTGAGTCTGAAATTCATATCGACAGTGGTCTTCGTGGACACGCGCTCTCCTAGGTTGCAACCGCATGCCGCCGGTAGTGATAGTAGGCGGCGCATGCTCCTTCGCTCGATACCATCGGAGCCCCTAACGGATTTTCCGGCGTGCATCGCATGCCAAATGCCGGACAATCCGTTGGCTTCTTCAATCCCTGCAGAACCTGGGAACTGATGCACTCAGCCGGCTCGTCGACGCAGAACTCTCCTAAATCGTAAATCTGGGAGGCATCGTAGGCGGCATATTCCGCACGCAAGCGCAACCCGCTCTGCGGGATCGGGCCTATGCCGCGCCACTTCTGGTCGGCCACTTCAAACACCTCGGCCATGATCTCTTGCGCTGGCACGTTTCCCTTATAGCTCACTGATCTTGCGTACTGATTCTCCAGCTTCGCCTCGCCCGCCTCGAGTTGACGGACGAGCATCAGCACCGCTTCCAGAATGTCTACCGGCTCGAACCCCCCGACGACAATCGGGATGCGGAAATCACGAACCAGATTCTCGTACTCTCTACAACCCATCACAGTGCAGACATGTCCTGGCGCAATGAAGCCCTGCACACGGTTTGTGCTGGAGATCATCAAGGCGCGGATCGCCGGCGGCACCAGGACGTGCGAAACCAGCATGGAGAAATTACTCAGCCCCTCGCGCTTTGCCTGCCACGCGGCCATTGCATTCGCGGGGGCAGTGGTCTCGAACCCGATCGCCAGAAACACAATTTTTCGATCCTGGTTCGCGCGCGCGATCTTCACCGCCTCGGTCGGTGAGTAAGCAATGCGAACGTCCGCTCCCTGCGCCTTGGCCCGAAGCAGATCCGAACTCGAGCCTGGCACCCGCAGCATGTCTCCATAGGAAACCAGGATGACATCAGGCCGCCCCGCTAAGGCGATCGCCTTGTCGACGGTTTCAAGGGGTGTGACACAAACTGGGCATCCCGGGCCGTGGACGAGTTCGATTTCGCTCGGCAGCAGTTCATCGAGGCCGTAGCGCATGATGGTGTGAGTCTGACCCCCGCAAATCTCCATCAACACCCAGGGCTTCGTCGTTCGCTGGACAATCTCTGACGCCAATGCCTGTGCAATGCGCTGGTCGCGATATTCGTCAAGATATTTCATATCGAAGAATCCGGCCGAAACTACTCTTCCGCAGCCGGCAATTCGGCTTCCAGCGCTCCCATCTCTTCTAGAAGCTTGTAAGTGCGTTCGGCCTCCTGGGCGTCTACTCGACTGATCGCGAATCCCACATGGACCATCACGTAGTCGCCCAAACCGGCTTCAGGAACAAAGCTCAAAGACACTTGGCGCACAATCCCGCCGAACTGTACGCGGGCTGCCCGCATTGGTCCCATCTCTTGTATTTCGAGTATCTTCCCGGGTATGGCGAGGCACACGACAGGTTTCTCCAGATTCAGTTTCTCCAGATTCAGTACAGCATTGCTTGTTCGCGCCCACTGTGATGAGTGTCACACCGCAAGGTGATGATAGCCACACCGCAGTCGCCCACGTCTTCTTCATTACGATGAACAACGACCCAGGTGGAGGAAAGCGCGTACAACTGTTAGCATGTTTTCTTAGAGGGAAGTCGAACCATGGTAGTGAATGAAATGACCGAGAAGGAGTGCCGCGAACTTTTGTCGCGAACTTCGATCGGCAGACTTGGATGCTCGCAAGACGACCAGCCCTACGTGGTTCCAATTTATTTCGCCTACGAACTCGATTACTTTTATGTGCTTTCCACCCTCGGCCAAAAAATCGAATGGATGCGCGCCAATCCCAAGGTCTGTATTGAGATTGATGAAATCGCGAGCCAGTCCGAGTGGACGAGTGTGATCGTCAACGGCCATTTTCAGGAGCTACTCGAGCCTCGATATATAGATGAGCGCGCCCATGCGCGGAAGCTCTTGGAGAAGCGCTACCTGTGGTGGCAAAATGCATTGGGAGAACGCCAACTGAAATCGGGCAAGGACTTGATCACACCGACCTTCTTCCGCATTCGTATCGCTTCCATGACGGGCTTGCGCGCCGTTGCAGAACACTTATAGTAGAAATCCGGTCACCTGCGATAAAGCTTTGTCCCGTCTGACCATCTTCGGGCTGTTCGCGGTTACCGCCATGCTCGTTTGCTATGCGCTGGAGGCGCGGAGCCGATGGTTCATTCTTGCCTTTGCGGGCGCTTGCGCGCTCGGCTCGATCTATGGTTTTCTGCAGGGAGCCTGGCCGTTCGGGGTGGTTGAAGCCATTTGGTCCGTGGTCGCTATTCGTCGTTGGGCGGTTGCGCCGAGGTCGAACTGATCGGCTGTCGGCAGACGATTACCCGCGCCGAACTTCTTCCAGCATCCTGGGATCGATGTTGCCGCCGCTGATGATGGCCACACTGGGGCTGCCTGATGGCAGTTGATGGGCGTGGAAAATGAATCCAGCGACCGCAACGGCGCCACTGGGTTCCGCAACGGTGGCGGAATTGCCGCTCAGATATTTAACCGCTTTCCGGATTTCGTCTTCGGATACGGTAACGATATCGTCCACATAGCGACGGATGTGCTCGAAATTGATCGGACCGATGCTCTGCGTGCGCAACCCGTCGGCGATGGTGCGAGAAACCTCGCCGGCAGGGAATTGGACGATCTTTCCGGCGCGCAAGCTGGCTTGCGCATCGCCCGCAACTTCCGGCTCCACTCCGATCACTTGCACCGAAGGCTTGGTCAACTTAATCGCCGCAGCCACGCCGCTGATCATGCCTCCGCCTCCGACCGGAGCCAAGACTGTTTGCACCTCCGGCAGATCTTCGAGGATTTCCAATCCCATCGTGCCCTGGCCGGCGATGATCTGCTCGTCGTTGTAAGGAGGAACGATCACATATCCATGCTGTGCGGCCAGTTCTTCCGCCTTGATCTGACGCTCGGTGCTGCCTGGGCCTACGAAGACAATCTCCGCGCCCAAGGCTGCCGTGGCCTCGCGCTTGATCGCAGGAGCGTTATCCGGCATGACGATAACGGCCTTTACCCCCAGCGCCCGCGCCGCATAGGCCACGCCCTGCGCGTGGTTGCCGCTCGAATAGGAAATGACTCCTCGCTTGCGGTCTTCGTACGACAGTGAGGCAATCTTGTTGTAGGCTCCGCGAAGTTTGAAGGCGCCAATGGGCTGCTGATTTTCTGGCTTCAGGTAGAGGCGGCGCGGATCGGCCTCGCAGAGCTTGAATTCGATCAGACGCGTGCGGACTGCGACGCCATGCAACCGAATCTCTGCTCTGCGAATGTCCTCAAGAGTGATAGTGGGAGCCATTCGATTGGTTGTAATACTTGAGCTGAACTCTATCCAGAGTGAATCAGTGAAATCTATGGCAATCCTAGATCTCTAGTATTACCGGCATAATCAGCGGCCGCTTCTGCGTCTGCCGCGAAATATAGCGCTTCAAATCAGCGCGGATCTTTTCCTTAATCACTCCGTAATCGGCTTTCTCTTCTTCGCTGGAGTGGGCTAGCGTGTCTTCGACAATCCTCCTCGCTCCATCCAGCAGGCCGTTATCGCCCGGATTGAAACCTCGCGTCACTATTTCGGGCGCCGTCTCCACTCGTCCCGAGAGCTTGTTAATTGCAATGATGGGTAGGACAATGCCATCCTCGCTCAAATGCCGCCGATCTTTAATAATCAGATCTTCAACTACATCGGTTCGCGATCCAGAATCGATGCAGACTCGGCCCACGTTGACTTTTCCCACCTTGCGGGCATTGTGTTCGTCGATCTCGAGAATGTCTCCGCTCTCGATCAGCATTACCTTTCCTACGGCGCTGTGCATCGCACCAGCCATTTCCGCGTGCAGTTTTAGCTGCCGGTACTCGCCGTGAATGGGAATAAAATATTTCGGTCTCACCAGGTTGATGATGAGTTTAAGTTCGTCCTGGCTGGCATGCCCGCTGACGTGAACCGGGGGCGAGGTCCCATCTTCATAAATTACGTAGGCTTCGCGCCGGAAGAGGTGATCGATCATCCGGTAAATCGTTTTCTCGTTGCCAGGGATGATGCGGGACGATAGCACCACCGTGTCGCCTTTCTCGATCTTAGCGTGCTTGTGATTATCCACGGCCGCCCGCGATAGCGCGGACATGGGCTCGCCTTGCGTTCCGCTGATCATCACGCAAACTTTTTCCGGCGCAAAATTCTTCATCTCACCGGGATTAATTACTACTCCTTCGGGAATTTCTAGGTACCCCAAATCCTCGGCAATCTCTGCGGAGTTGTTCATCGAGCGACCGACGAAGGCCACTTTTCGCCCGTGCTGGTGCGCCAGTTCCACGGCCAACCGGATGCGGTGAATCGAAGAAGAAAAACAAGAGATGAACAACCGCCGTTGCGTGTGTGCAAAGACCTCATCAAACTTGCGCCGCACGGCTCTCTCGCTGGGCGTGTATCCCTTGCGCTCAACGTTGGTCGAATCCTGAAACAGAGCCAGCACGCCCTGTTTGCCGTACTCGGCGAAAGAGTGCAGATCGAACAGATGGTTGTCGGTGGGTGTGGGATCGACTTTGAAATCTCCGGTATGAATGATCACACCCAGCGGCGTGTGAATCGCCAGCGCAACGCAATCCACTAGGCTATGCGTCACTCGAATCGGGTGAATAGTAAACACGCCACACTTAAAGCGCTCACCGGCGCTAATCTCGCGTAGATCGGCATCTTCCAGCAGCCCATGCTCGTCAAGCTTGTCTTCTACATAAGCAAGAGTGAATTCCGTTCCCCACACCGGTACTTTGAGCTCGGAAAGAATCCAAGGCAATGCGCCAATGTGATCCTCGTGCCCGTGAGTGAGGATAATCCCGCGAACCCGCTGGCGGTTTTCGATCAGGTAGGAGATATCGGGGACCACAATATCCACGCCGAGCAATTCGGCTTCGGGGAACATGAGCCCGGCGTCGATCACGATAATATCGTCGCCCCAGCGGATCGCCATGCAGTTCATACCGAACTCGCCGAGGCCCCCCAGGGGGACAACTTGCAATTTTCCAGTTGGCATGGAGTACTGATGATGCTAGCAGAGTGTGTCACATACCGTACAGAGCGATTCTGCCGGTTCTCCTCCGCGGCGGATGGCATTCCGTCCTTCTCTGAGTTAATGTTGAGGAAGGTTAAGAATGGCGGCTGTGGAATCCAAGTCGTGGCTTCGAGTTCGGGCTGAAAAGGCTCTGGTCAAGGGTCTCACGCGCGCCTACTCGACGGTACAAGTCGATCCAACAAGATTTCTGGTGCAACTGCGAACTGCCTATCGCCTGCCAATCAGCGGTTACCATGGCACGTATTCGCTGGATATTGGCGAACTCGATGTCGTGGCTGACGATCTAATTCGTGGTGGGATGAAACTCGCAGCGGCCGAGGGCGCAGGCTTCGGGCTGGGCGGCTTGATTACTATCATTCCTGATCTTGGCATTTTGTCCGCCATTACTATGCGCACGATCCAGAAGCTGAGCCTCGTTTACGGATTTCAATTCAATACCGACGGCGAAATTGCCGAACTCTGGATTGCCGCTGCGAGCGCGGCTGGAGTCGACATCAGCCGCGAACTTCTGGAAAAAGAAGTGGTCAACAAGTTTGTTCCGCGTGTGATCCAGCGCATTGCGGCTCGAGCCAGCGCGGAGGTTGTGGAGAAATGGGCGGGACGCATGATTCCGCTGGTCAGTTCTGCCATTGGCGCAGGGTTGAACTACTGGTTCGTGCGGGCGTGGGGTGATCGTGCCAAGTCTCACTTCCGCGAGAGGCATTTGCAGTTGCGGCAGCAAGCCCATCAGCAAGCGTTGTTGTCGCATCAGCCGCCCACTTTGCCGGCAGTAACCCGCTAGTTTACGTCTGTGTTAGAGATCCTGTGCTAGAAGAAACGATGACAACTTTTCGCTGCTCCGCAATGCTTTTCGATCTCGACGGAGTTCTGGTAAATTCTACCGGCTCCGTCGACCGCCAGTGGCGTCTCTGGGCCCGCGAGCAGGGCATTGACGAGGAAAGGTTAATGGCCATCGCTCATGGTGTTCGCGCTGTGGAAGTCGTTCGCGCGGTCGCTCCTCATCTCGACGCGGAAGCGGAGGTCGGCAAGCTGGAAAGCCGCGAGGTGGCCGACCATGATGGAGTCGCCGTCATGCCCGGCGCAATCGAACTCATCCGCGCGATTCCCGCCGGCCATTGGGGCGTGGTCACATCCGGAAGGCGCCATCTGGCAACTGGGCGCCTGAAACTCGCCGGAATACAAATTCCGAAGATCATGGTTACTGCCGACGACGTCACTAGCGGAAAGCCGCATGCTGCGCCCTATTTAAAAGGAGCACAGTTGTTGGGCTTCGATCCCGAAGATTGTCTGGTTATCGAAGACGCGCCCGCTGGAATCAGATCCGCACACGCGGCCGGGATGAAAGCGATGGGGCTGACCAGCACCTATCCCGCGTCCGGATTGAACGAAGCGGATATCGTAATTTCAACTCTCGATCAGATTCGCATCAGCATCGATGGCGTGCAGCGGCTCCTGATCAATATCGCTTAGCTACACGCCCGCCGGCCAGCGAATCAGCGCAGCCAATCTTCTAACTCGATGCCTCGATCCGTTTTTTCATCACGATATTTCACGATCACTGGAGTATATAGAGAGATTCCGAGTTCCGCCGCTGCTCCTTTCTTCACCGCCCGTGAGCCGGGCACAACCACGGCGCCTTCCGGGACCTCCAGCGGCGCCTCGGCGGTAGCGCGGTAAACTTCGCCGCACACCAGGTCATAGAGCGGCGTCGATCGCGTCAAAATTGTTCCTGCCCCCAGCACCGCACGCGAACGGACCAGTGTGCCTTCATACACTCCACAGTTGCCGCCTACCAGAACGTCGTCTTCGATGATTACCGGAGCGGCATTAATTGGCTCCAGCACACCGCCGATCTGCGACGCCGCGCTCAAATGCACGCGCTTTCCAACCTGAGCGCACGATCCCACCAAAGCATGAGAGTCAACCATAGTGCCTTCATCAACGTATGCGCCTACGTTGATGAACATGGGCGGCATACAAATCACTGAAGGCGCCACGTAAGCTCCTAGGCGCACCGACGAGCCTCCGGGAACGATGCGCACGCGATCGTCCACAGAAAACTGCCGTGCAGGGAAGGTATCTTTGTCCACGAAACTCAGGCCAGGGCCGCCCATCTCTGCCAGTTCACCCAGCCGAAAGCCCAGCAGGATGCCGTGTTTCACCCATGTATTCACCGCCCATCGGCCGTCGATCTTCTCCGCCGCACGGATTTGCCCTCGCGTGAGTGCGTCGCGGAATTCGAAAAACACTGGACGAGCTTCAGGATTGTGTTCCACCTCGCCCAGCGCAGCCAGACGTTCGATGGAAGTTTTCAAAGATTGCATGCGGGGAAAGTATAAAGGAAACGCAGAAGTGAGAAAGTAGAACTCAAAAGTAAGCTCCTTGCTACTTCATCATTCTGCCTTCTTACTTCTGCCTCTAAACGCACTTGCACTCGCTGCGAATCAGAACGCCTGTCATTCCGTGGGCAACTTCGCGCCCCTGGACTAAGGTCGCGTAGGGGCCGTGCCAGCGCGCATGATTGGCGTCGTGCCCGGCGGGTCGGCCCTTGCCCTGATTGCATTGCCCGCACGATCCGCGATGCAGCACAATCTTGTGCGGCCCAGCTGCCCAATTTTCGTAGATGTAAAATTCTGCCGCCTCCGGAGCGGCAGCAGCCGGTTTCGCAATGAGACCTGCTTCCGTCGCAATTTTCTGCAGCTTTGATCTCGTGTCGCGCCGCATGGGCAACAGCGGCAGACGGTAGTTCTCTTCAATCTTCCCCATCATCGCCAGTACCGCTTTTACCGGGAGTGGACTCGACTCGATAAAGTTTCCCTGCATTAGCGCCAAATATTTCCGATGAATGCTGCGCGCCATAGTCCAGTCGTTGTTGAGCGCGGCGCGCGTCATCGCTGCCATCTCGTGCGGAATTTCATTCGCCGCCACGGATACAACCCCCACGCCGCCCAGTGCAATTACCGGCAAGGTGACCGCGTCATCACCGGAGAAAACTGAAAAAGACTCCGGTACTGCATTGATCGCCTCGGCGACCTGGGTCATGTTGCCGCTGGCTTCCTTCACTCCGACAATGTTTGGAATCTCAGCCAAACGCGCCAGCGTCTGCGGTTCGAGGTTCGCCCCCGTGCGGCTGGGAACGTTGTAAAGGATGACTTGCTTGTCTCCCACGGCCTCGGCGATCGCCTTAAAGTGCCGGTACTGGCCTTCTTGCGTGGGTTTGTTGTAGTAGGGAGAAGCGGTGAGAATGGCATCAACCCCGGGCCTCGCCGCAACTTCCTTCGCCTTCTCGACGGCATCGTGCGTGGAATTCGAAGTTGCGCCCGCCATGATCGGTACGCGCCCGGCCACTACCTCGATGGTCGCATCGATCACATACAGCCATTCCTCGTGACTGAGGGTTGGTGTCTCGCCGGTAGTACCGCAAGGGACAAGGAAATCTATGCCCGATTCGACCTGCCACGCCACCAGATTGCGCAGGGCAGCGTCATCGATCGAGCCATCCTGATGAAACGGAGTGACCAGTGCCGTACCACAGCCGCGAACTTGCATGTTAATAAGATAGCGCGAACGAGCCGATGTGGAAACCGCTGCAGGAATTAGACCTCCCGCCACACATCTTTGAAATCATAGAATCCCCTCTTGCCCATAATCCACTCCGCCGCGCGCACCGCACCGTCGGCGAAGCCCTGTCGTGACTTGGCATCGTGGCAGATATAAATGGTATCGACTGAGGAGTCCAGGGTGAGTTCGTGCATGCCGACAACATCGCCCTCGCGAAGGGAAATGATCTCGAGATTTTCGTCCTTGCCACTCGATTCGCGAACGACGCGCTGCACGGCGATGGCCGTGCCCGACGGTGCATCTTTCTTGTGAACGTAGTGCCGCTCGAAGATCTGTCCGCCATAGCCGTGTTGCAAGGCCGCGGCCGCGGCTCGCGCGACATCGAGAAATAGGTTCACTCCCACTGAGAAATTCGCCGCGTAGACGAATCCAGTTCTTCGGCTCTCAACCAGTGCCTTGATCCGATCGATCTCTCCATACCAGCCCGTGGTGCCGACGACCATATTCTTTTCCGCGTCGACACAGGCATCGATGTGGGCCAGGACGCAGGAGGGAGCAGTAAAATCCATCACCACGTCAATTCCGTGGAGCTTTTCGGCCGCCAACATCGCCGCGTTGACATTTTCCGCAGCGCCCACTATTCGAATGTCGTGTCCCCGGTGGCGCGCTACCTCTGCGACGAGCGATCCGGTCTTTCCGCGGCCTAGCAGAAGGATGTTCATGGAAAGCCCCCGATGCAGAGTAGCTGAGAAGTGCGGTGGAATTCCAGCCCTAGGCGAACACTTCCGGATCGAGATCCTTGAAAAAGGTTTTGTGCAGGCGCTGGATCACTTCCGGCACCTTATCTTCTTCGATGACAAAAGTCAGATTAATCTCCGAAGCACCTTGCGAGATCATGCGGATATTCGTGCCCGCCACTTCCGCAAAAACGGCAGCCGCTACCCCCGGCTTGTCGCGAAGATTCTCGCCAACCACGCAAATGATCGCCTTGCGGCCTTCATATTTTACGTCGGCCAACTTGGCCAGATCGGCCGCCAGCGCCGGAATCGCCTGGTTGGAATCCACGGTGAGTGAGACGCTCACCTCCGAAGTCGAGACCACGTCGACCGCTACGTTGTGGCGGTCAAAGGCTTCAAAGATCGCCCGCAGGAAGCCATGCGCCAGCAACATGCGTGGGGCCGCAACATCCACGATGGTGATACGCTTTTTCACGGCTATTGCTTTGATGGTGTTTTTTCCTTGCGGGGCGCGGGTTGTGATCTTCGTTCCTTCACATGACGGGTTCAGCGAATTCAGCACATAGACTGGAATATTTTTCTGGATGGCAGGCAGCACCGTTGCGGGATGCAGAACCTTCGCGCCGAAATACGCTAATTCCGCCGCTTCATCAAAGCTGATCACCTTGATGCGCCGCGCATCTTTGCAAATGCGTGGATCGGTGGTAAGAATTCCATCCACGTCGGTCCAGATTTCAATGCGCTCGGCACCTAATCCCGCGCCCACAATGGCAGCCGAAAAATCCGAGCCGCCACGCCCGATGGTCGTGGTTATTCCCGCGCGGTTTGCACCTACAAACCCACCCATCACCGGAACCTTGCCGTCATCCAGCAGCGGCTTCACTTTGCTTTGCAGCCGCTCATTCGTCTCTTCCGTCTGCGGAACCGCTTGCATGTAAGTGCTGTCGGTCACGAGGATCTCACGCGCGTCCACGTGCGCGCTGGTAAGCCCGTGTGCAGAAAACGCTGCCGCCACAATTTTGCTGGAAAGAACCTCGCCGAACGCCGCCACATGATCGGTGGTTCGCGGCGTAATCTCGCCGACCGCGGAAATGCCGCGCAGCAATTCATCCAGCAGCTCGAAGTCAGCCCCGAGTTCCGAATGAAAATCGGTGAACAGGGCCGTTCCCAGCAGTTCGCTGGCGGTATTGTAATGGCGTTCCTGGAGGGAGCGGCACAGCTTGAGAGCGGTCTTTCGTTCGCCGGCTCCTGCTGCTCGCGCCATCGTCAGCAGCGTATCGGTAACGCGAGCCATGGCGCTGACCACCACGACAGGCTTCTGCGGTGCGCGTTCTTTCACGATCGCGGCCACGCGCGCAATGGCCTTGGCATCTTCCACCGAAGTGCCGCCGAATTTCATTACGATCATCGGCGTGACTTCCAGGCAGGATTACGGGAGTAGAGGTGCGATTTCAATCGAGGTAGCCCTTGGCCTTCAGCAGTTCGGCATTCAGCACGGCCGCGCCTGCCGCGCCACGGATCGTGTTGTGGGAAAGGACAGTAAACTTCCAATCCAGGACGCCGCACGGTCGAAGCCGTCCCACGGCGGTTGTCATGCCCGCGCCGAGGTCCACGTCGAACCGCGGCTGCGGCCGATCGCTGGCCTCCATGTAAACAACGGGCCTCGCCGGCGCACTGGGAAGGTTCAATTCCTGCGGAGCACTGCGGTACTCATTCCATGCCGCAATGAGTTCCGCCGGCTGCGCTTTCGTTTTCAACCGCACTGAGACCGACTCCGTGTGCCCATCTTCCACGGCAACTCGGTTGCATTGAGCACTCATGGCAAAGGCCGCAGGAACAACCTTTGTTCCATTCATTTGACCGAGCAGCTTCAGCGTCTCTTCTTCCATCTTTTCTTCTTCATTGCGGATGTAGGGAATCACATTCCCTAGAATGTCGAGCGAGGCCACGCCGGGATACCCTGCGCCGCTGACCGCTTGCATGGTTACAGCCATCACCGCTTCCAGCCCGAAGCGTTGCTGCAGCGGCGCCAGCGCCAGCACCAGGCCAATCGCGGAGCAATTCGGATTGGTCACAACATAGCCGCCGGATTTCTTCCGCCACGTCTGCCCATCAATCAACTTGATGTGCCCAGCATTCACTTCGGGAATCACGAGGGGGACGTCTGACTTCATGCGCAGAGCGCTGGAGTTCGAAACCACGAAACAGCCAGCTTCGGCAAAGCGCGGCTCCATCTCGGCCGCGATCGAGGCATCCAGCGCGGCGAAGATAATCTTGGGAGCACCTTCGGGCGTGGCCGGAGAAACTTTCATTGCGGCCACATTCGCCGGAATCGCGGTCTTCAGCCGCCAGCGCGCCGCTTCGGCGTAGGTCTTGCCCTCCGACCGGTCGGAAGCGGCCAGCCAGGTCACCTCGAACCACGGATGAATCTCCAGCATCTGGATAAACCTCTGCCCGACCACGCCGGTGGCGCCAAGAATCCCAATAGGAAGTTTTTTGCCCATAAGTTAAAGGCCACGAAGGTACTTTGAATTCTACAACAGCGTTGCATCGAGAGAAGTTGCCAAAGTAACCGCTCACACCAGTTTCTCCCAGAGTGGTAAGGATCAACTCGATGAGGAGCCAATTGTCTAGCGCTACTTCCTGAGAGTCCGAAATCTCTCGTCACTGCAGTTAATTGGTCTGCCCACCGATAGGAAGGGTAGAGGACCACTATGCCGGAGCTGCGACAGAATTTCTTTACCAAGGAATGGGTCATCATCGCCACCGAGCGCGCCAAACGGCCTGAGGAGCTGGCCACGCCCCGGCCAGTGCAAAATGTGCCCGCCTATTTGGAGACCTGTCCATTTTGTCCGGGAAACGAAAGTAAGACTCCGCCCGAGGTAGTGCGCTTTCCGAAGGATCCGGGGAAGCCCTGGGTAGTGCGAGCCATTCCCAATAAATTTGCCGCGCTCTCCAGCGACGTCCAGCCTACTCGCAGCCTGCAACATCTGCGCCGACGCATCGACGGTTTTGGATTTCATGAGGTGATCATTGATAGCCTGGACCACTCCTCCAGCATGGCCTTGCTGCCGGACGCGCATGTCGCCAAGATTCTCGGAGTATTCAAAGAGCGATATAACTCGTTAAGCGCGCCGACCAACGCGTCAACCACGTCACCATTTTCAAGAACCATGGCGCGGATGCTGGCGCCAGCTTGCAGCATCCCCATTCGCAGATTATTGCAACGCCCGTCATTCCCAGCCAGGTAAGGCATCGTCTTCATGAGGCACTGCGTCATTTCGATGATGCCGGAGAATGCATGTTCTGCCATATGGTGGAGCGCGAAGTCGAGGACCAGACTCGTATCGTGCTCAAGAGCGAGTTGTTCGTCGCCATGGAAGTCTTCGCGTCGCCCACTCCATTCGCTACTCATATCTTTCCTCTGCGCCACATGGCGAGCTTCGGCGAGATCACCGCCGCCGAAATCGTCGATTTGTCCCGAGTTTTGCGGACACTGTTGGCGAAAATTTATGTTGGGCTGGAGAATCCTGATCTCAACTTCACCGTACGCAGTGGTCCCTCGGACTACGTGGGGGCCCGGCACTTTCATTGGTACGTCAGCGTCATTCCCCGGCTCACACGCGTGGCCGGCTTCGAGTTGGGTTCCGGAATGTTTATCAATACCGTTCTGCCCGAAGCTGCGGCCGAATTTCTTCGCAAGGTAAATGTAGAGAGAGCTGCCGGAGCGGGTGGATCCGCCGGCTAGCATCACAAGGTGGATGGAACTTCGAAACTTTGGAGCAAGAACGGAAGCTGAGAGCTACTTCTTAGCCCCGATCTTGTTACCTAATACGTACTCATCCAGCGGACCAAACTTTCGTTTCTCCGCATACAGTCGCCATCTGCGGAACATGATGCGCAAGCTCGCCATCACAGGAATGGAAAGAAAGATGCCGAGAATGCCGCCGACTTCGCCGCCTGCCATCACGCCGAAAATGGCCGCCAGCGGATGCAGCTCCATACTCTGGCCCATGATTCGCGGGGAAGTCACATAGTCTTGTATCAGGCGCCAGACGCCGAGGAAAATGATGAGCGCGAGCCAGTGCGGATAGCCCACCAGCAAAGATACGCTGATTATAACGACGGCGGCCGTCAGCGGCCCGACCACCGGAATGAATTCAAGTAATCCGCCCAAGGTCCCCAGCACCAGCGCGTAGGGCATTCTCAGGATGCCCAGCATCGCCGAATATGTCACCAGGGTGAGGGCCGCTAGCGTCAGTTGCGCGCGAATAAAATGCGCCAGCATCTGATTCAAGTCACTCAGCACGCCCTGCAGCAATTCCCGCTGCGGCCTCGACTGGACTAGCCCCAGAAGGATCTGGCTGAAACCCTGCCCATCTTTCAGGAAGAAAATCGATAGCAGCGGGACCACTACCAGCAGCCACGCCTGCTTGGCTACGTCGGCCACTCGTATGCCAATGTTCTGCGCCAATTTCTCAATTTCGTCACTGTGACTGGCCAGGTAGTCCCGCACCAAGTCAACCACGCGCGCGTTCCAGCCGTGCTGGTGTCCCAGTTGTTCAGCGATCTGTCCCGAACTCAAGCGTGATAGGGCAGGCAGCGACTGGCCCAAGCGGGCGCTTTCCCGGGCTATCCGCGGTCCAGTGGAGACGAAAAACAACACCACCAGACCCAGCAGCAATACATAGATCACCGCGATGGCGCGTCCTCGTCCCCGCAGAAGCTTCTCCAAGTACGACACCAGGGGACTCATCAGGTAGGCGAAAAAAATCGCAAACAGGAACGCCACCAGGGTCTGGCGTGCGGCGTAGAGAAACCCTAGCCCCAGCGCAAATAACAGCACTGTGAGTAAGACGCGGGCCGTCCGTGCATCAGCCACCTGCAAAATGTCGCTCCCGGCAACCCTGAGTCAAAATCTCGAAGGCGCCGCCATTTCCCTAATCCCGCAATACTATCGTGTTATCGTCCGGGATCTCGACTCGCATGAGCTTAAATTGATCTTTCTCATCCACCCAGAGGGTCCAGGCGAAGGATTCCCCCATAAGGTTCAAGCGCAACAGTTCGCGTTCTGTGCCGCGGATCATCACTTTCTCCCGTCCCACAAGTTCTAGGCGGACGCGCATGGAAGTTCTGTCCTGCGGTACCAGCACTCCGAATTCGACCGGACCCTGCTGGCACTTTAGACTTCCTTCAGCCGTGTGACAGTTGGTCGCCAAATAGCGCCAGGCCAGTACTTCACGGTGAATGAAGAAGTTGTTGTCCAGAATGGCCGAGGTATTCGGCATCAGGAACGGCTGCTCGGCCGGCTTGGAGGAACCCGAAGCGACGATCTTCTCCAGCAGGAATTCGTCTTTCGGGGTAACCACCAGCGAGCCGTTGCCATCGCTCCATTCGTACCGGACCAACTCGCCGCTGCCCGTCATTTGCAGTTCCGACCTTTGGGAGGTTGCCGCCGGATTGTTTCCGGTTTCCTGTAGCCTCGACTTCACGATACTGATGCCATTTTCCTGCTCCACGCTGAAGGTTTCCGTCACTACGTGCTGGCCTTTGACAAAGACGCCGAACGACCCGGAATCCACGGTTTGGCTGCCCACTGGCTTCGGGTTGTCTTTCTTGTCCGCTGCGAAGGTGACACTCGCGCACGCCAGAGCCGCGACTATTCCCCATCTGAAGTGCGCCATCAAAGTCACTCGTTTTGTCCTCGTTTTCCGCCTAGGTGGTTCAGCCCTAGAGCATGAATCAACTCAGCCGCGATCTCTTCGACGGTTTTCCCGCCAGTTTCGTGTCTTAACCGTGCTTTCAAGTAATACGGACGCCGCTTTTCGTAGAGATCTCGAAAGCCTTCCGACCTGCCGAGTAATGGTCGTTCCGCTCCTGCCTGTGACGACTCTTGCATGCACCGTCGCCAGAGTTCATCGACTCCAGCGTCCAGAAAGACAGTCGTGATTCCCGAGGCTTCAATCAATGTGGCATTGGATTTCTGGATAAATGCTCCCCCACCCAGGGCGATCACTGCCTGGGAGCCGGCCCGCAGCTCTTCCAGCAATTGTTTTAGGGCCTCATGCTCCTTCCGGCGAAACTCGGCTTCCCCGGAGAGGCGAAAAATCTCCGCTATGCGTCTACCGTCACGGCGTTCGATCCGGTGATCGAGATCTTCGAAACGCCAGCCGAGTCGCCCGGCGAGGGCCCGGCCGACACTACTCTTGCCGGCGCCCATGAAGCCGACCAGTATAACCGCCCGGATATCGTGCGGACGCCGCTTTTGCTGGCTCAGGTTTCTCTTCTTTTTATTGTTTTTCGGAGCGTTTTCTGAGATGGATTTTACCACTGAAGGTTCGCAATACTACCGTGGATGAGACCGCGACGTGCCCGACGGTACCTGCGAAGGCACGCCCCTTATCGAGCGCAAAGTAAGTGTGAGTTTTGGGTCGGAGCGGAATATCATCGCTCACTTCTCCACGCACCGAGCGGGCGCTAACGTCGGCGGAAGTCCACTCGGGAATAGTGGCGTTGATGTCGCCGCTGTGGCTGGTCAGCCGGTATTCGCCGCTGTTGCCGAAGTCTCCGATGTAATTGATTCGACCGCTGGTCGAAACCACTTGCACCAGTGAACCATTGACTGCGTTTAGGGTCACATCGCCGCTCAACGAATCTACCTCGACGTGCCCGTTTTGTATGTTGTCCAGATTTACAGAGCCATTCATCGTCTTCACGTGTACGTGAGCGTCCGATATGTCGCGAACATCCACGGAAGCACCCGGACCTTCCAGGTTCATATCTCCGTGCAACTTCTCTGCGTGTAGCGATCCGGTGCTGGAATGTAAGGTAACGCTGGCGTCGGCCGGAACCAGAATCTCGTAGTCCACGCGCCCGGATTCGGCGTCGGCCCCGGCGAGCAGGTGTGTCTGGATATCAACCCGGTTTCCACTCTGATTGTTATCCACTTCCACCTTATCGGAGTGCAAAGTCGCCAGCACGGTAACGGTATTGCCTGGAGACGGCCTCACCGAAATGGAACCATAAGGATTCATCACCGACACACCGGCTCGCGGACGCACCGTGAAGTGCAGTTCTTTCTTGCTTTCCGCTACCAGCGCGCCCGCCATGATCACGGTGACGGTGACGAGCAGTGCCCCGCGTTTACTCAACATAACGAATCCCCGCACTTGCTTCGAGTAAGAACCGTTCTCGAAAATCTTGTCGCTATGGCAACTGCCGATCCATCGCCATCTCAAATAGCATGGATTTCTGCTGATATGCATCCATCAGCGATCGGCGCGCATCTTCATCGTTCGGATTCTCGTTCACTAGGATCTGCGCGTCCCGGATGGATTCGTTGACCCGACGCAGATTTTCTTCATACTGCCCTTGCATCGCAGGAGCGTTGCCCGCAACTTCCTGGATCAAGTCATCATCGTTGAGTCCTGAAAGATTCGCTGGCGCGACTACAGCTGCCTCTTGATGAGTCTGAGCGGGCGAAGACTGACGACGTTCGTAGATACCTACTGCCAGCAGCAACATAGCTGCCGCAGGCACCAGCCATCGCGCTGCTCCCCAGCGCGCGCTGAAGGAGGGCATGGGCAAGCGCTGCTCTTGATTCGTGCGCTGCGGACGGATCAACCCTTCGTGCCGCAGCGCAATTTCAATGGAATTCCACACTCTTGGGCTGGGTTCGTCGCTGGCCTGCAACTCTCGAGCCGACGCAACGATCAAATTCAGTTCTTCCAGCAACGCCGAGCATCTCGGACATGCTCTTAGGTGGGCACTCTGCTCCGGCGCACTGCCGTCATCCACTACCGCCAAGCTCTGCTGCAGCTCAACGCAATCCATACGACCTCTCCCCGAATCTACTGCGGCTTTAGCAATCGCCGCGGTTCCAACGCCCCTGCTGAGGTTACCAATGTTTCTTTCTAACTCTTGTAACCAGCTTTCTACCCTACTCGAGACTTCCCGGCCTTTTCGGCTCTATTCATCTTGAGCAGGTCGCGCAGCTTCATGCGCGCCTTGTGCAACTGCGACTTACTGTTGCCGATCGAACATCCCACGAGACCAGCGATCTCATTATGCTCGTAACCTTCCACATCGTGAAGAACAAAAATCGTTCTGTAGCCGGGAGGGAGATCGTTAACTGCCCTCTGCAGCTGCAACCTGTCAATCGACCCGGCCAATGCCGTATCGTCTGCCCCGAAGTCCTTCTTCGGCGAGTCGTCCTCGGTACCTTGAGTAGTTTCTTCCAGCGAAACCACAGGAAGGCTCTTCTTCCTTAGATGCATGAGCACGACATTTACCGACAGACGATGCAGCCAGGTGGAAAAAGCCGACTCTCCGCGAAAAGTCCCGATCTTTCGATAAAGCTGCAGAAATGCTTCCTGAGCCAGATCTTCAGCCTCGGCTGTGTTTGCCGTCATGCGCAAACACAGCGAATACACTCGTCGCTTGTGCTTGTCATAGAGCACTTGGAACGCTTCTGCGTCCCCGAGCTTAGCCCGTTCGATGGCTTCGGCTTCACTGAGTTCAGTGGCTTTTTTCTGCTGTGGCTCGGTCAACTCGTCTTTTCCGGCCGCACTCATTGGGATGCGGTATAAGTAGTTTGTGTTGTATTGTTTGCGCGCCTTTGCCGAACCTTGGGTGCGCCCTTCTGGCTCCAGAATATCAGAGTATTTCTACCGAACTTCGGATGCGGTTTCCGGCGCTTATTCGAATTTATGATCTCGTGGGAAAGCCTTTGCATTCGAGGGGTTGGCTTGTCAGTCTACCCCAGAACGTTAAACCCCGGTAAAAGCGAAGAGTCGCAATCTTCGGAAATCCGTAGAATAAAGAATTATCTCTTGCTGGTGCCCGTAGTAATCGTCTCGAGGCCGTGCCCGTGCGGCCCCAGTTCCCGCTGCCGCAGCAAAAATGCGAAGACGGCCCCGAGGATTCCCAGGATCGAGAAGATCCACATTCCCAGGTTGTAGCCCGCGGGATTTGTGGCGTCGGCATGGCTGTAGTTGTTGGCCCATCCCACCAACAGATTCAGTCCAAACAATCCAATGTTCTGGATCATGGTCATCAGCCCATAAGCTGTCCCCAGTTTCGACTGGTCGACGATATAGGCCACTGATGGCCACATCACCGCCGGAATCAGAGAAAAGGCGACTCCCATCATGGCCATTGGCACGTACAAATTGATGTGTGTGTAAGCCATCATCAAGTAGACGGGAATCAGCAGCAACGATCCAAACATCATCAGCAACGCGCGCTTGCCGACGCGGTCCACCCACAGGCCAAAAAGCGGCGTGGCGATCATGGCAAACAACGTGAGCATGCTAGACAGGAATCCGCCAAACTCGCGCGAAGTCCCGTGCGCCTCCATGAAGAACTTCACCGCGAAGGTCTGGAACGGGAAGATCGCGGAGTAGAAGACAATGCATAGAGCCACGATCAGCCAGTAACTCACGCCGAACTTCCACAGATCGGCGAAGACCACTCTATCGGTGGAAACGTCTCCCAGGTGATAATTCTTTTCCGCATAGACTTCCAACATCCAGTAAACGATGGAACCCACGACGCACATCGAAGTGAATGCCAGCGCGATGAGGAAGGGAGTCCGCCAATCAGCATAGGCCGCACGAGCCCAAGTCGGAGAGTTGAGAGCGGCGAAGGTGCCCAAACGTGAAGCGGTCAGGTTCAGGCCAAAGGCGAAGCTCAATTCTTTGCCTCGAAACCACCGTGCCAATGCGGCGGTGACCGCAACGTTAAGCGACTCCGCTCCCATCCCAAAGATAAGGCGACCCGCAGCCATGACTGACAGGCGCCCAGTGGCCGCGGTGATGGCCGGACCGACGAAGCACAGCACGCCAAAAATCATCAGCGATTTTCGCAGTCCTATGCGGTCAATGATGAAACCGCCGATGACTACGGTGAAGATATTGGGAAAGCTATAAATGGCCTGCAGAAAGCCGATGTCCAGATCGGTGAAATGGAGTTGCTCTTTCAGCACGTCGGCCAGTGGACTGAGGGCGTCGTAGGCGTAGTAGCTGCCAAACATCGCGAGACTGACAAAGATCAGAACCAGCCACCGGAACAGAGGACTCGGTTCAGGACGCACCGTTTCCGTCATCCACGCCCTCTATCGTTAAGCAGATTGAACTCCAGGATTCGCGAGCAGAGAAGAGTAGCAGATCAAGGGACCAATTCGCATTGTTCATGTGAGGACGGCCACGTGACGACACGCGCCAACGGCTGTCCAGCCAGGCGATGCCAAAGGGAACCCACTTTCTCCTGCTCCAAACCCCGAACGCTAGTACTTCACAATCGCCGCAAACGATTTGGGATCGAGCGAAGCCCCGCCCACCAGCGCGCCATCGATTTCCTCTTTCGCCATGAGGGCCGAGGCATTGTCCGGTTTTACTGACCCGCCGTAAAGAATCCGCAGCTTCGAAGCAAACTCCTCGCCGAATATTTCCGTAGCCTCCCGCCGAATCACCGCGTGTGCCTCCGCAGCAAGTTCCGGCGTCGCGGTTTTTCCCGTGCCGATGGCCCACACTGGCTCGTAGGCGACCATCAGGTTCGCGGCTTTTCTTGCGGAGACGGCATGGAACGCCCGCACGCACTGGCGGCGGAGAACGTCATCGGTCATGCCCGCCTCCCGCTCTTGCAGCACCTCGCCGACGCAACAAATCGGCTTAAGACCAGCCTCCAGCGCGGCCTTCAACCGCAGGTTTACCGTGTCGTCGGTTTCGCCAAAATACTGCCGCCGCTCCGAGTGTCCAATGATCACGTGGGTCACGCCCAAAGCCAGCAGCATCGCCGCGGAAGTTTCACCGGTGAACGCTCCCTCATGTTTCCAATGGACATTCTGGCCACCGATGGCCACATTTGATCCTTTGGTCGATTCCACCGCCGCCGCCAGATCGATGTCAGCAGGGCAGACCACGATTTCGTCACGGTCGTGTCCCGAAACCATCGGCAGGAAATCGCGAAAGAACTCGCGGGTCTGATCCGGCGTCTTGTACATCTTCCAGTTGGCGGCGATAACCTTTTTTCTCATGAGGGGGCCTTTTCTATTCGGATTGAATAAGGAATTTTAGAGGAACTGAATTTCTCTGCGGCTCGTTCGTATGCTCTCAATGTGGCAACGTCAAAGAGCACAAATCGAACTCGGTTGACAGTTTTGGCGGAGGTTAAGGCCTCGACACTAGATGCAATCGCAACGGGTGCCGCTTTCGAAACGGGGTATCCGAATGCTCCGGTTGAAATCGCGGGAAACGCTAAAGAATCAAGGCCGTTTTCATCGGCCAGGCGAATACACTCGCAATGACAACTGGCTAATTCTTCCGCTTCTCCGCTTTCTCCGCCGCGATAGATCGGTCCAACCGTATGGATCACGTATTTTGCGGCGAGCCGTCCGCCGGTGGTGATGACCGCCTTTCCCGATGGCAGCCTTCCAATCTTGCTCACGATGTTTCTACACTCGGCCAGAATGGCAGGTCCGCCTGCGCGGTGAATGGCACCATCCACTCCACCTCCGCCCAGCAGTGACGAGTTCGCGGCGTTTACTACGGCTCCAGTTGTCTCGTGCGTGATGTCTCCCGGGCCGAACAACCCAACATGCTTTTCACGTCCTGACTCGTTGCGCTCCAGCATCAGTCGAATCGTGAATTCTTGCACGAGCGTATCCAAGCCGATCAGGTCAATCACTTCTTGTTGGTCAGTGCCTCGACTCCCGGCAACTCCTTACCTTCCAGAAATTCCAGCGACGCTCCGCCGCCCGTGGAAATGTGGGTCATCTTATCCGCAACCTCGGCGGCATGTACCGCCGCGACCGTATCGCCGCCGCCCACGATCGAGATGGCACCTACATTCTCGGCGACGGCGCGGGCAACCTTGAAAGTTCCACGGGAAAATCCCGGAACTTCAAACACTCCCATCGGGCCGTTCCAAACGATGGTTCGTGCGCGCGAGATCTCCTCAGAAAACAGTTCGATGGTCTTCGGCCCAATATCGAGGGCCATACGGTCGGGCGGAATCGGCTGCCCCTCGCCTATCTGCTGCGCCACAGCATTGGCCTCGGGTTTCATCGCGACCACGTGATCGATGGGCAGCAGGAACTTCACGTTTCGTTGCTTCGCTTCCTCAAGCAGTTGCCGCGCCAGATCAACTTTGTCGGCCTCGAGCAACGATTTGCCGATCTCCTGTCCCTGGGCTTTCAGAAAGGTGTAAGCCATACCTCCGCCGATAATCAGAGAATCAACTTTGTCCATCAGATTCCGGATTACTCCGATTTTATCGCTGACTTTGGCCCCGCCAAGAATTGCGATAAAGGGTTGCTCCGGGTCTTTGAGCGCTTTGCCCAGGTATTGCAGCTCTTTCTCCATGAGCAGGCCGGCTGCCGATTTTGACAGGAACTTGGTGATTCCCACAGTGGAGGCGTGCGCCCGATGCGCCGTGCCGAATGCATCGTTGACATAGAAATCTGCCAGGGTAGCCAACTGCTTTGCGAACTTCTCGTCGTTTGCTTCTTCCTCCCCATAAAAGCGAAGGTTCTCCAGCAGCAAAGTCTGGCCTTTTTCCAATTGCAGGGCCACTTCTTCGGCCTCGGGTCCTACACAGTCCGGGCAGAAGCCCACGTTCTCACCACGAGCCAGTTCCTTGTCCAAAACCATCCGCAGCCGCTCGGCTACCGGCTTCAGACTCATCTTGGGATTTGGCTTGCCTTTTGGCCGCCCCAGATGGGAGGCCAGAATCAGTCTCGCCCCATGCCGCAAGGCGTATTCGATCGAGGGCAGGGTTTCGCGGATGCGCGTATCGTCCATGACCCGTCCGTCCTCCAGAGGAACGTTGAAGTCGACGCGCATGAAGATACGGTTGCCATTGAGAGGGAGATCACGAATGGAAAGCTTGGACATTGGCTGGTCGTCCTTTAGCGGGCGTTATTTAAAGGTAAGCACGATTCAAAAGCAAGCATGGCGCGCGGAGCTACCCGAAGGCCGAATGACAGGGCGCTCCGCGATATTATTACAGGCCCTTGCCGGCCATATAGTGAATCAGGTCGCGCACGCGGCAGGAGTATCCCCACTCGTTGTCGTACCAGGAGATCACCTTGACGCAATTGCCTCCGACCACCAGGGTTGAGGGCGCATCGACAATCGAAGAGCGCGGATCGCCTTTGAAATCTGACGACACCAGTTCGTTCTCTTCGTAGCCGAGATAACCCTTCAGGGGTCCGCTCTCGGACGCCTTCTTCAGCGCCGCATTCACTTCTTCCTTAGTCGTCTTCTTTTCAACCCAGACCACCAGATCGACTACCGAAACATTTGGTGTAGGCACCCGCATGGAGAATCCATCGAGCTTGCCGGCTAGCTCCGGAAGCACCAGCTTCAGCGCCTTGGCCGCTCCTGTTGATGTCGGAATCATCGACAGAGCCGCTGCTCGCGCACGCCGCAAATCCTTGTGCGGAAAATCGAGAATCACCTGGTCGTTGGTGTAGGAGTGAATCGTCGTCATCGTGCCGCTGACAATTTTGAACTCGTCATTGATCACCTTGGCGATCGGCGCGAGGCAGTTCGTCGTGCAAGAGGCGTTGGAGACGATATGATGCTTCGCTCCATCGTACTTTTCATGATTCACGCCCAGGACAACGGTGATGTCCTCATTCTTCGCCGGAGCCGAGATGATTACCTTCTTCACCGAACCGCGGAGGTGCTTCTTGGCCTCGTTGGCGTCAGTGAATCTGCCGGTGGATTCGATTACCACCTGTGCGCCCACCGATTCCCAGGGGAGAGCAGCCGGATCTTTCTCCTTGAATACTTTGATGATTTTCCCATCCACCGAAATACTGTCGGCGCCGGCGCTGACCTTGTTGGGGAGATTGCCCAACACGGAATCGTACTTCAGCAAGTGCGCCAGTGTTTTGGGATCAGTAAGATCGTTGACGGCCACGAATTCGAGATTCGGGTCATGGAGCGAAGTGCGCAGAACATTACGGCCGATTCGTCCAAAGCCGTTGATGCCAACTTTAATTGCCATGTTCTCTCCGTTCTTATGAATGCCACCGCAGATTTTTCTTTATACGACAGATGATGGTAGCAGGACACGGAACTCGCGTAAATGATCGGGGCCGCCGATCGCGAGCAGTTCCATTCCCATCACGGAACGTTGTGCGTTTGATCCTTGACAGCAGTGGTGAAAACAATCTCAAGGAAAGGTTATCTCGATGTAAGTATCCGTCCTAAACCAGATCAGAGGTAGCCGGGCCACCCAATACTTCCGGTTAATCACAGGGCGCGCGTGAGTATGTTCTTCCGGCGGGGTAATGCGGGCCATCGCATCGAATTCAGGGCCCGTCACTTTTCCGCGGATCGTACAGGGAGCCACACGTACGCGCGGATTGTTGCGGATGCGCTTGGTCTTGCCCATATCGCTGCGCGTCATCACATACAATCGGTCGCCCTCTTCTCCAAACCACACCGGAGTCGCAACCCCCACACCATTTTTCCTGAACGTGGTCAGAGAAATGTATTTCTGACCATGGATCACGGATGGAATCGTCCCGGGCATAACCGCCATTGTAATGGGTTTCCACGGTGTCGAACACCCGGCTGCGACCGTTCTCCTCCTCGGTCAAGCATGTTTCGCAAGCCGCGAGCACATTGATCCCGCACTCTCATCTGTGTTAAAAGCCTTGCATGCGCAAATGGATGCGCGAGCGCTTGCAGCGCCGCAAAAAATCACCTGCCGGGACATCGGATCAACCCGCTCCTCCTCCTCTTCAGCCGGCATATTTTGACGCGGAGCAGGCTCCGGACGCGGTTTCCGAATCCGAGAACAGCCCTCCCGAAATTTTTGCTCCACGCCCTCCTGTTGCTCAACATCGACCGGTTCAAAGTCGACAAGTTGATTCCAGTCACGAGGAATCTCCAGCGGAGGATCGACCTGTGACTTCGCAGCGTGCTCAGGGCGCCTCCCCTACTGGCCGCAGCCGGCGGCGTCGAGGAGGCCGCGGGCGAGGCGGTCGCGGACGGGAGCAAGCGGTCGCGCAAGCTTTTACTCCTGCCGCAGTGAAAGGATCGATTCCCGCACTGACGGTCGAACCGGTGGAAGAAGAGATGCCGGAGGCTGAAGTCGATGGTCAAGCGGCTGAACCTGTCGTCGCAGCCGTGCCACCGCCTCCCGCTCCTGCTGCTGTCGTGCCGCGTCCGCCGAAGGGTGTAGTGGTGCTGGCCATCGGATTGCCAGGCTCGGGGAAGAGCTCCTGGTTTAAGCGCCACAACGTGGTGCCGCTTTCCAGTGATATGGTGCGGTCGTTGCTATTCGACGATATTCGCGAACAACGTTTTCAAGACCTTGTCTTCTCCAACCTGCGCTCCATGCTCAAGGCGCGGCTCATCGCAAGACGGCCGATGAACTACGTGGACGCGACCAATCTTACACCGCAAGAGCGCCAACACTGGGTCAAACTGGCCAAGGATTACAACTACGAAGTCCATGCCGTCTTCTTCGACGTACCGCTGGAGGTTTGCATCGAGCGTCACGGGCGCCGTGATCGGGTTGTTCCAGAAGATATGATGCGCCGAATGGCTGCCAAGCTAAAGCCTCCCGCCTTTGAAGAGGGCTTTGCCAAGATCACGGTTGTGAGGGTAAAGAAGAAGGAATCGGAAGCAAGCTAGGCAGAATTCCGGCCGAAGAATCCTCTACCCCTTGAGATGCGCCAGCATCTCTTTAAACGCTGGGGATGCCGACGAGCGCATCAGCTCGTAAATCATCATCTCGGTGGAAGAAATCACGGCTCCGGCGCTGCGCATCCGCTCTAGTCCAATTTTCCAATTCCACTCAGTTCGCGAGCTCACGGCATCCGAAGCGACGTGCACAATATAGCCGTCCCGCAATGCCGCCAGCGCAGTCTGAGTCACGCAAATGTGACTCTCTATTCCGCACAGCAACAAGGTATTGCGGTTTCCCGGCAGCCGCTTGAGCAGCGTGCAAAAAACTTCGCTGCCAAAGCAAGAAAACGGATTCTTGTCGATCGCCTCGGTTTCCGGCAGCAGGGAAGCGACCTCCGGTACCGTCCCGCCCAGCCCCTTCGCGTATTGAGTGCTCACAAGCGCGGGAATTTTGAGAATCCTTGCCGCGCGAATTAGCAGCTTCGCGTTGCGTACTAGTTGTTGTTTCTGAAAAATCGGAGGCAACAGCTTCTCCTGAATATCCACCACGACTAGAGCGCATCGATCAGCTTCCAGAGTCTGACGCGCTACTTCTGCGTAATTGTCGGCCGGCAAGGTGTTTTCAAGAGCTCTTGACATGGATATCCTCCTCGCGACCGAGCTAACCATCGATTCTAACCGGAGGAATGAAACTTGCCACACAGGGACCCCGGATTTTGTTGACCGCCGTTCTCCCAAAACCATAGAATCAGAATGAGCTGGTGCTAACTCGGCTCTGCCCGCTGCCCCCTCGTTCAACGGCTAGGACACCTGCCTCTGGAGCAGGCTATCGGGGTTCGAATCCCTGGGGGGCAGCCAAATGTCTTTTGATCTAGCCATCCAGCCCTTGCCAATCAGATTTACCTCACCGGAGCATTCAATGCTGCCATTAGTTCCACGAAGCTCGCTGCATGCACAGCGCGGTCAACCGCTTCTTTGTGGCTGAAGAGTTCGCTGGCGTCTCCCAATAAATCGTGTTGTGACTGGTTATCTCCCGTGAGAATCATAATAATTAGCCGGGCCGGTTTGCCGTCGCGAGCGTCAAAATCAATTCCCGATGACTTCGCGGCGACCACCAGCGGCCGGGTCAACCCGTTCACCCGCGCGTAGGGCACCGCCAATTCGTTTTCCCAACCGCTAGGAACGATCCGCTCCCTCTCCGAAACGAGACGAAACAGTCTTTCCGGTGCATTGCTCACCGCCTCCGCGGCCACTTCGCACATCTCCCGCAAGGCTCCCAGCCGGGTCGTTGCGGTCAGGTTCGGCAAGAACAGCTTGGCGCTGAGGGTATCTTTCAAAGTCAGAGATCGCCGCCGCTGGACCAGGAAGTGAATCGCCGGCGCCGACACCAACGAAGTGAGCAGCGCCATGACCACCAGCGCCACAAACATCGATTCGCGGATCAATCCCGCTTGCAGTGCCAGAATTCCGAGAATGATCTCCATAGCGCCGCGCGCATTCATCGCCAGCCCTACGACCAGCGATGACGTCCGATCCATCCCACCGAGTCGTGCGCCCCATCCCGCCCCTAGAAGCTTTCCGACGCAAGCTACTCCAATCACGGTGGCCGTGAGTTTCCAGTCGAACTTCGACACAAAATCGGTTCGCAAGCCGATGCTAGCGAAGAAAAACGGAGCGAACACGTTGGTGACGATCTGGTGAATATGCTCTGAGGTCCGCTTGCGTAGATGTCCGGACTCTCCAATCGCAATGCCAATCACAAAGGCTCCGAACACGGCGTGGATCCCTGCATACTCCGTGAAGGCGGCGCCCGCCATCGTGACCGTGAAGATGAAGCCAAGCACGCCTCCCGGCCAAGTAGTATGCGCCTGTAGGAAAGGCAGAATCTTGTCGAACAGCCAGCGACCGAGGGTCAGCGTAATTCCCACAAAGAGCAGCACGAGCACGATGGTGTGTTTCACGGCGCCCGCCAGACCTCCACCCGCTGGCGGATGCAGCATCCCCAACACCATCGAGAAAAGAATCCATCCCACGAGATCATCGAACATTGCCGACGAAATGATGACTGTCCCAACCTCGGTTCGCAGGAGGTTCAGGTCCATCAGGATCTTTGCAATTACGGGCAGCGCCGAGATCGCCAGCGCCGTTCCCACAAACAGAGCGAAAACGAGAGGACTTGCTCCTTCCTGCGCTCCCAAATATTGAGGAAAAATGCTGGCCGCCAGGAATCCGGTGGCTAAGGGGAATGCCACTCCGAGAAGACTCACCAGCAAGGCGCTCTTGCCCTGTCGGAAGATGCTGCGGAGGTCTATTTCCAGACCCGCGGTCAACAAAAAGAAAACCACCCCCAGCGTCGTGACTGTATCGAGCACAATCGGCATTGGTCCAGTAATGGGGAACAAGGCCTGGTAGATGTGCGGGCGGAAGCGGCCTAGAACCGTCGGACCCAGAAATATCCCAACGGAAATCTCCCCCAGGATTGAGGGCTGGCCGATCTTCTGCATCAACTCCGCCGCCAGTTTGGCGCAGCCCAGCAACACGGCTAGAGCCATGAACATGGTCATCACGTCATGCGGAGTCAAATGTGGCATACCATTCCTTCTACTTCACAGCAGGATAAAGATAAATACCCGGGGGTTGTCGAGCAGAAGTTAGCGGTTTACGTTCCACAAGCCCCACTAGTGCACGCCGCCTTACCGTATAGGGAGACGAACCCGCCCGCAGTCAAGCGATCACCCTATGGTGAAGCCGGCGCCTCACAGTTAGAAAAGTAGAGTCCAAGAATCGCAAAGCCTGTTGAACGAGGCGACAAACTTATGGCGAACCAAACAGTTTCCAACCCGATCGATCAGAAACGCTGGAAACAGCTTTTCGAAGGATCCCTAACCACCCTAAACGGCGGATCGATTCCCCTTAGTCAGCAGCCAATCTTTCGGCCCAGACAGAATCATACCAAGGCCCTCGAAGCCGACTCAGAGAAGGTCGCACTCACTAACGCGGCTAATTCACTGGCAGCACTGTGGCAGATTTCTACGCCCAGGCGCCCGCACAGGAGCGAGTAGACGAATTAGGGTTAGTGAAGCGGGTCTTTTGTCCCGTTTGTCCACCTCGTGTCAACCCATGGCCAAAAAAGAGACTCGCTGCCCTTATTGTGTGATCGATGACAAGTTTCGCGTTATGACCGTTCTCTCGAACGGCCGGTTGATCTGCGAGAACTGCGGCCACATTATTTTTCCGGAAGATAGGGCTTTTCGGTGTCCGTGCGCGAAGTGTTTAGAAATAAGCTTTCATCCGCGGGTACGCCGGATACGGAAGCGTTAGCCTCGTCGCCGACAACCCACCGTAACGATTCAATCTCTAAAGTGTAGGAGGAAACAAAATGGCAGGCAAAAAGACGGGCTCGCGAAAAAACCCCGGCCGCAAGTATGGGCAGGCCGCGAGCAAGAGAGTTGAGAGTGCCATACGCCGCGAGAAGAAAGGCACTCTGAAATCTGGGCGGGGCGGCAAGGGCGGCACGGTAAAGAGTCGCAAGCAGGCCATCGCGATTGGCTTATCCGAAGCTCGTAAGAAGGGCGCCAATGTTCCGAAGAAGAAATCCTGAGGTTGGTACCGGTTTCGACCCAGATACAGCGGGTCGAAGGAAAGACATGAGCGACACTGCATTGCAATGCATCATCGTCGTGCATTCTTGCGGGCCTGTTTGATTCCCGCGCGCAGGCCTCGCTCGATGATTTTCTGATAGCCCTCCCGGTCCAGTTCATTCATTACCGCCGCCGCGATTCCGCCAGGCGTAGCCGCTTCCCGCAACAAATGATCGAGAGGCAATTTTCCTTCGCGCCAGCCTAGAATTCCATCCGCCAGGGCGTGAGCAGCGGCGATCCGTGCGCTCGTGGCGTTCAGTCCGATCGTTTCCGCTCCCCGAATCAGCGCTGTCAACGCATGATATCCATGGCTGCTGGAATAAGTAACCGTGAAAGCATCGAACTTGCTCTCAGGAATCTCCAACACTGGCCCTATCTGTGAAAACAGATTGCGCACTTGGTTGCGCGCGGCTAGGGACAAGCCTCGGCCGAAAGCCACCGCTGTCAGTCCTCGGCCGCTACGGGAAGCGGGACTCGGCATAGCTCGGGCCCATCGCGCCAGTCGTCCCGATTGGGTCTGCAGCTTAGGCAGAGGAACACCGGCAGCTAGACTCACCACAGTCAGCGGTCGGCGGATCTCTCCAATTTCTTTCAGCAACTCGCGAACCGAATCCGGCCGTACCGCAATGATCAGAACTTCGGCCGCTTCGACCGCACGATGCAGATCGTGTTCAACCATTACGCCGTACTGCCGTTTCAGTTCTTGTAGCTTCTTGGAATTGCGGTCGTGTATTACGATTGGCCGCTTGTACCTTGCCAAGGTTAGTCCAGCCACGAGCGCGCTCGTAATGCGCCCCCCTCCAAGAAAAACGGTTGCCTTCACGAGAGTGCCGAGCAGGCTTGATCTGCCGCAGCAATCAGCGCCTCGACATCGGCACTCTTGTGGGCCGTCGAGATGATCCAGTGCAGTCCGTTGGATGGAGTCATATAAATTCCGAGATCCAGCAATCGGTGGACGAACTGGGAATATCGTTTCGCATCCACGTACTTGCAATAATCGCGATAGTCGCAAATTGCTTCGCGATCGGTGAAGTAAATCTGGAACATTGGCCCAAAACCTTGCACGATCGCCTTCACCTTGTGCCGGCGAAAAACTTCCCGCAGCCCGTCAATCGCAGCATTCCCAACCGCATGAAGCTTCTTGTATGTGTCGTCGGTCAGCATATCCAGGTTGGCGGCTACGACTTTCATGGTCAGTCGATGCCCATTGAAAGTGCCGTAGTGCAAAACCATCTTCTCGCCCCATTGCATGCGATCGAGGATGGACCGCGGTCCCGCCACCGCGCCCACCGGGAATCCGGCGCCCAGGGCCTTGCCGAAGGTACTGAGATCCGGCTTGACGCCGTAACATTCCTGGCAGCCCCCCGGAGCATAGCGGAACCCCGTAACCACCTCATCCAGAATCAGCAGCGCGCCGCACTCGTGCGTGAGCTCTCGCAAATGCTGCAGATATCCTTCCCGCGGAAGGATGCAACCCATGTTGGCCATGATCGGCTCGGTGACGACGGCTGCAAGTTCGTGCCCGTGCAGCTTGAGCACTTGTTCGAGTGCCTCCGCATCGTTCCACGGTGCCAGCACAACGTCATCAAAGGTCGAATCCGGTATGCCAGCAGAGTCCGGAATCCGCGCCGGATTCTCCACCGGTCCCAATTGCTCCACCGGATGACTGTGAGCGTTCAGCAGAAACGGATCGTACCATCCGTGATAATGCCCTTCGAACTTAAGGAACTTGCGGCGCCCGGTATGCGCGCGTGCCAGGCGCAGAGCCAGCATGGTCGCTTCACTACCAGTATTGGTAAACCTCACCAGCTCGGCGGAAGGAACCATGCGGCGAACCCTCTCGGCGGCTTCGATCTCAGCCGAGGTTGCAGCCGCGAAGTGCGACCCTTCCGCCATCGCATCAGAAACCGTCCTCACCAGCGTTGGGTGCGCATGACCTTGGATCAACGCTCCGAACGACATCATAAAGTCGACGTATACATTGTCGTCGGCATCCCGAACATGCGAGCCTTGGCCGCGTTCCAGCAGGATTGGTCCAGGCGTGTAAACCGCCGCGCCGCGTGAAGGGGAGTTCACCCCCTCGACCAATGATTGCTGTGCCCGTTCGAACCACTGCTGAGAGTGGGAGCGGTTTCGCGTCTGAATTGTCGGTGTCATGAAGATTCTCAGGCCGATCCCGCCAGACCACCACCATCGACCAGCAACGCCGTTCCGGTCACGAATGAAGATGCACGGCTCGCGAGATAGAGCGCTGCTTGTGCAATCTCCTCTGGCTTGGCTAACCGGCCCAAAGGTCGCTTGGCTGCGTCCGATAGAAATCGATTCTCAGTTTCGCCCAACTGCCTCGCCTCCGCACGCAGCATTGCCGTGTCGGTATCACCCGGACAAATGCAGTTCACCCGAATCTTTTGTCCGCCGTGGTCAATCGCCATGGCCTTGGTGAGGAGCACTACAGCGCCCTTCGAAGCGCAATAAGCCGCGGCTCGCGCGCCGCCAGCCAGTCCCCAGCCCGAAGCCGTATTGATAATTGAACCGCCGCCCGCCTTCGCCATGATCGGGATCGCCTCGCGGGACATAAGGAAGATGGATTTTACATTGACGGCCATCACCTCGTCCCAATCGTCCTCGCTGATTTCAGTCACGCTGGCGCGGTGGATGATGCCGGCATTATTAAACAGGACATCAATGCCGTCGAATTCCTGAACGCTTCGATGGATTACGCGCAGGCACTCGCTGGCACGAGTCACGTCGGCCCGCTCGAAAATCGACCGGCCACCCGCAAGTGAAATTTCGCGTTCGACCTCGAGGCCCGCCGCCTGGTTAATGTCGACGATCGTCACCGCAGCGCCTTCCTGCGCGAAAAGCAGCGCTGTCGCCCGGCCGATTCCGCTCGCTCCGCCAGTGATCACAGCCGTTTTGCCTTGGAGTTGGTCTCCGCGCATTTTATCTAGCAGAAAGTCGCTTGGTAGAAATCAGATAAAGAATCTCAGGGAAGCGGTTCGCTGCTTAGCTTCCCACATACCTGGCATACAAACTTCGAGCCACTCCCGTGTCGGTCGTTCCTTTGATGATGGCACGCCCGTCCGGAAATAGTGTCATCTCATAGGGCTCACGCCAGAACTTCAATACAAATTCGTTGTGCCGCACCACACCGAGCGTTTCCAGGCGCCGCTGCATTTCCGCAAAATCGATTGGCCTAGCTCGTTCGTGAATCTGCACCGAGTTTCTCCCACACATCGTGATATGCGGACGTCCCTCGCCCGCCAGGTGGACGAAATTCCGATCGCCACATGCCCGGCAGCCTGCCCGCGGTCTACCCGCAGCAATTTCGGCTTGCTCATTCGTCCACACGTCGAATGACCAAAATGTCTTCCGCAATTTTCCCAGTGCCTCACCGCCCACCAACATCTTTATCGTTTCGCTTGCAGCCACCGATGCAACCACATTTACGGCCGTGTTCAAAATCCCCGAAGTCTCGCAGGTCTCCACCATCCCGCTCGGCGAGTCAGGAAAAATGCAGGCCAGACACGCCGTTTTCCCCGGCACAACATTCAATGTCACTCCATAGCTGCCCACCGCCGCGGAATAAATCCAGAATCGAGAAGTCGCGACGGCAAAATCGTTTACCAGATATCGAGTCTCGAAGTTGTCGGTTCCGTCGAGAATTACATTCATTCCCTCAAGTAAGGTATGAATGTTGTCGGGAACTAAGTCCTCAACACGAGCTTCTACGACAATCTCGGAATTGAAGGCGGAAATCTTTCGCGCTGCCGCAATTGCCTTCGGCAACGATTCGGCTGCATCCTTTTCGTCGAATAAGGATTGCCGCTGAAGATTGCTGGGCTCAACATAGTCGCGATCGATAATGCGCAACATTCCCACACCTGCGCGGGCGAGCAACGACGCCAGCGCCGACCCGGTTGCTCCACATCCCACCACCGCAACCCGGCTCGCGGCCAGCCGCCGCTGACCGTCCTTTCCGATTCCACGAAATAGAACTTGCCGCGAGTACCGTTCGTCGATCTTTTCTTTCTCCACGCCTGCCTCTAGTAGGTCATTAGTGATGAACCGCAAAACCCTTATTATAAGGTTGTCACCTAAGCCGTCAGGATAACGGACAACAATCGGCCCTGCGCGCTTCATCGAAGCAAGGAAACGGGCAAAGGATTCTATCTGCTAAGAACGTACGCATCATTGGCAATATTCATAATGATTTCGCTCGCACCGGCTGCCCGTGCTGGCGCGTCCGCAGGGGCGTCTGCACTTTCTTTCTCCCGCCAGGAGTCACAAACCCCGACCTCCTCAACTATTGCATCAATGTCCGCATACATGGGACGCATGGTGAAATCGATCGATCTTCCCGGCGTTTCCGGTGCCGAACATTTTCTGAAGCTTCTTCCGCAAAAACCCGGCCAGCCTTTGGACCGCGACCAGGTTCGAGAGAGCATTCGAATCCTTTTCGCGACCGGTCGCTTTGCCGACATTCAGGCGGAAGTTACTCAGTCCGGTGCGGATGTCCTGCTAACTTTCAGGACGTCGCCCAACTTCTTCGTTGGGGCCGTCGAAGTGGAAGGCGCTCCCAGCCGTCCCAACCATAACCAGATCGTGAATGCCTCCAAACTCGAATTGGGCGAACTGTACACCCGTGACAAACTCAGCCGCGCTTTGCAGAATATCCGCCAACTCATGCAAGAGAACGGCTACTACCGTGCGACAGTAACGGCAGAAAGCACCTCCAATGCCGATACCCAGCAGATCAATATTCTGTTTCACATTACCTCGAGGGAGCCGGCGCACATCGGTGAGGTCAGCGTCACCGGTCATTCGAGGTTTTCTCAAGGCCAGGTTCAAGACATTGCCCGGATGCATCCCGGCGAACGTGTCACCGCGAGCCGTGTCACCAACTCTCTGCAACGTCTGCGCAAGAAGTTGCAAAAGCAGCAACGGGTCCTGGCTCAGGTTTCTATTGCCGAGCAGAAATACGATCCCGAATCCAACTCCGTCGACTATACGTTTTTGATCGATCCCGGCCCCGTAGTCGTGGTATATGCCCAGGGCTTTCCCATCAGCCGAAGTGTACTGAAAAAAGAAATTCCGGTTTACCAGGAGAACGCTGTGGACGATGACCTGCTCAACGAAGGCAAGCGCAATCTACTCGACTACCTCCAGACTCGCGGTCACTTCGATGCCACCGTCGACTTTAACAAGGAAAGCGGTCCTGACTTTCTTCAAGTGGTCTACCGTATCGATCCCGGGCCGGTGCATAAACTCGAGCGCATCGAGATCACGGGTAATAAGTATTTCTCCCGACAAATGCTCCGCCAGCGCCTCCAGATTGAGCCTGCTGGCTTCTTTTCTTCCGGACACTACAGTGAAGCGCTGCTGAAGAGCGACGTCGCCGGTTTTCAGGCCCTTTATATTTCCAATGGATTCCGCCAAGTCAAAATTCAAACCAAGGTCGACGACGACTACCACGGGTCCGACAACCACCTCGCGGTTCATATTCAAATCGAAGAAGGTCCGCAGACTCTGGTCGGGGAGGTGCACGTCGTCGGAAATGAGAAGGTCGACGTAAAAGCCTTTTCCGAGTTCAGCACCGCGCCCGGTCAACCCTATTCCGAACAGAATCTCACCAATGATCGGGAGACCATTCTCAACTACTATTTCAATCATGGATTTCCCAAAGCTATCCTCGATATCACGACTAATCCTTCTCCAGATAAGCCGAATCGCGAGGATGTCACGTATACCATCCACGAAGGCGAACAGTTCACCGTCAATCGGGTGCTGGTTGCTGGGTTGGACAATACCCGTGATTATGTGGTGGAGCGCGAAGTGAAAGTAGTTGCGGGCCAGCCCTTAAGTCAGCAAGATCTGCTGGATACGCAGAGCAAGCTTTACGATCTTGGCATTTTCAGCCAGGTCGACACGGCAGTTCAGAATCCCAGCGGCACCGATCCGGAGAAAAATGTTCTGGTGCAGGTGCAGGAGGCCAAACGTTATACCTTTACCTATGGCGTCGGCCTGGAGTTCGAAACCGGGCTGCCTTCCGGCACAACCGCTCCAGCCGGCTCGACCGGTGTCAGTCCTCGTGTTGGTCTGGATATCACTCGGCTTAACGTCGGCGGCCGCGACCAGACCCTTACCTTCCAGTCTCACGTCGGAAGGCTCCAGCAGCGTGGTCTGGTCAGTTATGAAATCCCTAAAATCTTCAATAGTGACCGCTTCAAACTCGTCTACACCGCCTTGTATGACAACAGCCTCAACGTCGCTACTTTTACCTCGCAGCGTCTCGAGGGCAAGATCGATCTTCGCCAACAGATTGGCGCACAGCAAATCAATCATTCCACATCCATCACCTATCGTTTCGACTACCGTCGGGTTAAGGCCACCAATTTCGCGTCTGATTTTTCGCCGGCTGAATTCAGCTTGTTTTCTCTACCGGCTCACGTGGGCGGTCCCGGTTTCACCTTTATCCGCGACAAACGCGATAACCCGCTCGAAAGCACCAAGGGCCAATACTTCACGCTTGATGGTTTCGGCGCATCGAGCTATGTCGGCTCACAGTCAGACTATGGCCGAGCCATAGGCCAGGATTCCACCTACTACGCCTTCGGCAAGCTCAATCACAAATTCGTCTTCGCTCGGTCCACTACCATAGGCATGGAACAGGTTTATGGAGGCACTAGAATTCTTCCTCCTGGGAGTTGCCCGCTGAATAATCTGCAAACTGCTTGTCAGTCAAATATTTCCATCATTCCGCTGCCCGAACTTTTTTTTGCCGGAGGCGGCAACTCTCATCGCGGTTTCGGGTTAAATCAGGGAGGACCTCGCGATCCCGATTCCGGTTTCCCCGTCGGCGGCTCGGCGCTGTTCGTTAACAGTGAAGAACTGCGCTTTCCGTCAGTCAGCCTGCCCTACCTCGGGGAGGGCTTCGGCTTCGCCATATTTCATGATATGGGGAATGTTTTCACCGCCGGACACGACCTCCTGAAGGGCTCTTTGCGTTGGCACCAGCCCGATCCCGCCCAATGCTTGCAAGCCGGGGGAGTGCCAAACACCGCCTGCATGACTAATTTTGACAACAGCGGGTACGACTATACCTCGCATGCCCTAGGCATCGGCTTGCGCTACAAGACGCCCATCGGCCCCTTACGCTTCGACTTCGGGTACAATCTAAATCCAACCAGTTATTTTCAAGGTATTACATTTTCCAATACGGGACAGGCGGAGACGTTTGAGACGCAGCGCTTGCAGCATTTCAATGTTTTTTTCAGCATAGGGCAGCCATTTTAATGAAATCTCCTACCAAGACAACGATGACCGCGCAAATAACGACCGCCCTCTTGCTTTTACTGTCTGTTATTGTTCTTGCACCTGCACGTTCTGCTCTCGCTGCCGCGCCGCAGGTCATTGATCGCGTTATCGCTACTGTGAACGGTCGCGCGATTCTGCAGTCCGACTGGGATGAAGCCTTGTGCTACGAAGCGCTGCTGAGCAACCGCTCTCTGGCGGACTTCACAGAAGAGGAACGCCGCGCAGTTCTCGACCGCCTCATCGATCTGGAGCTGCTGCGCGGGCAGATGAACTCCGCTGAGTTCCGCCACGCAACCGACGCCGAGATCGCCACCCGCATCGCTGACGCCCGAAAGCAATATCCCCAAGTTAGTTCCGATGAAGCTTGGCGCTCCCTGCTGGCTTCCTATCACCTAACGGAAAAAGATCTGCATGCGCACGTGCAGCAGCAGATCGATGTGATGCGCCTGGTCGATGCTCGCCTTCGTCCTGCCGTGCAAATCGATTCCAAGTCTATCGAGGCCTACTACCGCGACCAGTTCGTCCCGAAATTGAAAGAGACTGGTGCTTCTGAGGTACCCCTTACCGAAGTAGCCGGCAAAATCCGCGAACTGCTGACCGAAGAAAAAGTGAACGAGATGCTTGTCTCCTGGCTGCAAACCCTACGTTCAGAGGGTCACGTCCACATTCCCGGAGTGACCTCTTCGTCCAACGATACGGAAGACCAATCGCAGTGATCGAATCCGTCAGCAAGCCTCGCCGCCGCTGGTGGAAATACGTCTTCATCCTGGCTGGCGTGGCTGCTCTTCTGGCCGTCGGTCTGACCATCTACATCAATACGGAATCTTTCCAGTCGCTGGTTCGCCGCCGCTTGGTCGCCGATGTGGAGCGCATTACCGGAGGCCGTGCCGAAATCGGCAGCTTCCATACCATTCCCTTCCGCTTGCAGGTCGAGGTAAGGAATATCACGGTGCGCGGCCGCGAGGCCACCACCGACGTCCCACTGGCCCACGCGGATAATGTTATTGGTCGCTTGAAGATTACTTCTCTCCTTCGTTCCGAACTCGCTTTTCATGAGTTGGTATTCGACCACCCCGTGATCCACGTTGTTTTTTATAGTGATGGCACCAGCAATTTTCCCAAGCGGGCCAGCACGTTTGCTACGCGAGCCTCGGTCGAACAACTGTTCGCGCTCTCCATCACTCATCTCGAATTTCGGGAGGGACGAATCCTGTGGGACGACCAGGCCATCCCTCTTGATTTTTCCGTGCGCGATACTTCACTTCAGATGGAGTATTCCTATCTACACGAGCGCTACAATGGCCGTCTGTTGCTAGGGTTGGTTGACACGAAGTTGCTAGACTGCCGGCCCTTCGCGTCGATGAGTTCAGCGGACTTTGCCCTGAATTCCGATTCCGCTGCCTTCTCTCAACTCAAATGGAATTCTGGGCACTCGAATTTATCCGCCAGCGGCCAGATCACGAACTTCCGCCGTCCTCGTTTGCAGGCCGCTTACGATGCCCACGTCGATCTCACCGAAGCAGCTTCCATCACCCGCCGTCGGGAGCTGCGCGCCGGCTCTCTCGAACTGAAGGGGGAAGGCAACTGGTCACTCGATCAGTTCTCCTCGAATGGACTGCTCACCATCCGCGATCTCGCATGGCGAGCCGATCAGGTTGCTTTTTCCAAAGCAGCTCTCACTACGGGTTATTCGATCAGCGATCAGCGGCTCAAACTATCGAAGATCGAAGGTAGGATTTTTGGCGGCAGCGTCACGGGTGATGCCGAGATCGATCAGTGGCTCGCCATGGATCAGCATCTCTCAGCCGCGGCTAGAAAGAATCTTGAAACCGCCACCATCTCCGCGGCTCGCCCGGCGAGTAAATCCCGCCAAACTGTCAAGCCCAATCCTCCAGCCGTTCAAAGCGCGGTGATCGTCCTTCGCTTGCACGATATCTCCTCGGGAGATCTCGCGATTGCCCTCAATGCGCCGGCTCACCCGATACAGGCTTTGCGTCCAGCCGGTCTGGCTTCCGGCACTCTCGAGACTCGCTGGAAGGGAACTCGTCACGACGCCGAAATGCAGTTCGCTCTCGATCTCAGTCCTCCGGCCCTGATCGCTCCTGGCCAACTGCCGCTCACCGCGCACGCCGCGGGCCTCTATCATGCTGCCACGGAAACACTCGATCTGCCTCAATTGAATCTCACTACGCCCACCAGTCACCTGCAGGCTTCGGGCACGCTTTCTTCCACGTCTGCGGTTCGGCTGTCCGTTTCCACTTCCAGCCTCGCGGATTGGCTACCTTTCGTTGCCGTTGTGCGCGGCCCGGCCCTGTTTCCCGTGGTGCTGAACGGCCGTGCCACTTTCAACGGCAACATGAGCGGTTCACTCTTCGCCCCGCATCTTGCCGGCAGCCTCTTGGTAGACGATTTCGAAATTAACGTTCCAGCCAACTCCGAAACGCCTCAAATCAAAACTCGCTGGGATTCTCTTTCCACCTCCGTCCAGCTGTCCTTCGAGTCCATCGTTCTTCACGGCGCCACTTTGCGCCGTGGCGATACCTCCGCCGAATTCGACGTTTCCGCGACCCTTCAACATGGCCACCTTACCGGCGATAGCGCGTTCACCATCCGCGCCAATCTGCAGAACGTCGACGCGGCCGCTCTTCAAGCCCTTGCCGGATACAACTACCCCATTACCGGGACAGGCGACGTGTTCCTGCAAGCCGCGGGCACGAAGCCCGATCTTCATGGCGATGGGCGGATCCATCTCAACCACGCCTCCGCTTACGGCGAGCCGGTTCAACAATTCGATTCCGCTTTCCATTTTTCTCACGGCGAAATTGCACTCGATGACATCCATCTCTTTCACGACGACTCCGTCATCACCGGCAGCGCGGCCTACAAGCCCTCGACTCACGCATTTACCCTTAACGTGGCCGGAAGTAATCTCAGTCTCGCCAGCGTCCATCAGATCCATTCCGATCGTCTCCCGGTGGAAGGACGGGCCGATTTCACGCTCAAGGCCTCCGGCAAACCGAGCGCACCCGCAGTGAATGCCGACATCCACGTTCGCAAACTGGTTCTGGGTCATGAACTTGAAGGGGACCTCGAGTTGCAAGCTGTCACGCAGGGGGGCGAGCTTCATGTCACCGGCAACTCGCAACTGCCGCGCGGTTCATTCCTCCTGAGCGGGAATGTCCAGCTAGGCAACGACTATTCCGCCGATCTTTCTTTCCGCACGGATCAGCTCGATCTCGATCCGTTCTGGCACGCATATCTCGGTGATCAACTTACCGGACATTCTTCAGTCGGCGGTAATTTCGATCTTCACGGTCCACTTTTCGAACCGTCTCGTTGGACGATCCAGGGCGATTTGGCCACCCTCTCTCTCGACCTCGAACACGTCAAACTCAATAGTCAGAATCCTATTCTCTTCGTCGTCGCTGACCGATCCCTCAATGTCAGTCAATTCCACATGTTAGGGGAGGGAACTGACCTCACCGCCCACGGGTCCATCCAACTCACCGGCAGTCGCGCTCTCGATCTCGCGGCTGAAGGTCACCTCGATCTCAAGCTGCTCACCGGGTTTTACCCCGAACTCACTGCCGCTGGCCTGGTTACGATGAATATGACCGTCGCCGGCACCCTGGCCGATCCGTTTCCTCAAGGCCGCCTTCAATTCCTCAACGGCTCGCTCTCGTATGCGAACCTGCCGAGTGGCTTGAGCGAACTTAGCGGCTCTCTTCTTTTTACTCGCGATCGCCTTCATATCGAAACCCTCACTGCCCGCACCGGCGGTGGTACTCTCACTTTTCAAGGCGATGCCAGTTACCTCCATCAGCAGCTGAATTTCAACCTCGCCGTCTCTGGCAAGGACGTTCGCTTACGTTATCCGCCCGGAGTCAGTTCCACGGCTGATGCCGATCTGCACTGGGTCGGGACGCGCTCCGCCTCGTCGGTCTCTGGCAAGATCACCATCAACAAGATCGCCGTCACTCCGGGTTTCGATTTCAGTTCCTACCTGGAACGCGGCCGCCAGGGCGCGGGCCTCACGGTTTCCGACTCTCCACTCAACAACATCAAACTCGACATCCATGTGCAGACCGCACCTGAACTCCAGATGCGCACCGCCATCGCCCGGCTCTCTGGCGACGCCGATCTCCGTCTCCGCGGCTCCGTGGCGCGCCCTGCCGTTCTCGGCCGCGTCGACGTCCTCGAAGGCCAGGCCACATTCCACGGAACGCGGTTCACCCTCGAACGAGGCGATATCACCTTCGCCAATCCCGTTTCGATCGAGCCACAACTCAATCTTCAGGCTTCGACTCACGTTCGCAACTATGATCTGAATATCACGGTCACAGGTACCGCGGATCGTGGTCTCAACATCAACTACCGTTCCGAACCTCCCCTGCCCAAATCTGACATCATCGCCCTGCTCGCTCTCGGCCGCACCGGGAATGAGTCTACTCAACTCCAGGAACAGTCTGGCCAGAGCGTTTTTTCCGACCAGGCTACTGCACTCATCCTGAGCCAGGCCTTGAACACCACTGTTAGCAGCCGATTGCAACGCCTGTTCGGTGCCAGCAATATCAAAATCGATCCCCAGGGCCTCACGACCGAAACCAATCCCATCAGTAACGGCCCGCAGATCACCATCGAGCAAGAATTCGCCAATAATGTGTCCTTGACTTATTCCACTAACGTTTCGCAAAGCTCGGAACAGATCATCCAAGGCGAGTATTATTTCAATCGCAATCTTTCGGTGGTCGGCACACGTGATCAGAATGGTGTCGTCAGCTTCGACTTGCGCGTTCGCCGGCGTAAGAAATGAAAAAATCAGTGGCCAGTGATCAGCAAGCGAATCGCTTTCTTCACTGATCACGGTCCACAAGCCAGTGCCCCATGAACGACCTCGTCGCCGCCCGTCAGCTCATGGTCGACTCTCAACTCCGCGCCCGCGGCATCTCCGATCCGCGCATCCTCGACGCCATGCTGCGCGTTCCACGCGAGAACTTTGTTCCCGAACTCTATCGTGCCGAGGCCTACGAAGATCACCCGCTTCCGATCGGCGACGACCAGACCATTTCCCAACCTTACGTGGTCGCCGTCATGCTCGAAGCCTTGCAACTCGGTCCTACCGATGTTGTCCTCGAAGTCGGTACCGGCTCCGGATATGTCACCGCACTTCTCGCGGAACTGGCCGCACAAGTTTTTTCGATCGAGCGTCACCCCGACCTCGCCTCTGCTGCTTATGCAGCCATCGCCAGGCTCGGCTATCAGAATGTCAAAATATTCACCGGTGACGGCACTCTTGGGCTTCCCGCGTATGCTCCCTTCAATGCAATCCTCGTCTCCGCGGCGGCTTTCGAAGTTCCCCCCGTATTACTCTCTCAACTCCGCGACGGTGGACGGTTGATTATCCCCGTCGGCCCACCCGATTCCCAGCAACTTCAATTCATCCGCATGCAGGACGGCCAGCCTATGATTTCCCTCCGGGACCCCGTGCGCTTCGTTCCTCTGATCTCAGACCATCATGGCTAACTGACTTGGAGTGCTAAGACTGGGAATTGCCAACTGTCTTACAATCTTCCTGTGCCCGTCCTTCGCAACCTTCGCGTAACGCTTGAAATGATCAAGTGGGAGCACTCCATCTTCGCTCTCCCTTTCGCCCTCTGCGGAGCCATGCTCGCCGCCTCCGGCCTTCCCACAGCGCACCAGCTTTTCTGGATCGTCATCGCCATGCTAGCGGCTCGCTCCGCCGCCATGGCTTTCAACCGCCTTGCTGACGCCCCCATTGACGCCGCCAACCCCCGCACCGCCACTCGTGCGCTGCCCGCCGGACATCTTTCGGCTACTTTTGTTGCCACTTTTGTTGTTGTGTCCTGCGCCGTTTTCATAGTAGCCGCTTCGCAACTGAATCGCCTCACACTCTGGCTCTCGCCGGTCGCACTTGCAGTGTTGCTGCTTTACTCTTACACCAAGCGTTTCACCCGTCTCTCCCATCTCGTACTCGGTTTCGCTCTCGGCATCGCTCCCGCCGCTGCCTGGATCGCTATCCGCGGTTCCCTCGACCCTCGCATTCTGCTCCTCACCGCCGCTGTTACCTTCTGGGTCGCCGGTTTCGATGTTCTCTATGCCTGTCAGGATTTCGAGTTTGACCGTCACGCTGGACTTCACTCCATCCCTCGACACATTGGTATAGCCCCTGCTCTTTGGATCGCGCGGGTTTTCCATCTCATCATGCTGATCCTTCTCATCGTGCTGCTTCCCGCCTTCGCCCTTGGCAAACTTGCGCTCGCCGGTGTCATCGCCGTCATGCTGCTCCTGCTCTACGAGCATTCGCTCGTAAGACCCAACGACCTCAGTAAGCTAAATGCCGCCTTTTTCACGATGAATGGCGTAATCTCCGTAGTCTTCGCTCTCTTCGTGGCCGCAGACTTGCTGCTGCGCCGGTAAATCGGCATTCGCAAAACCTGTGACCCCCAACTCCGCGTCCAATGTCGTAGGTAACTCTCATCTGTCATCCTCAAGCTGGTAGCATAAGGATTCCGCAACCCAAACGCGTGCGATCATTTTTCCACTTCGCCTTCTTCCTTATCGCGCTTGCCCTGCTGGCGCAGAGCAATGCCGGAGAACTTCGCCTCAAGATCACCGGCCCAAACGCCCAGCCCGTCAGAGCTTCTGTCGACCTCTCCAGCGACGCCATACAATTCCACCGTAGTTTTTCCGCCGACGATGCCGGCCTTTCCGTTATCCGCAACCTTCCCTTTGGCGTCTATCGGCTCAAGGTTTGGGATTCGGGTTTCGCTCCCTATGACGGTCTCATCGGAATCCACTCCGCGTTGCCTACTGAATATGTCGTCAAGCTCAGCATCGCCGCTGTCAGCACCGCGGTAAACGTAACCGCCGAGTCCACGCTCCTTGAGCCTGGCGGCGCCGGAGCTTCAAATCATATCGATCAGCAGGAAATTGCCGATCGTCCCACATCGTTACCAGGTCGCTCGCTCGTCGATCTCGTAAACTCTCAGCCTGGCTGGGTTTACGAAGGTAACGCTATCCTTCATCCTCGCGGTTCCGAGTATCAAACTCAATTTGTCGTCGACGGCATCCCGCTCACCGACAACCGATCGCCCAGCTTCGGCCCCGAAATCGAAGCCGACGACGTCGACTCTCTTACCATTTACACCGCCGGCATTCCCGCCGAGTATGGACGGAAGATGGGCGGCGTCGTCGAAGTCAATACTCTTCGCGACGCCCAGGTCGATGGCTACACTCACGGAGACATCGTTCTCTCTGGCGGCAGCTTCGACACGGCTGGTGCCTTCGCTCGCCTCCAGCAGTCATTTGGGAAAAACACGATCGGCCTCAGCGCTTCTGGAAACATGACCGCCCATTACCTCAATCCGGTGGTTCCCGAGAACTACACCAACCGCGGCACCACTGGCGATTTCTCCGTAAGTTATGAGCGTGACCTCACTCCCAAAGATCGCCTTACCCTCAGCGTCCGCCACGAACTCAGCCGCTACGAGATCCCCAACGAGCAACCGCAGCAGTTTCCCAATCTGCGGACCCCGTCGACCACCGTGCCGCAACTCCAAACCGCGGACAATCTCGAGACCATGGGCATCGTTTCCTACCAGCACATTTTTTCTTCTAACGTTTTGGCGAATGTTCGCGGTATGGTTCGAGACAATGCGGATGACCTCAACTCCAACAACGGCTCTTGGCCCATCGCCGCGTTCTTGCACAACGACTTCAAAGAGGGATATTTCAGCACGTCCGTCTCCATCCACCGTGGCCACCATGAATGGAAGGCAGGCATCGAATCCGACAATCTTTTTCTGCATGAAAACTTCAGCGACGCCATAACCGCAAGTCCTAACGACCCGCTCTATCCCTTCGATCCCGGTACCCCACCAACGTTTGCGTTCGCCGGCAACCACCCCGATCTCGAGCAGTCCGCCTTCATACAGGATCTCATCCACGTCGGAAACTGGAGCGTCAACGCCGGCCTTCGCTGGGACCACTATCAGCTAGTCGTAAACCAAAATGCTGTCAGCCCGCGCGTCTCAGTCGCACATTATTTCCCGCTAGCGAATCTGATCGTCCACGGTTCTTATGACCGCATCTTCCAGACACCCTCTTTCGAAAATATTCTCCTCGCCAGTTCGCCCAGCGTCGTATCGCTCAACGCCAATGTTCTTCGCCTTCCCGTTGAGCCTTCTCATGGCAACTACCTGGAGTTCGGCGCTACCAAGAGCTTTCTCAGCGAATTCCGTTTTGACGCGAACTACTTTCGCCGCTACGTAAACAACTATGCGGATGACGACCAGATCCTCAGCACAGCCGTAAGCTTTCCGATTGCGTTTCGCAAAGCCGTTATCTATGGTGCGGAGGGGAAGCTCGAACTCGCACACTCGAATCGTTTTTCCGGTTTTCTCAGCTATTCCTATATCGTTGGCAACGCCTGGTTCCCTGTAACAGGAGGACTTTTTGTCGGTTCGGATGCCGTCAATGCCACAACACAGCTCACCGGGCACTTTCCGGATTCTCAGGACCAGCGCAGCACTGCCCGCGGCAGAATTCGCTATCAGCTAGCGCCACGTTATTGGTTGGCGACGGGTTTTGAATATGGCAGCGGCCTGCCTTTTGAATTCACCGGAACTTACGATCAAGCTCTCACCGATTACGGCCAGCAAGTTGTCGATCGCATCAATTTCGGTAATGGCCGCATCAACCCCACGCTCGCAATCGATCTATCCGGGGGTGCAGAGCTCTACAAAAAAGAAAAGCGTTCTCTTCGTCTGCAAGCCGACGTCGAAAATCTCAACAACCGCCTCAACGTGATCGATTTCGGAGGTCTGTTCTCGGGTAATGCTATCGGTCCGCCCAGAGGCTACGCAGTCCGCCTGGGAGCACAGTTTTAGAGGTCGGTTTGGGAGATGCACCCTCGGGTGGCCGCCGGGCAGTTCGCTTATCCGGCACGCTTAAAGTACTGAACCGCCCGTTCATGCTTCTTAGCGGCCGCTAGCGAAGAAAAAGTCCCGAGATTCTTCCGCTTTCCAGTCTTAGCATCTTTTTTGCGGGAATATAGGCGATACTCGCCGGATTGCAGTTTGCGAATCATGAACAAAAGATGCTTTTGTCTTGTTGTGGGTTGGCAAATGAAATGGGACGCTCGCCGAGCGTCCCATTCAAAGATATCTGTGTTATTTTCTCCATGCCTCTGAGCCTCGGTGTGAGAATCGCTTTGTCACACCACGAAATACTTGGCTCCCGGATGATGCACCACTAGCGCAGACGTACTCTGCTCCGGCTCCAGCAAAAATCCCGAAGTCAGCCGCACTCCTACGTTTTCTTCGGGCTTCAACAGCACAAACAATTTCATCTGGTCTTCCAGATTGGGGCAAGCGGGATATCCAAAGGAATATCTTGACCCTCGATATTTCTGATGAAACAGATCGCGAATTGCAGGGGCATCCTCGCCGGCAATACCCAACTCCTCGCGCATCGTCTTATGATGCAGTTCGGCTAGCGCTTCCGCCGTCTCGACGCTGAGGCCGTGCAAATATAGATACTTTGTATACTCTCCGCCCTCAAACAACCGCTGTGTTTCGACCGATGCTTTCGCCCCAATCGTCACCAACGAAAACCCAATCACATCCATCTTTCCCGAAGACTTCGACGCAAAGAAATCTGAAATACACAGACGCCGGCCTTCCCTCTGCCGAGGAAACGTAAACCGCAGCAGCTCGGCAGCGCTGTTACGCGGTACTCGGATTTGGGAGCCGGGTACTTCATACACCACCACATCATTGCCATCGCTCTGGCACGGAAAATAGCCGTATACAACCTTCGGATCGAACAATCCCGACTCCGCCACTTCCTCTTCAATTGTTTTCTTGATCGGCCTGAACTTCTCCTCTACGAGCCGCAGATAATCCGCCTGAGACGCCGTCTTCAACTGCCACTGATTCTTGAACAATGCCGTCTCGTTGATGTACGGAAAAACATCACGCACATCGTAATGCTTCACCCGCACTCCCCAAAACGGAGGCTCCGGAATATTCGGCGCATCCGTCACCACCGTGCTACGCTCAGCAAATACCGGCCCAGTCTCTTCATCCACGGCGGCGGCCTTCGCGTACTCCTTCACCGTTCGCCCGTCCTGCAGCCGAGCCTCCCGCGCCCCATCCTCCGTTACCAAATCTTCCATCACATGCAGCCCAGCAAATGCATCCTCCGCGTAAAACACCGCGTTTTCGTACTCTCGCCGCAGATCGTCTTCCACATACTTCCGCGTCAACGCGGCTCCGCCGCAAATCACCGGGAACTCCAGCTTCTGCCGCTGTAAATCCTGAATCACATACTTCATTTCCAGAGTCGATTTCACCAGCAGCCCGCTCAGCCCGATCGCATCCGCCCCATGCTCCTGCGCCGATTTAATAATCGTATCCCCCGGCTGCTTGATGCCCAGATTCACCACCTTGAATCCGTTGTTCGACAAAATAATGTCCACCAGATTCTTCCCGATATCGTGAACATCCCCTTTCACGGTCGCAAGCACGATCGTACCCTTCTGCGATCCGCCGATCTTCTTCTCCATCTTGGGTTCGAGATAAGCCACAGCCTGTTTCATCACTCCCGCCGAATCCAGCACGGACGGCAGTTGCATCTTGCGCGCGCCAAACAGATCGCCGACCGTCTTCATTCCATCGAGTAACACCGTATTGATCAATTCCAGTGCGGAGTAAGAGCCCAGCGCCTGTTCCAGCAACTCCTCCAGCGACTTCTTATTCGCGCCCTCGCCCACGGATTTCTCGCCGTTGATGATGGCGAACTTCAGCTTATCTTCCACCGACAGCGTATCCACGTGTGCCGTTGTCGAAGCCGCAGGCTTTCCCTTCAGCCCGGCAAAGTGGTTCATATATTTCTGCAGCGGGTCGCCATCCGACTCGTCTCGAAAAATCAGCTTCCGCGCCAGATCCACTTCTTCCTGCGGAATCTTGTACAGCGGATAAATCTTCGTGTAATTCACGATGGCCATGTCCAGTCCGTGATCCACCGCCTCGTGCATGAAGACCGAATTCAGTACCCTCCGCGGATACGCATCCAGCCCAAACGAAATATTGCTCACGCCCAATATGGTCTTCACGTCGGGCAATTCTTTCTTGATCCTCTCCACCGCCTTGAGGGTTTCAATCCCCGCGCTCCGGTATTCCTCCTGTCCCGTCGAAATCGGCAATGTCAGTGCATCGAAGATCAGGTCCGTCCCATCGAGCCCATACTTCTTCGTCGCCAGATCGAAAATCCGGTGAGCGATCGCTGTCTTTTTCTCCGCAGTCAGTGCCATTCCGTCTTCATCGATGGTCAGCGCGATCACCGCTGCGCCGTACCGCTTTGCCATCGGCAGCACCAGCGACGTTCGCTTCTCGCCATCCTCCAGATTGATCGAGTTGATAATCGCCCGGCCTGGAATTCGCTTCAGCGCTTCTTCCACCACGTCGGCCTCGGTCGAATCCACTAGAATCGGCGCCGGAACCCGGGTCGCAATCCTTTCCAGAATGGATGAAACGTAGCCCTTCTCATCCTCGCCGACAATCGCACAGCACAAGTCGAGCATGTGCGAGCCGTCATTCACCAGCTTCTTCGCCAGCGCCAGAATGTCGTCGTACTTTTTCCCCCGCACCAGAGTTCGGAAATGCTCCACGCGTGTCGTCGTATTCATTTCCTCGGCGACAATCAGAGGCTTCGGTTCCAGATCGAGTGGAACGGATGTATACGCGCTCGACGCCGCCCCTGCTCGCTTCACCTCCCGTTTCGCCGGCTCCACGCCGGAAACGGCATCCACCACGGCTTTCAGGTGCGCAGGCCTGGTTCCGCAACATCCGCCCACAATCCGCACGCCGTAATCCACCACAAAATGCTTGTGATATTCCGCCAATTCCTGCGGCGTCAGCTTGTAGACGGCGTGCCCGCCCTCGTTGTGCGGCAGGCCGGCATTCGGAAGCACTGATATTTCCTTCGTAGAATTGAGTGCGAGGTAGCGCACCGCGTCGTTCATCTCCTTCGGTCCAGTTGCGCAGTTCAACCCGAGAATGTCTACGTCGAACGGCTCCAGCGCGGTTAGCGCAGCACCGATCTCCGTGCCCAATAACATCGTCCCAGTCTCTTGCAAAGTAACCTGCACCGCGACCGGCAATCGCTTGCCTGCCTTGCGCATCGCATCCAGCACTCCGATGGTCGCAATCTTTGCCTGGAGTAAATCCTGGCACGTTTCGATCAGCAGCAGATCGACTCCGCCTTCGATCAACGCCGCCGCCTGCTCCTGATAAGCTGCAGCCATCGCCTCGAACCCAATATGTCCGAGCGACGGCAGTTTGGTCGTCGGCCCCATTGACCCCGCCACAAACCGCGGCCGCTCTTTCGTTGAAAATTGCTGCGCCACTTCACGCGCCAGTTGCGCTGCCTTCAGATTGATCTCGCGAACCCGATCCGCAAGTTCGAACTCGCCCAGCACAATGCGGGAACCGCCGAACGTGTCGGTTTCCACGATGTCGCAGCCGACTTTGAAAAAGTCCGCGTGAATTTCCCGGATAATATCGGGACGGCTTAGCACCAGCACTTCGCTACAATTTTCCTTGCCCCAGTAATCATCCAGAGTAGGATTTCGCGTCTGGATATTCGTCCCCATCGCACCGTCATAGACGACGACGCGCTCTTTCACGATCTGTAAGAAATCGGCCATAGACGTTTCTTAGACTTTTATACTCGGCACTGGCTACTCGGGATTCTTAATATACAAACGCCGGCCCACAGGGACCGGCGTGATGGATTCGAGATTGGAAACTCTAACTCCCCGCAACCATCTCCTTGGGCGCTCCACCGTCGACGTCGGCCTGATTGAATACAACGTTGGCTCCCATGTGTGCTGGCCGGGGGGCCAGCATTTGCTCCTTACGGTAAACCAGGTTGCTGGCGTTAAATGTCGCCAGCTCAAAACCGTGCCCGTGCGTAATCGCGTCCGTCGGGCACGCTTCCACGCAATAGCCGCAAAAAATACATCGGTTGTAATCAATGTTATAAACCTTGGCGTAGCGTTCCGCGCCGCTTACACGGTGTTCGTCAGTATTGTCGGCAGCTTCGATATAGATGCAGTTCGAAGGACAGTTGGCGGCGCACAGGAAGCACGCGACGCATTTTTCCAGCCCGTTCTCGTCGCGCTGCAGCACGTGAGCGCCACGGAACCGCGCTTCGATGCGTGCGCCGCGCAGCGGACCGTCGCCGTCAGGATAGTTCTCTACCGTCGTCGGCTGGAACATCTCCATAAAGGTGATGCTCATGCCTTTGGCGATGGCAGCGATGTTTTTCAGGACAGGCATACCTTATCTAGTATACCGAAAGCAACTGGAATTGAGGCGTCGCGAAGTGCCGGCACTGGCTGGTCAACCGCGAATGCCAATCTACCAACCACGAATCGATGAGGCGGCTTGCCCTTGTTCTAGTTGCGTCCCGGGGGTATACTCCCCGCCTGCGGGAACAAGTCCGCGCAAAGGGAGGACAGACACCCATGAATTGGAAAAGCAAGCTGATCCTTGGTGTTCTTACAGCTCTAGCGATGATGTTCCTTACTTATACGTTGCCTAGAGGAGGCGCGTTGCGGGATGCGGCCCTGGTACAGTTTCCAATGACTGTGGGAGTGTGGGCGATCTATGTTTTGCTCTTTGTGAAGCTCAAATAGTTGTGTTCAGCGGCAAGCTTTTATTCGGTGTCTCACGAAAATGAAACCGTTCACTCTCTTGGTTACGCTGTTTTTGCTTTTTGTCTTCGCCCCGTCGTTGTCGGGAGCATTGGACGGCGGCAACAAACCCCCCGACACTGGTCCTGGAGCGCAGTTCTCCGTCGACGACTTCGACTGGCGCCAGATAGTCCCTTATCTTTTCGCGGCCTCCGCTGTGCCTGCAGAAGAAGGCATCAAGTCAGTCTTGGAGAATTCCAACGTGCTGCGCATTTTTCTCGCGAACGAAATTCGCGCGGAGTGCATGCCGGATAAGGGGCGGTGCGCTGCCAAGCGCCAGGGCTTTACGTTGCAGGGGGAAGTGAACAAAAGGATCGATGGGATCGTAAAGGAAGGGATGGTCCACCAGCATAAAACAGTAAGCGTGGATTATGCGTTGGACGGTCAACCATTTCCGTTCTCCGAGATTGCCGCTCTGAAAAGCGAGAAGCAGCAAGATGCCTACCTCGTCCTGCAGCTTGCCGACCGCAGTTATACCGCGGCGCAGGTGCGATCCAAGTACGGCGCTCCCTTCGACACAAACATTTTTCAGTGGTACAGCGTCTTCACCTACCGACTGGACACCGCCGGGTTCACCAGCAAAGCGGTTTTTGAAATTGATCCGGTCGATGGAGCGGTGATGAAGGTAGCGATCAGTTTGAAAGCCAAGAAATCCAGGAACCGTCACTAGCCAGTTTTCAGTTAGGTTCGGACTAACATCGCTTTTCATTTTAATAAAGCGGTTAGTCGATCCCAAGCTCTTTGGCTAATGCCTTCCATTTGCTGTCGACCAATGCTTTCGTTTTTGCATCCATCACAATCTCATCCGGCCACGGGCGGGTAAATCCTTCGGTAGGCCATTTGCGGGTGGCGTCGATGCCCATCTTCGAACCGTAGTTGGCAAGGCGGGAGGCATGGTCGAGCGAGTCGATGGGGCCGAGAGTGAATTGGATATCGCGTTCGGGATCGATGTGGTTGAGGACTTTCAGGGTGACATCGGCGAGATCCTGTACGTCGACATCTTCGTCGACCACGATAATGACCTTGGTAAACATCGCCTGGCCGAGCGACCAGATGGCGTTCATTACTTTGCGCGCTTGCCCAGGATAAGACTTCCGGATAGAGACGATCATCAGATTGTGGAAGACGCCCTCGACGGGAAGATTGATGTCGATCAATTCAGGAATAGTAAGGCGCATGAGCGGGAGGAATACGCGCTCGACGGCTTTGCCCATATAGGCGTCTTCCATGGGAGGCTTGCCCACGATAGTGGTGGCATAGATAGGATCTTTGCGGTGCGTGATGCAGGTGACGTGCAAGACGGGGTAGAGGTCTGCGAGCGAGTAGAAGCCGGTGTGGTCGCCGAAGGGCCCTTCGGTACGGAGTTCGTCCAGATTGACGTAGCCTTCGAGGACGATCTCGCTGCTCACGGGAACCTCCAGTTCAACAGTCTCGCACTTCACCAACTCGACGGGAGCGGCGCGAAGGAAGCCGGCGATTAGATATTCTTCGACGTCGGGCGGCGCCGGGACGATCGCTGAAAAGGTGACGGCGGGATCGGTGCCGATCGCGACTGCGACCTCCATTTTTCCGGATGGGTGATTTCCTCCAGCCCGCGTCTGCCCGCCCGATGTGCGGGCCATAATGTCCACCGCTGCGGATTTGTTCTCAACCGCCGCTCGCATGCGCTGCCGCGCGTGTTCGGCGGCGACTTTCTGCCTCTGCCAATGGGCGCCGGTTGTTGTCGCGTCATAGACCTGGAGGCGATACATTCCTACGTTGCGTTTGCCGGAGTTGGGATCGCGGGTGACGACGCAGGGGAGAGTGATAAAGCGCCCGGCGTCTTGCGGCCAGCATTGCAGGATGGGGAGGTCAAGGAGGGAGAAGTTCTCGCGCTTGATGACTTCTTTGCAGGGGCCGGTGGGAACGGTCTTGGGGAAAAATTTCCCAGCTTCGGTGAGAAGCGGAAGCATTTTGAGTTTGTCGAGAAAGCCTTGTGGAGATTTGAGGTCCATGAAGACGCGGATGCGGTCGGCGAATTCGTCGAACGAGTTCACGCCGAGAGCTAGCTTCATGCGGGCTTCGGAGCCGAACTGGTTGATCAGGACCTGGGAGTGGGGATGGTTTTTGATGTTTTGAAAAAGGAGAGCGGGGCCACCGGGCTGTCCGGTTTTCGTCTTGCTGACGCGGTCGGTAATTTCTGTGATTTCGAGAATGGGATCGACTTTGGTTTGGATGCGTTTGAGTTCGCCGGCGCGGTCAAGGGCAGCGATCCAGTGGCGGAGGTCATCGAAGGGCAAAGGGGTCTCCTGAGAACTGATGATTATAAACAGGGGGCAGTGGTCAGTGGGCAGTGGCTAGTAAAACAGAGATATGCATCGCTGGGAACGAATGAATGGGGACAGAAAGCTACCGCCTAAACACAGGGACACAGAGGTGCACAGGGTAAATCTGAAATCTTACAATTTGCTGCGCAACATCGTGATCACGTCATCGGAGGTGATGACGCCGACGAGTTTGCTCTGTTCGTCGATGACGGGGAGGGTAACGAGATTGTATTTGTCGAATAGTTCGGCGACCTCGTTGTCGTTGGTTGCCTCGTGAGTCGAGATGAGCGGCTCGGAAGTGAGGGACAGTAGCGGAGTGTCGGGCTTGGCGAGCACGAGTTTTGCGAGCGGCACGGCGGCGGCGAGCGTGCCTTTGGAATCGACAAGGTAAATCGTGCCAACCGTTTCGACGCCCCCTTCGAATTCCCGGAGCACGCCGATCGCATTTTCGACGGTGGCTGTCACCGGGAGCGCAAGGAACTCTGTAGTCATGCGGCCGGCGGCGGTCTCTTCGCGGTGCTCAAGAAGTTCGACGACTTCCTGGCTGGCTTCGGGCTCCATCTCGACCAGGATTTGCTCGGTGTGATCCTGCGAGAGATCAGCAAGGAGGTCGGCGGCGGCGTCAGGGTCCATTTCCTCGACGATTTCGGCGGCGCGCTCGGAGTCGAGAGACTCGACGATCGACTTCTGAATATTCGGCTCAACCTCCTCCAGGGTTTCGGCGGCGACATCTTCGTCGAGGGTCCGGAAAACGGCTTCGCGTTCGTCCGGCGCAAGATCTTCAACGATGTCGGCGATGTCGGCGGGATGGAGCTTGGCCAAGCCTTCGTGGGAGATCTTCAGCTTGATGCGGCGAGCGGGATCGGTTTCGATGAGGTCGATGAAGGTCCACGGGATGGTGCGGGGTGGAATCTTCTCGACCAGGAGATGCAAGGCGGCGCGAGGTGCGAGACCGCGAAGGAGGCGACGTACGGCGCCACGGGCGCCGATATCGATGGAAGTAACGCGCAAAGTGGTATGGGTAGTTCCGCCGTCGACCACGGAGTCAATCTGGAGGTCAACGTCGTTGACGCGGACTACCTTGCGGCCGTTGATGTCGATGACCTGCTGATCGAGGAGATCCCGATCGAGGAGGAATAATCCTTCGGAACCATTGGCAGGCGGCCAGTCCGCAGGTCTGGTCGAGGCATGAATGTTGTCGTCGATGGTGGAGATGGCAGAGAAGGGGAGAATGCGGCTGCCCGCTTTGGTTTTGACAATAAGGGAGGCGACGCGAGTACGGTCCTCCTGCGGGGCGAGTGTCACTTCGCGCACGCGGCCGCTAGGCGCGCCGGACGGGTCAAAGACTGTGGCGCCGAGAAGCTCGGAAAGAGGCAGCGTGTTCATCCCGGCTAGAGGATAGCGGAGTTTCGCGGAAGAGAGAAATGTTTTGTGAAAGCTGGAGAAGAGTATTCCTTGCGCGCAGAACCTGTGACGGTCGAGCAAGAGAACCGATTACGGCCTGAATGCCGTATCGCACCGCACGGTCAAGACGGGGCAGCAAGCCTGGCAGGCAATCTTGTAAGCATGAGGCCAGCCGTGGGGATGTCGCAAAGAAGGTTGAGGTCGTAAACCGAGAATGATGAGGCCGACGCGTCCTTCTTCTGCCAGTTCGAGAATGGTTTCATCGACCGGTCCAAGTTGCGTACGGAAGGTCCAATCGTGAGGAAGCCGGCCCGGGGCGCGTTTCCGGAAGTTGGCTTCAAATTCATGCTCCCGCTGTTCGGAGGCCGCGTCGCCAGGGCGTTCAGCAACGTGGACGATGGTCAGGCGGGCTCCATGTTGCCGGGCCAGCGACTCGGCATAGCCTGCCGCTCCCGCGGATTCCTCGGAAAAGTCGGTGGGATATAGAATGTGCCGTACCTTTGCGTTGGGCGGAGGATCGTCGGGCGCGCAGGGACCCACCGTCAGGACTGGGCACGACGAGTGTCGGAAGATGGCTTCGGCGACAGAACCAAAGGCGACTTTACCAAGCCCGGTTCGACCGCGAGTGCCCACTACCAACATGTCGACATGTTTTTCCTGAACCACTCGATTAATCTCCTTCCACACCTCGCCGTGGCAGACCGCGATTTCGTGTTGTACGCCGCTCAGTATTCCTGCCGCCACCAGGTTTTCCTCCAAACCGGAGAGATCGCGCTTGGCTACCTCGGTGGCCATGGCAATGGTGTCGCCTCCAGAAAGCGTGAACCCGAGCGCGGACACCACATGAGTTAGATAAAACTTAGCGCCGTAGCTGCGCGCGATCGCGACGGCATGGTGCAAAGCTTTCTCGGAAGTCTCTGAGAAATCGACGGCGACGAGGACCTGATGAATGCCGACAGCCACGGGCACCATTTGCGATGACATGAGACCTCCTCTTGAACTTGCTTATGTCGCGGCGTGTGACTTTTCTGCTACCGGCGTAGTCGATCGACCTGCGATCTCCTTTGCCAGCGAGGTCATCAGTAGCCCCTTAGCTACGAGCTTCGCGCCGTGCTCGACCATGCGGGTTAGCAAGGCCTTACCCTGATCGTCGACGAAGCTGACGCTGCTTAGATCCACGAAGAGCCGGTTCGCTGAATCGTAGCTCCGAATCGAGATCCAGCAGCGTTCAAGTTCCTGCACCCAACTACCTATCAATTTGCCTTCCAAACGGAACCTGATCCGATCATTCTTTTCTTCCACGGTGATTCGCAACATCGTACCTCCTCACCCTAGGTGATGCGCAGCCATTTGAATGCAGGGGTCCGGGCCAGACGATGTCCGGTTGACATGTCTGCAAGGGAGTAGTCGAACTTCGCACCGCAGTCGCAGCAAACTCGATAGGTTTTGCCCCCGATCGTAAAGACGCGGCTTAAATTGCCGTGATGACAGCCGAAAAGAAAATCAAGCGCCGAAACCAAGCCTGCCATAAGAACCTCCTAATATGCGGGGCCCCTTTGTACTTTCCTTAGTGTGCATTTCGCACACCAAACCCCCGAGTCTCTGATCGACGTAACCTATTGTTAACTTTAGATCTTGGTTTAGGAGCTGGAAGCGGGGTGTGACGACAAGAAGGGTTGCGCGTCGTCCGTCATGTCATTGTGACGGAGTATCGTCGCCGTCATCCTTCCGGAGCGTCGGACTCTCCACGAATGTGGGTTGGTTGAGAGTTCTCGTTTGGAAGCGTGAGTGCTTTTATCCAAGAGAGGCACGCCGTGGCGAGGGTGCTTGACCAAATAGCGGAATCAGCAGCGGGTAAAGTGCTCGGGCGAGCAGGAAACCAATTCCTCCCGTATGGGTTCGACTCCCAAGATTCCGACCAATCGGGATGGGTCTGAGCACCCTCCGCAACACGGATGGCGTATGTTGTTTATATCGCGACGACTCAATTCATGAGAATCGCTAGTTCTTTTGATGCTTTGCGACCATAGGAGCCCGATCACTTGAATGTCACGAAGCGCGCTAAGATCACTGCCCTTGGTACCTACGTTCCCCCGCGAATCCTGACCAATCGGGAACTTGAAAAAATGGTGGACACCACGACCGAATGGATACTGGAGCGCACTGGAATCCAGGAACGTCACCTGGTTGAACCAGGCGTAGCGGCCAGCGACCTTGGGGTCGAAGCAATCAGGGATATGGTGAAGCGCTTCCGCGTCGATCTCTCTGACGTCGAGGCCATCATCGTCGGGACCGTCACGGCCGACATGGCCTATCCTTCAACCGCTTGCCTCGTACAGTACAAGTGCGGGATTCCCAACGCGTGGGGTTATGACGTTTCCGCCGGTTGCTCCGGCTTTGTCTATGCTCTGACGGCGGGAGCGAAGCTGATTGAGAGTGGCGCGCATCGCAAGGTGCTGGTGATCGGTTCGGACGTGAATTCCTCTATGACCGATTTCACCGATCGCGCCACCTGCATCATTTTCGGGGACGGTGCGGGGGCGGTTCTTTTGGAGCCGGCCTCGGAGGGTGAGGATCTCGGTCTTATAGATTTTGTTCATCAAATCGAAGGCGTGGGTGGACAGTATCTCTATAAGCCGGGAGGGGGCAGTTTACATCCCGCAAGCCACGAGACCGTCGATCAAAAGATGCATTACATTCATCAAGATGGAAGGAATGTATTCAAGTATGCGGTGACGAAAATGGCGGACATTACCGAGCGCGTGCTGGAAAAGAACAAATTAACCGCGGCCGATGTCGATTGCTTCATTGCCCACCAGGCCAACCGCCGCATCATTACCGCTACGGCGGAGCGCTTAAAAATGCCTCTGGAAAAGGTCATTATCAATATCGACCGCTACGGCAATACAACGGCCGGCACGATCCCCTTGGCGATGCAAACGGCGTTGGATGAGGGCAAGCTCAAGAAAGGAGACGTCCTTCTGATCGCATCCGTGGGAGCCGGTTTTACCAGTGGAGCTACCTTGCTGAAGTGGGCATTTTAGATCCAGCGCCAAATCCGTCAAAGTGACGATGAGCTACGGCGTAGAATTGAAGGTCGCTCATCACGAAATGACGGATTTGCATCACAGGTTCGTTGGGACTGAGCAGGATCGCTTGGTCCGGGAACAGGAACGCTTCCGGTTACTGCTTGAGATCAATAACACCTTGGTTCGAAAGCTCGATTTGCGCGAGTTGCTGGCGCAAGTCTCAGGTTGCATCCGACGTGTGCTGCAGCACGATTACTCCAGCCTCTGCTTATACGATCCTTCGAGCAAACGGCTCAACGTTCATGCCGTCGACTTTCCTCAAGGGCCTGGGGCGATCCGGCAAGAGCTGGTTTTCCCGGTCCAGGATTCGCCCGCGGGCGAAGCCTTCTCCAGCGGGAAGCCTCTGCTCGTTGATCGGCTTGATGCTCAAAGTTTCCCTTCGGAAATTACCGAGATGTTGATCAAGGATGGCATTCGTTCGGGATGTTGGCTACCTCTGGTGGGACGGGAAAGCACTCTGGGAACTCTCAATGTGTGCAGCTTTCAGGAGTCCAGCTTCACGAAAGCCGATGTGGAACTCCTCAGCCAGGTTGCCAATCAGGTGGCCATCGCCGTGGACAATGCTTTGGCCTTTCGCCAGATCGCGGAACTAAAAGACAAGCTGGCGGAGGAAAAAAGCTATCTCGAAGACGAGATCCGCAGTGAATACAACTTTGATGAAATCGTGGGAGAAAGCCGGGCGCTCAAGCAGGTGTTAGATCAGGTTCGAACGGTAGCCGCAACCGATTCGACGGTTTTGATCCTGGGAGAAACGGGCACCGGCAAAGAGTTGATTGCGCGCGCCATTCATGACCTCAGCCGGCGCAGGGATCGCACCCTAGTGAAGTTGAATTGCGCGGCCATTCCAACAGGCCTGCTGGAAAGCGAATTGTTCGGCCACGAAAAGGGAGCGTTCACGGGTGCCATCGCGCAAAAGATCGGGCGGCTGGAACTGGCCAACAAAGGGACTTTATTTCTGGATGAGGTCGGCGACATTCCACTCGAACTTCAGCCGAAGCTGCTGCGCGCTCTCCAGGAGCAAGAGTTTGAGCGGCTGGGATCTACTCGCACCATTCACGTGGATGTGCGGCTGGTAGTGGCAACCAACCGCAATCTGGAACAAATGGTCGCAGAGCACACCTTCCGGCAAGATCTTTATTACCGCCTCAACGTTTTCCCTGTATGCTTGCCTCCTCTGCGCGATCGGGCCGGCGATATTCCTTTACTGGTGCACTATTTCGTCACTAAGCACGCGCAACGCATGGGCCGCCACATCGAAAGAATTCCCGCCGAAACCATGCGCGCTCTCTGTCATAGGCAGTGGTCGGGGAACATTCGAGAGTTAGCGAACATCATCGAGAGAGCTGTTATCTTGTCGCCTGGGCCGGTTTTGAATGTTCCGTTAGGAGCGTTGGGAGCAACCGCACCGGCACGTCCTGAGCCTGCACCTGCGCAAACCTTGCAGGCATCGGAAAGGGAACTGATCCTTCACGCCTTGCGGGAGGCGAATGGAGTGGTAGCGACCGCGGCCTTAAGGCTCGGAATGAAGCGGACGACCTTGAATTCCAAAATGCAAAAGTTGGGCATTTCGCGCAGCGATCTTTTCGTCAGTTGAATCGTCAGAGCCATTCGGTGAGCGTCGTGTCGGTTATGACTGTGAAGTACCTTCGATTTCCCGCCAGAGGCTACTCGGACTCTTGAAGCTAGCCGAGTCTTCCATTCACAATCTGGCGATCACATGATTCAAAGCTGAATCGAGAATCAGGTCGGCGAGGGGCATGGCTGGTAGCGAAAAATACGGGCCCCATAGCTGCCGCAGGATCTGGTGCAATCGCTTGCGCAGGCCGGTCTTGAAGCCTTGCAAATCGGCAATCGGAACGCTGCTCAACTTCAGGCCATCAAGACGCGAATCGACGGCATGGATGTCGCTGCCTGTATATCGAAATGGCCCGAGGCCGCCGAGTTGAGCTAGTTGTGGGTCAGTCAAGACCTTGCGTGCATTCGTTCGCCCTACGTCGTAGTCGTGGTCGCGGAATCGCTGGTCAAAGAACCCCAGGAAGGCCTGCAGCCCCGCGCCCGCCAATTCGCTCTCGGTTGCAATCACACCGTAGATGGTCATGAGATCGCGAGCGCCGAGTCCCGCTGCTGTTTCAAAAGCCAGCACCGCATCGCGAAATGCGTCTGGCTGCGCCGATACTGCGCTGAGCGCACTTATATCCTCTTTGTACTGATCCGCAATGCGCGCTTGCGCCTGGGTGAGCGTCTCGGGCTTCGTGGCGCCCGGGGGCCAATGCTCGCCATTCAAGAAAAAGAGCTTTAGCAGCGATTCCGCTGTCGTAGCCAAACAAGCTACGTCAATCGCTCCATGCAGAATCGCATCTCTCAGTCCGGCCGCTCTCGAATCCAGCAGCTCGACGCGCTGATTCACGCCCTTCGCAGTAATCCAATCCTCAAAGCCCGACTGCCCCATCACCACATCGAGTAAACGCTGGGACAAGTGAAGATAATCCGCGTTCGCCGCATGAAAACTGTCGTTGGCCTGGGGATCTTTCGCGTGCGGCGAGACAAAAAGATAGAAGCGCTTTTCCTGCTGCAGATGGAGATCGATCATGTCCACCAGGTTCTTCGCCATGCCCAGGGGTTGATTCTGCAGAATGCCGCCATCGGAGTAAGTGAATGTCGCAGGATCCCGGTCCCATCGTTCCAGATTCTGTCCAGCGTAATCATCTGGCTCGGCCTTGGCCGATCGCTGAATATCTTGAGTGCGAAAGGCCAATGGAAACGCGCCGCAGGCCACTGCGGCCTGTCGTAATGGTTCCCAGAAGTCCCCATTGTCGCAGCTAGATCCAGCCACTTCGCGCGTCAACTGATCTCCGTAATCGATATAGACGAACTTGCCGCCCGGCATCACCGAGTAGCCATATCCCACTCCGTTGAGGTTGGTCAGCGCCACGCCCACACGGATCGACTCGCCCACCGCGGCATGCCGTTGCGGCGGTGAAGGGGGTTTCGTCGAATAACGTGCTGTCAACGCCTCGTTGGAAATGGTCTCAATCAGGTTCGAGGAGAAAAGCGAGTTGAGCGCGGGCTCGTCGTCCTCTGTGGCCTGCAGCCCACTCAAGCTAATCCGTTTCACCCACAGGTTATACAAGGGATTGTCGTAAGGGCCATGAAAACCCCCGGCGCAATAGAGCAGCTTCTGCGCCAGGATGATCGCCGTCATACCGCCGGCTGAAGCTCCGGTCAGCACATCGACCACGACTCGGTCATCGTCTGTGGTCGCCGGATTTGTGTTGTGCTGATGAATGGCATCCAACACCTCATACAGAACTCCGGCTTCGTAACTGCCCAGGGAGACGGCTCCCGCGATCGTAACTGCGAGCTTTTTCGACATAAAAACGTCGGCGCCCCTTTCTTATCAGGAGGGAGTTCCTGTGGGGTACAGTTCGGCGGAGTCAAACCTGCGATCGCCAACAACTGCGAGGACTGGGACAGAAACATTGGTTCACGTTCAGCTCCGCTTCGAAGGTCGCGTGGATTATACAGCTGCACACTAGTGGATGGCGGTCGGTAGCGAGGGGTCGCTTCACCGCTGATTCTTACTGCGGAAATCGTTATCGGCCAACGAGGTTATCCGTGGTTGGGGATTTATAAACGCGATGAACGCCGTATTAAGGAAATCAAACAAATGGGTTGCGCCAGCCCTATAGGTTAAGGAAGCCTACCGCTCGACAGGCTCGAAGTCAGCGCCGATGCCTGGATTGGCAATCGTTTCCAAGTGACAGTGATAAATCAAAGGTTGGTACTGAGATCGTCGGCAACCTTGGTTCGACGAAGTCCAATCGGCGACGAGAACTCTGAATCTTTTTCATATTCGGTGAAATCTATTGTGGGAACTGCGTTTAGCGTCTGACCGCAACCAGACAGCACCCTATTGTTTTGTTCAAGATTTGGAGACAGCATGGCGAAACGGATGATCCTGATGTTAGTTGTATTGGCCGCCATCTTAGGGGGCCTCGGATTTGCAAAATTTCGGCAGGTTGAAGCTGCAATTGCCCAAGGCGCAAACTTCCAGCTTCCGCCCACGGCAGTTACCACGGTCGTGGCCCAACGGGAGACCTGGCCGTCGACGTTGTCTGTCATCGGCACGGCAGCCGCGATTGAGGGTGTTACGGTGAGCGCCGATTTGCCTGGAACGATCGACAAAATTCACTTTGAATCGGGTCAATGGGTACGCGAGGGGGATATTCTAGTCGAACTCGATACCCGCCAGGAACGGGCGCAGCTAGCCAATCTTGAGGCGCAGCGCGATTTGGCTCGCATCAACTACGGGCGCGCGCAGGAGCTGGTGAAGGCCGGAGTCATTTCCCGTTCGGACTACGATACCGCCGACTCGCAGCAGAAGGCGACGGAGGCGCAGGTCGGGGACATTCGTGCGGCGATCGCTCGCAAGACCATCCACGCGCCTTTTTCCGGATTGTTGGGGATTCGTCAGGTCAGCCTGGGGCAATATCTGGCGGCGGGGCAGGCGATTGTCTCTCTGCAATCGCTGAGCCCGATCTATGTGAATTTCGGGGTGCCTCAGCAAGAAACGCCCAAGGTCATACCGGGTCATGTTCTACGCGTCACGAACGGCGCTCTGCCGGGCATGGAGTTCAGCGGCAGGATTACGGCGCTCGATTCAGTGATCAGCGAGCAGACGCGGAATATTCAAGTGCAGGCGACTGTTACTAATAAAGAAAACAAATTGCGTCCGGGAATGTTTGTGCAAGTCGAACTTCCTTTGGGGCAGCCGCGTCAAGTTGTTCCGTTGCCGGCTTCGGCCATCAACTACGCGCCCTATGGCGACTCGGTGTTCGTGGTCGTCCAAATGAAGGACGCGAAAGGGAACTCCTATCGCGGCGTGCGCCAGCAGGTTGTCAAGGTCGAGGGCTCTCGCGGCGATCAGGTCGCGGTCATTTCCGGCGTCAATCCCGGCGACGAGGTTGTGAGTTCTGGAGTATTCCGGCTGCGTAATGGCGCGCCTGTTCTGGTGAACAACACGGTCCAGCCCGGAAACAGCGCCAGCCCCAAGCCTGAGGATAGCTAAACGTGATAGCTGAAACCAGCTTGGCCTCGAAGGAGCGTTCATGAAGTTCACGGACTTATTCGTTAAGCGCCCGGTTCTGGCGATTGTAGTAAACCTGGTGATCTTGATCGCCGGACTGCAAGCGATTCGTTCCTTGAGTGTACGGCAGTATCCGCGCAGCGACATCGCTGTCGTACAGGTTACGACCGTCTATGTGGGAGCGAATGCCGATCTGGTGCGCGGTTTCATTACGACGCCGATCGAGCGGGTCATTGCCAGTGCGGATGGAATCGACTACATGGAGTCAACGAGCGCGCAGGGATTGAGCACGATCCTGGTGCACCTGAAGATCAACTATGACACCACCGCTGCGCTGACTCAGATTCAGGCGAAGGTAGCGCAGGTCCGCAATGACCTTCCTCCGGATGCCCAAGTTCCGGTGATTGATCTGCAAACTGCCGACGACCAGTTCGCGGCGATTTATCTTGGATTTTCTTCCGCCGATCTCGATCAGAACCAAATCACCGACTATTTGACTCGTGTCGTCCAGCCCAAGCTGAGCTCCATCAGCGGCGTGCAGCGCGCCGACATACTGGGCGATCGCACGTTTGCCATGCGAATCTGGCTCAAGCCCGAGGAGATGGCAGCGCGCGGCGTCTCGCCTTCCGATGTGCACGACGCCCTGGCGAAAAACAACTATTTGTCGGCTCTCGGAAGCACCAAGGGTTCCATGGTGTCCGTGAACTTGATCGCAAACACGGACCTGCGAACGCCCGACGAGTTTCGCGACATGGTGGTGAAACAGCAGAACGGCGTGGTGGTTCGGCTGGGAGAGATCGCGGATGTGTCGCTGGGTGCCGAGAACTACGACCAAGATGTCCGCTTCAATGGCGAAACCGCAACCTTCATGGGTGTTTGGGTTCTTCCCACCGCGAATTCGCTGGAAGTAATTCGCAACGTGCGTAAAGCCCTGCCGGCGATCGAACAGCAATTACCCACCGGCATGAAGCTAGGAGTCCCCTACGACTCGACAGAATACATTCAGGACGCGATCAATGAGGTCCTACACACCCTGGTGGAGACGCTACTCATCGTGGTGGTCGTGATCTTCCTGTTTCTGGGATCGTTCCGCTCTGTGCTGATTCCCGTGATCGCCATTCCGATCTCGCTGATCGGAGCTGTGTTCCTCATGCTCCTGGCCGGTTTTACCATTAATCTTTTGACGCTGCTCGCGATCGTGCTCTCGGTGGGCCTAGTCGTTGACGATGCCATCGTCATGGTGGAGAACGTCGAGCGCCACTTGCATATGGGCAAGACGCCATTCGAAGCTGCGAAGGATGCGGCTCGCGAACTGGTGGGACCGATCATCGCCATGACGATTACGCTCGCGGCGGTATACGCTCCGATCGGAATTCAAGGGGGGTTGACCGGCGCGCTGTTCCGCGAATTCGCATTTACGTTGGCAGGTGCCGTCGTTGTGTCCGGCGTGGTGGCGCTTACCCTTTCCCCGATGATGGGTTCGAAGCTGCTGCGTGCCGGGGACACCGATCGCGGCTTCGCCGGAATCATCAACCGGCGCTTTGAGAGTGTTCGAAATCTTTATGTTCGCTTGCTGTCGGGTACGTTGCAGTATCGTCCGGTCGTGCTCACACTTTGGGCGGTGGTCGCGGTGTTGATGATTCCGCTTTATATGTTTTCCCAGCGCGAACTGGCACCGTCCGAGGATCAAGGAGTCGTGTTCGGCGTGATTCAATCATCTGCTAACTCCACTCTCGACCAGACTAATCTGTTCACCGATCAGGTTTACGATGTGTACCACTCGTTTCCGGAGAGCGCTAGCATTTTTCAGATCACGAATCCAAATGGTGGCTTCGGGGGCATGGTGACCAAACCGTGGAGCCAGCGCAAAAAGACCACGCAACAACTGCTGGTCGAGTCTACCGGCCCGCTGTCGAAGATTTCCGGGGTGCGCGTCATTCCTCTAACGCCCCCGCCTCTTCCCGGAGGGGGAAACTTCCCGGTCGATTTCGCGATCGTATCGGCGGCCGAGCCGGAGCAGGTCAGTCAACTTGCCGAGCAGCTCGTGCAGAAGGCGATGGCCAGCGGCATGTTCATCTTCGCGGACACAGATGTGAAGTTCGACCAGCCGCAGACAGAAGTCGTGTTTGACCGCGACAAATTGCGTTCCCAAGGTGTGGATCTGAGCCAGGTGGGTCAGGATCTGTCCACCATGCTCGGCGGAAACTACGTCAACCGGTTCAGCATCCAGGGACGCAGCTACAAGGTTATCCCGCAGGTCAAACGGGTTGAGCGGCTGACACCCGATCAGCTCTCGCAGATCTACGTGAAGGGTTCTTCGGATAAACTCGTGCCGCTCTCGACATTCGCCAGTCTGCGGACAACGACCGAGCCGAGATCCCTCAACAAGTTTCAGCAGCTGAATGCAGTGCGCATTCAGGGCGTCATTCCGCCGCCCGTACCGCTCGACAAGGCGTTGACCTTTCTTGAGGACCAGGCAAAACAGATCTTGCCCCAGGGATTTACAGTGGATTACGCGGGTGAGTCTCGTCAGCTGCGGGTGGAGGGCAGCAAATTTCTAGGCACGTTCATGCTATCGGCGATCCTGATCTACCTCGTGCTCGCCGCGCAATTCGAAAGCTTCCGCGATCCGTTCATCATCCTGGCGGGTTCTGTCCCATTGGCCATCTCCGGCGCTCTTGTGTTCTCCTTTCTGGGTTTCACGACGTTGAACATCTACAGCGAGGTTGGATTGATTACTCTGGTCGGTCTGATCGCAAAGAATGGCATTCTGATCGTAGAGTTCGCGAATCACTTGCAGGAAACCGGCCTGAGCAAGCTTGAGGCGATTACCGGCGCAGCAAGTACGCGGCTACGTCCGATCCTTATGACGACAGCTGCCACGGTCTTCGGACATTTCCCCCTCGTACTTGCGAAAGGCCCGGGTGCGGGCGCGAGAAACAGTATCGGTATCATGCTGGTAAGCGGAATGATCATCGGCACGGCATTCACGCTATTCGTGGTGCCGTCTATTTATATGCTGGTCTCGAAGACGCGTGTACCGGTGCAGAGCGAGGATGCGGTCGCTCTCGGAGAACCGGCCGAAACCGTGGCCTGATTGGATAGCTCCAGGAATTGATCTACTTTCGCTGGCAAGGAGAGCGCCTATGTATCTGTGCAAGCTAGGTTGCTTCACGCTAGCCGCCACGCTTTTTGCCTTCCCCTCGGCGGGAACTCTGAACATACAGATTGAGGAATACGAAGTGCCGACCCCATCGTCTCGCCCGCACGATCCGGCACTTGCTCCTGACGGCTCGCTTTGGTACACCGGGCAGCGAGCAAATAAACTCGGTCGTCTTGATCCGAAGACAGGAGAGTTCAGAGAATATCCCTTGAGGACACCGAATTCCGCGCCACACGGCCTGGTTGCTGACGAAGACGGAAACATTTGGTTCACCGCAATTTCGGGTGGTTACGTTGGCAAGCTTAATCCTAAGACCGGTGCGATCACCGAGTATCGTCCGGACGATGGCACGGAGATCGATCCGCACACCCCCGTGTTCGATCATGATGGAATTTTGTGGTTCACCAACGAAGACACCAACTACATCGGACGCCTCGATCCGAAGACCGGCAAGATAATACTGGCCAAAGTGCCCACTGCGCGCGCAGTGCCCTATGGCATCGTAATCTTGCAAAACAACACCCCTTTTTTCTGCGAGTTCGGAACCAATAAGCTGGCCGGTGTTGATCCAGGCACAATGAGAATTCGCGAATACGCTTTGCCATCTGTGCGAGCTCGCCCCCGGCGGATCGCGTTGGCGCCTGATGGAACAATCTATTACACCGATTTCGCACGCGGTTATCTGGGACATTTTGATCCGACCGCAGGGAAGTTGCTGAGGGAATGGATGTCGCCCGGTGGCTCAGGCTCGGAGCCGTATGGAATCGCGATCATGAACGATGGTGAGGTCTGGTATAGCGAGTCGGGCGTGAATCCCAATACCGTGGTTAACTTCGATCCCAAATCGGAGAGCTTCAGTACCAAGGCCATCCCCTCTGGCGGTGGCGTAGTCCGGAATATGGTGGCAACTTCTGATCGCCGGCTGTATCTAGCGTGCAGCGGGGTAAACAAGGTCGCCGTGGTGACTCTAAACCGATAGGAAAGGCGGCTCCAGCTCGCCGACAATCTGACCGGAACTCTTGAATCGGCTAGACACGGCGTCGGTTGCGAGGTTCCATTACAGAATGGCTTTAAGAAAACAAACTGCGAGCTGCGGGAAGGTCTGAAAGTTTTGACATTAACAGGTGATGAAATCGCTTGGATAATCGAGGGAAATGAGGTATTTTGGCGGACATTGGAATTTCGAATCAGGGACCGGGAAGCACAAACTCGTGGAATGGGGCACGACTCGGTTTCGCAGATGAGTGAAAAATCCTGCTCTCTGCGCTCTGTGGGGCGTCGTCCTGGTCGCGTTATGTGTTACCGGCTCCTAGAGGGATCCAGCCGTGAAATGCCCGCTTTGCTTCTCCGTTGTTGCCGTAGCTTCAATCTTGTCTCTCTGTTGCTTGTTCGCCAACGCTAACGACGCCAACTCAACTTTCTCGAATCCATCCGAAACTGCTGCTACGTCGCCTCCCGGAGAACGACCGGTCGCGGATTCGACCGAATACATGATTCCCGGTCCGTTACGCTCGTTCCTGCGCATGGCGGGTATCAGTCAGAAGATTACGCCCGAAGAAGTGCTGCCTTTGCTGAGCCGCAATGTCTACCTACAGGGTTATGAGGGCTCCAGGAAACAGACTGAATTTCTCATTTTGCTGATCCGATACGTCGTGCAGGCCAGGGAACTATCAGCATTGGCTGCGAATGGCGTGATTCGCGTTTCGAATTGTGACGACGCGAAACCACTTCTGCACGTTCTCGGTTATCAGACCCGACCAAACTGTGGAGTGCCTGATACGTCGATGCAGACGGCGGATCCTGAAAGGGCATTCCTGACGATTGATTCTGGTTTCCCTCTACCCGAGCTGGAGCGGACGCTGCAGGGAGGCAAGCCTTTCGAATATTCCTACTCAGGCTCTCGCGTGCCGGTGCTGTTCCCGGCATCCGAGTGGACCGGTGCAAGCGGCAAGAATTACAAGGAATCCGGCAAGGACCTGCTTGACACGATTCTGAGCGACCCGTCCGTGGCACGCATGTACTGGGCGCTTTCCAAGTTGGATTCCGAAACCAATAATTTCCTGCAGCGATCGGTTGGGATCAGGAAACTGATGCCTTATGCCGCGGTCCTAGACTTTTACGGAAGCCGAATCTGCGTGCGCGAGGGGCGGGTCATCGTTCCAGGGGGAAGGGGCGCAGAATCTGCCTGGAAAGATTTGGTGGGGGCCAGCCCGGCATCACCGGCATCCTTCGTCCAGAAAATGCTGGCCACTGACAAAGGATGGCTAACCGCCTATTACGATGTGCTCTCCCGGGTGAGTAGAAGCCAGCAGGCTTATTTCATTGAAGCGCATCGACTTCGACTTTTTTATGACGCCCTGCGGGGTCCGGATTCTCCTTCTAGCGCCACCACGGGTGTATTCAGGCCGGCCCCTGCGCTACTGCTGTTGGTTACTCGTCTTCAATGGGAGTCAAACGGGGAACCGCTCGTCCCCGGGGATCTCGCAGTGTGGAGAGACATTTTTCGCCAAAGCAAGGTAACGCGTGACTCAAGTCGGCGCGGCAGTCACATAGGTAGTCCGGATCAGCTCATCGAGGCGATGTTCTCTCTTTCCCGAGCAACGAATGAGGACGACCCCTTACAGATCTACTTGGCGATCACCGAACTCGAGCGGAGAAGGCCTGCTCAGCATCGACTGGCCCCCTCGACGGTGCACCTGTTGGCTCGTAAGTTCGCCGAGTATGGGGATCAATATCGGATTTTTTCCGAGTTTCAAGAGTTGAATGACGCCTCCATTGTCCTGTTCATAGAAACGGCGGAAGCGCTAACCAAGCTCCCCAATCCCTTGCGCGGCAATGCCTTGGGAACCTTTCAAGCGGATGTCGGAATCTGGCAGATCCTGGCTCGGCAGGGACAAATTCCGAGCCAGCGGCTCAATGATTCGTGGCAGGAGGTGATCAAGCCATTCGCTGGAGTCCGATCAACGGCCCACTTGTATAGCGCGGGGCGACTCTCCCTCGAAGAAGCTTTTCGGTTTGCCACTGGCGAGGCGAGGGTTTCTCAAGATGAAATCATTGAGTCGCTCGCGGGACCTCGGCAGACTACCTCGGAAGGAATGAGGATGCACCAGGAGGTTGTGATCAGAATCCGGTCCGTCTTGGACGACCAGCGACTGGTTTCTCTTGACACCCTGTTTGTTCTCGGCGACGCCTTGACGGAGAAGGGTCAAGGAAAATCGCCGAACGAGTTCGAGATCCATCGGGCTGGGGAAATACGCGAATTTGAGATGCCGCAACCAATTTTCACGAATGGTGAAAGAACAGAGTGGGCTGCGGGAATTTACAACAACCGTCACACTGAAGTACAGATGCGAACCGACCTGGCAAGGGTCCTCAAGTCTCCCTCCCCGTCGCATGCACAGCTCGAAGACGCTCGCGGTCAGCTGGCTTCTTTCTTGAGAGATACTCTAGTGGGTTTGAACTACGCCTATTACGAGCCGCCCGGCGCCCAGGCGCTACACAATAATCCGCTCCTCGTCCGCTCCCACGACTTCGCCGCAGAAACCGTCGGTGGCATAAGGACCGTCTGGCAGGCGCCGGAGCTCTTTGGCCAAGGTTCCCCCGCCGGCGGGGGCGCTCATTTCGTTGGCTCCCTTGCCGATCTGCCCTACGTTCTTGCTGATCTCGAGCAGGACTTCATTGCACCGGAGAATGTTCAGGCTCTCATCTGGAAGGAACTGACTCCGGGCCTGTTGACCATGGCGATTTTACCGCGCTGGTGGGATGTCAGCCAGAACGAGCTTCATGCCATTGCTCTCTACCAGCGAACCGGGGAGGAGCTTCTGACTGCCTCGGCGAAGGACGAGGAACTGCGAGGCAAGGTGATGACCATCCTATCGGACCGAGTGAGTCCCCAGCGCTCGGAGCAGGTCGAACAGGGTCTGCGCGCCGGTCACCTGTCGGAAGCACTCAATCGAGTGACGCCCGCGGACACATTCTATCTAACGGCGGAGTTTCAGCGTAGGTATCCTGAAGAATCCGGTTCTTGGGGAACGGCGACCCAGGAACTGCAAGATCTCCGTCGTCAGCATCCGGAACAGGTTAACTGGAAGCGCTTGTCCCAAGATTTTGGTGTGCCACATCCTAGCTTGACTCAATCGTACGGTCGCGAACTTCTAAATGTCGGCCCGCTGCCCGCGTTCGAGGGATACCCCAGTCGTTTTCTAGCGGAGTCTTGGGATTCCCCCAACCTGTACTGGGCTCGCTTGGCCGATGAAACTGGACAATCAGCAGTAACGCTAAATCGTCTGGTGCCGCAATTGACCCGACGCATGGTAGAAAAGATCGCCGCAACCGACTTCGAAGACTGGCCAGCCCTGCTTCGCGCGATGCACGAAACTGGCGAAGAGTTCCAGAGAGGCAAGATCGCTCCGCTCACGACGCCTTGAGGTACTTTTGGGTGATTTTACCCACGTAAAAGTCGCGGCCCGGACAAGGGGCTCGCAGAGTAGGAAGTTAGAAGCTATGGTGATGAAATTCCTTCCGCCTTCTTGTTTGCTCTTCGCCCTGTTCGTCAGCGGTGGAGCTCGAGTTAGAGCCCAGGAGAGTCCCGATCTGCACGTTGTAGTCAACTTGGTACAGCTTAACGTTGCCGTGACCGACAAGAATGGAAACTACGTCACGGGCCTGCACCCCGAGGATTTCGTGATCGTCGAGGATGGGATCAAGGAAAAAGTTGCCACCTTTGCGGAAGGCAACGAACCGGCTGTCAGGGTACTTGATCCTGCAGAGGCTGAAGGAACAGCAAACGCAGCTGGTGAGTTGACCGGGAACCATTCTGACCGCCTTTCGCCTCAGACTTTCGACTCCTTGATAGCCGGCGCAAACGTGTTTGTTCTGTTTGACACGAGCAACTACATGTATCGCGGCTTTGTCTTTGCGCAAGATGCTATCGCCGAGTTTGTTCGTTCTTTGGGAACTGCAGATAAGATTGCGTTCTACTCCTACAGCCGAGACCTCTCCCGAGCCGCTACTCTGACTTCAGACCGAACGCAGGTTTTGCACGCCGTACGCTCGACGGTGGCGGGAGACGAAGCAGCACTCTATAACACCCTGTTGTTGACGGTGAAGGATGCGACCCAGTACCAGGGGAGGAAGGTCGTGGTGGTGTTTTCCAACGGCCCAGACAACTCCAGCGTGGTACCTCCCGAAGATGTCGCCGAATTTGCGCAGTCCGCCGGCGTTTCCATATACATGATTAGTACTCAAGAAGCTAGATTGGAGCCCGTGTCCACCGCAGTATTTGATCGTATGACCGCGGCCACAGGTGGCAAAGCGTACTTTGCCAAGAATTGGAGAGATGAAAAGCGAGCCTTTGCCGCGATCCGCGATGACTTGGCGCACCTTTATTCCCTCAGCTATTACCCCAAGGCTAATCCCAACTCTGGCTGGCGCGCGATTACGGTAAACCTGGTGGGTGAGCGTCTGAAGAAATACAAGATTCGAACGCGCAATGGATACCGTCCGAAACCGTCTCGGTTTTCCAGCGACGCCAGGAGCGTCCGGCCGGAGGCACGTCATTTCAGTTCGCATGTCCTGGCTGCGTCGGATGGCAACCCTCAAGCAACATCGGCAACCCATGGCAATCAATTGCAGCAATCAAGGTAGAAGTGTGGGACGCACTACGGCCTGACACCAAGCTTCGCGGGGCACCTGCTTTTCGCCCTCCATTATCGGGTCCCGCTCGTCCCTCTACCGTACGAACTGTCGACCGATACCATCGTCTAATCGATTCGTCTCCGGGCTTCTGGCTTAATCGCAACTGTGCATAGCATCCGGAACCAAATCCGAAAACAGTGAATTTTCTTAAGCAAGGAGAACACCATGACGCTCCCCGAAGAAATACACTCTCGCGATGGAAAACGATGTTGCCGGCGCGGGCATTTTCCGAGGGGGAGTGACCAACTGAAGGCGGCAACTAGCCACCAAGATAAAGGGATCTGAAGGAAATGCGCCTTTACGAATGGAGGTCGCATCGAAGGTTTAAGGCGGTAGGCACGTTAACAACACTACGGTAGAGAATTCATAGGAGGGTTTATGGCAACGAGCAGAGTAGTACCAATGAAGATGACGCAAATGAGGTCGGCACAGGTCTCCAAGCCCGGAGGAGATTTCGAGATCGTCGAGCGCGACATTCCTGATCCGGATGCGGGACACGTGCGCATCAAGGTGCAAGCCTGTGGCGTCTGCCACAGTGACGTGCTCACGAAAGATGGCCTATGGCCCGGAATTCAGTATCCCCGCGTTCCGGGACATGAAGTGGCAGGCATCGTCGATGAGGTCGGCGAGGGTGTTTCCGTGTGGAAGAAGGGCCAGCGGGTCGGTGTCGGTTGGCACGGCGGTCAGGACAATACTTGTCGCGAGTGCCGACGCGGAGATTTTCGCAACTGCCGCAACGTGAAAGTTTGCGGGATCAGCTATGACGGCGGATACCAGCAATATATGGTGGCTCCTGTGGAGGCGCTGGTGTCGATCCCCGAGACCCTAAGTGACGTCGATGCCGCGCCCCTGCTGTGCGCGGGAATCACCACCTACAATGCGCTGCGCCACAGCGGTGCGCTTCCTGGCGATCTGGTTGCGGTCCAGGGCATCGGTGGTCTGGGTCACCTCGGAATTCAATTCGCGAACAAGTTCGGCTATAAGGTCGCGGCTATCGGGCGCGGTTCTGAAAACGCGTCTCTTGCCAAGAAGCTTGGTGCGAGCGTTTACATCGACAGCCAAAAGAGCAGGGCAGCAGAGGAGCTACAGAAACTAGGCGGCGCGCAAGTCATCCTGGCGACAGCCCCAAGCTCAAAGGCGATGTCCGAACTGATCGACGGTCTCGGGCCGAACGGCGAACTCATGGTGATCGGTGCCGCATTCGATCCCATTGAGGTCACGCCGCTCCAGCTCATCACCGGAAGTAAAACCATTCAGGGCTGGGCCGCGGGAACACCCGCCGATTCCGAGGACACACTGCGCTTCGCCGAATTGAGCGGCGTGCGTCCGATGATTGAAACGTACCCGCTCGAAAAAGCCGCTGAGGCTTACGCGCGTATGCTGAGCGGCAAGGCAGAGTTCCGCGTCGTTCTAACCATGTGAGAGATTGACTAAGAATCTAAGGGGATCAAGATGCCAATAGGTCTTAGGCAAGTTCAGGATATTTTCAGAAGCCTTGAAACCAGTGATGAGGCTACGTTCTTTGCCCATGTCGCCGACGACGTTGACTGGACCGTCGAGGGGACTCATCCCCTCGCCGGCCATTACAACAGCAAGGCGGATTTTCTCGCTCATACCTTCGAAAAGCTTGCCAAGGTCTTGCCACAAGGGGCGGAGCTTCACACCGAGCATGTATTGGTGAGTGGAGAATGGGCAGTTGTTGAACTGCATTCCCTCGCTACCGCAAAGAATGGCCTCAGGTTCGACAATCGTTACTGCTGGGTTTGCCGGTTCAGCGGCGACAAAATCGTCGAGGTCCGCGCCTACCTCGATTCCGCTCTGGTCGCAAGGCTTTTCCAGGAGAACCCGATTGCCCAGGCGGCATGAGCGTCCGCAAAACAAAGAACATGAGGCTTAAAGCCGTTGCCGGCAACTCGGCGCTGCTTGTCTTACTCAGCTTTGCTGCCAGTCATCTCGACGCCCAGGAAAGGACGCAGATACCCATGTCGCACTCCGTCTTTTATCGCACGGTGAAAGTTGACGGACTCTCCATTTTCTATCGGGAAACTGGCCCGAAAGATTCTCCAACCATTCTCCTCCTGCACGGATTGCCCTCTTCGTCGAGAATGTTCGAGCCGCTCCTCACCCGACTTTCCGATCGTTATCACATGGTCGCTCCCGATTACCCTGGCTTCGGACACAGCAACTGGCCAGACCCAAAGGAATTCGCCTACACGTTCGATCACTGTGCCGAGATCATGAATCATTTCACCGAAGCCCTTGGACTCTCCCATTACACGCTTTACATGCAGGATTACGGCGGTCCCATCGGTTTTCGTATGGTCTTGGCCCACCCGGACCGGATCGAGGCTCTCATCGTCCAGGACGCTGTGGCGCACAACGAAGGCCTCGGCGCGAACTGGGCAACGCGGCGGGCCTTCTGGGCCGATCGCGCCGTCAATGAAAACGCACTGCGCACAAATCTTCTGTCGTTGCCGACCACGCGTACTCGCCATGTCGGAAATGACCCCAACGTGGATCGTTACGACCCCGATCTCTGGACCGATGAATTCTATTTTCTCAACCAGCCTGGCCAAGCCGAGATCCAAAGCGACCTTTTCTACGATTATCGAACCAACGTCGACGCTTACCCAAAATGGCAGGCATGGATGCGCGAGAACCAGCCGCGCCTGTTGGTGATCTGGGGCAAGTACGACCTATCGTTCGATCTCGGCGAACCAGAACGCTATCGGAAGGACGTGCCGAAGGCTCAAGTTCACGTTCTTGATGCGGGTCACTTCGCATTGGACACCGCCGCAGATGAGATCGCCGCGCTGGTGCGAGACTTTATCGAGTCTTCACATGAATGGTTGCGGGAGCGCCGCGCTGGCTAGGCCGCAACGAGGTACTGTTTACTCGAGGCTTATATATGGCAGATAAGAAAACAGCAATCGTCACCGGAGCCTCGCAGGGGATCGGAGCCGGTGTGGTCGAGGCCTTCCTGAAAGAGGGTTATAATGTCGTCGCAACGTCGTTGAATGTCACTCGAAAGTTGACTCCCTCACCCAGACTGCTTCTCGTCGATGGCGATATCGGGAAACAGGAGACCGCCGCCAAAACAGTTGAGGCAGCAATCCAGCAGTTTGAAACTATCGACGTCCTGGTGAACAACGCCGGAATCCTTCGCACCAAAACTTTCACCGACTTTACTACGGACGACTGCAACGCCCTGTTCTCGACCAATCTGCTGGGATTCATCTACATCACTCAATTCGCGGTCAGGCAGATGGTGAAACAGAAATCGGGAAACGTGGTGACCATCACCGCCTCGCTTGCCGATCAACCCATGGCCGGCGTCAATGCCTCGGTTTCGATGATTACGAAGGGAGGCCTGAATACTGCGGTCCGCAGCCTCGCCGTCGAGTATGCAAAAGAAGGGATCCGCTTCAACGCCGTCGCTCCCGGCGTCGTAGATACACCGCTGCACAAGGATGATCCCAAAGATTCTCTTGGTAAAAGACAACCTCTGGGAAAAATCGCTGAAGTAAAAGACGTTGTCGACGCTGTTCTCTACCTGGCACAGGCGAGTCAGGTAACCGGAGAAATACTCCACGTGGATGGCGGCACTCACGCCGGCTGTTGGTGAACCGGACGCCGCTCAGCGGACTCGCCTGCACTGTGTTCCCCTAGAGTGTTCCGCTCAAAATCGTTGCGCTGGTTAGCATCGCAGGAGCGGTTCTCTCAGCTCCCGCGAGCACGGTACAAATCAATCATTCAGTGGCTGGCTTCGGTTCGAACCGCGATGATCGAGACTTGCTCCAGCCCAGGAAAGTGATCTTCTTTGTCGGCTTCGCGTTCGGGAGGCGCAATTTGCTGGATGGTTGTTCGCGCCGGCAGCACCGGGCCAAAATATTGCGCGTATACGTCGTCGAATCCTTGCAGGTCAGACAAATCGTCCAAGTGGGGTCGCCGATAATAAAAGGAGCGCATCCGTTGCTTCAGCCAACCAACGTCCCAACCGGTGTCGATCCGTCAGATCTTCCGATGAACGCCCCGCAGATAAATGATGGGCCTCATCCACTATGACAACATCCCACTTGGTTGGCGAAAGATCCCCGAACGCACCCTCGCGGCGTTTGATGAAATCCATGGATGCGATCACACGCGGTTCGATCGCCCACGGATTCGAGCCAATTTCGAGCTGCTTTCGCGTTTCGTGCAGATCATCGCTATCGAATATCGTGAAGTTAAACCCGAACTTGGCTCTAAGCTCCTGCTGCCACTGATCCATGATGCCGGCCGGGCAAACGACCATCCAAGACGATCTGCTGGCTAGTGGCCGAGACGGGTATCAGGCGCGGAGAAATCTGCGGTCTGAACGTCGGCGATGTCAGCTTGGACGAACAGGCAATCACAGTGCAGCGCAGCAGGTGGAAAAGCAAACTGAAGCGGCCGAAGAACGGCAAGAAGAGATTCTTCGCTCTTTCGCCGCACCTTGCCGAGCGCCTGCGGTTCTACGTCGAGGGAAGGAATCCCGACGAGCCACTTTTCCTGAGCACAGAAGGTCGTCGCCTGCACCCCGACAACTTCACCAAGCGGCAGCTGAAGCCAATCTTGAAGAAGCTCGGATTGGATGGGGCGGCACATGCCTTCCGGCATGGGAACGCGAGCCTGCACGCGCCGATGAAGGTGCGGCAGGATCGTCTGGGGCACGCTGACCCTCGCACGACCATGGGCTACACGCACCTGATTGGTAACGACGACAGGAAAGTGGCAGGGCAACTCGGGAATTCTTTGCCCAAGTTCGCCTTAATTTGCCCAAGTACAAAAACGGCTCAGGAGATCTCAACTCCCAAGCCGCTGTGTAGCAAGAAGTTGTTTGGTTGCGGGGGGGTGGATTTGAACCACCGACCTTTGGGTTATGAGTGCCACCATCAACGGAATCTAAAGACAATGCGCGGCGCAAAGAGTAATGCGTTGTTCTTGAGAATAGCGAACTGTAATCCTTTCTGCCCTCACGTCGCCCTCGCTATTGAGCGCCCATCTCCTTCGAATCAATCGCCTAAATAAGCGCCTTCGCGAAGCACCGGCTGGGCGACACGATCTCCGTTCTTACTCTAAGTGGCCTTAATGGAGCGCATTGAGCAACTGATTCGGAATCAGTTGCTCGAACGCAAAACGCGTCGAGCCAGCGGCTGGGGTTCGGCCGGCACAAGATCTACAAAACCTCCAAACAGATCAACGCAGCGTTTTGACCTTCACGCGATCACTTGCATCGGGCCTGACACTGGTTGGCTCCCTAGTGGATTCCTTATCGGTGCACCCTCCAGTATTCCTTTTCGGCATCAGTTTTGGGCGCCTTCGCGACGATTCAGAAATCCGATCCAGATCCGCACACCTACTTGGTCGATTAGGAACACGAGGACGACCAAGAGGACGAGCAGAGTGACAACACAAATTGCTGGATGATGGATTAGACCTTTTATCATTGAGCAACTCCCGCTCTCAGTCCGCTCCTGTCCGCGAACAAATGGCACACGAAATGATGGAGGAAACGGGAGACCCGATCGAACCTCATCGGTGCATGCGCGTCTGGCAAGTCGAATTCCCGCCCACAGTCGAAGCAAACCCGGAAGTACGATGTTTGATGGTGAAGACGCGGCTGAGGTGACGGTGCCGTCAGCCAAAGATGAACTTAAAAATCGCCAGCAGTTTCACAAATCCTGCGCTCGCTGGCGACGTTCGCAGCTTCCATTGGCATCGAGCCAATCGAGTAACGAACCTACACTGGCCCGAGCTAAGGCAATCGCGCAATCTGCTGCTCCGTAATAAATGTTGAGTGTGTCGCCATCGGCATCCAACGTGTATCCGCAGGGGAACACGACATCATCAACGTCGCCGTGGCGTTCGTACGACGCCTCTGGCCCGAAGATCCACGAATCTCCCCGCAGCAAGCATTTCTCGGGATTTTCGAGGGCGAACAGAGCCAGGCCCAATCGATACAGACAGCCGGAAGGCGTGTGCCGTACTCCGTGGTAGAACACGAGCCATCCTCTGGAAGTCTCGATGGGTGGCGGCGACAACCCGATTTTATTTGCATCCCACCATGCCCCACGGCGAGCTTCCAACATGAGTCTGTGCCTTCCCCAATAACGCAGGTCGGGAGAATAGGAAATCCACATGTGTGACCCGAGGGTCGTCATAGGCCGATGAATAAGTGCCCAGCATCCGTCGATTCTCCGCGGCAGAAGCGCGGAGTCTTTGTCGTCGGGTGGCATGATTACGCCGAATCGTTCGAAGCTGCGGAAGTCTTTGGTTAGAGCCAGCGACACGCCGGGACCACCGCGTGAATAAGAGGTGTAAGTGACTACGTATTGCTGCAACTCGGGGACGAATGTGATGCGAGGATCTTCAATGCCCCAGATCTCCTCCGGATAGTTCTTGGGGTCGGACAGCAATGTGGGCTCTGTATCGATTTGCCATCCATCGAAGCCGTTGCGAGAGCGCGCCGCGCAAAGATGTGACAGTCCGCGGCGATCTTCCACACGGCAAAGCAGCAATGTCGTGCCGTCCGCCAGTAGCGTTGCTCCTGCATTGAACACGCTATTGATGGGGTATGGCCAGTCCTTCTTCGTCAGAATCGGATTCGCGGGATGGCGAAGAAGTAATGGCTCGAAGCGAGTACTCAACAAGCTCACTGGCTTTTCTGCGGGTACAGTCATGAAAGGATTTCCTTTTGTTCTGGCGCTTGCAGAGATCGCATTTCGAGGAGTGCTGTCAAGAACGATAGCGTTGATTCTGCTCCCTGGTTCTCATTGGCGCGGTCGGGATGCAGACCGTCACGGCAGCCGCCGGTGACGGAATCATAAAGAGGCAGTTGAAGATCGTTGTCGCCGAGGAACCAGTTGAAAGCCGACCAGGCTTCGTTGCGCCAGCGGCCGTCACCGGTGACGCGGTACGCTTGCAAACAAGCAGACACCGCGCCAGCGGCTTCAAGCGGCTGCTGATCGAAACGCGCCTTCTCGCCATCCTGGCGATAAAAGCCTTGCGAACCGACCGGCACGAAGTGGCGGTTGACTTCGCAGTATTGTGTCTTCGACAGCCAATCCAACGATTCGAGGCCGGCGGAAATCATGCGATCATCCGAGCAAGCGGAACCCACGAGTAGCAGGGCTTGGGGCAATCTCGCGTTGCCGTAAGCTAGTACGTTCTCGAACCATTTCCAGTCTGGCCTTCGGATGGATTCGTACATTTCTAGCATTCGTCGGCTGAGGGCGGATCGCACTTTCTGCGCATCGCGGTCTCCGGGATACGAGGTGAGGTATTCCTGAATTCCGATCAGGGTGTAGGCCCAGGCGCGCGGACTGCTAAATTCCAACACTGCGGGGAGCGAAAACTCGAACAAGCGAGCGGCAGCGCCCCTCAATCCCTGATCTTGGGATCTGCCTAGAACCGTCCCGAGGGCCCAGACTGCCCGCCCGTGGCAGTCTTCGGAGCCTAGCGGTTCCTTCCACCGGCGGTCGTAGCGGAGAAAGTTCTTGAATCTGCCTTTCGCGGGGTTAAAGGCATGCTCCAGGAATGACAAGTACAGACTCGACGAATTTGCGGGCTCAACAAGTGGATCTTTGTCCAACTGCTCCAGCATCACAGCAAGTATGAGGGCGCGAGCATTGTCGTCTGTTGTATAGCCCTCTCTGCGGTTCGGGATCGTAAAGATTGCGTGCTGCAGCATCCCCGTGTCATCGGTCATCTGGTTCAAATGATTCAGCTTCAACTCCGGCAATTGATCCAGCGATTTGTGCGTCATCCGGGCAGAGAACTGGACTTTGGGACTCTCCATGCGGTCGCTGCGTACTCGCGCGAAGCTTTCGGTGTAACCCAGCGCGACTCTTTTCCAGACCATGTCTCGCGCGAACAGATAGGCGCGCTTTCGCATCGCGTGGCGAGTCGCGGGTGTGTCCAGCAGCTCAATCGTCTTCTTCGCAATCGCGTCGGGATTTTGGAATTGGACGAGCGCGCCTCTGCGGTCGTCCAACAACTCGATCGCGTGCCAATATGGAGTCGAGATGATCGCCTTGCCCGCGCCCATTGCATAGGCAAGCGTGCCGGAAACCACCTGAGCCTCATGGCGATATGGAGTGATGTAAATGTCGGCGGCGCCAATGAACTCAACCATCTCTTCGGGGCTGACAAAACGGTTGTGGAAGACTACCTGCGATTCCACACCTATTTCTTTCGCCAAACGCTGCAAGCTGGCCCGATACTCGTCCCCCTCGCGACGCAGGATGTGAGGATGGGTCGCACCCGCGACGATGTAAGCGACATTCTTGTGTTTGGACAGAATCTGCGGCAGCGCCTGAATTACGTTTTCGATTCCCTTGTTTGGCGAGAGTAGGCCGAACGTGAGCAGAACCGCTTTCCCTTCCACGCCAAAGCGGTCTTTATAGAAATTCGGATCTAAGAATGGCAGGTCGGGAACTCCATGCGGCACCATGTCGATCTTGCTGCCAGGCACCTTGAAGATTTCCTGCAAGAACTGGGACGAGAGTTGGCTCATGACAATCAGCCGGTCGGACAGTTCCGCGATTTCTTCCATAACCATCAGTTGGTTGGGATCCGGCTCACGCAGAACTGTATGCAGCGTCGTCACCACGGGCATCTTCAGGCCACGCAGCAGATGCAAAATGTGGCTCCCGGCCGGGCCGCCAAAGATTCCATATTCGTGCTGCAGGCATACCATGTCGATATTGTTGAAGTTCAGAAATTCAGCGGCTTCCTGATATGACTTCACGTCGTCCTGGGCGAGCGACCATCGCACGCGCGAAGGGTAGTCGTATCCTTCCTCGGTGTCATTGACCGGGAGAGCCAACAGTCGAGCCGTCCCGCACTCCGCGGCAATGGCGCTGCACAGGTCGGTCGTGAATGTGGCAATCCCACAATGTCGGGGAAGATAATTCCCGATGACCGCGATCCGACTGGGCAGGGATGGCTTCGAGCGCGACCGGGTCCGAGCCGCTTCAGTCGCGTCCCGCATCACGGGGCGCGGACCTACCACTTCTAAATGAACGTTCGGTAGCACTGTGCCTGGTGGCGACATTGTGTCCATGACTTCGACGAAAACCGGTGCTGTAAGAGGCCAATTGTCAGATGGTCCCAGAGAATCTACAGCGCTAGTTTGAATTTGCCTTTTGTCAGTATTCACCGAAGGTGGACTCGCGGACTGGTCACTTTTGACCATCTTGCTGGCGAGCAACAGTGCATTGTGTAGCCATGAAAGCCAAACAGAAACTGGCTCTGGCGGTTCGTTGCCCTACCTGTGGCGCGAAGCCCGGCGAAAAATGTGAGCTCAGCACCGGCCTACCCCGCACCGAACCGCATCGGGATCGGCGCTTAGCGGGCTCGGAAAAGTGAAGAGACCGCAGGCTCAGGCCAGCGCGGGGTCGGCGAGAGGTGAGCCGAGACCATCGAAGGCGTGGTTCACTGCCGCGGCGGCTGCTTTGCTTTCCTCTGGTGTGGGCGGGGGTATTTGGAGTAGTCCCTGCCGGCCAAGGTTCGGGGGCAATACAAATGCGTCCTGGTGCTGCATGATGAATCCCAGAATGTGAGCCAAGCCTTCTGACTGGTATCCATTATCGAAACTGACGCCAGTGCTGTGAAAGGTAGAAGGCGACATCCAATACTCACAAGCCAGAAGCCAATGGCCACGGGTTAGGGATGACCACACTTTCAAATAGTCCAAGGTGCCTCCGGGAGCGAAACCGTATTCAATGTGAATCAAACCATCCTCGGTTCCGCGCATCAGGTCTGCCCACGACACAACAATGGCGGACTGAAGAACTTGGTCGAGACTCTGATTTCCGTTATGTGGCATAAATTGGTTCTCCGGTTTTCCTGGCTGCGCTCACCCTCTAGCCCATTCCGCATTGCGCTGGGACGTCTGCCGTGCAACGGCGCTGCCGAGATAACAGCTCTGTTGCATATGGCGCGAGTGCGCAGAAACGGTTACGTACGGCACACCGAGGAAACGTCTGGCAACAATTTGAGTTACTTCCAACCCATTGAACTCTTGCTGCTTGACCTTCTCTAAAATCCGCTTCAATGCGTTCTGAATCTTCACCGGTCCCAGAGAGCCAAGGAACATCACCTTGACTTCTGCTGCCATGAAAAAGAAATTCCATCCGGCAGCGTGGATCTTGCGATCAAGAGTGAAGCCATCCAGAATTTTGAGCAGACTCCATTCTCCCGAACAGGGCTCACTCTCCAGCCCAAGAAGCTGCGTCATCGCGGGCCATTCTTTCATCAGAATCGTGCCGACTTGAACGGTGGGTAGCATAGACCCGAGGTTCGCTCATTCCGCACTCGGAATACTGCTCAGAATTGCTCAGTTCACCAATATTTAAAAAACCCTCTATTTATGCAGTCTCAAGGTTATGTCCGACTATAATGATCGCAGATGAAACTTGCGGTAGCATCCAAGAAAAACGGCGGATTCGATCCCAACATCTTCCTCGCGACCATCGGCGATGGCCGGAAGATCCTGTCTGTTCCAAAGAAGCAAGTAATATTTTCGCAAGGAGACGGGGCAGATTCTGTCCTCTACGTTCAAAAAGGAAAGGTGCGGCTCAGCGTCGTGTCCAAGATTGGCAAGGAAGCCACCATCGCCATCGTGAGCGAGGGGAATTTCTTCGGTGAAGGTTCGTTGGCAGGTCAGCTTCTGCGCATGAGCTCAGCTGCTGCCATTACAGATTGCGAGATTCTCCGAGTGGAGAAGAAGACGATGATGGACGCACTTCACCGCGAACCCGCACTTTCTGAGATGTTCGTGGCCTATTTGCTGGGGCGGAATATCCGTTACGAAGAGGATCTTGTCGACCAACTTTTCAACTCCAGCGAGAAACGCCTGGCGCGCGTCTTGCTGTTGCTCGCTCATTTTGGCAAGGAAGGCATTCCCGAAACGGTCGTCCCCAAGATCAGTCAAGAGACGCTAGCCGAGATGGTAGGGACCACCCGTTCCCGTGTGAGCTTCTTCATGAACCGATTCAGGAAGCTGGGCTTCATTCACTACGCTGGCGGCACGGAAGGCGCTCTGCAGGTGCACAGCTCTCTGCTCAATGTAGTTCTGCACGACTGAGTGCTTCCACGAAAACAACAGTTGGATGACGGGGGTCCCTTTCTCGCCCTCGCTCCCATGCAATCGGCAGCAGATGACACGCTCGCTCTGGCTCCGTTGCCTTGTCCTGGCGGCGGCCGCACGACAGACAGATGGCTCCCACTTGCCGGATGTCGGTCTCTTTCGATATTTCATTCTCGCGAACGGCAAGAGAGCCGGCGATGACCGGGCCAGTGCATGTGTCACAAGGGTAGGCAGAGAGATGAAGATACTGCTTTCTCATTGAGGGTTCCTTCAAAGAAAAGATTGAAGAGCTACACAGTCGATGCTAAGGATTCAGACCCGCCATGTCTGGTCACAATTGCACTAGCCTGCGCAACCCCCGGAATTGAGCGCGACGTGAGCAATTTTGGTCAGAAACCTGGGACACCAACATATATATCTAACCAGCATGGCTTCCAGCACCCTACTTTGCATACACCGCGATCCGGCTCAATTGACCGTATTGCAAGAAAACGGATATGAACTAGTTACCGCGACCAACGGTTCGGAGGGGCTTAGGCTTTTGATGTCGCGCCCCGTGGATGCAATTGTGCTTGAGTATCATCTAGGCCTACTGGATGGGGCAGTGGTCGCGGCTGAAATCAGGAAGGTCAAGCCGCAGATCCCAATCGTCATGCTGGCGGAGCACTTGGAATTGCCGGACGGAGCGCTGAAGTGTGTTAATGCCGTGGTAACCAAATCCGACGGTGCTCACTTTCTGTGGGCCACCGTCCACTTTGTCTTGAATGTGAAACCCGCCCTAAGCGATGAAACCAAACTGAGGGCGCAGGCGCCTGCACGTCATCGTAGTCCTGGCAGCTTTGGGAGAGGGACGGACCAATCCGACGCAAAGCTTGATTAACCGGCAACGGACGAGAGGGATGCGCCTTTCTCGCCGACGGTCTGGAGTAGCATCACGGACGGAAGAGTCAAGTTCTGACCAGATCACATCGGCTGGGCTGAGGTGGTCCCGCGGGTTCAATTCCCGCACTCCGCCGGCGTCGGGCCGTACCTCGGCGGCTGCTAATCTCCTGTGTACTTATCCTTGTCGTGCATCCTTCCGCTCGACCTGAAGGGCTCTGAGCGGCCTCCCGCACTCTAGACAGAGTCGCTTGGCTCGTGGGGTGATCAACCCGCAAAACGGGCACATCCTTTGTGACCCGACTTGCTGGGCTTGGGGTGCAAGTGCTGCCCGGAATTTCCCGAACAGATCCGCAATGAAAGCCAGCCGTCTCCGGAGTCGACGACGGATCGAACCCTGGATGAGTTCCATCGATTCACCTTCTTCATCTTTCCAACACCTAACCATGACAGGATTGAGTGCGGGATTCTGAGCCGGATTGCTCATCTCGCGAAAGACTTCGAGATCGGCTCGGTGAGAGCGGTGAAATCTTCAGTGACGATGGGCTCGAAGTGAGCAATTGAGATCAGCTATTCTTTTTTTGCCTGAGCGACAATGATCCCCGAGGCGAGCACTTCCTCTCTATTTCAGGTCTTCTAAGCTAAATCGTCGATAAGCTCGTACTCTTCCGAAGGGCGGACAATTAATGAAAGCTAGTTTCTGGAAATATCTTTGGGGCCCAGTGGCGTGTCTTAGCCTCTGCCCAGTTCTTGCGTTTGCTCAGTCCCCCGATTTTTCGCAGAATCTGGCGGCCTGCAAGGCTGGCCGCGAAGCCTGTGATCAGTCAAGGTTGAGCGCCGTGCAGTTGACGGAAGTAGCTCTCGCCAACCACGCGCGCAACGTTGCAAACTGCAGGAATCACTACGATTCCTGTGACCACTCGAAACTCTCAGAACCGGAGACTGTGGCGTTGGCGGTGGCCGACCACCAACGGAATGCGACCGACTGCAACGACGGGATGCAGTCCTGCGACCGCTCCAAGCTGACCCCTTCGGAAGCCCGTGAAATGGACGCCGCCCAGCAAGAGCGTAACTTCACGGTAATCGAGATCATTCTTGAGAATACCGAGTTTAATCAAAGCTCTTACGAGGAAGGTCACAGGAACTCCTTTGCTTGGCGACTTGCGCCATCGTCAGTCATCAGTTTTGTGATTGTCTGCTCCGCTCACGTCAGCAATTGATGTGCGACTGCTGTTCCAAGGTCTGAAGCCTCAGTCGGCTTTTCAGCCCTGCGGCGTTGTGCCAATGGATTCAACATCGTGAGAACAGCCGTTCAGGAATTACAATGACGCTCTCAGTGAGCCCCTCCTGTGCCCGTTGAGATAGAGACGCCGTGACGCTATTTCGACTGCACTCGTCTCGAGAGCATGCCGGAAGGGGGCAGTTCTTACATTCTGTGACGACATGGATTTTGGAAGCTCGATTGCTGTTTCATCGACGGTTCGGAACGCAGCATCAAACTAACGACAATCGCTCAGTAGGAGACCCTATGGCTATCATCTCGCGAGGTTTCGCCGGTCGACGCAGTGCAGCGGAAGCCAAGCTCCCGCCTGGTCAATACCTCACTACAGATTTTCCCGTGTTGTCGGCAGGACCAACCCCACATGTATCCCTCGATCGCTGGGAATTTACCATCGACGACGGCAGTAATGTTTTGAAGCGATGGAATTGGAAGTCGTTCCGCGAGTTGCCCACCGAGACCATCACGATTGATATACATTGCGTAACGCGATGGTCGAAACTCGGTACATCGTGGGAAGGGGTGTCTCTTGATGTCTTGCTTGCGGATGTAAAAACAGATTTGTCCTATACGATGTTCCGTTCGTATGGCGACTACACAACGAACCTCCCCCTGAAAGATGTTATGAACAAGCAGGCCTGGATCGCCTTCAAATTTAACGGTGTCGATCTTGAGCCCGAACACGGCGGCCCCGCGCGGCTTCTGGTTCCTCATCTCTATTTGTGGAAGAGCACCAAATGGGTGAAGGGCATGACGCTGATGCCGCACGACAAACCGGGATTTTGGGAGAGTCTTGGCTATCACATCTATGGTGACCCATGGGGGCCCTGCTTCCGATGAAATGGCTTGCATTGACAATCGTTTTTCTGATGCTCGCCCTGGTTGCTTTCGGGGGCTCGCTTTCGAGAACACAGAACGGTCTGGCATCGCCGAAGGCGAATGACTACCGCAACGCCGAACCGTTTCGCGGTTCAGAGGTTGGAAATACGCTGGTACGGGCCTGCGGAGACTGCCATTCGAACCAGACGAGTTTGCCCTGGTATGGCCATGTCGCCCCGATCTCGTGGTGGATCAAGAGCCATGTCCGCGAAGGCCGCGAAGAGCTGAACTTCTCCGAGTGGACGAAGTATTCGGCTCTCGAGCGGTATAACGAGCTGGAATCGATCTGCGGAGTTATTTCGAACGGAAGAATGCCCCCGGCGGCCTACACCGCTTTACATCCCGAAGCGAGATTAGGGGCACAAGACAAGCAAGCCGTATGTGCCTGGGCAGCTAATGAAATCGAACAGGAAAAGTAGTCATTCGGCAGACCAATTCGAATCTAGCCTAGTGTTTATCCTTCCGGTCGTCACTCACCTATGCTGCGGTCTTCGCTAATCCACCCTTCTCGATGATGAAGTTTGCGATCGGTTCGACACCTTCGCCGGTCTTCAAATTGGAAAAAACAAAAGGCCGCTTCCCCCGCATTCTGAGCGCGTCTGCTTCCATTACTCCAAGGCTTGCCCCAACAAAAGGAGCGAGGTCGATCTTGTTGATAATGAGAAGATCGGAGCGCGTAATTCCAGGACCTCCCTTACGAGGAATTTTTTCGCCTTCAGCAACGTCGATCACGTAGATCGTTAGGTCCGCCAGTTCGGGGCTGAAGGTTGCCGCCAAATTATCTCCCCCCGATTCCACAAAGCACATCTCTGCATGCGGGAATTTCTTGTTCATCTCTTCGATGGCGGCGAGGTTCATAGAAGCGTCTTCTCGAATTGCGGTGTGAGGACAGCCGCCGGTTTCGACTCCCATAATGCGCTCCGCCGGCAGTGGGAACCATACCGGACGATGGCGGTTGTGGCGCAATGCCTGGGGCCTCCGGGTCAGCGAAATTCTTGCCCTGCAATGGGCCGGACATCAACTTCGGCGAACTCACGATGCGGGTTGCCCGCGGCGTGGTCGACGCAGTTGTCGACGAGGTCAAGACCGAGTATTCGGAAGACGATCTTCCGCTCGATCCCGATCTCGCTACGGTCCTGCTGACCTGGAAGGAACGATGCCCGAAATCGGAGGAGGGCTGGATGTTCCCCAGTCCGGTGACTGGCCGCTGTTATCACGCGAGTCCAATCCAGCAGGACTATATTCGTCCGGCTGGACGAAAGCGCGGCTTGGGCGACATCGGGTGGCATACATTCCGCCACACCTATCGCTCTTGGCTCGACTCGGTTGGCACTTCGATGGGTGTGCAGCAGAAACTCGTGCGGCACGCTCAGATTGCAACCACCATGGACGTCTATGGAGATGCCAGGATGGAATCGAAACGCGAAGCCAACAGTAAGGTAGTGCAGATGGTTCTTCGGCCGGCGCTGAGAGAGGCAAAATGAAAAAGGCCGCCGAAGCAGCCACGAGTGCCCTTTTTTGCCCTTGCGCGAAAAAGTAGCTTTGCTTGTAACCCTATGAAGAAATTGGTTGCGGGGGGTGGATTTGAACCACCGACCTTTGGGTTATGAGTCCTACTCTGCACCCGATACCCGTCCCGTGCTGATCTGCAAGGCGCTAATAATAAAGGAAGCACGCATCCCGGATCGGAGTAGCGATCCGCTACGATCTGCTGCGATATCCGGACGGTTATCCGGACGGTGCTCATTGGGCTTTCTCGAAAGCTGAGTCACCGGAGCCGGAAAGAGCGCACCGTGTTTCTACCGACTTAGCCTCCGGCCCGTTAAGGCCTTTCGCAAATCGGTGGCGGTGAGGTTGGCTATCAGCGCCCGGCTTGGCCTGAAGTCTAACAGATACCGGGGGACCGCACCCCACACCGCATGAATTACTAGGAATGCCGATTCCGTTCCGGATTTTAATCCCTGCGAAAAACCTGTGGAAATCCTGTGGGTGACAGACAGTGGAAAAACTGCTAAGGTCCCAAAGTAACAAATCCCCACGGAGTGTAACTTCCCGGTGTCCAGCAATCCCCACCGTCGTACCAGCCCGTAAAGAACGCACAGATTGACAATCCTGCTGGTAACCCTGTCCTGCGGTTTTGCAGGCATGGGTAGTCGTGTGTTCATTCGAAATGAGGGATATGAGAACCGCACCCGAACTACTACAAGCGTTAGATGAATTGGCCACAGAGTTTAGTGCTGTGGCTGTAGACACTGCTGTGGCTCTGGTGGTCGCACGCCAATTGCCCCAAACTTGGGCTGCGAAGCAAACAGAATGGCACGCCACTTTTATCTTTGCTGCACCATTCGACGGACCCGACCGACTCGATGAACTCAACCGCGCACTGGCAGCGGGGGGTATCCCGATAGGGCATGTGATGCAGACCAGAGATCGCATAACGGCCAAGGCTAACCACTATCGCTGTATGGCGCAGCGCTTACCCGAGATTTGCAGAGCCTGATTTCGATGAGGAATGGGTGAACGAGTTTCTGAAAAAGTGCTGCACGCAAGCACGCAATCGACTACTGGAGATAACCGGAGCAGTCGTGCTGCCGAAATCCTCAAAGGGTGCGGCATGAGGGAACCCATGCGGAAACTTCCACGGTTATCCGCCGAGCGTTTCATGCGCTATCGGAGAGAGCGTAGGCACTGGACTGCACGCAAAATCTGGATGGGCCGCGACTATGCCTTGTACGACGAAAAGAAACGGCAATTTGTAATCGAATTCATAGTCGAATCCACCGCACCTGCAGGCCATTGGGTGTACTGGAAATCCGGCACGCGGCAACGAGTCCTGCGCTACATCCGAAACACAACCCAACGAAAATTCCAGCGGGATCGCGTGGAAGCCGCGCTGGACAGGAAGCAGCCATGAAACGCTTGTCGCGTATGTGGGAAGAGAAACTTCCGGGCAGGCTGCAGAAGCGGTTCGAACCTCATCGCGCAGGGGCCGTTGGATTTGGGGCATTGGCGATATCTTACACTTTCAGGAAACATCCCGACATGCTGCCCGGGAACGCTCGATGGAATGAGTCAATGAATCGTGAGCGCAACGTTAGCAGACGCAAAACCGCAGAGGCTTTCACTAGCGCAGCAAGATGCGCGCATTTCAGGTGCGGGAAGTCGAATTGAAGTTGAATCAGGGGGCAGCATGAGCAAGAGCAAAAAGAAAAAGCAATGGTCCGTTACGATTGGCTGGGGCAGGGATAGCCGCCCAGGAGACCCAGACGAGCACGCCCGTGCTTGCGCCTGCGGAACCGCCGCGAAAACAACTCACACATTCGCTACACGCCTCGAACTGGCAGCGTTTCTGCAGGGCGTGTCCGCATCCAGCGGATGGGATGAGTACACCATTTACAGCGGGGATTCCGTATTTTTAGATGCGACGGATGGACTATATGACGACTTGCGGATCAAACCTGCCGCATGAATCGCGTAAGCCGGGAATCACCTGCGGGCCGGTCGCGTTGGCTTTTCTTTGCGGCAATGAACGTTGGCGCGTGCTGCTTGGGCTTGGGTTTCATGGCATCGGCTAGCTGTTCCAGCGTGGCTGTGGGATTTCCGAGAAAAAAGGTCAGTTTCATGGCTGATAGTAACACGCGTATGTGGTTGGAGAAGTTACCGGGCAGTCGGCGGAAACGGTTTCGAGTCTACTCCCATGGTGCTGCTGGTAGCGTTGGCATGCTCGACGGCTGGTATCGAATCACAGAGAAACACGAAACAGGAGGTGGCGAGAGCAGCCCTACCCGCAAGCGCAGAAGCGCAAACACACGTGAAAGCAAAGGCGCAAACGCGCTAAACGCAAGCTACAACAAACGCTAGCGTTCTAGCAACAGCCCCACAGCAACATCTGCAACGCTGATTAACCCGCAGCAACGCAGAAAAAAACGCATTATAAAGCTACTCATGCTACTCAAGCTAAAAGAGCTCAAGCAAATTTGCTAAGCGCTGAGTTTAAACCATTTACCTTATTTGCTATATAAGTGCAATCTACCTTAAAGGCTAACTTTAACCTTAGCTAACCAAGCGCAGACCAAACCAGCTATTCTACCGCGTAGCTAACAAAACCATACGCAAGGGTGAAATAGCAACGCTCGCATTGCAGTCACGAGCGTAAGCGGACCGCCTTGACGAGTTAGCAAGCGCACGCTGAAGGGCAGACGCTCGCTCACGAACGCTCAGCAACAGCTCCCGCCGTTCTCTACTAACCATCAGCGTTACATACGCGAGCCGCAGCCCATCATCCGCATCTGCATCAACTATATCAGCGCCCCATGCAGCGCAGCATAGCCGCTACAGCACCACATCCCATGCAACTTCTGCAATATCCCCTCTAATCAGTATCAACTCTATATACCCATCAAGCCAACAAACACATTTTCCATATACTACCCAACACACTCTAAATCGCTAAATTTAGCATTCCACATCATTACACCAACCAACCAAATTTTGCTGCATAGCGCAAAAATCACCAAAAAATAACCCAACCCATTCTCCTACTGTACCATAGCACCGTAGCCACTGCAGTTCAAACTCTCACAGCTCTAATGTTCAGATTTATCTGCTTCACACGTTCCCAACCACAGCATAAACCAACAAACCTTGCAGATAAAAACTAACCAGCAGCACATACCGCTAAATAACCAAAACTCCGCAACCTTACCACCCACACCAACCATATCTACCCCAGCAGCAATTTAACAAATCAAAATCAAAAACAACTAACACTATTACACAAACCCACATTACCATTTATCACATTTTCAATCACTACATCAAAAAACATACCATACCATAAAAAACAAAACACCAATACACACACCCACAAACTACACTCACAACACAACAATATCAACCATATACTAACTAACAATCCCAAATCATCTACATCTACTTACCACAATTCTTCACTCACACCACACTCCAATTTCCTGCGACCACACTAGCGGTCCCATTTCTGGGATTCTCTAATCCGTCACATCCCTCGCGCGCTACCACGCGCCCACGCCCGCACCCGCGCGCCGCCCCCCCACCCCCCCCACCACCCACCCCCCCACCCCCCCCACACCCTCCCCCCCCCTCCCCCCACCCCCCACCCCCACCCCCCCCCGTAGAAGTCAGTTTCAGCATCTTCAGGGGAAGTCCAAGTTTTTGCTCGGCATCCAGTGCCTGCAAGCTTCCTCAGTTGTCGCAGCTCGGCGTCGTAATCTATCTGCGCTGGCTCCAATCGCTGCCGGTACCGCTCAACTCGCATTGCTGGTGACTGGTCTTTCTTGATAACATCTGATTTTGTTCCTCGCCAACGATCTGCTCCAGAACGCGGTACGGAGTTCGGTTCCGATTTAAGCGTTCGATCATTCGTTCTCGTCATGGCGCAATCCTTGCGCGGATGCTCTGTACGCTGGGCTGGCGTTGCGATGGATCGGCGCAGCGTAGTGGTCGCGTTGCCTTTGACTCTTTCGAGTGCAGCGGTGTGGTCGCGTAATTCCATTGCGCAATGCTTCGTCGAAGTCGCTAATTGTCAGCCCGTAGTGGCGCGGTTTGCACGCAAGTTCGCAATCTCCTGTGCGCGTTTCAGTTGCAATTCCAGAGAACGCAACCCGCTTTGCACGCTAGCGCCATGCCGCGCGCATCGGAATTATCGCTGCGATTTCCAGAGCCGATCCCCGCGCAATTTCCATTTCTCGATTTGACTTTCGAGTTTCTGTTTGATGCTTTCCTAAATGTCGCCCACTGCCCACTTGCTACCAGATACTTTCCCTTTACATCGTAGAAGTCAACGTTTCAGCATCTTCAGGGTGGTTTCTCACTGGCGTTTCTCATTACATTTTCATCTTTCTTGAAGGTCCAAGTTTTTGCCCTGGCAAGCAAGCTTTCGTGGCTGTAGCTGCTCAACTACCTGACTTCCAACAGCGTAACAGCCGGTCGGTTCCGCCTGCTAGCGGTTTGAGCAAGCGCTTCACTTTAGAGGCTTTGTGTACTGGTTCAGTCAGTTCGATCGTTCACTGTACTGTTCTAACTGTTTCATACCTTGTGCAACGCAGATTTTAGCGTTTCACCCATTCGATATGTTCCGCGCTATTCTGTAGGCAGTGAGCTTGCGTTGCACCGCCTCATTTCAATCCTGGCAGTTTACTACATGTTCGCAGCTCACAGAGGCGCGACCAACCGCCACTTTGCCCCATTTTCCCATCGCTACGCATTAAACAACTCCTGTGCAGTTGCAGATCTGCAACCTTTCCGCATCTGCAACAAACTTAGCTGTGCATCCTGCTAAGTTGTTATTCTATATTATATATAAAAAAAAAACAGCCCTCTGTTGCAGATTTGCAGATTTGCAGATTTGCAAGCCCGCATTCTCTGCAAAATTACTCAATACATCTGCAATATATTTCCCTTACCCCTGTTTTTCTGCCACATCTGCAACAACTGCCGCTATGCTTATTCTAAAACTTGTTGCGTTGCAGATTGCTTCTGTTGCAATAACCTCAAATTTTTCCCATTATCATTTCTCCATAATTAGCGTAGCAGCACGCACTCTCGCGCGCCTCGCAGCCCGCATTAATTTTTGCACCACACGCTCAGTAGCATCGCATTCCAAAACGCACCGCACTACCCCATCCTATCCGCAAACGCAATTATTTCAATATGTAATCTCCTATTTCAACACTCAACCTTATTACTATCAACCTACCTTTCAGCAATTCCACAATACCTACCTTTGCACACCTACTATTACTTTTATTAATCACCCACACAAATAAATACAAAATTTTTCTAACACCTTTACCAATATATTCTAACTACAAACCATTATTTAAATATTTCTCATCAAATTTTACTTTTTCCCTTCCCCATCATATCATATACACCTTTCTCTCCTTCCTTCATCAACATTCTTACATCATGCCCTGCACTTTCCCCTCTTCGACTGCGAACTCGTAACCCTTGGCCGAATTGCAGGAACCATATTGCTGTACGATTAGCAGCGATCTCGAATCCGATGACTGGCTGTGAAGAACATCTCAGCTGGCCTGGGTCACCATCAAAACCAATCCGGTCACGCCCGTCCTTCATCCCTTACGTGGCGATTCTCACTCGGACGCCGAGCTGCACCCTCAGCATTCCGTGAATCGTCCCAGTTCATTACCCTGTGGGGTGATTTCAACTGGGACGCAGAACACATGTCGGTGATCCAAAGACAGAACTCACGAGCTCAGCATTCAGCGTGGAGTGGTCTGAGTGCCATGCCGTACGATGGCGATTCTTGCCGGATGCTTGGGCTGCTCGCCCGTTCCGAGTTCATTGCCCTGAAGTGGGGTGATTTCAACTGGGACGCAGCAACCCTCAGCATTCAGCGTGGAGTGGTCGAGTGCCATGTCGGTGATCCAAAGACGCTGGCACGGAGAAAACCGATACCCCACCCACCACCGCCAACCCTGCCACCACCACACACCCCTCACTTCCCCACCCCCCTACACCCCATCTTTCTTCCTCTTCCACTTCCCCCCACCCCTACACACCTACACTCCCCACCCATCACGCTACCTACCCTCCCTATCAACACAACCGCAACCCCCCACTTCGCACTCCACCCACAACTCACCTACCAGCAACTCCAACCAGCATCAACACGCTGCCTACATACCCTACCTACCCCTACCCACCTCCCTAATTTTTCCACTATCCTCCCCACCGCTTCTCCTTTTCTCTACTACTTCATTATCACTCCCCCCTATCTCTTCCACTTGCAAAACCACGATCCTAGCCTGCTAAAAATTTGCGCCCGCGCGCAACGCGCACAGCTCTTACAGAGACCACGTTATTCCGGATCGTTGCGGATTCGAATCCCACGTTGCTGATCACGAGCCAAGTTTAGGTTCTCAACGCTATGCGCAAAGTCGTAGCCCATAATACAAGCTGCGCAGTTCCGCGTTGCTTGCAAAACCGTCAAATCCAGTGTTCCCTGTACTGCCCCAATGCTCCGCGATTGCGGATTGAGCGGCCGTTACTCAGTTGTCGATTGTGATTCACATGTCCGCGCACCAAAAACTTTCATTCAAATCCACGCAAAAGCTATCAAGCGGATGCCGCGCCATTGCGAAATGCTCGAATCCTACAGCCTGCAGTATCGTGCACAACTTTCCCAGCTTTACTAAACAACATGCAGCTATCCCTCGATCACCAATCAGACGCACTTGGCACGGAATACCGATACTCTCTTGCTCCCGATCTGATCGCGATCCTGCGTGAGCGAGCGTGCATTCGCGAGTGGCATATCCGGCAGACTCCGATTGGGTTTTTGCGTCACCCTACAAGAACGGGAAAGTTCCGTACTGGCCCGACTCTGCCCTGGTTCGGAGCTGCGTTTCCACGTTTGCCAAGGCCAAAGACGATAAGGCCAAGGCTGCAAGGATCGGACGGTTTCGCAGTCGTTCCGGTTGAACTCATCCGGAACGCCAAGGTTCGAGTTATTCCCGTGCAGAAGCATTAGCCGCGTTGACCGCCCATGTTCCGGACGGTAGCGACGAACCGGCTTTCCTTTACCAAATGCGCACGGTAGCGCAATGGGATTGTCGCATGGAACAGGAAGAAGAGTTACCGGCATGAGCACCGCGCCCCATGTTACAACCACTGCTTGCTGTGCCACTGACGGACTTTGTGAAACCTGCCGCAGCCAAGGCCGAAGATCGCAAAGCTGGTTTTCCTGCATTACGGAGCCGCCGATCCGGCATTTACGAAAACGGCAACGCAACCTGGTGCACGTGCGCGGGATTCGAGAATCCATTTACGCACCGCATTGCCGTATGGCGGCCACCAACCACGGAAGAAGCTGTGCGCTACCTGTCAGCATCCCCGCGCGCACCATTGCAGGAAATCGCGGGATCGTGTCGGACTCTGGATAGATGGAAGATATCGCGGCTGCAGGCACGTGCTAGCGGGAAAAACCGCTTGCGATTCCACTTGCTGCAATGAAGTTGTGGACGCAGCGCAGCGCGTGTTCTGCCGTGCAACAAGTTCGTAAGTCCATATTCGAGGAGAAGAAACGAGGCAAAGCTATGCCACTATTCGAGGCGCAATTACGACCGGAGTACCAGCCGCGACCACCGGAGAAGACCAAAGCAGAAATTTTGATCGAATGCTACCGGGATTTTCCCGGCATAAGTTGCGCCGAACTGGCAGAGGGTGCGGGCCGGTCGGTATCGTGGGTCCGCAGAACATTGCGCGCAGCCGGTATCACATTGCCCAAAGCCACGCGGCAGAAAGCAGGCAAGCCATGACCAATGAAGAAAAAATCCAAGTTGTCGAGGATACGCTGGACTGCAGAGAATTCCTTGCAGAAATCCGCAAGTATGCCAAAGAACACGGTTGGTCGGAAGAAGAAACCGCCAAATGGATGGCGCGGTTGAAGCCAGAACTGGCCAAGAGGAAGCCAGCATGAACAACGAGGAAAAAATCGCGGCGGTAGAGGACGCGCTGGACTGCGGACACCCAGAACTCATTGCCCAAACTACGCGAGCGGGCCAAGGCGGAAGGTTGGCCGGAAAAAGTAACCGCCCAATGGATTGCGCACCTGAAGTCACAACTGGGCAAGGTGCAGCCATCACTCCCGAACAGTACGCGCAACTGGAAAGACCGTACAACTGTACGCGACTGGACTGGGACTGGCACACGTTTAGGCACTCACCTACAGCACGCTGCTTCGGGCGAATGGTACTGATTTGAAAGTGCAGAGCGAACTACTCCCCAGGCACTCGAACATCAGCACTCACGCTAGAACGTGTACACGCAAGCTTGGCCGTTTGCCCAGTGAGCAGAAACACGCTGTCACACACGCAGCATCGAGCATATCTGCAGCAAAAATCCTGAAATTAATCCGCAAGAAAGAAAGGAAAGTAACCATGATTCCATCGAATGAACAGCAGCCCAACGAACCGCCGAAACCCCGCCGGGAACGGGACGCGGTCGCATCTTTCGACGCAAGGATTGTTCCGATTTATGGTGCGCGTACTGCTTGAGGGGCAAGGAATTCAGGCAGAGCACCGGGACTTCCGATCCGAAATTGGCAGAAAAATTCCTGAATCGCAAGTTGCTGGAAGTTGCAGCCGATCAAATCAACGCACGCGTTTTCATTACTCCCGCGCAGGAGAAAGTCCGGGTTTCCGCACTGCTGGATGCATTGCAAACCTCTTTCAAGATTGACGGAAAAGCCAGTCCGCAATTCCTGTCCCACTTGAAACGCATCCGGGCTGCGTTCGGAGACTACCGCGCAATCGAGTTAGCGGACGGGTCCGCGATAGATCGCTATATCGTGGAACAACAGACAAGGGAACCGCTCCGGCCACGATCAATCGCGCAACCCAAATTCTGGGCCAAGCATTCAAGCTAGCGGTTACCCGCAAGAAACTCTGCAGCGTGCCCACCATCCGGCACCTGTCGGAAAAGGGAAATGCGCGACAGGGATTTTTCGAGGAGCCGGAATTCCGTTCCGTGCTGAGCCATTTGCCGAACTACCTGCAAGATTTTTTCTTGTTCTGTTATCTCAGTGGTTGGCGTACCGGGGAAGTTAAAAGCTTGCTCTGGGCCAACGTGGACGCAGATTGCATCCGGCTGCGCGCAGAAGATGCCAAAAACGGGCACGGACGCGCAATTGTATGTGCTGGGGAATTGGCTGCAGTTCTCGAACGCAGGCAGGCAGCGCGTGCCGTCGAAACTCCCACCGGCGCCGTACTGTCAGAATTCATATTCCACGATGCAGGGCAACCTATCGGAGATTACCGGAAGGCGTGGCAACGATTCTGCATCATGGCCGGATGGGCTGTGTTAGCGCCAAGTGCAGCGGGGCAGTAGAACCGGATCGCGTGGCCGGGACGCGGATTTCCACTTGGCGGTGCACCGGCTGCAGCAAGGTTGTCAAATATGAAGCACTGCGTTACGTTGGCCGGTTGGCGCATGATTTGCGCCGTTCGTCGATCCGGACAATGGTCCGCGCGGGAGTTTCGGAAAAAGTTGCCATGAGCATTAGCGGCCACAGAACGCGCAGCGTATTCGACCGCTACAACATTGTCAGTGAGGATGACTTGCGGGATGCCGCGCAGAAGCAGGAGCAGTATCTCAGCAAGGAACGCACTGCGGAGTCGAAAGTCGTAACCATTACCGCGCGAGTCCAGTAGAGAGGCATTGGGCAGACTTCGGGCAGGGTTTAACTTGCCCGAGAACCCTGAGCCGTGTAATGTTCACGGCATGAAAATAGTACGGACGTTGACGCTGCTTCTTTTAGTGTGCCCGATGTATGCGCAGGACGCGCCCGGCGCGGCCAAAGTTTACAAAGATCAATTTGTTCAGTTGCACGCAAAAACTACGTCGATTCTGCATAGAGTCGAAGAACTCATGAATGGCGACCCAACGGACCGCGCCATCTTAAACTTGGAAGGAGAAATGAATGCACTCCACCAGTTTATCAACCACCTTGGCGAAGACTCGCTTCGGTCGAATCTCGACGAAATGAAGAAGGGACACTCTCCCAACAAGACTTTCCTCTTCGTTTCGTCTTGGCTGCGAAGAGATGGGTTTTGTTTTAGATGTACTCGAAAACTTCATGGACACCAGAGATCGGGCCTTTCTGGGATTAGCAAAACGCGGTGAAGACATCACCGGGTCGATGCAGGAGATACTTTAAGGTTCGTCGGGGTGAAACGATCAGACGGAACTCGGACGTTTTACCCCGAGTTTTCGGACGGTAAAAAGGGAGCCGCAATTGGCTCCCTTACTTTTGTTGATTCTATTGGAGATTTGGTTGCGGGGGGTGGATTTGAACCACCGACCTTTGGGTTATGAGCCCAACGAGCTACCAGACTGCTCCACCCCGCAGTTCGATCATAACCAATGGCTATGACATCGTCAAACCTCCGCCATCGTTTCAGATATGCTTCTAGGCAGTTGGCCCCGCCGACTTGTACATCGCGGCTAGTTGATCGAGCTAATATCTGCACGGAAGCCCGGACCATTGAACGCCTGCCCCGATACCAGTTCGGACCCTCGTTTTTATGGGGAGGTAGCCTGTGCCAGATTGCCGCATCCAAGACCTGAATCTTGGCATCGAAGAACCACTAGGGGTTGCGTGTCTCGGGAATTTAAAGATTGCTTTGCAGTTAAGGAGAACATCATCTATGGCCAAGAAAGATCTCAACGCAAAAGCCACCGCGGAGCGCAGGAGCGTCAGCGCGCAGCCGCGACTTCATCAGCGCGCCGCCGAAATTCAACGCTATGGCACCGTTTCGCACATGCTGCCGCTCGATTTGGAGGAGCCGGTTCGCCTGGAAATGACCGAGCAGCTCAACCTTATGTTAGCCGACACGATCACGCTTCGGGACCTCTACAAAAAGTCACATTGGCAAGTGTCGGGGCCAACCTTCTATCAACTTCATCTCTTGTTCGACAAACATTACGAAGAACAATCGGAACTCGTCGATACCATCGCTGAACGGATCCAGTTGCTCGGAGGGATTTCGATTGCCATGGCCGCCGATGTTGCCGAAACGACGCGCATTGAGCGGCCGCCGAAGGGCAGGGAAGAGGTTCCCGTGCAAATTTCTCGACTGCTCGATGCGCATCAGATCATCATCGGTCATTGCCGCGAGCTTGCGCGCCGTGCGGACGAACTGGGCGATGACGGCACCAACGATTTAGCGGTCAGTGATGTCCTGCGCACTAATGAGTTGCAGGTTTGGTTTCTCAGCGAGCACTTGGTGGATGAGCCGCTGGTACACGCGGAGGATACGCAGCTGCGCAATGCAAGCTAGGTGCTGATAGCGTGAGCAGGCTCCCGCCGCGGAGCCTGCTCATAAATAGCTAGTTCCTTCCATAGGTATCTATCAGTGCATCTAAGAATGTAGGGATGTTCCCCGCTGCTTGAAATAAAGTGGTGGGTAGACGCTTGGTTCGGAGGAGCGTTATGAATCGGCACCATGTTTTTGCGAACGTTTTACTTGCCGCGGCCATCTGTATGCCCGGAGACGCAATCGTTTCGGCACAAGAGCCCGCGACGACTGGAGTTCCTGTACACACCGTAGTTACGGTCGAGGCTCGCAAGGAAGCAAATCCCCCAACCATCAACCGCGAGGACGTTCTGGTTCGTGAAGGGAAAGAACGCGATGCGGTCACGGATTGGGTTCCTGCGCAGGGAGACCATGCGGGGCTCGAATTCTTCATCCTGCTCGATGATGGATCGAACATGACCCTGGGCACGCAACTGGATGATATTCGGCGGTTCATCCTCGGACAGCCGCCCACCACCAAGGTAGGTCTTGCTTATATGCAGAATGGCAGAGCACAGATTCTGCAGAACTTGACCAGCGACCACGAACAGGTGGCAAAAGCTTTGCGGCTTCCTTTGGGAAACCCGGGCGTGAACGGCAGTCCCTATTTTTCGCTCAGCGATTTAGTGAAGCGCTGGCCGGCAGGCGCGCCGCGCCGCGAAGTACTTATGGTTTCCGATGGAATCGATCGTTATTACGAAAGCGACGACTACCTGGATCCATATCTCGACGCGGCAATCGAAGATGCACAACGCGCTGGCATTATCGTTTCCGCCATCTACACTCCTGGCGCCGGCCACTTTGGCCACAGTTTTTACCGCACGTACTGGGGCCAGCTTTACATGGCCAAGGTGGCAGAAAAAACCGGAGGGGAAGCGTATTACATCGGAATGACGGGCCCGCCGGTGACATTCGCCCCTTATCTGGATGACCAGGCCCGCCGGCTGACACACCAGTATTTGCTGACATTTCTTGCTAAACCACCAAAGAAGCCAGGATTGCAGAGCGTCACAATCAGGACTGAGGTGCCGAACGTGGATCTGGTAGCCCCGGATAGGGTTTATGTTCCGGCTGCGCCGTAAATCGGACGAGTTATTTCCAGCGGAACGGAATCATGTTATTTGTGTACTTCTGCAGACCGGATCCGGCTTAGGTTCCGCTGCTTGCTTTCAGGCTGTCGTGATCGTAATACTCGTAGGCCGACATCGGCTTTTCCCCGCCTTTTTTCCAGGTACGTGAATCCTCCGGCAGCTTGCCCAAGACGCGGGCCATTTCGCGGATGTGCATTGCGACCGTGCCACAGCAGGCGCCGATGAAATTAATGCCGATGTCGCGTGCCTGCAGCGCATAATCTCCCATCTCCTTCCGCGTGAGTTGCAGCGGATCAAGCGCGTAGGGAAACTCAGGAAGACTGGTGAAATCTGGCTGGGCTTTCGGCGTACGGTAGGCGACTGGCTGGCACGCCAGATATCCCGACACCGCTTCGCGCATCTCTTCCATCGGACCCATAATGTGCTCTGGTGGCCGCAGGCAGTTCATGCCAACAATATCGGCGCCGGCGTCGAACAGCGCTTTGGCCGCATCTGCCGCGCTTTTGCCCTCGGCCGTTTCATCCTTGTTCTCGAAACAAATTGTGACCATCGTGGGCAAACCCGTCTTCTTTCCGCGCTCGACCGCAATCAGCGCTTCTCCCAACCACGAAAAAGTTTCGCCGATGATAAAGTCCACGCCTTCCTCAACTTGTACCGCCAGTTGCTCGTCAAATGTTTTTCGTACGCGGTCTGCCGCCGAGGCGCTGCCCGGTTCGTACATCCAAGTGAGGCTGAGGTTACCCGCTACCAGGCACTGATCTCCGGCCACCTCGCGCGCGATGCGGACCGCGGCGCGATTCAAATCCTCCAATCGGTTTTCGAGTCCCACCGTTCCCAGTTTGTCTCGACTCGCGTAGAACGTCAGGGCCTGCAGCACTTCCGATCCAGCTTCGCGAAACTCGACGTGCAATTCCCGCAGCGCCTCCGGATGCGTAAGCACCACCTCAGGAGTGAACGGGCCCGCGCGCACCCAGCCGCGCTTCTCCAGTTCCAGCAGATATCCGCCATCTCCCAGAACCGGTCCTTCTTTCAACCTTTCCAAAATGCTTTTCTTTTTCATGCCTCGATCCTTTCTATCCCTTGAGTATTGATCCTGAAGGAGCTGCGCGTTTTTGATTGCTGGCTCACGCTGCCGATTTGAATCGTCCCTTCTTCCAGTCGCGCAACGCCTGCATCGCCGCATTTCTGCCGGGAGCGCCGGTAACCCCGCCGCCCGGATGCGCTCCCGCTCCGCAGAGATAGAGCCCGTGAATCGGGGTCCGATATTGCGCCCAGCCCGGTACCGGACGCATAAAGAACAGCTGTTCCAGCCGCAAATCTCCGTGAAAAATATTGCCCTCGGTCAAACCGTAGGTCCGCTCGAGATCCAGCGGCGTGAGCACCTGCCGCGCCACAATCGACCTCGGCACATTGGGAGCATATTCGGCAATCTTTTTCACCACGCGATCCCCCAGCAGTTCCCGCTTCTCATCCCAGTTGCCTTCGCGCAGCTTGTACGGAACGTATTGCACAAAGCAGGTCAGAATATGTCTGCCCGGCGGCGCGAGCGAGCTGTCTGCATTCGAGGAGACCACACAATCCACCCATAGCTCGTCCGGAATCTCGCCAAACTTTGCGATGTCATAACATCGTTCCGCGAATTCGAGCGAAGGAACAAGCGTGTAGAACGTGCGCTCGAGAGGTGTCGCCTGCGCCGACGTTCCCGTAAACCGCGGCTCTTCTGCCAACACAAAATTTACCTTCGCGCAAGGTCCGTCCATCCGAATGCCGCGCACCGCAAACAGAAAATCTTCGGGCAACTCGCGGTCTGCAATCATCTTCAAGAATGTCCGCTTAGGATCGGCGTTGGAAAGAATCATGCGCCCGCGAATCTCGGTGCCATCGTCAAGAACGACGCTGTACGCTCGTCCGTTGCGCACCTCAGTTTGCACCACTTCAGCCGATGTTCGAATCTCCACCCCCAGTTTTTTCCCAGCCGCTGCCAAAGCCTGAGTGATCGATCCCATTCCGCCCATCACATGCCCATAGAAACCCTGCGATTCGTGCTCGCCTCCGCTGAGGAGATGAAACAGCAATCCAATCGCCGTCCCTGGCTGGTAAGGCCCGCCATGCTTGCCGTACACGTTGTTCGCCAGGAACATCGTTTTCATCTTCTCGGATTCGTAGTTGCGATCGAGAAACTCGCCCAAACTTCCAGTGAGAAACGAAATCAGTTGCGCGATCTCCGAACTCGAAATCCCGCGAAACCGCCTGCCCACGCGAAACAAATCGCTCCAGCCGCTTACCGTCGACGTATCCAACTCCGGCGGCGGCTCCATGAAGAACGGCTGCAAATACCGTGCCAGTTTTTTCAGCTGATCGTCGACAACAACAAAACGTGCCGCATCCTTTGCGGAAATCTTCCCGAACTCTGTTCTTGCCCGATCCCGATCTGCCCACCACGGAACCACGTGTCCATCAGGGAAGGGAACCTGAATCGCGGGATCACATGGAACCATATGCAATCCATGGTCGGCGAGACGCAGTTCTGCGATCACTTCCGGCCGAAGCATGCTGGCAATATATGAAGTCGTGGAAACACGGCAGCCGGGTGCGATCTCTTCGGTTACGCAACATCCGCCCACAATCTCGCGGCGCTCCAGCACCAGAACAGAGAGTCCGCCGCGCGCCAGATACGCAGCGGCAGTCAATCCGTTGTGGCCGCCGCCAACCACGATTGCGTCGTAGATGGAATGAGAAGTTTGCTTTTTCAATTCTGACCCGAAGTCACGCCCCATATTCTGGGACGCCATACCTTACTTGATTGTTCAACAAAATTGAAGTTGAAAATTATCGGTGGTTTCAGTATGCTGCCATGACTTGGAGTCATTCATGGCCGGAATCGCTAGCAATTCTGTCGAGTTGCCGCGCTACATAAATCGCACCGCACCCAGGCCCCGGTCCGAGGCCAAGCGCTCCCGCATCGTCGACGTCGCCACCCAATATTTCGCGGAGAACGGCTACCACGCTGCCCGCGTCGCGGACATGGCCGCAACCTTGGGGATTGCCAAAGGCTCGATCTTCCAGCACTTCGGCAGCAAGGATGGTCTCTTCTTTGAAGTCTACAAACGCGCCGTGCGTTCCTTCCCAAAATATCTGGACGCGCCCGCCGAGGTACGAGTTGCGGGCTTTTTCGATGTTCTGCACTATTGGCTGGTGCGGACCGAACATCTGCTGCGGGAAGACTGGATTCCCTATCGCATCTCCTTGCTGGGAAACTACGGTACCGATCTGACGTTGAAGCGCGAGATCAACCGGTTTCTCACTGCGGAAGATCCCTACGGCACCGTTGCCTTCGTGCGCTTCGGCCTGGAGCGCGGCGAGTTGCGAAAGGATATGGATGTGGAAATGATCGTTTCCATCCTGGATTGGACGATGGAGCGGTTCCAGGATGCTTTGCTTACAGCCGAACTTGATCCTGGTCTTTTCCGCAAGCAAGGTGAAATGCCAGAAAAGAAAGAAGCTCGCATCCTCCAGTTTCTAGCCGTGTTGCGGCGGGCGGTGGGCGTGGCTTCTACGCCTACGGTCTCCGGTCGCAATGAACCGCGGCGGATCGCGATTACGAATCTTGTCGCCAAGCCTAAGACGTCGTGACTCGACTGGCCGAAACAGAATCAGAAATCGACTTCGACTCAGGAACAGAATCTAGAACATGCAAACCCCGATCCAGCAAATCCTTTCCAGTTACGACGACCGCGCGCCGCTGTCCCAGGCTTCAACCATTCCTGCCGCATGGTACGTCGACCCGCGCATCGCGGAACTTGAGCGCCTTAGCGTATTCAGCAAAACCTGGCAACTGGTAGCGCGCACCGATCAGGTGCAGGCCGCGGGGCAATTCGTCGCCACTGCTGTTGCCGGTGAGCCGATCGTAGTGATTCGTGGTAACGACGGTGTCCTGCGCGCCTTCTTCAACGTCTGCCGCCATCACGCCGCTGCGGTGGTAACCCAACCTTGCGGTCAGGCCGCGATTCTGCATTGTCCCTATCATGGCTGGAATTACGGCCTCGATGGTTCGCTGAAAGGCATGCCCGAGTTCGAAGGCGTCCAGAATTTCGATCGCGCGCAAAACGGCCTTGTTCCCATTCAAGTCGAGACCTGGGAGTGCTTCGTCTTCATCAATCTCGATAATCAAGCAATGCCACTCGCCGAATTTCTCGGGGGCTTGGTCCAGCGCGTCGCGCCTCTCGGCATCAGCAAGCTTCACTACTTCGACCGGCGCACTTACAACATTCATTGCAACTGGAAAGTCTTTGTCGATAACTATCTCGATGGCGGGTACCACGTCCCGCATCTTCATAAAGGTTTGAATTCAGTGCTCGATTACAAGCAGTACACCATCGAGAACGAAGACCGTTATTGCCTGCAATCCAGTCCGATGGTTGCGTCCGAAGAAGATGCGGCTACCGGGGCCGTACGCAAGGGTGACCGCGCCTGGTATTTCTGGCAGCATCCCAACCTGATGATCAACTGCTACGCCGGGTACATGGACACAAATCTCGTGATTCCGGTCGATGCCGATCACTGCACTGTGATCTTCGATTTCTATTTTGGCGATGTTAACGATGCCAGCCGCGAATATAACGAGCAGTCAGTGAACATTGGCAACCGCGTGCAGGAAGAAGATCTCGGCATCTGCGAAGACGTGCAACGAGGTCTGAAGTCGCGAGCCTACGGCGCCGGACGCCTTTCGGTGCGCCGCGAAGCTGGAGAACAGTTGTTTCACCGCCTCCTCGCCGCCGATCTCAAACGCGACGTAGAGCCTTCGTCCGCCGCGGCCGACTAGGAGTTGAATGCAACGCTAAGACTTTCTTGCGATCGCCGTTACTGGTGATCTCTGGCGATCGTTTCCTGCCAGGATTTCGCCTTGATGATGGTCCCGTCTTTCATCAACTCCCGCGTGTATTTGTAATAGAAGTTCTTCTCATCCGTCGTCACCAGCAAATGGCCGCGCCACGTAAGCGTTCGGCCTTTCAGGACAAATACAGTCTCAGCCTCGCCCCGCACCGAAGTCGTCTCCGGATGCGCGTCGTCTGCCTCATATGTCAGATTCTCATAGTCCGTTTCTGTCCCCCACGGATACTTGCCTCCTTCTTTTCCTTTCCAATGCACGGTTGTCTTGTGACGAGCCTCATCGCGCTCGACTGTCCACTCACCCGGCCACGGAAAGCCTTCGGTCTTGACGTCTGAGCGTTGCTCCGAAGGTTCAGGCGGTGAAAATGGAGGCGGAGCGCCGCCACGCTCAGGGACGACCGGAAGCACAATTCTCGAACCATCGCTTCCGCCCAGTTCCAATGACGTCGTCATGGAGTAAGGCGTTGGCACCATCATCGGCCACAACGCATTCGAAATCGCCACGCGAATACGATGGCCTTTGGGAAAGACCCACGACGTCAAATGCATCTTTATATCCAGCGGATAGACTTTGCCTGGCTCGAGATCGCGCGGTTCGCTCATCGACTCCCGTTGTGCTCCATTGATCCCCGCTCCAGTGATTTGCGTGACCGTTCCATCCGGGGCGACATCCGAGAGCCGCGCAATCCAATCCGCCAGTGGCGCCGTAGCCGAAACGCGCAACAAAGTGTGCGGGCGCCCTAAGATGGCGACATCTTCTTGCAACGTCGCGGAATCGTAGACCAAACTGAACGCATCCACCGGCCGCACGTCGCTCAACAACTCGCCCCACCAGAAACCGGCCTCTACGCCAATCGATGGCACATACTTTAATTGATGTGAATCAGGCTGAGCCGCACTCTCCGCGAGCGAATGATTGGACTGCATAAATAATGTGGAGGGCTGCGCGTCCTTCGGCGGCCACTCATCTTCCTGTCTCCATTCCCCTGGCACGTTTTCCAGACTAGGATCCGGAGGATGCCAGTGCTGCATATAGATAACCAGGCGCGGATCGTGTTCCACACCCGTGTCGCGTCCCTTCAGCCAATGATCAAAAAACCGCACCGCCTGATTACGCCACTCAATCTGCGGACCGGGCACCGCATCATTTGGGAAGGTGTGGTTCCACGGCCCAATGATTGCCTTTACCGGTCCGCTGGCTTGCATCAACATGTCAGGTATGTTGTCGCGATAACCATCGAGCAATCCGCCAATCAAGAAACTCGGGATCGTGATTTCCGTCAGCGGCCGCACCCGCTCCCACCAGAACGGTCCGTCATGCTGATGCTTCAGATAAAGCAGCGACCACGGTGGCGTTTCAAATCGCGGCCCTAGAACCCGTTCATCGAGGGTATAGTCGGGAGCGCCCGTCCATCCCTGCGCCATGTCCATGTTCAACTCAAATTCATCGATGTGCGCGATGCCGTCCATGTAATGCACGTCATCGTGAAACAATTCCGCCGTCGCATCCACCGCAAGAATCGCCTTCAATCCCGGCGCATGCCGCATCGCCAACTGCAGCGCAGTGAACCCACCCCAGGAAATCCCGAACATTCCCACGTTCCCGTTCGACCAACTTTGATGCGCCAGCCACGCGATCACCCGCTCCCCATCCAGTTGTTCCTGTTCGGAATACTCGCGCTCCGGCGGCACGCCGTCGCTCGCACCAAAACCGCGGATATCCACCCGTACGCTTACGTAACCACGCCGCGCAAAATAAGCATGTTTGGGATAGTCTTCCGCAGCGGTGCCATCATCCTTGCGATATGGCAGATACTCCAGCAGGGCAGGAAATGTTTCTTCCGGCTTCGCTCCATCCGGCATGTAAAGCGTTGCTGCAAGCCGCACTCCGTCTTTCATCGGAATCCACGCTTGCTCCATGCGGACCCCATAGACTGGCGGAGAAGGCGGCTCGACGGCATACGCCGTGGCAGGAACGAAAAGAAGAGTGAGTGAAATTATATGAAGACGCGAGGTTATCCAACGGCGTGCCGTTCTGATCAAGCCAATCTCCTAGTTACTCGGTGAGATATGAAATCACTCTGGCGTCGATTCTTGCTCTCGGCGCATCGCACGCAGATCAATTCCCAAATGCTCCGCCTTCTTATAAAGGTGACTGCGCTCGAGCCCCAGCGATTTCGCCGCCAGGGTCACGTTCGAATGGCTGCGCTTCAGCTCCGCAAGAATTGCTTCGCGCTCGAAGGCATCCACCCGCCCGGCCAACGGCCCTGCTGAAAATGTGGAAGAAGGCAGATTTCCGCCGCTCCCAGCTCTTGGCAGCGCAGCTTCAACGGTCGCAAGATCGACTTGGCCATCCGTCGCAAGCAGCATCAATCGCTCGACCATATTGCGCAACTCCCGGACATTGCCCGGCCACGAATGCGACTGCAGCGCCGTCGTCGCGTCCGGAGAGAATGGAACCGGCTTCCACCCATTCTGCGCACTTACTTGCGCTGCAAAATGCCCTACAAGCGCCGGAATATCCTCACGCCTCTCACGCAACGGCGGCAACATCAGAGGAAAAACATAAATTCGGTGAAATAAATCTTGGCGAAATTTCTCCTCACGCACCCGCGCTTCCAGATCGCGATGGGTGGCCACCACGACCCGAACATCCACGTTCACCGGCTTGTCGCCACCGATGCGTTCCACTTCTCCTTCCTCCAGCACGCGCAGCAATTTGGCTTGCATGGCCATAGGCATGTCGCCAATCTCATCCAGAAATATCGTGCCGTGATCCGCTTGCTCGAATTTTCCGATATGCCGTCCTGATGCCCCGGTGAACGATCCTTTCTCGTGTCCGAAAAGTTCCGACTCAATCAACTCCGCCGGAACCGCCGCGCAATTTAACGTTACAAACGCTCCAGCGGCGCGCGCACTTCGTTCATGAATCGTTCGTGCCACCAATTCTTTCCCCGTACCCGTTTCTCCCAAGATGCAAACACGCGTTTCACTCGCTGCCACCCGCGCCAGTTGTGCCATCACGCGTTGCATGGCCGCTCCTTGCCACACAATTTCGTGTTTGCCCAGGCGCTGTCTAAGCTGGCGATTCTCGCTTTCCAGTCGCTGGAGTTTCAGCGCATTGTCCACCGTCAGCAAAAGTTTTTCCGTAGAGATTGGCTTCTCCAGAAAATCCAATGCGCCGAGCCGAGTGGCCCGCACCGCCATTTCGATGTCTGCCTGTCCCGACATCATCACGACCGGCGCCGTCACGCCCTGCGCCTTCAACTCTTCCAGGAGCGCGAGTCCACTGGTTCCGGGCATCACCACATCGGAAAGAATGACGTCGAACTCGTTCGCCTTGGCCAGTTCCAATGCTTTGTCAGCGTTGTCGCAGACCGTCGCTTCATGCCCGGCCAGCCGGAATGCTCGCGACAACGAAGCCAGCGTGTTCGCTTCATCGTCCACAATCAGCAGATGTGCTTTCGTTGGCAACCGTCCTCCATCGTTAAGCATTTCATCGCGCGAACCTTACGCTCGCTCTAATTCGATCACAAAAGTGGCGCCGCGTCCCGGCTGGCTTTCCACGCGGATCCTGCCTCCATGATCGCTCACCACCGATTGCACGATCGCCAATCCCAGCCCGGTGCCGTGCTGCTTGCTTGTGTAATAAGGAGTGAAAATGCGCTCGCATTCTTCCGGCGTTAGCCCCGAACCGGTATCCGCCACTTCGAGGAGCACTTTTCCGCCTTCACCACGCGTGCGTAACGTCAACACTCCGCCTTGCGACATCGCGTCCATGGCGTTCAGGACCAGGTTTGAAATTGCCCGGTGTAGCAATTCCGCATCCGCCACAGCAGGTTCTAGAAAAGGATCGAGCTGCAGCTCGCAACTGATCTTCGCTCTCCCTGGCGCCTGCAGTTGCGCCTGAAAGAGTTGCGCCACAGCCCGCATCACGTCGTTCACCTGCGCCGGCTGCAAATGCGGCTGCGGCATCTTCGAGAACTCGCTGAACCTTCCTATGATTTCTTTCAGGTTCGAGATCTCCGCCAGCAGAGTTCCCGAACTTTCCCGAAAGACTTCTTCGAACTGCTCGGGATCCCGTTGCCGTGCCCGCACCAGATTCTCCACCGTAAGCTGAAGTGGAAAGAGCGGATTCTTCAATTCGTGCGCCAGCCGCCGCGCTAGTTCGCGCCACGCGGCCACTCTCTCGGCTTGAACCAGCCGCTCTTTTTGTCCAAGCAACTCGGCGGTCATCCGATTGAAGGAATCGGCAAGTTGCGCCAGTTCATCGCGACCGGATACCTCTACTCGCGCGTTCCAGTTTCCCGCCGCCACTTCCTGCGCGGCCAGCGCCAATCGTTCCACGGGCCTGGTCACCCGCGCCGCAGCCCAACTACTCAGCAGAATAGCCAGCACGATTCCTCCGCCTCCAACCAGCAACGCCGCCGAGCGGATATGCCGCTTCAACTCGACGTAAGTGCGCCGAGAGTTGCCGATCATCAGAATCGCCAGCAGCGGACGATCTTTCCCGGTAGCTGCGCCCAGCAGCGGAATTGCACGGAACACTTCATCGTCGGCCTGATTCCCCGACCATGCCACCACAGCCGTCATCTCCTGTACATACTTGCGCACGGCATCAATCAACGGCTGCAGCTTTTCTGGTTCACTCACCTTGTCTGCAGAAGTCGTAGAAGGATCGATCAGCAAGTCAGCGGAGAAGCGGTCCCCGCGGTTCTGATACATCAAGACTCGCATCCCGGGGGGTAAGTCCAGTGCGGAGAGAAAGTTTCTGTCCAGGCGTCGCCCGCCAATCACGTACACGGGCCGCTCTCCCACCCGGGTTTCACGCACGGTAAATAATCCGAGCGCCGTTCCTTCCTGCAAGGGCTCTTGCTTCAAGAATGGTCCCTGCTCGCTCAGTGCTGGAAGACTTGCGACCGATTCCTCTGGATATCCAAATTTGGCAGGCCACTGCGCCGAAGAAATAATCGTTCCATCGTTTTCCACGAATTCAAGAAAATCGAGTTGGCTATTCTCTGCTGTCGATTTCGCCAGCTCAAAAAAAGGTCCCGAATCTGCCGGCGTGTGGCTCAATGCAAGCGTCATCCGATTCAACGCTTCCGATCCAGCAATAGATTCCACCCTCCGTTCGACCTCATCGCCTTGTCGATTGAACTCATGCCGGAACTGTGTCACCAGCCCTGCGGTTCTTTCATCGTCGCTGCGTACAAAAGCTCGCCGCGTCACCTCTGACACCAACCATGCCACCGCCGCCACCGACAAGAACACAGTCAGTGCGAAGACGGCCAGGAGTTTGCGGCGAAACATCATGGTTTGTCTTTTGCTAGCCACACTTCATCGAGCCGCCAGGTTCCATCCGCCGTCAGCCTCCAATCATTCAGCGTCGGCGACGCCCCGTATTCCACCGGAACATGAAACAGGGGAATCACTCGCTGTCCGGCCAGCAACGCCACTTCGGAGGCATAAAGATCCTCTATCGATTCTCCTCCTGCCTTCGGCATCGGCAGCTCTAGGCTTTCCGCTACGTAGTCCAACGCGATCCATGGATCTGCTGAAGGCAACGGGATCCTTATCAGCCGCAGATCCACTACCGCTGCCGCAGTCGGCTGCAAAATCAGGCCGGCATCCTTCGCATTGAGCGCCACACGCTCGGCGAGCAGTCGCGCCATGGAATCGTTGGCATCATATCCCAGCGTCCACTTTGCCGCTGTGTGAACCTGATCGCGGAGCCGGCGGGCCTGGTTCAGGTCCGCATCGGAGGAAAATACGAAACCATATCCGCTCATCCAATTCGGTAAGAGACTGCCTGCCGGTTGTCCTGCGCCCTGCAGCAGCACGCTCTTCATCGAACCCCGATCTATGCTATGCGCCAGCGCTGACCGCAGGAGCTTGTCGTCAGCCGTTTTCGGATCGCCACTGAAGACCAGTGCCACCAGTTCAATCGGCTGCGAACTGCTCACCCTGCGACCCTCCACGGCTGCTCGATGCCCTTGTTCGGGTGCGACCTCGGCAAGATCCACTCGTCTCAATTCCAATTCATTCAGCTGCTCATGAAGGTTCCTGCCCATTTCAATCTCAATCGTGTCCACGAACACTCGTCCTCGCCAGTAGCTTTCTTCTGCTCCTAATGTCAGCTTTTTCCCGGGCTGCCAATCCTCAATGTGGAAGGGACCGGTCCCACTCACCTGGCCGCCGCCGTTTTTTTTGACGATGCTGTTACGAGTGAGCGCGAGTTCCGCCGGCAGATCCGGATCGCCGTGATCGCACTCCACGATCACCGAGTCGTCTTCGGCAAATACTCTCCATGACGGGTTCGCCGTTCGCAACGAAGACGTGGCAATCTCCGCCGTTAATGTCGATCCATCGTGAAACTTAATGCCCCGCCGCAGGTGGAACTGCCATCGCTGGTTTCCAGGCGCAGCCTGCCAATCCATAGCCAGCCCCGGATGAGTTCTGCCCCGATCGTCTACGGTGACCAGCGCCTCGAAGATGAGTGCCATCACATTTCTTCGCGCGAATGAATCCGCCTGCGCAGCATCGTTCGGATCGAGCGACATCGGTGCTTCCCGCATGGCGACATGCACCGTGCCACCATATTGTGGACGAGTCTCCGCCGCTGAGCGCTTTATGTGCAAGGCCATCAGCAACAGGCTACTGGCCGCAAGCCACTGCCAACCGAAACGCTTCATAATCTCCCGTTTCCCGGTTTCTGACGATCGCGATGGCACTATCGCCTTTGGCCTCCGTCCACAATGCCGTAATCTCACCAGAAAAATCCAGGGCTGTGCTCACCGGCGCCGAATCGCGGTCCGCGATCTCATAGGCCCGAACAGAATCTGCGCCGCCATCAGCTTTCTCTCCCGCGCCCGTCGCCAGAACCTGCCAGCCCGATCCGCATGCCGTTTTGACGGTCGCGACATCACTACCCCATCCCAGTTTCGCAACCTGATCCGTGACTCCATCTACCAGATGAACCTGCCCGTCGGTTCCTGCGAAGATCCACAAGACATATTTCTCTCGCGGCAAGGAAGCTGCAGAATAGAACTTGCCCACCGCTGTCAGTCTTCCCAGTCCTGGTGTTATGGCGCCGGTAAAGAAATTTCGCGATGCTGAATAAAACGCTGCGAGTGGCCGCACCGTTGGGGCGCTGCCGAATGACGGAAAGATCGCCGGAGTAAGTGCAATGAGCGGCCACGGATCGTCACTCTCGCGGCAATTCAGCGCGAGTGGCAAAGCACTTGTGCTCTTGCAAAACACGCCAGGAAGATAAACATCCAGCAGGTGATCCTTCGCAGCAAACATTCGCCCCCGGAGATCCCGAGGCCACGGCCGCGCATGCGTGATGATCAGAATCTGCTCTTGTTGCCACTTGTTGTTTGTCAGGCGGTAGATCGCAACTTTCTCAGCATCGAGTACCGCGATTTGTCTGGGAATGCTGTCCTCCTGCAGAACCAGCACATCCAGAATCCGCTCCTCCTGTGTCCATAGTGGAATCTTGCGAAGGCTCATCGGTGTGGAGTCGCGCGCCAATTCCGCTTCGTCTCCGCGCGGTATCGATACCATCGTGACTGTCGATGCTGTCGCCCCCTGATGAATTTCCACTACCCACACATAAAATCTTGGGTTCTCCGAAAGCCACACCGCTGACGAGGCCGACGCTTGCTGTGGCTGCACAGGACGCGCTCCCAGCGCCTCCATATCCACTCGCAGCAAGCCGCTGATCGTATCGAAGTCCTTTTTGGGGAGTGATGATCGATTTTCTACGGTGATCGCCACTGCGCCCGGCCCGGTAATCGCCACAATCTTTTGCGCCAGCTGCTGCGTGGGCTCATTCCAATTTGTCGCTGACCCATTCACAATCAGCCCGCAGCATAAGAAAAGAAGTAGGACAGGCTTACACATTCGTGGCGACTTGCGGCGGGCGAGGTGCATTGTGTCCGTGGCCTCATTATTCTAGACTTGCGGGAAGTCGCCAGTGACCAGACAGATACGGACCACTGTTGACCAATCACCGTTCACCAATCACTGTTCGCTGTCCGCCGCTTTATCTTTATCTTTGTTCCGCCTGCCCACTCTGATTTGCCACGTTCATGCTGCGGAGGACATCGTTGGCGAAAAAGAATTTTCCATCGGCAGGCACCATCATGATCTGAAGCTTGTCGGAGAGCCGTTCGGCCACAATCTTGTTAATCAACAACGGATTGTCTTTCAAGATCGCCGCCTCGCTTTTCAGTCTGTCCGCATCCGCTACCGCCGTCACACGGATGCGATCTGCCTCCGCGTCGGCCAGAAGCTTTCGGCGCTCGCCTTCCGCTTTGCTATCGATCACTTTCGCCTGAGCTTCTGCTTCCGCATTCTGAATGGTCGCCTCCTTCCGCGCTTGCGCCTCCAGTCGGCTCTGCTGGATTTGCTTTTCCTTCAAAGGAAGCGTGTATTGCATTGCGTCCGCTTCTCCCTTGGCCTGCAGCACGTGCACCTGCGCCTCTCCCTCGGCCTGCTTGATCTGCTGCACCTTCGCGGCTTCCGCTTCCAGCTCAGCAATCCTCACTTCCTTGCCTTTCAATTCCGTCTCAACGCCCATGCGATCGTTTTCCTGCTCCTTCAACAGCAGGGCCTCCAACCCTTTCGCATACTCTGGGGGCAATTGGATATCGCGCAGCATCACTTCTTTCACCACAATTCCGTCCGCCGCCAACTTCTGCGTAATCGTTCCTGCTGCGCGTTGCCGCACTTCTTCGCGCTTCGCCGAGAAAACATCTTGCACCGTGTAGTGCGGAACGATCTCCCGCCACACACTCGCGACCGTCGGCGGCACAATTTCCTTCTCCACCGGATGGGGCAAATTTCCCTGGATATAATCAAGCCTCTTCGCATCCAGCCGGTACCGCACGGTAATCGCTAACCCGAGCGTCAATCCCTCCTTCGCCTGCACGTCGAGAAGCTCCAGCTTTGTGGCGACGTTAGCCGCGGCAGTCTTTCCATCCTCCGAAGCCCCGGTGGTAAAGATCTGATCTCGCGTATCGAACAACGCCACGCTTTCCACCAGCGGCATCACGAAGTGCGCTCCGGGATAAAGCGTCCCCGGCACCGTTCCGCTCATCTCACTCACGCGTACTCCAGCCATCCCGCTGGGTACAACGACGATGCTGAAAGCCACCAGCAACGGTCCCCACGCCAGCATTGCCAGCGCAAGCGAAGCTCGCCACCGTACTACTACCGGCGCTGCGCCGACTGCTCCGCCCGGTGTTTCCAGCGCCCGCCGGTACAACATTTCGCGATACAAATCGTAGGTGAGGATGCACACGGCCGCGAAGATCATTCCCAGGCCGCCCGTGATCAGCAGATACTTCAACGCCAACATGGTCGTTCTCCTTTGCGCCTCAGCGCTTCTGTACTGATTTCACCGGTACCGCCTGCCGGACAAAAAACACACGGAATACTTGCCCGAAAATCAATTCCTCTGCCAGCAATGCCACTGCCAGTGAAAAAATCATGCCACCCACCACTGCCATAAATGTGATTGCCATTTGCATAATTGCCTCCTCAAAACTCGGTACCAGGTACCCGTCGCTTCTACTGCCCAACACTCGCGGGCATTCCCTCAGCCGTAGCCACATCCACAATGTTCCCAAACACTCGCGTGATCTCCTCATCCCGTTCGCCGCGAATCTCCACGATGTCGCCGACGTGGAGCATGGCGTAGAGTCGCTCCACATCACGATTCCTCAGCCGAATACAGCCATGCGACGTCGCATGCCCGACCGACCGCGGCGCATTCGTTCCGTGGATCCCGTAGCCCTTCAGGTTCAGCCCCATCCAGCGTGTGCCCACCGGATTGCCTCTGCCCGCCGGCATCACCAACCCATCGTGGTAGTAAGTTGGATTGGCCACTCGGCTCACGATTAAGAATTCGCCCGTCGGACTCGGACTCACCGCCGCCCCCACCGCAACCGGAAAGTACGCCAGCACATTCCCGTTTTCCAGAACTGCCAGCTTGCGGTCCGGAATGCTTACCAGGACCATGCGTGTCACTCGCTGCTTGGCAAGATCCTGCGCGACACAGGGAAGAGCCAAGGCCAAAATCAGGAACGCCCTGATCCATTCAGCGGTTCTACTCGTCGCCTCGCGGCTTGTGCTTGCCATCGTTTCGACTCCTTCCGCATATCCACAAGGCAGGGAAGGAACCAAACGCTATCTCTTTGAAATGACACGGGTTGACTTTGAGCTTTGGAGGATCAAAAGTGGTTTGCACGGGACAGTGTGTCAGTCTCAACACGCCAGAATGTAGAACCGGTTTTCCGAGCGAGACTTGCTGGATTCGAAGGGGCGGGACCACGAAGCGGAAAACACGAGACAGGAAAGGTGGGAGAGCCACCTCACTCATCTCTTCAATCTTTGTATTTAAGGCGCCCGGCCCCTGCCGTCTGGGGTAACGGCTCTGTGGGGTTCTGTGGGTTAGGGCCGGGCGATCTCAACTAGAAGGCCTAGTTCAATGTCAGCATTCTGCCATTGTGATTTTTTCGTGTCGGTGATTGCGATCACGCCTTCGCGTGATCCTCATCAACATTTTTCCCGTTCTGGTCCCGCCCTTTCTGGTTCGTTTCATGCGATTTTCGCCACGGCGCACAGCGCTCTGTGATGACCATCACAGCCTCCTCCGCTGCCCGCCTCTAAACTGATAATCGAGCAGCTAAAATCCACTCTGATTTCGGAGACTTCATCATGGCCTATGTAATTACCGACTCCTGCATCAAGGATTCCCTCTGCGTCGACGTCTGTCCCACCGACTGCATTCACCCCAAGCAGGATGAGCCTGGCTTCGAGGAAGCCAAACAGCTTTTTGTCGACCCCGCGGAGTGCATCGACTGCGGTGCGTGCGTTCCCGCCTGCACGTCAGATTCGATTCTCGCTGTCGACGATGTGCCGGAGGACAAGAAGCAATTTATCGAAGCCAACGTTGCCCACTTCAACCGCTGAGCTCCTAAATAGAGCGTGAAATTGATCTGGGGTGGTTCATCCCTCGACCTACGCCGGTCAATTGTGTTAGAGCTTTCATAGCAAAGCCACAGGGAAGATTAATAATCGTTCTTTTTTCGGATCTTCTCTGTGGTTGTGTCTGTCTAACGAAGCTTCCCCCGATTTGACTTCTCCTTCTTCCCATCGCTATCGTTGCCCGCATGAACGTCATCAAAGCCACCCGTAGTTTCGAAGGATGGCTGGCACAGCGCACTCGTCTCGACAAGAAAGACCTTCGTCTCAAGCACGCTCGCATGAAGGCGGAACTCTTTCCGTTTTTTCGCGCCACCTACTACCGCTGGGCGCAACTCTGGCCGCAGATCTGCCCCGAGCTCGCCGGGGCGCCTCAGGTTCTCGCCGTGGGTGATCTTCATGTGGAGAACTTCGGCACCTGGCGCGACATCGAAGGCCGCCTCATCTGGGGTGTGAACGACTTCGACGAAGCTTGGCCAATGGCCTACACGATCGACCTGGTGCGGCTCGCCGTTAGCGCTCACCTTGCCGTCGAAGCCGGAAGCCTTCCCCTCAAGCGCGAAGACATCTGCGGCACCGTGCTGGAAGGGTATCGCGAGAGCATGCAGGAGGAAGGCTGCGCCTTCGTTCTGGGCGAGCAGCATCAGTGGCTGCGTCTGATCGCGGAAGGAAAGTTGCGAGATCCTGTCCGCTTCTGGCAGAAGATGGACGCGCTTCGAACCTTAAAGACGGAAGTCCCCATCAGTGCCGTCGATGCCATCGAGCATCTCATGCCCGCTCCCGGCATAGCCTACCGCCTCGCGCACCGCGTCGCCGGGCTGGGTAGTCTGGGCCATGCCCGCTACGTTGCCATCGCCGATTGGCACGGCGGACGCATTGCCCGCGAGGCCAAGGCACTCGTCCAGTCTTCCGCCTGCTGGGCGGAAACGGTTGCGTCGCAAAAGGACAGAGGCCCCGCGGAAATTCTTTACCAGACCATCCTCAACCGTGCCGTACGGTGTCCCGATCCCTTTGTCCAGCTGCGCGGCCGCTGGATCGTTCGTCGACTTGGCCCGTACTGCTCCCGCATCGAACTCGCTTCGTTGCGCGGTCCGGATACCGAACTCCGCCTGCTGCACGCTATGGGATGGGAAACCGCCAACATTCATCTCGGCACTCCATCGGCGCGAAAAGCGATCCTGCGTCATCTCGATAAGCAAGAGAAAAGGTGGCTGCACAAGGCCGCTGAATCCATGCTGGAGGCTGTGCGCGCAGATTGGGAGGTCTGGAAGAAGAAGGGGTACAGCTGATCCACTGCTACCTGAATTGCCCGTATCACACGGTTCAGCCTCCAAGCTGCGTTACACTGTTTCGCCGTACATGCCGACCAAACCCCACAGTCCTGACGAACTTCTCACTCAGCTTGAAGGCGCCAAGAATCGTTTCGAGTCCGGACATGCGGCGGTCGTCAACAGACTCCTCGCCCAGCTCTCGGGGCTCGAACTGCGCGATCCTCACCATCTCATCCGCTTCCATGAATGCCTGCTTTTCCTGCGCGCCTTCCCGCACGCGCCGTTGCACATTCCGCGCACCGAACGTCTTCTCAACACCTTTCACGAACGCATCGAGAAACTCCGTGCTGCGGATGCCGACATGTCGTTGTTCGACGACTTCGATACTTCGGGCATCGCCGGCACCACCATGCAGGACACTCTTTCCTTCGATGTATGCTCGATGGCTCGTGCACCGCATTCCGCGCAATGTCGAAATTGCGTGGGACGATTACTGGGATGACTACCAATCCGAGCGCGCCCGCGGCTCGATCTGGCCGCGCTTCATTCCACTCCTCGAAGAGGACGCCGAAGTCGAAGCAAACATCCCGTGGCAGCGGTGGCTCGATGCCGCCCGCGCCCGCCAGAATCCGCTCCCGTGGCTCATTGGCAGCTTCGAACACCTCCCAGTCCCGGATCGCCATCGCGCCGAACTCTACGACTCGCTGCGTCTTCCAATTCGCTGGAGACTTGAGAACCTCAGGCTTTCCAGGACTCGCAACTGGACGCGCCCGCGCCGCTTCTTCTTGCACGATGGTCCACTTATCCAGCGCAGCGAGGTTTCGCTGGCGCACGAATTTGCTCAGCCTGCGCCGAAGTTCGAGAAGCTTTTGCCCGCAGCTGGGGAAGTCGTTATGCACGCGATCCGCGAAGTAATGGTTGTGCGATATCGCGAACTCTATGGCACGACGGTTGGCGATCCACGCACTGTCGTGCGAGCTCAACTCGGACGCGGCGTTGTCATGCATTTCTGGGGACTTCCGCCCGAGCGCCGTCTGCCGCTGCGCGCTTATCTCGCGGGATACACGCTGAAAAACGGCGTGCCCATCAACTACATCGAAGCCATCGGACTCTGCGAATGGATCGAAGTGGGCTTCAACACTTTCTACACATATCGCCAGGGAGAAACGGCGTGGATCTACGCTCAGGCTCTACGCTGCCTGCGCGCGTTGACCGGCGCCAAGTGTATTTCGATTTATCCCTACCAGATCGGACAGAACAACGATGAAGCCATTGACTCTGGCGCCTTCTGGTTCTACCGGAAACTCGGGTTTCGTCCCGGGCGCGCGGATTTGCAGATGCTGTGTGAGAGAGAAGAACAAAAAATCGCCGACGATCGGCAATACAAAACTCCGGCGCGAATCCTGAGACGACTGGCCGAAGCCCACATGTTTTATGAACTTCAACCTTACGTCAAGGGACAGCTTGGGGCTTGGGACACTTTCTCCGTTCGAAATCTCGGACTGCTCGTCAATCGGCGCATGGCGCGCGAGTTCGATGGCGACAGCCGGAAGATCCGGCGAGCCTCGGTCAACGCCGTGACTCGGGTTCTCAGAGTGAATCCTGGGCGCTGGACTGAGATCCAGCGCGAGTCGCTGGAGAACTGGTCACTCGTTCTTTCGCTTATCCCAGACTTAGGTCGCTGGTCTTCAGACGAGAAGCGACAACTTATCGGAATCATCCGGGCGAAATCTGCAACCAACGAAATGGGATATCTTCGGCAGACGCAGCGGCACTCGCGGCTGCGATCTGAAATCCTCCGGCTCGGCTTGTGAACTCGGATATAGTTTGACCAGGAGCCATCGATGTTAGAAGCACTCCAGGCTCGGTTGAAAGTTATCGAGGACGAAATTTTGCGCGTCACGAATCTGGCTGCCGAGGAAAGCGAAACGGTCGCGCAGGACAATTACTGGCGGCTGGCGCAAGATTTGCAGCGCGAGGCGCGGGAGCTGCGCTTGCAGATTGCGAAAACAGCGGAACCTTCCGCCCGGGATCACAAATCCAGAGGACCGCTTTCCAGTTCCGTTCCTTCTGGTGCCTCGCGTAATAATTCGTGCAAGTCCAGCGGGCGCGTGTACATTTCCAATTTTCCGTCGGCCGTGCGCGGCCATTTTTCTTTGGGCTTGTCGCAGTAGAGTTCTACTCCATTCTCGTCGGGATCAGTCAAATAAATCGATTCGCTCACGCCGTGATCGGCTGCGCCTTGCAGCGGAATGTTTGCCGCAAGCACTCGTCGCAACGCCGTGGCCAGTGCGGCACGCGATGGATAAAGGATTGCCGTGTGATAGAGGCCGATCGTTCCTTGTGGGGGCGGCGAGCCTCCGAGACTTTCCCAGGTGTTCAGGGCGATGTGATGGTGGTATCCACCGGCTGAGAGGAAGACTGCACCATCGCCGTAGCGCTGCGTCACTTCCAGGCCTAGGATTCCGGCATAGAAGCGCAGGGCGCGCTGCAGATTCGCTACCTTTAGATGTACGTGGCCGATTCGCACTCTGGGATCGACCACGTAGGGTGCCTTCAGCGAGTCTTTCTTGCCTGCGGACATTGCTCAAGGCCTCTGAGGTCGAGATTATAGTCCGCGATCGGTGGGTCGCTCCGTCACACCAACTGTGATTCCCGTCATAGGACTGCGCTGACCGATTGACTACCTTTATCGTGAGCTTCGAATTCTGCTTTTGAGTGGAGGCATACCATGCCAGCCATCCTAGAAGTTGTTCCGCAGGTTGAGACTGAGTCCCGGAAGGAAACCGTGACGATCGGTGAGCCGGAGCCGGTGGCTCCGACGCCGAAACCCCGCACTTTGCTGCAACGGATGTTTGAGGGACACGAAGAATATCTCGGCTACACTCCGGATTGATTCGTCTGCGAGTTTCTCGATTTGTCTGCTTCCGGGTCCGTAGCGTCTCCTCGCCCTGAAAGCCACTTCCACCTCTGTGGATATATTCCTGAAATAATCTTGCCGACTTGTGTGTGGACGGCGGCGGGCGGGGCGTTCCGAAATGGAAAATTTCGTGGAGTTGGGGGGGACCCCCCTCCCCCCACCGCGCTTGAAAGTCTTGCTGGGCGCGGGTTTTGAAAAAGAGCGTTTGCAAAATCTAGATGTCAAAGAACTTTCGGTCAAAATATAGAGAGCAAAGGAGTTACAGACGCCGATGAGAACGGCGCCTTTAGCGCCTCCGCCTTGACCATATTGAGCTGAGTTGGAGCGGGACTCAAGGTTGGATGTCACAGTAGGGCTGTGGATCTGCAAGGAACGAGCGGATGGTTGTTACCATATGCGACAGGGACGATTTTGAACATGAGAATTGCGGCGGTGCTTGCGATTTTGGCGGTCATTGTCATTGGCATTGGCGCGCCCGTTCTACTCATCCGCTTCCGCAAGCGTTGGGTCGCTGCATTTAATCAGCGCGTCACCAACCGGATTACGCGTCACTTTGCCGGGCGCTTGCCTGGCTTTGGCATTCTCACGCACAAAGGCCGCAGGTCGGGCCGCATTTATCACACGCCGATTAACGTCTTCAAGACGCGGGACGGATTCCTGATCGCCCTCACCTACGGAAGTGAGGCGGAGTGGGTGAAAAACGTGCTCGCGGCGCGCGGGGCAGAACTTGAAACTCAGGGCAGGCATTATGATCTTTCCGCTCCGGCTATCGTGCACGATCCCTCACGCCAAAACTTTCCGCCTGTCGTGCGCACTGTACTGTGGATCATCGGCGCCAACGAATTCATGAAACTCTTTGCTTCGGGCGCTAGACCAGCTTAGGGCGGGATTTCTTGTCAAACCCGCGCTGTTTTAGGGCGGGTCGGACCCTGAACTGAAAGCCCAGGCGAGGAATCTGCTTTTCCCCGATCCTTCATCACGGCTGGCTCACCCCATTCTGCGGCGAGATCCTCCCATGTAGGGTTCTCGGTGCGAATCAAAGCCACCTTCTTCTCGCGGCGCCACTTTTTAATCTCCGTCTCTTTCGCTATCGCGTCACCTACTTTCCGGAAGCTGCGATAGTAAACCAGCCTGTGGACGCGATACTTTCGCGTGAAGGCTCCGCCTTCGCCGGCTTTGTGCCGCAAAACTCGCGCCATGAGGAAGCCCGTGACGCCGACGTAGAGCACGCGGCTTTTGCTCGCTATGATGTATACGTAGTAGGTCCGCTCGCGGGCCATTGCCTCTCCATGGGACAGCAGGTTCCTCACTGCTGAAGTCGTTCGGAATGACAAGAGTTTAGGGATTGGGTGGAGTTTGTGCAGCGGCGGATGTCACCAGGCGCTGTGCAAAACTTGAATTCGACAACCTTTCGCGCCCTTGAAAAGACAGCAGGTTCCTCGCCCGCCTTCGGCGCGCTTCGGAATGACAAGGGCTTGGGTGTCTTGAAACTACTGTGAACGTGGCTGAAGTTAAACGGATGTCATTCCGAACGGGGGCCGAAGGCCTGAGGTGCGTTGGCTTCCGTCCTAGTGATCGGTCTGAGCGCCTAGGGCGCAAACGTTGCAGTGCTGAGCGGCTCCATTGGCGCTGCAAAGGACAGCAGGTTCCTCGCGCGCTTTGGGCGCGCTTCGGAATGACAAGAGTTTAGGGTGACTTCAAACTATTTTGAAGGGAGCTGCAGTTAAGCGGATGTCATTCCGAACAGGGCAGCTCGACGCGCCTTTACACCCTCCATTCCCGCATGATAACCTTCCTACTGTCACCAAGATAAATCGAAACTGAGAACAGGAGTGCACCAGGTTAGTGCTAGCCAGAGAGCAAAAGAAATCTGTCATTGACCAGTATCAGACGCATGCGACTGACACCGGGAGTCCGGAGGTTCAGATCGCGATTATCAGTGAACGCATCGGGCAACTGACGGATCACTTCAAAACGCACCAGAAGGACCACGGCTCGCGCCGCGGCCTGCTCATGCTGGTCAGCAAGCGGCGTCGCTTGCTCGACTACCTCAAGAGATACGATTCCGAGCGCTATAAGACGGTCATTGGGAAGCTCGGCATCCGCAAATAGCCTGGTTCCGGAGGCCGGAACGTTTCCGCGATTGCTCCGGGATATCTCTAAGAAAGCCGCCTTCGTCTCGAAGCCGGTACAGCATTGAGCCAACTCCAGCGTGCGTGGTCGAGGCGTAATTTCGAGACCCAAGCTCTCATTGGTACCCGCTCATCGGAACTCGGCATTTGTTAACAACCATGGCCCACGCGCCTTTCCATTCCCGCACATTGCCTCGCAACCTACCAAGCAAGCTGCGCCAGCCGGAAAGCGCGACCGCGCTCCTGATCAAGACAATTAAGGATGAATATGAAACCAGAAGTTAGTGCAGTAACAGTCGACCTCGCCGGCGGAAAACAACTCACATTTGAAACAGGAAAATTAGCCAAGCAGGCCCATGGAGCGGCGGTGGTCCGCATGGGCGATAACGTAGTGCTCGCCACTGCCGTGGCGAATGCCGATCCGCGCGAGGGCATCGATTTCTTTCCGCTCACGGTGGATTACCGGGAATACACCTACGCCGGTGGACGCTTTCCCGGCGGCTTTATCAAGCGCGAAGGGCGCATGAGCGAACGCGAAGTGCTTACCAGCCGGCAGATCGATCGGCCGGTCCGGCCGATGTTTGCGGAAGGATTCAAGTGCGAGACGCAGGTGATCGCGTTCGTGCTTTCGGCCGACGCGAGTAACGATCCCGATGTTCTTGGAATCAACGGGGCGTCTGCCGCGCTTACGCTTTCTGATATTCCGTTTCTTGGGCCTATTGGCGCGGTGCGCGTTGGGCAGCTTAACGGGCAATTCGTGATCAATCCCACCTACGACGAGATGCGCGAGAGCACGTTGAACATTATGGTCGTGGGGACTGCCGACGGAATCGTGATGATCGAGTCAGGCGCGAAAGAAGTGAGCGAAGAGCTTGTGGTGGACGCGATTGAGTTCGGGCATACCGAGATCAAGAAGATTTGCGCAGCCATCAACGATCTGCGCAACCGGGCCGGAAAGAAGAAACGCGAAGTCACGCCGCCGGAGTTCGATCAGGCTTACTACGACGCGCTGAAAAAGAAAGTCGGAGCGGAATTGTCGGACGCGCTCGACACCCAAAAGCATCCGAAGGCGGAAAGCTACACGCTGGCAAAGGACATCAAGAAGAAGCTACAAGCGGAAATTCCCGAGGACGACGAGAAGGCGCAGGCGAAGCTGAAACAGTATTTCGAAGTGCTGCGTGAGCGGACTTTCCGCGAGGAGGTGCTGGAGAAGAAGCGGCGTCCCGATGCGAGGGCGTTTGACGAAGTTCGCGACATCTGGATTGAAGCTGGAATTCTGCCACGGACTCACGGCAGCGCCATCTTCACGCGCGGCGAAACTCAGGCGCTGGTAACAACCACGCTCGGGACCAGTGACGACATGCAGCGGCTGGAAGGGTTCGAAGGCGAAGCCAAGAAACGCTTCATTTTGCATTACAACTTTCCGCCGTTTTCGGTAGGAGAAGTGGCGTTTTTGCGAGGAGCGGGCCGGCGGGAGATTGGGCACGGGGCGCTGGCGGAGCGAGCGGTGTCGGCGGTGCTGCCTTCCGAAGAGTCGTGGCCTTATGCGATGCGGGTGGTGTCGGACATTCTGGAGTCGAATGGATCGTCATCGATGGCGACGGTTTGCGGTGCGTCGTTGTCGCTGATGGATGCGGGAGTTCCATTGAAGGCTCCGGTGGCTGGAGTGGCGATGGGATTGGTGAAGGAAGGCGAGCAGTATGCCATCCTGACCGACATTGCGGGCGCGGAAGATCACTACGGCGACATGGATTTCAAAGTTGCCGGAACGAAGGACGGGATCACGGCGCTGCAGATGGATATCAAGGTTGCTGGCATCACGTCGCAGATCATGCGGGAGGCGCTGGCGCAGGCGAAGCGCGGGCGGCTGCACATTCTCGGCAAGATGGAAGAAGTGATTGCTGCCGGGCGCGAGAAGATTTCTGATTTCGCTCCGCGCTTCTACACCGTGCAGATTCCGGTCGACAAGATTCGCGACCTGATTGGGCCGGGCGGCAAGATGATTCGCAGCATTGTGGAACAGACTGGGGTCAAGATCGATGTGGAGGATTCCGGGCTGGTGAAGGTGGCGTCGAGCGATCAGGCGTCGGCGGCGAAGGCTCTGCAGATTATCGGCGACCTGACGGCGACGGCGGAAGTTGGGAAAACTTATCTCGGGAAAGTGACGCGGCTGGCGGATTTCGGAGCGTTTGTCGAGATCATTCCGGGGACCGATGGGTTGCTGCACATCAGCGAAGTGGCGGAGCATCGCATTGCCGATGTTCGCGACGAACTGAAGGAAGGCGACCAAGTGCTGGTGAAGGTGCTGGCGGTGGAGGGCAATCGCATCCGACTCTCGCGCAAGGCGATTTTGAAAGAGCAGCGCGCGAAGATGGGCGGGGGCGATGGTGCGGCAGCTCCAGTGGATGGCGGCGGGGAAAGCGAAGCGGTTCCCGCGCCTGCGCTGACGGGGTCGATGGTGATCGAAGGCGGCGGGGATTTCCCTGATGATGAGCCGAACTTTAATCGTGAAGGCGGACCGGCATCGGTGGGCGGCGGCGATCGTCCGCATGGGGATCGGCCGCATGGCGGAGACCGTGGTGGACGGGGCGGACGTCCCGGTGGTGGACGCGATCGGGGTCGCGGCGGACGTGGTGGAAGGCCTGGCGGTGGCGGACGGGACCGCGGACGCGGCGGGCCGGGCGGGGGAAGACACTAACTTCTTCGCCACGGATTTGCACGGATTCACACGGATAATAAAAAGAAAACGCCACGACTTATGTCGTGGCTTTTTTGGCTGGTGAGGAGGAATTATGTACGAAGTGATCCTGAAACGGCTTGAGCAGCCGGATGAGGTGCGGAATTTTGAAAAAGGGAAGTTTGAAGTGGTGCATATTGGCGGGATGACGATTGGACGAGCGACCTACCAACCGGGGTGGAAGTGGTCCCAGCATGTGGGGAAGGCAGCTGGCGCCAAGAGTTGCATGGTGGAGCACGTCGGACTGGTGGTGTCAGGGCGGGCGACGGCGGCGATGGATGATGGCCGCGTGATTGAGATGAAGGCGGGAGACGTCTTCTATATTGCGCCGGGGCACGACAGTTGGGTAGTGGGCAACGAACCTTATATATCGCTGCACTTTTTGGGTGCGGAGCAGTACGCGCAGCAAAAAAAGTGATCGTGCAGAAACTGCTCTCTGGTGTGTACGGCGGATCGGACAGCCTCACTGAGCCCTACGGAGTTTGTTGTAGTGAGGCGACGGGAGTTCCGTAGAACAAGAACTCGGGTACCTTGTCCATATTAATAAGTCTTGCAGATAGAACGGTCGCGTCCTCCGAAAGAACGGTCATGACTCGGGCGGTGCTTTGGCATGTGGTTTGCTTTGAGTGGACAGCTAGAGGAAATGATTTCCTAACGCCCCCCGGAGGATTTGATGAAGACGAAACTGTGGTCTCTTTGTACCCTTGCTCTACTGTTGATGGTTGGCGTTTCGCTCTATGCCCAACAATCGACGCGACCGACAACATCGACCGACCCTAACGCCGCGCCGCAGTCGCAGCCCACCGACCCGACTGGGCAACAGCCCGCCACTCCGCCACAAGGGCAGGCGAACCAGACACCGGATCAGGGAAGTCAGGCAACCTCGGCGTCCGACACGCAGACTTTCGTAGGAACCATTGTGAAATCGGGCGAGAAGTACAAGTTCCAGGAGGCTGCCTCGGGAAAGAGTTACGACATTGATCATCAGGATCAAGTTAAACAGTACGAGGGGAAGAAAGTTCGCGTGCATGGAACGCTGGATGTGAGCGCCAACATGATTCACCTGCAATGAGTGGGATTAGTGGAGAAGAGAAAATAAGGCCGCGATGAAAATCGCGGCCTTATTCTTTGAGGATCACTTCTTGAGGCAGATTGTCCATCCAAGGGAGAACCGGTTTATTTCTGTCGTGTCACGGAGATGACAATCCCCACCCTTGCAGAGGATGCAAGGGTGGGCTTCCCGCCGGTGGTGGGCGAACCTGAAAGGTGGGAGCTTACCGGCACATCAGGCAGCGGTTTGCCGGTAAGCAAAGGCTGGCATTGGACGCGAATCCAGAAAACGCTGCAGAAACTTAATGTCGCCTAGGTTTTGGCCAGATCAGCGGCGAGCCGGCGTGTGCGGTCAGCTCAGCTGTCGAAAGCGGCAACCCGAGTTTGCAGCTGCGAAAACGAGAGCGCAGATTCGGCTCCGCCGAGATAGGGCGCAAGGGCGGCGATGGCTTCCGCAGCGGCAAGTTCCGGAGCGGGATGGCCGCCGTGGATCGCGAGCCAGAGAGCGATGATCCACGCGGCGTCCAATTCATAGGCGAGAGCAACTTCCGGGATCGGCATGGGGTTTCTCCTATCCCATAGTGAGGGATGATTGGAAAACGTTTCGCATTGCTATAGTGAGCATCATGCGGGAGGAACCGATGACGAAGGATGCGAGGTACTGGATTGAGAAGCTTGGGTTGGAGACGCATCCAGAGGGCGGGTATTACCGGCAGACTTATAAGGCCGATTTGATTTTGGTGAAGGAAAGTTTGCCGCGAGAGTTTGCCGGGGCGCGGGCGGCTTCGACAGCGATTTACTTTCTGCTCGAGGGGGAGAATTTTTCGGCGTTCCATCGGTTGCGATCGGATGAGATGTGGCACTTCTATGAGGGTGCAACGGTTGTAGTTCACGTGATCGACAGGGATGGGCGGTATTCGGAGATTCTGCTGGGGAGCGATCCCGAGGCCGGCGAGGTGTTACAGGCGGTGGTGAAGGCGGGATGCTGGTTTGGGTCGCGGGTTCGGGATGGACGCGGGTTTGCGTTAGTCGGGTGCACGGTGGCTCCGGGATTTGAGTTTGAGGATTTTGAGATGGCGAAGCGCGAGGAGTTGGTTGCGAAGTATCCACAGCATCGGGAAGCGATTGAGAGGATGACGAGGCGTTAAGCTGGCGAAATTGCTTCGCCACGGATTTGTACGGATTCGAAAGCACTTCAATTCAAGGGCCTTGAGACGCGGCGGGAGCCGTTTGGTCGTTTGTTGGCTAGGGATCCTTCGACTGCGTTGTCGCTCGCTTCGCGAACGACAACTTCGCTCAGGATGACAAGAGCAACTTACCGCGCGGCAGCTTTCTTGGGAAACATCTCGCCGATGCGTTTGATTTGGGCGCCTACAGCGCGGAGTTTTTCTTCGATGTGTTCGTAGCCGCGGTCGATGTGGTAGACGCGGTCGATGATGGTCTCACCGTCGGCGACCAGGGCGGCTAACACTAGAGATGCGCTGGCGCGGAGATCACTGGCCAGGACGGCGGCGGCGCTGAGCGGAGTTTTGCCGCGGACTACCGCGCGGCGGCCTTCGATTTTTATGTTTGCGCCCATGCGAACTAATTCCTGCGCGTGCATGAAGCGGTTCTCGAAAATGTTTTCGGTGATGAGCGAGGCGCCTTCTGCCTGGGTGGCGAGCGCCATGAATTGGGCTTGCATGTCGGTGGGGAAGCCGGGGAACTCTTCGGTGGAAATGTCGGAGGCGGTGAAGGGATTGTCGCCCATGACGCGGACGGACTCGCCGTTCGATTTGGTTTTGACGCCGACCTCCTTCAGTTTGCTGAGAACCGCGCCGAGGTGAGTGGGATCGCATCCGGCGATGTTGAGGTCGCCGCCGGTCATCGCGCCGGCGATGAGGAACGTGCCGGCTTCAATGCGGTCGGGGATAATGCGGTGCTTCGTGCCTTTGAGCCGGCTGACGCCCTTCACCCGAATCGTGGGAGTGCCTGCGCCTTCGATCTTTGCTCCCATCTTGTTGAGGAGGTCTGCGAGGTCGGCGACTTCGGGTTCGCGGGCGCAATTCTGCAGGATGGTCTCGCCTTCGGCGAGAGTGGCGGCCATGAGCAGGTCTTCGGTGCCGGTCACCGTGATTTTATCGAAAACAATTTCTGCGCCGCGCAGCCGATTGGCGCTGGCTTCGACGTAGCCGTGATCTTGCACGATCTTGGCACCGAGTTGCTCGAGTCCCTTGATGTGCATATCGATGGGACGGCTGCCAATGGCGCAGCCCCCGGGGAGCGAGACGCGGGCGCGGCCGCAGCGCGCGACCAGAGGTCCGAGGACAAGCGTGGAAGAGCGCATGGTCTTGACTAATTCGTAGGAGGCTTCGGGCGTGGTCAAGTTTTCGCAGTGAATAGTGGTGCGGTGGTGGGCGCGTCCGTAGCCGAGTTCGACCTCGGCGCCCATGGCGGCTAGGAGGTTGCGGGTGGTTTGAATGTCGCGGACTTGCGGAATGTTTTCGAGGATGACGGGTTCGTCGGTGAGCAGGGCGGCGGCCATGCAGGGAAGCGCGGCGTTTTTTGCGCCGCTGATGTGGACGGTGCCGAGCAATGGCTCGCCGCCGCGGATGACGAGTTTATCCATGAGTCAGGAAATCCTTGCGTGAAAAATACATTCTAGCGGGGAACGGCAGGAAGGGTAGGTAATCGGGAGGGCACGGCCTTGTGGGATGGGCGGCAACAGCTGGAATGACAAAGGCTTTGGGACTCGCGCTAATTCTAGAAGGGCCTTGCGAGGGGGTGCGCGATGATTATAGGGATCCTTCGACTGCGTCTGGCGACTCGCTTCGCGGATCGCTAGACTGCGCTCAGGATGACAGACTTGGGAGACTGTTCTCCGTTTTTCAGAACGTCTTGCGGAAGAGCCAGAACAAAAATCCTGACAGCATCATGGCTACAGGCAGGGTTAGGACCCAGGCCAGGGCCAGGTTGCGGACGGTGGACCACTGGATGCCGGAGTGGTTGGCGGCCATGGTGCCGGCGATGCCGGAGGAGAGGACGTGGGTGGTGCTGACGGGGAGACCGAAGCCGTCGGCGGCGCCGATGGTGGCCATGGCGGTGATTTCGGCGACTGCGCCTTGGGCGTAGGTGAGGTGTTGCTTACCGATTTTTTCGCCGACGGTGACGACGATGCGCTTCCAGCCGACCATGGTGCCGAGGCCCAAGGCCATGGCTACGGCGACTTTCACCCAAAGAGGAATGAAGCGGGTGGAGTGGTCGATGTGCTTTTTGTAGTTGGCTAGGATGGCGGTTTCAGAGGCGGTGAAAGTCGGGTTGTGACTCTTCTGCATCAGACGAATAGCTTCGCTGATGAGATACATGTCGTTGCGGAAGTTGCGGACCTGGTCGTTGGGGATGTTCTTCATCTCTCTGTAGAGAGCGGTCTCGTTGCCGATGTCGCTGACCAGAGTGCGCAGGGCGAGCATGGTATTTGGCGTGAAATCTTTGTCGCGGATGTAGTTGGTGACGTCATCGTGGGCATCGCCGACGGCGGCGTTGGGGCTTACGTATTTACTGAGGACGTCGGCAGCCTCGTGGGAGACGGCGATGAAATCCTGAGAATCTTTGTAGGTGACGGCGTGGTTGAGAGCGTAGGCGGTAGGCACGGTGCCGATGAGAATGAGCATGATGAGGCCCATGCCTTTTTGTCCGTCATTCGAGCCGTGGAAGAAGCTGACGCCGGTGCAGGTGAGGATGAGGAGGCAGCGAATGTAAAACGGCGGCGGCGCGGCGCCTTCGGGAGACGTGTAGAGCTTGGGATCTTTGATAAGGGCTTTGGCGAGAAGGAGAAGCAGTCCGGCGCAACCGAAACCGACGATAGGCGAAAGAAGGAGGGATTTACCGATATTGGCGGCTTGACCCCAGTCGACGCCGCTGGTGCCGGTTCTGGCGTTCATGAGCTGATTGGCGATACCGACGCCGATGACGGAGCCGATGAGCGTGTGGGAACTGGAGGCTGGCAAGCCGAAATACCAGGTGCCGAGGTTCCAGATAATGGCGGCAACGAGCAAGGCGAAGACCATGGCGAATCCGGCTTTGCTGCCGACTTGCAGGATCAATTCGACCGGAAGCAGGGAAACGATGGCGAAGGCTACCAGGCCGCTGGATGCCAGCACGCCGAGGAAATTCCAGAAGCCGGACCAAACGACAGCGATGTGCGGCTCGAGCGAGTGGGTGTAGATGACCGTGGCCACGGCGTTAGCGGTGTCGTGGAATCCGTTGACGAACTCGAAACCAAGCGCGACCAGCAGGGCGATTCCCAGCAGTACGAAGGGCAGAATCGACTCATTGTGCACGAAGGAAAGATCGTGCAGCAGGCTGGAGCCGGCGTAGGCCACTCCGATGACCAGCACGATTCCGAAAACCAGCATCCCGATTTTGCCGGGGGAACGTGAAAGTTTCTGGTCGAGTACGCTCGTCGATGCAGTGGCCATGATTACACCTCAAATGTGGCAAGGGAGTTAAGAGCCGCTGGAAAGCTACCGTCGGACTATACGAAAAGATTGTTACGGGAGTGTGAAAACGGTAGCGGTCGCGAAATATTTGCCGGCGGGCTTTGGGTGTGAGTTTTGTGGAAACAAAAACAAACGCAGCTACATCCAATCAGAGCGAACACGGAGGAAACATGGCAAAAGTGAGATTGGCCTTGCTGGCACGGGTTGAGGCCAAGCCCGGTAAGGAAGCGGAAGTGGAAAACTTCTTACGGAGCGCGTTGGCTATAGTGGAAGAAGAACCGGAGACGCTGGAATGGTTCGCCATCAAAATGGGTCCATCGACGTTCGGGATCTTCGACGTGTTTAAGGACGAAGGGGGTCGGCAGGCGCATTTGAATGGGCGTGTGGCGGCTGGATTGATGGCCAATGCGGCAACATTGTTGATTAAGGCTCCCGTGATTGAGAAGTGCGAGGTGCTGGAAGTGAAGGCGGCGAAATAAAACCAAAGATTTCCTCTTCGTCGATACGATTGTCCCCAACCCTGCCATGGGTAGACGGCAACTAAATAACAGATGCCAACAATAATCCCGCAGCAGCGCGCCAAGACGCGTTCTGCAAACAATAAAGGAGTACGCATGGCAGGTGATATGGAGAAAGATAAGCATCAGAGCGGCCAGCCCGGCCAGGGAAGCCAACAAAGCGGTCAACAGGGCCAGTACGGCCAGGGTCAGAAGAGCGGCCAGCCCGGACAGAGTGGGCAATCCGGACAAACCGGCCAACAGCAGAAGGGGAATGTTGACCCCAACCGCAAGAATCCTTCTCAAGAGGACGAGCAGGAAGAGAACGACCGTCAGCGACGCGCTTCCTAGTTTCTCCGAAGAAGTGGCGAGTTTAAAGAGCTCCAGTCAAGCGACTGGAGCTCTTTATCTATTAGGGTCAATGCCTACTTTCCCTGAATGGTCCGGGGATTAAAAGGGGTAAGATTAAGGCGCTTCGGGTATTGCGCGGCATTGTTTACAATAGAAGATTCGTCTACCTGCGCGCGGAAGTCCCTGCGCTGGGGCGAACTCGTTTTGGAACAGTCCAATCACAAAGTCGACGCCTTCCTCCGCCTGCCCCCTACGGTGTATTGGCGCGTGGAAGGGAGTCTGCTCGACCTGACGGTTGTGCAGCCAGTGGCGTTCTTTACGTGGAACGCGCAGACGTTTTCAGAGCGCTTCCGGCGGCGCGGCCTGATTTTCGTGATGGCGGCGTTGCGTCCGTTTCTTTATTCGACTAACCGGAAATTCGCGACGCGCGTGGTCCACACCGCCTTACGTGGTGTGACCCGGGACCGGCTAGATCTGCTAGGCGAAGAATATTTTCAATACAAATTGAAGCCACAATTGAAGGCGCGCGGGGTGGAGCGCGTGCAGGAGCTCGTACGCACGGGAGCGGACGTGGTACTGGTGAGCCAAGCTCTGGAACACGTGATGAAGCCGCTGGCGCAGCATCTGGGAGTGAAGCGAATTGTGGCGAACCGGTTGGAATTTCGCGATGGCGTGGCGACGGGACGATTGCTGGAGCCAGTGATCAGGCCGCGGGGAGCGTTTGCGCGGGTCCAGGACCAGGCGCCAGACGGGCGGCGGGCGCCGAAGACGCTGGCGCGGCAATTGGACATTAGCCTGGAGGAGTTGAAGGCTGCGGCGATTCCGTCGGGGCGGGAGTCGACGGTGCGAGAGCGTCCGATTGTGCATTTTGAAGGGCGGCAGCAAGCGCCGGGATTTTCTGTGAGGCGGGCGCTGGCGGGCAAGCACGTGATGTTAATCGGCGTGACCGGCTTCATCGGCAAGGTCTGGCTGGCGAATACGCTGATGGACTTACCGAAGATAGGACGAATTTATCTGCTGATCCGCAAGCAGAAGTCGAATCCGGCGCAGCGGCGGTTTGAAAAGATCGTAGAAGAGTCGCCGGTCTTCGATCCGCTGTTTGAGAAATATGGAGCGGGGCTCGGGGAATATCTTCGCGAGAAGGTTGAGGTGGTCGAGGGAGATGTCACGCTTGACGGATTGGGGCTGGACGCGGAGGTTGCGAGGCTGCTGCAGAAGAATCTGGATCTGATGGTGAATAGTTCCGGGCTGACGGACTTCAATCCCGACTTGCGCGATGCACTGGCGACCAATACCGACGCGGCGATGAACATCCTGCAATTTCTGCGGGGCACGGACCATGCGGGGTTGCTGCATCTTTCGACCTGTTACGTGGCAGGCGAACGCGACGGGCGAGTTTCGGAGAAAGTGATTCCGAATTACACGCCGCATCGCGTGGCGAATTTTGATGCGGAGCAGGAGTGGCGGTCGCTGCACGAAATCATCACGAAGGCGGAGGCGCAGGCCGAAGGCGAGGAAGTTACGGCGGGGCTGAGATCGCAATCGCTGGCGAAAGAGCATGCGGCGAAAGGATTGCAGGGTGCGGCTCTGGACAATCAGATCCGCAAGAATCGGATCCGGTGGTTGAAGACCTATTTAACCGAGGCGGGAACGCGGCGGGCGAAGGAACTAGGGTGGCCGAATACTTACACGCTCACGAAGAGCCTGGCGGAATCGCTGGTCGTGAAGTATGGTGCGGGGCTGCCGATTGCGGTGGTGCGTCCGGCGATTGTGGAAACTTCCGTGGCGAAACCCTTCCTGGGATGGAATGAGGGGATCAATACGTCGGCATCGCTATCGTATTTGCTGGGGACGTACTTCCGGCAGTTGCCGTCGAATGAGAGCAAGCGGCTGGACATTATTCCGGTGGATGCGGTGTGCGCGGGGATGACGCTGATTGCGGCGGCGATTGTGGAGCGACGGCACGATGAGCTGTACCAGTTGGCAACTTCGGCGACGAACCCATGCGATATGGGACGCTCGATTGAGTTGACGTCGCTGGCGCACCGCAAGCATTACCGGGCGCAGGAAGGGTTGGAATCCTGGCTGCGGCTGCGGTTTGATGCGATACCGGTATCGAAAACGCGGTATCAGCGAATGTCGGCGCCAGCGCAGAGGGCGATTGTGAAATCGATTCAGCGGATTATGTCGCCGCTGCCGTTGAAGAAGACGCCGCTGGTGAAAACGGAGAGAAATCTGGAGCGTTTGGAAAAATTGATTGAGCTGTTTGAACCGTTCATCCTGTTTAATGAGCACGATTTTGCGGCGGATAATGTGGAGAAGTTATCTCAGGCGCTGGTGGAAGAGGAGCGGGAAGAGTTTGGATACAAGGCCCGAGCGCTGGATTGGTGGGATTACTGGATTAATGTGCATATTCCGGCGCTGCGAAAGTGGACGTATCCTTTGATTGAGGGCAGGCCGCTGGAGGCGCGTCCGGCGCGGAGTTTGGAGAATGGCGAGACGGTGAAGACGGGGACGAATGGGGGGGCGTGGTGAGGAACCCCAGGGGCTAAAGCCCGTTTTCTTAGGTAGGGTATTGATCGCAGCGCTGAAGCGCTGCGCCACCCAAAGGCGTTTGTTGCGGTAGGCGGAGTCGGTTATGCGGTAGGTGGCGTGGCTTATGCGGATAGATACTATGGCTTGTGCAATGGGTGGCGCACCTACTGCGGTGGTTGGACTGTTTAGCCGATAAGCGCTGCGGCGAAGAAGAAACGGAATTGGTGAATGGCGATACTTCTGACAGGATCGACGGGATACATTGGGGCGCATGTGGCGGCGAATTTGCTGAGGGACGGTGCCGCTCTGAATGTGCTGGTGCGGGCGCGGGACGTGCGCGAGGCCGAAAGGCGGCTGTGGCAGGCGATGCAGTTGCATTTGCAGTTTCCGCAGTTTTATGAATATCTGCAGACGCGAGTGCGTGTGTTTCGTGGAGATTTGACGGATCCGGGCTTCGGATTGGGACGCGATGAATATGACCGGCTGGTGCATACGACGGATTCGGTGATTCATTGTGCGGCTTCGCTGAACCGGAAGTCGGAGAAAAGTTGCCTGAACGTGAATCTGCGAGGGACGTTGGAGGTGCTGACGCTGGCGCGGCGCGCGGAGCATTATCACGGATTGAGCCGCTTCAGCCAGGTGAGCACGGTGGCGGTGGCGGGTAAGCGGCAGAACGAAGTGGTGAGTGAGGATCGAGCGATTGATTGGGAGCGATCGGATTACGATCCGTACGCGCGGACGAAAAAATTCTGCGAGCACATGATGCGGGTGCTGCTGCCGGAGACTCCGAAGACAATCTTCCGGCCGAGCATTGTCCTGGGCGACAGCCGCTATGCGGAAACTACTCAATTCGACATGGTAAGAGCGTTCGTATTTCTTGCCGGGTTGCCGGTATTGCCGTTCCGTCCCACGGATAAGATCGACATCGTGAATGTGGATTTTGTTGCGGAAGCGATTTCGACGCTGCACCAGAAGGAACGTCCGCAATACGATACGTATCATCTTTCCTCGGGAGTTGGGTCGCAGACGTTCAGGGAGATTACGCAGGCGCTGGCGGCGGCACAGAATAAGCGAGCGCCGATGTTTGTGCCGGGAGTGGAGCGTCCGTTCGCGGGGTCGGTGAATTTTCTGGCGAACCGCAAGGGAGCAATTGGAAAGGGCGCCGCGCTGATGAAGGTCTTCATGCCGTACTTGGTTTGGAACACCGTATTCGATAACACCCGGGTGACGAAAGAACTGGGGAAGAAGCCGGTGGCATTCTCCGAATATTGTTATCCGCTATTGAAGTTCAGCAGGGCGAACAATTTTGAGTACAAATATCGGCCCTGGGCGGCGGCAGCGGGAGGGACAGCCGCATGATGGATTTTATTCTAGAAGCGTGGGTGAGCAGTTCGATTGAGCGCGCCAAGGCCGCGTGGATGCTGGGGGCAGGCAAGCGGTGGAAGCCGGGCGAGAAATTGAAACTGCTGTTTGCGGGCTACAACGGCACGCGAAATATGGGATCGGATGTGCGCGTGGAGGAGATGCTGCGGCAGATCCGGCACATTCTGGGAACGGAGCACGTGGAATTCAGCGTAATGAGCCAGAATTTCAACTTCTCGCGCGGATATTTTCAGGGGACTAAGCAGGTGCACCTGCCCGACATTTTTCCGCCGTTTCTGGCGAATGAAGTGCCGCAGCACGATGGAGTGGTGGCGTGCGAAGGGTCAATGTTCAAGAGCAAGTTCGCCAATGCGCTGACCACGATGATGATCGGGTCGCTGGGGATTGCGGCGGCGCAGAACAAGCTATCCGTGGGATACGGCGCGGAGGCGGGTCATATGGATCCGCTGGTGGCGAAGATGTGCGGGCGCTATTGCAGGAACTCCTTTGTAATTACGCGGAACGAGGAGTCGCGCGGAGTGTTGCGCGAGCTCGGAGTGCCGACGGAACTGGGAACGGACACCGCATGGACGTTTGAACCGCGTCCGCCGGAGTACGGGCAAAGCGTGCTGAGGAAGGTTGGCTGGGACGGACGAACGCCCGTGCTGGTGGTGTGTCCGATCAATCCGTTTGAATGGCCGGTGAAGGCATCGGTGGCGAAATATGCGCTGCGCAGTCTGACGGGCGCATACAAGGACAGCCACTATCGGACGGTGTATTTTCACAATTCAGGACCGGCGTCGGAGCTGGCTTATCATAAGTATTGGAATGCGATCGCGAATGCGGTGGCTGCATTCCGAAAAAAGAAAAATGTTTTTGTGATCCTTGCGGCGACGGAACGATTGGACGCGCGTCCGGCGAACCGCATCTCTGAGAAATTGGGCGGCGTGCCGGTTCTGACCTCGGACGAATACAACATGTATGAACTGGTGAGCGTGTTGCGGGCATGCCATATGATGGCGTCGTCGCGGTATCACGGGATTGTCACGTCGATGCCGGCACTGGTGCCATCGGCCGGGATCACGATGGATGAGCGCATCCGCAACTTGATGCGGGAGCGCGGACATCAGGATTTGCTGATGACGGTGGACGATCCGGAGTTGGAAGGGAAGCTGCTGGCGGCGTTGGAGAAGCTGAGTTGCGAGGGGGAGGCAATTGCGAACGGGGTCGCGCAAACGGTGGTCAAGAATTTGAAGCTGATGGCGCGCATGGGAGTTTATTTTGAGGAGGAAGTGCAGAGACGGTATCCGGAGTTTGAGACCCGGCGCGGGGAGTGGAGTTGGGAGGATTATTTGCCGCCGATGAATCGAGGCCTGCAGGAATTGGTGGCGGCCTACAACTAGCGGGTGGTGATGATCACGCGGGATTCAGGGAAAGCTTTTGAGCGCGGAGGGCGCTGAGGTCGCGAAGAGGATCGGTCGGCTCTTAAGTTGATCTTGTAAGTCTGATTTTGAATACGCCCATTCCATTCATCGGAGACATTTTTTCGCAACTGCAGGTGGCTGCGGACAGGCGGATTCTTGCCGAAATTCGCGAGGGCGAAATCACTGGCGTTACGGGAAGCGAGTTGTTGGAACTGATCCGCAAGGCACGAACTTTTATCGCTTCGAAAGGGCTCAAAAAGGGCGACCGGTGCGGGTTGCTGGCGGCGAACAGCATTCGCTGGGTGGCGATGGACCTGGCGCTGATGGCCGAGGGTTTGATCGTGGTGCCGCTGTATTCACGACAGGCGCCAGCGGAGCTGGTTGCGATGATGAAGGATTCCACGCCGTCGCTGGTTTGCTGCGGAGATGCGTCACTGCGTGATGCAATTGCGCAGAATTGGCCGGAAGCGCCGCCGCAGTTTTTGTTCGATGAGATTCTTGCGGGAGTGGAAGGCGTGCAACTGGAGCGGCCGCAGGTGGGGAAAGAAGACCCGGTAACGATCATATACACGTCTGGAACATCGGGCGAGGCCAAGGGTGTGGTGCTGACGGCGGCGAATGTTGGCTTCATGCTGGATCGGACAGAGGAAAGGCTGGGACAGCTGATGGCAGGATCGTCATCCGGTGGGGATCCGCAGGACCGCATCTTTCATTATTTGCCGTTCACGTTCGCGGCGTCATGGATTGCGTTGCTGACGTTTTTGAAGAGGCGAGGCCTGGTCACGATCAATAGGGATCTGACGAAGATTGCGAGCGACATGCGGACGGTGGCTCCGGATTATTTCCTGAATGTGCCGCAGTTGCTGGAACGCATGCGGCGCGCGGTAGATGAACAACTCTGGCAGACTGGGGGCGTGCCACAGGCGATTTATTCGCGGGCCAAGGGAGCATGGGCGCGGCAGCAAGAGAAGCAATCGAAAGCGGGAGACGCGATATGGCTGGGGCTGGCGAACTGGCTGGTGTTTCCCGCCATTCGAAAAAAGATGATCGGAAGGAATCTGAAAGCGCTCATTTGCGGGTCAGCGCCCTTAAACGCGGAGACACAGCTTTATTTCATGATGTTGGGAATTCGCGTGTTGCAGGTTTATGGGCTGACGGAGACGACGGCCATTTGTACGATGGACGATCCGAATCGTGTTGAGGTGGGTTATGTGGGACCGCCGATTCCGGGGATGGAGATGAAGTTAGCGGAGAACGACGAAATTGTGGTGCGGGGCCCGAATGTTTTCTCTGGTTACTGGAACCGCCCGGAGCAGACAGCGGAGGTGCTGCGGGATGGGTGGTTTCATACGGGCGATCAGGGGGAAATGAGTGCGGCGGGAAACTGGCGGATTGCTGGGCGAATTAAGAATCTGATCGTGCTGGGGTCAGGGCACAAAATTTCTCCGGAGCTAATCGAGAACAAGATTGCGAAGTTGCTGCCGGAAGCGCAGCAGGTGGTGGTGGTTGGGAACGGGCGCGGATATCTCTCGGCGATTGTTACGGGAAACGTGGCGTCAGAGAAAGTGCAGGCGGCTCTGGATATGGTGAATCCGGAGATGCCGCACTACAAGCAGGTGCGGGCGTTTTGTGTAGTGCCGGAAGCGTTCTCCGTTGAGAACGGGGCGCTGACCGTGAATGGAAAGTTGAAGCGCGATGTGATTTCGACGCGACTGAGAAGCGAGATCGAGGACATGTACGACGTGAAGCAGGCGGTGTAGTTGGAGTGCGGAAGCGCCGGGAACCACCAGGAACCACCAGGGAAACAAGAGTGCACAAGGAAAAGTGCGAGACGGAGCAAACGGGCAGCGGCGGAAATGCTTTGTCATGGAGCGTTGTCGATGGCGTGATTGAGCTTGCGCTGCATCGTCCGCCTTGCAACGAGCTGGGATTGGCGTCACTGGAAAAGCTCGAGGAATTCGTGACGGCATTAGAGCGCATGCAGGCGGAAGCGCACGCTCTCATTATTTATAGTGATATGAAAGCGGGATTTTGCGCGGGCGCGGACTTGCGGGAGCTGTATCACCGCTCGCAGGCGATGGACAAAGGCGAGGCCGCCAAGGGGGTTCGGGATTTTCTGGAGCGCATTCATCGAGTGTTGAATGTGATTGATGCCGCGCCTTTGACTACGATTGCCGCGGTGCATGGAGTTACATTTGGCGGAGGATTCGAACTTGCTTTGGCTTGCGATTTGATCATCGCGGACAAGATGGCGCGGTTCTGTTTTCCAGAATTGCGGCTGGGACTGATTCCGGGCTTTGGCGGGATTCCGCGTTTGAAGCGCGATTTAGGCAATGGCGTCGTCAGGGATTTGTTGTTGACTGGACGGAGTTTCAACACGACTAAAGCGCAACAGGTCGGACTGGTAAGCCAGGTGGTGGGCGAAGGCGAGGCGCTGCGGGCGGCGCGGGCTACAGCAGCACAACTGAAGAAGTTTGATCGCGCGACGGCGGCGGCTGCGAAGAAGTTTATTAAGCCGATTCCGCACGAGGAGTTGCGGAAGGAGATAGATTTATTTTGCGAATTGTTTGCGCGTCCAGCGGTGGAGGCGGGTTTGCGGAAGTTTGTGGAGAGCGCGGATGCGCAGCCGTATTTGCCGTAGGGAGTCATGAGTGGCGAGGGGCTAGTCGCGAGTAGAGGGAGATCCTTCGCTTCGCTCAGGATGACAAATCATTGTTGACGACGACGCATTTATATACGACAAACATTTATGACGACTGGTGATCAAACGCTGGATGAAATATTGAATCTTGCCGCTGCGCACTTTAAGGTGCCGAGAGAGACACTTTCTCCGGACGATGATTTCTTCAAAGCGTTGGAGATTGATAGTTTGCAAACTCTTGATCTGCTGACCAAGCTCGAAAATCATTTTCACGTTGAACTGCCGGACTATGAACTGCAGGGAGTTTCTGATTTTCGTACGCTGGCGGGAAAGATCCAGGCGCGACTGTAGTGAAGATGCACGGCGAGAGAAGACTTCAAACCGCGATCGAACCCAGGCGGGTAATGAGTTGATAACTAAGCTCTTCTTCGTGTCTTCGCGTCTCTGTGGTGAAATAAGTTCTTAATGCTTGATCTCCAAAAATATAGCTGCCTGGGTGCGGCTTTGCGGGATGCTCTGGACCGTTTTTCCGGCGAGACCTGCCTGATTGAAGCGGATCGGGACCGGGAGAAAACGCGGCTCACTTACTCCGATTTTAAGGAAATCAGCTTGCCGCTGACGCGAGCGCTGGAGGATGCGGACTTTGATGCGGGAGACCGTGCAGCCATCCTGATGACGAACCAGTCGAAGTGGCTGATTTCGGCGTATGCGATTTTCTACAGCGGCGGCGTGCTGGTTCCCCTGGATTACAAACTGACGGCAGCCGAACAATTGCAATTGCTGGAGCACTCGAAGGCCAAAGTATTGGTGGTGGAATATTTCTTGTGGCGGGCGATTACGCAATCGCCGGAGTTTCACAATATCAAGACGAAGCTGGTGCTGGTCGCGGAGGCTCCGTTGGGTGCGGACCTCGTCGGCGCGTTTCGGTGGGAAAACTTCAAACGCAAGGGCGCTCCGGATTTTGTGATGCGGCAACGCGAAGACGTGGCGTGCATCGTGTATTCGTCGGGCACGGGCGGGCGTCCGAAAGGGTGCGTGCTGACTCACGAGAATTATCTGGAGCAGTGCCGGGCGCTGACTGCGTGGTATCCCTTTTGGCCGGGAGTGCGGTATTTGAGTATTCTGCCGACAAATCATGCGATCGATTTCATGGTGGGATTCATTGGGCCGTTCGTGTGCGGAGCGTGCGTGGTGCATCTGCGGACGTTACGCCCTGAATTTGTGCGGGATGCATTTGTGCGCTACCGGATTACCTATGTTTCTTTAGTGCCCATGATTGTTAAAAATCTGGAGCGCGGGCTGCGGGCCAAGTTCGATGAGCTGCCGTCGTGGAAGCGGGCGATTCTGAATCGAATGATCGCGCTGAACAAGATGCTGACTCGCAGGCGGCCACGCGTGAAAGTGAGCCGGGCGCTGCTCCCGCAAGTGCATCGCGCATTTGGTGGAGAGTTGCTGGCCCTGATCACGGGGGGCGCGTTCATGGAGCCTTCGACCATGCAGTTCTTTTACGATCTGGGAATTCCGGTGGTGAACGGATATGGGTTGACGGAGGCTGGAACCGCGCTGACTTTGAACGATTTGAAACCATTTCGTGCGGATACAGTCGGCAAGCCGCTGCCGGGAGTGGAACTGCGTGTGCTGAGCCCAAACGACGAGGGGATCGGAGAGATTGCGGCACGAAGCAAGACGGTGATGTCGCACTATCTCGACGACGCGGACCTGACGCTGGAGACTGTGGTCGAGGGATGGCTGCTGACAGGCGATCTGGGACGATTCGACAAGAGCGGGCATCTGCAGTTGTTTGGGCGAAAGAAGAACATGATTGTCACCGAGGGCGGGAAGAACATTTATCCCGAGGATATTGAGACGGTGTTCGACGGGTTGCCAGTGAAGGAATACTGCGTATTCGCGGCAAACTATGTTTGGCCGCAGAAGGAACTCGGGCCGGAGATGCTGGTGATGGTGGTGCGGCTGGAGCAGAATCAACGGCTTGACAGCGCGCTGCTGCAAGAGGTGGGCGACCGGAATCGACGGCTGCCCGATTTCAAGCGCGTCGGGGGATATGTGATCTGGGAGAAAGATTTTCCGCGGACGGCGTCGATGAAGATCAAGCGGCAAGGGCTGGCAGATGAAATTGGAAAAACGGTGGAGCGGGGAGCAGTGGTGAGGCTGTGACGGAGGGGCAAGCCTATCTCGCCATCGTGAATCCGGCGGCTGGGGGCGGGCGGACTCGCAAGATGCTGCGGCCGGCTCTAGAACGGTTACGCGCGGGCGGCGTTGAGATCGAGGTGGCAGAGACGACGGGCGCTGGCGACGCGACGCGAATTGCGCGCGAGGCGTACGCGAGCGGAAGGCGGAAATTTATCAGCGTGGGTGGGGATGGGACGTCGTATGAAATGGTTAACGGGTTTTTCCCGGAGGCGAGTGCGGGGGAGCGGCCGACGCTGGGTTTCTTGCCGCTGGGCACGGGAAATTCCTTTCTGCGCGATTTCAGCGATCGCGGCGTGGAGCACGCCATCGAGGCGTTGACAGCGCAAAGAGTGCAGGCCTGCGACGTGCTGCGCTTGCGTCACCGGACCGGAGTGATCCACTACATCAATCTGCTGAGCGTGGGATTTCCGGCCGACGTAGCTACGCTGCGCGCGCGGCGCTTTAGCGGCCACGGAGAATTGGGATACGTCATTTCGATTTTCCTTGGGTTGGCGCGTCTGCAAAGGCGACCGTTTCCGGTTCGCACGGACGGAGAAACGGATTTCGATCGGCGGCGCTGTCTTTTTCTGACCTTCAATAACAGCAAGTTTACCGGCGGGACGATGATGATTGCGCCGAAGGCCGAGGTAAATAGCGGTTTGATCGAATATGTTCGCTGGGGTGCAATCGGCAGGCTGGGACTTATACGCAACTTGCCCGGACTTTACGACGGCACTCATATTGAGCATCGGCTGGCCGAACGAAAAGCGGTACGGCGCGTGGCGTTCGATTTGGACGAAGCCGTGGATGTGATGGTGGACGGGGAAGTGCTGACCTTGCATTGCGAGGAACTGGATGTGCTGCCGGGTGCGCTGAACGTCGTGGCTTGAGTGCATGGTATAAAAGTCCATTCACGTCGGAAAGAAATCATGTCTGAGCAACGACGAAAGCAACAGCAGGAACGGGCCAAGCAAGCAGAATCCGGTGGGCCCTCACGGAAGACGCTGATCACCGGCGGGATCGTGGTGCTAATCATTCTGGCGTATGCGGCTGGATGGTATTACAGGAATCATCGCTACGACGGATTTGCGAAGTGCTTGGCGTCGAAGCAGGCGAAGATGTACGGCCTGTATTGGTGTCCGCATTGCGCCGATCAGAAGGCGATGTTCGGGAAGGCGTTTCGATATGTGCCTTATGTGGAGTGCGCGATCAAGGGCTCGAAAGAGCTGGCGCCGGAGTGCGCGGCGGCTGGGGTAAAGTTGTTTCCGGCCTGGCAGTTTGGGGCGAATAAACCGGTACCTGCAGTCTTTCGTCTGGAAGAGCTTTCCGAAAAAACTGGGTGCGCTTTGCCGTGAGTGCGACTTCGGATCAGCCCGAGTCCAACCCAGCGTCTATGGCGAGAGATAATCGATTTGTGTTTGTGGCGATCGCGATATTGTCGTTGGCGGGGATGATCATCTCTGCGATTTCACTGCAACGCCACTATGCGAAATCGGCGTCAGCGTTTTGCGATTTCGGGGAGAGATTCAATTGCGACATTGTGAATCGCAGTGAATATTCCAGCCTGATGGGAATTCCAGTGGCAGGGATCGGGGTGGCTGGATACGGGATGCTTCTGGCACTGGCAACTATTTACCGCTCGAGGATAGAGACGCCGTTGCGCTTGCTGGTGGCTGCGGCGGCGGGATTGGGGTTCGCGGTCTATCTGACGTATGTCGAGGGCTATGTGTTGGAGACCTGGTGCATTCTGTGTTTGAGTTCGCTGGGCTTGATTGGGGCGATCACGGTGTTAGCCGCCGTGGTGAAGGTTAGATCTGTTAGCAGCAGGGGCTAAAGCTCGGATTTTCGAAAGGACGTTTCCGGCGCGGCTGAAGGCGCACCCTTGCAAGGCGGCCGCAAGGGTGACTGAATCTTTCTTGATGGGAAAACTCCAAAAAGCAAAAAGTAAGGCCGGAGCCGTCTCTGAAATGATTCGCGCGGGTGGTGCGGTGGGAGATCTGCGCCTGCATGAATTTCGCAGCCGAGTTTTTCAGAATACGCGGTTTGTTCGGGTGTGGCTGCCTCCGGGATATGACGATGCGGAGAATTCTTCACGGCACTATCCAGTGCTTTATCTGAATGATGGTCAAAATTTGTTTGAGTCGTCGTCATCGTTCACGGGAGTGGAATGGGGAGTGGACGAGACGGCAGACCGGCTGATCCGCGAGGGCGCGGTGCCTCCCCTGATTATTGTGGGCCTGGACAACGCGGGCAAGGACCGGCTGCGTGAATATATGCCGCACCGGTCGATGCATCCGATGACGCTGCGGGTGCAGGGACGGCATTATCCGGATTTTCTCGCTAAGGAAGCGATGCCGTTTGTGGAGAGTACTTACCGTGTTTCTACTGGGCCGGAGCATACGGGATTGGGCGGGTCGTCGCTGGGGGCGCTGATTGCTCTCTACACTGCGATGGCGCGGCCCGGGCTGATAGGACGGCTGCTGCTGGAGAGTCCATCGCTGTGGGCGTCGAGCCGGCAGGCTATTAAGGAGAGCAGGGCGGTGAGGATTTGGCCGGAGAGAATATTCCTGGGCGTGGGTACCGGGGAAACAGAAAACGCTGAGCGCAGCCGGACTGTGGTAGATGATGTGCGGGAACTCGCGGCGATCATACGGCGGGCGGTGTTAAGTGAAAGGCGGTTGCGTATGGTGATCACGGAGGGGGCGGGGCATAGCGAATCGGCCTGGGCTGCGCGATTTCCAGAGGCTCTGCGGTTTTTATTTGGTGAGTGATTAAGTCAGCTTGAGTTCGGCGCCAACGGATTTCCTGGCAAGTTTCCATGTCCGATACAAAAGAGCGGCCATTACGGGGACGGAAAGTTGGACGTGTGTCCAGCGCGCGAACGGGCCTAGCAGCGGCAGTACGAAAGCGAGGTACAAGAGAAGTTTGAAGCGCGGAGCGCCGGGGTGATTCGGTTGAGTGGCGATCCAGTCAGAGAGTAGAAGGAACGCGGGCGCGAGGATGACGAGATCGTAAACGGTGAGATGAGGAGCGAGCAGGACGGTGGCCAGCAGCAAGGCAGAGAAGCGTATAGACAACGGCATACGACTGCGCCAGCACGCGATGGTTAATGCGGAGACAAGAATGGCGGTGAAGAGGTACGCGGCGAGAGACGCTGCGGGCCATGGAATGAGCATGCTCCAGAAGGTGCGCAGGCAGTGGGTTTGGTAGAGTCGGGGCTCGAGCAGAGGGAGCAGTCGGGGAACACTCAGCAAGACGCGCATCCATTCGCGAAGCGGGCCGGGACCGTAGTAGATCGTGGCCACGATCAACTGGCCGGCGGCAGAGACGAGGGCTCCGGCGATGATCTTCCAGCGCAGCGTGAAGACGAACACGACTGCTGTCGCCAAGCCTAGTTGGGGCTTGAAGATAAGACATCCGAGAGCCAGACCAGCAAGGAAATCGCGCTGACTGCGCAGGGCAAGAAAAGCGAGTGTGAAACAGATGAGAGCTAGCGCGGAGGTTTGTCCCCAGGCGATCAGGTGCCAGAAGGCAGGATAGGCGAGAGCGAGAATCAGGACCGTCGAACCTTGGCGGCAAAGGCCAGGGCAGGCGCGCCACACGAGGTAGCAGCATAGGCCGTAAAGGAGCGAACTCAGGATGAGCCAGCACGTCAGCGCCCAAGGATATGGCAGGTGAGCGAAGGGCGCGAAGAAAATTGAAACCTGCGGCGGATAGAGCGGCAAGTATCGGATACCCGCGGCTGCGGGAACGCGCTGTGCCGCCATTTCGGCTTGTGCGCGCATGTCATATAGATCAGCACCACGATGCGCGAGCGCTAGCGAGCCGAGCGTGTAGAAATGAAGAAAGTCAGTGCCTTTAAGATTGGCAGCGCGATCGCGCAGGCCCGGCGCGGCCATGTTCCAGACATACACGGACCACAGGCAGAGAGCGAGGATCAGGCCGTGGGCGCGGAGGCGTTTTGCGGTCAGAAACGAACTCAAAGTGGTCGCGATGGCCATCAGCTGTCTCGACAACGTTCTCAGGCCGCCGTTATCAGGCCGTCAACGGTAAGGCTGCAATTTCGGAGGGACGTCGTCGCCTTCCATCAGCCAGACGTGGCGAGTGTTGAAATATTGCAGGAGCTCCCGATTCTGTTCGTCGCCCATGTCGCGCGCCCAAACCACATCGGCGTGGTCGATGTCGGGCTCGTTGTAGATCCAATCGCGATCGACGATGTGGTCGGGACCGTAACGCACGATCACAAGATGACGGCCGGGAATTTTTCGGAGCTGGGCGATTACACGTGGCTGATCGAGGTTGCCACGCGGCCAACTCGGTTCGAGCGGGGCGTGGACGGCAACTCCGGCGATTCGTAGGAGGATCATGGCCATGCAAACCACGGGCAGGGCGCGAGTCAAGAGTTCTCCAGCGGGCTCGCCGCGCCAACGCCAAAGGCGCAAATGGCGGAGACATTGTATTAGCACCAGATAGACCAGTCCCGTTGCCGGAGCGACGTAGTGAGGGAATGTCCAGGTTTCAATCAGCAAGCCACAACAGAAAACTAATCCAGCGATGAGAGCAAGACGGATGCGGCGGTCCCGGAATGCGAAGGGCAGGGCAAGGAGTGGCAAGGTGAGCGCTGGACCGATGTAAAAGCGCCAGAGTTCGAATGCTTTGTGGAGGGTGCGCGCGATGAAACCGCGGAGAGTGTGGGCCTCCTCGAATTCACGGACTTCCCATCCGGCGTAGTAATCGCGCATTGCGGCGTGATGGTAGGTAGGAACGGCTCGCATGCTAAAGAAGAGGAAATAGGGAACCACAGCGTAGGTTTCGCGGTTGACCGCATAGGTCATGCGAAAGGGACTGCCCGTCACGCGCCAATAGTAGTAACCCGTAGCGGCTGCGGCGATCACTAAAAGTAGCGAGGCGGGCAACACGACCCGGCGAAGCAGCAGAGCGAACGACGGTAATTTATTGCGAACGCGCCAATAGTTCAACCAAGATAAAAAGCCGATGGCGACTGCTATGGTGAAGACAAAGCCTTCGTATGGACGACTGTTGGCCATCACAGCCAGACCGAGTGCGAGAAGAAGTGCATGGCGGACTTGCGGCCTTCGACGCAGCCGCGGGAGCGAACCTAAAACCAGCGCTCCTCCGATGGCAGCGACGGCGGGAACCCAGTAACTGTTCATCCAGTAGCTGAAGATGGCGATACGAAATACAGCCAGGATTCCGCCAAACAATGCCCAGGTAGCTGGAAACCATCCCTGAAGCATCCAGCACAGTACGACGGGGAGAAGCGCGGTGATGACCCAAACGCCGATCCATGGGTGTCCGCCCAACACCTTGCCCGCTGCGAGCACCAGAGCTTGCCCGGGTGCGTACATGGACATATAAGTGGGACGCATGATGATCTGAAAGCTTTCGAAATGGACCCACATGGGATGAGTGGGATTGGTTACACGTCCCAAGGCGAAAGTATTAGCGGCAAGGAGATAGCTGAATTCATCGTTCCAGTCCGGTAGCGGCACGCCGAGCAGGGGAATTAGAAGCGCGCGAAAGCTGAGAGCAAAGGCAAAGACGAACAGCAGAGCAAGACCACGACGACGGGCCAGGCGACGGAAGAGGTTTTCGATGCGATCAAAATTGCGGCTGGGGGCGGTTTTACGGCGGAACAGGGAGAGGGCTACGATGGCCAGGGTCATGGCCGCCTCCGAGATGGTAAGCAGCCAGGCCGCGAGGTGTGTATAGACGGCATTCATGGGATATAGGAAAAGCCGTCGCGCTTAAATCAGTTGCGAGATTTTCTGTTTCCAACGAGTTCGTCGGAGGCCCGTTCGAACAATCCGTCGACGATCTGGATCATTTCGTTGTCGACGACGCGGTTGCGCGAGATGGCCTCGAGCAGGGGAATCGAGACGATTTTATTGGAGCGCAGGGCGGCCATGCACCCGAATTCGCCGCGGTGAACCATGTCGATTGCGCCCAAGCCGTAACGGGTGGCGAGGACGCGGTCGAATGCGCTGGGCGAGCCGCCGCGCTGGATGTGTCCGAGAACCACGGCGCGAGTTTCGAAGCCGGTGCGTTTTTCGATTTCGCGGGCGAGGATGTTAGCGATGCCTCCCAGTTTGACGTGGCCAAACTCGTCCTTGCCCATGTCTTGCAGAACGGGGGCGCCCTGGCCGGGTTCGGCGGAGGAGAACTTGGCTCCCTCAGCGACAACAATGATCGAAAAATAGAGGCCACGCTCGTGGCGCTGGCGGATGGAGTCGGCGACTTTATCGACGTCGAAAGGGCGTTCGGGAATCAGGATGACGTCGGCGCCGCCGGCGATGCCGCTGTAAAGAGCGATCCATCCGGCGTCGCGGCCCATCACTTCCACGACCATTACGCGGTTGTGAGCCTCGGCGGTGGTGTGGACGCGATCGAGGGCCTCGCAGACGATGTTGCATGCGGTGTCGAATCCGAAAGTGTAATCGGTTCCACCGAGGTCGTTGTCGATCGTCTTAGGAACGCCGACAACTTTCGCGCCGCGTTCGTGAAGCTTCTGCGCGACGGAAAGAGTGTCGTCGCCGCCGATCGCGATTAAAGCTTCAATCTTATTTTTCTCCAGCGAAGCAAGGCAGCGATCGATGCCATCCGGACGCTTGGAAGGATTCGTGCGCGAAGTGCGCAGGATGGTGCCACCGCGGGGCAGAATGCCACCGACGGCCTCGAGATCGAGAACCATTTGGTTGTCATCGACCAACCCGCGCCAACCTTCCCGGAAACCGAGGAACGAATCGCCATAAGTAAAAATGCCCTTGCGCACCACGGCGCGGATTACTGCATTAAGACCAGGACAATCCCCTCCGCCGGTAAGCATGCCAATCTTCATCGTCACTCCCTTATGAATTCAGATGGAAATCCCTGGATGCGCTCCGGGCCAAGCGGCAGACCGATGCGCGGGTTCAGCCTTCGCCGGGAAGAAATAGATTATCATCAAAGAGGTTCGTTGCTGATCTGCGAGTTGCCTCTTGAGTCAGGCGAGCGCTCAGTGGAGCCGACTGCGAGCATACATGAGGAGTGCGGTGGTCGTAGGCTTTGACGTGACTAAAACAATGAGGACGCCGCGAGGCGCCCTCAACTCGTGACTGTACTGGAGTTAAGCTGCTGCGGCAACGCTCTGGGCGATGGCTACACTACGCAGGACCGAGGTTAGAACGTTTTGTACTTCATCGGAACGGCAAACATCACTCGCGCCAGCATCCAGTGCATCGATCCACAGCTGCTCATCCGGGATGCGATGGGTACAGACAATTGGAAGCGCGGGGAAATCGTTGTGCAACCTTCGCACATCGGTCAGACGCGAATATTCCATGTCGAGGACGACGACTTCCGGATGGTTTTTGGCGACGCGCTCGCGTAGTTCGTCGCCGGAGTGTGTTAAGTGAACTGCGTGAAAGTGGGAGGAGAGCTTACCAGCCAGACGCTGCGCGACTCCGGGGTCGCTTTCCAGAACTACAACACTAAAGCCCATAGATCCTCCTGACGTGACACCATCAGTAACGGCGGACTAGGGCTGCGGGGAAGGGTTGGAAACCACTACTCCACAGACATTGCACTCAAAGCACCAGCTAAGGATCGGCGGCCTACCTGCGCAAAGGCGACCCCTCCGTCAGCGGTTCAAACGGCTCAGCTTGGAGCTTCCCATTTTTCTTGAGTAAGATTTCCACCTTGCCTTCCGCCTGCTCGAGTTCCTTGCGACAGGCGGAGGAAAGATTCATGCCTTCTTCAAAAAGCGTGAGAGACGTTTCCAGAGGCACATCTCCCTTTTCCAGTTGCTGGACTATTTTTTCCAGTCGCTGGAGGCATTCTTCAAACTTGGCCAACGGGGTTTCGCTCCATCTCTATTGTAATGCAACAGACCGAAGAAGATGTCCAGTGTTTTATTGTGAATGGATCGTGAAAATGCACCATCGCGTCCCTATTAGGGAAGGCCTATGCCGAAGCGGGAGCGTTTGTTCCCAGCGCCTCGAGAACATCGACCGCGGAGCTATAACGCCCTTGAGGAGCGCTGATCTGAGCACCTTGAACCGTGTGCCGAACGGCGACCAGCATCTCACGCGCAATAGCCACCCCCTCCGCTCTGGCGGCTTCCGGTGTCTGAGCGCGGGCCATGCGCTCGAGAATCGTGTCGGGGACCGAGACCCGAAGCTCGTTCTTCATAAACTCAGCATTGCGCACGCTGACCAGTGGCCAGATTCCCGCCACCACCGGAATGCGACAGTGCTCGATGCGTCGGAGAAAGTTTTCCAACAGACGGATATCGAACACCGGCTGGGTCACGGCATACTCGGCCCCGGCTGCCACTTTGTATTCAAAGCGGCGGATCTCTTCGTCGAGGTCCGTGAGACCCGGATTTGCGCCTACGCCGATCACAAAGCCGGTGCCCGTGCCAATGGGGTTGCCGCCGAGGTCGAGACCCCGGTTCAAGTTATGAACGATATTGACCAGGCCGATCGCATCCACGTCGAAGACCGCCGTCGCGTCGGGATAGTTGCCCATCTTGGGAGGGTCGCCGGTGATGCAGATCAGATTTTTGATCCCTACGGCGGCTGCCCCGAGAAGATCACTCTGGATGCACAGCACATTGCGATCGCGGCAAGTGTAGTGGAGAATGGCCTCGATTCCCGCCTCCCGCTGCACCAGGTAGGAGAGTGCCTGGTTACTCATCTTCGCCGAAGCCCGCGGGCTATCTGGAATGTTGATCGCGTCTACCCCGACGGATTTCAGGAATCGTGAGCCCTCCAACTCCTGGCGAATATCCGTGCCCTTGGGAGGGACAACCTCGACCATGGTGACGAATTCTCCGCGGGACAGTTTCGCTCCCAGAACGGATCTCTCCTCCAGAGACTGGGCCGGGGTCGCTCGAAGGGGCTCTGATCCCACGGTGACACGGGCCGAGGCGGTTTTTCCCCTGGCTTCGCCCGCTCGAAGCGCGGACTTCATGACCCGGATGTGGTCGGGAGTAGTCCCGCAGCATCCCCCGACGATGCGCACTCCGGCAGCCACAAACTTGCGCGCGTAACTTGCCATGTACTCGGGAGAGCATAAATAGATGTTTCTGCCTTCCACCGAGCGCGGAATGCCGGCGTTGGGCTGGGCGGCTAGCGGAAGGGAAGTGGCGGCGCGCACGCGTTCGATGGCGTCCAGCATGGCCACTGGACCCACGCTGCAGTTGCAGCCGATAACATCTGCGCCCCATTCTTCGAGGCGTGGAGTGAATGTTTCCGGATCGGAACCGTCCAAGCAGTTGCCATCTTCATCGATCGTTACCTGCACGACCAGCGGCAACTTTGCTCCCACGTCTTTCGCGGCCAGCATGGCTTGATGAAGTTCTTCCAGATATCCGAAGGTTTCCAGGATCAGGAGATCGACGCCGCCTTCCGCCAAGGCCTCGATCTGGTTGCGGAACGCCAGACGAGCTTCTTCAAAGGAAGTTTTTCCGAGAGGCTCGATTCTTGTACCTAACGGGCCAACCGATCCCGCTACCCACACATCGAAACTTTTGGCGGCTTCTCGCGCCAGCTTTGCACCCATCCGGTTCATATCACGCACTTTGTCGGCCAGGCTGTGCCGGGCGAGCCGGAACGAGTTCGCGCCAAAAGTATTGGTTTCAATAATCTCGGCTCCGGCCTGCAGGTATTCGTGATGAATGCCTCGAATCAGATCGGGCTGGGAGAGATTCAACTCGTCATAAGAGCGGTTGATGAAGACGCCTTTGGAATACAGGAGAGTTCCCATCGCGCCATCGCAGAGAACGGGGAACTGCCTGATGCGTGCGAGGATGTCATCCGCCATATAGTAGAGAATACAAGATGAATGCAAATTCTGGCATCCCGCGGCGAAAGCGAAGGCATGAAGGCCGAGCGGTGTTGTTTCTGAGGCTCTGCTATAATCCGCTATTTCACACTTAAATCTCTGGTTTTCCTGTAGTTAGGAGCTTGACGTTTGAAGAAATCCGCTCTTTTGCATGCTCTACTCGCAATAGCCACCCTGGGTTTTGTCTCCTGCAGTAGCGGATCGAGTGGTGGCAAACCGCCCAGTGGATTAACCGAACGCGTTCTGGCTTCGCAGAGCGCCTCGACCCCCACGGCCGCTGGCGGGCTGATCATCGTCGACGGTGAATTCGATACCTTGGGGCGAGGTGGAATCAGCGCCGGTACATCTCCGGGCCTCATGGCTCTCGATCCGCAGCGGTCTGTCGTGCTGGCTTTTGATGCATCAAGCAACAAGGTAGACGTAGTCAACACGCTGAAAGAGACATTGACCGGCACGATTCAACTTCCGGGGTCCACGACCAGCATGGTTGTCCCGGTTTCCAGCGCGGGTTATGCGGCGGTTCCTTCGGCTGCGCTGAACGGGACAGCGCCCGGCGCAGTGGTGGCAATGAATCTTACGTCCGGAGGCATCACGGCTACGATCAATGTGCCCAGCGCGCAGACGGTGGCATCGAATCCGAGCGGGACGCAGGTTCTGGCTTTCAGTAACGACTCGAATGCGGTGACCGTGATCTCGCCAGCCCTGATAAACAGCGGCAGTCCGGTGACCACGACGGTTACGGGGTTTGACCGTCCGGTGAACGCGGTTTTCAGTACGGATGGAAGTATCGCCTACGTGCTGAACTGCGGCGCCGAGTGTGGAGGAACGCAAGCCAGCGTACAGGTTTTGAACATGGCCACGCTGACACTGGGAACGCTGGTTCCGGTGGACGGAGCAACCATTGCGTTTATGAGCAGCTCAACCCTGTACGTGGCGGGCAATTCGCCGACTAATAACTTGTGTACAGGCCAGAACACAGCGGCGACGACCTGCGGACGCCTCGATGTCGTGGACCTCGGTTCGATGACGGTCACCGGCAGTGCTGTCATCACCGACGGCTACCACTACCGTATTGACATGGGCCTGGGCGGCCAACTTTTCATAGGCTCGATGGATTGCACCAACATCGGCAATGTCAATAATCAACAAGGGGAAGTGCGCGGCTGCCTCTCGATATTTAACACCACGAACTCGAGTGTGGTGGTTCCTCCGGACAACGGGGATGTGACCGGTCTGCAGGGCTTTAGTACTCGTTATGCGGAGTACGTTGCCGAAGGCGGCAACCTCCGGGTGTACAACACGACGACCGATACTTTATTGGACACGGACTACATCACTACTGGCACTATTGTCATTACCGGGATTGTGACAGACGTAAAGGCGATTGACTTTTTCTGATTGCGCTTGCTTGATCGAGGGTCGGTCCTATCTTGCTGGCTGCAAAACGAGCCGGTGTGCGCCCGAGTTCTCTACGGCTTGTGGCGTGAACGGCAAGAGGAAAGTCGAACCCTCATACCAGGCTTTCCATTGATCCATGTAGTAGGGGCTTAAAAAATTTCCGCCCTGGCCCGTCACAGTGTTCAAGGTAGATTGATCGAGGTCGGCGAGGTTCGCGGTAAAGCGTTCCGACGGTCCATGGTGGGGGGTGACGGCTTTCACCGTGAAGCCGCTGCCCGATTGTTGATTCAAATTTGGCGCGCTCCAACGTCGCAGGAGAGGGATCTTGCTTAGTACTGGATGCTCGATATTGACGGTATTGACGCTGCCCCAATGCCACGAAGTCAAATCCTTCGGGGCATCTTGACTATTTACCGCCGCTTCGACTGCAGCAGTCAGCAGCTCCTCGTAATTGGGATATTTGTCCGGTAGCCAGCGCTTAGGCTGGTGCAGCATGACGTTCTGCAGCCATACCGAACGCATCTGCCACTCGTAGCTCTTCCAACTCAATGTCGAAACCATCTGGTCGTCGAGTTGCTTCGGATCGGGAGCCGGTCCCAAACGTGGTTCGAGCAACAAGCGCGTGAGTTCCGCAGCAGAGCGCACGGCGATGGTCGGTGCGGTGGCCGAGGCCAGCATGCGGCCATCCCAGTTGCGCATCAGGTCAGCGGCTTGCTTCGCCCGCTGGGAAGGCTTGGCAGCGTGGTCGACGGCATACACGAAACGTTCGGCAGCAAAGAGATCGTTTTCTGACTGTACATCGTTCTGCAGCGCGAGCATGTCGGAGGCCGCGAATTTTCTTCCTGATTCCAACACGTGATAAATCCGGGCGGTCCGCCATGGCGCCTCCCACTCGACGCTGATGGAATATGGATAGCCATCGGGCGTGATGCGCCCGTTCGCGGTGGCGATCACGCCCGACGGAGGATTGTAGATGCTGGGTAATTTGTCGAAAGGGACGTAACTGGTCCATTCGTGGGCGTCGTCGGCGCCGTTGACGGGGAGACTGCCGTCGCCTGAAGCGCGAATCGGAACGTGCCCGGTTGCCTGGTAACCGATGTTTCCGTCAACGTCAGCGTAGACGACGTTTTGTCCGGGTGCGTCGAGTTGCGAAAAAGCCTTACGGAATTCGTCCCAGTTCAGCGCGGTGTCGACATCAAAAAACGGCATGTGCAGGCCGTCGTAAAGCGTCCAGCGGAGTGCTATTCGGCGAGTTTCGCCGGGAATCAGTTCGCTGATGATTGGTCCGTGGCGCGTAATCGTTACATCCACGGTCATGTCCGGCTTCCCTTTGATGTGAATCAGTTCCTGGCGGTGGTCCGGCTGCTGCCAACCTTGCGGCGTCTGGTAGGCACCCTGTGCGTTGAAGGTCTCGATGAAGGCGTCGGTCACGGTGGGGCCGACATTGGTGAATCCCCAGGCAACACGCTGGTTGTGGCCAACGATCACGTATGGCATGCCCGGTAGAGTTACGCCCGCGACATTCAGCGCACCGGACTTGAGATGCGCTTCATACCACAGGTTCGGCATCTGATGCCCCAGATGCATGTCGTTTGAGAGCAGTGGCTTGCCGGTGACCGAGTGTGCTCCTGAGATCACCCAATCGTTCGATCCGTTCACGGCTTCGGGGGCGTGCTGCGCCCAGATTTCGAGAACAGGGTCACGTTGTGTCACCGCATTGTCCGGCCCGTCATCATCGTCGTCATCATCATCGTCGTCGGAGTCGCCCTGATTCTGCTGATCATTGATGTCTTCGCGCATAACGGTCGGAGGCCGGTCGTGCCACGATCGGTTCACGTAAAGATCGGCCGTCAATTCCGGCCCCAGCTTGGCCAGAATCTTCTCGCGCCGGAGCACGTCCTGGAAGGTGTAAAAGTTGAGATCCTTTACCATCTGGTTGGCAATAACGATGGAATCTTCCGCCTGCCACGGCTTTGGCCGGTACTTCAGGATGCGGAACTCGATGGGGAGCGCGTTGGCACGGGTTTCGATGAAGGCGTTCACGCCTCGCGCGTACGCGTCAAAGTAAGAACGGTCGCGCGGGCTGGCCAGGCCGAGAGATTTCTTTGCGGCCGCCCGCAAGCCGAGAATGCGCTGCTCACGGTCGATCTTGAGCGTGCCTTCGCCGAGAATTTCGGAGAGTTCTCCGGCGCCGAAGCGGCGCATCACGTCCATCTGCCACAGCCGGTCCTGCGCTGTGACGTAGCCTTGCGCGAAAAATAAATCGTCCAGGGTGGAGGCCTCAATTGCGGGGACGCCATGACCGTCTCGCGTTACTTTTACGGCAGCCGACAGCCCTTTCACCGTGAGGTTTCCATCCAGTTGAGGCAGGGCTGAACGGGCGATGAAATAGGCGTAACCAACTGCGCCTGCGGCCGCCAGCAGCAAAATTGCCAGCAGCCACAGGACAATCCGAAGTCCAGTGGAGCGCCGCGAGACGCGGACTCCGGTTGCGGTGAAAGTATTCATGAGCAGATTGATTTTAGGGGAGATGGGCAGGCGGCACAAATGAAGAGAGGCAGCTCGGCGCGAGTCGCTTGCTGAAAATGAATTTCATTTTCAACTTAGTCGGGTGCTATCCTGACCTCGCATGTTGCAAAAGCGTATCGATGACCAGCCCTCCATCTCGCGCGAGATGGTACGCGAGGCCCAGGACATCCTCCACCAGCATCTCAAGCGTGTTGGCCTGAAGCAGACGGCGCAGCGCGACACCATTTTGCGCACATTTCTGGAGACCCGCGACCATCTTTCTACCGACGAACTCCATCGGCTCGTGCAAAAGAAGGATGCGGGCATCGGCTACACCACGGTTTATCGCACCTTGAAGTTGCTGGCGGAGTGTGGACTCGCCAGCGAAGTGGCCTTCCACGATGGCATCGCCCGTTACGAACACCAGTACAACCGGCGCAGCCACCACCACATGGTCTGCACGGAGTGTGGCAGCTCAGTGGAGTTCTTTTCTCGCGAAGTCGATTTGCTGGAACAGGAAATCGGACGCCGTTACAACTACGCTACTACGCGCCATACCTTTCAGATCTACGGTGTGTGCGAGGATTGCCGCAAGAGGCAAGGGTCCAAGATGTGAAACAGGCTCACTGACTAGCGGCGCAGCCTTTGTTAGAATCCTCTCGCCATGATTGATACGGTTTTAGTAAACGACAAAACGGTAGTGAGTGGGAAAGGCGACGGTCCGGCTGTCGATATCGGCGGTGCGACCGGTCGCGTGTTTCTTTTGACCTTGGAAATCACAAAAATCATCGAGCAGGAGTCGCTCGACCTAGCCCTCTATGGTTCCACGGATGGTGCGACGTGGGGCACGAAGGCGCTGGTATCGTATCCGCAGAAGTTTTATTGCGGGCAGTCTCCGCTGTTGCTCGACCTGACGGCGCATCCTGACGTGAGGTATGTGCGTGCGCACTGGGAGCCGGCGCGCTGGGGACGCGGCGTGGAAACGCCGATGTTTGAGTTTGGCGTGAGGCTGAAAGAGATTCCGCCGGATATCCTGCGTGAGGCTAGCGCTGAAGCTAAGGCTCTCGCCTAAGAATTGTCAGTCGATTCTCCGATGAAAAATGATTCACAAATCATTGTGCGCCGAGCGCGCAACGTGCGCGGCAGTGTCAGTCTTCCCGGCGATAAGTCCATTTCACACCGCTACGCCATGCTGGCGGGGATTGCCGAGGGGCCGTCGCGGCTGGAAAATTACTCGACGGGCGCGGACTGCGCGAGCACGCTCGGGTGCCTCCGCTCGCTGGGTGTGAAATGGGAGCGTAAGGATGGCGCCGACAACACTATCGAAGTGCAGGGAAGCGGGCTGTCGTTGACCGCGCCGCAAGAAGCACTGGACTGCGGCAACTCCGGATCGACGATCCGCATGTTGAGTGGCATTGTGGCGGGACAGAAATTCTCCAGCGAAATGGCTGGGGATGAATCGCTGTCGCGCCGGCCGATGGAGCGCGTGATTGCACCTCTGACGGCAATGGGCGCGGAAATCAGCTCTCAAAACGGACGACCGCCGCTGCACATCCGCGGCGGCCAGCTGAAGGGGATCAGTTACAAAATGCCGGTCGCCAGCGCGCAAGTAAAAACTTGCCTGTTGTTTGCGGGCCTTCTGGCGGATGGCGAGACGCGCATCGAAGAGCCACTGCGAACGCGAGATCATGGAGAAGTGGCGCTGCGAGCCTTTGGCGCGACCCTAGAGCGTACGGGGAACGAAGTGCGGATTCGAGGGGGGCAGCGTTTGGGCGGCATCCAGGCTCGAGTCCCCGGCGATCTTTCCAGCGCAGCGTTCTTTCTGTGTGCGGCAGGTCTATTTCCCGGCTCGCAACTCACCGTCGCAAACTTGCTGATGAACCCGACGCGCGCGAAGCTGCTCGATATTTTGATGCAGATGGGCCTGAGCATTTCAGTCACGCAATTGGAAGAGCTTCACGGCGAACTGGTGGGTACGCTTCAAGTAGAAGGTGCACGGCTGAGGGGCGCAACCATCGCTGGAGCCGACACGGCCGCTCTGATCGATGAGATTCCCGTGCTGGCAGCGATTGCTCCCTACACGGAGGAGGGACTCGAGGTGCGGGATGCGAAGGAGTTGCGGGTGAAAGAGTCCGACCGTATCGCATCGATTGCGATCAATCTTCGAGCCATGGGAGCAGAGGTAGAGGAGCGGGAAGATGGCTTAAGAATTCCGGGGCGCCAGGCGCTGCACGGCGCTGAACTGGATTCTTTTGGCGATCACCGCATCGCTATGGCTTTTAGTATTGCGGCGCTGCGAGCGCAGGGCGAGACCTCGATTCGTGGTAGCCAGTGCGCCGCGATCTCCTATCCTGAATTCTTTTCCGTTTTAGAAGGCCTGGTCGAGCGCTGATGCTCGCGGCCTTTCAACGACGCGGGTAACCGCCTGCATCCCTGTCCAAGTTACGTCCGGTCGATACCTGCGTAATCTAACGAACCATCCCCAGGTTAGAAACAATTCATGTGACGGATATCTTGGCTAGCCGGTCGGATTGGGTCTAGCGGGACTTTCCGAATCAGTCCGTCAATACTCACTGGGGGTTGCATGCGATACAAGTCAGTCCTTTTGGCGTCGATTTTGTTGGCGGCAGCAGCTTTCGCCAAAGATCTGAAGGCCTATCAAGATGGGAAGTTGCTGCAAATGGATTCGGTGCAATGCGGGACGAACGAGAACGCCAAGAAAGGGAAATCGCAGGAATTGCTCTGCCAGGAATATGTAGTGCAGACCGAGCAGGTTCTCTATCGCGTTCGGCCCAAGGATGACAAGCATTCTGCGCTGTTGCCGATCGGCCAGAACGCGCAGTTCCGCCTGCAGAAAAACATGATGCTGCTGCGGGTCGAAGGCGAGGGCAAAGAGCGCGAGTATGTTGTGGTCTCGATCAAACCGCGAGGCGATAGCAGCGCCGACGCGAGCCCGGCCCGCGTGAACCATCTACAGTAAGGCAGGTACTCGATATACGTGCGGGTACGGCGTCGCCGGCGGCTGTACCCGCCAAAACCCGCGCCCAGCAACCTTCTTCGACCATTCTTCATCTGAGTTGCACGTTCCGCTCCTGCTTTTCTCTCCGCAACCTCCGCCAGGCAGCGGGAGCAGTGTGTGCGGGATGAAATGAAACGCGAAGAAGGGTTGACGACATGAAACGCTGTTTAGGCTTCACTATCATGATTATGCTGTTGTTGCTTGGGGCACCCGCGCTGTTCGCGCAAGATCACGCCGACCATATCGAGGTCGGTGCATTTGCTGACTATTTTCGGCTGGACACAACGCCCGTGGAGAATTTTGCGGGGATCGGCGGGCGGGCCGCAGTCGGCATCCTTCCATGGGTTCAACTGGAAGCAGAGATGGCTTATGACTTCCAGCGGAGCTACACGCAAACCTACAGCAACGGGATCTCGACCGAACTCGTGAACACGAAGTTGCGGACGCTGCACGGCTTCTTTGGTCCGAAATTCCAGACCGGATCGGGAGCGTTCCGAGTCTTTGTGACTGGAAAAGTCGGGTTTGAAAATTTCAGCGTTACCAATAACAGCGCAACTGCGGGTTTTACGAACTCCGTGGGATTGAGTAGCGGCAGCACACAATTTGCGGTGTATCCGGGCGGCGGCTTCGAAGCTTTTGCGGGACCGATTGGAGTACGTGCCGAAGTTGGCGACGATATCTACTTTCTGAACGGTGCCCACAACAACCTGCGGGTGAGTTTGGGACCGCAGTTCCGCTTCTAGGGATCTTTTAACCCTACGCGCAGGCGGCCTCTTCGAGGCCGCCTGATTTTTTTGTCCCGACGCGGGCTAGGACTCCTCGGGCGTGATGCAGTTGTGGTAAAGTGGTGCCGCCTACGAATTCACCGGGCCGTGGGGGCCTGGGCTGCCTCGTCTTATCCTCGCGTGGAATCCTCAGGGAGGGGTTTTATGTTGACGCTCCGCGAACTGCTGAAAGACCGAAAGATTTATTCCATTGATGCTGCCAGCACAGTGCTGGAGGCGGCGCGCTTCATGATGGAACATAACATCGGAGCTCTGCCAGTGCTTCGCAACGGCGAACTGGCCGGGATTTTTTCCGAGCGCGATATTATGAACCGGGTTGTGGCAGTGGGGCGCACGCCTGGGCACACGGCTGTCTCAGAAGTAATGACCGCCAACCCGCGCGCCGTGAATGTGGATGAGAGCGTGGAAGAGTGCCTTTTCATCATGCACGAATTTGGATTCCGGCACTTGCCTATTGTGGAAGGCAAACAGCTCCGCGGGTTGGTTTCGCTTCGCGATATCGTCATGCAACAGGCAGCTGAGATGCAGCGGCAGACGCGGCGCGCGGCTTCCTGAGAGCTGTTTGAAGGTGCGGACGGTGATCACTCGCGTTTTCGCAGCAGGAGTTCACCTGCCTTCGGTGGCAGCTTGAAAGGGAACTCGAAGACTTTACCGTCCAGCGGAAGGCGCAGAATGAATTCCTCCTGTGCCTTCCATCCTCCGAGCCATTTGTTTGCCGTATTGAAGAATACCCAGCCGGTTACTTCCTGATTCCCGGGATCCAGATGCGCCGCGGGCAGGCTGTGCTTGCTGAGGAACTCGATGAGTTCGCTTACGGATTTTTGATAGTCCTGCAGGCGCGCTTGGCGCGCCTGTTTCTGTTCAGGATGCTTCTCGATGATTCGCCTGGTCTGGTCGTCGAGCGCGTCGGCGTCCGCCTGAATCTTTTCTGTGTAATCATCAGGGTCCAGAGCGGACTGGACGACTTTGAAGTGCTTCACAAACTGCAGCGTAGTGTCGCCGGGGCTGACGTCCACGCCACCGGTTCCCCGATAACGGATCGTCAGAAAGACTCCAAAGATTGGCTCAATGCGGTGGCGAATGATTTGAACCTCACGCGCGTCCACTGCCAACACGACACCGATGTCGCCGGACCACAGGCCGTAGCGATACTTACCATCGTCGCCGGACGAGAACGTGCAGCCGGGCTGAGTTTCGCTCCAGCGCAAGGTCACGGCTTTATGCTTATTGTCACTCTCGTTGTCTGCGGCAGGCGTGGCTGAAACGAGCGGGCAAATGATCAGTGCCAGCAAGAGAACGGTTCGGAAAGGACGGCCCTTGCGCATCAAGGTGGCCAGTGGAGATGACGCCATGCGGAATTGGGGAGCCGGCTGGCGCGTCTTCATCTTGGTCTTTGCGCCCCGTCTCAGTTCACGGTGAGGCTGACGGTGGCCGCGGTGGTAGTAGTGGTGGTATTGCTCGGAGATATGCCGTTGGCATCGACGCCTGTCAGGGTAACAGTGTAGGTGTTCTTGGGAGTAATCAAGCCGTTGCTATTGTTCGATGTCGCGTTGGTTGCGCCGCAGGAGGGCAGAACGAGAATGCTGCTGGCAAGCGCGAGGAGCAGGAGCAATCCCAACAGTTTTTTCCGGTGTCGCCGGCTGACGCCGATTCCTCCGAGAGCCAGGCCGGGGAGGGCGAGCCAAAGAGCATAAAAGATTCGCGGGAGCGCAAGTTTGGCCTGATTCTGCAAGACTCCGTAGGTCGAGATGGTGAGTACGGAGTTAGCAGGGGTACCGCTGGCAATGGCGACCGTTGCCGGCGTGAAAGAGCAATAAGGGGCAGCAGGTACGGGAGGAGTGATGGAGAGGCAAGACAATGTGACGCTTCCCGTGTAGTTGGCAATGGGCGTTACCGTGATCGTTGCTTGCGCGCCGTATCCGGCAACTACCGTGCCTGGGCTGATAGCGTTGGATATCGTGAGGGTGTAGGCCTGGGGAGTGACGATCACATTGAGATATAGGGTGACAGATTGACTCACAGAACCAGCAGTACCGGTGACGGTGACGGGATATGTACCCGGCGATACGCCCGCTGTGGTGACAGTGATCGACGGTGTGGCGTTAGGCGTGACGGATGGAGGGCTGGGGGTACAGACCGGAAGAGGAGTAGCGCCCTGGACGGTACAGGCTAAGGCCACCGAGCCAGGGTTAATGTTGGGGGGCGGAGGTGCGCTGACGGCGATAACGGCCTGGGCTTGGCTATTTGACTCGACACCGGCGGCGGGAGTGAACCCTGAAGAAGCCAGCGTGAAGTTTTGAGCGGCAGCAAGTGGAGCGTGGGCCGCGAGTAAAGATAGCAACAGGGCGACGACGATGGCGCGGATAACCTGCCTGGAATTCAACATGGGTGGATGGAAACTCACTACCTTCGATTCCTCCAATGGCGCAAACGCTGCCCGCCCGGGCAGGAAAGAATCCTGCCGGCCATGGGTACCTGCAAAGTCAGTGTTATATGAGTCCTCTAGCAGAATGCGTTAGATAAGAATCTTAGACTAGAGTAGCCGCTCGTGCCAATCGCAGGTGCCAAAAAAAGAACGGCCGCCTCGCGGGAGGCGGCCGGGGAGTTGGATGATGTGAGGGGTTAGTTGACGGTTAGATTCACCGTGGTGGAGTGCGTGGTGGTCGCCGAATCAGTACCAGTGCCGGTGATGGTGATGGTGTAGGTCGCAATCGGAGTTCCGGCCGTGAGTGTGGTAACCGAAGCTGGCGAGCTCTGAGCGGACATCCCGAAAGAGTCGCTGGCTGCGACCGTGAAGCTGTAGGTGGTCGACGGAGTTAAGCCGGTCACATTGAACGTAGGGCTGGTAGCTGTGCCAATGGAGGTGTAATTGCCATTCTCATTCTCATAGACGGTGTAGCCGGTTACGCTGCAGTTCGCGCCAGCGGTTGCGGCTGTCCAAGTCAGCGTAGTTCCGGTCTGGGTTGTCGACCCACTCGCGCTAGCGAGCCCGCTCGGCGCGCTGGGTACGGCTGCGCAAGTTCCTCCGCCGCCACCACCTCCGCCCGAACTGCTGCCCCCGCAGGACGGCAGCAAGAACAAGCCAGCCATGACCATCCCGAGAAGCAGGAGGCCCAGCAATTTCTTGCGATGCGAACGAGAAGTTTTGAAGCCGATGCCTAACAGGGAAAGTCCGGCGATCGGGAGCCACATCGCATAGAAGAATTTCCTCGGACGGATCAACGCGGCGCCGGGCGCGGTTGTGGTGATGGTGACCGTCGAAGTGCCGGTTGGTGTTACCGAAGTAGCGCCCGTTACGGTGCACGCCGGCAGCGGAGAGCCGGTGCCTGCCACAGAGCAGGTTAGGTTCACGGGTGAGGCGTACCCATCAAAGGACGTCAAAGTGACCGTCGAGGTGGCGGTGCCTCCGGGTGCTACCGGCGCGGGTGAGGTAGCTGAGATTATGAAGTTCGCGGCATTCACTGTCAGAGTAACCGTGGCCGAGTGAGTCATGCCCAGAGGGCCGGTGCCGATCACTGTGATTGCGTAGACGCCTCCGCTGGTGGTCCCGGTGGTGGTGACCGTAAGCGTCGACGTTCCGGCGCCTCCCGTGACTGTGGGTGTTCCGAACTGGCAGGTCGGCGGAGAGACTGCATTCGACGGGCCTGAAACCGCGCAAGACAGGCTCACACTTCCGGTGAAGCCGTTCACTGCAGCGACGGTGACGGTAGACGTCGCAGTGATCCCTGGGATTCCCAACGCCGGGCTCAACGCCGTGGCCGATACGGTGAACGTCGGCTGGGAATAGTTGGTTACGAAGGCGTTGATCTTTGGCGGCGACGTGCCTTTATATCCTTGAAACGCCGCTACAAGTGGAAAGTCCCCGGAGTCGGTGTTGCCGGTTACGTAAATGTTGGCGCCGGGCTTATCGACTGCGATGCCGCCGCCCAAAACACCCGGCCCTCCGCCCGGTGGAGTGTTCTCATTGAGCGAACCGCCCAGGAAAGTAGAAAAGATCAATGCTGTGCCTGCGGAGTTGAGTTCGGTTACAAAGGCGTCGTTAAAACCGCTGCCTCCAGTCACGTTAAGAAGGGACTGAGTCGGGCTCGCCGTTGGAAAGTTGGTCGACCCGGTCTGCCCCGTAACGTAGGCGTTGTTGCCTTCGTCGAGCGCAATGGCTGTGGCCACATCGTTTGCACCGCCGCCGAGGAAGGTCGAATAAACCAGAGCGCTTCCCGTGGGGGTCAGTTTCGTGACGAAGGCGTCGGTGGCGCCACCGCCATAGGTATGCTGCAGTGCCGACTGCACAGGGAAGCTGGTCGAGCTTGTCTGTCCTGTGACATAGGCATCACCCGAGGAGTCAACGGCGATGCCAAGACCTTCATCGTCATTCGTGCCACCCAAGAAAGTCGAGTAAACATAGCCGGTTCCGGCGGCATTGATGACGGTTACGAAGGCATTGTGGAGATTGTTCGTGCATGAGTTGCACGCGGTTTGGAATGCCCCGTTGGTAGTCGGGAATTGGGGGTTGCTCGTGGCACCGGTGATGTAGGCATTATTGCTAGAATCCAAGGCTACCGCATCGGCTAGGTCGCTGATACCTCCGCCTAGCCATGTCGAATAGACCAAACCGTTAGAGCCAAGGGCAGGATTCAGTTTGGTCACGAAGGCATCGACGGGTGAAACGAAGCCCTGAAGCGGATTTGATGAGTGGGGAAAATCCGATGAGCCTGTGGAACCTACGACGTAAACATTCCCGGAGCCGTCCACAGCCAGGCCGTTGGCAATGTCGATCGCGGAACCGCCCAGATAAGTGCCGTAGACGAACAAGGTTCCAGTGGAATTAAGCTCAAATACAAAGGCATCCTGACCGCCAGCGTTGGAGTTCTGAAACGCTCCCGCAGTAACGGAGTTGGGGAAAAGGGCTGAGGATGATGTGGTGCCCGCGACGAATACATTGCAGGGAGGAGTACTGCAGGAAGGATCGACCACGATGGCGTTTCCGATGCTAGCGCCATTGTCGCTGGCGCCGCCGTCGACGAAAGTGGAGTAGGAGAGGCTTGCTCCGCCTGGAGCAAACTTGGTCACAAAGACGGCGAAATTGTCACCAAGCACGTTAGGAGTCAGTCCCCCTTTGATGGGGAAGTTGGAGGAGTCCGTTTGCCCGGTTACGTAAGCGGCGCCAGTGCTGTCAAAGGTAATTGCAATGCCATCGTCTTCCGTACTTCCGCCCAGGTAAGTGGAGTACGAATACGTGACGGTGGGGTCGATGACCAGTTCGCGGCTGTGGTCGTAGTTGCCCAGCTCGAAATGAACCTGATTGTCAGCTTTCAGAACGAAGCGGGCGTCGACGGGCTGACGAGTGCCGCTCTGCTGCTGGTAAGCGACCGGCTTGTGGAGCACCACGTCGCCTGCGCCGGAAGAAACGATTAGATTTCCTGATGCGTCGGTAGCCAGCTGTTTCGCGCCGTTGAATGCGAGATTGATGGGAGCGGGATTTGATTGTGGGGCGACGATGAAATCGAACTCCAGTTTGCTCTTCTCACCGTAATAGGCCAGGTTGATTCCCGGATAAATATTCTTATAGGAGACGCGGGCGTATTGTGAAACGCCAGTGTGCCAGTTCTTGGGATCTTTGCCGCGAAGGTAGTTGCTTTTGCCGGGTAGTTGGTCGCTGGCGCTAAGGAGTGGGTTGGTATTTTCACCGACCAACTGCATACGAACGACGGCTTCTGAGTCCGATTGAGCATGCGGTCCATTCTTGGTCTGCGACGCTGGCACGGCACGGCTCATGACCGGCTCGGTCCTGGAGGTTTTGCCATGAAACGCGAACACCGCATCATGGTTCGTCAGAAAGAGAGTGTAGCCGTTGGCGCGGGCCATGTACTTGACCTGCGGATCAGTCTGCCCAAGGTTCTGCTCGAACCCCAGCGGAAGGCTGGCAAAGCTGGCTTTTACATGCTCGCGCGTGGAAGGAGGAAGTGTTTTTGCCTGGGACGCCGGAGACGGAGACGAAGGTGCATGTGCCGCTCGATGTTTGGCCGGGGAAAAGGCGAGAAGAGCGACCGCAATCATGGCAACAGCGGCGACGACGCAAGAAGTACAGATCCGTCTAGAAGCAGATGGTTTCGACACCAAGATCCTCCTGTGATGACACGGTGAAAGCCCACTCAGCCAAACGCAAATGCAAGCGATTTTACGGTGACAGAACTCACTCGTTCCCAATCGCGGGCCTGCAAGTACAAATTTTCTATGGCTTTTGCGCGAGTATGGTCTGGAACGCTGGGGTTGTCAACGAACTCAAAGATAGCAACTTAGGTACCGCTCGCCGCAAGTTACTAAAGTTTCAGGGAGGTTCCGAAGTGTTTGGAACAATGACAGTTAGCGTCGTGGCGTGTGACGGGATCTAACGCGCACGGGGGCCCCCGTCGCTCTCGGATAAAAGATTTGCATCTCGATCCTTATTATTTCTTAAGCAGTCCACCCAAGCCGCCCAGGGGATTCTTCTGCGCGTTCTTTCCTCCCAGAGCGTTATTCAGCAAACTGCCCGCCATGCCCTTTACGTCGGGAATGAACTTCGGATCGGAAGTAGTTCCCTGGACGAGGAAAGGAATGGCGTCCGCTTTCATTTTGAAATCGAGCGCGTTATTGGGACTCACGGTTCCCGCTCCGGTGAGGGTCCCGAGACTGGGGATGGTGAGATTGATGTCGTCGGTGCGAGTTCCTTCGGGGGCCACGCGTACGTTCGCACTAAGATTCTGGATTACCGTATCCTTCTCTCCTGCCCCCTTGCCGCCAAGAGCCGAGATGGCGGAGAGACCCGAACCCAGGCTGAAACCGGCGAGAGTGGAATTCTCCAGCCGAATTGTGCCCGTGGTGACCAGCTTGTCCACTGGGCCGACGATCGTAAAATGTGTGGCCACGGTGCCGCCTTTGAGTTGTGATTTTGGCGGCAAGGTTACACCAACTGCGGGCAGCATCGCTTCCAGATCATCTACGGGCATGCCTTGCCCGTCCAACTTCATGTTGATGGAGGTTGGAGTTGCATGTGCATCATAGGTGCCGGCAATTTGCTCGACGGCCTTGCCCAGAACGATTTCCCCCTGGGTTACAGTTCCAGTTTGCTTCGCGAGGTCGTAGGTAACGGAATACTTTACCTGCACCGGCCTTCCGGCGGGCGCACCCTTCTGCACGACTTGCAGCTTGTCAACGTTGAGTGTGCCGACGGTTTTTGCCTCATGCCCATCAGAGGAAACCGTGCCATCGAAGTCCGCAATGCCGGCGATGCCTGACGCGGGATCGATGAATCCTGAGGCTGCCAGATTCATCTTGTGCACGGTAACTTTGGCCTGCAACGGGGTGAGCGCGGCGTTGCTCGCGTCTATGGGGCCGGCCGTGCCATCGAGTTCAAGAGTGCCTCCCGCGGGAAGGTCGGCAGTCATCTTGAAAGGAAAAGAATTAGTGAAGGAAAAATTCGTCACGGTAATGTTTACCTTGTCGTAGACTCGCGGCTTCTCAGAGGAACCAGCGCGGTTGATGGTCAACCTGCCGTCGCTGACCTTGAGCTTGGATACGGACAGGTTGGGATTGGAAGAAGGGCCTGCGCTGGATGTGGGCTGCGTGGTTTGAGCTTTTTTTGCCGGGCTCGAACCACCGAGGCTCGAGAAGTTCCACGTCTCTCCATCCTTTGAACGCACCAGACTGATCTCCGGCTGGTTGAGCGTGAGCTCCGTGACGTTGAGCGACTTGGAAAATATCAGGGGCATGAGCTCGACACCAACGCTCAGAGACTTAGCTTGCACGAACGGGGTCTGGCTGAAGGCGGGATCATCCGCGATCGAAATATCGTCCGCCTTCACGGCGCCCGAAAATAAAGTGAGGGAAAGGTTTCCTACTTTCACCGACCGCCCTAAGGCATCGCTCAACTCGGATTCCAGCTTGGGGCGGAAGCTATTGGCGTCGATGAAGAAGGGAATAATGATCACGATCAGGATCAAAACGCCAATGATGATCGCTGCGATTTTGAGGTTGCGATTCATGGGTTAGTTCTCCTGCAGAGGTTATAAATGGTTGGTTATCGCTGGGGAAGGGAAAGTTGCACCATTAAACTTTTTATTGCGCCTGTTATTGCTCCTCCTCAAGAAGTTCGGGTGACGGTACGGTACCGGTCTCCACCTGCTTTTGGCGCTCGGCGCGGCGTTCGTTGTCAAGGCGGACCGAGGTTTCCAGCTCCTTCCTGCCTTCTTCTTTGCGTCCCATGTGTAGCAGTATCTGCCCTTTGACGTAATGAATGTTGGTGCGCCCGGAATCGAGTTTGCCTGCGGAATCGATGGCGGTGAGCGCCTCCTGGTATTTTTGCGCGCGCAGGTAGATCTTGGCCAGCCCAATATATGAGTTCACGAGGCGAGGGTCGCGGCGCAGGGCCTGGCGGTAACTTTTCTCGGCGTCGTTATCTTGCTGCATCAGAGCGTAGACATCGCCAAGTTCGTCGTAGTTGAAAGCAAGGTCGGGTTCGACCGAGACATCCCGCAGAAATTCGTCGCGCGCATGCTCGTAATCCTGCTTCTTCAAATAAGTGAGGCCCAAGTTGTAATGAACGAAGGTCAAGTTGGGATTGGCTTGCGCGGCGGCCTGGAAATCGGATAAGGCGAGATCGTACTGCTCGAGATTCAGGTGCGCCTTGCCCATGAATAAATGGAACTCTGGCGATCCCTCTCCGATCCTGATCAACTGCGCCGTAGCTTGCTCATCCAGTTCTTTCATGCCGGACCGATGGGCTGCAATCGAAAGTACGTAGAGATAACTCAGCTGCGCGGATTCCTCTGCCCATAGCGGTGAGAGCTCATTCGCCGCGTCCGTCCAGCGCTCCGCGAAAAAATAGCAGAGTCCTAGCAGATGACGGGGTTGCGTAGCGTCGGGCTGATCGCGTAGTACTGACTGGAAAAGCGGAATAGCTTTGAGAAATTCATTTTCCCGGAAGTAAACGAGGGCGATGTTTAGCCGAATACCGGCCGCGCCGGGCATCAAGCGTTCAGCCGTGTGCAGCGCGTCCAAAGCTTTGGCCCACTGTTTGCGGCGCATGTACACCACTCCCAGATTTGTGTAAGCTGCGCCCGCTTTCGGATTCAGGGCGATCACTTGCCGGAAGTCCCGCTCGGCTTCGTCCAGCCGGTTTTGGGACAATGCTTCCTGTCCAGAATGAAAAATTTGAGCCGGATCGGTGGACGCGCCAGAATCGGCAATGGGAGCGCTATTCGGAGGCTTCACCGACGCCGCCGGAGATGAAACTTGGGGAGGCTGGGCTACTGCCACGCCGGCCACGATGAGGCAGGCGAGCAAACCCAATCGAATTTGCACGCTTGACACTGGTCTCACTCTCTGCTGTAGTGTCCGCCAACCTCCGCAATGAATTCAAGCGCGAGGGATGCATTTCAGGATTTGGCAGCGCGGTACTTCAAGGCAAGGCTTCGATGGTCACGATTCGCGATGTTGCGAAGGAAAGCGGTTTCTCTTCCACCACAGTTTCTATTGTGCTCAATGACGCTCCGCTGGCGCGGTATATTCCCGCGGTTACCAAGAAGCGTATCGAGAAAGCGGCGGAAAAACTCGGCTATCGCCCCAATCAATTTGCGCGTTCCCTGCGCAGCAAGCGCAGCCACACGGTTGGCGTGATGGTTTTTGACATGACGGACCCTTATTGCACGCTGATCCTGCGCGGCATTGAGAACACGCTTTACGAGGCCTCCTATCTGCCGATTCTCACGGACGTGCATAACGAACGCAGCCGCTTCGAGCGCTATCTGGAGATGTTGCTGGACCGTCGCATCGAAGGTTTGATCATCGTGGCGAACTGGCTTTTTCTGAATATCAATCTGCTTGCCGATCTGGAGAAGAGCAGCATCCCGACCGCGATTATTGGATGTGAGCTCAAGGGTGACGCCATGAGCTCGGTAGTGGTCGACAATGAAGTCGGCGGCTATATGGCGCTCGAGCATCTCTGCTCGCTGGGGCATCGCAAGATTGCTTTTATTCGTGGTCCGAAAACTCTAAGTGATAGTGCGCCGCGCTGGCGCGGCATTCGCAATTGCGCCAAGGCATGCGGCCTAGAACTCGATTCCAAACTGATTGTCGACTTGCCGGAATCGCGCGATCCACATTCCAGTTTTGAGATGGGCCAGAAATTAACCGAAGATCTGGTGAAGCAAAAGCGTCCATTCACGGCGATTCTCGCCTTCGATGATATGACGGCCTTTGGGGCCATCCGTGCATTGAGCAAAGGAAGTTTGCGCGTCCCGGAACACTGCTCGGTGATCGGCTTCGATGACGTGGCTCCGTCGGCGCTCTACACGCCTCCGCTGACCACCGTTCGCCAGCCAATGGAAGCGATGGGCACAAACGCCGGAGGACTCGTGCTGGATGGCATCAAGTGCGTGCTGGAGAAAAAGGAAGTTTCCGCTCACCATCTCCGGGTGCCCCCTGAGTTGGTAGTTCGCGGCTCCGTCCGCAGCCTAGTCTAGGGCCCGCGCCAGGGGGCGGACTCGCTTTTTTCTTGACAGCGGATGGCCTATAAAAGCACTATTCATACGTTTTAATAAATTATTTCTTCGGGACGCGGATGAGAGGAATCGGGAAGTTGGGGCAGGACGGAAGAGAAGGGCGAATCGCCTGGGGCAACGGCGTACGAGGAGAAGTGACCATGAAATTCAACTCACTGCTGCAGCGAATCGGGTTCCTGGTCGTCATGCTGGCCGTGTGCGGGGCCGCTTGGGCGCAGGACACTGCCTCCATTACCGGTACTGTGACAGATGCGACGGGTGCGGCAGTCGCCAATGCGCAAGTCACGCTCAAGAATTCGGAACATGGCATCAATCGTGCGGGCACCAGCAATGGCAGCGGAGATTTTCTGTTCAGCTCATTACCCATTGGCTCCTATGACTTAACTGTCGCCGCCGAGGGCTTCAAGAAGTATGAAGCCCGGGGGATCGTCCTGCGG
>CAVXFD010000013.1:0-91681 GCA_963760855.1 uncultured Acidobacteriaceae bacterium | reverse complement strand
GCCGGATCATCTGCTCGGTCACGCCCATCTTGGCGCGCTCTGCGGCGGGAACCATGGCATGCGAGGTCAGAACTGGAATCGACACCAGGGATTCGGCTCCGCCCAGGCTTGGCGCCAGCGTAAAGAGGCGCATGGCCTCGCTCACGCGCCGCGCGTCTTCGCCGGTGCCTTCGACCTCAAAGCTGACCATGCCTCCGCCGCCGCTCATCTGCGCGCGCGCCACAGCATATTGTGGATGGCACTTGAGAAAGGGGTAATGCACGCTTCGCACCTTCGCGTGCTCGGCGAGGAATTCCGCGACGCGTTGCGCGTTCTCGTTCTGCCGCGCAACGCGGACGGCCAGCGTCTTCAAGCCGCGCACCAGCATCCACGAGGCGTGGGGATCCATGCAATTGCCCAGGGTCGTGCGCGTCTCCCAGATTCGTTCGATCAGTTCGTGCCGCGCGGCGACGACGCCGCAAATCAGATCGGTGTGCCCGGCCAGATATTTCGTTCCGGAATGCATGATCAGGTCGATGCCGAATTCCGCCGGATGCTGGTTAATCGGCGTGCCAAAGGTGGCATCAATCATACTGAGCAGTTTGTGCTGCTTCGCCAGGGTAGTGACTTTCTTGAAATCGACGACGCGCAAGGTAGGGTTGGTCGGCGACTCCAGGTAGAGCAACTTCGTGTTCGGACGGATCGCCCGGGCGTGCTGCTCGTAGTCGATCGTGTCGACAAATGTGGTTTCAATTCCCATCTTCGGCAGCCATTGCGAGAGAAATTTATTCACGCCGCCATAGATGTCACGCTGCGCCACTACGTGGTCGCCGCTCTGGAGCAGAGCCATCAGCGTGGTCGTGATCGCGCCCATGCCGGAAGCGAAGGTCAAGGCGGCGTCCACGCCTTCCAGTGCCGCAATCGTTTTTTCGGCAACTGTATTGGTCGGATTGCCGTACCGCGTATAGAAGTGGTCGGTGTGGGTAGCACGCAATTCTTCGTCGTTATCGGTAACCTCGAAGGTGGAAGTCTGATAGATCGGCGTGGAGAGCGGTCCGTTCTTCTTGTTCAGGTCTGCCGCGCCTCGGGCTGCCGTGGTCTCAGGGTGAAGGGTGTGCCGTTTCATGGATGCCTCGCTGCTTCCAGACTAATTGCGTAACGGAACTCCGGCAAGAGAAGGAAAGCTCCACAGCAGTTATAATTCCTGTTTCATGAATCTTGGTTTGAAAGATCGAGTCGCCCTTGTGGCGGCCTCCAGTCAGGGGATTGGCCGCGCCACGGCGGAAGCGTTTGCTGCGGAGGGTTGCCGCGTGGCCATGTGCGCGCGCAATCAACAGACCTTGCAGGCAGTCGCGGAAAAGATAAAAGCGCAGCATAAGGTGGACGTATTGGCCGAGGCCTTCGACGTCACGGACGCCGCGGCTGTCAGCGGATTTGTGGCTGATGTCGCCAAGAAATTCGGCGGCGTCGATATTTGCGTGACCAATGCTGGAGGCCCGCCTGCCAAAGGATTTCTCTCGGCCAGCCTGGAAGAGTGGCAGCGGGCCCTCGAACTGAATTTTCTCAGCACCGTTTATTTTGCGCGTGAAGTCATCCCGCACATGCAACGCAAGCAGTGGGGACGGATCATTACGCTCACGTCGATCACCACGAAGCAGCCTGTTACCGATCTTGTGTTGTCGAATGCCGTGCGCGCTGCGGTTGTCGGGCTGGTAAAGAGCCTGGCGAATGAATTTGGCAAGGACGGTATTCTGGTGAATAACGTCGGTCCGGGCTTTACTGCAACCGATCGGCTCAAAGAGTTGGCCACCGCTCGATCCGCAGCGTCAGGAAAAAGCGAGCAGGAGATTTTTGGCGCGTGGGCGGCTGATGCTCCGCTGAAGCGTTTAGGCGAGCCTCGCGAGGTAGCGGAGACAATTGTATGGCTAGCATCGGAGCGCGCTTCGTACATCACCGGACAAACCGTATTAGTAGATGGCGGCATGTATAAAGGGTTATAGATTTTCTCGGAGAAAGCATGCGATCGATAGCATCCCGGATGTCCGTTATGAGTGGCGAAGGCGCATTGTCGGTCTTCGCTCGGGCCAAAGAACTGGAAGGTCAAGGACGTTCTATTATTCATCTCGAACTGGGGGAGCCGGATTTCCATCCGGGCGCGTCGGTAGTCGAGTCGGCGGCCAAAGCGCTGGCCGAGGGCAAAGACCGTTACTGCCCCGTGGCCGGGTTGCCTACACTTCGCGAAGAGATTGCCCAATACTTGCAACGCACGCGCAATCTCGAGGTCTCTGAGGCAAACGTAGTAATCGCTCCGGGCTGCAAGGCTGCGCTGTTTTTCGCCATGATGGTTCTTCTGGAACCGGGCGACGAAGTGCTCTATCCAGACCCTGGTTTTCCGGGCTACTCCTCGATCACACTCGGGCTGGGCGCCGTGCCGGTACCTTTCGAGCTCTCATCGCGCAATCATTTTCAGCCTGATGTGGCCGAAGTCGCAGCCAAGATTACGCGGCGCACGCGCATGCTGATTACCAACTCACCCGGCAATCCGACTGGGACTGTTTATACCGACGCGGTCCAGCAAGGGTTGGCGGAACTCGCCGTCAAGCACGATCTCTGGGTCCTATCTGACGAAATTTATGCGCGCATCAATTACGGCGGCGAGTATCACTCCATGCTGAAGTATCCCGGCATGAAAGAACGAACGCTGATCATTGACGGCTTCTCGAAGAGCTTCGCGATGACCGGATGGAGGCTTGGCTACACGGTTGCGCCTCCGGAAGTGGCGGCCGCACTGGCACTGATGGCGGTGAATTGCTACACCTGTGTAGCGGAGTTCACGCAGTACGCGGCTATCGACGCGCTGCGCGATCGCGAGGGAACTACACCGCGCATGGTTGCTGAGTTTGCCCGCCGCCGGGAACAGTTTGTTCATGACCTGAATCAGGTTCCCGGATTTCGCTGCGAAGCTCCCGAAGGAGCTTTCTACGCCTGGGTCGACATTCGTGGCACTGGCAGCAGCGCTGAGGAAGTATGCCGGATCTTATTGGAAGATGCCGGCGTCGCGGCCATCCCCGGAGCTGCATTCGGACCGTCAGGCAAGGACTTTGTGCGTTTCTCGTTTGCTTCATCGGTGGAGAATCTGCGAGAGGCGGCCGCAAGAATCGTGAAGGTGTCTGCGGCGTGGCAGGGAACTCTAGTGACAAGTTAGGACGTCTTTTGGGTGGCGCGGCGCTTCAGCGCTGCGATAAATCGCTGCAATGAAATCGGGCTTCAGCCCCTGAGGGAGATATGAAATTGGCGTCTCGACTTTTGCGTGGCGTCCCACTATGCGTCATGGCGGGCGCAGCAACCTTTGTCGCTGCTCAGGCCCGTCCTTTTCCCGGTCCGGACGTGCAGCAGATCTACCAGCGTCTTCTGCCGCAGATTGAAAAGATCCCGGCCTTCGATCATCACGCTCACCCGGGATTTTCGGACGATCCCGACGTTGACGCCATGGCCGCGCCTCCCGACGCGAGCGAAGCATTGCGCACGCGCGATGATAATCCCGAACTGATTGCCGCGGCCAAAGCTCTGTTCGGCTATCCCTATGCGGATCTGTCGCCGGAACATGCCAAGTGGCTGGTCGCGAAAAAGGCGGATCTGAAGAAACAATACGCGGGCACGGCGTACTTCGACATGATTCTCGACAAAATCAACACCGAGAGCTCTGTTGCCAACCGTGCCATGATGCCGGACTACCTCGATCCTAAGCGTTTTCCCTGGGTGTTCTTTGCCGATTCGTTCATGTGGCCGTTCAACAACGAGCGCGAGACCGCACGCAATCCCGACGAAGGAGTCTTTATTCCGCTGCAGGAGAAAATGCTGCACCGCTGGATGCAGCAGGAAAACGTTACGAGGCTCCCGGCTGACTTTGATGGGTATCTGAAGTTCATCAGCCGGGTGCTCGAAGACAACCGGAACAAGGGCGGCATCGCCATGAAGTTTGAAGTGGCCTACTTTCGTCCGACTACTTTCAGCGATCCGAACCGCGACAAAGCTGCGGACCTTTATCAGCGTTATGTGACCGGCGGCATTCCCAGCGAAAAAGACTACCGCACGTTCCAGGATTACATTTTCCGCTATCTCGTGCTGGAGGGCGGACGCTTGCACCTTCCGGTGCACATTCACACCGCGGTGGGCATCGGCGACTACTTCAATCTATCGCAGAGCAACATCATGAACCTGGAGAGCGTGCTGCGTGACCCGCGCTATCACGGCACAACCTTTGTGATGATCCACGGCGGTTATCCGCTGGAGCGTGAAGCCATCTGGCTCGCCGCGATGAAGAATGTTTATATGGATTCTTCGTTCGGCGAGCTCGCGCAATATCCTTCTGCTTTCAAAGACACGCTCAAGATGTGGCTGGAGACTTTCCCCGACAAGGTCACTTTCGGCACCGACTGTTTCCCGTACAATGAAGTTCTGGGCGCGGAAGAGAGCTACTGGCTGGGGGCGGAATCGTCGCGAATGGCTCTGGCAGCGGCGCTCGCCGAGATGGTTTCGGAAAATGAAATCAACGAATCCCGAGCACTTGAACTGGCGCACGCTTATCTGCATGACACCGCCGTGAAGTTGTACGGAGGCAGAGTTCACTAACCAAGCTGCGGCTTGCGGGAAATTCAGGGACGAATCCAATGGCGATCAAAGTGAAATCCAAGAAGTCCTCTGGCAAGAAATCCAAAGACATGAAGTCCCACTCGCGGGCTCAGCGCGCCGTTACCAAACATGCGGCAAGCAAGACGCCGCTGCAATATATCCCGTGGCACACGATCCCGCTCGAAGATCTGAATCCCCTCCTGCAGCGGCAATTCGTGGTCGGGCAGGAAATTATGCTGGCGCGCGTGCTGTTGAAAAAGGGATGCATCGTTCCCGAGCACAGCCACCATAACGAACAACTCACTTACATTCTGGATGGAGCCTTGAAATTCTGGATCGACGGCAAGGAAATCGTTGTGCATGCCGGCGAAGTGCTTTGCATTCCGGCGAACATGCCGCACAAGGCCGAAGCTCTGGAAGACACGGTGGACCTTGACGTTTTCACTCCGCCGCGCGCCGACTGGATCAACAAAAACGATCAATATCTGCGGGGCGAAAAATAACCCGCCACTCCATGCCGCTCTCCGCCACTTCCGATCGAGACTCGGATAAGCAAGGTCATCGGGCGAGCCCGGCTAAGGCTGGGTTCGGCTTTCGCTGCATCGGATGCGGTTCGCTTACCGCCGCTGCCGCTCCAGGATTTTCGTTGCGCGCAATGCCACAATTTATTAGAGATTACCGACCTGTCCTGGAAGTCAGCCAGCTTGAATGCTGCCGCTTTGAAATCGACATGGCGGGAACGCCGGTTGTCGAACGCTGCACTGGACCTCAGCGGTGTCTGGCGATTCCGCGAACTTCTGCCAGTGCCTGAGTCGGAGCGGCATGTTGTAACGCTGCGCGAAGGCAATACTCCGCTCTACGAACTTCCGCTGTCGTCGCGTATCACTGGTGTGTCCCAGCTCTATGGCAAGCATCAGGGGATGAACCCGACCGGTTCGTTCAAAGATGCAGGGATGACGGTGGCGGCAACGTTCGCGCGGCAGGCCGGATATCGCTGGGTGGCCTGCGCTTCTACCGGCAATACGTCCGCGTCCATGGCTGCGTATGCGGCGCGGGGCGGCATGCGGAGTTTGGTGCTTGTGCCCGAGGGAAAAATCTCCTGGAGCAAGCTATCGCAGGCGCTCGACTATGGCGCACTTACCTGTCAACTTCGCACCGACTTCGACGGCTGTCTTCGGCTGCTCCAGGAACTGGTTAAACGCGCCCCCGTCTATCAATTGAACTCCATAAACCCCTTCCGCCTGGAAGGACAGAAAACTCTCGCCATCGAATTACTGGAGCAACTGGACTGGCATCCGCCTGACCACATCATCGTGCCAGGGGGAAACCTGGGGAATAGTTCGGCGATTGGCAAAGCTTTGCTCGAAATGCATGAGATCGGACTTATTCCGCATTTGCCGAAGTTGTCAGTGATTCAGGCGGAAGGTGCGAACGCTTTGTTGCGCACGATGCGCGAAGCTGATGGCAAACGCTTGATCAGCGTGAATGCGGAGACTCGGGCCACCGCGATCCGCATCGGTAATCCGGCTTCGTGGGAAAAGGCTGTGAAAGTGATTCGAGCGACCGGCGGCGCCTGCGAGCAGGTTAGCGAAGTTGAGATCGCACAGGCCAAAGCAGAAATTGGCGCTGAGGGTATTGGATGCGAGCCCGCGTCCGCCGTTACACTCGCGGGCTTGAAAAAATTGGTGCGACAGGGTTTTGTGAAATCGGATGAAACCGTCGTGCTGGTTCTGACCGGAAATCTGCTCAAGGATCCTGACTTCACCATGGAATTCCATCGCGGCGATCTTCTTCCGGACACCTCGCGCGAGAGCGAAGCCGACTCACTGAACCAGTTGCGCCATCCTCCGATCGTTCTCGATGCAACGTTAGACGCCATAATCCAGACCTTGGAACGGGCCGAGAAATCCGCTCCCGCTCACCCTAATGCAAAATCGAACGAGTAAGAAAAAAAAGAGCAAGCGTCCATCCGCGCTGCATCTTGCCCTTCCGGCAACCTCAGCGAACCTGGGGCCGGCTTTTGATGCTGCCGCCTTGGCGATGGACCTCTACATCAGGATCGACGCCCGGCCAGCAGCTGAGTTTTCTATCCGCGCCACCGGGCGCGATCCTCAAATCTGCGAGGGCTTGGAGAATCATCTCATTCTCACTACCTACCGCGAGATGCTGCAAAGCCGAGAGGCTGAAGTTATCCCGCTATCGCTTCGCATCAAGAACGAGATTCCCATCGGCAAAGGATGTGGCTCGTCGGCCGCGGCGCGGCTCGCGGGAATTGCGCTGGCCAATCACTTCGGACGAATGCGCTGGACTGATACGCAGATTATCGGCGAAGCCTCGCGGCTTGAACAGCATCCCGATAATGCATCCGCATGCTGGATGGGCGGTCTCACAGTGGCCCGGATGTCGGGAGAGGCCGAGGCGCAAGTGGTCAGCATTCATCCGAAAGGGAAGTGGCCGCTGCTGCTCGCCGTCCCTGATCATGTCCTGTCCACGAACGAAGCCCGCCGGGCGCTACCCGCGGAGTATTCCCGCGCCGACGCGGTGGTCAACATTCAGAATTCGATGTTGCTGCTGGCTGCGTTTATGCAAGGGCGCCATGAATTGCTGGCATCCGCGCTGGAAGACCGAATCCATCAGCCGTATCGCGCTCCGCTCTGCCCGCTGCTACCGTGCCTGCAGGAGTTGACCGGGAAGCCTGGGATTCTGGGCGCGGCGCTTAGTGGCGCAGGTCCGTCGGTGGTGGTTTTTCTCGATCCGCGAATATCGACGAGGAAAACCGAAAAAGTTGTCGCTTCACATATCGCTGGCAAAGGATTTCGAGCGGAACTCCTTCTTACTTCTATCACTCCACGCGGAGCGCGCGAGAGCCTTTCCGCACCTCGAACCTAAGCCACGAACCGGCGACTGCTCGGGAATCCTTGCATTCGGCTGCGTTTGTGGTAGAGTTGCCCTCAATTGGGCACGAATGTGCCATATCCCAGATCAAGCTATTCGGGATATTTTAGATCTTCCCCCCGAATTGAAACTTACCCGTCCCAGTGGTGTTAGTCCCATGAGGGGTCGCGGCTTCAAGTGAGGCTCGGGTAAGTCATTCAGGGTGAGTGGAGATGAAGTCGAAAATGCAGAACCGCGTCCAGCCGCGCGAAAGTTTCGTGCAGTGTAACGAGCAAGCCTCGGAGGAGATCCAGAAATTTCTGCGGGCCGTAGACTCCTACCCCGACCGCGTTGCCCAGGAACCCGGCCTCAGCTTTCGTCGGCATCTGGCCAATTTGTTCGAATCCCGAAACGATCGTCCGCGATACCTGATCAAAGCGAGGTAACTCAACGGCTCGCCGGCGGCACGATGCCATTCATGCGCAGATATTCCACCATCTGTCCGTAGTGGTCGAAGCAATGCGCCCCGACGCTGGTGGCCAGTCCCAAGCGCGTGACCGATCCTTCTCCGAACGGGCTCTTCAGCGGCTCTACCAGATTCTTCTCGTTGATGGTCTGAATCGCCTTGTGTACGTAGGCAAACGAGTTCTTCAGGTAGGTTAGGATCTCTGCCTTCGTTTTGACCGATGCCGGTCCAGATTCGTCGCCCACATCTACCGGAACCTTTTCGCTCAGGATGGCGGCGCCAAAAATGTAGTTCACCGCTGCCACGTGCTTTATTTGTTCGCCAAAATTGCGCACACCCTTGAACTCGCCATTGGTCGGAGCGAATCCGAACTTGTCTTCCGGCATGGCCTCCGCCGCGGACGTGAACTCATGCTCGACATTGGTCACGCTGTGGTCCAATACCTGGGTGACGGTCCGATGCTCATCCTTCATCTTGTTTTCCTGGGCTGAACAGACGATCGCCAACGCCAGAACGGAAAGTGCAAGACAGCTGAATTTATTTTTCATTATTACTGTTCCCCCTCGGATTGCAATTGAAACGGCCACTGGTGGTCTTTCCAGGCGCGGATCATATAAATCGCCAGGCCCACCAGCAATATCACCACCGCGTATCTTATTTCTTTTTGCCAGTTCGCGCGATTGAACAGAATAAAGAGAAATCCCGCAATCGCGACGAGCGCCGGCACCGGGTACAGCCACATACGGAACGGACGCACCACATCCGGGCGCGTCACTCGGAACACCATCAACCCAACCGCCTGTATTAGAAACTGCAGAATCAAGCGAATGACCACCAAGGCCGCGATCGCGTCCCTGAGCCGCAGAAAGCAGAACGCAGCCGCTACCACTCCGAGTGACAGTAGCGAAACATAGGGAAAGCGGTACACGGGATGCACTTTGGCAAATGCCTTGAAATAGTTGCCATCCAGCGCAGCCGCATACGGAACCCTCGAATAGCCCAGCGTCAGTGAGAAGACCGATGCAAATGCGGTAACGATCACAAGCCCGGTCACCAACCGCGCTGCCCACGGCCCATAAATCCTCTGCATAAACAACGACACAACGTACAATCCGTTGTTGTTCTGACCCGCCTGCACCAGCTCACGCCAGGGAACCACGGCCAGAATGCACAAGTTCATCATTAGATATAGACAGGCCACGATCAGAATGGAAAGCAGCAGAGCCCGGGGAATGTTGCGCGTCGGATCTTTTATTTCATCACCAAGGTAACAAACATTGTAATAGCCCCAGTAATCATAAGTAGCGACCAGAAGGGCCCCACCCAACCCGGTAAAGAATCCGCGCGAAAGAGTGAAGGCGCCTGGGGGGAAATCGAATGCCCGGGCCGCGTTGAAGTGCGTGAGCCCAGCAAAAATAATCCATCCGATAGTTCCCATCACAGCCAGCCACAATACTTCGGACAGGCGCCCAATCACAGTGATCTGCCGATAGAGCAGCAAGACAGTGAAGAAGCAGATGATGACGGCGAGCGCGGTCCCCGGAGTCACAACCCAGCTGACCTGCAGCGGTCCAGCCCATGGGATGGGCAATGCCGCTGTGTGTGTGGCCAACACCGTTTCGAGGCCAGGCCAGTAATAGGCAGCGTAGCCTGCGAGGCCGATGCATCCGGTGGCAATCGAAAGGGGTGCGCTGAAGGAAAGCTGCCAGATGAACAGAAACGAAATCAGCCGTCCCCATTTTTGCGGACCATAAATCTCGTTCAGATAACGATAGGGGCCGCCCGACCCGGGCATTGCTGCGCCCAACTCCGCAGATACCAGGCCGTCGCACGCTGCCAACAACGCGCCCACCACCCACCCCAACATGGCCTGTGGGCCGCCCATCGCGCTCAGGACCAACGGCATGGTGATGAACGGTCCCACGCCGATCATGTCGATCATGTTCAGCGCGGTCGCGCTGCCCAGCCCCATGCCGCGGATCAGGCCGTGCGAATTCGATTCGTTTTGAGAGGGAGACTGCATTTTTTCGGTAAGCCCGGTACCGTCACTGCAGCTATGGAAGAAGCAAAACCCTGCCGCTGACCTGCCGATTCTCAAACGCCACATGTGCTTGAGCGGCGTCCGCCAACGGATATGTGCGATCAATTCGTATCGAAAGTTTCCCCTGCTTGAGCCAGTCCACGAACTGCTCCAAGTAGTGAGGGTATTCTTTGAAATAAGGACTTCCATTCGTGCGAGTGAGAAACAGCGATCCCTTTTCCTGCAGGGTCATAAGGTCAAACGGAGGGACGTACCCGCTCGACTGGCCGTAGATCACGAGATATCCTCCGGGAGCCAGGCTGTTGAGGCTGGCTTCAAAGGTATCTTTACCGACCCCGTCATAGACGACATTCACTCCGCGGCCTTCCGTGATCCGCCTCGCTTCCTTGGCGATGTCAGATTCTTTCGAAATGATGACTTCGTCCGCCCCTGCGTCTCGTGACAAATTCGGCTTTCTCCTTGGACGAGGTAACGCCAATCACCCGGCCCCCGCGCATCTTTGCCATCTGACAAAGCAGAAGTCCGATTCCTCCAGCCGCGGCGTGGATCAGGCACCAGTCTCCTTGTTTTACCGGGTAGGCGAAATGTGTAAACGCGTAAGCCAGGAATCCCTGGTTCATGCCAGCGGCCGCTTGCTCGATCCCAATTCCCTCGGGAACTGGAGTAAGCCATGCCGCCGGAGCAAGGGCATGTGTGGCATATGAATCTCCTACGAAAACGACCCGATCTCCTACATTGATATTGCGAACTTCGGGACCGAGTTTCTCGACGATCCCAACTCCCTGGCTGCCGAGGGTCGCTGGCAAGTCGGGTTGGCCCGCGCCGGCCCGCCGATAGAACGCTTGTCCAACAAGTTCACCGCGTCGCTTCTGAACATCAAGAAAGTTAACGCTGGCCGCCTCGACTCGTACCAATGCTTGTCCCGGACCGGGAGTTAGCGCCGGGAGTTCTTCCCACTGCATGACGTCCGGACCACCATAAGAATGAATACGAACCGCGTGCATGTTTTGTCGTCCTTCCTCAGACGTTCTCGGCGTGCAACCGCTACTGCTTCTCGTGCCCGGCACTCAACAGATTCACATACAGCCGTACCGCTCCCGGCACTCCCGCCGGTAGCTGACGGAAGAACGCATATCCCGTGTAAATATAAGTTCCTTTGCCGTACTTTGCCTGCAGCAGGCCGCCCTTCTGCTCCGCCTCGCCCGGATCATGGCAGGCCAGCAGCGGCTTGAAATGGTCATCCCATTTGTCCATGAAGTAGAGACCGCGTTCTTGCACCCAGCCATCAAAATCGCGGCTCGTGATTGCGTTCGGATAGTGAAAGACCTCATCGTCGGGCGCCAGAATCTCTACTGGAGCTTCTTCCACCGAAACCCGCGCGCGGCTCAGTTCGGCCGGGTAGGGTGTGAAATGTCCGCTATTAAAATCACCGACGCCGGTATTGTATTGCACCACCAGCGTTCCCCCCGCCGCAACGTAATCGAGCAGCTTCTTATTATTCGTGACCACATCTTTCTGCGTATCGTAGGCGCGAATGCCCAGCACAATCGTTCCGTACGGACTCAGATTCTCGCTTGCGAGTTTCTCCGCGGGAATCAACGTTACGTCCATTCCGACTTGTTTCAGTACTGTGGGAATGTCGTCGCCCGCGCCCATGACGTAGCCGATTTTTAAATCGTGCGGCACCTTTACGTCGACAATACTCACACGCTGCACGCGCGGGCTGATAGTAGTAAAAGCTGCCCAGATCTTCGCGAGTCACCAGCGTGTAGCCTTCGCTGAACTTTTCACCGTCCGCTTCCAGAACAGCTCGCACCCGCGCTCGGCTTTCCTGCAAACCAGCAGGGAAGACTTTGAACTGAAAATCCTGCTTCTCACCGCGATGCGCGACATCCACGCCTAATTGTGCCGGCTCCGATCGCCAACCCGCGGGGAGTTCCAGGCGTAACGTACCGTGCACCTCGTGGTTCAGATTGCTGGTTATGCCCACGGTGACGGTCGAACTCGCTCCATTGTGGGTCGAGATCACCTGCGTTCCCGGCTCGAGAGCAACCGAAAATGCCGGGACTACCGCCAATGGTCGCGCCCGTTCTTTCCCGGCATCGTCGTTGAACGTTGCTACGACGGTCGCCCCAATCCCATTCTTTTCGTGTGCGCCACTTGCATTGGCAAGCGAGTATTCCACCCGAGCTCGCAATACCGGCGGGGGAAACGGAAGCGTCGCATATTTTTCGTTGTCGACGTGATTCAGGCTCTCGGTTTCCGGATTGTCGCGATGCCAGTAGGGCCGCGTGTATTCCGCACCTTTCGGCACTTTCAATCGAAACACCGCCCGCTCATTTTCTCCCGGTTTGATCGCGACGCGCTTGGTCTTGTCGGAAATCGTCGCCCAACCCTCAGGCACCTCCAGCTTCAAACCATCGACGAACAAGCGATCGCTTGAACCATTATGAAAATCCACCGCAACCAGAAATTCCTGCCCCGGCGAGACGGTGGTCATCGCATCCGCTTCTTTCTTCGTTGGCTCCTTTACCGGTTGGCCTTCGGGACCAGCCCGGGAAACTACTGTCGCCTGCAGAGTTACATTCAACGCGTCATTCAGCGCTGCTTCCGCCTGTTCGCGCTTTTCCTCGAGCCGAGTCAACAAGTCAGACCGGATCCCGGGGTTTAGATCGGCCCTGTCTACTTCGCCGTATGCCTGATTCAGTTCGGCCACAACTTCCAGCAGGGAGTTCGCTGCCGCTGAGAGGTCATTCGTCTTCGCACTCTCAGTGGCTTTTGCAACGTTGGTCGCAATTTCGGTTAATTCGCGCCGCAGCCGCGGGAGCTTCGATTCTTCTGACCCCAGCCGCTCCACGAGACCGGGCAACGAAGTGTCTAATCCATCGAAGAAATCTTTTTCATGGCCATTCTTATCCAGTTTCGCAGGCTTTACCGAGTCCACCAGTTTGTAGAACGTGAAGCGATCTCCCGGATCGACCGTCCAATTTGCGGAGCCCTGCGAGAGCTGATGCCGCAATCCCTGCATCGCGAACTGCACATAGGACATGCCCAGATCGGCGCTTGGCTCACCCGTATTCAGTTTCAGTGTCCAGTTCGCATCCGGACAGGTCATCGCTCCAAAACCGCAGACGTTGCCGATGTAAAGCTTCTTCGCCTGCCAGGGCTGAAGACCCTGCGCAATCTGCTCGGGAAAGCGTCTCGGATCGGCCGCGGCCCGGAACGCCTCCTGGGTCAGGATGCTCGAAGCCTGGTGGTGCCCATGGCCGTCCCGCTCGGTTCCGGAAAAGCGCGCCACCAGAACGTCCGGACGGAACGTCCGAATTACCCGCACCATATCCGCGAGCGCGATGTCGTGCCCGCCCCACTTGGCGAAAGTTTCATCCGCACTCTTTGAGAAGCCGAAGTCAGCCACACGCGAAAACCGCTCCTGCACTCCGTAATATTCGTCCGCCGCAAGCAGTTCGAGCGTGCGCAGCACGCCCAGGACATCCGACAAATTACTGCCGATTTTGTTTTGGCCACCTTCGCCGCGGTTCAGGGTCATCAACAGGACGCTGGCGCCGCGCCCGCGAGATTCGAGCGTCAGCATCCCGCCATCTTCGTCGTCGGGATGGGCCACCGTCTGCATCAGAGCTGCAGTGGTGCTCAGCCGCCGCAGCATAAGCCGCAAGCCGAGCGTCCCTACATCCTGCGGGAGTTCGGGAGGAGATCCCTGATACGGGAGTTGAGGAAAATCCGTTACCAGCGATGGTTGGTTTTCTGCAGCCGGGGCTGCCGCGGCGGGATGGGCTGAATTTTCCCCAGTCCGCTGCGGTGAGGCGACCAGCAGGAAGGGGCACATTACCAGCGCGAACAAGAAAGAACTTTGGAATGAGCGAGTTTTTATGAAACGCCGGAAAAGCCGCTGTAGGCGGCTCGCGAGATGGCTAAATTCCAAATATTTCACCCTACAAGGATGGGGCCTAGCCCCGGTTAGACGCAAATTCTTTCCCCCCATGTGCACCGGAACATTCCGGTGAGTGCTGCAAAGCCACCACCAAATTTTACGGCTCAAACCGAAAAGTAGAACGCGGCTGATCCTCACGGGGAAAGGCCTTACTGTCAGTGCCCTTCCTTGAGCGTCTCCTGACACGTACTTGCCGCGGTCAGCACTTCATCGAAGGCCGTCTCCTTACGCAAGCCCTTCAGCAATGGATCGTCCAGCAAAGCCGAATAAGCACAGTAGTTTTGCTGAACGGCTGCCTTAAGCAATCGCAAAGCGGCTTCGTTCTGGCCGCAATAGGCCATGAGCCTACCGACCTGATACCACGCCTCCGGATCCGGTTCCGTCATCACCGACGCTTCCTCCTGCTTTACAATTCTGTCCATATCGGCCGGCCGTTGCGCCTGCGTGCACGCAATCAGCAAGTCTCGATGGTAGATCGGCGATTTTCCGACGCTCTTGGCGGCCAGTCGCGCCTGCGCCACATTTCCGGCAGTTAAATAAACGTACGGAGTTGTCCAGTTGGCATACTCCGAGCCTGCATCCAGATGGACGAAATCCATCGCACGATCCGTCTGGCCTAATTCCATAAACGCCCAGGCGCACGAACGGAAAGTGAAGTTTCCGGGATCGAGCGATCGTGCCGCATTGCACTCTTGAGCCGCCTTTTCCTGCATGCCGGCGTAACGCAGGACATAACTGAGTGCGAAATGAGCTTCGCCGCTCTGCGGGCGCCGCCGCACCAGATCGGTAGCTGCGTCGTAGGCGCGGCCCAACTCGCCACGCTCCACCCGGTTGACGATCAAATTGCTGGCCGCCGACACTTCATTCGGATCGAGCGAGAGCGCCCGTTCAAACGCGGCATTGGACCTCTGGAACATCTTCTCCCCGCCACCGCCGAAGTGGGAGTCATAGTAGTAGCGTTGCCCCAGCTCTTCCCATGCGGGAGCGTAACTTTGATCCTCGCCCACTACGTGTTCCAGCACGGCGATTGCGTCTCTGTTGGGCTCGGGATCATGAGGCAAAGCCAAGCTATGCAGGTACAGGTCGTAAGCTTCCTGGCTCTTCGGGCGCGCCGCCGCGCTCAATGTGCCGGCAGCAACTCCCAGTGCAGGCAACAATCCCTGCTGCACCTGGGTGCTCAATTGCGACTGCAGAGAAATCAAATCGTTCACCGACGCGGTCGCGGTCCCTTGCCAGAGCAGCCGGTCGTTGGTCACGTCGATCGCTTCCAGGGTCACGGTCAACTGTTCGCCCTGGCGCATAAAATGCCCCATGAGCAACCTTCCCACGCGCAGTTGTTGACCTACCTTGTGCGGGTCGAGGTCCTGCTCCACATACTTCCGGGTGACCGACGAAGGTCGCACGTCCAGCGACCGCGAATAGCTCAGAACCTTTGTCAACTCATCTGCCAGCGCGAATCTGAGGTAATCGACGCTGATGTCGCCATTCAAATTCTGCAGGGGCAACACCGCGATCGCATTCTTAAGCTCTGCGCTGGCTACTTCGCGGTGCTTCAGCCAATAGGCTCCCACCGCCGCCAGCACCGTAGCCAGCATGGCGAGGCTTCCCAGCAGCAGCCAGAACTGCCACCGACTGCCGGTGCGGCCAAACGTCTTGCTCGCAACCCGCAGCTTCGAGGGGTGCAGTCCGCTCTTCATCTGCCCCGACTCGTTCTCGCGCTTGAGTTGTTGCAGGTCCGCCTTCATCTGTGCGGCGCTCTGGTAGCGCTGCTTGCGGTCCTTTTCCATGGCCTTGCCGATGATGCCTTCCAGTTCGACAGGCACTTTAGGATTCAATTCTCTTGGCGGAACTGGTTTGTCGTGCAGGACTGCATCGAGCGTGAGCAGGGAATTCTTGCCGGAGAACGGTTTTTTGCCGGTCGACATCTCATACATCACCACCCCGAAGGAAAACAGGTCGCTGCGGAAATCGATTTCTTCGCTCCGAGCCTGCTCCGGCGACATGTAGACCGCCGTCCCGGGAATCACGCCCACAGCGGTTAGCGAATTATCCAGCGCCACTCCGTCGCTGTCGGTGCCGACGTTGTGCACCAGTTTGGCCAGCCCGAAATCCAAGACCTTTACTTGCCCGCTCGGAGTAAGGAAGATGTTCGCCGGCTTGATATCCCGATGCACGATCCCCTTGGCATGAGAAGCGGCCAGCGCGTCGGCCACCTGGATGCTGATTTCCAGCAATTTCTCCGTCTCTACCGCATGCCCGGAGATGCATTGCTTCAGGCTTTCGCCCTCCAGCTTTTCCATGACGATGAAGGGATGTCCGGCGTTATCTTCAATGCCATGAATGGTGCAGATGTTGGGGTGATTCAGTAGCGAGGCCGCCCTCGCTTCGCGCTCGAACCGTTCCAGCGATTTGGGGTCGCCTACGAGGTTTTCCGGTATGAACTTCAGTGCAACGTGCCGTCCCAGCTTTAGATCCTCGGCCTCATAGACCACGCCCATACCACCGCCCCCGAGTTTTCCCAGGATGCGATAGTGGGACACAGTCTGACCGATCATGAAAAGACGACACTCCCGACCGCGGTAATGTTAGGCTGCCCCAGTGACTTGGGTCAACTGGCGCTTTCCTCGCGAGTTAGATGCTGCAAGCTGAGCCTCCAAATAAGCGTTTTGCAGCTCTTGTGTTCCCGAACTGACAACGGCTATGTCCTTTTGTGAGTTAGTATTGTGCCCGCCCGTCGCGGCGGCGACTACTATGAACCTAGCCAGCGCAATAGACCAGGCTAACTTATGGACCAAGAATTCAAGATTTCTCGTTCTGCGTTGCAAGAGGCGATTCGTACCCGTGCCGAGGAAGTGTATCGGAGAAGCGGGGCGGTGGAAGGTCACGACCTGGAAAATTGGCGGCAGGCGGAGGCCGAAATCATGCGCGAAACCGCGTCACAGGTTACTCGCCCGGCCGTTGTCATCAATGTCGAAGGCGTGGTTTACACCGGGGAGTACAACGTGGCCGCCGCGGGCGGATACCTGCCCGGCGAGTGGAAAGTCGGCGACCGGGTGCCCGTCCGATTGGAGGGCGATCGACTTTTTCTTCGGCGCCCCAATGGACGGGAACTCGAAACCAGCATCGTGAAGAGGATCGGCTAGCGTTACCGGCCTTTTTGCTGATCACTATCCGGTAAACAACGCGGCTGATGCACCTACCCACTCCATATTCTTGTTCTGGTCCACGCCCATCATCAACCCGCGCCCCATGCGGATAATGGTCAGCACGGCCTGCAACTGTTCCTGCCACACGTACATGACTCGCACCTCTGCTTTCGTGGCGCCAAACGGAGTTTCGATTACCGGTTCAAAGTGCAGCCGTTCTTGCAGGATGTAATCCGCGCGTTTTCCGGCGGGAATTGCTTCGATATCTTCTCGCTTCGGCGCAATCACCACGCCGAGCCCGGCGAAAGAATACAGCGGTTTCAATGCGTAGTTCTGCAGATCGTCGGGGATCTGGTCCAACTTGTCCAGAAACCATGTCTTCGGCACTGACTTGTGCCGGAGATACGGAATGGAAAACTTGCTGATACGGAAATACCAGTTGGGATGTCCCGCCCATTCCACATTCAGATCGTCCCGCCAATCGAAGCCCAGCTTTACTTGCTTGCGCTGCAACTCGTCCACAATGGCCCGGTTATAAATCCTGCGAATCGGAACTCGTCCTCCGTTGCGCTCGTAGTAGAGCTGCGTTCCATGTTTCTTGATGGCTGCAATATCGACGGTTCGAACGCCCAACATCCGCTCCGTTAACAGAAAATCAGGCAACGTTTTCTGGGCTTCGGGATGAATCTCCATCAGGATTACGTTCTCGGGATCCTGCGTGCCCACAATCGCTGATCGCAAGAGTTCGCGGTAGGATTTTTCGCCGAGTCCGCTGAAGAAGAACCGCAGCTGCTCGCCACCTTCAAATCGATCCAGTCCGAACACATCGATGTAGCTTTGCGCCAGCGTGACTTGATAGGCATAGAGGGAAGGGAAGGCCTGGAGCTCTACCAGCTTAGGTTGCAACTCGCCAGCTGCATCCCGCACCAATCCAAAATCGACTTGCACAAACAGGGGGCGGGCTGGCTCATTTGGAACCCGGAATTCCTGCGGGATGGAAGCGTCCGAGTGAGCGCAGTATTCCGGATTTTCCACCAGCTGCCGGATCAGTTCCTTTCCATCCTCAGCCATCTGGTCGAGCAAAGGCTTGGGGAAAAAACACGGAGTCTCCGACAGCCGGAATTGCACATGCGTTCCGCAAGCGTCATCCATCCGCCGCAGGAATGCCTGATATTTATCGGGAGTAAAGCTGGCGTTGAACTGTTTTCTGAGGATGGGAATCATTACTCGCGGATTTCCATGCTGCGGATGAAGCCATCTTCGATCGAATATACATGCTCGACCATTCGATCCAGGAGCGTCTTTCCCGTGAGATCCTGAACAACCTGGTGAACCGCAACCACAACTCGTCCCGTCTCATCCAGCGTGAAACTCTTTGGCTCGACGTGAGGATTTAGGATGCCCCACTGCCGCGTCCAATATTCACGAACACCGGCACGGCCATGAACCGTGCCGCCTTCCATGCCATTGGGCCACTCCACATCGGGCTGCATCGTTGCCAGCGCAGAGTCAATGTCACGAATGTTAAATGCCGCGTAAGCTTTCTTAAGCAGCGCGATCTTGGACTCTTCGACCATCGCTTTTCGAGTGCGTCGCCCTTACGCTTCCACCAGGAACTTTCCATCCTGCATGATCTGCTGGTCGTCCACCCAGATATTGAACTTCCGCCCTACGACGTCAATATGCGTGGACGAATCCCACTCTGCGCCAGTATGGGCTCCATAAGGATTTCCAAATGCGATATGCACTCCGGGATACTTTTCGTCCTGCAGAATCTGCCCAATCACATTCTTCAAGTCGATGTTGGTTCCAATGGCAAACTCGCCCACGCGGTCGCTATTTTCGTCGGTATGCGTGTACTTCCAGAAGTCATCTTCCAGTTCGCGATTTTCCGAGTGCGCCTCGGTGAGGCGGTTTTTCTTCATGCGAATGGTGAGTGGCGTGTTTTGCAAACTTCCGAATTTCGTACACAGATAATCGCCGACTACCCCGTCGATCACGAATGTTCCATTCACCTCGCCCGGCGTGGTGAAAATTTCTCCGCCGGGGAGGTTTCCCCACTTCTCCGGACTAATGATGCCGCTGGTCTTCAACCAGCGGTAATTAGGATTCAAATCCGCCGTGAGGTCCGTTCCCGCCGCGGTCGTGGCCCGCACTCGTTGTGCCTTGCGCACCATCGCAATTACCTTGGCGCTCAGGCGGTCCACCTTGAGAAAATCCGCACGCATGCCCTCCAGCATGATCTGCCGGTTGATGTTCACCATGTGTGCATGGCGGATCTTGTGCTTATTCACCACATCCGTCATCTGCATCCGCGAGCGCAGTTCGTTCCGCTGAGCCCAGACCGCAAAGACAGAAACCTGGCTGGTTTCCAAATCCGCGAGAATTTTCGGTGGCAAATCCTTCAGCGGCCGTTCCGCCAAGTCTTCCAACACCCAGATGCGGTGTGGCGAACCCAGCGCTTCCAACTCTTTGACGATCGCTGCCGCAATGCCGATCGTCGCCTCGTCGGTGATGACGCAGACTTTCTCTTCCGGGAGGACGCGCAGACAGACCCCGACCGCATTGCGCGCGCCGGGAGTGTACTCAGGATCGACTGGAATTGGTTTTCGGTTTCCCCATCCTCCGGAGTGCTGACGAAGGCCTGGAGCGATGGTGGTGTCTGTCGGAATGGTCATTAACCTACTTTTCTCGCGGAAGCCGGCTCGAGCTCCGCCAAGCCTGCTTCCGTCTCTTCCATGATGTAATCGACAACTTTCTTTAAATCGCCGGTTTCCTGGAACACACGCAATTGCCGGTCCGCGCCGCTGCCTTCTTCGAGCATGGTGTGGATGTACTCCAATTCCTCCCGCGAATCCAATTCATCCACCACATCGTCCACAAAATCCAAATACTCGCGGATCAAATCCCGGGCGGGCACTTCCGCCTGTTTGCCAAAGTCGATCAGCTTCCCGTCGAGGCCATAGCGCGAGGCCCTCCACTTGTTCTCCATTATCAGCGCGCGGCGGTAGAGCCGGAATCCCTGATTCGCTGTATGCAGCTTATACAGTTTTGCCACCGTGGCTTGAATCAGGGCTGCGAGCGCGATCGTCTCGTCGGCGCGCATGGGGATATCGCAGACCCGGAATTCAATCGTGTTGAAAAATGGGTGCGGGCGAATGTCCCACCAAATTTTCTTCGCGTTATCGATGCAATTGGTTTTGATCAGCAGCTTGATGAAGTTTTCGTACTCGCCCCAACTGGGGAAATAGTCCGGAATATTCGTACGCGGAAACTTGTCAAACACCTTGCAGCGATAGGATTTCAACCCCGTATTCATTCCCAGCCAGAATGGCGAGTTGGTCGAGAGCGCGAGTAGATGCGGCAGAAAATAGCGGGCATGATTCATCATGTGGATCGCCGTCTCGCGATCCTCGATCCCGATATGCACGTGCAGCCCGAAAATCAGATTCGCCCGCGCCACCAGCTGCATGTCTTCAACAATATTTTTGTAGCGGTCGTCAGGATTGATCTCCTGAGTACGCCAGTCCGAAAACGGATGCGTTGCCACCGACGCGAGCCGCAGCCCATTCTCCCGGGCCAGCCGGATGATGTCGCGCCGTAGCATTTTCACTTCCGCTTTGGCTTCCTTAATGTTCTTGCAAATGCTGGTGCCCACCTCTACCACGGACTGATGCATCTCCGGCTTGACCCGCTCCTGCAAGAGCATTTTGCCTTTGGCCAGCAGCTCAGCCTGAATATGCGAGCGCAGATCCCGTGTTTCCGGATCGATCGTCTGATATTCCTCTTCAATCCCGATGGTGAACGTAGGTGTCATTGCGTTAGCAATATTTTTTCATTCCGACCCTGAGCGTAGCGAAGGGAGACGAACCTGATTGTCGCCGCCATCGCTCAGGCAAACCTCGCTTTTGGCGAAAAGGCGGATAAATCAAGTCCGATCAGTATAACAATCGCATCAAGGATTCTGACTAGAAGTTGTGATGCAACTGGAACCAGGACAGCCAAAAAAGAACCCCACGAAAAGAAGCATCAATCCACCCAAACCAATAGATAGCGCGGAGAACAAGCCGCGCACCCAATGTCCGGGCGAAAATGCCCGGCACAGTAAGATGATCGCGATGACCTGGCTAATGAGAATTGCACCGATACCGGCCAGGACGAATGACTCACTCAGTCCGCCAGCCACTGCGCCAAGCCCCGTGGCCTTCTGTTCCGCAATGCCCCTGAACGCATATCCGAGGCCTATCAGCGTCGGAACCCATGGCGCCCACACCAGCGCTATGCCCCAAAGAAATCGCTTTTTCCTTACTTCATCCATGCCTAGTGGCTCGCCTTGCCCCGCTTGCGCTCAGCCACCCAAGCCGGCTCTCCCTTGCGCGCCGGTTTTGCGGCTGGAGGCTTGCCCGCCAGGAACGAAGCCCAGCGTAGCTCCCTCGCTGGATCTTCCCCGGTTACGGCCATCTTCACCGCCATCTCCGCCACCGCATTCACGATCCAATCGAAATTTTCCTGCCCCACCGACGTAATCTCCGCGTCCGGCGCCGGATTCAGAAAGTCGATGGCATAGGGCACGCCGCCTTCCACCGCAAACTCTACGGTGTTCAAGTCATATCCCAGCACGCGGCATAGCGTCAGAGCATCTTTCTCGATGCGGTCTTTCAGTGAGGCCGACGATGGCGGCGGATTCCCCTTCACGTACCGCTCATGATGCGGCAATCGGGGATCGTACTTCATGATGTGGACTTTCTCCTGTCCCACGACGTAACACCGGTAATACTCTTCGAACACCACGCCGTGCTGGAGCGTCATGCACAGGTCGCCGGTCTGGTTGTAATGCTGGAAAAATTCCTCCGGGGAGTGCACGTGATACACATGTTTCCATCCGCCGCCGGAATAAGGCTTCAGGAAGGCGGGGAAGCCGACGTAATCAAACAGTTCCTGCCAGTTCAAGGGATAAATCAGGTTGCGCATGGACCGGTCGGTCGTACCTTCCGGATGCTTGTTGTGCGGTAGAATCACCGTCGGCGGAATGGCCACGCCTAGTTTGTGGGCAAGCGCGTAATTGAAAAATTTGTCATCCGCTGTCCACCAGAAGGGGTTGTTCACCACGATGGTTCCATGGAGCGCGGCGTTCTTCAGGTAAGCCCGATAGAAGGGAATATCCTGTGAGATCCGGTCGATGATGACGTCATACTTCTTGGGCTCATCCATCCGGATACCGCCAACCTTCACAAACTCCGCCTCAACGCCTTCGACCTTCATCGAGTTAATCTTGTCGACCAGCGCCGGCGGAAATGTGTTCTCCATTCCAAAGAGAATTCCAATTTTCTTCACGACTCACTCTCCCTTGTCATCCTGAGCGAAGGAATTGTCGCGAATTAGCTCCTTCGTGAAGATCCTGAGCGTTCTTCTTTTAGGCGCGTGGCTGAAAGCCGCGCCCTTCAAATCCGGCCCCTAGAAATACTTCTCTGCCATCCGCAGCCACAGCGGCCAGTCGTGCTTCGAATTATCCCCGTAAATATCCAGCCAGTGCGGAACCGCCTTGCTATTCAAAATCGCCGAAAACTTCACGTTCTGATCCAGACAGATATCCCAATCCGCCGAGCCCAATACGATTTTCATCTGCCGGTAGCGGCTCAGAAACCAATCGTCATTCTGGTTCGGCAGATAATCGGGAGGGCAATTGAAGTAGCAATCGTCATCGTAGTATCCATCCAGAAATTGATGGATATCAAACGCCCCGCTCATGCTCACGCAGTGCGTGACCACATCGGGATGCTTCAGGGCAAAATTCACCGCGTGGTAGGCGCCAAAGCTGCATCCGGTCGCCGCCAGTCGGGGCGTCTGATTCTTCCACCGGATAAACGGCAGAAACTCATGCAGGATGTAGCGCTCGTACTGCAAATGCCGCAGCACCCGCACCCTGGGATGCACGCCTCGGTTGTACCAACTTTCGGTATCAATGGCATCCGGGCAAAAAACCTGCAACTCGCCGCGATCGATCTTCGCGGCTAAGACGCCGATCATGCCCCGGTCTTCGTACTCGAAGAACCTTCCCATGGAGGTCGGAAAGACGAGCAGCGGTGTGCCGGCGTGCCCGAAAACCAGGGCTTCCATATCCCGATTCAGTTCCTGGCTGTATGCCTTGTGATATTCGCGGTTCATTCCCCGAGGTCCAGCAGACCGAGTATCTTACCTGAACCGGGGCAAATTCGAGCGCCTTAATGTGCGCCTGGGCGCTACCTGACGTCCAACGGTCGTCGTGCAGATGATATCGTGATACGAGATATGTCGTGGAAAGTCCCAAAACTGATTCCGCGTTCCGCCCCCATCATTCTTCTGGTTCTCACGCTGGCCGCCGTCAGCGGATTCGCCGCGGTAAGTCATCTTGTCGCCCGCTACAACGCAAATCAGCAGGCACGCGGCCGCAAACTATACGCGCTGGGTCAGAGCGATGTAGAGGCAGGGCGCATCGAAGACGCGATCGCAGCCTTCCGCGCCGCGCTCAGCTGCGATCCGACTAACTCGCAATATCAACTCAGCCTCGCCCGCGCTCTGCGCGACACCAATGACCCTCACCGGCTGGACGAGGCTGAATCCTACCTCCTCGCTCTTTGGCAGCGTACGCCGCAGGACGCTTCCATCAATCTCGCCCTTGCCCGCGTCGCTGCCCGGCGTGGTGACGTCGAAGGCGCCACTCGGTACTATCACAATGCCATGTACGGAGTATGGAATTCTGATCCTGACGGCAACCGGAACCTGGCTCGGATCGAACTCATTCATTTTCTACTGCACAGGAACGCTCGTACCCAGGCTGACTCGGAAATGATGGCGCTCGTCGCCGCCTTACCTCCCGATAATCCCAACGCACATCTTCAGGTCGCCCAACTTTTTGCTCAGGCACAGGACTATGATGGCGCTCTCGCGCAGTATGAACAAGTTCTGCGAATCGATCCGTCCAACTCAGCGGCTCTGGCGGGAGCCGGCGAAACCGCGTATCGCTTAGGGAACTACACCGTCGCCGAACATTATCTGCGCCTGGCAGTGGAGCACAATCCTGATGATTCCGCCTCGCGCCAGCTCCTTGCGTCCACTGACTTAGTTCTGCGCGCCAATCCATTTCACAGCCACATTTCCGACGCGGAGCGTAACCGGCGTATCACGGCCGCCTTTACCCAGGCCGAAGAACGGCTCGATCAGTGCGCGCAGCAGTCGGGAGTCGACCTCAAGGCCACGAATAATCCGCCGTCCCCATCGGGGCTTCCGGGGCTCCAGGCCCGCTGGCTAGCCACCCAGCCCGCCCTGAAATTACTCCGATCCCCGGCCGAAACCGATCTTCCGGATGCGATCATGGACGTCGTGTTTCAAATCGAACAGCAGACGGCCGCTACCTGCGGGCCGCCCGAAGGGCTTGACCTGGCTCTATTGCTGATCTCCAGGAAGCGCGAGGCTGCAAGCCAATGAGCAATCCCGGGCCAGTCGTCAATCCATCGGCTTCATCGTCAGTTTCTGTGACGCGAGTGGCGCCTTCCCGCCGTTTGTTTACCACGATCGAAGGGGTGCTCAACGAAGAAGTATTTTTTCTGATTCTGTGCGTGTTCATCGGAATCTTCTCTGGCCTGGCGGTCGTTTGTTTCCGCCTTGCCATTGACTGGACGCACCTTGCCCTGCTCGGTCCGCTCCCGCAGACCCACAATTGGCGGCTTTTCGCCGTTCCCTCGATTGCGGGCCTTGTGGTGGCCATCCTGGTGGTGCACGTTTTCCCGGGCATCCGCGGCAGTGGCGTCAACCAGACAAAAGCCGCGCTTTATATTTTTAACGGGTTCATTCCATTTCGCACAGCTATCGGAAAGTTCATCTGCTCCGGGATCGCCATCGGCTCCGGGCAGTCCCTGGGCCCGGAGGATCCATCGCTGCAAATCGGAGCCGGCATTGCTTCTGCTCTCGGCCGTCAGCTTGAGATTTCCCGTGACAAACTTCGGCTGATGGCCCCGGTCGGCGCCGCTGCTGGCCTGGCAGCCGCTTTTAACGCTCCCATCTCCGCCGTGCTTTTCGTGATTGAGGAGGTCATCGGACGCTGGAGTGCGGGCATTCTCGGTTCGGTCGTTCTCTCCGCTGTGGCCAGCGTTGTCATCGTCCGTTCGTTTCTTGGCAGCGAGCCTCTGTTCCGAATTCCGGTCACCGCTTTTAAAGGCGCCAGCGAACTCCTCGCTTATGCTGTGCTCGGGATTGTCGGCGGTCTGGCTTCAGTCGTGTTCGCAAAATCTATCGGCTATCTGCGGCCCCGGCTCAAGGCCCTTCCGCGCTGGACGCAATATTTTCAACCCGCTGTGGCCGGCCTGATCGTGGGACTCATTGGTTTTCTAGGCTTCCCGCAAGTGATGGGTGCCGGTTACGGTTCCATGGACGAGGCCATGCACGGCCAATACGCATGGAAAGTCCTCGCACTTCTGGCTGTTCTTAAGATCATTGCCACGACAGTTTCTTTTGTCAGCGGTACACCTGGCGGCATGTTCGCGCCCACGCTTTTCATCGGAGCAATGCTGGGCGGCGCCGTCGGCGGCGTCGAACACATTTTCTTTCCTCAACTGACGGGATCGACTGGAACCTACGTGCTCGTCGGTATGGGCGTTTTGTTCGCCGGATTCTTGCGCGCGCCAATGACGTCCGTCTTCATGGTTCTCGAAGTCAGCGGCAACTACGAGATTATCGTTCCCGTCATTGTGGCCAACACGTTCTCTTACCTCGTCTCGCGCGGCCTGCAGACCGTGCCAATCTTTGACATGCTTACGCGTCAGGACGGCCTGATTCTGCCATCGCTCGAAGAAGACCGCGAAGAAGCGATTCTGCGGGTCGAAGACGCCATGCTGCCGGTTCCGAGCACGATTCTGAGCGGGCAAGACTATGTGGATGCCAACTTCCGCCGCGTCCAGGATTCCGCCGACTCCGCCTTTCTTGTCCGTATGCATCCCAGCGGCTGGAATATCATCACTCGCGAAAAACTCCAGCGCCTTTATCAGGAAGGCAAAGGCGAACTCACGCTCGCGTCGGTGCTTCCGGCCCAATCACTGCCCAGTCTCTACCCGGATCTCTCCCTCGATTCGGCGATTCGGTATGTGAACGACTATTCGCTGATTCCGGTCGTCAATCGTGCCGATTCGCGCCGCCTGGAAGGCGTGGTTTCCCGCGACTCCGTTTTTCGAAAATACGGCGGCAGGAGCACGGTCGAAGTGCCAAGCGCAAGCTAAGAACAGGCCGGGGTGCTCTCGAAGACGCTGCCTCGCTTGCCTATCGTGGGTCGACGCGCTTATAGTCCGTGTATTTAATGATCTCTCGCAAGTGGACCGGCCCCGATGGAAACCGAAGGGTGTCATCCGATCGTGTGTAGGCCGGAAACCAGTAGCGATCGTCCACTTGTTGCCGGTAGGTGACGAACATCGGATGCAACTCTGGGCGTTCGCGTTTTTTCACCACAATTTTCTCCGGGCCACTTTTGCCGCACACCTTCACAATCTGAAAATCCTGCGCATCCACCCAAATCCGGCCTTGAAAATATCGTTTCCCCTTATCTTCTTTCTTCGGTTCCATGTGGAATAAGTAGGTGTCCAGGTCGTCGACATGCTGCTGCCCCGCATAGGTCAAGTTGTACTGCGGAAGATCGTCGGCCGTCAGGAGCAAGGGCATGAATTCGCGGATGTCTTCCATGTCGTCCTGCGTGAGTTGAATTCCCCGCAGCGAAGGCTGCGCCGCAAATGTGACTACTTCTTGCCGCTTTCCCTTGTCATCGTAAGAAACAGTAGTCACTTCATGGAACTCGCCGGTCACGCTAGTGCCGACAATCGTCTGCATGAGCACATCCTGCTTGTAGGTATAGCGCAGGCGAGCTTGCTTGATCGCCGACTCGGCAGCTCCGAATTTCTGGATCACTTCCGGCACGCTCAAAGTTTTTGGCGGAGCAAAATCCAGCAATCCGTTTCCTTCTTCACAATTCGTCTGGCACCACAGCGAGCCATGCAGCAGCAAGGCGGACGTAATTAGGCAAAGTGCGGGGAAAAAGATCGTTCGCCAGCCTCGCGCCGTGAAGCCAGTTTTCTCGTTCATACTTTCGTAACTCCTGGCGGCGAAAACGATACACCCAAGGTCAAAGGCATGCAAACGCCGGAGAGCGTGCGTTTCCTGAGTTTTCCCTATATGTGCAAATCCTTTCTCTTCTTGTTCCTCCGGAGCCTCCTAACTCGAATCCCAGCCCCTTCGGTTTGGTATGGCGATTGCCCCTACTACCTACGGAAGCCGTGCTTCTCGCGGAGTTCCGACTTCAGACTAGGATCACTATGAAGATCACAATCGTTGCGCTATGTCTTTTCTGTGCGACCGCCGCCTTTGGACAACTTTCCGCCGGCGTGCTCAGCAACAATCCACAGCCGACTGTTATTCCAGACCATCCCCAACACGCCTCCCAGCACGCCATGGCGCAGGAGAGCAGTCTTCTGGGAAGCTCCGCCTACACCTATGCCACGGGCGAGCAGCCGGTGGTCGATTTCGGATCCCTTAAGCAGGAGACTCCTCTCGGCGACGTTGCACGCGCCTACAGGAAGGGCCGTGTCGTGGAGAAAAAGGCCGTTATCGTTATGGAGAACGATTAACGTCGGCTTTTGTGGTTTGTGGTTCCAGGTAGTGAACGGAGATCACCACTCGATCAAGGGATAGAGAAGTTTCGAGGCAGGACTATTCGCCGGTTCCCATCATCAGGACCGGCGAAGTCGGTTTTGGGGACCCGGCTTCATTTTCGACTGTAATGGCAAAGGCCTTGGCCTCGGCTCCAGGCGGCAGCGGAGGATTCACGACCGTCGCGCTTCCGTGGGAGTCAGGCTTGAACACTCCCGCCGGAATCGGATCTCCGCTGGTCGGAATCAGCCACAACTCATAAGCCTTCTGCGGGGGCAGAGGCGGCATGTTGTTAGCGAGAAACACAAGACTGTTGCGGTTCTTCAAATAAAAGGCCTTGCCCTGCGGTTGTGGCTGGGTTTTCGCGGCCACTAGCGTTACGCGCTGCGCCTCCGGCTGAATAATTGGCGCGGCGATCTTCCGGAGTTCTTGCAGTTGCCGGGCGTTTTCTGCCGCCTCAGAGCTCGCCGATGCCAGGGTCGAACGCAGCGTAAGATTCTCCCGCCACAGCGACAGCGCAAAGACGATAACCGCCGCCGCAGCAGCCCACCCGAGCCAGCCCCACAAACCTGCCCGTGATACTGTTTGCTGCGCGATTACAGTCCGAGGTTCTCGGGCCACGGCATCGAGCAACCGCTGTCGCGACCGCTGTGGCGGCCGTGGTCCTGCCGCCGACAAAGCCAGCAGAGCCGTGTCGCCGCGCAATTGCTCAAGCTCCAGCCGGCAGGAAGCGCACGTCGCCAAATGCTGGGCAAGCTTGGCCCGCTCCTCTCCCTCTAACGCATCCAGGGCATAGAGCGCGAGATCCTCGGCGTATTGTTCGTGCTCGTTCATTCTCGAATCAGCATTCTCTTCTCAAGTTTGAAACGCCTTGCGCAGTGCGATCAAGCCCGCGCGAATCCGCGTTTTCACCGTCCCCAGCGGTTCGCCAGTCTTGTCGGCGATCTCGGAATGGCTCATCCCTTCCCAATACGCCATCTCTAGGGCGCTGCGCTGTGCTGGTACCATAGCTCCCATCACTCCACGCACTTTCTCCGCGGCTTGTGCACGTTCAGCGTCGCCAGCCAAATCCGGCACAACCGACAGCACTACATTTTCAATATCTGTTTCTGGACGGCGCTTTCTGAGGGAGTCGATGGCCCGGTTGCGGGTTACAACCGCCAGCCAGCTTCCTAAACTTCCGCGAGCTGTATCGAACGCGCTGGGGTTGCGCCACAATTGCAGGAAGACTTCTTGCAGCACGTCTTCCGCGGCTCCGGTATCTCCGAGCACTCGCAGAGCGATGGCATACACCACGGAGGAATAGCGATCGTAAAGCTGCGCCATCGCTGCCTGGTCGCCGGTCTTCAGGCCGGTAACGATGGCCAGATCCGCCGGAACGTCTTGTCCTTGCGGGTTCGACAAACGCTCTCGCTCTTACTTGATAGATATACGATTCTACGGCCTCGGCGGATTGCGTTCGTACCTAATCCTAAGCGAAGGAGCCAGGTCAGCCCAGCTTCAAAGGCTGTGGCGAAAACATAGCAGCCGGACGCTGCTGGGGGCAAGTAAGGGCTATTGACTGAGCTTGATGGCGAGCTGGCGCTCGGGCTGGGTCATCTGGCTCCAGAGTTTCTGCAGGTCGTCTTGCAGGGCAAGATTATCCGGCTGCTTGTGCAGAGCCAGCGCAAACCAGCGATAGGCGGTGGGCAAATCGCGCGGGGTGCAGGTGCCGGTGGAGTAGAGAACTCCCAGCGAAATCATCGCCTTCACATTGGCCTGTTCCGCCGCCGGCTTCAGCAAACGCAATCCGCGGTCGCAATCCTGCCGGACGCCGCTCCCGTAGATATAGCGTTCCGCCTCAGCCGTAGGATCGACTGGGGTCACCGGAGTTGGCTTGTGCCCGCGCACTGGCGCTTTGGTGGAGACATCGGGCTTGGGTTTGCTCGCGGGAGCTTCCGTGTTCGCAGCCGGATTCTCCGAGCTTTGCGTCGAATCGGGCGGTGGCGTTTTGGCTGAAGCGTCCGGGGAAGCATTGGCCGGTGGAGCGGTCTGTACCGGTGAAGTCGTGGCAGGAGCCGTGCTTGGAGGTGTGCTGCTCGCGGGAGTGGGCTGCAAGGTGTTATCCGCTGCGCCTACCGGCGTTCCACTCGTTGCCGGGGACGTAGCGCCGTCAGGCGCAGGATTGGGGGTCGCAGGATTCGGATTTGCATTATTTGCATTACTAGACTTCGCTGCGTCCGGGGATGTAGTCGCGTTGGGCGCAGTACCAGAGTCCGCAGCATTCTGCGACGATTCCGTTGTTTGTGCGGGCTTCCTGGCATTGGTTAGCCAGTCAAATCCTCCCTGCTTCCAGCGCAGATATCCAAATCCTCCCGCCAGGGCCAGAGCCACCACCAGCATCACCAGCTTGCCCCAGCCTCGTTTCGGCTCGTCATCATCTTCCAGCAGATAATCGACATTGCGAGAGGACCGCTCCCACGAATCGTGGCCACGCCCATATTCATGGCGCGGGACTGTCGGTTCCGAACCTCGCCGATCTCCCGCCGTATTCAAGCCGAGAAAAGATGGTCCAGTAATCACCGGGCCTGCGTCCGGAGGAGAGACGCGCTCCTCCGCGATCGGTGAAGCTGCCTCTCTGCTGGGGCTCACGGGAACCCTTGGAATGCGGGCTTCCGAGGAGGGGCGAAGGGGAGCCGGCTTTCTTTCCACAGGCGTCGGTGACACTGGCGCGGCAGCGGCGGAAGTCTGTGGCTTCGCCACCAACGGTGCTCCACACATTCCGCAAAAGCGGTTGCCCTCGGCATTCTCATTCCCGCATCGTCCGCAGCGCACCTGTCCTCCTGCCCTCCTTAAACTTAACTCTAATCCTTAGATTAACTCGTTCCCCCCATCTCTCGCGAGTACGATGCAAATTCGCGTCGGGCCGTCCGAAAATCCCAAAGCCTAGCCCAGTCTCTGCAATGCCAACTGCTAATTGCAACCGCTAATAGCATTTCATGCTATGCTGCGCAAAACTTAACATCTTAGGATGCTTCGTGCTGGTTGAACTGCGGTTGGAAAATTACGCGGTAATCGACAATGCCTCCGTGGAGTTCGCCTCCGGGCTGAACCTGCTGACCGGAGAAACCGGGGCAGGCAAGTCCATACTGATCGACGCCCTCGCACTCCTGCTGGGCGATAAGGCTTCGAGCGACGTGATCCGTACTGGCGCCGAGCGGGCCGTGCTTTCAGCGGTCTTCGAGTGCGAAGGCGGCGCCAAAGATTCCGTCGAGAAGGTTCTGGAGGGCAACGGGTTGGATGAATCCGAAGATGGATCCCTGATTGTGCGCCGCGAAATTGCTCCCGGCGGCAAAGGCCGCGTATTCGTCAACAATCAGCCCGCGACCGTTGCTGTCCTCCGCCAGCTCGCGCCGCATCTCGCCGTCATCCACGCCCAGAATGAATCAATTCTATCGTTCGATCCGCCCGCGAGGCTGGAGTTGCTCGATGGATTTGCCGGAAGCCAGCTGGAACCGATGACCGCGGCGTACGCGGCGTGGCACGACATTCGCAGGCGCATCGCAGAACTGGAACAAGGGGAGCAAGATCGCCTGCGGCTGGTGGATCTTTGGCAATTTCAAAAACGTGAAATCGAAGAAGCTAAATTGGAAGCCGGCGAGGACGAGCAACTGGAAATCGAGAAACGGGTCCTGGCCAACGCGGAAAAGATTTACAACGCGGCCATGCAGGCATTCGACCTCCTTTATGAAGGCGATGCTTCAACCTTTGCCTCGCTGCGATCCGCTCAGAAGCAAATCGATGAATTGTCTCGCTACGAGCCCAAATTTCAGGAGGCTCTCGCCGCACTCGAAACTGCGCGTATCAGCGTGGAAGATGTAGGTGCCACCGTCCGGGATTACGCTGGCGGAATCCACGCCTCGCCCGAACATCTGGCCGAGGTGGAAGACCGGTTGGCATTGCTCGATCGCCTGAAGCGCAAATACGGTCCCACGCTCGCCGATGTGATTCACTTCGGTGCTAACGTTTCGCGGAAGCTGTCCGAGGTCGAGAACAAGGATGAAATCCTGCGCGAGTTGCGCGCGGAATTAGCCAAGGCTGCCACCGAATACTTGCGGACCGCTCGGGCGCTATCGAAAAAGCGTCAGGATGCGGCACACAAGCTGGAAAAGCTGGTCGAAGCCGAGATCAATGACTTGGCGATGAAGTCGACGTTCCGCATCGACATCACGACCTCCGAAGAAGAAGGGAACTGGTCTGCAACCGGCATCGATCAAGTCGTCTATATGATCGCCACCAACCCGGGCGGACCCATCCGCCAACTGGAACACATCGCCTCCGGAGGAGAATTATCCCGCGTAATGTTGGCCTTGAAAGTGAGCGTGGAGGAAGGCGTCAGGCGCGGGACGCCCTCGCTCACGAGAGCGAAAGCTCCTCGGCTGCAGCCGGCCGCAGCGCACCATGGTGTTCGACGAAATCGACACCGGCATCGGTGGCCGCGCCGCCGAAGCCGTCGGCAAGAAACTGAAGTCCCTTGCGCGATCCAATCAAGTCCTCTGCGTCACCCACCTGCCGCAGATCGCCACCTTCGCGGACCACCATTATGTGATCGAAAAGAAAGAACGCAATGGGCGGACCCGCACTACCGTCCGTCTCGTGACCGCCGAAGAACGCACCGAAGAAGTCGCCCGCATGTTGAGCGGGGCCAAGCTGACCGATACGTCCCGCAAGCACGCCGAACAGATGATCAAGGCAAACGGGTAAAGCACTTGGGTTGCATGGCTCACCATTCGCTGCGCCCCAATCCCCACCCGCTGCTAATCCCCGCCGTTTCTGTGGCTTACGTTGACCAGATGGGTCCTTTCCAGTAATTTATAAAGTACCCGGACAATAGGATGGTGTAACCTGCACATATTCCTATTCAAGCCCTATTTTGCAACCTAGAAGGTTCAGGGAAGATCATAACGAAGTGGGAGTGGAATGGTGCCAAACAGCCAGGGGAAAACGTTGCTTTTATTGAAGCCGCGAGGCTTCTGCGCCGGCGTCGTACGGGCCATCGATGTGGTCCGCATCGCGCTCGAGGCCTTCGGTCCGCCTATTTATGTCCGCAAAGAAATCGTCCACAACAGCTTCGTGGTGGACGAACTGCGCGGCAAGGGCGCCATCTTCGTCGATAGCGAGGACGAAGTCCCCAACGGCGAGCGCGTCATCTACAGCGCACACGGCGTATCTCCCGAGGTACGAGAGCATAGCGCTCGCCGCGGCCTCCGGGTCATCGACGCTACCTGCCCACTCGTGACCAAAGTCCACGTCGAAGCCGTAAAGTTTGCCAAGGAAGGCTATTCGCTGATCCTGATCGGTCACCATGATCACGATGAAGTCGTCGGAACTCTGGGCGAGGCCCCTCTCGTAACACAGGTTGTGGGCAATCCGGAACAGGTGAAAGCGTTGTCAGTCCCTGATCCCAACCGGGTGGCTTATCTGACTCAAACCACGCTAAGCCTCGATGAAACCAAAGATATTATTGCCGCCTTGAAGCAGAAGTTCCCGAACATCAAGGGCCCGGCGGCGCAGGATATCTGCTATGCCACGGAAAACCGCCAGGTTGCAGTCAAGGAGGTAGCGTCGGAATCTGATCTGCTACTGGTCGTGGGTTCGGAAAACAGCTCAAATTCCAATCGTCTGGTTGAGGTCGCGCGCAAGCTGGGGACGAATGCTCATCTCATCGACAGTTACAGGGACATTGAGGCTCCGTGGCTGGTCGACGTGAAGACCATCGCGCTCACGGCTGGAGCGTCCGCGCCAGAATGCCTGGTGGAGGAAACCATGAAATTTCTTGCCACCAAAGGGTTCGATACCGTGCAGGAACTTGAAGTGATGCCGGAGAACGTCCGCTTCGGGCTGCCGCCGGAAATTGTTGAAGCGATTGCCGTCGCCCCGGCCAGTGCTACCGCGGATTAACGGAGGCCGCCCATTCATGAGTACAAACTCCCCTGACGCCAACTTAGCTTCCACACCTCAACTTTTCTTCGGCAAAATCGATGGCCTGGTCGATCGCGTTTCCGCCGCGGTTGCCGCAGCACGCCGACTGCTTTTCTCGGCGCAGCACGAAGATGGTTACTGGTGCGGCGAACTGGAAGCCGATACCACTCTCGAATCTGATTACATCCTGCTCCATACCCTGCTTGGAACCGGCGACCCTGAACGCTTTCAGCGGGCCGCTAATTGGATCGTTCGCCATCAGAATGAAGATGGCGGATGGAGCATCTATGCCGCAGGACCTTCGAACATCAGCGCGTCTGTAAAAGCCTATTTCGGACTGAAGTTGGCTGGATACACCGCCGACCACCCGGTGCTGCAGCGCGCCCGCAAGAAGATCCTCGAGCTCGGCGGCGTGACCGAGGTCAATACATTTACCAAGATTTATCTTTGCTTTCTTCGGCCAGTACGATTACGACGCGGTTCCGGCCATTCCGCCTGAGATCGTCCTGTTTCCCAACTGGTTCTGGTTCAACATCTACGAGATTTCCTCGTGGTCGCGCGCTATCCTCGTTCCGCTCTCGATCTGCTACGCCAAGAAGCCGTTCAAAAAGATTCCGCGCGAGATGGGAGTCGAAGAGTTATTCGTTGGCGGCATGCAGAAGTCGCGCATGCACCTGCGCTGGTCGAAGAAGCTGGTCTCCTGGCGCAATTTCTTTCTGTGCCTGGATCGCCTGACGCACTGGTTTGAGCGGGTGCACATTCGCCCCCTGCGTTCGATCGCGTTGAAGCAGGCGGAGAAGTGGGTGCTGGAGCGGTTCGAGATGAGCGACGGCCTCGGGGCCATTTATCCATCGATGATGAACTCCATCATCGCTCTTCGCTGCCAGGGATATTCGCTGGATGACCCGCAGGTGATCCGCGCGCTCGATGAATTCGAAAAACTCGGAATTGAGGAAGGCGACACTTTCCGCATGCAACCTTGCATGTCTCCCGTCTGGGATACGGCCTACGCCATGTTCGCGCTCGGCGAAGCAGGAGTACCCGCCAACGATCCGCGCATGGTGAAGTGCGCCGATTGGATCCTGCAAAAGCAGGTCCGCAATCCTGGCGACTGGCAAGTCAAGAACAAGAAAGGAAAGCCGGGCGGATGGTATTTCGAGTTTAACAATGAGTTTTACCCGGATGTCGATGATAGCGCAATGGTTTGCCTTGCTCTGAGTCGGGTGGAACATCCCAACGGCCGGTACCAGCGCGAGTCCGTACAGCGCGCCATCGACTGGATTCTTTCCATGCAATGCAAAAACGGGGGATGGGCTTCCTTCGACAAAGATAACGACCGCATGGTGTTCGAGCAGGTGCCCTTCGCCGATCACAACGCCATGCTCGATCCGGCGACGGTCGATATTACGGGCCGCATTCTCGAGATGATGGCGGCCTATGGGTACGATAAGAACCATCCGGCTGTAAAGCGGGCAATTCAATTTATTCGCAACGAGCAAGAGCCCGACGGCAGCTGGTTTGGCCGCTGGGGCGTGAACTATATCTACGGCACCGCGCTGGTGCTTCGCGGCCTGGAAGCCATCGGCATGGACAACCACGAGCCTTGCATCCAGCAAGCGGCCGAGTGGCTGCGCATGGTGCAAAATCCAGATGGGGGATGGGGTGAAACTTGCGGTTCTTACGACGACCCCAGCACTCGCGGGGTCGGCCCTAGCACTCCGTCGCAAACTGCGTGGGCGATTCTCGGGTTGCTCGCCGTCGGCGATACTCGCAGCGATTCCGTGGCTCGCGGCATCGCTTACTTGCTGAGCACCCAGAAAGACGATGGTGCGTGGGACGAGCCTTACTGCACCGGCACAGGTTTTCCGCGCGTCTTCTATTTGCAATATCACCTCTACCGGCAGTACTTCCCACTGCTCGCGTTAACCACGTACGCCAAGGTGATGGAGAAGAACGGCGATTAGCAACGTGGCAACTGGCATCTATTCCGCCTCCGCTGCGCATGGCGGGAGGAGGGCTAGGAGTTCCATGCTAAGCGCTAATCGCCAATTGCTCATTGCAATCGCATGAAAGCTTTCGTTACAGGCGCAACCGGATTCCTGGGCTCCCATGTGGCTCGCGTTTTGGCCGAGCAGGGAGCCGACCTACGCCTGCTCGTTCGCGCTACCAGCAACCCAAAGAATCTGGAAGGCCTGAAGGCTGAGACTGCGACCGGTGATCTGCGCGACGCGGCTTCGCTGGAAAAAGCAATGTCTGGTTGCGACGTCGTATTTCACGTTGCCGCCGACTATCGCCTGTGGGTGCGGGATCCCGCCGAGATGTACCGCTCCAACGTGGAGGGCACTCGCGCAATTCTGGAAGCTGCGCGCAAGCACGGCGTGCGTTGCGTGGTATACACCTCCAGCGTAGCCACGATCGGCTTCACGGGAAACGGGCGCCCCGCCGACGAAGATTCTCCCGTTTCCCTCGCCGATATGATCGGTCACTACAAGCGTTCCAAGTTCATGGCCGAGCAGGTCGCGCTGGAAGCGGGCCGGAGCGGCATGCGCGTCGTAACCGTCAACCCGACCACTCCCGTCGGAGAGCAAGATGTCAAACCTACTCCCACGGGACGGATCGTCGTCGATTTCCTGAAGGGGAAATTTCCTGCCTACGTGGAAACAGGATTGAACCTAGTCGACGTTCATGAATGTGCCCGCGGACACATCGCCGCTCTGGAAAGGGGCAAGACCGCCGAGCGCTACATTCTTGGAGGAGAGAATCTTAGCCTGAAGCAGATTCTGGATAAGCTCGGCGCCATCGCCGGCCTGCCGTCGCCCAAGGTGAAGCTGCCGTACCTTGTCGCCTATGCCGCGGGGCTGGTGGACGAAACCGTCTCGGGACGATTGCTGGGCCGCGAGCCCCGGGCTACCGTCGAAACCGTGCGTATGGGAAAGAAAAAAATGTGGGCCAGCTCCGCCAAGGCCGAGCGTGAACTGGGATGGAAACTGGTCACGGCCGACGATGCCTTGCGTCGAGCCGTAGACTGGTTCCGGGCGAATCACTATGTCTAAGATCGCCATGGTAGCTGCGCTGGAGCGTGAAGTCGGCCCGTTCATCGAAAGCTGTGACTCGCATTCAGCGCGAGCATGAGGGCCGTACCTTTACCTTCTTCGAACGCGGCGACCGCGTCGTGGTATGCGGCGGCATCGGCCTCACAGCTGCTCGCCGCGCTGCCGAAGCCGCGATCGCCTTATATCGTCCCGCGCTGGTGCAATCGGTAGGTTTCGCCGGAGCCCTCGATGCGAAACTCCGCATAGGCGATCTCTTCTTGCCATCGCAAGTCCTCGATGCGCGGGATGGAAGCCGTACCCAACTCGTTAGGGGAGAAGGCACGCTGGTCACGTTCATGTCGGTGGCAGGCGTACAGCAGAAGGCCAAGCTGGCGCAGGTCTACGGAGCCCGGGCCGTGGATATGGAAGCCGCAGCTGTGGCCACGGCTGCTCGTGCCCACGGAATTCAGTTCGGTGTAGTCAAAGTAATTTCCGATGAACTGGATTTTGAAATGCCGGGGATGGCCGACTTCATCAGCTCCGAAGGCGACTTCCAAACCGCGAACTTTATCCTCTTCGCGGTGCTTCGCCCCTGGCTCTGGAGCCGCATCGCCAGACTTGCCAGCAACAGCCGACAAGCCGCCCGGGAGCTGGCCGCGCATTTGGAATCGTTTGGCAACGAGTTTGGACCTGACATAGCCGCAGAGTCCACGGCCGCTTTACCCACCGGAGGCCACAAATGAGACTCCGGCAACTCGGCGCGATTTTCTTGTGTTTCGCTACGAACTCCTTCGGGCAATCAATGCCCGTTTCCGTCTACGCCGAAAGTTTTCGTCAGGGCCCGACTCACGTCGTCGAAGAAAAATTCGAGGTCAAACTCACGCCTCAAGATTCCACTTATCGCGAACGTATCAAAGACTCCAGCGGAGCTGACCGCTACGCGCTTTCCATCACTCCGCAAGGTCCGGAAGGGGATACCGAGATTACCTCCTGGCAGGTAAAATTAGTCGACCTGCACCATCCCATGTACGACAATATATTGCTGTCATCGCAGAACGCCTCATCGGGTCCGAAAGATCCTTTGTGGCGTCTGCTTCCCAGCGGTTTTGCGCAAGTGCCCGTGACCACAAAGCGGATCATTAAGGTAGACAGCTTTTATGTTGTCCTGCAAATTAGGGCGTATCACTTCACTCCGCCGGACTCGCCCTACCTGGATTCGATGAAGGTTGCTGTGGAGTTCACCAACACTGATCCGAGAGGCGCGCAGGATCAGCAAAAATAGAAGGCGCACAGAGCTGGCATGAAGCGAAAAGGAACGCATCTCATCTAAGAAGAAGACCAACGAATGGCAATTGCCGATCAGACCGCAGTTCACAATCAAATTCAGTCAATTCCCGCCATTATGCTGGCGGCGGTGTACCGCGGCGTAAACGACGTACGCCTTGAGACCGTTCCCGTCCCGCAAATCGGTGCCGGAGAATTGCTGCTGCGGGTCCATACCTGCGGCGTCTGTGGTACCGACCTCAAGAAGATCGCCACCGGGTCGCATTCCGCCCCTCGCATCTTCGGCCATGAGACTTCGGGAGTGGTCGCGGCGGTTGGGGCCGGAGTGCGCAAGTTTGCTCCTGGCGATCGCGTCGTAGTTTTCCACCACATCCCCTGCCGCCAATGCTACTACTGCCTTCACCAGACGTTCGCCCAGTGCGCGAGTTACAAAAAAGTCGGTTGCACCGCTGGATTTGAGCCTTCCGGCGGCGGATTCGCGGAATATGTCCGGGTAATGGAGTGGATTGTCGAGCAGGGCACCGTCCGCATTCCGGATGGCGTCTCGTTCGAACAGGCCAGCTTCGTGGAACCCGTCAATACCTGCATGAAGGGCATTGAAGCGCTGCGCCTGCAGCCGGGCGAAACGGTTCTGACGATTGGGCAGGGCCCAATCGGCATCATCCTGAGCATCCTAGCCCGGCGGGCGGGCGCCTCCGTTATTACTTCCGATTTGTATCCCGAGAGGCTTAAAATAGGTCAAAGCCTCGGATTCCAGGATATGGTTGACGCGTCCAAGCAGGACGTGGCCCGTGCAGTGCGTGAGCAGACCGAGGGGCGTGGCGCCGACGCTGTAATTTTAGCTGTGGGGAGTAACGGATTAATTCGTCCCGCGATGGATGCGGCCCGTCCGGGAGGGCGGGTGTTATTGTTTGCGCAAACTCAGCGCGGAGAGGTCGTTGTGGATCCGGCCGCGATCTGTGTCGACGAAAAGTCGTTGGTTGGATCATACAGCGCTTCTGTGGACTTGCAGGATGAGTCTGTTCGCTTTGTGATGAACCGGGAGATGGATCTGGAATGCTTGATCAGCCACCGGTTCCCGCTGCAGGACAGTGCGCGAGCATTGGAACTCGCCGCTCATCCGCAGCCCGCATCGATGAAAATCGTGATTCAGCCTGGGAGTACCTGGAAACTCGGGTCCTGGGAAGGAAGCTCGCATTGAACGGAAAAATGACGGCCGCCGTCTTGTACGGCAAAGAAGATCTCAAGATTGAACGAGTGCCGATTCCCCGAGTGGAGAAAGGCGAAGTACTCGTCAAAGTCCAGGTCGCTCTTACTTGCGGCACCGACCTCAAAGTGTATCAGCGAGGCTACCACGCCCGCATGATCGTTCCTCCCGCGCTCTTCGGCCATGAACTGGCCGGCGTGATTGAGGAGGTTGGCGAAGGCGTGCACAGCTTCAAGAAAGGGATGCGCGTAGTGGCGCTGAATTCCGCGCCCTGCCAGATGTGCTTTTATTGCTCCAAGCACCAGGAAAATCTCTGCGAAGACCTGCTCTTCAACAACGGAGCCTACGCCGAATATATCCGAGTGCCGCGGCGTATTGTCGAAGCCAACATGCTGGTCATTCCGCCCAATGTAACTTTTGAAGATGCTGCGATGACCGAACCCTTGGCGTGCGTGCTGCGCGGCCTGCACGAGACTGGTGTCGAAATCGGCGACACGGTAACTATCATCGGGGGCGGTCCAATCGGATTGATGTTCGTCCAGGTGGCGCGCGCCATCGGTTGCAATGTCATCTCGGTGGTGAAACGTGACGAGCAAGTGGTCGCCGCCAAGCACATGGGCGCGCACGAGATTGTCCAGACCACCAAAGTTCAAAACGTGGTTGAAACAGTGCGAGGGCTCACCCCGCAGAAGCGCGGCTGCGATGTGGTCATCGAAGCGGTGGGCCGTCCGGAAGCTTGGGAGTGGACCGTAGAGATGGTCCGCAAAGGCGGCACGGTGAACTTCTTCGGCGGATGCGCCAGTGGATCGAAGGTGCAACTCGATACGAATCGTCTGCACTATTCGGAGATCACACTGAAGGCCACGTTCCATCACACGCCGGAAACCGTGCGGCGCGCCTTCGGTCTGATCGCGGCAAGAAAGATTCGCCCAACCGATTACATCACCGGCGAAGCCCCACTTTCCAGTTTGCAAAAGGTACTGCGCCACATGCTGAACCGCGGAGGCGATATCAAGACCGCCATCATTCCTGGCCACTGAGAGACGGATCGCGCCAGTCAAAGTCGACGGAGATTGATGATGCCCAGGACATACGTGCTGGGCGGGCGAAAGAATGACGCAACGAGTCCCAGGGATCAGGGACAGTCGCAAGTCCTTTGAAACTTATATCGAATGACTCCTGCAAGCGGTACCGATTCTCGTCCCGTCGACTGCGCCTGCTACCGGCGCAGGCTGGAGCCGTCTGCCCGCAGAATATGCGATCCCGCCATCCGCTCCCTCGCTGCAGGAATCCTGGGAATACTGCCAACGATTAGCCCGCTCTCATTACGAAAACTTCTCCGTCGCGACCTGGTTTCTGCCCAAGGAGCTGCGTCAGGACTTCCTGAACGTTTACGCCTATTGCCGAATCTCCGACGATCTCGGTGATGAAGTCGGCGATCCCGCGGCATCGCTCGCCCTGCTCGATGAGTGGCAGGCGCAACTCGATGCCTGTTACGCGGGAACTCCACGCCATCCGGTTTTTGTCGCGCTGTCGGAGACTGTGAGAAAGTTCAGCATTCCCAAGCACGAATTCTCCGACCTGCTCATCGCCTTCCGCCAGGACCAGACCGTTACTCGTTTCGAGACTTTCGAAGACGTCCTCGCCTATTGCCGCTATTCGGCGAATCCCGTAGGCCATCTCGTCCTCTACCTGTGCGGTTATGGCGACGCCGAGCGCCAGCAACTCTCCGACTACACCTGCACCGCTCTGCAGTTGGCCAACTTCTGGCAGGACGTCTCCGTGGATTATGCCAAGGGACGCATTTATATTCCGCTGGAAGATATGCGGCATTACTCCGTCACCGAGGAGGATCTGGCGCAAAAATGCAATACGGTCGCCTTTTGCGACATGATGAAATTTGAAGTCCAGCGCGCCCGCGAATGGTTTCGACCGCGGCCTGCCGCTGGTAAAAAAAGTAGACCCGCAATTAGCCGTCGATCTGGAATTGTTCAGCCGAGGCGGGCAGGAAATTCTGAACGCCATCGAGCGCCAGCGCTTCGCCGTTTTGGGAAACCGCCCCATTATCTCCAAGCGGCGTAAGTTCGCCCTGCTGGCCCGTGCGGCGCTCGGCAAGCTCTTATGAGCGCGGGAGCGCAGCCCGTGATGGTTCCCTGGAGCCCCGCTCCCGCGCAGCTCACGATGGCGTATTCCGTTTGCCGCGGAATTACCCGTACGAACGCAAAGAATTTTTATTACGCGTTTCTGGTTCTGCCCAAGCGCAAGCGCCAGGCGTTCTCCGCCGTCTATGCCTTTATGCGGCGATGCGACGACATCGCCGACGATCCGGGCCTCAGCGTTTCGGAACGCCGTTTCAGCCTCGACTCCTGGCTGGACGCGCTGCACCGGGCGCAGCAAGGGCAGCCCACCGACGATCCTATCCTCCTTGCACTCACCGACGCCCAGCGCCGCTACTCTATCCCTGCGGGCCTGCTCGATGAGCTTGCGCTGGGCACGGCAATGGACGTGGTCGATCCCGCAGCCGACGATCAAAGCGCGTCGATTTCTCCGGATTCGTCGCCACCTGCGGATCACGGTGCAATACAAAACCTTCGAGGAGCTCAAGCTCTACTGTTACCGCGTCGCATCCGTCGTGGGCCTGGTCTGCATTCACATCTTTGGATATCGCGATCCCGGCCGCCGAACCGCTCGCAGAGCAGTGTGGCCTCGCCTTCCAACTCACCAACATTATTCGTGATGTCAAGGAAGACGCTGGCATGGGCCGAGTGTATCTTGCCGGAAGAAGACCTGGTGAAGTTTGGCCTATCCGCCGCGGAATTACTCGCGGCGCCCGACGCCGCCCGTTTTCGCCCGCTGCTCGCGCTCGAGGCCGGTCGCGCCCGCGAAGGCTACCAGGACGGAGATCAACTCATTCCTTATATTTCAGAAGATAGCCAGCCCGCCCTGTGGGTGTTGATTAACATCTACCGCAGGCTGCTGGAAAAAATCGCCGAGCGCGAATACGACGTCTTCAGCGGCAAGATCAGCCTCACAGTCGGCGAAAAGCTGCGAATTCTCGGGAAAGGCTTCCTGCAGCGCATTACCTGATATCCCATACTGTCGTTATTTCCGAATCCAGCTGAAGGCTCGGAAGAATCTGTCACTCCGAACGGGCGAAAAGCGCGGTGAGGAACCTGCTGTTCGTTTGCGGCGGCATGAATCGTTCGCAATGAAGCACGAGTCGATGATCCAGAACCCCAACACCCTCAGTAGCCATAGCCGGCGGCGGCCTCGCCGGACTGGCCGCCGCCTGCGCCCTTGCCGACTCCGGTCTCCGCGTCACTCTCTTCGAGCGCCGTCCTTATCTCGGCGGTCGCGCATCCTCCTACGAGCATCCCGGTACCGGCGAAGTGGTCGACAACTGCCAGCACGTCCTGTTCCGGGTCTGCACCAACCTTGTCGAGTTCTACCGCCGCATTGGCGTGGAAGATAAAATTCGCTGGTATGAGGACATGACATTCATCGAGCCCGGAGGCCGCTCTAGCGCCGATGCGCGCCTCGCGCTCTTCCCGCACCGTTGCACACAGCGCCGTCGTTCCTGCGGTTTCCATTTCTCACGGCAAGAGACAAGCTCGTAATTTCCCGCGCCATCGCCTCTCTTACCCTCACCGCGCAGCCCGACACCGGAAAATCCTTTCTGCAATGGTGCACGCGACCACGGCCAGACGGAAAACGCCATCGAACGATTCTGGAAGCCAATCCTGGTCAGCGCCCTGAGCGAAGATCTTGACTTGATTTCGATCGCCTACGCTGCCCAGGTCGTCCGCGAATCCATGAAGTCGACCGCTGCCCGACACATGGGCGTTCCCGGCGATCCCGCTCACCGATCTGTACAACAAAGCCGGAGACTACATCCGCGCCCGCGGCGGTGAAATTCTATTCCGCAGTCGCTGCAAACCTTTTCGCCGGACTCATCTCACGTCCAAATTCGTATCAACGATCAGGACAAGAAGAGACAGGGAAGAGCCCTTCGACTATCTCATCCTCGCTCTCCCGTTTCAACACGGTCGGCGACGTCCTTCCACAAACTCCCGACGCCGCGCAGCTCCGCGAAGACCTCACCCACTTCGAATCCTGTCCCATCACCGGCATCCACCTCTGGTTCGATCGGCAAATCACCGAACTCGACCATGCCGTTCTTCTCGATCGCACGATCCAGTGGATGTTCCACAAATCCCGCTTGCTGACCACTCGGCCGCAGCCGACTCTGAACCGCCGGCAGCTACATCGAACTCGTAGTCAGCGCCTCGAAAAGCCTAATCGACAAGTCACGCCCCGAAATCGTCGATCTCGCCCTGAAAGAAGTGCGCGAATTTTTCCCCGCCGCCCGCGAAGCCGACCCTGCTGAAGTCCGCCGTGATCAAGGAAGTCCACGCCACCTACTCACCCCGTCCCGGCATCGACGCCCACCGTCCGCCACAGTCCACCGGCGTGGCCCCGAGTTTTCCTTGCGGGCGATTGGACCTCAACCGGCTGGCCCGCGACTATGGAAGGCGCCGTGCGCAGCGGCTATCTCGCTGCCCAGGCACTGCTTCATGCCGAAGGAATCAAAGAGCAAAAAGTTTCTCGTCCCCGATCTTCCCGCGTCCGGATTCATGCGTCTCTTCCACCCCTGACGCACGCTGAGCCGCACGATTCCTTGTCTCTTGTCACTCACAAACGTGCCTCCGCGCACAGACAACGCGACCCTCGGCTGGAAGCATACACACTGGATTACTCCGCCATAAGTCTTGATGGAGGTCTCCATGCTCCCTAACTTGATTCCTGCACTTCTCTTGTTGCTATCTCTGCTTCCTGTTTTCGTCGGCCAGAAATCCTCCGGTGGACCATTCCAGAATTTGCAGGCGCGCACCCCTATCGACGGGGCGAAGATTTTTCAGTCTCACTGCGCTACGTGTCACGGAGCCGATGCCCGCGGCCATGGCCCAGCCTCGGCCGCCCTTAAGCAACCGCTTCAAGACTTAACTCTCCTCTCGTCGCGAAACGGCGGAAAGTTTCCTTACAAGCAGGTCAAGGAGATCATTCGAGGGAAGCCAACCCATTGCACCGCCGCCCACGGCAATCGCGAGATGCCCATCTGGGGGCCAATCTTCCATCAGGTCGAAGCCGATCAGGACTGGGGAGAAGTCCGACTGGATGCCGTCACGAAGTACTTGGAGTCTCTTCAGCAGAAATAGTGCGGCGGGACTGCCTGGACTTGAGGGGCATAAGCAGGATGCAGACGGCGGCTGGAACAAGCGCTAGTTGTGTCCAATGCGCGCTTCGATCCGGGACACAAATCTCGGGGCGTGACTTTTCATTACCTGCTCGATCCCCGGCCGAAACTCGTGCCACAGATTCATCCCCGCATCATTGCCCACGGTTGAACCAAAATCGCTGAACGGTGCTCCAACCGAGCGCTTCCAATACGGACGCGAAGCGGTGTCGGCGGCCACCGAAGCCAACGCCCGTACCAGATAGGAAGTGTTCAGCCTGCCTTTGCCCGAGCCATCCCGCGTTACCAGAACTCGTGACGCCGCGTACGTAGCTCTGCCCATGATCCGGCTATCGGAAGGCTGACGACTCGATTGCTGCTTCACCGATCCCGCGGCCAGATACCTGTCAAAAATAGTCTTGGATTGTTTCTCGCCAGATTCGGACGGGATGGCGAATGCTTCAGCCCGCATCAGGTTCGGATCGACGGTCGAGCCCGGTTGCAATGGCAGATGTCCTTTCGCGAGGAGTGCATCAGGTATCTGCGCTGGAGTTGCGCCCTGTACGGAGGGCGCATCAGGAAGGGATTCAACTACGTTCTGGGAAGCTGCACCGAGCGCTGCGAACACTACAAACGAAACGATCCCAACCGGTAGAATTCGTTTCACCATACCGCAGTCCCTTAAGCCCGTTGCCGTTCGAGCGGCGACTTAAACGGTCCCACTTTGAATGCGAGCAACCCTCATGCCAAACTTCCTGCAAAGACCGGTCTTTCGAAAAAGCGAAGATTTGATTGACGATCGTGGATTCCAGGTTGCTTTCTTGAGGCAAGGTTGGTTTTCGGGGGTGTCCACCCCATGGCGCACAAGATTGCATTTTCGACACACTGTGCACAAACTTTCCTACAGCTATCCCTTGAGCCGGTGCCACCCGGGCCTACACAGTTTGTTCTGAGGACGCCACAGCCAGTCCGCCAGACAACAACGGCGCAGGGCCTCGGCCCTGCGCCGCTTACTCGCTATTTTTCATCCTGCACGACGAATTTGCTGTTCTGGGTTTCGATGCCTGTAGAGGTCTCAGCCTGTCTCAGCCCGCCAGCAGCGCCACCCCCGCTGCCACAAGGCTCGCCGCAATCCACCGCCGCCGATCCACCCGCTCATGCAAAAAGATTTTTGCAGCAACGGCGTTGCCGATGTAAGTGAGGGAAGCTGCGGCGGGACCGACCAGGCTCACGTCTCCCCAGGAGAGCGCGAACAGCAGGCTGAAGAAAGCCACGGCCATTGCCAGGACTCCGAGGAAAAAATAAGGATTGCCCAGCGTCCGCCGAATGACCGCGACCAGACCGGAGTTCCGCCACAAGTTCCCAACGTCGCCAACCTGCTTCATCGCGTGAGCCAGAAGCACATCACCCAACACCGAAGCGAAGGTGATCGCCAGGATGCCGCCCCAGGTGTAGACGGCCTTCATGACTTCACCCCGCTGGCAGCCGCAGTCGCTTGCCCTTGAGCCGCGGCCTGGGAGGGAGGACTGGTCGCTGATGCTGCGTCAGCGCCGGCCCCCCGGCAACGAATCCCACGCCTCCGGTAATCAATGCAATTCCCAGCCATCGCAGCAGACTGATGTGCTCATGCAAAAGAAATTTGGCGACCAGCGCCAGCAGTACATACCCCAGCGACGTTGCCGGCAGCACATAAGTAAGGTCGGCCCAGGAGAGCGCAGTCATGTAAGTCGCGAAAAATGCGAGCAGCAGAAGAATGCCGATCGCAACCCACGGGATTCAGAATGGCGAAGATAACGCCTTGCAGTTGATTGAGAGAGATATTGCCGGTTTGCTTCATCCCATGCGAAAGCATGGCGTCGCCGGCCGCGGCGAACACCGTGACTCCGGCCAGCACAAGATACTTGCGAAAGTTCACGGGAAAATCATCACGGGAGAATCAGCATGTTGCGCACGTGTAGCAATTGACCACAGAGGCAGAGAGTCACAGAGAAAGCAAACGGGAAAAACAGCTAAGTCTTTTCTCTGTGTCTCTGTGCCTCTGTGGTGAAAAGACCTTCAGGCTTTAACCAATTCCGCCGCCGCGTCGTCGCTATGCTTCTTCACCATCTTGTTGCGCGCAGCTCGCAGCTTCAGGAACGTCTTCGCTTCCTTGTAAAGCCGCTTGCGGTCATTGCTGTCAAACGCTGCTTTCTTGAGAATGCGGAATACAGCCTTGGGACGGAAATAATACTCGTCGTAAAAACGGTGCACCGCGGAAAGAATCTCATCCGCCGGCAGTCCCGGATACTCAATGTGCGCCAACTGGTGACCGCCTTCATCGACCATCTTGTTGTCACCAACGATGAATCCATTTTTCACCGCGTAGTCATAAAGCTCGGTTCCGGGATAAGCGTGGGCCACGGAAACCTGAATGGTTTCCACGTCCAACTCTTTCGCAAACGCGATAGTGTTGTTGATGGTCTCGTGCGTCTCGCCGGGCAGTCCCATGATGAAGTCGCCATGGATCACCAGACCAAGCTTGTGGCAGTCTTTTGTAAACTGCCGCGCCCGCTCAACGGTTGCGCCCTTTTTGATGTTCTTGAGAATCTGCTGATCGCCGGACTCATAGCCTACGATGAGCAAGCCGGCATCCGGCTTCCTTCATTGCCTTCAGCGTCTCGAAATCGGTGGTTACGCGGGAAGTGCATGACCACGTAAGGCCGAGCGGTTTCAGTTTGGCGCACAGCTCGATGGTGCGAGCCTTCTGAATGTTGAAGGTGTCATCATCGAAAAAGAATTCCTTCACTTCCGGCCAGTAGGCTTTTACCTTAGCCATCTCCGCGGCCACGTCATCTGTCGAACGCTTGCGCCAGGGATGTCCGCTCAGGGTCTGCGGCCACAAACAGAATGTGCATTGCGCGGGACATCCACGCGTGGTGTAGAGAGAAACATAGGGATTCAGCAGAAACGGAACGTTGTACCGCGTCACGTCGAGATCCCGCTTGTAAACGTCGGTGACGTGCGGAAGCGCATCCAGATCCTGAATCTGCGGAGCGTCCGGATTGTGCACAACCTTCCCATCTTTCAAGAATGAAATGCCGGGAATCTCCTCCAGCGGCTTGCCCTTGGCGTAATCGACGACCGCGTAATCAAATTCCTTGCGGGCCACGAAATCGATCGCAGGGCAATCGCGCAAAGATTTTTCCGGCAGCACGCTCACGTGCGGGCCCGACAAAAGCAATCTTGATCTTCGGATTCGCCGCCTTGATCGCCCGGCCAGCCCAATGTCCCCCGGGAAATCCCGGAGTGCTGGTAAACAGAACCAGAAATTCATAGTCCTTGGCAATCTCAATGGTCTGCTCCGCCGAAATATAATGCGGCGGCGCATCCAGCAACCGCGCCCCCTCCAGCATCCCCGCCGGATAAGCCAACCACACCGGATACCAATAGGACTCGATCTCGCGGGTGGCGGGCCAACGGGATCCGGCGCCGCCGTCGAAGTTTTCAAAGGAGGGTGGGTTCAGAAACAGTGTTTTTAAGGGGCATAGTAGGTGAGTATTTATTTTACCATTGGCAAGTGCTGGATGTGGCCGCAAAGCAGTGTTTATGCAGGTTCCTGCGTTGAACATAGAGTTTGATGCAGTGAACAGGGAATTTGGGTGCTGTTACTTGGCACCCAGCGCCCAACTCTCGAGATTTCCATTGGCACGCAGCAGTGTAACTTGATTTCGCTCCAACTTCGAAGGTGACATCTTGCAAGCGCGATCAATTTTTCGCTGGCCTGGGTTTGGGCGTTATCGAGATCGTGGAGATTTGCGGTAGAGGATTTCATTCGGGTCTGGACGGCTTCCACATTTTTCTGCGCGATCTCGTATTCGAGTTCCGCCACGTCGCGGGCGGCTTGCATCTGGGTGACGGCGCGCTCGAGGCGGAGAGTTTGCTCGGAGACCTGGTTGCGCGCGGCTTCAGCCTGCTTCTTTGCTTTGAGGGCGTCTGCCTCCGCTTCCTGAATTTTGGCGTGCTGGGCGAGATTTAAGAAAGGCAAGTGAATGGACACGCCGACCGTGGCATTGTTCGGCTGGAAGTGTCTGTAATACTCGCCGTAGTTGTTGTAGGTGGCGAGGTTGGCGTACTGAGCGGCGAAAGTCAACGCTAGGCCATAAGGCCCGGCGTTCTCCGGCAACACGCAGATATTGCGCGCGCGCGTGTTCAATCGCGGCTTGCACGGCCGGGTTTGCCTCGTTAGCTTTCGCGGAGGAATCTTCACTCTGACTCGCGTCTTCCTGGGGAGCGGGCAAAGCTGGCACTGAGTCGGCATCGATCTCGATGGATCGCGACGGGTAATCCCGTCAATTTGGAAAGATGCTCGCGGAGAACGTCGGCAGCGCCGCTGGCCTCCGCCAGGCGCAGACGCATGCGCGCCACTGACAAGCGAGCCCGGCTGTTATCCATCTCGCTGTCGACGCCTTCCTTTACGCGATCGGCGACGGCGGCTTCCATCTTCTGAACGTCAGGATAAATTTCGCGCAGACGATCGAGGCGCTGCTGCCATTTTTCGAGTTCGGCATAACTGAGAACGGTGTCCTGGACGACCTGATTACGCTGATCTTTCGTGCGCAGGGCGCTCGACCTTAACGTCGGACTGGGCGGCGCGAATGAAATCCTTGAGTGCCAGGATTCATGAGTGCCGACTGCGCATTTACGTTGAAGAGAGAGGGAGCAGCGCCTTCGAGGCTGAGTGGGAAACCGTCGGACCAGCCAATTCCCGCTCCCGCGTTTAATTGAGGAATGTAGCTGTTGCGCAACTCGCGGTAGCTGGCGGAGGCGAAGCTGTTCATCGGCCGCGGCGATGGCTGATGCCATTCGCATGTTGCAGGGCGAGTTCTACGGCATGTTTCAGCGTGAGTGGTTCTGCCCAGCAACAATGCCGGCAGGAAGAAAAGCGCCGCCAATAAAAATCTACGAATGCCTGATCCACTTCGTGATCCATTTCTCATGGTTGTTTTCACCTTCGTGATGACTAGGAAGATTCTACGGAGAATTTGATGCGAGAGACATGATAAGGCTGGGTCGGGGTCCCGGAGGCGAAAGCCGGCGGGCCAACTGGAGATCAGGTAAGGGCCACCTATTTCGGAACAGCTCGGATCATTGCTTCCAGACCGTTCCAACCAATCTGTACACCGATGCATAGCAGAACGAAATGCGACTACGCGTAAGATCCCGTGTACAGTTTGCGGCGAGATCCTGCTGGTGATTCTGGGAGCATAGGTATAGCTCACCCAGACCACGAAACCCAATGCAACAATGGCCAGCGCGATACCAAAATGAGCAATAATGTTTTGCGCGACGGCATGCCGTGACGGCGTGAGCGCTCAACGTGACTGTGACCACGATGCAGCCCGGCCCGGCCGTGATCGGGAACGTGAGCGGATAAAAAATCTTATCTTCAATGGGCCCTTCACCGGTTCCGGCGACGACGTTGCGGCGCTTTTCGTCCTTTCTTCTTCGTTCAGCAACTGCCATCCCATCGCGGCCAGGACCAAGCCGCCGGCGAACTGCACGACCGGAAGGGAAATCCCGAAGAACGCGAGCAGCATCGCGCCTGCAAGTTCGATGATCAGCAAAAACAGCACGGTACTGATGGCTACTCTTCGCGCAAGCTGACGAAACTCACCGGATGGCACATCGCCAACGACTCCCAAAAACATCAGGGCGGAGCCCAGAGGATTGATGAGAGGCAACAAGCGCCCCGAACGCGAGCACAAATGATTGCACGAAAACCAACATAGTTCCTGGTTACTCCATCGCGCGCTTATTGCAACGGCGGCGGAGTCATCCCCGCAAATGTCGTTCCGAGAAATTTTCCTTGGGCATCGAAATTCCAGGTGAAGATGGCAAGTCCGAGCGCGCTCGCAGGCGTGGCATCCGTTGAGCAACGGATAGCCCTACCACTAACTGTATTCCGCCATTCGGCCCGGTTTGCGAGTTGGGCCAAGTCTTCCCATCACGATCCCCAGCCACACATCGACTTGGAGAATTGGTTCTTGAGATCTTGAAACTGGGAACTGTGTTCCATGGTTTTTCTGTCGAGCAGCTTCAAGTCTTCGACATTTACGATCCGTGGCCGTCCATTCAACGGCGAGTACTATGGCCGCTCTGCGCATTCTTCCTCGATCGTCTGTTTGGAATTCGGTTTTGACTTTGCGCTCGGCCGATAATGTACTCTCGCCCTTGCCGGGGCGCAATCCTCATGGCCTGCGGTTTTCATGCCGCGGGTTCGCCTCTTGAGGATATAATGTTGCGATTTTCGCGGCTCGAATGCAGCCGCGTGGGAGTCGCAATGCGCCTATCGCTTGAAACTCGCGAGGTGGGTCGCGTCACCATCGTGCGCTGCAACGGGCGGATTGTTGCGGGAAGCGAGAGCGAATCGCTGCGGGCGCATGTAACCTGGTTGTTGCGCGATCGCCGCTCCATCGTCTTGCACCTGGGAGAGGTGGGATTCATCGACAGCAGCGGCATCGGGACGATCGTTCGCAGCCTGACCAGCACCCGGCAATCGCACGGAGACTTGAAGCTCTGCAATGTGCCGGAGCATGCGCGCAAGATTCTGGAGATGTCGCACCTGATCAAGCTGTTCGATACGCACGAATCGGAGGAGAAGGCAGTGGCGGCATTTTACGCTCCCGCACGCGCATACCGAAGCGCCGGTCTCTACCGGGCGCAGCGTGCTGTGCCTGGACTGCAACGCCGATGTGCTTGCCTATCTGCGTGAATTGCTGCGTCGCACCGGGATACGACGTCCACACCAGCAGTCGCCTGGGTGACGCTCTGATCCTGATGCGGGTCACGAATTTTGATCTGGTGCTGATTGGGCCCGACATGAACGCGTCTCCCGCCACGCGACAAGCGTTTCAGACGGCGTGCGCTGGAGTTCCCGTCATCGAACTGGGACAGCGAGTTTTCCACTCAAGAGGCGGGTGAAGCGGGCGCCAGATTGCTGGAAGCAATCGAGAGTCGACTCAGCCCGAAGACTGCATGATTTCTTTAGCAGCTTCCTGTCAGTATGCCCTACGCGGACGTCTGCAGAGAAACGATCCTTCCTTCGCATTGCGCTCAAGTCCTTCCCGTCTCCCGCAAACAACATTCCTCAGCCGCTCGCGGCGCTCTGCCACGAAACTGGATGATTCTCCGGCGATCGCGTTTCGACGGACGAGTCGAGGGTAACTGTTCGAACTGGCGCAGGGCTTTGCGCTCGGCTGCAACCTTCTGGCGCAGTTCGCGGCTGGCGTCGGTTTCGCGGTAGAGGGTTTGGGCGACAGGGGCGGGGCCGCGCACGTCGCTGAGAAGCAGGACTTCCACCTCAAAATCGCCGCCGTCGTTGGTCACTCGCAACATGTCACCGATGTGGACTTCACGCGCGGCTTTGGCGGGTTGATGGTTGGACTGGACTCTGCCGAGTTCGCAGGCGCGAGCGGCGAGTGACCGAGTCTTGAAGAATCGTGCGGCCCAGAGCCATTTGTCCATGCGAACGGAGGTCATGAATCACAGGATAATCCTCAGGGGCTGAAGCCTGCATTCATCCTGAAGGTTTACTCGGCGCTGAAGCGCCGTTCTTCCACGGCGGGACCAGCACTTTCGAATTGAGGATCGCTCGGTCTGGGCTAGCGGGCGACGCGATCGAGGCCGTCCTGGGCACGGATGAAGGTGTGAGCCATGGATAGGGCGGCGCGATATTCTTCGGCAGCGGCTTGGCGGTCGCCTTGTTTCTCGAGTAATTCGCCAAGCAGATTGTGGGCTTTAAAGGCGGGCCATTCTTCCTCCGTAGAGGAAGTGAGATAGCGATGCACGAGGCGGATGGCCATCGAATAAGAGCGGCCGGTCCGATACAACATGCTGGCGCCGTCCATTAAAGCGGCGGGATGATCGAGAGGGGCAGTCTCCAAGGTGCGCAGGGCCTGGTCCATCTGATCGAGGCGTCCAGTCTGGCGATAGAACCCGGCGAGATTGAGCCAGGCGCGAGCACCGCCGTGGGAGGTTTCAATGGCGGCGCGATATTCCTGCTCCGCGGTGGCCGTATCTTTGTTTTCTGCGCGATGCGAGCTCTGACCCAGTGCGCCATGCCGGGATTCAGCGGCAGGAGAAGATCGGCTTGAGCGCGCGCTTTGTCTTCTCCACCGCCGACAATCGCCGGGAGCTTCCAGATAAAATTCGGCCAGATCGATTCGGGCATCGCAATTGTTGGGAGCGAACTGGACGGCGCGCTCGAACTCCGTGCGAACTTTACCGGCGAGGCTGGCGGCTTTCAGGAAGTTCGTGCGATCGGCTTTCTCGCCGTAGATTCGACCGAGCCACAGGTGATAGAGGCCATTGTCAGGGGAGAGCGAGACAGCTTTTTCGCAGGCGGGGATTCCAGCGTCCCAGGCATCAAGCTCGAACTGGGCGCGGCAGAGCAGATTGTAAGCTTCCGCGGTAGGGGTGGAATGGATCTGCTCTTCAAGATTTTGGACGGCTTGATCGACGCGTCCAGCGGCAAGAAGTTGTTGGGGCGCATCCGCGGCCGCGCCTACCGCGAAGAAAAGAATCGTCAGCAACAGCGGGATCGTAATTCGCTTCATGGTTACGGAACCACCTTCACGCGAGCGCCGTCAGTCAAGGGCTTGGCGTCGACTGAGGACAGAGCCACGAGGGAATGCTCGGGAAGTCCAGCCGTAATTTCGACTTCCGTCAGGTTCTGCAGGGAAACTTCCACATCTCGGCGTTTGAGTGTGCCATCCGCCACTTGATAAACGTAAGGCTTGGTATCGTCCATGTGCACCGCTTCGCGCAACAGGGTTAGCACGTCGCTGTGCTCGGCGGTAATGACGGTTACGCCGACGTTGACGTTAGGGAGCAGGCGAAGATCGTGGTTGTCGACCGAACAGGTAACCTCGCCGACATTGCGCGAACCACGAAGTTTGACGGCGGCGGGAATGGTGCTGACTGTGCCTTTCCAGATCCGTCCGGGCAGGGCATCCCAGGTAACTTCGATTTTCTGTCCGGTCGCGAGGCGGCCGATATCGGGCTCGTCAACGAAAGTGCGAACGAGCATTTTGGAGAGATCGCCCTCCTGCAGCAATAAGTCACCGGCTTGCACGAAGGCTCCCTGTTTGACGGGAAGGGCGTAAACAATGCCGTCGAAAGGAGCGTGCACGCTGGATTTCGTCAATGCGTCTTCGGCTGCCGCGTAGGAAGCCTGTGCCTCCGTGCCCTGGGCCTGGACTCTTGCAACCTCCGGCAGCGAATATCGGTCTTTCTTCTTCTGCTCGAGTAGATTGGCGTCGGCCTGTGCGCGCTGCAAGGCTTCTTCGGCTTGGTGGACTTCGCCGGCAGAGGCTGCTCCCTGTTGCTGCAGGCGGCGGAAGGCTTCGAGATTCCGCTGGGCCTCATCGCGGGCGCTTTGGGCTTTGATGAGCTGGGCGTTGAAGGTGAGGAGTTCTTCACGTGTGCCGCCAGTAGTGAGGTCAGATTGCTCGGCTTCCGCTGCTTTGATCCGAGCTTGTGCGCGAGCTGCCTGACTGCGGAGATCGGCGTCATCAAGTAGCAAGAGGACTTGTCCTTTGCGGACGTGGTCGCCTTCCTTCACGAACAGACGTCTCACCGTGGTGGGGACGGGCGAGTGAGCTTCGAAGTTCTGTATGGGCTCAACCTTGCCATTGGTGGAGATGAGGCTACGGATGGATCCGCGCTCGGCCGTTGTGGTAGTAACTCGTAGCGGGGTTGGACGCCGGAAAAACGGGATCGCCGCAAGTGCCGCGAGTACACCTACAGTGATCCAAGTGCGTGCTGTGCGCTTGGCGGGATGCCCATTCGAATTGTTGGTTGCTGCCAACCGGTTATCTTTCAGGGTAAGGCGAGGACAATTGCAAGCTTTAATTTACCACTGCGGCGGCCACTAAAATTTGCGCACCTGCCCAAGCCGTTGAATGGTTAGATGCGGGCCCAGTGTGGCAGATGCAGGGGATCTCGTGACCGCCGGACTGACGTGCGACGGTGCTGCGACCGGAACCCCGAGTCCAGCCGCTACAATAACTTATGCCAAGAACGACACGATATACGCCACAGCACGCCGAGTCCGGACTTGACGCCAAGTTTCCGGAGATTGAAACCTGGCCGAACCAGTTTCCCGGATACGAGATTGTGATTGATGATCCGGAATTTACCTCGGTGTGTCCGAAGACCGGGCTGCCGGATTTTGGCGTGATCACACTGCGCTACCAGCCCGATAAGGTGTGCCTGGAATTGAAGTCGTATAAAGAATATTTGCAGTCGTACCGCAACCTGGGAATTTTTCAGGAGAACGTCGTAAACCGCGTGTTGGAAGATGTGGTGCGATGGGCGAAGCCGGTGTGGGCCGAAGTGAAGGGCGACTTCCGGCCGCGGGGCGGGATATCGACGACCGTGGTGGCGAAGTGGCCGCGCACGAAACGCGCCAAACGGCAGAAGTTAGTTAGATGAAGGCACCGTGCTATATTCGCTCGACCTGTGACTTCCGCGAAACTTCATCCGCGTACGGCGCTGATCGTGCTTACGGCGCTCAATCTGCTGAACTATGTCGACCGCAACGTTCTGTTCGCGGTGCAGCCGCTGGTGCAGGACGAGTTTCACCTGACGAAGACCCAGATCGGTTACCTCACCAGCGCATTCCTGGGCTTTTACATGGTGGCCGCGCCGTTCGTTGGCCCACTAGCAGACCGCTATTCGCGCAAGCTCATCATCGTACTGGGCGCGGTCTTCTGGAGCGGGCTCACGCTGCTGACGGCATTTACTCATAACTACACCGAGCTATTGATTCGACATACCCTGGTCGGCATCGGCGAGGCGACGTTCGTCACTATCGCGCCGACTTTTGTGGCTGATCTTTTTGCGGAGAGGCAACGCGGGCGGATTCTGGGAGTCTTCTATCTCGCAATTCCCGTAGGGTCGGCGGCGGGATATCTGCTGGGGGGGTATCTGGCTCCGCAACATGGCTGGCGGTTTCCGTTCTATATTGCGGCGGCTCCGGGCTTTTTGCTGGCGATTGTCGTGCTGTTTCTCAAAGAGCCGGAGCGGGGACAATTTGATTCGCTGAAAGGCACGCCGGAGCGAACGACGGTGGCCGGGCTGGTGCGCAATCCTGCGTTCTTAACCGCGACGCTGGGCATGGCCGCAATGACGTTTTCCCTAGGTGGCATTCAGGTGTGGATGCCGCAGTTCCTGTACAGCGAGCGGCACTACACGCTGGAAGCCGCCAACCTGACGTTTGGACTGATCATCGTCGCTGATGGGATCGTTGCCTCTCTCGCTGGGGGATGGTTCGGAGATTACCTGCTACGACGTATGAAGAGCGCCTATTATTTGGTTTCGGCAGCGACCATGGCGCTGGGTGTGCCCGTCATGATCGTGGCATTGTTCGTGAAAGGACGTCTGATGATCCCGGCCATCGCGGTCGCAGCGTTCTTTCTCTTGTTCAATACGGCACCGCTAAACGCGGCTGTGATCAATTCCGTCGATGCTCACATCCGGGCCACGGCGCTGGCGGTGAATATTTTCGTCATCCACATTCTGGGCGATGTGCCTTCCCCTACCATGATGGGCTGGGTCGCGGACCGCCGCTCGCTGCAAGCTGCGTTCATTCTGCCGGTGATCGCCATGATCGCTTCCTCTGCCATACTGTTTTATGGGATGAGATTTGCGCCGGCAGTGCAGTTGGATGGCGCGCAGGCAGGGAATATCTAGGCAGAATGCATTACTTTCATTGGATAGCCGGCACGATTCTGGCGCTGGCGTGGTTCTCGCGCATCGTCGACGCCGCAATTGGAATGCCCAGCGTTGCCGATGTCTCCAAGCCTGAATGGGATCGTAATCCGGTCAGAAATCCGCGAGTCTCCATCATCGTGCCGGCGCGGAATGAGGAAGAGGATATTGAGCTGTCTCTGACGCGGTTGCTGAAACTCGATTACGACAATTATGAAGTGATAGCGGTGAATGACCGGTCGACCGATCGGACCGGGGAGATCATGGAAAGCGTGGCGGGAAATTCCCACCCTTCGGCTAGCTCAGGGCAGGCTTTCTCGCAAGAGACGCGAGAAATGGGGCACGCGGTTTTGAGAGTTCTTCATCATCGGGAGTTGCCGGCGGGATGGTTGGGGAAGCCGCATGCCATGTGGACGGCGACCAATGAAGCTACTGGCGATTGGCTGCTGTTTACCGATGCTGACGTTTTGTTTAAGGCAGATTCGGTGCGGCGGGCGCTGGCTTACGCGGAAGCAGAGAAGGCGGACCATGTTGTGTTGTTTCCGCAGATGATCATGAAGACTCCGGGCGAATACATGATGATCGCGTTCTTTCAGACCATGTTCGTGTTCGGACATCGACCGTGGAAGGTAGCGGATCCGAAGGCGCGGGATCACATGGGAGTGGGCGCTTTTAATCTGATTCGGCGGAGTGTGTACGAATCGGTGGGCACCTACGAAGCGTTGCGGATGGAGGTGCTCGACGACATGAAACTCGGCAAGGTAGTGAAGAACGCAGGGTTCGCACAGCGCAATGTTTTTGGCGGTGACTTGATTTCGATTCGCTGGGCGAACGGCGCGATGGGCGTGGTCAATAATCTGACGAAGAATTTTTTTGCGGTATTGTCGTTTCAATGGCCGCGTACTCTCATCTCCGCGTTTGGGCTGGCCTTCCTGAATCTCATGCCGTTTCTGGGCGTGTGGCTGGCGCATGGGTGGGAACGCGTGCCTTATGCCGTGGCGCTCGGGTCGATGTTTTTGATTTATCTGGGCATGTCTTTGCGTTCGGGGGTTCCGGCTTATTACTTTTTGCTGCATCCGGTGAGCACGGGGCTGTTTGTTTATACGTTGATGCGCTCGATGTTCTACACGCTGTGGAATGACGGGATCGTGTGGAGGGGGACGAGGTATCCGCTGGAGGAGTTGCGGAAGGGGATGGTGTGAGTGCATGACGCATTGTGAGTAGTTGAGATCGACGGCAAGAACTTTGAGGTAGGTATCCCCTGCGGCTTCGCTCAGGGCAGGCTTTCGACTCCGCGGGATGACAAAGGTTTGGAGATCTATTGAGGGGGTTCATTTTCTACGTCTGCTTCATTGCCGTAGGTGGCGGTGGCATTGGGCGTGCCCTTCACTTTTGCCGGCTTCTTGGTGGGCCGCATGCGGCCGGCGCTGTAGTGGCCTTGTTTTTCCACATCGTAATTTTTGGGCATGGGAGGGATCAGGGTTGAGCCGCCGGTGAGTTGGTTGACGCGGTTGAGGATGATTTCGGCGCGGCCGTCGTAGAGTTTGACGGGGCCATGGATCTCGATGACGCGGCCTTCGAGGCGGCGCACGTCTCCCACATCTTTGAGATCAGACGCGAAGACGACGACGGAAAATGGGCAGGCTGCCCGGTCCTCGCAGAAACCGATGAAATGGACTCCTTTGGGACCGACTTTTACATGCGTCACTTTGCCGGTGATGCATTTGGTTTCGCCGACATGCTGGGCGGCTTCGCCGATGGGAAGGCAGTCGGAGGCGAAGGCGGGGGCTGGGACAGAAGAAGCGCGAGCACAGCGAGATTATTTCTGGTGATCATATTCCGGCGATCATCGGGGGCGGTGCTCCGTTCTCAATCGGGGAAACGCGTTTACCGTTTAGTAATTAGTTGCCTTATCACCCCACCCCCCACCCCCTCCACCCTTGTGGAATCATCGGGTTAGCGGGATTTCCTTCGCAAAATCCGTCGCTTAAAGGACTTAGAGCTAAATTACGTCGAACAAAGGAGTTAGGGGCGCCTCTCCGTTAAATTTATGGCTCTTGCTCCGGTAATTCTGGAATGAATTCCTGCTTGAAGCAAGGTTGGAAGTCACGGGGATGGGCTGTGAATTTCTGGGCTGAGGTCAGAGCAAAATCTCTGGCCCCATGCGGCGTTGCTGTCCAGGCTTCGAAAATCGCGAAGGGTGGGGCACCCTGATTTGCGATGGCTCAGTGAGCTTGGGCCGCCCGGGTGGCGCTGTTGGCGAGACGCACAGGTCCCTTCGGCAGGCTCAGGGCAGGCTCTTCGTCGGGAGTCCTCGGCAGAGCCGAGGACTCCGCTTCCTCAGGATGACAAAGGGTGGAGGACCCGCGGCGGGCCGGACGGCCCTGAGCGCGCCCTTTCGAAGCGACAAGATTATTTGAAGCCCTTGACGGCGGCGGTTTCGTCGTCCTTCACATCGAAGACGGTGTAGAGCTTGGTGATCTGGAGCAGGTCGTGCACCTTCTTGGTGAGGTGGAGCAGCTTGAGTTCGCCGCCCTGATTCTTGGTGGTGGTGTAGGCGCTGACCAGTTCGCCGATGCCGGAGCTATCAATGTAGTTGACTTCGGCCAGATTCAAGACGATCTTTTTGTTGCCCTTGGAAAGCAGGTCGCGTACGGTGTCGCGCAAGGTAACGCTGCCCTCGCCCAGAGTGATCCGGCCACTGCAGTCCATAATGGTGACTCCATCCACCTGCCGAGTGCTAAGTTTCATGCTCACTGAGAACCCTCCTTGTTGCCCACGGATGAGCCGTGGACGTGCTTGATCAATTTCACTTCTGTACCTGTCTGGGACGGGCGGATTTCCACCACATCCATAAAAGAGCGCATAAGAAAAATGCCACGACCGGAAGTCTTGAGCAGGTTTTCCGGGGCCAGAGGATTGGGAATTCCGCTCAAGTCGATGCCTTTGCCCTGGTCACGAATAGTGATGACCAGGTCGTCAGCGGTTCGTTCGAAGCCAAGGAGCACTTTCTTGTCGGGGGCATATTTGTTGCCGTGCAACACGGCGTTTACCGCAGCCTCGCGCACCGCCATGGAAATCTGCATGACCTCTTCTTCTCCAAAGCCCAACTCGGTGGCAATGCGGGTAGCGCTTTCCTCCGCATGGTCCACTGTTTCCAACGTTGAATCGAGCGTATAGGAGACTGTTTGCTCCATGGTGATCGATTACGGCCTAGGTCGGCACCCGTCGTATTGAATTGTCCATAGAAGGCTCGCCGTCCGCCGTATGCAGCGAATGCGGTAGTTTGCCTGTGGAAACGGAAATTGTCAACGAGAGGCGGGCTGGGAACATGAGAATGCGCCCAAGATGACGAGCCAACGTGGCCAGGGCGCCTATAATTGTACGCCGTGACTCCAGTGCTAAGCGCGGAAACCAGGCATTTGTTGAGGCGCTTGGCAGGTATGGCGATGGTTTCAACAGCGGCGGTCTTGCTGATCGCTTACGCGGTGGATTACGGCGTGTTCCGCTATCGAGTCGCGACGAATAAAGGGTTCGGGCAAGTCATGGTTACCAGCTACGACGCCGTGCAACAGAAAAACGGCAAGACGGTATTCCTCTTCAATCCTCCGCAACAGCAAACCTGCGTGAACTCCCTGTTTCCGCGTGCCGGATACCCGCCGTGCTGGTATCTACAGCGTCATACCGAGCAGCGTACAGATATCTAACTAGCTGGTTAATTTCGGCCGCAGTGGTGTATTTCAACCACCCCTTAAAGTCTGCGCGCTCAACGGCATAAGCGGGCATCGTGAGGGTGTCGCCTAACATCTAACGCAGTAAAGACCAAGGAAGAATTGGTAGGAAGGTGATTACTTTTATGAAGCTGTTACAGGGATTTGCAAGCTTGTTCCTGGCAGCGCTTCTGTCTGCGCCCGCATGGGCTGGTAATAATAATGCGAGCTCAAATTCAGCAGTGCCGGGAACGTTAAATTATGTTGAGGGACAGGCTTACGTTGACAACCAACCCATTGACCACAATTCAGTGGGTAAGACTACGCTCGAAGTTGGTCAATCGCTGAGTACCGATAAAGGGAAGGCGGAACTTCTATTAACTCCAGGAGTCTTTCTGCGGGTGGGCGACAATTCCTCGGTGAGAATGATGGCGGCCGGTCTTACAGATACGGAACTGCAGCTCGACCAGGGTCACGCCATGGTGGAAGTCGACCAGATCTATCCGCAAAATGATCTGCGCGTGACTTTGGGCAAGGCGACGACAAAAATCTTGAAGCCAGGGCTTTACGACTTTGATTTGCGGCAAAACCAAGTGCGAGTATTCGATGGCGAGGCTGCGGTGCAGGAAGGTGACAGGCAGATCAAGCTAAAGGCTGGACATGATCTATCGATTGCCGGCGACTCGCTTTACAAGGAAGCGAAGTTCGACAAGAAGGCGTTCAACGGTGACGATCTGTATAGCTGGAGCAGTTTGCGCTCGGATTATGTGGCGGAAGCCAACGTGGATGCTGCGCAGATGGTACTGGCAGGAGGTTGGGGTCCAGGCTATTGGGGAGGCGGCTTCTGGGGGCCGGGATGGGGCTGGGGCGGATGGTATTGGGATCCGTGGTTCTCGGCTTATACGTTCATGCCTTGGGATGGAATCTTCTACAGTCCGTTTGGCTGGGGATTCTATTCGCCGGGGTTCGTATACCGGGCGCCATTCTTCGGCGGACACTTCTACCACACCTTTAATGCGGCGAATGTTCACGCCTGGGGAGGGGGTCCGCATTACGCAACCAGCCGCGCTTACTCCCATGGAGTTTATACCGGGGCGGGAGCTGAGCGTGGGGCTTTCCACTCGGGGCCGATGATGGCTTCGGGAGGTGAGCGTGGCGGCTTCGGTGGAGGCGGTTTCCATGGTGGCGGAGGCGGGTTCCACGGTGGAGGCGGTGGCGGGGGTCACGGTGGTGGACGCTGAAATCTTCGCTGAAACAATACCCGCAGAACGGGGGCGCGAAATGCGCCCCTTTTTTGTACTAGGGAAAAAGATGATTGTCGCCAAAACGTTAGCGGGGATATCATAAGTGCAGGTGAGCGATGTCGCTTGGGCGACATGTTCGAAGGGACGGCCGCAAGGCAATTTGGGTGCAAGCCATACTTGCTTCCCTCGTCCTGATTTCAGTCTTCGCTGCGCGAAGCGCTCCGACCCACTTCGCGGATGTAACGAGTGATCGCTCCATCAGCGCCGATTCTCACCAGAACCAGCGACCTCGCTTCGATCACGCCGCTTCGGGTTGGAGTATACCCATTGTCGCAGTTCTACCATTCCCTCCCAGTGTCGGCCCGTCGCATCTAGCACCGGCCGGTTTGCCGGTTCAAACGCTTCCTACTAAGGGCATCCGTTTTAATCGCCCGCCACCGATCAGCTAATCCGCCCCAAACCCAAGACGTAAGAATTCTAGGCGTTCGGCTCTCGCCGCTCAAAAAGGCGTGCGCGAAAACGGGCGCCAATTTGATATCAGCTTTGGAGAAACGGAGATGGGCCGCAATGACGATTCTGTGTGTAGAGGACCAGTCCGAATACATGGTGGTGCTGGCGTGCATGCTGGAAGGAATTGGATACGAGGTGGTGCGTGCCAGCAATGGAGAGCAGGCCATGGATCTGCTGGCAAAGCGAGCGATTGACGGAGTGTTGCTGGAATACAACCTGCCCGATGCAGCCAGCGCCGAGTTGCGGGCGCAACTGAAAGCGATACGTCCGGATGTTCCTGTCCTGTTGTTTGACGGAATCGGCAGTCAAACTCCGGTGATGTTGCGCTTCTTTGACGGTTACCTGCGAAACATGGAACGGGTTGGGAATGAGCTAGGAGATCTAGAAGTATGAGAACAAAAGGAGGTTATTTTGAATCCAAGTCAAGAGGGATCAAGCGATGATTTTGTTTAAGAGGTGACGCCAATGAAAAGAGCAGTAGCGATCTTTTTAGTGTTTTTTGCGACGCAGTTGCTGGCGCAAAGCACAATTCCCGACGGCACAATCCTTCCTGTTTTCCTGAATTCTTCTCTGAATGCGAGGAAGCTGAAAATCGGGGAGACAGTGAGGGGGCGGATTGTTCAGGATGTTCCTCTGCCATCCGGATCGAGGATTCGAGCGGGGACGAAAGTGATTGGGCGCGTAATCGATGTGCAGCGCGGTAACGGCGCACGAGTCACTGTACGATTTGACACGCTTGTGGCTTCCCACCGGCGAATCCCGATTACGACAAGTTTAAGGGCGCTGGCGTCGATGATGGATGTGGACGAGGCCCAAATTCCGGCGTTCGGACCGGATCGAGGAACACCGGAAAATGTGTGGACGACCGAACAGATTGGGGGCGAAGTAGTTTACCGCGGTGGAGGGTCGGTAGCGAAAGGCTTGCTGGCAGTCGGCAAGCCTGCGCCGAATGGCGTGCTGGTCCACGTTTCCGATAAGCCAGGAACGAGTTGCCGGGGCGAGATCGAGGCCAATGATCGGCTGCAGGCGCTTTGGGTATTTGCGTCCGACGCGTGCGGCGCCTACGGCTTTCCGGATTTGGCGATCACGCACGCGGGGAGAAGCAATCCGGCTGGAGAGTTCACCCTGGCGTCGGAGCACGGTAACGTGAATGTGAGGGCGGGCAGCGGGATGCTGCTGCGGGTGAACAGCAAAACTCTGACTAGCAGTGCGACAGGGCCATCCTAAGCACATCGGAGGTGAGCCTCGAAGCGAGGCAGTACAGACGCGGCCGCTTTTTTGTGTCCGGATTCGGATACAATGGCGATCTTCGGAAGTCTGATCGAAAACAAGAAGGACGTGAATGCGCAAGCATCGTGCCGCTTTGTCACTTAGTCATTTCGCCATCGTCTTATTCAGCCTGGTCTCAGCGGTCTCGCCAACCGCCTGGGCGGGATCGGCCAAAACTTCTGCCGCGGGAACCTCGGATGCGCGGCTGGAGAAGAGTTATCGCTTTCAACGGGGCGGTTGGACCTATGTTCACCTGGAGGGTTCGCCTTCCGACATTGGATATCAGCATGGGTATTTGCTGGCCCCGGAAATAGCGGATGGGCTCGAGGCGATCAAACTGTTCGATACGCACCAGACGCAGCGGGACTGGGAATTTTTCCGCAAGACGGCACGGGAGATGCTCTGGCCGCACATTGACACCGAATATCAGCAGGAGTTGCAGGGCATTGCCGATGGGGCGAAGGCGCATGGGGTCGAGCTCGATGTTTACGACATTGTCGCGCTAAATGCGTTTGAAGAGGTCCCTGACTACTATGTGCCGTGGCTGAACAAGCAGGAGAAACAGGCCGGGGCTCCGAAGTTGAAGGCGCCGGGCAATTGCAGCGCGTTTATTGCTACGGGTGCATACACCAAAGACCATCAGATTGTCATCGCGCACAATAACTGGACCAGCTATCTGGCGGGGGAGCGCTGGGTGGTCGTCTTCGATATTGTGCCGCAGCACGGGCAGCGCATCCTGATGGACGGGTTTCCGGGAGTCATCACCAGCGACGATGATTTCGGCCTAAACGCGGCCGGCATCATGATTACCGAAACGACCATGGCGCAATTCGAGGGGTGGGATCCGAAGGGCAAGCCGGAATTTATGCGGTCCCGGAAAGCGCTGCAATACGCGGAGAGCATCGACGACTATGCGCGGATTATCAAAGAAGGGAACAATGGCGGATACGCGAACGACTGGTTGATCGGCGACCGGAAGACAGGGGAGATCGCTTATCTCGAACTGGGTCTGAAAAACACGCCGATGTGGCGAACCCGGGATGGATACTATGTCAGCTCGAATTTTCCGCGCGATCCCAAGCTGATTCGTGAAGAGACCAGTGGATTTGATCCGGGCGACATGTCTTCGTCAATGAATGCGCGTCATGTACGAGCGGATGAGTTGGTGCAGCACGCCAAGGGAACAATTGACGTGGAGATGGCGGAAGATTTTCTGGCAGATCATTTCGACAGCTTCGAAAAGAGAAGTCAGCCGAACGAGCGCTCGCTGTGCGGGCATGTGGATGCCTCAGCCCGTGGGGTGAAGGAGTGGGGCTGGGATGCTTACAATCCGGGAGGCGCGGTGCAGGGAAAAGCTACCGACAGCAGGATGGCGGCAACCATGAGCTTTGTGGCGCGGGCGGGGCATCCCTGCGGAGCGGATTTTGTGGCGGCTGATTTTCTGGAGCGGCATCCGGAATACGCATGGCAGAAGCCATTGCTGCGCGACATGAAGGCGGGGCCGTGGACGAAATTTCGGGCGGGGGAGAAACAATGAAAGAAACCGTTCAGCAATACATCCAGCGCATCAGTGGCTATGCAGAGGGTAAACAGCCTCTGGCGGTGCAGGCGTCGACGGCGAAGAAGCTCGAACGACTGATCAAAGGCAAATCGACGGCCAAGCTGCGTAAGCGACCTGCGCCTGACAAGTGGTCAGTCAGCGAGATATTGGCACATCTTGCCGATGCAGAAACGGTTGGCAGTTTTCGGATGCGTTTGATATTAGGCGCGCCGGGCACTCCGATTGCGGCTTTCGACCAGGACGCATGGGTGGTCAGCGGGCATTATGAGAAACGTGATCCGCGAAAATCTCTCGACTTATTTCGCGCGCTGCGGGAAGCGAATCTGGCGTTGCTCAAGTCGTTGACGCCGGAGCAGTGGAAGCATTATGGAATGCACTCCGAGCGCGGCCAGGAGTCGATTGAGCGTATCGTTCACATGTTTGCCGGCCACGACATTAACCACCTGCAGCAGGTCGAAAGAATCCTCGCAAAGAAGTAAGGTGACGGGAGTACGGAGCGGGATGCTGGGGATCACTGCGGCAGCGGCTTCTACCTTGTAGGTGTCTCTGTAGGGAGACAGCTATGGATATTGCAAGACTCGACGCCATCGCACGAGAGCTTTGCGAACTCCTTCAACAGCAGGTGGAATCCGTCGCAGACCGAAAGTTCAACGATTTTCCAAAACAAGAACTGGAAGCATACCGGGCGCGAAAACGCCGAATTATCGAATTACGCCGCGAACTGGGCGAGTTCGCCAGACCTACATAGTCAAGCAGGCGATCGGTTTTATTGCTTCGAACGCGCGCGTTTCGTACGGTTGATGGGTTTCTCTTCCTCCGGCGCTGCCTTCTCGTGCTCGGTCAGCAACTGATTCAGCTGATCGATGAGCTCGGCGAGTTTCTTGGGGTCTTTTTCCTGTTGTGCCCGTTCCCACAGCGATCGCCAACCCTCGGGCTCATCCAGCGGCATAGAACGTCCCAGTGTGAGCCGTTAACTATACGCTCTACCTATGCTCCCAAAAGTGAAATTTTCGCTGCAGGCTTTGTTTACTCCTTCGAGATTCCCAAGCTGGGAAAGGCTTGGGCAGGAGCAATACAGACCGAGGAAGAAGATGGTGTCCAATCTGGCCGCTTTCATGTTTTGGTTCTCGCCGGCAGAAATAAATCTGATGATCTGCCACTGAAAATGCGGGTTGAGAGCGCAGGGAAGCATGCTACCGTCACGAATAGAGTTGGGTTTGGCCTGGAAGAGAGGACTGCGGCTGAAGAGGTGGTTTGGAGATGATGACCAAGGCCTGCACGAACACAAAGTGCCCAGCCTACGCGCACTTTGTTTACACCGTGGCGATGCGCTGTGTTCTTTGCCGATGGGACTTGAAGGGAGCGCAGAGGAGCAGCGACGCAGTGGAAGATGAGCTCAATCGAACTAGGGCAGGCATGGCGGCTCAGGCGCGAAAGTCAGGAGTGCCCCCGGCCGGGTAGATGTTCGAGGACGGATATTCTCGAGGCTCAGCCATGGAAAAAAGCTCAAGCCGCGGAGTTTTGCTGTGGTGCGTCTTTGAGAGCATGGAGAGTATACGTGGCGTCATCCAAAGTATCCCTCTCCACCTCAACCTCAGCTCCTGCCAGACGAGACGGATCACGCACGCGCGCAACCATGGCGGCTTCAGCTCAGACACTTCCCGCTTCCGAGCGGTCATGTCGGTTTCCAGAATCGCCTTCCGATAGAGCGTTTTCCAATCGCCAGGGTTCATAGTTCAAGCTCCTGGCGAGATTCAACAGAGGCGACAGTCCCTCCCCCGAAAGCCGCCGCCCCTGCAACTCTCTCCCATCTAAATCGCATTTATCACTCCAAGAAACGATACGTCTATGTCGTCTGATACATCGCCCTATGCGTGCAATCACAGTCGAACTGAAATGCCATCGGCGAGAAGGCTGCGGTGGATTGCACAAGCGACTGGCCGGAACCGTGAGACAACTTCTGCGATGCCGTGCAACCTGTGATACCCTGCCTCGGAAAAGAGGTACGAACATGACCGCTTACAGACGAGCGGCTAAGTTTACTTTTCTGTTCATTCTGATCGGCGGCACAGCAGCATTGTCGGCGCAGCAGGCGGGCCAGTTACCCACGCCGAAGGAAGGGGACTACGTCTCCCACGATTTCCATTTCAATTCAGGCGAGAGCTTCCCTGAGCTGCGATTGCACTATGCGACCTTTGGAACTCCCCTGCGCAACGCGAACCACAAGGTCACGAATGCGGTGCTGCTTCTGCACGGCACTACAGGTTCCGGAAAACAATTCCTGATCCCGCAGTTTGCCGGCGTGCTATTTGGGCCGGGGCAACTTCTGGATGTCAGCCGCTACTACATCATTCTGCCGGATAACGTCGGACATGGTAAATCCAGCAAGCCAAGCGATGGAATGCATGCCCATTTTCCGCAGTATGACTATGACGACATGGTTCGCTCGCAGCACGAGTTGGTGGAAAAAGGACTGGGAGTGGACCATCTGCGGCTGATCCTGGGTACCTCGATGGGATGCATGCAGGCCTGGATTTGGGGAGAAAGCTATCCTGATTTCATGGATGCCCTGATGCCGTTGGCCTGTCAACCGGTACAGATTGCGGGACGAAATCGAATCTGGCGCAAAATGGTAATGGATGGAATTCGCGATGATCCCGATTGGAAGAATGGAGACTACACCGCGGAACCTCGCACGGGATTGAAAATCGGGGCGGAAATGTTCTATATGGCTGCGGGTTCAGCCGCGCAGATGCAGAAAGAGTTTCCTACGCGCGAAGAGACCGACGTGGCTACGGCAGAGTACGTGAAGCGGTTCACGGCCGGCCACGATGCCAACGATCTTCTTTACGCGCTGAATGCTTCGCGGAATTACGATCCCTCGCCACAGCTGGAGAAAATCATTGCGCCGGTGATGTTCGTCAATTCCGCAGATGATTTCATCAACCCTCCGGAGCTGGGTATTGCAGAGCGTGAGATCAAGCGGGTGAAGAAAGGCCGGTTCGTGCTGCTTCCAATCTCGGAGCAGACACATGGTCACGGCACGCACAGCTGGGCGGCGGCTTGGCAGCAATATCTGAAGGAGTTGTTGGAGAGCTCCCAGCATTGAGGAGTGAAGAGGTAAAAATACTGGTATCTTCCGTTTTGATTCGCGGCCGCTCAAAGCCGATACGGTTTTTGCCTCGAAGCGTGGAGGGGGATGATGGAGAAAAGGGCGTTCGGGTTCGCCGTCGTTCTGCTGCTTGTCGCGGTCGGCTGCAAGAGCGGTCGTGGTGGTGCGTCGGAGCCCGTGCTTCGGGTGGCCATGATCCCTTCGACCGATCCTGGAAAGATCGTGCGTGAGAGCCAGCCGTTGGTGAAATATATCGAGAAAGAGACTGGTTCTCGAGTGGAATTGGTGGTACCCACGAACTATGCGGCGGTGGTCGAAGCCATCGCCAACGATAGGGTGGACATCGCTTATCTCGGCGGATTCACGTTTGTACAAGCTTCCGGGCGCGCGGGTGTGCATGCCTTGGTGCAGCGTGAGCGCGATCAAAATTTTCACAGCGTATTCATTACCCAACCGAAATCAGGCATCAACTCGCTGGCGGATTTGAAGGGACATTCCTTCGCTTTCGGGGACGTGAACTCCACCTCAGGACATCTCATGCCCGCGTACTACATGCGTGAAGCCAACGTTGATCCCGAGGTGGTAAACAAAGCCCTTTACACGGGTGGGCATGACGCCACCGCGCTGGCGGTGGCCAACGGGAAGGTGGATGCCGGTGCTATGGATGAACTGGTCTTGGCTAACATGACGAAATCCGGGAAGGTTACGCCGGACCAAGTGAAGGTCTTCTACACCACGCCCGCCTTCTTCGATTATGTGTGGGCCGCTCGCAAGGGCATGGATCCGAAGCTGAGCGATGGTTTTGCTGCCGCTTTCCTGAAGCTCGACGCATCCAACCCGGAAGGCAAAGTCTTGCTGGACCTGCTGAATGCAAGCAAATATATGCGCGCTGATGACGCGAGCTACGACAAATTGCGGCAGGCGGCCCGCGAAGAGGGTCTTCTCCGGTGATCTATTTGCTGCAAAGCGTGACCAAAGTCTTCCCGCAGCGACGCGAGCCGGTGCAGGCGCTCAACGGCATTACGCTGAACGTGCAAGCGGGGGAGCGCGTCGCCCTTCTCGGCCAGTCCGGGGCAGGGAAGACGACGTTATTCCGACTGCTGAACGGTACTTTGAGGCCGAGTGCTGGATTCGTGCACTTTGACGGAAACGACACTGCTTCGATGTCTGGCAGCGGAGTAAGGGCCATGCGCCGGCGAGTGGGGACGATTTATCAACAGCACAACCTCGTTCCGTCACTGACTGCGATGGAGAATACACTTTGCGGCGCGCTAGGACGAATGTCTTTGCTGAGCACACTGCGCAGCATCGTTCAACCCACGAAAGCGGATTCGGAACTCGCGATGCACGCCCTGGAACTGGTCGGTCTGGCGGACAAGCGTGGAGCCCGTGCTGACGAACTCTCTGGTGGCCAGCAGCAACGGCTGGCCGCTGCGCGCGTACTGATGCAATCGCCAGACGTGATCCTGGCCGACGAGCCGACGGCATCGCTCGATCCGGAGTTGGCGGAAACGATGACTTTGCTACTGGCTGGACTGGCGCGTGACGGCCGGAAGACATTAATCATGGCAGTCCACAAGGTGGAGCTGGCACTGCGACACTTTCCGCGCGTCATTGGACTGCGTGCAGGTACGGTTTCCTTTGATGTGCCTCCTTCCGAGGTGCAGAGCGAACTCCTGGGTACCCTCTACGCTCGCGGCGGCAGATCGACTGGAGAAAGCGATGGCAACCACTTCCAGTACAAACTCGGTTGCGCTCGATAGCATTTCGGCACGCCATCGCTCACGAAAGACGTCTGGCCTCATTCTGTGGTTGGTTGCGGGGATTGTGCTGCTGGCTGTCTCCTGGCGGTATGCGGACGTGCGGCCGGGCATTCTGTTCCGGCCAGCGACAGCTGCCGCGGTCTGGAACTTTCTAAGCGGGCTCTTCCCACCCGATCTGTCGGCCGATTTTCTGCGTACGGTGCTGCGGGCAGTGGTGCAAACGGTAGCTACCGCGATTGCGGGGACCGTGCTCTCCATAATCTTCGCGCTACCCCTGGGAATCCTCGCTACGGCAACGTTGTGGAACCGCGGAGTCCTGGTGGCCGCTGACGTTGATCGCTTTGCATACCGGGTTGGCGCAGCGGCAAGCCGGCTGGCGCGGGCGCTCCTGGGTTTTTTGCGCGCCGTGCCCGACCTGGTCTGGGCGTTGCTCTTCGTGGCGGCAGTGGGGCTTGGGCCTCTCGCCGGCACGCTTGCCTTGACCGTGGCCTATACCGGGGTTCTCGGCCGTGTGTATGCCGATGTCTTCGAGCATGTGGACTCACAACCATTGGAGGCCCTGCAGGCTACCGGGGCGACACGGATGCAGATCTTTTTACGCGGGGTGTGGCCGCAGGCCGTGCCTCATCTGACCGCCTACACGCTTTATTCGTTTGAGTGCTGCGTGCGAGCGGCGGCAGTCCTTGGGTTTGTGGGCGCCGGGGGCATCGGCTATGAAATCAGCATCTCGATGAGACTATTCGAGTACGGCCAAGTTCTGACTCTTCTGCTGGTTTTCATCATGCTGCTCACCGTTACGGACGCAGCGAGCCGCTATCTGCGGGCTCGCTCCGTCAACCGTATTGAGCAAAGGAGCGAGGTTGAAACACCAGGCAGGTCGTCAGGTCCGAAGCCATTTATCAGCAATTCCCGGAGACTCATCGAGAGCATGTTAGTTCTGTCCGTGGTGGTGGCATGCTTTGCCATGACCGGCTTCACGCCACAGACATTGACTCAGGACGGGATTGCCATCCGGCTCACGGACTTTGTTCGCCGCATGTTGCCGCCCGACCTTGCCTGGACATTCGTGGGCAGCCTTGGAACAGCCCTGCTACAGACCATTGCAATCTCCGTCATGGGAACGCTGGTTGGTGTAGCGCTGGCGGTTGTGCTGGCCGTGCCAGCGACATCGACGCTTACTTTTGTGGGCAGCGATTCTCCCGGGAGGCACCGGGTTATAGATCGAGTCCTGCGCTGGGCTCTTTTTTGGAGCGCGCGGTTGGTGCTCAATGTTCTACGTTCCATTCCTGAATTAGTTTGGGTTCTCATCTGCGTCCTGGCCGTCGGGATCGGGCCATTCGCAGGTACTATTGCTCTCGGATTGCACACCGCTGGCGTGCTGGGCAAACTGTACGCAGAAACATTAGAGGAGGTACCTTTTCGGCCGGTGGAGGCGTTGCGTTCCATGGGGGCGCGGCCCGTCCAATTGTTGCTCTGGGCTATGTGGCCGCAGGCTCGGCCGCTGCTTAGCAGCTACACTGTCCTGCGTTGGGAGATGAATCTACGAGCTTCCACCATTCTGGGGCTGGTAGGCGGGGGCGGATTGGGACAGGCGATCTACAACAACGTTCAGCTTGGTTTTTACACTCGCTTGAGCACGCTTATTCTTTTGACGTACGCACTGGTCTTAACCAGCGACTGGATCGGCGAACGACTTCGCTTGAGGGTTGCATGAAGATGAGGATTGCATGAAGGTGATCGCCAAGGCCGACAACGAACGCTTCGAGAGCGGCGCACTGAAGTACGCCGCCTACCTTGAGACGCCTGAGGGCCGCTTGCGCTTTGAATTGGCCTTGGCCAATCTGCTGGATTTTCTTCCCGCAGCACCGGCCAAGGGTTCGTTGCATGCACTGGATCTCGGGTGCGGCACGGGAGCGACTGCTGTTCGCCTGGCGCAACTTGGCATGCACGTTACGCTGCTGGATTGCTCTGCGGCGATGTTGGATATCGCAGGACGAGCCGTGCGGGAAGCAGGGGTCGGGGAGAGGATTGCATTGAAGCAGGGCGATGCCGCTCGCCTGGCGGATCTATTTCCAGATGCATCATTCGATTTAATTCTCTGCCACAACATTCTGGAATATGTCGACGATCCCAGTGCTGTGTTGCGCGGTGCGGTTCGAGCGTTGCGAGATTCCTCGGCGATACTGTCGGTCCTGGTGCGCAATCAGGCAGGCGAGGTGTTGAAGTCCGCTATCCAATCGGGCGATTTGGCGGCGGCGGAAAGTGGACTCAGCGCTGAGTGGGGACAAGAGTCTTTGTACGGAGGGAGGGTGCGACTATTTACGTCAGATCGCTTGCAAGCCATGTTAAAAGCGGAGTCGCTGGCAGTGATCGCCGAGCGGGGTGTACGCGTCGTGGCCGATTATTTGCCGCCACAGGTTTCTCGTAGTGCTCAGTATGAACGGATTCTTGAGCTGGAGCGCAGGTTGGGGGCGCGGCCGGAGTTTGTTGCAATCGCCCGCTATTTGCAGTACCTGGCAGGTCGCTCAGATCCGGCGATGAGGGATGGCGCGTGAACAACGTCACAGTCGATCAATCGACCACATCTCGCGGGGTGGTGCCGCGTGAGGGTATTGCACTCGGGCTCGGGCTCACCAACGAGTGCAATCTCTCTTGTTCCTTCTGCTACCGCGACCCAACCCGCACGGATCGCCTTTCTCTGGATCAAGTGAGGTCCATCATGGAAGGACTGCCCGTGCGGTCGGTGAACCTGGGGACTGGCGAGAACGGGATGCATCCAGAGTTTGAGGAAATCCTGGCCTACCTGCGAACGCGACCCGTCAAGCTCACCATCACTTCCAACGGCCACAGCGTTTCAGTTTTGGAAGACCACGAACTGCGAGCCTTTCATGACGTCGAGTTTTCTCTCGATTACCCGACGCAAGGGGAACAGGATGCACAGCGCGGCCCCGGCAATTGGGAGCTGATCCACCAGCAGGCAGAGCGTTGCGTAAGGCTCGGCGTTCCTGTAACCATCGTTGCGGTCATGATGAAGGCGAACTACTTACGTCTGGCGGAGGTGGCGCGAGTAGCCAAACGGTTTGACGCGCCCCTGCGTGTGAACGTTTACCAGGCGGTGCGATCCGATGTTTATGCGCTTTCCTACGAAGAGTATTGGGAAGGATTCCGGCGACTCTTTTCGGAGACGGATGTGATCGCCATTGGCGAGCCGCTGGTTCGAGCAATGGCGGGGTTGCCGCCCCTGCGCGGAGGATGCGGTGTAAGCACCGTGAGGGTTACGCCGCGTGCCACGACACAGCCCTGCGTCTATTGGCCGGGAACGGGGGAGCCGCTGTCGGATTTGATCTCGATAGGGCTCGACATTTTAAACTCCAAGCCCTTCGAGCAAGCGCGCACGATCCCCGATGCGTGCCAGCCTTGCGAGTTCCGGGACTCGTGCCATGGTGGCTGTGCCGGACGTCGACGCCTCCACGGCACGCTGCTGGAGCCTGACTACTACTGTCCGATCGTGCGCGGGGAGCGACGCAGCCTGCCGATCCGCATCGCCGCCGCGACGCGCGATCTGCCCAAGCTGGGCAGTTCCTGCACGACCGTTGTAATCGCCCGATAGAGACTTGGCGCCCCTTATTGCGCGTTAATCCAAGTATCCGAGCCTGTCAGCTTCACTGCCACGTCAGAAAGGAAGATGTGCAGAGGCTTGCCGTCGGCGGTGCCGCGATGCTCGGTTGAGAACAGAATTGGTCCGGCTTTTTTGTAGCCGGCCCAGGTTGCGAAAACGCGGCTCGGCGGTTTGTCCCCGCCGCGGTGGTAGACAAAGTACACGACGCGGTTATCTTTCCCAACGTAGAGATCCCAAATATCGCCGGGCGTGTAACCGCCCCCGGTGGGATACTTCACCGGGATCAGTTCAGCCGTGCCGGGGCCGACCGGCAAGTTAAACTTGCCTTGATCGATGGCGCTGGCGCTCTTGTCCCAGTAAGCATGGAAGGGGAACAGAGCCCAATAATTGTCGTTGACGAAACTCGGCTCGACCTGGTTTTTAACTGCGTCGGTTTGGCTACTGAGTTCGGAGCGCATGTAGGAAACCTTGACCGGCTTGCCATCTTTGTCCACGCCTTCAAATGTAACCTTGCCGGTTTTGGGCTCCCACTCCCACTTGTGAGCAGCTTTGAAGAGCCCGGTAATTTCTCCGTTCCAGGTATAGCGGATCGCCTCAACTTTATCCCACGAGTCGACACCGAAGGTTTTGGCGACTTGCTCGAGAATTGGCGAGCGCGTCTGCGCCCAGGACGTTGAGGCAAGGACCAGCACCACGAAAGCCAGAATCGAGGTCATGGTTACACGGCTCGAATTTGTCATGGAGTTCGCTCCTCGTTGAATTAAACGGATGCTGCCTTGGATGACGGCCAACAGCTTCGGGATACAATCATGTCGAAACATTATGTTTCGCAGCCAGTCATTCATTCCTCCTGCTTGGTGGGCTGTGTGGCTGCCGGTCGCGTAAGCCGACGGAGCCCTATGATTGCGGCCGCCGCTGCCACGGATCCGTATTCCGACGCCATAATCCAGTCCGGAAGCAGCCATGGACGACCGACCGCTCGCAGATGCCAGACGTAGTACGTCGGGATGATGCTCACGGTCCAGAGGATGATGGGCACGGTCGAGGCCGACCTCAGGAACGGGAGCAGCCACAGAAGGTACCAGGGATACACGACCGGTCCAAATAGAAGCGATGCCGCCATGGGCCACGCAAATGCGTCGGGAGACCATGCCGTAGCCTTGCGTCTCATCCAGATTGCGGTAAGAAGGCCGACGAGCACTGCCAGTACAGCTACAAACTCTGGAGCGGCAAATCGCTCAAGCGTTGCAAATATCGGATCGTTAAACCAGAAACTGTGCACGTAAGTCCGGAGCGAGCCGAACGGAATCCGCCCGTGGTTTAAGAATGGGACGTATAGAAGTCCGACCACGACGGCCGCAAGGACGCCGTCGCGTATGCGAACACGTTTCCAATAGAGTGGCAGAAGTACGATCGGGAGCAATTTGACTGCGACAGCCAGCCCAAATGCCACAGCTGCAACCGCACGCCAGCGCCGCCCTAGCGCGGCGGCGGACACAAGCAGCAACAGCGCGCCGAGGATATCGATGTGACCGCTGCCCGCGACTTCCGTCGCCAGCAGCGGGTTCCAGGCATATGCCAGAACCCAGTGTGCTCCCTGGCCACTACGCCGCAAGATATCCAGCAGAACGAAAACGATCGCTAAATCGCAAATTATGAATGCTATTTTCAGCGCAAAGACGGACTCATGAATCGCGGTTACGGCGCGGAAGAAAAGCTGAGCGCCCGCTGGATACGGGCTGGGTAAATGTGGATTGTTCAGCGTGCGGGTCTCTGGTGTGTGCAACCCAGCCAGAGCAGGGTCGCTGGGGACGACAAGATAAGGGTTGTAGCCGAGCCTTTGCACGCGGCCATCCCATAGGTAGCGATGAATGTCGTCATCCAGACCAGGCGGTGCTAGCAGAAATGGAAGATGCCAGAGAGCAGCCAACGCGAGCCCGATGAAGATGACGTGGCGCGGAAATCGCGGAGTGGAAAAGAACTCACGGATCGCTAAGAGGTACGCGATTCCTGCAAGCGTCAAAGAGGCCATGAAGTATGGTCCGCCCCGATCGCCGAAGTTGCGCGAGCAGATTGTCAGCGCCCCAAGCATGATGAGGCCGAGAAGATACAGCCTGCGGGATGGCGTGAGCTTCACAAGTCTCCCGTGCCTGCCTGTAACTGTGCGCCTGCCTGCCCCCACTGTTTCAGCCAGACGGCGGTTCGTGGCGCCCTCGCCGGAGCGAGCCGCAGTTCCGCGGCAAGGCGGGTTAAATCATCCTCCACATCGATATCGTAGAAGGGATCCGTGTAGGCAACGGAAAGCTGCAGTCCGCGAGCGCGCGCCAGCAGGGCCTCAAGCGCGCTCTTAGTACCCATGCCATCGCCATCGAAAAGCGCTGGATGCGCAGCCTTGGCTCCGACCAGATAATAGCCGCCATCATGGGTGGGTCCAACCACTACGTCGTGCCCGGTCAGCGCCTCGAACGCGCTCTCAAGAACCGAGGCCGGCAGATGGGGGCTGTCGCTGTTGAAGGCAACGACGGGTTTGCGCGCGGGCGCTGCGAAGTGTGCAAACACCGAAGTCAGGGCCGCCGCAAGGCCCTCCCCTTTCTGCGGCACGACATCCACCGCACCTCCTGTCAAACGCATTAGGTCTTCGACATCCGAGGCAGGGGACATGATGGCAATGTCCACGGTGCCCAACAACGGCGAGCGCGCCAGCGCCAATGTGTCGTCCAAGAGGCAACGATAGAGGTCGGTGACCGCTTCCACGGGAAGGCTCTGGGTTAAACGGGTCTTGACCATGCCCGGCCTGGGTGCTTTCGCCATGATGACGAGCGTGCGGCTCGTGTTAAGTGAGTGGGTTTGATTTTCGCGGGAGGATTCCATAGATTGCGGTGCCAAAAGATTGTTCTGGTAAAACTCACGCGGACCGTGGAATTCCAGTCCTTCGATGCCGAAAATAATAACGCACGATCAGGGAGAGGATGAACCACGCGGCTCCCACAGTGCCTCGCAGTGTACCGCTGATCTTCGATTTCCCGATGCGCGGATAGTAGCTTACCGGCACTTCGACGATGCGGAATCCCGCGAGCGTACCTTTAACAATTATTTCAACAGCCCAGCCGTACGTCGTCTCCTGGAGGTCAAGGCGGCGAAGGACATCGGCTCGGCCGGCACGAAACGGGCCGAGATCAGTGATTTCTACTTTATAGAGAAGCCTGATCAGACTGGCGGCGAGACGATTCCCAAAAGCTTGGTGCCAAGGCAGCGCCCTACGAAGCCTGTGCTGGCCCAGGCGCGAGCCCAAGGTGATATCGGCACAACCGTCGACGATGGGAGCCAGAAGAAGCGGCAGCTCGGCAGGACGATCGCTGTAGTCTCCGTCGAGGAAGACGACTACATCGGGAGTGCTGGCATTCGCGATTCCGGTCAGACAGGCTTGACCGTATCCGCGACGAGGTTCGCGGAGGACGCGGGCTCCCATCTTTGCGGCGATTTCGGGAGTGCCGTCGGTGGAATTGCTGTCTACAACCAGGACTTCAGTGACAATATCGGCCGGGAGATCGGCCAAGACGCGGCCAATGGATTGCGCTTCATTGTGGGTAGGAATGACGACCGACACTCTCACTTGATCTTCACTCGGGTCACCAGGCTCAAGTCAACACGCTCAAGTCACCACCACGGAGAGGACGGCGAGCGACGCGCGAGCAGGGAGTCGACGCCCCACGCTCGACCGGCCCGGCCCACCGCGAGCCCGAGCGACGCCATCACGGGAACCAGCAGCTCCCAAATCCACGCCGTGCCCCACTCCGACACCCAGAGGCTGCCCAGGTAGAGAAACGCTATGAAGGCGGCGGGGCGCGTCAGCAGACCGATGACGAGCAGGATTCCGAGACCGATTTCGGTCATGGCCTGCAGAGGAGCTGCCATGGCGGCGTGACTCGCCGCCAGAGCCATGACAGCCTTCCAGGCGGCGGGGGAGTGACCCGACTTGATGTAATAGTTGATGAGGCCTGCGTAGCCCCCTGGAGTGTAAAGGCCCTTCCCCTTATTTTCGAAGAAGACCCACACGAGCATTGCGCCGATCGTGACACGAACTATTGCCAGTCCGTTTGCCGCGGTCAGAGCGTTGGCCACAGTTTGAGTTGGGGTTTCGTTGGTCATCATCGTGAACCTCGTAGCGAATGGATGCCGTACCAGTTGGCGACGGGAAGAGAAGAAGTCGACATCTTAAGCGGTTTTTCTTGTTCTTGCTAGTGGATGCGCAAGGGGGCGCGTAAGTTACAGCAAGACGCAAGGCGTGGGAGGCAAGACCCGGAAACGAAACTTATATCTTTGGCGACATGTGTGCCTTAACCGATCGGCCATCGGCTTTAACCGGGGAAGAACGCACCTGTGCCGATCCAGAATTCAGCGAGCGATTGGAGATTTTTCTTGTAAGTGCGGGTAACTGTGTATTCCTTTCCGCCCTCGACTCGAAGACGGTATTCTCCCGTCGAAAGCGGCCTGATTTCTTCCACAAACGAGGTGTTCACGAGCACAGATCGGTGAATGCGGATGAATCCACGGGTTTCGAGCCTTTCGGCCATTACCGAGATAGACTCACGTAGTAGATACGAATTCGCGTTCCGCTGAAGCCGCACGCATCTACCCTTGGCCTGCACGGCGATCACGTCGCCCAGATTGATAAAGAGAATCTTTCCCCTGACTTTGATTGCCGCCCGAAGAGACTGTGGCTTGGCCAGCGTCTGGAACCCCCGAAAAGTCTCCGTCGAGCTCGGTATTTGTTCTCCCGCGTCGCGTGCCATGACCAAGGTTGCACACGAATGCTGCGCCACGCGGCCAACGAGAGCATCGCTAGCCGCTTCGGGACTCGCGACTATATGTCCGGCTGAATTCATCTTTAAAGCGTTCATCGTGGTGTCCTACATTATCGAAGCAGCCCTTCCGCCTGACGAACCCCACCTGAATCGTTTTCCTAAAGCTGGCGCCATCGTTCTCAGCCTCCGGCTGGCAGCACGCAAGTCTTATGCTTTTAGCCTCGCGGTACCGGTCCCGGACCTGATCGCGCGTGTGGCGAAAAAAGCCCGCGAGCCGGCCACGGAACTGGTCGTCTCAACTGCCATACCGAAAACACCAGAGATATCTGAGTGGCCGGTCGATTTTCAGTACGACATGGTTCCCCTATACAAAACGACCCCCCCCCGGACTGAGCAGCAGGACTATTCTCCTTGGTCTTGATCGCAATCTTCGATTTATTCATCACGCTCAGCCTGCCCATAGGTTACTTCTGTTAACTGCTAAGTGCTAAGCGCTTACTGCTGACGGAAAGCTGGATTGTGCGCCGAAATAACACTCAATAGATTCCAACTTTCCGTTCTTGATCCGGAGATACTCCACGTTCCGGAACGATTTACCATTCTTGGTGTGGCAAAGATACTTCACAAAAGCATCCTCCGCGCCAGTGGTGATCCGCTCCAGGTCAAAATGTCCAATGAAATTAATCTGTGTGTCCCAGCATTGCGTTTTGAAAGTACTCTTGCTGATGTGGTCGTCGCCGGCCGCGCTCGAAAAGGTGAAGTTGTCGGCGAGCAGGGTATCGAATGTGCCCAAGTCCTTGTTTTCCCACGCCGCGTACCACTTACGGATGATCCCCTCATTCGTCGAGTTCTGCCCTCCCAATGCCTTGGCGCTTGCCGATCCCGGCAGGCTCACGGCACCAGCCAGTGCGCAGACTCCCGTTGCGAGCAGATTCCTGCGTGACACTGTCATCCTTGTCATTGTTCGTTCTCCTTTTCATGATGTAGTTTGAAATTATCGCAATGTACATACGAACCGGTTGGTATGTATCAATGGTCCAGAGCTGCTCCTCGGAACCGATGCGATCAGCCCCGCTTGCCGGTTGCCCGACGCGCGAAGAGAACTCAGCCAGCCCACGATATTCCTGATTCCCATATTCCACACCTTCGCATCTTGAGCATTCTTTGCCAACACTTCGTAGCCTTCGACCATCGCGATCAGAAAGCTCGCAGTCTCTTCCGGAACCAAGTCGCGGCGGACTGTTCCCTGATACTGCCCCCTCCGCAAAGCCATGGCAATGCCTTCTTGCCAGGCATGGAAGATTCTCTCCAATCGCTTGCGGAATTGTTCGTCGAGCTGCGACATTTCCTGCGCCAAATTGACCAGGGGACAACCGGCCCGTAAGTCTTTTGGCCGAGCTGGTATCGCCTGCACAATGCCGATCAAAGCATCGATAGGGTCCTTGTCCTTGCTCCGTTGCAGAGGAAGCAACCACCGGTCACGGGGGAATGTTGCGACGATCTCTTCGATAATGGCATAGCCCAGAGCCTCCTTGCTTTCGAAATGGTAGTAGAGCGCTCCTTTGGTGACGTTGGTGGCGGCCAGAATTGTATCGATCCCGGCACTCTGGAAGCCGTATCTGTAAACCTCGCGAAAAGCCGCTTGTAGCAAGCGTTGCCGCGTACGCTCAGGATCGCGCAGCCTCGGTGTCCGACGGTTTGGCTTCTTGCGCACGACCAACATACCAACCAGTATGTATGCTAGTTCTCACAGTGTCAAGAGAAGGATCATCATCCGGTTTTCTGTAGGCATTAATTGCAAACCTCTCTGTTTTGGTAGATTCCCGCGTCAACGCAGCCACTCCAACGCTTTGCACCGATTCGCTAATCACGTCTGCTCGTTGACTCTGCTTGTAGCTTCATTCCCGATTTCACCATGCTCGTTGGTCGGCGCTCAAACCTACGAAGCCCGTGGTCATCCGAATGCTATTGCAGATGTCGTATGCGCCGCGTAGAGAGTCCTCGATTTTCGAAGGACTGATCCAGAGAATTTCAATGAATTCCGAAAGGAAGGCATAACATGCTGAACCTCAGTCCGCATCGCCTTAGCACACGATTTACGCTGCTGGCACTGATTGCTTTATCCGCGCTGCTGTTGTGTTCTGTGGCATTCGCCCAGACCTCAGTCTCAGACGGCAGCATTTCTGGCACAGTGACTGACGCCAGCGGCGCAGTCGTGCCCAACGCCAAAGTCACCATGACCGGCCCCACTGGGCAAACCGTCCATGCCACCACCAGCGGCGCTGGAACGTATTCTTCCGGCGCACTGGTCCCGGGCACGTATTCCGTGCGCGCGGAGGCCAAGGGCTTCAAGACGACGCAACTGTCGGTGGACGTTCAGGTGAACAACACCGCCAACGGCAGCATTAAGCTTGAAGTCGGTCAGGAAAGCACCGTAGTTGAAGTGCAGTCCAGTGAAGTTGCCGTTAACACGGAACAGGCCGAAGTGCAAGGCGTCCTCACTGCGTCGCAAATTTCAAACCTGCCCGTAAACGGCCGCAACTTCCTTGATCTCGCGCAGCTTGAACCTGGCGTCCAGATTCAGGACGGAGAAAATTTCGATCCGACCAAGGTCGGCTACTCTTCGATTTCGTTCGGCGGCCGTTTCGGCCGCACCGCTCGCATCAACGTCGATGGTGTGGACGTCAGCGATGAGACCGTCGGTACCACGACCGAAGATATCCCGGCCAGTTCGATTCAGGAATTCTCGCTGGCGCAGTCCAGCCTGGATCTCTCGAACGATCTGACTTCGTCCGGCGCGGTGAACGTGACCACCAAGTCTGGCACGGACGCATTCCACGGCGAGGCCTTCGGTTTTTTCCGCGATAGCTCCGTGGGTGCCGCGCACCTGCCGGAACCTTTCCTTACTACCGACTCGGCCACTGGAGCCGGGCATTTGATTTCGGCACCCTACCAACGCAACCAGGAAGGAGCCGACATTGGCGGACCGATCAAGAAGGACAAGCTGTTCTTCTTCATGGACGGCGAGCGCACCCTGCAGCATCAGACTGCGCCGGTTCTCGAGGCGGCTCCGTTCCAAAGTTATTCGGGGACCTTTCAATCTCCCTTCAAAGAAACAGAGCTGACCGGTCGCTTGGACTACTCGCTGACCAAGACCGCGCGTCTCTTTGGCCGTTTCAACTACTTCCAGAATTCAGCCTACGCCACGTTCTTCTCGAGTAGTTTCTCTGTCTACAACAACAAAGACTACACGCGAAATGAAGTTGTAGGCCTGGATTTCAATACCGGCAGCTTTACCCACACCATTCGCTTTTCGTATCTCAAGTTCCAGAACCAGATTGTCGACGCCGTGACCGGTTCGAACCTGCCATTTGCCAACCTCGGGGTCAATATCTTCATCGGAAGCTTCAACACGGGCCCGAACGAACTGGCGCCGCAAAGCACTCCGCAAAGCGACCATCAGATCAAGTATGACGGCAGCAAGATTATCGGCAAACACATTCTTCGCTACGGCTTCGGGTTCAACCATATTCAAGGCGGCGGCTTTGCCAGCTTCTTTGGTAGCGCTCCGCAGATCAGTGGCAACACTCCTGCCCCCGACGGCAACCCGCTAGACGACCACATAAGTCAGGTGCTTGCATCGAATGGTCAAGGCTTCTCCACCACTCAAGCTGCCTTGGGGTTCCCCGCGGGCGGCCTGGGGCCAGACAATCGGATCGCCCTCTATATTGGCGATAGCTGGAAGTTGCGGACGAATCTGACCGTTGCCCTCGGCTTGCGTTGGGAACGCGACACAGGCCGGACGGACAGCGACCTTCCCGCCATTGCTCCCATCAACCAATTCTTTCCTGGACATGGAAACGCGGTGAACAATCCGAATCACAACTTCGCCCCGCAATTGGGCGTTGCCTGGGATCCGAAGGGTGACGGCAAGACCGTGGTTCGTGGCGGCATCGGGTTGTACTACGAGAACGTTATCTTCAACAACGTTCTCTTTGACCGGCCTGCCCGTTTGCAAAACGGCGCATTCCTTCAGATTGTGCAACCTTGCTCAAATGGCACAGGAGTGATAGGTCCGGATCCAGCGCAACTTGCTTTGGGTGAAACTACGGCAACTGCCTGCTCGGATACCATCGGCAATGCGGCCTCTACCATCGCGGCCTTCGAGAATACGTTCAAGGCCAACACGCCGTTCAGTCTGACCAACCCCAATGGCGCCTACATCGGCAACTTCCTGACGCCAGGGTCACCATCCTTTGGCGCGAACGTAAACATTTATAACAACAGCCAGGGACTGTTCGATTCCAACTATGTCAGCCCGCGCGCGGTACAGATGAACCTCGGTGTCCAGCACGAAATCCGTCACGGGATGGTGTTCAGCGCGGACTTGCTGCGGAACGTCGAAACCCACGCCCTGCTTGGGGTTGATCTCAACCGCGCTGGAGACATCACCAACTTTAACCCTACCAATGCCTCAGCCGCGATCTCCGCGACTGAGACAGCTTTCGGACACCCTGGAGACCTCCAATCGACGATCAATGCGGGGGCCAAACTCGCCGATTTTGTGAAAAATAACATGGGAAGCCCCCTCGATACGGGCGGGGCTTGCGCTTGCGCCTTCACGGGGACCAATCCAGCTCTTGGTCAGTTTTACATGCTGGAGCCCGTCAGCCGTTCGGTCTACAACGCCCTGCAGATGAAGTTGACGGAGAACGTCGTGAACCCGGCTCCCGGGCTGAAGGCGGTAAACTTCCAAGTCGCCTACTCGCTGTCGAGATTTGTAAATCCCCTGGCGTTCCAAGGCCCCCCACCTCCGGGGAACCCGACGGCTCAAAATGATCAGGATTTTGTCCTGACCGCGATGGACAACAATCAGCCGTTGCGATTCATGGGGCCGTCACTGCTCGACCGCACCCACCAGGTCTCCTTCGGCGGAAGCCTCGATGTAGCCTACGGCCTCCGTTTTGGGGTCATCTCTCACTTCTATAGCCCGCTGTCCAGCCCGGCGATTATCGGCCAAAATTTTACACCCGGGCAAATCTACCAGACCGACTTCACCGGAGGTGGGCTTGAGAACCAACCCATGCCCGGCACTACCAACGGCTCGTTTATGCGCCAGTTTGGAGTGACTGGACTGAACAACGCAATCAATGGCTACAACGCGACCTACGGAAATGAGCCAACCCCGGCCGGCCAGAAACTGGTCAGCGCTGGCTTGTTTACGGTTGCGCAACTGCAACAGATTGGCGCCGTGGCTCCGATAGTGGCGCAGGCCCCACCAAACCAGTTGCTTTACCCATGGGTCAGAGCCTTGGATTTCAGGGCTAGCTGGGTTCATCGCTTCGATGAGCGGCTCACGATCGAACCGAGTGTTGGCTTCTTCAACGTAGCCAACTTCTCCAACTTTAACCAGCCTCCGGGCGTGATGACCGGCTGGCTTACCGAAGGTAGTGGCTCGATCAATAGTATCCCCGCTGGAACCCAGAGCACGAGCGCTCAAGCCTTCCGTGTCGGGAATGGAACGGGCGTATTCGGTCTGGGTTCACCTCGAGTGCTTGAGTTTGGTTTGCACCTGACCTTCTAGACCCTGCTGTAAGTGCATTTCGGGCCACTAGTCAACGCTGGTGGCCCGTTTATTGACTTGCCGGCACCCATCAGCCAGAAGAAACAGGAGGAGTATCACCGCGTGCTCCAATTGCTGCCTCCGGGCATCCTGCAAGCTGCCGGGTTGACCTCTACCTCGCTGACAATCTCCGTGGCATGCAAAAGAGCGAGTTCAATGGGGTGCATCAACTTTTTACGACTTGCCAACGCATGCACTGTCGATTTGTTGCTTCCGATTCAACCCTGAAAATGTCGGTCAGTGGCGCGCTTAGATGCTCGACGATTCTCCGCGCCACTTCTTCGACAGCTCGCTCTATTTCGGGAGAAATCTCAGACCCGGGCTCGAATTGCCTTCCCTCTATTCCGTAAACTTGCAGTCGCGTCGGAAGGCGATTCAGAACGCCAGTTCAATCGCTTCTGCCACACCGAGGCCATGGGTCGAAGCTGGCGTGCGGATGGAAGCCAACGGCTGCCGGCAGTCCCACGCCTGTACCGTCCCGACCGCCGCGCCAGTCACCACTGCGTCAACCACGATCACATCGTCGGCACTTTTCCACGCTTCGATGAGATCCAAGGCTTCGCCATTGCGCGTTTCCGCTTCTATGCCAAGCGACCGCAGGCGCTCCGCTACCAGAATTCCGACCCGTCGTCGCTTCGCTCCCGATTGCCGCAGCCAATGATGAGCATGCTTCAGCCCTTCCAGTCCTCACGCTCCATCACGACTTTCAGAAAATCAGTAGCGCAGGAAATGCAAGGATCATAGCTCGTACTTCCTGCTCGCATTTCCAGGTCGCTTCATCGATAGGCCAAGCGACCAACTGGGCTGCGTACTCGCGAAGATCATCTTCAATCCGCTTCTGGTTTTGGGAGGTCGGCGGCACAATCTTTGCCGCAACGATGAGCCCGTTTTCATCCAACGCGTAGCGATGATAGAGGATGCCGCGTGGAGCTTCGGTGATCGCCTGGCCCACTCCTATCCGGTTGGATACCTCGACTCGTGGTGCGGCTGGAGGCTCATATTCGAGAATGATCCGCAACGCTTCGGCACAGGCGAAGACGAGTTCGATCGCACGAACCACGATGCTCCGGAAAATGTTCTTTACCGGTAGTCGCAGGCCCGCGTCGAGCGCTGCCTTGCGAGCTACTTCGGGAAGCTTGTCGAAATTCAAGTTGAACCGCGCCAGAGGCCCAACCAAGTATGATCCTCTTCCTCGCACCACAGATTGCAAGGCGTTCGAGTGTTTGACCTGCATCTCGACAAAATGATCTTCGTATTCCGCAGCGTCGATTTCGAGGCCGCGATTCGACACCAGGCGTCCTTCGTTGAACGGGTACTCGTTGGCATGACGGAGGGCCACAAACTCGTAGTCCTGCTCGAAGTTGGGAAACTGCAGGCCAGCTGTCCAACGCACAGTTTCGAGCGAGGCTTCGAGGGCCCACTCGAGGTCATCCACCAAATCGCGCAACTGTTGCTTGGTAGGCGTTTTGGAAAAACCCCGGCCTGGTAGGTGAAACGCCTTAGTCCCGGTTTTCATATTGGTTTAATCTTTCTGTAACCCCGCGTTGATCCTCTTCTGGTACTTCTGACCTTGCGCGATTCCCTGGAGGAACCCCATGAATTTGTCTCGTAGACTTCGCATCGGCACGCCCTTGACGTTGTTACTCGCAGCCTCGGTGGCATTCGCTCAAGCTCCCAGCACGAGCAAGAGTCAAACCCAGATCCAGCATGTGCTCCTCATCAGCGTCGATGGAATGCACGCAGTCGATCTCTTGAATTGTGCCAACGGCGTCAGCACCGCCAACAACGGCCAGCCGTTTTGCCCGGCGATTGCTGCCCTGGCAAATACCGGAGTCAACTACGTCTCCGCCAGCACGTCAAAACCCTCTGATTCCTTCCCTGGTCTGATGGCCATCGTGACGGGTGGAAGCCCGGCCTTAACCGGCATCTATTACGATGTCGCTTATTCCAGGGATTTGGACGCCCCAGCGCAAACCACCGGAAACGGCCTTGGAGCTGGCCCCTGCACCCCCTATGGGCCGCCAACGGGTACAACCACTGAGTACGAAGAAGGCATCGATATCGACCAGACCAAGGTGAACGGCGGCGCACCCGGCGCGGCGCTGACTGACGGCGGCATCGCCTCCATCGATACCAAGAGACTGGTTCGCGACCCCAGTAAAGGCTGCGCGCCCGTTTTCCCATGGGAGTTCGTCCGCGCCAATACCATCTTCAGCGTGATTCACGCCGCTGGGGCTACGCGGCATGGTCCGATAAGCACCCTGCGTACTCCGCCGTCGCCGCCGGCCTCGGACCGAGTGCGCTTGACGACTTCTACGGCCCTGAAATCAACTCCACCGTCATCGGACTTCCCGGAGTCAAAACTCCCACAGGTATCTCCTGCGCGTCAATCCGTGACACCGGGGCTGACCTGACGGCTTGGACCAACAGCTTCCAGAACATTCAGTGCTACGACACTTTGAAGGTGGACGCGATCCTCAACGAGATCGACGGGAAGAACCACCTCGGCACCAAGACGACCAAAGTTCCCACCGTCTTCGGTATGAACTTCCAGGCGGTTAGTGTGGGCCAGAAGCTCATTGAAAAGAGCAACGGCGTAACCGGCGGATATCTGGATGCCGCTGGCACGCCGAGCGCGGCGTTGCTCAGCGAATTCCAGTTCGTCGACGCCTCGATTGGGGCATTCGTCAGCGAGCTGCAGAAACAAGGGCTCCTTAATTCGACCTTGATCGTGATTACTGCCAAGCACGGCCAGTCGCCCATCGATCCCAGCCGCTACGTCGGTCAGACTATTAAAGGCACTTCGCCCGTCACGCTTCTCTCCAACGCGGGCTTCATTCCATTTTCGGAATCCACCAACAATCCCACCGGAATTGGACCGACCGAAGATGACGTCTCGCTGGTTTGGCTGAAGAGCTCCTTCGATACGAACGACGCCGTCTCAATCCTCGAAGCGAATCCTTCCACTACTACCGGAATCGGGCTGGGGCAGATCTACTATGGTCCTTCGCTCTTCCTTAACTTCAACGACCCAACCCTAGACCCTCGCACTCCGGATATCATCGTGACCCCGAATGTCGGTGTTACTTATTCCGGCAGCACCGCGAAACAGGCAGAACACGGCGGGTTCTCCCATGACGACACGAATGTCGTCCTTCTGCTGTCCAACCCCAACTTCAAACCCAGGACAGTGGGCACCGTAGTGGGTACTGCCCAAGTGGCGCCTACTATTCTTCACGCTCTGGGGATCAATCCTAACGCCCTGGATGCGGTGCTGGCGGAGGGAACTCCCGTCCTGCCGGCGGTTCAGTTCTAACCAGTCCGTAGGGCTCGGTTAACTTAAGCGGACGCTCCTTCGGGGGCGTCCGCAAGCTCTGTTGTCGGTATAACAGCAAGGCAGGCCGGTGCTGCCAAAGTGTTTCTAGAAACGTCGACACCTGCCCTTGCAGGGACACGGCGGTCATCGGCAGTCAACCGTCAAAGAAGAGCGCGGCGTGAGCTGCGCTCTTCTTCCGTGTCCAGTTTTCGGAGTCTAGGTTTTCGCAAGGTTTCCAATCTGAGGGTGATTCACCGAGAATTAACGCCCCTGTAACACTAATAAGGACTACGGCGACGGCACGATCTACTGGAGCTGCCGGATCGACTGAATCCGAAGATCGAAAACAGCTTGACACCGCCGACATTGTTAGAGATGGGGACGTTACAACAGTTGACTTCCTGTTTGTCCGTTACTCGGTCGGAATCTGACAACGGGGATATGACGAAGGACGGACACGGCAGACGAGATCCGTGTCCGTCACTGCATCATGGGTGATCGCGGCGAAGCTATTCCCCGAAACGAACGGCGCCGTTGATCGCCTGCGAGCCGAAATGGCTGCTCGCCGGTGCGCCGAATACCAGTGTAATGTTCGAAAATCGAGCCTGGGTTCCTCCCGTCACGCAAACCGTGAGCGGCGATAGCTGACCCTCAGGGGCAAATGGTGGGTAGCCTCCATTCCCTGTGACACTTGCCGACCCCGTGATCATGAAACCAGTCGTAGTGGGAGGTTTGTAGCTGGCAGTGGGGCAGCCACTAGACACTAAGCTCGGATCCCACGTGACTTGAGCGTCCTTCATTGTAATGTGGTGAGTATGCGGAGTGCGCGTTGCTGGCGAGTCGGGATTGGCGGGAGGGTTGGAATTAATCGAAAGCCAGTAGTCGGAATTTTCCATAGTCAAGGCAGCCGAAAACTCCGCAAAGGCGCCATCCCAAAGCAAGTCCAGACGCCAGACGCCATGGAGCTCCCACGGACCGCTAGGGTTGCCTTTCGCGTCGTGCGCGGCCGTGAAGTCGTTGATAATGCCACGAAAGTGCTCGGGGCCTCCTTCTTGCGCCACGACACTTGTCCCTAGCGCGAGCACGAGAACCCACGCGCCTACCGACCAGAAGAGAATTTTGCTGTGCATAGTCACCTCCAGAATTTTTTTGGAACACTGCTCTTGTTGAGCGAATCAATCGCGCCGCGCCGAAGCCCCCCACCTGAGATTCAAGGCGGCCTGGCCGACGCATTTGCATTCCGGCGAGTCGTAGCCCGACCCGCCGTGCACAGGCTGCGCGATCGGAGGACATTGAGCAAGCAGCAATGAACGGAACAGCCTGTTTGCAGCCAAATACCGTGTTTTGCAGTTACCATCCGGGGCATTACAATCAGTGGACTTATCTCCTGGCCGCTCACAGGAGAGCCTATGGGCGAACCGACCCTCGACAAATCGCTGTCCGAGATCCCGTCCCAGAGTCGCCTTGATTCCTGGAAGGAAATTGCCCTCTACCTGCACCGGGACGTGACGACCGTCCAGCGCTGGGAGAAGCAGGAGGGGATGCCTGTCCACCGGCACCTGCACCATAAGCGAGGCTCCGTCTACGCCTTGAGTTCCGAGCTCGATGCCTGGCGGCAAAGCCGCAAGCTTCGTTTTGACGAGGTACAGGAGCCAGCCCTGGAAGCACCGGCGGATTCGGATGGCCAGCAAACGACTGTTCCGGGAGGACGTCGCTGGTTTGTTCTTAGCGCGGCAGCCGTGGTACTCGCCGCACTCCTTATGCTTGTCTACGTCGCAACACGGAGCCGCGCCGGGGATGCGGGCCGACCCAAAATTAGATCTTTGGCAGTCCTTCCCTTGCAGAACTTGAGTGGAGATCCGTCGCAGGACTACGTCGCCGACGGCATGACCGAGGAGCTCATCGGGCGACTTTCCAGGATTCATGGATTACGGGTTATATCTCGTACATCGACGATGCACTTCAAGAATACTCAGCTTTCAGTGCCAGAGATTGCCAAGATGCTCGCAGTCGATGCGATTGTTGAAGGGTCGCTGGTGCAAGAAGGACACCAGATCCGTGTCCACGCCCAACTGATTCGTGCTGCGACGGATGAGCACATTTGGGCGGGAGAATACCAACGAGAGTACCAAAGCATTCTCGAAGTGCAGGAGGAGGTCGCTCGGAATATCGTTGAGCAGATCGAACTGAGTCTCACACCTGAGGAGCGGGCGCGTCTGGCATCCAAGACCGCGGTCGACCCTGAAGCTTACAAGAATTACCTGAAAGGCCGTTACTACTTCAGTCAGCGAACCGAGGATGCGCTCCACAAAAGCATCGCGTCATTCCAACAGGCGATCACGAGCGAGCCAGCCTATGCTCCGGCCTATAGCGGGCTGGCGGAGGCCTATGCAATGCTCGGATTCCGCGGCGGTCTCCCATCAAAAGATGCTCTGTCAGGTGCCAAGAAAGCAGCTCTGAAAGCGATCGAACTGGACGATACCTTGGCGGAACCGCATGCCTCGCTGGCGTTCATCGCGCAGACCTACGATTGGGATTGGCCCGCCGCCGAGAGAGAATACAAGCAGGCGTTGGAATTGAATCCAGGTTACGCCCAAGCTCACAACTGGTATGCCGGTTATCTCACGTACACAGGACGATTCAGTGAGGGAATCGCTGAGGCGATGCTTGCCCGGGAGCTCGACCCCTTGTCCCTGCCTCTGAACAACGCCCTGGCGGGAAGATTGCTGGCGGGAGGGCGTTACGACGATGCTCTCCGGCAAGCGAAGGCAACCTTGGAATTGGATGACCACTTTGCACCGGCTCACCAGACCTTGGGCTGGGTGTACCTGCATAGCGGAAAGCAGAACGAAGCCGTTCGAGAGTTTCAAAACGCGTTAGAACTCGCCGGAGCTGCAGACATGGACATTCAGTTGGACTTGGGCTTTGCGTACGCCGTGTCGGGACGCCCGGATGAGGCAAGAAGAATACTCGCGAACCTCCAGCAGAGGCACCAACAAGGCATTGTTCCGTCCGCTTCGGTCGCGATCCTATATGGAGCGTTGGATGAATCGAATGAGGCTTTCACCTGGCTAGAAAAGGCTTACCAGGAAAGGGACCCTCAACTTACTTATCTCAAAGCGGGCCGAAGATTCGAGCCAATGCGCAAGGATCCGAGATTTGGACAATTCGTGCGCCGTGTCGGGTTACCCGATTAAGGCACCCAAGAAGAACGTTTTGCCACGCGATCGTCAATAGGAGCACCATCTCCTCGTTACTCAAATGAGATGGAAGGTCGGATACGTTAACTCGCCAATAAGTCGCCTTTCCGCGCAATCTGGACAAGCGACGGTCAACCCGGAATGTATGGTCCGCCGTCTAAAAGGATGTCATTCCGAATTCCGAAAGCCGGGAAATTCGTAATTTCGTCGATCTAGATACGCTCCAGCGTAAAGCTGCGCGGTGCCGACGGCCAGCAGTGGCGCGATGGTCTGGGCCACGAACGTTGCCTGCTGCTCGATGACGGTGTCGTCGATGGACGTGCCGAAGCCTTCGTTCAGGATCTCCACGCCGTAGAGCTTGGCCGAGGCGGCTGCACCGTACTCGTTGGCGCCGGCGATGGTGATGTCGAAGGGCAGGATCTGATCGGTGAACCAGGTGGAGGATCGTTTTGATCCGGGCCGCCCGCCGGCCCCTCTTGACAGCCAATCTTTACTCAGTATATATGTATATATATCTATATGACGAAAGGTGGTGATCCTCATGTGTCGATAACTTCCCTGAAAGGATACAAACGCATGAGTCTGATTATTTCGCCCGAGCTTCACCGTGCCTTCAAGGCAGCCACCGCCACTGAAGGGAAAGAGATGTCCGAGGTTTTGATCGCGTTCATCGAGGAATACGTCCGGAAGCACTCCCCCGCAACCCGGCCCGCCAAGAAGGGAGGCCGCTCATGATACAGCGTAAAAAGAATCCCAGCCTGCTGGCCCGCCCCAACGATCCCGCATCGGCCGAGGAGATCCGTGCCTTCGCCATGCTGATTCTTCCTATTTATGATTGTGAGTGGCGGCGGGCAGTGACCACCCCGAAGCCGAACTGGACCTATCTGCTCAACTTGCATATGCGGATGGTGCAGCTGGAGCAGGGCGACCTGTGAAACGGGCCGCGATTTACCTGCGGGTGAGCACTTTCGATCAGCATCCGGAGAACCAGCTGCACGATCTCGCGCAGATGGCTCAGCAGCGCGGCTGGAACCTGGTGCACGAGTATCGGGACCACGGCGTCAGTGGGGCCCGCGCTCGCCGTCCACAACTCGATCAGTTACTCGCAGATGCCCGCCGCGGCCACTTCGATCTGGTCGCGGTTTGGGCCTGCGATCGCCTGGCCCGTTCCACCAAACACTTCCTGGAAACACTCGACGAATTCGATCACCTCGGAATCGAATTCGTCAGCTTCCGTGAACAACTCGACACGGGCGGTCCCTTGGGCCGCGCCCTGGTCATCATCATCTCCGTGATGGCTGAGCTTGAACGCAGCTTGATTATCGAGCGCGTTCGAGCCGGCATGCGGCGTGCACAGATGGAAGGCATCCGGATCGGTCGCCGGCCGGCGCAAGTCGATCGTGAGAGTGTGCTGCAGGATCGAACTCGCGGCCACAGCCTCACCGTAATTGCCAAAGATCATCGCATCTCCCGTGCCCTGGTCAGCAAGATCCTGAAACAGGAAAAAGCTGCTAGCCACGAAGGGGATGCGCAGACCCCTCCCCAATCCTCTGATAACAAAAGGTCGGAAAACGCAGCTTGAACTGGCCATGAACCTGTAGCTTCGTGGCTACCTAGTTCAGGCGATACTAGCTCAAAAATCCGCCACAGACTCAATGAGTGTAATCGCGATATTACGTCAACTGGCAGAAGTCAGACGTGGAGTTGCTCTGGTGTAGTTTCCGGTTAG
>CAVXFD010000012.1:0-78339 GCA_963760855.1 uncultured Acidobacteriaceae bacterium | reverse complement strand
ACAATCAAGAAAGCAGATGGCGCTATGGTTCAAAACGCTATTTCCGGCAACTGTGGTGCCTTGACCAACAGCGCAGGGCGCGAAACACAAAAGCGCCGCGAAAACTACCAATACAGAAAACCTGGCCGAGACTTCATAATTAACTTCTCCTCATCCGTGTCGCGATAGAACGCGGGGGAAGGCTGAGTTTGTAGAGCCTGGCAGCTTGTACCGCCCCACAAATCCATTCGCACATCTTTAGCGCGAAACCCGAAACTGTCAAGACTGATAATTTCTGCGACCTATGTTGCAGCGATTTGCAACACTTGATAGTCCTTCGACGACGCAGAAAAAGGCGCGCCTGGTTTCGGCGCGCCTTCAGGGTTGATCGGTGGGAATTCGGCAGGCTAGTTCTTCTTAGACGAGCCCTCGCGCCGACGTTTTCCGCGATCGCCAAACCACGGCCCCGAAGCACGCAAGGCCACCCACGAAGACATAACGCAAAAGTCGATCCGCCTTCCGGAACGCTCACCTCACTCCACATTTCCTGCGGCCTTCCTCCCGTCCAGGAAGTAGGAGTGAAGATGGAAAGATTGGCAAACTGGCTCAGGTTAATGCCGTTGCCGTTGTTCCAGGCCGCGACGGCAGCGTTCAGGAAGCCCAATGCAGTTGTGCTGAGCGGCCCGGTGCTGCTCTTTCCTCCCGAGGTGATATACCAGATCGCCTCCGAAAGCGCCGCCTGCTGCGATGAAGTAGAACTCGGCATGAACATCTGGGTTACCAGGTAGGCGATTTCGGTGTAATCCTGAATCGCAGCCGAACCCAGGCTTGCCCCGAACAAAGTCTGAGTCCCGATGTTGCCCGCGTTGAGGCTGCCCGCGCTAATCCCGCTGGCTGTCCAATGCTCGCCGCTGGTGATGTTGTCGAAGTAATCGTCGCAAATCATGCCGCCCACGGCATTGCCGGGACCGACGTTGACCCCATTGATCGTACCGCCGTACAAGCCAGCGCCAACGCACCCTTCCGGTCCAGCGCACGAAACGGCGCTGTAGTAACCATCAAAGGACATTGGGACCGTCGTCTGGGAGGAAGCAATCGGGGAAAAGGACAGGAAAAGTAAAGCCACAACCACTAACCAGAAACCACCCTGGGTTCGCATAGTTAATTTCTACCCTCTCTTCTAAATGCGGGGGAGGGCAGGGCGGCGTCTGATTTTCAGCCCGCGCATCTCGATCTACAAGAGATACTTTCTACTCAAATGACTTTCCCGTCAAGACTGATAATTTCTGCGACTGTTGCAACCCATTGCGACCATATAACTGACATTATTTTCATATAGATAAGATGCTCATAGAGATCAGCTTAAAAAGCCCTAAGATTCAGGTATGAAAACCCTAAGAAACAAGCATGCTATTATCGCCTTTTGTTCGCCTTCAATGAGCACCTTCGTACTCGCAGGATGCTTCCCAATTCTCACGAGACCTCGGAGAAGCGGCCGGCCGTGGTTTATAGTTCACTAAAGCAAGTCTTAGCTTGGCGGCACGCTCCGCGCTCGGAGGCTGCGTAATCAATGATTCGTTCAAAGAAATGTTTGGTCCTTGTCGCGGCTCTGATCGCTGCCCTTTTGTCATCCTGTTCCCGCAATCCCAACGTCCGCAAGCAGAAGTACTACGAAAGCGGCCAGAGCTACTTTGAGAAGGGCAACTATGCTGCGGCAGAGATAGAGTTCAGCAATGCGCTCAGAATAGATCCCAACTACGCCGACGCACACCACCGCTTAGCTGAAAGCTATCTCAAGTTACAAAAAGCCGACGGCGCTGTGGAAGAACTTGCCCGCACCGTTCAACTGCAGCCGCAGAATTATGAGGCTCGCCTGGAGCTGGCAAACCTGCTGATTCTGGGCCACGACCTTAAGGAAGCCAGGGAGCAAATAGACCTCCTGCTCAAGGAGCGGCCGAGTGATCCGGCCGTTCACTCCGCACTCTCTAATCTTCTGGCCGCGCAACAGGACATTCCGGGCGCAATCGAAGAAATGCAGAAGACCATTGCGCTCGATCCTGGTCGCTGGCAGTCGTATCTGGGCCTTGCCTTATTAGAAATTAGAAATAACCAAACCGATGCGGCGGAAGCCAACCTCCAGAAAGTGATCGAACTGAATCCCTCAGCCTCGGAGCCGCGTGTGTTGCTGGGCAATTTCTACCAATCTCGCAACCGAAACTCTGACGCCGAGCAGCAATTCCAAAAAGCGATTGCGGTCGATCCGAAAAACCCCGAGCCGCGAGCGGCACTCGCCCGCTTGTACTTGGCCGAAGGCAAGAAGGCAGAAGCGGAAGATATTGCCAAACTGGCTAAGCAAGACCTTCCCGACAACTCTGCCGCCTACCGCATGCTGGGCAACCTCTACTTCGTGACTGGCGACTTCGACAAAGCCGTTGCGGAATACAGCGCGCTTAGCCAGCAGCACCCGGCCGACCTTCAGGTCAAGAAGGATTACATCCAGCTGCTTCTTCAGAAGGGTCAGATTTCCGAGGCGAGTGCTCTGGATGCCGACATCCTCAAGGCCAATCCGAACGACAATGACGCTTTGGTTTATCGCAGCCAGATACAAATCAGTGCGGGTTTTATCAGCGAAGCGACAACCATTTTGCAGAATGTAATCAAGAATGACCCGACCAATGGCGAAGCGCATTACGTACTCGGGGTCGCCCTCGAGAAACAGGGCAAGATGGACGACGCCGCAAACGAGTGGAGAGAAGCGCTGCGTCTCCGCCCTGATTTGGTGGATGCGGTGCGCTCCTTGGCAGGCGTGGCCATGAGTACAGGCGACATGGATGGCCTCGACCAGTACGCCACGCAGATGATCAAGCTGCAACCCGATTCTCCGGAAGGCTACGCTCTACGAGCACTCTCCAACGTCAATCGAAAGCGGTTCTCCGTGGCGGAGGTGGACGTACACAAAGCCATCGAAGTCGCTCCCCAGAGTTCGTTCGGGTATGTGCAGCTGGGCAACTTGAAGTTTGCGCAAAAGCAGTTCGAGGACGCCGCTAAGGCTTACCAGCAGGCTCTCGATCGTAATCAGGATTCAAAAGACGCGCTGCGCGGCTTGATGAATACCTACGTCGCCCAGAAGCGAGTGGATCAAGCCATTGCGGCTGCCAATGCTCAAATCGCGAAAGTACCCAACGACGGCGCATTCTACGACTTGCTCGGAACGGTGCTATTCGTCAACAAGAAGGACTTGGCCGGGGCCGAGGCCGCGTTCGAGAAATCTGTTGAGCTCGACAAAAAAAGTCCTGACGCTCAGCTCAAACTGGCTCAGGTGCAAGCCGCCAAGGGGTCGACGGACCAAGCAATCGCCACCTGCCGGCGCGGCCAGGAGAACAATCCAAACGAGCCTGCCTTCGATATTCTGCTGGGCGATTTGTATCAATCGCGGCGGGATTGGAATAATGCGACCGAGGCCTATCAGAAAGCGCTCGCCCTCAAGCCGGAGAATCCTCTGGCATCGAATGATCTCGCTGCCGTCATGCTGCAATCTGGCGGCAATCTTGATGTAGCCCTGTCCCTGGCGCAGACCGCTCGACGTGGCTTGCCAAATTCTCCTGGCGTGGCCGACACTTTGGGTTGGATCTACTATCAGAAGGGTGCGTACCGGCTCGCAGTCGATTCACTCCGGGAGGCGATGAGACTGGCCCAGGCCAGCAATTCGCCCGACAATCCTCAGATTCACTATCGCCTCGGAATGGCCTACGCGAAGAGCGGCCAAACAGCTCTTGCCCGGCAGCAACTGGAGAAAATGTTGAAGATGAATCCCGATTCAAGCGACGCCAGCGAGGCGAAGAAGCAGCTCGCGCAGCTCAAGTCATAAAGTGCAGCGCTCGCAACCATAAACGATTGTGAGCGCAAAACGCGCTCTAGATAGGTTTGCCGCGGAAGAAGTAAACAAGCTCGATGATGAGGATGATCACCACCATGAGCTCCAGAACAAAAGCACGGCTTTGGTTGAACTCGTCCACCATGAAGCGGTAGAGCTCTTCAGCAGTTTGCAGCTTTTGCTGGACCAGGTTTTTATAGTCGGTCACGCCAACCTTGGAAGCGGCCAGTTTGTACAGACGCGCGGAAAACATGTCGCTCAGGAACTTGATGGCGTTATCGGCGCGCTCCGTCAGTTCGCTCACGTCGAGCAGAACCGTGTGCAGTTTGGACGCGGCGCGGGCAGTACGCCAACGCGACCAGAGGCCGCGGCCTCCGCGCTCGAGAAAATCATAGACATCTTCTAGCTGTTTGGTCAGCAGCTCGTCGTAGTGCCGGAACTCAAGCAGCTGCGAGTTGGCGTACTGCAGGAGCTGAATGGTGGTCTCGGCACCCGAAGGGGTGTCGTAGATAAATGCCGCATTCCAACCGATGACGGCGAGGTCCCCGGGATAGTACGAGATTCGCGACTGAAGAATCTCCTGACGTTCGCCGTCCGAGAGCGCCTGATTCTCTCCGCGAACCACCTGGGAAATGCAATCCCCCTGAGATGCGAGGATGTCGGCCCCTGATGGTGAGCCGGCAATCTCGCGCAGGTGGAAAATGAAGTAGTCTTCTTTCAACCACTCCGTGGTATAGGGCTTCACCAGCGCAGGAGCGGCGCGCTCCAGCTTCTGTTTGACGATGCGCGTAGCGAGACTTTCGAAGTTCGTGTCCCAAACCCAGCGGCTGGAAAGTTGCACGAGCTTGTCCCAATCGCCAGAAAAAGGCAGTTCGAAGACCACGCTGACCACGCCGTAGTCGAAGTACTTGATCTCGCCCTGAAGGCGTTCTCCGCTCTCGAGGATCAGCGGCTCGAGAGCTTCCTCAACCGGAGGGCGCTGGAACCGGACGTATCCGGGAGCCATGTGCTTGAAGCTGGTATCAACGGTGCGTGCCCCAAGAATACGGCGAAGCTCATCGAGGCGAATCTCTTCACAGACGTCAAATTGGATCAGAACCAGGACCGAACCGCACAGTGGCGCCTCGGGCGGCTTAGCCGCCACGAGAGCCGGCAGAGCCTCGGCGGGTACTTTGCCGATCACCGGCGCGGTTAATGTAGTTTCGTGATCCATACTTCAGCGACCAGAATTCAGTCCAGGGGCTTCCAGGTTTCGTGGACGCACCGGCGAGACTTCTATTGTCCCAGAATCAGAGCGATCTGGCGAGGGGAGCGCGATAGCACCGGGCTATAGTTAGGCACTAAACCTTTAGAATCAGTCTCTTCCGTATGCCCTCCAGAGTAACAATCCCCCTGCTAAAGCGGCCAAACCTAGCCCAGCGCGCTTCATGGAGCGGAAAACTTCTGCCTGGCATTGGCGGGCGCGGGCAGACTCGGGATACGGCTGACAAGGCGGAGAGTTTCTGGACCGTGGAGCGCCATCTGCAGCACTTCCGCCAGATGAAGGGCATGACGACGGGTTCCTTGGGCGATCTGTTCGCGGCAACTGAAGCCGTCGGCAATGATGAGCCAGTCAGCCGGGGCTTGGCGCACGGCGGGCAGAAGTTCGAGTTCCCCGATGGCGATCAGAGATATCGTATTTGTCGGGCTCAAACCCGAATGACGCCGGCCATGCCGCAGCAGCCGGGAGCGGGACTTTGGAAGTCCACGCCCAGGCGCCGCAGCACCGCCTCTTCCGCGTTCATTTTCATGAGAGATTTCTGGTGGCAATGGCCGTGGAGGATTGCCTTGCGCCCCAGGTGCGGCAGAGGGAGATCCGGAGCGTGCGTTTCGAGAAATTCGCTGAGCAGGAAAGTTTGCCGCGACAGGGCCTGCGCCCGTTTGTCATGGGGAAAAAGATTGAGGAGTTCATCGCGAAACACGGCAACGCAGCTGGGTTCAAGGCCAACCATGGGAATCCCAGCTTCGATTTCCGGTGAGAGTTCGTCAAGGATTTGTAGCAGCAGAGCTTGCGCACGATCGAGCATACCGTGGTCGTAAAGCGGCCGGCCGCAGCAAAGGTGGACCTGCGGCACGACCACCCGGAAGCCGGCAGTTTCAAGCACGTCGACGGCAGCCTTCGCTGTGGCAGGCAGGAAATAGTTATTGAAGGTGTCGGGCCAGAGCAGGACTGGCAGACCATGTGGATTGCGTTCTGGCTTGCGACGACGCTGAAACCAGCTTTTGAAAGTTTCCGGAGCAAAGGCGGGAACAGTTCGTTGCCTTGGAATCCCGGCCACCAGTTTTGAAATATCCCGCAAGAACGGCAGTTGCGTGGCGAGGTTGGCGAGTCCTGGCGCATGCGACGCCACCCGCGCCCAGAGGTCAATGTTGCCAAAAGCGTAAGCGGTTCGTGGACGTACGCGGCCTTCATAGTAATGAGAAAGAAACTCGGCCTTGTACGTAGCAACGTCGACCCCAACCGGACAATCGCTTTTGCAGCCCTTGCAGGCAAGGCAGAGATCGAGCGACTGCTTCACTTCTTCGCTTCGCCAGCCATCGCGAATGACTTCCCCTTGCGTCATCTCCCATAACAGGTGCGCGCGGCCCCGGGTGGAGTGTTCTTCTTCATGCGTGGCCCGGTAGCTGGGACACATCAGGCCGCCTTCTTCGCGCCGGCACTTGCCCACCCCCACGCAGCGCAGAGTGGCCTGGGCAAGGCTGCCGTGGTCGTCGAGAAATTGAAAGTTGGTTTTCGGTTCCCAGGGAGAATAGGTGGCACCGAGTCGAAGATTTTCGTCGAGCTTGTAAGGCTCGATCAGCTTGCCGGGATTCATCTTCCAATCCGGATCCCACGCCGACTTGAACTCACGGAAAGCCTGGACGAGTTCCGGTCCAAACATCTTCGGAAGCAATTCGGCGCGCGATTGGCCGTCGCCGTGTTCGCCGGAGAGGGAACCACCGTAGCCGACGACGAGATCGGCAGCCTCCTCCATAAACTTCCGGAACTTCGCAATGCCGTCTTTCGATTGCAGATCGAAATTCATTCTCGTGTGGACGCAGCCGTGGCCGAAGTGTCCGTAGAGCGAACCCTTGTACCCGTAGGCGCCCATCATCTTTCGCAGATCGCGGAGATACCCGCCCAGTTTCTCCGGAGCAACGGCTGAGTCTTCCCAGCCTTCCCAATTCAATGGCTCGCCGGGAACGTGCGACGTCACCCCGAGGCTCGACTCGCGTACCTCCCACACGCGCCGCGCTTGCTAGCTTGTCCGTGTGGAGACGCATCTGCGGAGGACTCGGGCTGCGGCCCAGCGCCTCCATCAGCCCACGGGCCTGAGATTCGGCTTCCCGCGCGGATTCCGCGCCAAATTCCACCATCAGCCACCCACCGCCTTCGGGCAGGAGTGCGAGTCCCTCGGAGTTGATGCCCTTGGTCCGCGTATAGCCGACGAGAAGATCGTCAAAGCCTTCGAGCCCGATCGGTTTGTGCGCCATGATTTCGGGAACATGGTCGGCACATTGGTAGATATCGGGATAGGCGACGACCAACAGCACACGTTCCGGCGGACTCTCGACCAGACGGCACGTTGCTTCGAGAACCGTAACGCAGGTGCCTTCGGAGCCGACGAGCGCCCGCGCAACGTGGAAGCCATTCTCCGGCAGAAGATAATTCAGGTTGTAGCCGGAGACCCGACGAGGGATATTCGGAAAACGCTGGCGCACGAGATCGCCGTAGTTGGCGCCGATGGTTTGCAGTTTGGCGTAAATCTCGGCGCGGCGGCCGCCTTGCTGCCGAATTTGTTCAAGCTCCGCTGCTGGACGTTGCGCCAACCTTCATACGCACACCGTCGTATGTGAGGATCTCCAGTTCCTCAATGTTATCGTCAGTCTTGCCGGCCATGACGGAATGCACGCCACATGAATTGTTGCCAATCATGCCGCCGAGGGTGCAGCGGTCATGCGAGGCGGGATCAGGCCCGAAGGTGAGATGGTGTTTCTCGGCGGCGGCGCGGAGATTGTCGAGGACGACTCCCGGCTGCACGCGGGCGATGCGGCGGGCAGGATCGATCTCGAGAATCCTCGCCATGTATCTGGAGAAATCGAGAATGACGGCGACATTGCAGCATTGCCCAGCCAGCGATGTCCCGCCGCCGCGGCAGAGCAGCGGAGCGCCGAACTCACGGCACAGCGCAACTGTGGCGAGAACATCGTTGACATCGCGAGGAAGAACTACGCCGATGGGAACTTGGCGGTAGTTGGATCCATCGGTCGCATAGAGAGCCCGGCTGCTGCGATCGAACCTGACTTCGCCGCCAATCTGTTTGCCCAGCGCTTCCGCCAGACCCGAGGCATCCACCTGCGCAGACTTCGATTTTGCGGCCTGTGCGAGTTCTGCAAATCTGTCTGACATGTGGCAGGTTTTCTTTTCGATGATAAGTCTAACGACGGGTTGGAAGATCAGTTCGAAGACGAATTTGTCGCTGACTTACGAGTCACATTGGTGATCTGAATCATCGTTTTGCCGCCCTCGGCTTCAATATTGATGGTGATGATACCCTTGCCATCATTCGAGATAATGCTACAGCGGCCAGCATCGGAGCTCGTGACGGTCGCATTGGGGAACTTCGATTTGTAGAAGTTGGATACTTTATCCACGGAATCGCTGCTCTCGGAGTTTAGCGACACGGTGTGCACGCCACCGAAAGTTGCTGAAGCAGCCCCATCTTTCAGCAGCTCGCGCTCCCGGATACAAATCTACTCCCAGATTGCGCGCGGCCTCTTCCGGGTCCTTCGTGGTTTCCACACTGCCAAACGGCGTCTCCACTTTTACGTTGTTCCCTTGCTGGTGGATGTGGGAATGGCGCGCGACTCGCGTGGCGAAAAATACGAGCGAAGCGATGCCAAGAATTCCGAAAAGAACGACTACGCCGACCACGATCAAAACAACTTTAAGCGCGCCGCCGCCCTGAGCAGTTGTCGCAGCAGCGATGGGAGGCTGTGCCGTCGCTGGACCGCCGGCAGCGGAAGGCGCGACGCCAGGCACCGGGGACGAATCGACTATGGCTGCGCCGCAGTTGTTACAGAAACGGGTTCCGGGCGTAATACTAGCGCCACAGGAATTGCAAAACGCCATGGATCACCTCGAACTCGTCGACCAAAGTCGAGTTGGAAACGCTGGGCGGGAGTATACCGCAGATCGAATGGAACAGATCAGGATGGGGGCTAGCTCCACAATCGAGTGGCATAGTCCGACATGGTAAGTCCCGAGCAACAGCAGCAGGAAGAATAACGCCGCGATCACGACCATCTTGGTGAGTTTTTCACTGGCGTGCCACACGTGCATAAAGAAGAGTGCGACCAAAGTTGCTTTGAAGGTGGCAATACCCAAGGCAACCGCCGCATTGAAACGCCCAAGCTCGATGAAGGCGAGTCTGTAGGTGAGGTAGGTGCAGACCAGCAGTGTGGCCCAGATTCCGAAGTAGAGTTTCAACGGCGACGATTTTGCATGTTCAGACATAAGGAGCCTCAGGGATGCCGGTCGATCAGGTAGAGCAACGGGAATAAATAGATCCAAATGATGTCGACGAAGTGCCAGTATAGCCCGCCGATTTCTACCGGAGTGTGCCATTCAGGAGTGAATCGTCCCTTCCAGGCCATGACAAAGAGCCATGTAAAAATGCCCAGGCCGACGATCATGTGCAGCGCATGCAATCCCGTCATCACGAAGTAGAGAGAGAAAAATATTTGGGCGTGATGCGGATTGGCGAACTGGCCGGGATGCCCCGGAATCGGAACGTGCTCGAAACTGAAAGAAGCTCCGGGGACGTGATGCTCTTCGAATTTATCTTTGTACTCAATCGCTTTGATGCCAAGGAAAACGAGACCGAGCAGCATAGTGATGGCAAGCATGCTGATCAGCAGGGTTCGGCGCGCCGTTTGTGCGGCCCAGACGGCGAGAACGACAGTCAAACTGCTGCAGATGAGTACGGCCGTGTTGGTTGCGCCGAGCGTAGCATCGATCGATTTGCTGGCCGCTCCGAAATCTCCGAAATACCATTGCCGGTAAATCAGATAAGCGCAGAAAAGTCCGCCAAAAAACATGACTTCCGTGCCCAGAAAGACCCACATTCCCAGACTGGCCGCATCCCGCTGCTGCTGCTCCTCGGCAAAGTGATGCAGAAGCGCCGGATTGTGCGCGGCGTGTGCTTCTCCGTGACGGTCGTGGACCGCAGTTAAGGAGTTGGCATCGGCGTTATCGTGCAACGGGGACCTCCTCCTTGTGAGGCGCGTCCAATTCCTCGTAGTTATAGGCTTCCCAGGTCACGACAGGTTCCTCGTCAAAATTGAAGGTCGGCGGGGGAGACGCCGTTTTCCATTCCAGTCCAGCGGCGTTCCACGGGTTGTCAGATGCGGGCTTGCCATAGCGCATGGACCACAGAAAGTACACCATGGGCAGCAAGTAGCCTACGCCAAGAATGGTCGCTCCTGCGGTGGACAACACATTCAGTACCTGGAATTCCGGCATGTGGCTGTAGTCGTAATAACGGCGCGGCATGCCCATGTATCCCAGCAAAAACTGCGGGAAGAACGTGAGATTGAAGCCGATAAAAACAATCAGCGCGGCCAGACGCGCCCAGCCTTCGGGATAGAGACGGCCAGAAATTTTTGGCCACCAGAAATGCATGCCTCCGAGATAGCCCATCACCGCGCCTCCGACCATGATGTAGTGGAAATGAGCCACGACAAAATATGTGTCAGTGACATGGACGTTGATGCCAAGAGCTGCGAGGAATAATCCGGTGAGGCCGCCAACCGTGAAGAGCCCGAGAAATCCAAAGGCGTAAAGCATGGGTGCATCGTAGCTAATGGAGCCTTTGTAAAGAGTGGCCGTCCAGTTGAAAACCTTGATGGCCGAAGGCAACGCTACGGCGTAACTCAGGAAAGAAAACACGAGCGCGGAGTAGACGGAGATTCCGGCCACAAACATGTGGTGCGCCCATACGAGAAAGCCAAAAACGGCAATCGCGATGGAAGAAAAAGCCACGAAATGGTAGCCGAAGATGCGCTTGCGCGAGAAGCAGGCGATGATCTCCGTAACCACACCCATCGACGGCAGAATCATGATGTAGACCGCGGGATGGGAGTAGAACCAGAACAAGTGCTGGAAAAGTACCGGATCGCCACCCAGTTTGGGATCAAAAATCCCGAGGTGCAGAGCCCGCTCGCAGGCCACCAAGACGATGGTGACGGCGATAACCGGCGTACCTAAGAGTTGAATGATGCTTGTGGCGTAATGCGCCCAGATGAATAGCGGCAGGCGCGACCAGGTCAGGCCCGGCGCGCGCATGCGGTGGATGGTCACAACGAAATTCAGGCCGGTGAGGATGGAAGAAAATCCAGCGATAAAAATCGCGATTCCAGCCTCAACGATTTTCGTATTCGTAAAGGACGTGCTGAACGGCGCATAGAAGGTCCAGCCAGTATCCACGCCGCCGGTGAGCATGCAATGCAGCATGATCGCGCCGCCGATGATGTAGAGATACCAGCTCAGCAGGTTGATGCGCGGGAAAGCGAGATCTTTGGCGCCGACCATCATGGGCACGAGAAAATTACCGAGCGTGGCGGGAATGGAAGGGATCAGGAAAAAGAAAACCATCACCATGCCGTGCATACTGAAAAGCTTGTTGTAAGTATCGGCCTGCACCAGGTCGCCCGCGGGCGTAAGCAGTTCGAGGCGGATGAGCAGCGCGAAGAAGCCCCCAATGAAAAAGAAGAAGGTGATGGAGATGAGATAGAGCAGCGCGATGCGTTTGTGGTCGGTGGTAAGCAGCCAGGACCAGACTCCGTACTTCGTGTTCAGGTAGTTTTCGCGTTCAACGGGTTGAGTTATCGTGGTCGGCATCTCATTGCACCTGACTTCCATTGGGTTGAGCTTTGGCCCGGACGTTGGTTTGTATTGGCCCCAACGGCGCGGCCGCGCTGGAACTGGCTTTCACAGCTTCACCCGGCTTGACCGTGGAGATCGACTTGATGTAGGCGACCAGGGCGTTGACCTGCTCTTCGCTGACTAATCCCTGAAATGTAGGCATGATGGGCTGGAATCCCTTGACCCGCTTCGATCCCGGATCGAGGATGCATTCGCGGAGGTAATTCTCGTCAGCATTAACGGTGCGCCCATCTTCGAGTTGAACCGGATTACCGTAAACACCTTGCAGGTTAGGACCGCGTCCCTGTGTATCGCTACGATGGCAGGTGGAGCAGCCGAGTTCGGCGAAAATTTTCTCGCCGCTCGCAGAGAGCGGGCCGGTGGATGCGCCGCTCATCCAGGCTTCATACTGCGCTGGTTCCTGGACCACGATCGAGCCCACCATGCCGGAATGCTGCGTGCCGCAATATTCCGCGCAGAACAAGTGATAGACACCTGGCTTGGTCGCACGAAACCATTCCACCGTGTAGCGGCCAGGCAGCACGTCCTGCTTGATGCGGAAAGCGGGAATATAGAAGCTGTGGATCACATCCTGAGAGGTCATGATGAGTTTGACGTCGCGCCCCACGGGAACATGCAGTTCGTTGATCTCGCGCTGTCCTTCCGCGTGCTCCACCTTCCACATCCATTGCTTTGCCACAACGTAAACTTCGGTGGCATCGGCGGGCGGAGTGCGCTCTTTGAAATAGACCACGGCACCCCACGCAAAAATCACCATGAAGACTAGGAATGGAATCGTGCTCCAGGTGATTTCCAGAGCGGTGGAACCTTCGATCTGTTCGGCGCGAACACCGGGGCGACGACGAAAACGGGCCGCAAAAAAGATCAGAAGGACAAAGACCAGCAGCGCCATCATCCCGGTGACGATGAGCAGGAAGATATAGAGAGCATCCACGCGGGACGCCATTGTAGAGGCCTGCTGCGGCCATAATGGAAAGTTATTGAGCATACCTTGTCTTCGTTGCCGTCTTCTTGGCTACCGACCGATCCAGTCGCAGCAAGATAAAAATCAAACCGCCGATCAGGAGAATGGTCGCTGCCGGCCGCGAGGCGAAGAATGTTCGCCACCATGGCCCCATATTTCCCGGTCTCGGGATCGTAGTGATAGCAATACAAAAGCACAGCGTCCACGGCATTTCCAATCTTGCCTTGCGAAGCTTCCACCAGACCCAGACGCAGATCCTTGGGAGGAAAATCGACCCCGTAGAAGTAGCGCGAGATGCGGCCTTCCGGCGTCAGCACCATGATGGCGGTAGCGTGCGCAAACTGATTGCTCTTGGCGTCGTATTGATACTGAAAGCCGACGGTCTTGGTCAGCGCGTTGATGGAATCCGGCGGCCCGGTGAGGAAATGCCAGCCCGCGGCCGCGTTGGCCCGTCCGTAGCGCTTGACGTAATCGACTTTCTTAGCCGCGGCCATATCGGGAGTTTCGCGCGGATCGAAGCTCACGGTGACCACATCGAATTCGCTACCCACGTCAAACTTTACCAACCGCATCGCGCTGGCGAGCCCGGCCAGCGCCTCGCCGCAGAGCATGGTGCAGTTGTAATAAACCAGGTTGAGAATGATGGGCTTGCGGCCGAAATAATCGCCCAGTTTCACGGTCTTACCGGTATCGTCGCGAAACGTAAGATCGGGCGGCACCTGCGCGTTCAGATGCTGCTCAATGCCAACATTTTCCAGTCGCGGCGGACGCGTGTTCGCTGGCGGAGACATAATGCCGCTATTAATCTGCGCGCTCGCAGCAACCGACAGCGCAAGCGACAAAATGCACGCGGCGGAAATCGAATTGAATTTCTTGAAGCTCACTGCTTTTCACCTTGGCCGGCTGAGTTCTTGCCGGTTTGCGTCTTGTTTGTTTTGTTGGAAGCTTGCCCGGTGGCGCTTTCGTTCTGCGCGCCCTCTGGTCGCACCGGCAGGCCACGCTGCGCCAGCAAATCCATAGCACGATCTATGGGAATACGAACGATTCCAGATTTTTCGTCGACCCATCCGTAACTGTAAAGTGTTTGGTCTTCCGCCAGCCGGATTCCATTCAGCTGGCCGCGTTCATCTTCTTCTAATTTTGGACTGGGGAACGCGGTCTGCGGATAACCGCGGGGGACGTGCCTCGTATCCTCTGGAACGTTAGTGACCAATGGATTGACCGCGGGTTGCGAAGCTCTTTCGCGGTGGTCGAGATAGGCATAGAGGCCCCGGAGGCCGAACATACACATAATGGTCACCACGCCCAAGGCCACCAAAAAATAAATAATGGCGCCAGCCTTCCAGTCTTCGTGCTCGAAGCTCTCGTGGTGCATCCCGTCGCCGTGTTTGATCTCGTCACTCATATTTCATCGCCCACGCTTTGCTCATGTGCCGGCTCCAGAACTTCATGGGCATCCTGGTCATAGGCTGGCAGCAGCGGCAGTGAAGCCAGATTGCGGAAAAAATACCAAAGCCAGATTCCGCCGATCGCGATGGGCACAACTACATCGGCAAGCGTCATAGTAAAAGTCGTCGAGAAATTTGCCTCGATAATCCAGAAAAGGTCGACGTAGCGCATCACCAACAACAAGACCGCGACCCAAGCAAGCCGTCGAATATTGCACTTGAACGGACGCGAGAGCAGTATCGCGAAAGGAATGGCAAAGTGGAAAAGGACCAGGCTCAATGCAACAAATCCCCATCCATTGTTAATGCGCCTCAGATAGAACGTGATCTCGCTCGGCAGGTTTCCCGCCCAGATAATGAGCCACTGCGAGAAGGAAAAATAGGCCCATACCATGATGAAGGTGAGCATCCACTTGCCGTGGTCGTGAACGAAGTTTGGCTTTAGCAACTCCGACATCGGCTTGTAGTTGAAAAGAATTCGCTCGACAACCACCGCGAAGCACATCGCCGACAGGATTTCACCAATGAGAAGAATCAGGCCAAAGATGGTCGAGATCCAGCTGGGGTCAAGCGACATCACCCAGTCGATGGCAGCAAAAGAAATCGTGAATGCGTAGAGGATCAGCCCGGGTCCGGCGACCGCTTTGAAGCGCTGGCTATTGTTAGGAGCGTTCGCATGATCGGTTTGCTTCGACCACATCGAAAGCAGGAACGAGAGCACGTTCCAAATTACGAAATAGATAATCGCGCGGATGAAAAACCCTGAAAAATTCAGGTAGCTCTCTTTGATGAAACTGTGTTTTTCGAGATGCTCACGAATGTGTGGATCCTGAATGGAATCCAGCGGCATCACCCACGGATAAATGCGGTGCTGCCAGACCGCAATGATTATCGGAATGAATAGGATCGCCAGCAGCGGTAGCGTTCGCATGGCCGCACCCAGGATGCGGCGAATCACTGTGCCCCAGCCGCCGCCGGTGAGGTGGCGGATCATGACGATGGCCATGGAACCCAGGGCCACGCCCAGCCAGCACATGAAGCCAAGGAGGTAGCCACGATAGAACTCATCCGGGCGAGTAATAGCCAGTGCGACCGCACCGATGGCGAAGATGACGCCGATGACCAACGAGCGCTGCGCGATTTTTCCTACGACAGGCGGCGCCGTTAAATCGAGATGTGACTGAGTCGCGGCGCTCATTTCTGTTCCCCTGATCTTTGTTTCTCCGACCCTGAACTACTCGCGGGCGCGATGACGGGAGGAGTCGCTCCTGAGCCTGGCTCTCCCAGAAATTTTGGCGGCTCCGACGGAATGCTCTGGTCGGACGGAACATCCGCTTTCGTAGCGTTTTGGCTCAACTGCAAAGCCCGAATGTAAGCCACGATGTTCCAGCGGTCGCGTGGCGCAATCTGGGCGGAATAGTCAGACATAATCCCGAAGCCGTTGCTAATAACATCATAAAAATGACCCAAGGGAGCTTTCTGCAGACGCTCGCTATGGTAAGAAGGCGGCTTGATCGAGAAACCGCGCGAGGGAACGAAGCCGTTGCCATCGCCGAGAGGCGAATGACAAGGCGCACAATAGATGTTGAATCGTTCGCGGCCGCGCTCTAAGACCTCTTTCGTTACTGGAAACGGCATGTAGTCACCGGGATTGCTGCCGATCTTGCCGGTATAAAAATAGGTGTCGGCCCGCAAGTCGCCACGCGCTACGGTGCCTTCCACCAGCGGACGCTCGGAGCGCTGGTCAGGAAAAAAGTCGCTACGGGAAAGCGGATTCTGCTTAGGCTGGACGTGCATGTCGAGGCGGCAGCCGGAAAGCAGGCCCATCGCTCCGAGCAGAGCGACAACGAAAACTTGGCGGAGGTGCACCATCCTAGCTGGGCACCTCCGAAATCGAGCGTGGCGCCAACCCTTCCAGAAAACTCCGCGTACCGGCGGGGTTGTACTTAGGATCGGAAGAGAACACGATGAGGAAGAAGCGATCTTTCGAAGCCATCGCAAACCGCGGCACGTTGAACACGGGATGATACGGCATCGGCAAGCCGTTGAGGGCCAACATGCCCAGCAACGCGGAGATGCCGCCGAACAAGACCGTCATTTCAAAAGTGATAGGGATAAAAGCCGGCCAGGAATGGTGAGGTCTGCCGCCAACGTTGATGGGGTAAGCTACGGCCGAGCACCACCATTGCAGCAGGTATCCGGTAAGACCGCCAATGATGCCGCCAATCAGCACCACCAGAGGAACTTCATCGTAGTGGAAGCCGATTTCTTCAGCCAAGCCCTCGATCGGGAACGGGCTGTAGGCATCGATCTTCTGATAGCCGGCCTGATGAGTGCGGCGCGCAGCCTCCAGCAAAGCATTGGGCGAGTCGAACTCCGCCATAATGCCGTAGATCGGGTCGCGCTTCATCTACTCTGCCACCTCCGACGCTTTCCCATCTGCCTGCGGCAGAAGCGTGCGCATCTCGAAGATAGAAATCATGGGCAGCAAGCGGCAGAATAGGAACATGCAAGCCAGGAAAAATCCCAGCGTACCAATAAAAGTCATGAAATCCCATCGCGTGGGGTAATACATGCCCCAGGAAGAATTCAGGAAGTCGCGGCTCAGGCTAACCACAACAATGATGAACCGTTCCAGCCACATTCCCGTTAAGATGACGCTGGAAATCAGGAACAGCGCCACCGGGCTCGTACGCAGCTTGCGGATCCACAGAAGCTGAGGAACAAAAATATTGCAGGTAAGCAGCGCCAAATACCATGGCGCATAGGGCCCGTGAACGCGGTTCCACAGGGTGAAAGCATCATACCGGTCGCCGCTGTACCAGCCCATAAAAGCTTCGATGCCATAGCCGTAGGCCACAATCAATCCCGTGGCCAGCATCACCTTGGCTGAGTTCTGCAAGTGGCGCTCCGTAATGAAATCTTCCAGCCCATAAATCTTACGGATGGGGATGGCGAGCATCAGCACCATGGCGAACCCCGAATAGATAGCTCCAGCGACGAAGTAGGGCGGAAAGATGGTGGTGTGCCAGCCGGGGACGATGCCAATCGCAAAGTCGAAGCTCACAACCGTGTGCACAGAAAGTACAAGAGGAGTGGCCAGCCCGGCGAGTAGCAGGTAAGCGGTTTCGTAGCGGTGCCAGTGGCGAGCCGATCCACGCCAGCCCATCGCGAGCATGCCGTAGATCATGCGAATCCAACGGTTGCTGGAGCGGTCACGCAGCGTACCCAAATCCGGGATCAGGCCCATGAACCAGAACAGTGCGGAGATGGTTGCGTAGGTAGAGACGGCAAAGACGTCCCACATTAGCGGGCTGCGGAACTGCGGCCACACCCCCATCGTGCTGGGATAAGGAAACAGCCAGTAAGCCAACCAGGGGCGTCCGACGTGGAGCAGCGGAAACAGACCGGCGCAAGCCACGGCAAACAGCGTCATGGCCTCGGCGAAGCGGTTGATCGAGTTGCGCCAAGCTTGCCGCAACAAAAGCAAAATTGCGGAAATCAGCGTGCCGGCATGGCCGATACCGATCCACCACACAAAGTTGACAATGGCGAAGCCCCAGCCAATCGGAATGGTGACGCCCCAAATGCCGATGCCCTTGAGAAACAGGTAGCCGATGGCGTAGAGCATCATCATGGTAAGCATGAAGCAAATGCCGAAACCCAGGAACCACCCATTCGAGGCCGGCCGGGTGAGAACGATGGAGCTGATTTTGTCCGTCACCGTGGCGAAGGTGTGGCCGGGCTCGATCACCGGGGCAGATTGCGCTTCGACCGTGGTTCTGTATTCCTGGTTCATGCTTGATCTTGTTCTCAGGCTTTCACATCAGGATTCGGATTGCGTACTTCCGCCAGATACGTGGTACGAGGTCGCGTCCCCAGCTCGCCCAGCAGACTGTAATTGCGCGCCTGCGCTTTCAATTTCGACACCTTGCTGTTGGGGTCATTGATGTTGCCGAATACGATGGCGCCTGCTGGACAGGATTGCTGGCAAGCGGTCTGCAACTCACCATCCTTGATCTTGATTTCTTTGCCTTCCCGCACTGAAGCGGTTTCCGCATCAATTTTGTGTTCATTGATGCGCTGCACGCAATAAGTACACTTCTCCATCACGCCGCGGCTGCGCACGCTGACGTCTGGATTGCGCATCATCTTGTATTGCGGCGTGGTCCAATCCTGGAAGAGGAAGAAGTTGAATCGCCGCACCTTGTAAGGGCAGTTGTTCGAGCAATAGCGAGTGCCCACGCAGCGGTTGTAAATCATGTCGTTCAGGCCTTCGCTCGAATGGTTGGTGGCTCCCACGGGACACACCAGTTCACAGGGCGCATCCTCGCACTGCTGGCATGGCACGGGCTGAAAAAACGCTTTGGGATTGTCGCGGTCACCCTGGTAGTAGGCGTCGACGCGAATCCAGTGCATGTGGCGGCCCAGTTCGGTCTGTTCCTTTCCGACTACCGCAATATTGTTCTCCGACTGGCAGGCCAGCACGCAGTTGTTGCAGCCAACGCAGGAGTTCAAATCGATGGCCATGCCCCAGGCATAAGCTTCGTCTTTATAAGGGTAAGGCTTGTAAAGGCTGAGGCCGGGACCTGGATTTTCATCCTCTTTAATGGCGAAGCTGGGATCCTTGCGGTATTCCTCGAGTCCGGTTTCGCGTACTAAGGGGCGATGCGCGCCGTCAGGCGTGTCCATGCTTTGCATGCCCTGTGTTGAGGCCAGCTTGTAAGTGTCTCCAGTTTTGCGCAGTTGCACACCGGTAGCCAGCCAGGGGGCGGCGGTGGTGCGCAGAGCGTAAGCGTCGAAGCCGTAGCCAGTGCCAACGCGGCCGGCGCGCTTGCGTCCGTAACCGAGAAATACCGTGATCGAATTATCGGGATGGCCGGCTTGAATCCAAATTGCGCCCCTGACTTTCTTCCCGTTCAACTCCAATTCCACAACGTCTTTAGACGCGATCTGCAGTCGCTCGGCCATTTTGGGTCCGACGAGGATGGCGTTGTCCCAGGTAAGCTTGGTCATCGGCTTGGGCAGCTCCTGCAGCCAGCCGTTGTTGGCGAATTGTCCGTCGTAGATGGAAGGGTCGCGGCGGATGTTGAGCTCGATGGCGTCGAGGTCGCTAGCTGCCAGCGGAAGCGGACATCCGGCAGATCGGTCGCCTTCACCGCAAACGACTTCGGTTCGTAAGTGGTCCCTGCGATCCAACCATCGTGCAGCGACTTCCGCCAGAAAGCCTCGAAGTCCGCGCCCGTGTGCTGCTTCTGCCAGTAAGCGCGGACCAGATCGTAGCCTGTAGCATCGGCTTGCCCGGAAAGCAAGCGCCACAAATTCAACAGCGCTCTTGCCGCCATAGAGCGGAGCGATCAACGGCTGAATGATGCTGGCCGTGTCCGTCGTAGGCGCGAGCATCGCCCCAGGATTCGAGTTCGTGCGCCTGATTGATATGCCACTGGCACAGTTCGGCGGTTTCGTCCTGGTAAAGACCGAGGTGAACGCGCAGCGGAGCTTTGTTGCTCTTGAGCAGATCGGCGAAATTCGAGGTCGGCGGGTGCATCGTAGGCGGGATTGCCGCCGAGAATGACGAGCAGATCGACCTTGCCCGCGATCAATGTCGGCGACGAGATCTTTTAGCGATTCGGTCTGATTGACCGGATTGGCATCGACGGGATCGGTATAGAGAAACGGTCTTGCCGACATTGCCCAGTCTCGCATTGATCGCATGCAGCGAGGGCATGAACGGCCGGCGGCTTGATGATCGCCCGCGATGACGATGCTAGAACCGCGATGGGCTTGAAGATCCTCTGAACAGGAACCGGCCTAACCCGGAATCTTAGCGCCGTCACGTCTGAATGAATTTCTCGAACGCGGCCAGAGTGTTCGACAAGTAGAGCGCAATCTCTCGATTCCAGTCGCTCGGCGTCGGCAGCCGATGATCCGCCTTCGCCCCCGTCGTGGTCGGCGTGCTCTCGATCACGTACAGCCGGTTCATGTTGCCGTCGGGATTGCGGCGCTTGGCGAAGTCGCGGATGTAGCGGACGTTTCCCGGAAAACCCGCGTACAGAAAATCGGCATCGAGCGAGACGATTACGTCGGCCTTTTCAAAATCGTAGCGCGTCTCGACCGGCTGGCCGAAGGCCAGCTTCGCGCCTTCGAGAACGTTGTCGCGATTGACCGGCTCGTACACATGCCACTTCGCCTGCGGATAAATTTTCAGAAAATTGCGCAGCTGATCGGCCAGCGTGGGCGAAGAAATTGTCGGCGTGAGAATACGAATGCCCGCGCCCTGCAGCGCCTTCTGCGCGCTGAGCGGCCCGCGAATCGCGTCCACGAATGCCTGCCACGAACGCTGATCGCCCATCGAGACCACGCTCTGCGAGCGGTCGGGATCGTACATGCCAAGAATCGAAGCCTGGGCAAAAATGTCGGTGCCGCCTAACGACGCAGGATGCTGATCGTTGCCTTCAATTTTTGTGGGACGCCCGAGATGACTCTCGACCAGCAGCGGGCTGGCGTATCCGCCGAGCGTCATCGCCGTGGCATAGAACATCGGACGGCCGGGAACCACTTCTTCGGGCTGGCGGACATAAGGGACGATTGGCTCGAGCGGAAGTTTCACGCATCCGGTCATGCCCGCCAAAGCCATCGACGCACCCATGACCTTAAGGAAACCGCGACGGGAAACAGAATCGACCCACTCGGATGCGCCTTTGGGGAATTCGCGGTGCAACGCCTCCTGGAAATCGGCGCTGCCGGCAAGTTCTTCCAGGCTGCGCCAGTATTCCGGCCCGGTCTTCTGGTCCGCAACAGTTTCGATCTGCGCGCGGACCGAATCGAGATCCAGCTTGCCCTTCTTGCTCGGGCAAACCTCTTCGCGCTTGGCGCGGCCGTCTTGTTCTTCCATCTTCATTGGTTCCAAATCACTCTTATGCGCATAATCTCATAGTCCAATGTCTTCTCATCTATGGCATGTGTTGCAACTGGTGATGTCGCGCACGCTGCGAACGTTGTATTTTTTTACCAGCGCCGTGCCCAGTTCGACTTGATCGGTGTAACTCTGTCCGTCGACCACCACAGGATGGCCGCTTGTGGGCGGCTGGTAACGCATATTGAAAACCTGATCGCGCGGACGCAGATTCTTCTCCGGCGCGCGATGGCAACCCAGACACCACTCCATCTGCAACGATTCCTGCTGGTACATGAGCGGCATCTGGTCGACGGGACCGTGGCAGGTATTGCAGCCCACACCTTTAGTCACGTGAATGCTGTGATTGAAAAAGACGAAATCGGGGAGCTGGTTCACCCGCGTCCATTGCAGCGACTGGCCTGAGCGATAGCTGGCACGAACCGGCTCCAGCAGTTCGGCATTAGTCCAGATCTGCGAGTGGCAGTTCATGCAAGTTTTGGTGGGAGGAATGCCGGCGAAGCTTGAAGTCTCTACCGAAGTGTGGCAATAACGGCAGTCAATGCCGAGCCCGGCAACGTGGTGCTGGTGGCTGAAGGGCACGGGCTGCGGCCTGCGCACCCCAGCATAAGTCACATAAGGCGAACCCTGAACCTCGTACGCCACTAAACCAAGCGCGGCAATCACGAAGACCGCGCCAAAAATCGTGGCCCGGGACAGGGTGTTCGCACTGCGATGAAAAATCTGCGACATGCTTACGTACGAATTCTAAAAATACGAACGAGACCCAGCAGACTTCAATTGTGGAAGCTTATTGGTTACGACGCGAATGAAAATACCCACATATTTTTTCGCGTCAGCTAGAAGAACTGAGAATTATAAATATTTCGCGCGAACTTGTCGCGTCTTTCACCAAAGAATTCGCGGAAGACGTCTCAAATTGAACTCGACAACAAAAATGTTGCGTTCCCAAACATTTGCAGAGTCGTTCAATTCCTAACGCAAATTCATCACTAACAACTTGGGCTCGGTCATTTCCTCGATCGCGTAACGCAGTCCTTCACGGCCCAGGCCGGAATCTTTTATTCCGCCATAAGGCATCTGGTCGATGCGGAATGAAGGAATATCCCCCGCGATCAGAGCGCCAACCTCGAGTTCGTCGTAGGCCTGGAAAAGCAGCTTAACGTCGCGAGTGAACAAGCCGGCCTGCAAGCCGTAGTTCGAGTTGTTGATGCGCCGCAGGGCTTCATCGAAACTCTGATAGGGCTCAATCGTCACAACCGGGCCAAAAATCTCCTGGCAGTTTACTTTCATGTCGGGCTTGGTGCCGGTCAGCACCGTCGGTCTAACGATCGATCCTTTGCGCTCCCCGCCGCACAAGAGGCGCGCGCCAGAGTGGACGGCCTCGTCGATCCAGTTGATCACGCGGACGGCATCACTTTCGCGAATCAGCGGACCAACATCAGTCGACTCGTCCATCGGGTCCCCCGTTTTCAACTTCTTCGTGCCTTCGACCAGCAGATCGGTGAACTTGCCATACACCGAGTGTTCCACCAGAATTCGCTGCACCGAAATGCACGTCTGACCGGCGTACCCGAATCCTCCGCTGACGCACCGCTCCGCCGCGTAGACAACGTCGGCGTCGCTGTGCACGATGGCTCCGGCGTTGCCGCCAAGTTCGAGCGCAACTTTCTTCTTGCCCGCACGGCGTTTGATGTCCCAACCAACAGGCACGCTGCCGGTGAAGCTGATCAGCTTGATGCGCTCGTCGGTGACCAGCAGACCGGCGTCTTCATTGGAAAGCGGCAGAACGTTGAGCCCACCGTCGGGCCAACCAGCCTGCTGAATGCACTCGGCCAACAACAGCGAAGATAGCGGAGTCTGTGGCGCCGGCTTCAACACCATCGAGCATCCGGCCGCTATCGCAGGCGCTACTTTGTGCGCGACCAGGTGCAACGGGAAATTGAACGGCGTGATGCCCACTACCGGGCCGAGTGGATATCGCTTTACGATCCCCCAACGTCCGGCGGTGAACTCCTGCCAGTCGAGGGGAAGATATTCGCCGTAGATGCGCGTGGCTTCTTCGGCGGCGACGTTGAAGATGAATACCGCACGATCCACTTCGATGCGAGCCAGTTTTATGGGCTTGCCGGCCTCCTGCACGATGGTGCGGGAGAATTCTTCGCGGCGCTCGGCGATGGATGCCGCAACGCGGCGCAACACGCGCTGGCGCTCGAAGGCAGGCAAACGACGCGTCGTTCCGAACGCCTTGACTGACGCCGCAATCGCGGTTTCGGCGTGTTCTCGTCGCGCTTGAGTGATTCGCCCAACCACGCTGCCGTCAAATGGTGACCGGACGTCAACAACGTCGCCGTCTTCCATCCAACGACCGTCGACAAAGAAACCGTGGGTCGCGACTGGCGCGATCGTCATCTCCGCCATGGATTTAGCCTCCGGATTTGGACGAACGATTTTTGATTATAGGCCTTAACCCGGGGTTGCTTTCTAGAGAGATGCGCAAGAGAGAAGAAAGGTCAGGAAAGATTTGTGCATTGAACTCGCGAGAGTGGGCGTTTGTCTGCGGGACGCGTCCACTACAATAAGCCGACCGACCGCACGCAATGTCAAAGCCTGAAACCATTGTTGAACTTACCCCGCGTCTGCGACGGAAAGAAATTTCCCCGGTGGACCTGACTCGCGCTTGCTTGGAGCGCATCGAGAAGGTGAATCCCACGCTGAATGCGTTTATCACGGTGACCGCGGACTCGGCGCTGGCAGAGGCTCGCGCCGCGGAAACCGAAATTGCTCGTGGCGAATGGCGCGGTCCGCTGCATGGGATTCCAATTGCGCTGAAGGATCTGATCGATACGGCTGGCACGCGCACAACGGCGGCCAGTGCGCTGTATCGGGATCGCATCCCAACCGAAGATGCGGAAGTTGTGCGTCGGTTGCGGCAGGCGGGCGCGGTTATTCTGGGCAAGAACAATCTACATGAGTTTGCTTATGGCGGAAGCTCGCTGGTGAGCCTCTTTGGTGAGGTTCACAATCCGCGGAACGTGGCACACATTGCTGGAGGCTCGTCCGGCGGATCGGCAGCTGCGGTTGCGGCGGGACTTTGCTATGCGGCGATTGGGACTGACACTGCTGGATCCATTCGCGAACCGGCTGCGCTGTGCGGGTGTGTTGGGATCAAGCCGACATATGGACGTGTGTCTTCTCGTGGCGTGATTCCGCTTTCGTGGTCTTTGGATCATGTTGGGCCGCTGACGGCGACCGTTGGCGACGCGGCTGCTGTTCTGCAAGCGATTGCGGGATACGATGCGCTCGATGTAAATAGCGCCGATGTTCCTATCGCTGATTATGTTTCCGCTTCTTCTGCTGCGCTGGGCGAGGGAACAAAGACGCTTCGCGTTGGAATTCCGCGGGCTTATTTTTGTGACGATCTTGATGAGGAAGTTCGCGCTGCGGTGGACGAAGCTCTCGGCGTGATCAAGACGCTCGTCGCGGAAGTTCGCGAAATGCAGATTGCAATTCCTACCGATCGCGTGGTGCAGAATGCGGAGTCGTATGCGGTGCATGCTGACGACGTCACGCAGACGCCGGAACTCTATCGAGCCAGAGACCTTGCGGCGCATCCGATTCGGCGCGGATATTTCGGCGGCGGAATATATACGGTGGCGGCGCGAACTGGATGTCGAGCGGCGACGCGCACACGATTTCTTCGCCGACGTGGATTTGCTGGTCACGCCAACGACGCCCATTCCGGCGCCGTCAATTGCCGATCTGAAGAAAAGACTCCGACGGCGCTGCGTCCGGCGGAACTTGTTTTGTTGCGCAACACGCGGCCGTTTAATGTCTGGGGGCTGCCGGCTATTTCGGTGCCCTGCGGGATTACGAAGGGCGGGCTGCCTATCGGGTTGCAGATCGCGGGACCACGGTGGCGGGAGGATCTGGTGCTGGGGCTGGCTCATGGGTACGAGATGGCGACCGGCTGGCACAAAGGGCGCGCGTTGGCATCCATCTAGATCGCTGTGGAAAATCTGCCCGGAAAATATTGGCTCAGGGCAATTTTGCGGTGAGTGGGAGCGCTGATACTTTGTGTCCAAGTGCCAGTTTGCGCCGTACGCCTCCCCCCCTCGTTTCACGGAAATCCAATGAATATGCGGGTGGGAGCGATCACGAGCGTGCAGTGAGCGCGTTTGCGCTTTGTTTCAAAGAGCTTACGAGCAAAACATAGGCAACAAAGCACTTAGCTTTGCCGCGGCGGAAATCGAATCTATTGCCTCCGCCTTGACTATGGTCTGCTGATTTTGTTTTGGGTACAAGGTTAGATGTCACAAACTGTTGGTTTTCGGCTGCATCGCGTCCCACCCTTGCAAAGGACGCAAGGATAGGGCACCCGGTTTTCCGATACGCAGCGTCAGGCCGGGGCGTATCGCTTGATCGAGATGGTTCGTGCAGGGGCTCGCGTTTTAGCTACGTCATGCGAGTTGCATCCGGAGAAGGTGATCCATGTCCGGACCGAATGCCTTTTCGATGCGCAAGGCCATTTCCGGCGTCAGCGAGGCTTCGCCGTGCAGCAGGACGGAGAACGTGGCGCGGCGTACTTTAAAAATCTCAGCTGCCTTCGACACGGGCATGGTAGCTCTAGCTGGCCTTCGCGCGTGTGCGCTGGTAGGGATCCTTCGACTGCGCATTTGCTTTCGCTTCGCGAACGCAAATGCTCCGCTCAGGATGACAGGGCGTCAGTGACGCCACGGCTCAGGATGACAACCTCGAACGACTCAGTCCACCGTTCTCACATCATCCGGCAGTAGGAGGACGAACATGCAGTTGCCGGTGGCAGTCGAGCAGGACAGGATGCCGCGACGGAGGATTTTTAAGGGGGTGTCGTCGGGAAAGGATAGGCGGTATTGGGCGGTGCGGAGGGCTTCGGTGAAGATTTTCAGCTTTTCGTCTCCGCTGACGAATTTCACGGCTTCGGCTTTAGCGGGAGTACCGGCGGCGCCGTTGAGCAGAACAAAGAAATCGGCGCTGCCGGTTTCTTTTGCTTTGCCCATGTCGATGGTGCGCAAGGTTTGCAGACTTTCTTTGTCGCGCTTCTTCACGTCACTGAGTTTCGCGTCGGCTTTGAGCAGGGCATCAATTCTGTCGTGGGTTTCGGGGATGGGACGCAGTCCGGTTACGGCTAGTTCGTAGGTTTGCAGAGCTCGATCTTTCTTCCCTTCCTTTTCGTAGATCTGACCGAGATGGTCGCCAACTTCTCCGTGCTGGCCCAGTCCCCAGGCGGCGGAGACGTATTTTTCCGCCTTGTCGAGATCGCCTTTCGCAAAATAAACCCAGCCCAACGTGTCCCAGTAGGCGATGAGCGAAGGCACCAGAGGGAGCTCCTGGGGCGTAAGGCGGTCCAGCGAAACGTTGCGCAACGCCGCCGTGGTGGCCGAGACGGCCGACTCGGCGTATTGCTGGGCACGATCGAGATGAGCCTTTTTCAGGGAAAGCTGGTAGGCGATGTTGTTCCAGACCAGCGGCGTGGCGGAAAGTTCGACGGCGTGGTCGAAAGTGGCGAGGGCTTTGTCGTCCTGGCCGAGGTTGAGATAGGCGTCGCCGAGAGTCACCTGCAGTTCTGGATTATCGGGAGTGAGAGATGTGGCTTTTTCCAACTCGGCGGCAGCCAGGTCGTACTTGTGCCACTCGGAATACATGGAGCCAAGGCCAGCGTGGGCGAACTTGTCGAGCGGGTTGATCTCGATCTGCTTGTTGAATGCGGTGACGGCATCTTCGTATTTGCGCTCCTGCCAGTAGGCGCGGCCGAGGGCGTTGTAGGCGTATTCGTCGTAGGGATTGATCGCAATTTGTTTCTTGAGCGCGGCGATGGCCTCGTCATTCTGGCGCATGCCCATGTAAGCGGCAGCGATCATGTTCCAGGCATATTTGTTTTTGGGATCGACATCGGTGGCGCGCTTGAGAAGTTGGATGGCCAGAGGCAGATTGTTGCTGGCGATGGCGGCTCGGCCGCTTTCGACCAGATCATCGGCCTTCATGTCGGCTGGGGCTGTGGGTGCACCGGCTACCGTATTTTCGACGGAAAGAAACTGACCCATATCCGACGTGACGGCGCGGCGAAAGGCCTGATAGTCGGTGACGCGCGGGACGGGAATCTCGTCTTGACGAAGGGTCAGGGTCCGTGCGGCGGTGAGGGTGCTTCCATCAAGCTTGTAGGTGGCTTGATATTCGGCGTAATCGCGCTTGACGGAAAGCGGAAGCGGCGCGCGAGCGCGTGTATTTGGCGGGGAGCTCGAGCTTGATTTTATAGACGTATTCGGCCTTGGGGCCGAGTTTGAGCGGCTCAGAGTCGGCGTCGCTATCGTCATCGCCGAGATCGGGAAGGTTGAACTGGCAAAGCGGCAAGGTGAGGTCGGATTTTTTCTTCGACCAGTCGAGGAAGTTGGGACGGGCGACGTCGTAAGACATGGTGAAGGCTTCGCGGGTCGCGGCGGGATCGCTGATTTTTAAATTCGTGATATCGCCACCCATACCGGAGTTCACGTTTTCGACCACGCGCTGCCATTGCGCCTCGGGCAGACGGCGGAATACGGAACGCAGCAGAAGTTCTTCGTCGCCACGGAAAGTGTAGTGCACGTGGACTTCGAGTTTGCCGATGTCATTGATTTTTCCGTCGACGTCTGCAATTTCACTGTCGGGCATGGGAGTGTCGGCGGGAGTTTGCTCGAGATGAGGAGTGCCGATGGCGGGAATCACCAGCGCCTGCTTCTTGCGCAGGGTATAGGCCAGCAGACGGAAGGGGGCGACTTCGCTGGTGGTGTCCATCCAGACTTCCTGATCGCCCATGGGAAGCATAGTGATGACATGATCGAATTGCGAGGGCGAGGGTACGTCGGGATCGAGTTTGCGGCTGGAATTGATCAATACCGAAGAGGCGTGCAGGCCCTCGGCTTCGAGCAACGAGGCGAGCAAGGTGTGCTTATCCTTGCAGTCGCCATATTGGTTGTGGAGGACGTCGCCGGCGGCGTGCGGCTGGTAGCGGCCGAGGCCGAGCGAGAGGCTGACGTAGCGGAAATTTTTCGCGACGAAGTCGTAGAGGGCTTCGACCTTGTCGAGATCCGTGTTGAGTCCCTTGGTCAGTTCGTCGGCTTTGGCGCGCACTTCCGGGGAAGGAGCACGGCGGTCTTTTTCGAGGCCTGCATACCAGCGGCCGATCTGCTCCCAGCTAACGAATGTGGTTAGCTGAATGTCGGGGCGCTCGTCCTCGGGATTTTTCTTTTTCTTTTTGTCTTTATCCTTCTGGTCGTCTTCGCGTACCAGATGAGAGCTGGTCCAGTGGTAGAGGCGGCGGCCGTGGTCTTCTGAAATTTTCGGATCCATGCCAGGTCTGTTTTTCAACTTGAGAGGACGGTCGGCGGGAACATCGATGACGACTTCTTCGTCGAGGTCGATGTTGGTTTTGTCAAAATCGTAATCGGCCCAGAACTCTCCAGGAGCGAGCGCCGTATGAATCACGGTTACCATGTGGTATTCGAGGACTTCGCCGGGGCGGAGGCCGGGTACGGTGATGTGCTTCTGTCGATAGTCGGTATAGACCGGAGCTTGCTGCTCGAGGGGAGCGCTAAGATCCTGGACGGCATCGTCTCCTGCCTTGACGACGGCGCCATCGGCTTTGACAACGCGAACGTAGGGAATTTCGACGCGCTCGTTGGCGGAGTTGTAACCGACCTGAATCTGTCCCCATTGCTGGACTCCAGCCTCGCTTTGGACGCGGATGCGGGCGGTTGTCTCTCTGCGGCCGGTGCCGTCTTCTTCGAAACGGTAGAAGGAGTGGTACTGCTCGATGACAAAGGCTTCCTGGGAATAATCGTGCTTTGGGGGCTGCGGCGTGGATGGGGCGGAGTCCTGAGACTTAGTCTTGGAGGTCTGCGACGCGGGAGATCTGCCTGACTGCGCTTGGGCGGTGAAAGATAAGAGGATGGCGGCAACAACCGGCAAGCAATAGAAACGACGCATAGGGTAATAGTATGGCAGGTTGAGGAGTTTGTATCGCGAGGAAGCGGTCAAGCGGAAAAGCCTGGCAGTTCCGTAAAGGATCTCCGGTGATCATGTACCGGGGTGGGGTATGGCTGGAAAGGACGTTTCTTCGCCGATCCGCCCCGTGACGAACATCACATTTATATGTTTATTGGTCACAAAACCGTAGTAAAATCGCGCGCAGATAGTCTTGTCCGGCCGTGTCGCCGGGCAGGCGTGACGCATAACGTAATTGCGCCACGATCGTTCCGTTCGGAGGTTTGGCATGGAAGATCGGGCCCTTGACGTCTCTCTTTCTGTTCAGCAGTCTCCCCAAACATCAAGTTCTCAAGCCGTGAGCGGCAAGCATCTTGAAGGCCGCGGGGCTTGGGTACTTACGGCTTACGGCATATCCGGACTGGCACTCTTCGGGGTTCTGGCCTACTTCTTTTCCGACTTCATCGCTCACTAGCGGAGTGCCCGGAAGTGACGAGCGGGCGTGTGCGTCCGCGGAATGCAGCGGTCGTGTATGTGAAGCTTTTCGGATGCCGGACCCGAGCCTGCTGCACACGGCGACATCTTTGAACGTGTTACAATGAGCGACCTTGGATGTTGAAGCATCCCAAGGAACCCAGCGTTTCCCCACAACTGAAGCACCGAGAACGAGACACCGCAGGAACTGGTGGCCAAGAAAACCACGTCCGTTGGAACGCCGATCACCTACGCCGACGCGGGTGTGGACATTGACCGCGCCAACCGCACGAAACAACGAATCAAGTACCTGGCCCACAAGACGTTTACGCGGGGAGTACTGAGTGAAATTGGCGGCTTCGGCGGCTTGTTCGCAGTGGACAAGACCAAGTATGTGGATCCGGTGCTGGTCTCCAGCGTCGATGGCGTAGGGACAAAGCTAAAGATTGCCTTCGAAATGGGGCTGCATTCGACGGTGGGGGCTGACCTGGTGAACCACTGTGTGAATGACATCGCCGTGCAGGGAGCCGCGCCGCTCTTTTTTATGGACTATCTGGCGACGGGGACTCTGGATCCCTTGATCGCCGAGCAAGTGGTGGAAGGCATTGCTGACGCTTGCAAGCACAATGGGTGTGCGTTGATTGGCGGGGAGACTGCCGAAATGCCCGGCTTTTATCCGGATGGCGAATATGACCTGGCGGGATTTATTGTCGGAGTGGTGGAACGCGAGCGGATTATTACCGGCAAAGACGTGCAGATCGGCGACGTTGTTCTCGGTTTGGCGTCGAACGGGCTGCACACAAATGGATATTCGCTGGCCCGCAAACTTCTGTTTGAAGTCGGGGGCTACGCTTCCGATGATTACGTAAACGAGATCAAGAATAAAGTTGGCAATGAGTTGATGCGGACGCACAAGAGTTACTGGCCCGCGTTGAGAAAACTGCTCGACGCGCAGTGCGTTTCCGCGCTAGCGCACATTACCGGGGGCGGAATCACGGAGAATCTGCCGCGGGTTTTGCCCCGTGGCACCGCGGCCTTGATTGAAATGGGTTCGTGGCCGGTGCTGCCTTTGTTTGAGCACTTGCAGCAGTTGGGCAATGTTCCGCAGGATGAGATGATGCGGACATTCAATATGGGGCTGGGGATGCTGATGGTCATTCCGCTGGCGAAATTCAAGAAAGCTCAGAGCGTTCTCGAACGCGTGGGAGAAAAGGCCTACACCGTGGGCCGCATCGTGAAGGGCGAGCGGAAGGTAATCTACAGCTAGAGATCGGCTCACCACGGAGACACGGAGACACGGGGAAAACCTCAAGGACTCTTGTATTCAGTGCCACGAACGGTGACGCTCCCCGAGTTTCTATAGTTGTCGATTTTTTATTGATTTTCAGTTCTCTGTGCCTCCATGTCTCCGTGGTGAATTATCATTGCCTCGCTGAAATCCTCCATGAGATCTCTCGGCATTCTCCTCTCCGGGCGCGGGTCGAATTTCGTTGCGATTGCGGACAGCATCGATGCGGGGCGAATTCCGGATGCGCGAATTGGCGTCGTGCTATCGAATAAGGCGGACGCGCCGGGCATTGAGACGGCCCGGCAGCGAGGACTGAACGCTCTGGTTATTCCTTCGAAGGGCAAGCGGCGCGAAGAGCATGATCAGGAGATTGTCGCCGCGTTAAAGCAGCACAATGTAGATCTCGTCTGCCTGGCGGGTTACATGCGGCTGCTTTCTCCCTGGTTCGTGCAGCAGTTTCCGCGGCGGATTCTTAATATCCATCCCTCGCTGCTTCCGGCATTTCCTGGACTTGGAGGCGCAGGAGCAGGCTTTTGCCTACGGGGTGAAAGTATCTGGCTGCACCGTGCATTTTGTGGACGAAGAACTGGATCATGGCGCCATCATTGTGCAGAAGACTGTGCCCAGTGCTCGATACTGACAACGAGCGCACACTGGCTGCGCGCATTCTGGAGCAGGAGCACATCGCGTATACAGAGGCGATCAACATTGTGCTGGGCGGGAAGTTCGAGATCGTTGGGAGAAGATTGAAGAATTCAAGCTAGAGGGGCAGATGCGCTCGCCATGACTTCTGCATTCTGACTTCTCACTTAAATTCCTTCGCCATCCTCATAATCGGCAGGGCTTCCCCATTTCCCAGGGGAACTTCCTGATTCTCGACGGCAGCATATCCTTTCGCTTGGTAAAAATCCACGCCGCTTAAGGTTGCGCCCATTTCCAGGCGCGTGAAGCCTGCTTCTCTGGCGGCATTCTCGCAGGCTTCGAGGATCAGGCCGCCGATTCCGTGGCGCGCCCACTTTGGATGCACGAAGAATGCTCGGATCTTTGCCGCATCGCGCTCGGGATCGAGGAGCGAATCTTCACGTCCCGCGTATTGATCACCGCCGTACAAGGTCTTGCGCTTGCTCCAGCCGCCACAGGCTACGATTTCAATGTTGCCTTGCGGCTGCGAAGACTCTGCTACCAGATACGTCCCGTCCGCGATCAGCTGGCTGTCTACGCCGTAGACGGATTTCAGCGCGCCTTCAATTTGTCCGGGCGAATAGTAGTCTGCTTGCAAGCCTCGCACGGAGGCCTCAATGACTTCCTGCAGCCGGGGAACATCCGCCGTGGTCGCCTTGCGTACTTGAATGTTCATCGATTGCGTCTCGGTGAATTCCCGACATTCTAAACGCTGGGATTCGGCCTTTGCGGCCGCGTTCCTTATAATGTCCTTTCCCATGTCAACCTTCGCACCTGTCGACGAACAACTCACCTATCTCAAGAAAGGCTCCGCGGAAATTATTCGCGAGGCTGACCTGCGCGCGAAGCTGGAGAAGTCACGGGCAACGGGCAAACCGCTGCGGGTGAAGCTGGGCATGGACCCGACCGCTCCTGATTTGCACCTCGGGCATACGGTGGTGCTGCGCAAGCTGAAGCATTTTCAGGATCTGGGGCACACTGCGATCTTCCTGATTGGCGATTTCACGGGGATGATCGGCGACCCTACGGGCCGGTCGGTGACGCGGCCGCCGCTCACGCGCGAGCAGATTGAGCAGAATGCTGAGACTTACAAGGCGCAGGTTTTCAAGATTCTTGATCCGCAGAAAACTGTGATCGACTTTAACCGGCGGTGGATGGGTGCGTTCACCGCCGATGATTTCGTGCGCTTGATGGCGAAGTATACGGTTTCGCAATTGCTGGAGCGCGAGGACTTTCATCAGCGATTCAAGAATGAGAAACCGATTTCCGTGCATGAATTGCTTTACCCGCTGGTGCAGGGGTATGACTCGGTGGCGCTGGAAGCGGATGTTGAGCTCGGCGGGACCGATCAGAAATTTAATTTGCTGGTTGGCCGGGATCTGCAGCGGGCTTACGGGCAGGAATCGCAGGTGGTGCTGACTACGCCGATTCTCGAAGGGCTTGACGGCGTGCAGAAGATGTCGAAGTCGCTGGGAAATGCGATCGGCATTCACGAGCCGCCATTGGAGATGTACGGGAAGATCATGAGCATCTCCGACGAGATGATGTGGAGGTATTACGAGTTGCTGACGGATGTGCAGGTCGCGGAGATCGAGAAGATGAAGCGGGAAGCGCATCCGATGCAGGCGAAGAAGGAGTTGGCGCGGAGGATTGTAGCGGATTTCCATTCGGCGGAGGCGGCGGCGAAGGCGGGGGAGGATTGGGGAAGGCAGTTTCAGAAGAATGAAACACCCCAGGAGTTGGAAAGCGTTGATGTTCCACTGGCTGATGTAGTTCTCGAGGGTGAGGGTGGTGGCGCCGTCCGTGTTGTTGCGCGTGAAGCTTTGAATCCCGGCGACAGATATCTCGTTCGGCTTGACAAATTAATTCGTAGAGCTGGATTAGCGAGTTCTAATACCGAAGCGGCGACGAAGCTAAAGGGCGGCGCCGTCAGCGTGGACGGCGAGAGCATCGGTCCTGACGAATTTCTCGTTTATATGGCTGCCAATCTGTACGCGGTTCTTCGGGTGGGGCGCCGCATAAAAAAGGTCCGCTTGATTACGTCTCAACCGTCAGAGATGTTCCGCGATCCAAATGCATAGATCCTTCGTCGGAAATCCCGCGCTTTGCGCAGGACTTCGCTTACTCAGGATGACAAAGAAATTGGATCGCTCTTATGGCAGTACGCCGAAGACTGCTACTCCATTTGGCGTGCCTACGAAGACTTTGCCGTTCACGATGGTTGGGGTCATGAATTTGTTGCCGTTGCCGAATTGGTCGCGGCCGCCGCTGGCCTGGTTGCTGTTGTAAAGCTCGTTCAGATTTGGCGGCGTTGTAGGCGTGCAAGACTGCCGGGCTTGAGTTCTCGATGGCCCATACGATTCCGTTGCTCGCGCCATTGGCCGAGATGCTCGGGGTTGTTCCGGGATAGCCGAAACTGTTCGCGGTTTGGGCGGTCGCGCTTGTCGACAACTTCGCGTTGGTGAAGGTGAAGGCCTGGATGGGGCTTCCCACCGATCCGTAGTAGAGCGTGTTGTTGAAATACGCGGGCGTCGCGTAAACGCCTCCGGGCAATGCGCCGGGGAGTTCCTGATAAATGCTGGCGTTGTTGGGGCTGAACTTGCCCATGGAGTCGCGATTCACCAGATAAAGGTTCGAATCTTTTCCAGCGCCGACCGCGAGATGCATCGTCTGGGAGCCATTCGTTAGATCGGGGAGGACGATCATTCCGCCGGAGCCGAGGTCGGTGTCGCTGCCGTTTTCCGAGGCCTCATTGTCCATCTCGAAGTAGTCGGCTACGGCGAGGCCGCTGGAAGTGGAGAGCTTCATGAAGGCGTTGCCGTAATCGCCGTCACTGGGAAAGCCGCTGGCGTTCATGGTGGTATCGAAATCGCCGTTGGCGTCGAGGAAATAAATGTTGCCGGAAGTGTCGGCGGCGAGGCCGGCACCGGCCATCCAGATGGCACCTTCGTTGCCGTTGGGGGTGATATTCAGCACGCTCGTCTGGGCCAGGGTGGATTCGTTATAACCCATGATCCATCCCGTGTAGGGGCGGATAGTCGCAGTGCGAGGCCCAACTGGTATAGATGACGCCATTCAGCAAGAGCAGTGCGGCGCGCTCTTTGTATTGGGCGGGATCGAAGACCACATTTCCGTTGCTGCTGTTGTCGCCGGTTCCGGGATAAGTAGCCTGAATATCGACCGGTCCGCTGAAGAGTTCTGTGCCGAGAGCGAGATCGAGGGCATGCAGGCGCTGGTGGTAGTTGCCCGATGAATCTTTCGACATTGCCACCACATAGATCGCGCCGTTGGGGCCACGCGTGCGATCGATCACGGGCGTGGAGGTGACGCCGATTTCGGGACTCACTTGTCCGCAACCGCGATCGTCCGACTGGTTTCGCCGGACTTCAACACGGAGACGTGCCAGAGAGTTGCCCCGGAATCGGCGTCGAAAGCATAGACCGAGTCGTTCTCCGTGGGAGCGATAAGTATGTTGTGCGTGCCGTTGCTGGGAACGGCGACGTTTGAGGCGTAGAGCGGCTGCGCGTCAACCAGGCCATCGACCGGATAGAAACCCAGCTTGCCAAATTTCGCGGAAGTCACGTTGCTGGTGGTCAACGTGGTTTCAGTCAGATTCTGTCCGGTACGCGCGATGTCGTTGTGGTAGGTGAGTACATCCGTGGTTGCGGGGGCGGCGGCGTTGACGGTGAGTGTGGCCGAGTTGCTGGTTGCCTTTCCCACAGAGTTGCTGACCGACGACTTTGTATTGCGTGCCATTGTTCGCGGTTGTGGTGGCGGGCGTAGTGTAGCTGGCCGAGGTAGCGCCGGTGATCGTGGTTGTTCCCTGGAGCCACTGATAGCTGAGAGGATCGGTTCCGGTTGCGGTGACTGAAAAGGTTGCTGTCTGGCCGGCGGTTACGGTTGAGTTTGCAGGCTGCTGGGTGATGGTGGGCGCCACTGCGGTTGCGGTGACGGTGAGGGTAGCTGCATTGCTGGTGACGTTTCCGGCAGAGTTGCTTACGACGACGCTGAACTTTGAACCGCTGTCGGCTGTCGTGGTTGCGGGGGTAGTATACGTGGCCAAATTCGCGCCTGTGATCGAGGTTGTCCCCTTTTGCCATTGATAGGTCAAAGGAACTGTCCCCGCAGCTGTCACTGAAAAGGTAGCCGTCTGGCCGGCGACAACGCTCTGGTTCGCAGGCTGCGTTGAAATCGTGGGAGCGGTGGGAGCCGTCGAACCAGCAGGAGGCGTCGACGTGCTTACGCCGCTGCAGCCCGCCAGGATCAGGCTAACTGCAAGAAGACACGAGATATGCGCCAGCCGTTGCGTTCCCATGGCCTGCCTTCCGGGGGAGGAAGTGACAGGCATCCATCATGCCAGCGGTTTCGCGTTTTGGGGAGGGGGTATTGAAGTTACGATAGTCGGAAATTGCGGATCTTTGGGAAGCGCGGACGGGTGGCCACCTGGACGAGGCCTGGCGGCTGCGCGGATACGGGCTTGCCCTCCGATTCTGTTACTCTCAACCGCGCAGATGCGCGCCGCCGCCATTCTAGGTCTGGGATGTTCTCCGAAAAATCTCGGCCCTTTTCAGTCCGATAAGAGAGTCGAGTGGCGCATCGGTCTGCCTGCATCGTCGGACGAAGCGGATATCGTCTTACTCTTCGGCGGCGACGGCACGATTCATCGGCACCTCAGCCAATTGGTGAAGCTTGGGCTACCTGTGCTGGTGGTGCCGGCGGGGAGTGGGAATGACTTTGCTCGCGCGCTTGGATTGCGGAGCGTGCGAGACTCGCTCGTGGAGTGGCGAAGGTTTTGCGCTGGTGAAAACAACGCTCATGCGATTGATCTGGGGATTATCACGCCGCTGGGAGACGTGGGCGGGGTGCCCGCGCGACATGCGCTCGCGCGCGACTCGGTGCTCGGTGCCCGGCATTACTTTTGCAGCGTGGCGGGAGTGGGACTTGATAGCGAAGTGTCACGGCGTGCGAATCTGCTACCGCGTTGGCTGCGCGGGCACGGGGGTTATGCGTTAGCGCTGGCTCCAACGGTTTTTCGCTTTGCCCCGGTCCCGATGAAGATTTTCGAGCGGAACGAAGGCGGCGACTGGATCACTCGCAGTGATCGGCCCACTGTTCTCACCGCTTTCGGCAACAGCGCAATCTACGGCGGAGGGATGAAGATTGCGCCACGCGCGCGGATGGACGATGGCAAACTTGATATGTGCGTAATTGGAGCGCTCAATCCCTTCAAGCTGGCGTGCATGTTTCCCACGGTATACTTCGGGCGACACTTGCAGATTCGCGAGGTGGATTACTTCCAGGCTGCACGGCTCCGCGTGGAGACCGAAACTCCGCTGGAGATTTATGCTGACGGCGAATATGTGTGCGGGACACCGGCGGAGGTCGGGGTCGAGCCTGGAGCCTTGCGGGTGCTCGTTCCCTAGCTCCGGTGCTAAACTTTCTTCATGGCTGAACAACGTTCCCGCACGCTGCTCTGGATATTGATTGGTGGAGGAGCATTCTTCCTCTTTGTTTTGGCCGTGTTTTCGCTGGTCTACTTGACGCTGCATGCGGGGAGCAGTGAGGCTTCGTTCGGCGGCTTTGGCGACCGCATTGGAGTGGTGGACCTGGACGGCGTAATTCTTTCGCCGGAGCCGGTGGTGGGCCAACTCAAGAAGTTTAACGATGACTCTTCGATCAAGGCCATCATTCTGCATGTGAACTCGCCCGGCGGGGGCGTGGCTGCGTCGGAAGAGATTTATCGTGAGGTTAAACGCATCCACGATGAGAAAAAGAAGCGCATCGTGGCTTCGATCGAGACGGTGGGTGCGAGCGGCGCTTACTACGTTTCTTCGGCGTCGAACAAGATTTATGCCGACAACGGCAGCATCGTGGGCTCGATCGGCGTGATCGCCGAGTGGGTGAATTACGGTGACCTGCTGAAGTGGGCCAAGCTCAAGAGTGTTGTGTTCAAGACCGGCGAGTTTAAAGATACGGGCAATCCCACACGCGATCTCACTCCTGCGGAGCAGGCCTACATGCAGTCACTGATCGATAACATGTTTGGCCAGTTTGTGCAGGCCGTGGCTGATGGGCGCGGGATGAAGTTCAACGATGTGAAAGCCATCGCCAACGGGAAAGTCTGGACGGGGGAGCAAGCCTTGTCCATGAAGCTGATTGACAACGTTGGAGACTTCCAGGCCGTGGTGAAAGATACGGCGAAGTCGGTGGGCATTTCGGGCGAACCCACGCTGGTGCACCCCGAGAAAGACCGCAAGACGCTGCTCGACCTGATGCTGGGCGACGTTTCGCAGTACCTGCCCGACACCGAGAAAATGCTGGAGCAGCATGTTGGGTTTTATTATCTGTGGAAGTAGGAGGCGGTCTTAGGTCTTGGGTGACAGGTGTTAGGAATCGCTACGGCCGCATTTAGGAGATGAGACATGGCGTCGTGCCAGACGTGTTGCCTAAGACCCTAAACCTAAGACCTGACACCTGCCCCAAGGCTGCGACTTGCATACAACCCCTGAAATTTGAGAAGGTTATGAAGGTTCGCTGGCGTGACCGGGGGTCTTCGCCACAAATGGGGGCGTGTCACTTAGAACACCAGCGCAGGAGCGAACAATCGTTATGACAAAAGCCGATCTGATCGATGAAGTCTCTCGTTTAGCGGAGCTTACACGCAAAGATAGCGAAGTGATCGTGGAAACGATCTTTGACAGCGTGGTGCGGTCCCTGCGCGCGGGTGACAAAATCGAGATACGCGGCTTTGGCAGTTTTCGCACGCGGCAGCGCAAGCCACGCATGGGACGCAATCCCAAGACCGGTGAGAAGGTTGAAGTTCCCGCCAAGAAGATTCCGTTCTTCAAACCGAGTAAGGAATTGAAGGACCTGGTGAATGCAGGCATTGCCGAGCCGGGCGCGGCGCCCTCGGAAGCGGTGACGTAAGCGGAACAGCGAGGAATGGCTTCGTTTCCCTGTGCATCGCCTCTCTTCAGCGCCAGTTTATTTACGGGTGCAACCTCCTAAGCGCCCAGTGCTAAGACGCGACAAACAACCGAGTCACGACGGCCCAGCCGAGCCCGACGTAATCTGGAGGCCGCCCCCTGCGCGAAGACCGCCGATGTTCACGGGAGGAAAGCGCACTCGGGCTGAGGAACCGGTGACCATGCGGATTCCGCCAGCAGAGTTCAGGCAGACTTAAGGAAGCTCTGAGAGAATATTCCAGGGTGTGATGTCATGCGCGTGCTCCTGGTCGAAGACGAGCAGCGGCTGGCCGAAAATATTGTTGCCGCTTTGCGCGAAACCGGACTGGCGGTGGATCATGTTGCCGACGGAGAAGCGGGTTCGCACCTCGCCGAGCAGGGCATGTATGACGCAATCGTGCTCGACCTGATGCTTCCGGGCAAGAGTGGCCAGCTTGTTCTGCAAGACCTGCGTCGAAGAAAACTTCATACTCCGGTCCTCATTCTCACCGCGCAAGAAAGCAAAGAATCGGTTGTGAACTTGCTGAACGCGGGAGCGGACGACTATCTCAGCAAGCCGTTCGATCTGGGTGAACTCCTCGCCCGGATCAAAGCTCTCATACGTCGCGCGAAAGGTGTCTCTACCCCGGTTTTAGTGGTTTCGGATCTGGAATTGAACACAGTGCAGCAAACGGTCCGCCGGCGGGGCCGGGTTCTCGATCTTTCGCCGACGGAATACCGCATTCTTGAATACCTTATTCATCGGCCTCGCGCAGTTGTTTCACAGCAGGAGTTGCTGGAGCATCTGTACGATTTCGATTGGGAGCATCATTCCAACGTGATCGAAGCTCATATATCGAACCTGCGAAGGAAGCTGAATATCGCGGGTGCCGAACCGTTGATCGAGACGTTGCGGCATCGCGGATACCGGCTTCGGGAGGAGGACGGCGCGCAATGACGGGCTCGGTCTCCATTACGCGCCGGCTTGTGGTCACGGTTCTTGTTCTAGAGCTGGTATCTGCGGTCGCGCTGATTGGCGCGATCACGGTGCATGAGTGGAGCGTGCAGTTGAAAGCTTTCGATGCCTCGCTCGTGGCGACAGCAGAGTCGCTGATGGGGGCGGTTCAGGATACGGAGGATGAAAGTGACAGCGTCATGCTCGACATGCGCGGAGTGCAGGTTGGCCGGGGCGCCGCTTTTCGCGTTGAGGATGAGCGAGGAAAGGTGCTGGGCTCGGCCGGTGATCCGCCACGTTTGACGAGTGCTACGTCCGGGGCTCCGGTCTTTCGCAACGTGGATGTAAACGGCGTGGGCTACCGCTTCCTGGTGCTCAACGGCCTTCGCATCGTTGATCCGGGTCAACCAGACGGCGGAGTTCGCCACAGCATCACGATCGTTTACGGAACTCCCCTGCGCAAAGTCTGGCACGAGGTTTTTGAGGCTATTCGTTTCTTTGCGATTGCCACAGCTTTCCTTCTGGGCGTTACCGCGGTTGTGATGGCGTGGCTGGTGCGAAAGGGACTTTCTCCGGTCCACGAACTCGCGCGAGAAGCAGAGAACATCCGTTCGAGCGAGTGGCAATTCCACGCGCCGATCAGCGCGAAAGAAACCGCAGAGTTGCGCCCTCTTGCTGCCGCGCTCGAAGGTGCACTCGCACGGCTGCAGCGTTCATTCGAGCAGCAGAGACGGTTCACCAATGATGCTGCCCACGAACTGAAGACCGACGTGGCAATCGTCAAGTCTTCGCTGCAATTGCTGTCGATGCGGAAGCGGACGGTCGAAGAGTACGGTCAAGGCTTGGCGCTGAGTCTGGAGGACTTCACCCGGCTGGAATCCACCGTGGAGAAGATGCTCACTTTGGCTCGGCTGGAACAACCTCTGGAGAGTAACGGCAGCTCAAGGATCTCTCCGTCTTGTTCCTTGCGCGATACCGTGGAGGATGCTGTTCATCAAAGCAAACCTTTCGCCCGGCTGAAGTCCATTGAAGTTACTGTCGAATTCAGCGCTGATGCGAGGGTGCCTATCGATAGCCGCGACGCGCTTTTGCTGTGCTCGAACATTTTGTTGAACGCACTGCAGCACAGCCCAGACGGATCCGCCGTTCGAATTGGGGCTATTACAGAGGAGGAAACGGTTCAGCTAACGGTTCAGGACGAGGGAGAGGGAATCTCAGAGGACGATCGCGCTCATGTTTTTGAGCCTTTCTATCGGGGTGACCCGTCGCGAAGCCGGAAGAATGGAGGCACTGGCCTTGGACTTTCGATCTGCAAAGCAATCTGCGAACGTGCGGGAGGATCAATCGAGATCGCAAACCACCCTGCAGGTGGCGCGTTGGTTACCGTGAGGCTCCCGGCGGAGGCCATGACTGCTGATTCCACACTTTCAGGTTCCCTTAAGGCGGAGTAGCGATACTCAGAAGGCCGGCAGCAATGCCGAGTCTCAGAAGGAGTTCACCATGCGCCTGTATCGAGGAATAGTCGCGGCGGCGGTCGTTTCCATTGCAGCGGTATGCGCTGCGCAGGATTATCACGTTGTAGACCACTGGAAGCTCGGAGGGCAGGGTGGATGGGATTACCTGCTGAGTGACGACGCCGCCCACCGGCTTTACGTTACGCACAATGCACGAGTCGAGGTCGTGGACACCACGACCGGGAAGGCCATCGGGGCAATCACGGGCCTGAAGAGCACGCATGGTGTTGCTCTGAACCCAGACGGAAAGACGGGGTACATCAGCGACGGCGCGGGGAATTCAATCGTTGTTTTCGATCGCTCCGACTTCTCGGTGAAAGCGACGGTTGCTGCAGGCACGAATCCCGACGGCATCGCGTTCGAGCCCACGACGAAGACCGTATGGGCATTCAATGGGCACAGCAAGAATATCTCGGTGCTGGACACCGTCTCCAACACGATTGTTGCCACATTGCCGTTGCCTGGAAAGCCGGAGTTTCCACAGGTGGACGGGCATGGATCGGTGTTCGTGAACATTGAGGACAAGAATGAAATCATGAAGCTGGATGCGGCCAACCGAAAAGAGGTCGCGACCTGGCCGCTGGCTGGCTGCGAATCGCCTTCCGGGATGGCCATTGACGTCGACAAGCATCGTCTTTTCTCGGTGTGTGACGGGGGAAAGATGGCCGTGGTTGATTATGAATCTGGCAACGTCCTGGGACTGGCCGCGATTGGAGATTCACCGGACGCCGCCGCCTTCGATCCGAAACATGGTTTGGCGTTCTCTTCGAACGGGGGAGATGGCACGCTTACAGTTGTCGACGCTGGAAAGCCCGGCTTTCCCGTCCTGCAAACAGTCAAGACCGAAAAAGGCGCGCGCACGATGGCCCTCGACATCTCGACGGGAGACGTTTATCTGGTGACTGCCCAGTTCGGGCCGGCACCCGCCACTGAGACGCCGCATCCGCGCCGGAGTGTGGTGCCTGACACCTTCGAGATTATCGTTGTAAAGAGGTGATCGTTGTGAAGAATGTCACGATGCAGGCCTGCGATTACGATCGCAGGCCTTTTTATGTTGTCCGGGTTCGCGAGGCTGTGAGTAAGTAGTAAGTCACTGGAGTGACAATTAGACTTAAGACCATCGAGATCATGAGTCCTCCGATCACGGAGATGGCCAGCGGCTGAAGCATCTGCGATCCGGAGCCGAGGGCGAATGCGAGCGGGAGCATGCCGCAGATTGCAGCCGATGCAGTCATGAGAATAGGACGGAGACGGCGTTGCGCAGCGTGAACCATCGCTTCCCGCGCCGAGCCGCCCTCGTGACGGAAGCGTTCATCCGCGTCCAGCAGCAGGATGCCGTTCTTCGCCACGATGCCGATTACCATGATCAGCCCCATAAAGGATGCAACGTTAAAGGTCGTACCCGTGACCAGCAAGGCAAAGACTACGCCTGCGATGGAAAGCACAGACGAAGTGAGAATCGCAATCGGCGCGGAGAAGTTACGGAACTCAACCATGAGTACCCCGAACACCAGCGCCAGGGATAGCACGAGAACACGCAATAGTTCATGGAAGGACTGTTGTTGCTCCTGATAGGTTCCGCCATATTCCACTCTCACGGTAGGCGGCAGGTGCATGTCGCCGACCGTCCGCTGAACCTTGGCGATGGCAGTTCCGAGATCTGAGCCTTCGAGCCTGGCGGTGACCGTGATGAGTTGCTGCAAGTTCTCGCGTTTTATTTCATTTTGCGGCGGCAATTGCGTTACTTGAGCCAGTGAGCCCAGAGTCGCCAGTTTTCCGGTGGCGCTGTTGAAGATGGTGTTCTGAATGGTCTCCAGCGATTGCCGCGTCTCATCTCCCAGTCGCACGCGAACCGTATAGGGCTTGCCGTCCGCAATGAGGGGGTCGGTTGTGGTGACACCGTCAAGGATGGAAGTTGCGTCCTCGGCAATCTCCGTAGGGGTAAAGCCCATCCGGGCCGCAATACTGGGATCGATCTGGAAGTTTGTAGCAGGACCGCTGATGGTGTTATCGATTCCGTTCTGGATGTCAACGACGCCGCCAATCTTGGCGATGGCTTCGCCGATGCGGGGGCCCAGATCAGCCAGCAGCGCGGGGTTGTTGGCGAATACCTTGATTTGAATCGGCTCCGGGGCGTTCGACAGATCGCCGATCATGTCCTGTAGAACTTGTGTGAACTCGACGTCGAGCTCCGGCTCGGTTTTCTTGATCTGGGCGCGCGCATCCGCGATCACCTCGTCGATTCCCCGGTCGCGCTTGGTCTTCAGTTTCACCGTGATGTCGCCGGTATTCGCCTCCGTGACCGCTGCCAGCCCCATCTGCAGGCCGGTGCGCCGCGATGTAGCTTTCGACCTCCGGCAGAGCGTGCAGAATTCGCTCAACGTGCTCGAGCACCCGGTTTGTTTCGGAAAGCGAACTGCCCGCCGGCATGATGTAGTCAAGAATGAATCCGCCTTCATCCATCTCGGGAAGTAGATCGGTACCGAGTGCGCGATAACAAAGGAAACTGCCCAAGGCTAGGATGGCGCAGATTCCGAGAAGCATGAAGGGACGGCTTAGCGACCAGGTAAGACCGCGCTCGTGCCAGTGCAGCACTTTGCGCATCAGGCGGCCGTGCACCTCGTGAGGCTGGTCGTTGCCGTTACGCCGCTGCCGCAGGAAGACGAGACTGAGAGCCGGAGTCCAGGTGACGGCCAGAAGCAACGAGGTAAGCAAGGCCACGGTCATGGTGATCGCGAGTGCACGGAAAAAACTTCCGGTCACTCCCGTGACGGAAACAAGGGGCAGGAAGACGACAACCGGCGTGATGGTCGATCCGACCAGCGGCACAGCAATTTCCCGCAATGCCAGGCGGGCCGCCTGGGCGCGAGTTTCCCCGCGATCACGGTGCGAAACAATATTCTCGACAACCACGATGGCGTCATCGATTACCAGTCCGATGGCAGCAGCGAGGCCGCCCAAGGTCATCAGATTGAAGCTTTCTCCCACGGCCCACATGAAAAGGATGGTGATGGCAATCGTTACCGGAATGACGAGGCCTGCGATGGCCGAGGTGGTCCAATCATTCAGGAAAAGGAAGAGAATGATGCATGCGAGAACGAGCCCAATCAGAATCGCATCACGGACGCTTCGAATGCTTTCGCGTACCAGTTCCGATTGATCGTAATAAGGTTCAAGCCGCACGCCCGGCGGTAAGGTCTTGCGTAGCTTCTGAATTTGGGCCGCGACCGCATCAGCGACAGCCACCGTATTGCTGGAAGACTGACGGGTCACATTCAAAAGAACGGCGGGATGATCATTCGCTGTGACCGCGGTGTATACGGGCAGCACTCCGCTCTGGACCGTGGCCACGTCGGAGACGTGGACCGCTACTCCGGCCGGCGTCGTCTTCACCACCAGGCGGCCAAGCTGATCTGCGTCATGCGCCTGGGCTCCAACCAAACCGAGTATCAGTTGGTGATTCGCTTCGTAAAGCCCCGGAGAATCGACGATGTTTGAGGCCTGCACGGCGTTAACCAGATCGAGTATGGTCACGCCTGCGTTTTGCATCCGGGCCATATTGGGCACGAGGTGAAACTCAGGCACCTTGCCGCCCTGCACCGTGATGGTGCTCACGCCAGATACGCGATTCAGTGGCGGCTTGAGCTGGTAGGTAGCCAGTTCCCAGAGCTGCGTCTGCGAAAGCCGGTCAGAAGTGAGGCTGTACCCGAGAATGGGGAAAGTAGCGAAGGTAAGACGATTCGTGGTAATGACTGCGGTGTTAGGCAGGGACTGCCGCACGTTGCCGATGGCTGCATCGACCAATTGAAGCGTGCGATACATGTCGACGCTCCAGTCAAAGAAAAGGCTGACCTCGGCCGAACCTCGGCTGGTAGTGGAACGAACCGTTACCAGGCCGGGCACGGAGTTAACTGCATCTTCAATCGGCTTGGTGATGGTGACCTGCATCTGCTCGACCGGCATTACACCGTTGTCGACGCCGATCACCACGCGAGGAAAATTTGTCTCGGGGAAGACCGAGATTGGAACCTGCTGCGCCGCATAAATACCTGCCAGCGAAAGCACAATCAGAAAGAAGAAGATCGGGCCCCGATAGCGCACGAGCCAGAAAGCATCATTCCGCGAAAGCTCAGCGGGCTGGGACAAGAGGGGTGTCGTCACTTCGCTTCTCCGCCCGCGTGGTCATCCTCCGCCGCTTTCCCCACCTTCACCTTCGTGCCGTCGTCGAGACCGTAGGCCCCGGTGGTGATGACGGTCTCGGAGCTCTCCAGCCCCTTTGTGGCCTGGACGTCTTGGCCGTCATCGAGGCCGAGTTCCACCGCCGTCTTGTGGGCGGCGCCGTCGGCGCCTACCACCATGACAGATTTCGAGCCATCCTGACCGGTGAGCACTGCGGAGAGCGGCACTTTCACAGCCTTCGCAATGGTTCTTCCCTTAATCGAGGTCCTCACGGGAGTACCCGGTTTGTACTTTCCCGCTTTGTTATCGACGCGGAGCCAGACTTCGACTGTGGTGCTGCCGGGATCGAGTGCGGGACTTACAAGTGAGAGCTTCGCCGGTACAGCCGTCTCCAGGCCGGGGATGAAAACGGAAGCATCGTCGCCCACCTTCAGTTGCTGCGCTACCGTCTGCGCCAGATGGACCTTCGCGATGAGCGAAGAAGTGTCCATCACGGTGATGAGCGCGGCGCCGGAGTTTGCGGTTTCGCCGGGAAAAAGGGGACGGTCCGTGACGATTCCCGTGATCGGACTGCGAACTTCGGAGTACGAAACCTGGGCCTCTGCGGCGAGGTATTTCCCTTTGGCGGCGGAGAGTTGCCCCTTGGCCTGTTGAAGGGAGGCTTCGTTGCTCACCGCCTTCAACGAGTCCAGGTGATTCCGAGCCACATCATAGGTCGCCCTCGCTTGCACCAGAGCAGCCGCTGCGGTGTCGTAGTCTCTGCCCGGGATGGCTCCCTCCGCGAAGAGTTTTCGCCGCGCGTCTACAATCTGCTGCTGCAAATCGAGCTGCGCTTTCGCCTGCGCCACATCCAACTCGGCCTTGCGGTAATCTTCCGGCACTTGAGCCTTGGTTTGCATTTCGAAGGCTGCCTGCGCCGCCGCATACTGTCCTTGATTGTCGAGCGCCTGAGCACTGAGGTCGCGGTTCTCCAGCACCGCGAGCAGCTGCCCTTTCTTCACCTTCGAACCACGCTGCACGTAAAAGGCGCGCACCGGAGCCGTGATTTTGGGAGAGATGGCCGCTTCCGCCACAGCGGATAGAGTGGCATCGGCCAAGATGTGTTCAGAAATTTCGCCGACCTCGGGATGTTTGGCCTGCACTACTACAAGAGCAGCTGCGTCAGGCTCGTTTGTTTTCGAGCACCCTTGCAGTAGAAGAAGCGAGGAAAGCCCGATTGCCAGCGGGATCGCGTAGGATCGGGCCGATAATTTTCGGTGAGGGTTTGCGTTCGCGATCACAATGTTCCACTCAAGAGTTGGAGTTCGGCCAGAGCGGTCTGGTAGCGAACCGCTCCATCGGCCCGTGCGGTTTCTGCGGAAAGATAAGCGCCCTGAGCATCCACGATCTCAAGTGCCGTGGCTTCCCCTGCCGAATAGCGAAGCTTTGTCAACCGCAGACTTTCCTCCGCCGTGTGGACGCTCAACTCGAGAAGGTCCATCTGGCTCTGCGCTGCAGTGGCCTCGGCATACGCCTCTTCGAGGGTGGCGATGAGTTTTCTCTGAGACGCGGTAAGAGTGATCTTTGCGGCATCGCGCCGGATTTCTGTCTGCTTGATGCGCTTCTGGGTTGAAAACCAGTCCCACACCGGAATGTTGATGGTCCCGCTGATGGAGTAGCCGAGGTTTTGTACGTCGGCAGGTCCACGCTTTGCAAACTGAGGCGCGTCGATCCCGTAGCTGAAGTTCATAGCGAGATCCGGAAGGTACGCAGCTTTCGCAGAGCGAACCTCGGCATTCCCGGCTTGCAACTCCGCCAACGCACTGCGTACTTCGGGATTATGGATGGCGGCGAGCCTCTCCACTTCGTCGCGCGTGGGAAGCAGCGGTGGCGACCCCGGTGCTTCCGTGGCGTAAGGTGTCCGCGGATCGGGAAACAGGAGAACCGCGAGTTCGAGCCGCGCCTTCTCGGCAGCCAGGGTTGCGTCGCTCAGGTCGCGCTGACGCTGCTGCTGCTGCAGTTGAGCCTTTACCACATCGGCATGCGCGCCTTCTCGTGCCGCTTCGCGCTCCTGGGTCAAATCGGTGAAGGATTCCGCTTCATGCAAGGCTTCTGCCAGAAGATGTTGCTTGGTTGCAGAAGCCGATACCGAGTAATACAGGGTAACTACACTCGAGACGAGGCCGCGGCGCGCGATCTCCAGCTCAGCAGAGGCCCGCGCCGCATTGGCCGCCGCCGCTTGCGAGTCAGCGACGTGCTTCAGGCCGATCGTCTCATTAATGGATGCCTGACTGATGTACTCATGAATAGAATTGTTGGCGACAAAAATCGGGGCTGGCTCTGTGCCGCCCTGGACGCCCTGGATAAACTTGCCGTTGGGCTGCGTATAGAGCATCTGGTTGTCGTAAGTGACAGAAGGCAGCAACGCAGCTCGCGCCAGATATCGATCGATAGCCGCCGTTTTCTGGACTGCCAGGGCGTTTGCGAAGATGGGCTCGTTCTGTTGTGCCCGATGGATTGCATCGGAAAGCGAGATGACTAAGGAGCTCGCCGGCTTCGCCTCTTGAGCGAAGGATGTCCCGCCGAGACCGGCAGCACCGATTAAGGCCAGGGCTCCCGCAACAAAGCTAAACAGACTTCGATCGCGCCGTCTCATGCTTCGTAGACTAGATGGCCAACCTTAAGACTTACTGAAGCGCGGGGGGAAAAAATCGTTTCTTACGATAGTGCAGAAATCAGAATGCGGAATGCAGAAGGTAAGAAACAATCTTTTCTGACTTCTAACTTTTGGACTTTGGACTTTTAGGTTCTGCATCAGGGGCGGATTCCCACCACAGCCATCATTCGCCCAGTCTTTCCTTTCTCAGCCCGATAAGAAAATAGGAGGTTTGTCCGGCAGTTCGTGCATAGCGGGGAGGCTTCGATGCTCTTTGCGGGCACGCCCAGGGCCAGGAGTTGTTGGCGATTGGCTTCCACGAGATCGAGATAAATCTTTTTTGGCAAAAGGCTGTGGCCGGGGGCTCGAGCGGTAAGAAACAACATAGGATATTTTTCGCGGACCGGATCCGGCTCTTCGACCTCGCGAGACAGCTTTGCCGCATAGGCGAACTGGGACTCGAACTGGTCACGAACTTCCTCACCCACTTCATAACAACAACCGTGAATTCCGGGCCCGATTGCGGCCTTGAGATCGCGGGCACGGCTGCCGAAACAACGGTGCATCTCTCCGACTCCCTTCTCCGCGATCCGTTTGAGCGTGCCGCGCCAGCCGGCGTGAAATACCCCTACGGCCCGGCGTTTCGGGTCGACAAGGATGATGGGCAGGCAATCCGCGGTTTGAATGCCAAGCAACAGACCCGGTGTGTTGGTGATGAGGCCGTCGCCGACGAGATGTGATTGCGGGGCGGCCGACTCGACGAGCCGGATGATGTCGGAGTGAACCTGCCGTAGGGTGACGAGAGGCCAGAGGATCGCTCGGCCATTTAGTTTTTTACCCTTCGCGCCGAGTTTCTCGAGGAATGCGGTGCGGTTGCGCTCAACCGCGGGCCTTGAGTCATCTTTGGTGAATCCCAAGTTTAGCGCCGCCATTCCGTATCGGCGGGAGAATCCCCCCACGCGGGTGGAAAATCCGTGAACGAGCCAGGGAAATTTGCTCAGGTGGATAGCGCGAAGAATGTTGAGTTTAGTTTGTTTGGGAACCCGATTCGGCACTCAACCATGTTACCCGATGCGCGGTGCCGCCTAGTTCGTGCTCAGTGGCGGCTGGCCCAACGCTCTCGCACTCCGGCCAGAAACTTTTCCTTGTCCGCTCGCATGAGGCGGACGAGTCCCTGGTTGCCGGTATCTTCGTGGGCAGCGGCCCACAGCACCATCTCCGTTAGCACGGGAGCGAGATCGATTCCCTTCTTGGTGAGCAGATAAGTAACCTTGCGTCCATCGGCCGGGTCCGGCTCGGTTCTGATGATTCCGTAAGCTATGAGCTTTTTGAGGCGGTCCGCCAGAATATTGGTCGCGATGCCTTCGTAGCACTCCATGAATTCCTTGTAGCTGCGAAACCCCCGCAGCATCATGTCACGAATAATCAGCAGGGACCAGCGGTCGCCTAACATTTCCACCGAAGCGTTCAATGGACAACCCGATCGACGCCTGGAAGATGTTATGTTTCGGGCCATCTTTTCCATCATAAATTATTACTTGCAATTCGCAAGTGAAATATGATTACATCTTTTTCTGCACCCGTTGTCTGGGTGACTACAAACCTGGGGGGATCAACAATGCGATTCCATGTACGTACCAGAAGGCTCGTGGGGTTGATCATGTCAGTGCTAACGCTTGGGCTGATGGCAAGCGCCGGAACTTCTGATTCGACAAAAACAGGCGACCCTCGCGACAAGCTCAATATTTGGGAGGGGCGTTGGAAGGAACAGGTTGAGACCAAGGAGACGCCATACAGCCACGCCGCTTCGGTGCCGTCCCATATTACCTGCTCCTGGACGGCCGACCGGGGATACATGGTCTGCGAGTACTTGAGCGAGAAGATCGATCCCGCGGAAGGCAGGCCGTCCGACCATCTGACGATCTTTACCTACGACGATAAGGGCAAGACGTACAAGCATCTCGGAGTCAGCAAGGATTTCAAGACGCTGGAAGAGCCGAAAGTCATCATCGAGGGGAACCTTTGGCACTACACTTACCAGCTCCCTAATGACAAGGGGAAGGAGCTTGATTTGCGGGATTCGTACGAGTTCGTCACTCCCGAGAAACGGATCACGCGCATCGAGATCTCCGCAGACGGCGGCCAGCATTGGACGCTGCTCTCCGAATCTGTGGCGACGAAGGTTCATTAGTTCCGGCGTAAATCAAGCGAAGTCCGAGGAAAAAGTTTTCTTTATCACACGACGAGGAGTGATCCATGAATTTGAGTCCTTACCTGTTTTTCAATGGCGACTGCGAGGCCGCGTTCAAGTTCTATGAGAAGGTTCTCGGGGGCAAAATCGATGCCATGTTCACCCACGAGGGAACGCCCGCCGCCAAAGATGTTCCCCCAGAGTGGCAAAAGAAGATACTTCATGCCCGCTTGCTCCTTCGGGATTGGGCGGTGATGGCTTCCGATGCTCCTCCGGGCCGCTATAGCAAGCCGCAGGGCTTCTCGGTCTCGCTGGAGATTGAGACTCCCGAAGAGTCGGAGCGGGTATTTCATGCCCTTTCGGAAAAAGGAAGCGTGGTCATGCCGATCCAGGAGACGTTTTGGGCCAAGCGATTTGGGATGCTCACGGATCGCTTCGGCATCCCCTGGATGATTAATTGCTCGAAGCCGATGTAGCCACGTTCCGGTGTAAATGATTCTGCGGGAGGGAACATGCCAACCAGTGTCGAAGTCGCGCCCGCTTCGAGGAAAATGCTCTGGGCCGGACGCATTCTCAGTGCGTTACCGGTGCTGTTGTTTTTCTTTACCGTGGTGTTCGGCCTGTTGAATCCTGCGGCCGCCGCGCAAGGGTTTGCTCATTACGGATACCCGAGCGGCGCAATGTTGGGGATCACGATCGCGGAACTTGCCAGCGCGATCCTATACGCGATTCCGCGTACCGCCGTTCTCGGCGCGATTCTGATGACGGGCTATATGGGCGGCGCGACGGCTACTCATGTACGAGTCGGCGAACCGTTCTACTTGCCGATCATTGTTGGTGCCGTGGTTTGGATAGGCCTGTATCTGCGGGACGAGCGGCTGCGTGCGCTCATCCCGCTGCGGGATTGGGCGCCCAGGCTAGAAACAATTTCGAATCTCAGGAGCAATCCATGAACGGAAAGGCAACTGCCGCAATCTCACGGGCAACGCTTGGTCTGATCATCGTGCTGGGTGCAGTTTGGCACGCTGGAGCGCAGAACCCGAAAGATCCCTATCCAAACATGGCTCCAGTTGAGCAATACATGATGGAGCGTCAGGACGAAATCGCTCTGGCACGAAGCGGAGCGCCTGAGTCCATTTCACGCGACGCCGAAGTTTTGGTCATGGGACAGCACGGTTACGAAACCGCGGTTAAGGGCACGAACGGTTTCGTGTGCATGGTGCTGCGATCGTGGACCGCTGGAACCGACGAGCCAGACTTTTGGAATCCGAAGCTTCGGGCCGCGATCTGCTTCAACCCGGCGGCCACGCGATCGTATCTCCCAATTGTTGTGAAGAAGACAGAATTGATATTGGCGGGAAGATCCAAGGCGCAGATGGCTGAGAGCATCAACGCCGCTCTCGACAAGAAGGAATTGCCGATGCAGGAATCGGGCGCGATGTGTTACATGATGGCAAAACAATCTTACCTGAGCGATCGCGACGGGCATTGGCATCCTCACCTGATGTTTTTCGTGCCGCAAACGGACGCTCAGACTTGGGGCGCAGATCTGCCAGGCTCGCCGATTCTGGCGTCTGTCGACACTCTCGACCGGCTGACCGTATTTCTGGTTCCGCTCGGAAAGTGGTCGGACGGAACGGACGCACCTGCTTATGAGCACTGACATACGACCCTCAGGACTGACCAAGGGGACGGAGAAATTCAGCGAAAGAAATCAATGCGCAAAGTGATTGTTTCTAATCTCGCGTCGTTGGACGGCTTTTTCGAAGGGCCGAATAAGGAATTGGATTGGCATGTGGTCGATGGCGAATTTCATGAATACGCCAGAGAGATGCTGCGACACGCCGGAACTCTGCTCTTCGGTGCGGCCACATACAAAATCATGGTCGCTTATTGGCCGACTGCTCCCCCAGATGAAATCGCGGACAAGATGAACAGTCTGCCGAAGGTGGTCTTCTCCAAGACATTGAAAAAAGTCGATTGGAATAATTCGAGGGCGGTTAGCAGCGACATTCCAGGCGAAGTTTCGAAATTAAAGCAAGAGCCCGGGAACGACATCGTGGTCCTGGGCAGCGCCACGCTCGCGTCGTCGCTTTTGCAGTCAGGACTGGTCGATGAGTACCGAGTCATCGTCAACCCGGTTCTGCTTGGAAGAGGCAACCCTTTGTTCACAGGCATAACAGCGAGAATCCGGCTTAAACTGATGGCTACGAAGGTTCTGGGGTCGGGGGTGGTGATACTCAGTTACCAGAACGCTTGAGAAAGAGGGAGAGCGTCGAGTACAGAGGAAACAAATTCAACACAGAGAGGAAGCGATGAGTAATGTAAGAGTTCTGGTCGGCACGCGAAAGGGCGCGTTCATTCTGACGGCAGATGGGAAGCGCGAAAAATGGGACGTCAGCGGGCCGCACTTTGCGGGATGGGAGATGTATCACGTCAAGGGATCACTGGCCGATCCGAATCGGCTGTATGCGTCGCAATCCAGCGGGTGGTTCGGGCAGTTGATTCAGCGCTCGGATGATGGCGGAAAGACCTGGCACCAGCCTGGAACGCCGCCCGGAGAGGCTCCCGCGCCGGGTCCGCCGAAGGGAATGAGTAATAAATTCGCCTATGACGTGTCCGCCGAAACCGGCAAGCCGCTTACCACGCACCAGTTTTACGATGGCACGCAACATCCGTGGGAATTCAAGCGGGTGTGGCATCTCGAACCGTCGCTTACTGATGCGGACACGGTTTACGCCGGCGTGGAAGACGCGGCTCTTTTTCGTTCGACGGATGGCGGCGAGAACTGGCAAGAACTCTCGGGCCTGCGTGGGCATGGCACCGGGCCCATGTGGCAGCCGGGCGCGGGCGGGATGTGCCTGCACACGATCATTCTTGATCCCAGCAACCCGGACCGAATCTTCATTGCCATCTCGGCGGCGGGCGCGTTTCGCACCGATGACGGTGGAAAAACCTGGGCGCCGATCAACCGCGGGCTCTACTCGAAATACATTCCCAATCCAACCGCCGAAGTTGGACACTGCGTTCATCACGTGGCCATGAACCCGTCACGGCCCGGCGTTCTGTTTATGCAGAAGCATTGGGATGTGATGCGCAGCGACAATGCCGGCGATTCCTGGCAGGAGATCAGCGGGAATCTTCCGACTGATTTTGGATTCGTGATCGATGTGCACGCGCATGAGCCGGAGACCATTTACGTGGTTCCGATCAAGAGCGATGCGGAGCATTTTGTTCCGGACGGCAAGCTGAGAGTGTTCCGCAGCCGAACGGGAGGAAATGAGTGGGAGCCGTTGACCAAAGGCCTGCCGCAAAGCAATTGCTACGTCAATGTGCTGCGGGATGCCATGGCCGTGGATTCACTCGACGAATGCGGAATCTATTTCGGCACCAGCGGCGGGCAGGTCTACGCGTCGGCGGATGCGGGGGATAGCTGGAATCCTATTGTGCGGGATCTGCCGGCGGTTTTGAGTGTCGAGGTGCAGACGCTCGCGTAAAAGGGGAATAATATCGTGGGAGCGATGTAGGTAAGCATTATGAATCGATCCCTGGCTCTTGCTGCCCTGGCGTTTACGTATTGTGGCGTAGCTATCCCCGCGACTGCCTGTTCGCTAGCCGGATGCCTCGGCGACGGGGTCGAGATGCGGCAGAATTTTGTGGTGGCGATACGGCATGCTGGTAAACCGCTGACGGGAGCTGCCGTCAAAGTCAGCGGCAGCGGGAAACAATTCACTCTGTTCACTACGTCGGAAGGAGAGATCCACATCGCTGACCTACCGTCGGGCCTCTACTGGCTGGACGTTCAATTCCTTGGCATTAATGCCGCGTATGAGTGTTTTCATGTGGCTGACCGGCCAACCAGAAAAGCGAAACGAAAACTTACCTATGACTGGGGAGACGAGGCTCCTGCAACCCAGCGAATTGCGGGCAGATTGACTGACTCGCAGCCCAATACCGCCGGTTCGCCATTGTGGAATCTTCTCCATCGGGTAGATGTGCCGATTATCGGAGCAGGCCTGAAATTGGAGGACCCAACTAACGGTGCGATCTATACGACAACTTCCGGTGCTCAAGGCGACTTCGCATTCGAGGGCATATCTGCCGGAATCTATGTACTGCACATCGAAGGTGGAAGCGCTGGCGATCGCGGTTACGATGCTACCGATCAATTGATCGAAGTAAACCCTCAAGCTAGTCGAAATACCCTTTTGCTCACGCGACGAGATGCAGGTGGGGGGAGTTGCGGGGGGACATCTCTGGAACTTCAAAACGCCAACTGACCCATGATCCGCGTCATCCTCCCACCGCACCTGCGAACTCTCTCCCACACGGGCGCCGAGGTAACGATCGAGGTCGCGGCTCCGGTCACGCTGCGCTCGGTGCTCGACGCGCTGGAGGCTCGCTACCCCATGTTGCGGGGCACGATCCGCGATCACGTCACGCAGCAGCGGCGGCCGTTTTTGCGGTTTTTCGCTTGCGAGGAGGATTTGTCGCATGAACCGGCTGATGCTCCGTTGCCGGAAGCGATCTCGTCCGGGGCCGAGCCTTTGCTGATTATCGGAGCGATCGCTGGAGGCTAGGACAGACTCGCGATTTGCCCGGAGCGCGTCCCCTCCGCTATAGTTTTTCTAACCGTGTTTGCAGATTTCACCGCTACCGACCGCTGGACCAAGAAGCAGGTTCATTGCGTTTATCAGGCGCTCATCGTGGCTATCGCGACGCGTCACGCTGATGCCGTCGACGTAAAATTTCTGGTCGATGGAAAGACGGTTTGGGTGGCATTACCCCATCCTGCCTGGGTGGAGTATAAGAAGCGCACCGGCAAAGCCATCACGGATTCTCTGGCGGTGGAGATTGCCGGGCATTATTTGCAATCCGCGCTGCAGGCTGGCGAAGGGTTGGGCCGAGAGATGTACTCGCTCACCATCGACGAGACGCTGGATCATCTGGAAGCAGTGGTGTCAGCGATGCAGGAACCTACCCCCGCCTAACAGTCTCGTTAATCTTGACGCCGCGAATTCCCGCAGCGGCTCCCGTAGAACCGACTCCATCCATCATCGATTCGCCTCGATCATTGGCATCCGCGGGTGAACCGCTAAGCGGACGGCGCAGGTGATGGCAAGAGCTATTTTCTGACTGGTGGATCCGCTGCTAGCCAACACCGCGACGGAGTACGTGCCAGCTTTTGCGCTGTTGGATGCGCTGAGTTTAAGAACGCTCGTCCCTGAGCCCGGAGCGGCTAAGGTCGCGTGCGTGAACGATGCTGAGATTCCGCTGGGCAGGCCGGTGATGGTAAAGGCAACAGGCGCATTGAAGCCTCCGCTCACTGTGACCGATAGCGTGCTGCTGTTGCTCGATCCGGCAGTGACCGCAAGAGTGCTCGGAGATGCGGAGGCATGAAATGCAGGCGTGGCTGTGGCGTCGCTCCAGTGGGTGACGAGGACTGTGGCGTCGATGGACCCGAGGCCGGTAGCTTGGTCGTATCCCACAGTCGCGGTAAACCCGGCCAGTCCGGGAACGCTGTTGTTGCCGCTGGTGATGTCGTGAAAGACGGAGGCCCCGCCAGACCTCTGTTTGTTGGCTAGAGAGTAGAAGGCGGTATTCGCATTGCCCTGGCGGGCTGCCGCCTGCTGCACCACCAGAGCCATGACTCCGGCGAATGATGGAGTAGCGGCCGACGTGCCAGCTACGACGTAGAGGGCACCGTCCTGATAGATGAGGTAGCCATCGTGCCCGGCGGCGGTGAGAGAAACGTCGGGGACGTCGCGTTTGCCGTCGGCCGGAACGCCGGTTCCGCTTTGCCAGGAAGGCTTGGCGTAAATGGCGCTGGCGCCGCCAGCGCTCGACCACAGCCCGCCCGCGGCGCTCTCGTTCCAAACTACTTCCGGGATGTAGCTCAACGCTGACGATTCCGTGCCGGCTGCGTTCGAGGGCGACCAGTAGAGGGATGGATGGGATGCATCATTGAACTCGGTGCCGCCGACGCAGACGCTGTAGGGCGAGGAGCAGAGGCCGTTCACGCCGCGTGCGTGAGTAGCACGGGCGGCCGATGGGGAATCACATCCGGCTGCGCCGCTGTCTCCAGAGGAAACGAATACGGTGATGCCTTCTGCGGCTGCCTGTTGCCACAAACTGTTGATGAAGGTGTTGCCAGAAGAACCGAGCGCGGCTTCACACAGGCCGAAGCTCATGGTCATTACTGGCGCGAGATTGTGAGTCACGATGTACTGCGCGGAGAGATAGGAACCGTCGCTCGAGTTCGTGGACTTGGACACCACGAATTTAATGGCAGCGTTGCGCGCTATTGCGCCGGACCATTCCACATCAAGATCGGCTTCGGTCTCTTCCCCTAAGCTGGAAATGCCGGGATCGGGTCCGTTGACGATGATCTGGGGATCGTTGGCGGGCAATCCGAAAAAGGAGCGGAACTGGCGCACGTCAGAGATGTGAAGGTTCGAGCGAGCCACGATTGCGACGGACTGTCCACTGCCGGTGATCGCTTGCTGATAAAGCGGGGCGAGGTCATAGATGGTGGCGAAATCGGCAGGGGCGAGGTAGTACGAGCTGCCGCTGGTGAATTCTGGGGCCGGGAGGCGGGCTCCGTTGTTCATCGGGGCGCTGCGGAAGTCGTGCAGTGAAACTACGCCTCCGACAACTTGAGCGAAGGCCATAGGGATTTCGGGATCGCCGGCGTTGGCGTGATGGATTTCGCCGGCAATCTTGTAGGAGTGAATCTGAGTGTGGAAGGCTGCCTCCACTTGGGCCGCGGTGCCGCTGAAGATTATGGAGCGGCGACCGACTGTGAGCTCTTCCACTTCCATGCCGTGCGATTGTAGCCACGCTGTGATTTGTGCTGCGTCGGATTCGGAGACGCCGAAGCGTTCGCCATATTGTTCAGGGGTGAGCCACTGATGGTAATACGGCGACTCGGGATTGTGCTGTGCATCGAGCAACTCGGTAAGTGCGTTTTCCTGCGCTGCGTCGGGAAGCAGAGTGAGGAGCATGCGATCCATGCGGAAGTCAGGCGAGACGGCGCCGACGTCGTATTGCGCGATGGCCAATGGGTGGCGGTTTCCGTTTAGGGTTACGCGCTTCTCATCATCAACAAAGCTGGTGATTCGGTCTTGTGGCTGAATAAACGACGGATTCGCCGGGGAGGAAGGAGGCTGTGGGCTGGCGGGGATTTCCTGAGGAAGGAAAGTTAAGAAAGCTATTAAACCTAGCAGTGTAAACGCACGGCGGCGTGTGAATACGGCAGAAAGAAGCGACATTCGACCTCCGAGGGATATTGCGGCTCAAACGTTCCATCGGAAAGAAAGGTGAACACTTGAGGGATCAGCCATAGGTTTTTCAGTAACGGGAGTAACACGGGAACCGGAACTAAAGTGAAGCAAGGATATTTGTGAGGCGACCCCAAGAGCTTTCTCATAATGAACCATTGGTGATCAAACTGCTGGCTCCTTTAGGTTGAAGCCCGCGCCTCTATTCGTCCGGTGGCACGACTGAGGTCGTGCCTTTTTCAAAACCACTGGCGAGATAGCTTCTAGAGGGTTTTGTCGGCGAAGATTTCCGCGGTGAAGGCCTGGAGGGTCGCGCCTTTTTGCCAGGCATCCAGAGGCAAGCCGGCTTTGCGACAGGTTTGTTCGAGGAAAGTGACGCGATCCCAATTGTGCTCGGCGGGGACTTGTGGCAAGAGGAGGCCGCGGTGGCCATGTTGGCTGATGAGGAGGCCGTGACGTCCGATTTCGATGGCTGCGGCGGCAATCGGCTGCGGGGGCGACAGAATGCTCAGCTCGATCGCGAGATGCGGAGCTTCGTCTTGGGTGACTGGCGGGAATCGATTGTCGTCAAAGGCGGCGGCCCGTGCGGTCTCCGCCACGGCACGGTAGACCGAAGTCGCGGGGAACACATAGCCGACGCATCCGCGCAACTCGTCGTTCAGGTACAGAGAGGTGAAAACTCCGCGAGGCTCGGCGAGGTGCGGGGTTGGTGGATCGAAGGAAATCTCACGCGGGTGCAGTGCCGAAGAAATGGAATCGTGTGCCAGGCGCAGGAGCAGGATGCGCTCTTCCTGAGAGAACTCATGGCTGGCAGGTTCCGAGGATGCAAGGGCTGACGACGAATTAGGTTGAAGGTGCGACATCGGCATCGGCCGCTCGCGGGCTCACTTTCGCCTTACCGCGACGGCTGAGGATAAATGCGCGGCGGCGGCGTTTGGAAACTTGGCGATCGATCTTCGACCAGAAGGCGGCAAAGTAATCGATGGCAGAAATCAGCGAAACACAAACCACGAACCAGATAGCGGCGTAGGCAATCCAGTGCACTGGGAAGACGAAGTTCCCGTAGACTGGCCACTCTTTCCAGCGGTGATCGAGGATGACAGCGACCACGGAAACGATCTGGACCACCATTTTGAACTTGCCCAGGTCGCTGGCTTCGATGGTGAATCCGCCGGATGCAGCGATGGAGCGCAGGCCGCTCACCAGAAATTCACGGCCGATAATGATTACAGCAATCCAGGCGGGCACCAGGCTGGGATTGAACTGAACCAGCGTAACGAAAGCGGCGGCGATGAGAAGTTTGTCGGCCATGGGGTCGAGCAGAATGCCCATGGTAGTGATCTGACCCCGTTTGCGAGCGAGATATCCGTCAATGCCGTCCGTCATGGAGGCGGCAATGAAAATAGCCGAGGCGAGCAGTTCTTTCGTGCCGTGCTCGCTGCTGAAGTGATTGGAAGACAGAATCCAGATCAGCAGAGGAATGCTGCAGATACGGATCAGCGTGATGGAATTCGGCAGGTTCACTGCGGCTCGGTAAGTTTCCGGAAGGGCTACCGGAGACTTTTTTGATTATGCTCCACGGTACGAGGGAACGCAATCAGGGGAATGTGCCATTTGGGCAGGCGTTGCATGGTCCGTTTGGGGGGGCGAAGCCCAACTATTTCGAGGTCGCCGGCGTCATGGCGCTGGGCTTGGGCTGCTTAGCTATGATCTGGTCTTTGATTTTGTCGTAGGTAGCTTGCGGAATGATTTTTTTGTGAACCAGATCGAGCTTGGTGCGATAGGGACGGCCGGCAATGATCTTTTGCGAGTAGGCGTCGCCGATACCGGGCAAGGCCTTGAGTTGATCGGCGGTAGCGGTGTTGAGATCGAGTTTATCAGCGGCAGATGCGGCTTGGGGCGCGGCGGCTGCGCTGGAAAGCGTCGGCGCAAGGGCTGACAACATCAGGGATGCAAGCAGCAGGGGCAATATCCGCGCGAACAATCTCTTGGTGCGCAAACTCATAAATCCTCCTTGCGCTATAGCCCTCAGCGGCTAAAGCCGATCTGAAATAATGTCTCGACCGCAGCGCTGAAGCGCTGCGCCACCCAAAATCCTGGCCAAGCAAAATCCTGGCCACCAACACAACACCTTAGGCGTATATTCCGCGCTGTCGGATGGTATAGGCCACGCGATCGATGGCGAGCATATAGGCTGCGATGCGATTGTTCACGCGATGCGTCTCGGCGTAACGGACCACGTCGCCGAAAGACGAGACCATGATCTCTTCCAGTTGCTCGTTGACCACCGACTCCTTCCAGAAGTAGCCCTGGCGATCCTGCACCCATTCGAAGTAGGAGGTGGTGACGCCACCGGCGTTGGCCAGAATATCGGGTATGACGAAGACACCCTTGTCGGTCAGGACATCGTCAGCGGCCGAAGTGGTGGGGCCGTTGGCACCTTCCGCCAGAATGCGGCACTTCACACGGTCGACGTTTCGAGAGGTGATGACGTTTTCGGTGGCGGCGGGGATGAGGATTTCGCATTCGGTGGTGAGCAGGTCGGCGGGATCGTAGGCTTCCGCGCCCGGGAATCCATGCACCGTGCCATTCTTCTGGCGAAATTCGACCAGCGCGTTCAGATCGATTCCGGTCTTGCTGTAAAGGCCGCCTCCCACTTCCGCGATGCCTATGATTTTGTATCCGCCCTGGTACATGAGTTGGGCGGCGTTGGAGCCTACGTTGCCGAAGCCTTGCACGACGACGCGGCTGCTTTCGCGCGCCAGGCCCAATTTCTTGATGGCCTCGTCGCATACCACCATCACGCCGCGGCCGGTGGCCTCGCGGCGTCCGCGAGAACCGCCGATGTTGATGGGCTTTCCGGTAACGACTGCGGTCACCGTCTGGCGCATGTGCATGGAATAGGTGTCCATCATCCAGGCCATGATTTGTTCGTTGGTGTTGACGTCGGGGGCGGGAACATCTTTTTCGGGGCCGATGAATTCGATGAGCTCGGAAGTGTAGCGGCGGGTCATGCGCTCGATTTCGCCCATCGACATCTTGTGCGGATCGCAGATCACGCCACCCTTGGCGCCGCCGAATGGAATGTTGACCACGGCGCACTTCCAGGTCATCCAGCTGGCGAGGGCGCGGACTTCATCGAGAGTTACATCGGGAGCGTAACGGATACCACCCTTGGCCGGACCGCGCGCGATCGAGTGCTGAACGCGAAATCCGGTGAAGACCTCGAGATGGCCGTCATCCATTTGGACGGGAATGTAGACGGTGAGCTCGCGGTTGGGATAGCGCAGAACCCGCCACAGGCCATCGTCAAGATTGAGCTTCTGGGCGGCGAGGTCAAAACGCGCCCGCTGCGACTCCCACGGATTGCTTTCTTTGTCGACGTGCGGGGGGGTGGTCATCGTGGTCATAAAATTATGTCTCCGGAATGATTGCGGTTGAAGATATTGGCCTTACCGGGGCTATTTCCCGGAGCATGGGGTAAACGTTCAGAGTATATGAGGCGGGGTGGTGGGGAAGCAAGGCGGAGGAGCGGGACGCAATCGCGTGATGAAGCGTAAGTCGCACCGCGGCTCATTCTTTTGCTTGTATATACGAGTTCTAGGTGTATATAATCCAATTGTGCCGCTTAGTATCCGCAACTCCGAAGTAGAGCGCCTCGCCCGCTCGCTCTCCCGCCTGACGGGCGAAGGTCTGACGCAAACGATCCTGCAGGCTCTACGCGAGCGCCATCAGCGCATACGTGCCGCGCGGCAGCAGGAACGACTGATGGAGGACCTCACGGCCATCGCCCGCCGCGCCGCTGCCCTTCCCGAGTTGGATCGCCGCAGCCCCGATGAAATTATTGGCTATGACGAGCACGGGCTGCCGAAATAAATGGTCATCGACACCTCAGCCATCGTGGCGATTCTGCGACAAGAATCCGGCGCCGACGCCTTGTTGCGCCGGTTGACTGCCGCTGGCACCCGACGAATCTCTGCTGCAAGCCTCCTGGAGACCGCGATCGTGCTCGAAAGCAAGTCCGGAGAAAGAGGCGGCGAGCAGCTGGATTTGTTTTTGGCTCGCGCAAAGATCGAGGTTGAGCCCGTAACGGACGAACAGGTACAGCTTGCGCGCAAGGCTTGGCGGCGCTACGGGAAGGGGAAAGGTCATGCCGCACGACCAAATTTCGGCGACTGCTTCAGCTACGCCCTAGCCCAGAGCCTCGGAGAGGAATTGCTCTACAAGGGCACAGACTTCGCGCACACGGATGTAGCTGATGATTAGCGCTTCGTGCCATCCAGGTTGATCTCCATCCCTTCGGCAGCGGCGCGCACTTTGGGATAGTAGTTGCGGGCTTCGTGTACCACCTTGTCGATGATGACGTCGGTGTGGTCGGGATCGTGGTGAAAGAGTATGAGTTCTTTGGCGCCGCTCTCCATTACTACGTTGACGGCTTCGCGCCAGTGGCTGTGTCCCCAGCCGCGGCGGTGGGCTTCGTATTCCTCGGGAAGATATTGGGCGTCGTAGATGAGGACGTCCGCGCCTTCGGCTAATTTGCGGACGGCTTTGTCGAAGGCGGCGTCGCCGGGCTCGTTATCGGTAGCGTAGACGAGGACTCCGTCCTTGGTTTCTAGGCGGAAGCCCATGCATCCCTGGGGATGGTTGAGCCATGCGGTTTGTAGCTGGACGCCGTCTTCGATGGTGATGCGGCCGCTCTCGATTTCGTAGAAGTCGCGGCGGGCTCTCATCTGGCCGATATCGACGGGGAAGTACGGCGCGGCCATCTGTTCTTCCAGGACTTGTTTGAGGCTTCGGGTTCGGCTCGAGCACTGGAAAAGAAATCGGCTCTCCGCATTCGTATATAAAGGGCGGAAAAATGGCATGCCCTGGATGTGGTCCCAATGAAAGTGGGAGACGAAAACATGGGCGGAGAAAGGCCGATCGCCGAACTCGCTTTGCAGTTGCTGGCCCAGGACGCGGAAGCCGGTGCCGCAGTCGAAGACGTAGATTTGATTCCCCAGGCGCACTTCGACGCAGGAGGTGTTGCCCCCGTAGCGCATGTTTTCGGATTGTGGCGTGGGCGTGGAACCACGAACGCCCCAGAACTTAATCCGCATAGGCTCGAGACAGCACGAGGGCCCGTTTGCTGGTAGCTTCCTAGGTATCTTCGGATGATGGGCAGCGCGGCGTCAATTGCCGGATTGGTACCAAGGACATTATTTCGCGCGGTTGGGGGCCTACAACCGGCATCGGGAACGCTCCCCTATAATGACTGCGAGGCTGGGCTGAAGTCAGGCAGGCCTCATTTTTCGTATGCCTTATTGCCATGATGAACCCTGATTTCAAGGAATTCTCGCGACTAACGCGGTCGGCGACACTGGTGCCGGTGGCGAAATCGGTGAGCGCCGATCTGCTGACGCCGGTATCGGCGTTCCTGGCGATTGCGGGTAAAGAGCCGCACGCGTTTCTGCTGGAATCGGTGGAGCGCGGCGAACAGATTGGGCGGTACACCTTTCTAGGCGCGCGGCCTTACATGCGGGTGCGGGCGCGCGGTTCGGCGATTGAAGTTGACCGCGGGAGAAAACGCGAGCGGCAGCAGGGGAACGTTTTTCAGGTAGTGAAGCAATTGCTAAGCGAGCATCAACCGGCATCGGTTCCCGGGCTTCCTCCGTTTACCGCTGGGGCCGTGGGCTATTTTTCCTACGACGTGGTGCGGCAGCTGGAAAAGATCGGCGACCATGCCAAGGACGATCTTTCCCTTCCGGATTGCGAGCTGATGTTTTTCGACCGGTTGCTGGCGTTTGATCACTTGCGACATCAGATTCACATTGTGGCGGCGGCGGATGTTTCTCGGGAGAATCCGCGACGAGCTTATGACCGGGCTGTGCGGGATATAGCGGCGCTTGAAAGAAAGCTGGCTGCGGGACTGCGGCCGGCGATGTGGCGCAAATCCGGGAAGGCCAAAACGGGGAAGCTGCAGATCCATGCCGGGACGACGCGTGCGAAATTTCTGCGTAGCGTGGAGCGTTGCAAGGAATACATTGCGGCGGGCGACATTTTTCAGGTCGTGCTTTCGCAGCGGCTCGACTTCGTCCCCGGGGTTGAGCCGTTCGACCTTTACCGCGCCCTGCGGCAGGTGAATCCGTCGCCGTATCTTTATTTCCTGCGCATGGGAGAGAAGCAGATCCTTGGATCGTCTCCTGAAATGTTGGTGCGGGTGAGCGGGCGCAAGTTGGAATACCGTCCCATCGCCGGCACACATCCACGTGGCCGCGACGAGGCCGAAGATCAGCGTCTCGAAGAGCAGATGCGCAACGACGAAAAAGAGCGTGCCGAGCACATCATGCTGGTTGATCTGGGCCGCAACGATCTGGGCCGGGTGAGCGAATATGGCTCGGTCAAAGTGAAAGATCTGATGTATGTGGAACGTTACTCTCACGTGATGCACTTGGTGTCGGCCCTGGAAGGAACCTTGCGAAAAGATCTCAGCGCGCTTGACGCGTTTGCCGCCTGTTTCCCGGCTGGCACGTTGAGCGGTGCGCCCAAGGTGCGGGCGATGCAGATCATTGAGGAACTGGAGCCGGTGCGCCGCGGCATCTATGGCGGGTCGGTGCTCTATGCTGATTTTGCCGGGAACCTGGATTCGTGCATCGGCATTCGCACCATGCTGATGCAAGGGAGACATGCTTACTTACAGGCGGGAGCCGGAATCGTGGCGGACTCCGATGCAGCGAGTGAGTTTCAGGAATCGATGAACAAGGCGCAGGCGCTGCTGAGGGCGGTGGAGATGGCTCGAGCTAAATAGTCGAAATATATGCTCCCGCTGAGCGCTGACTAGTAGACCGTCAGATCCTCCGCTTTCGGTGCTCTCAGAATCTCTGATCCATCTTCTTTGAGGATTTCTAACAGGTGGAGCTTGCCGTTTCTAACATGAAGCATGACTACAATTACCCCGCCATCGATATCTTCACATCTTCCTTCGGTGGGACTCCCGATCTCGACATCCACCGGTACGGCTTCATCGGTCCTGAACTGAAGGCAACCATGCTCGTCGGTTTGTCTCGCGGTCACAGAGGACATCTGGACTCTCAGAGCATCGCGGCCCTGAAAATCGTGATCGAGAAGTTTTTTCAGCAATGCGATCTCATGAACGTTAAGCGGCCGAAAGTCCGTTTCCATAACCTGCACCACTCCTAGCCTGCACGCGCCACGAATATCTGAAGTCACCGGCTTTCCTTCAGGAAATTGCCTACAAGGGCCTTGCCGGCATCCGTGAGCACGCTTTCAGGGTGAAACTGCACCCCTTCGACAGCAAACTTTCTGTGGCGGATGCCCATGATGGTGCGGGTTCCGTTCTTGTCGGTGGTCCAGGCGCTGACTTCTAGTTCTGCCGGGAGATTTTTCTCCTCCACGATAAGAGAATGATAGCGAGTGGCCGTCATGGGAGTGGGCAGGCCGTGAAAAATGGTTTTGCCATCGTGACTGACTGCGCTGGTCTTGCCGTGCATTAGTCGAGGAGCACGCACCACTTGTCCACCAAAGGCCGCGCCTATGGCTTGATGTCCAAGGCAGACGCCAAGGATGGGGACTTTGCCGGCGAAGTGGCGGATCAAATCGATGCTGATGCCCGCTTCCTGGGGCGTACATGGACCCGGAGAAATGACGATGCGCTCCGGTTGCATCGCCTCAACCTCGGCAACCGTGACCTGATCGTTGCGGCGAACCTCAACCTGGGCGCCGAGTTCCCCGAAATACTGAACCAGGTTATAGGTAAAAGAATCGTAGTTGTCGAGAATGAAGACCACTGGAAGGCCTGGCTTTTAGATTACCACCGTGCGAAAGACCGGGCCGGAGCGAGCCCGGGTAGGGGCCAACGCAGGCGAATTACCCTGCTTGCCACCAATACGTGCCATTACTCTCCCCAAGGGTGGTATTGACGAAATACAGCATTGAACCTCATGCTTTGATTAAAGAAGATAGCTATTCGCCACTTCAATAGCTTGGAGCAACACATGGCAGAAGCCCAAGAAAAAAGGGCTGCACGACGCTTCGCGCTTCGGATTCCGGTTGCCGTGGCCCGAGGTGAAAACTCAAACCACACTGAGCCCGCGCAGCTGAGAGATGTGAGCGCACGCGGTATTTGCCTTTATCTCGATTCGCCCATCGAGCAAGGCTCGCCCTTAGGCTTCACCCTCACGCTTCCGCCCGAGATCACGCTGACGGAAAGCATACGCGTACAGTGCAAGGGGCGCGTCGTGCGAGTCGAAGGCTCCGGCGCTGAAGGCAAAATGACGGTCGCGGCAGTCATCGAGGAGTACGAGTTTCTTTCCGAAAGCTGAAGCCAGCATTTCTTCTCATTTTGTCTGAGCAGCTTGCGCTATAGCGTCGCTCAGGCGCACCGGGCGTCACTTTTCCGTCTTCGCCGCAAGTGATAAGGTTCCCTTCAGAAGCATTTGAGGGGATTCTTTGCCGCCAGGGCGCACTCGACTTTTTACGACCCTGCTTGTCGCCGCGCTAGTCAGCCCCAGCGCCTCCTCGCAGATTGCTGCGACGGCCGCGGCTCCTCAAGGCGTGCGTTCTACGAAGCCTGAGACTGCGGTGGTGACCAGCGTGCGTGTGGTTCACGAGCGCGGCGTACCAACGCTGGAAATTCTTTCGACTCGCCCCGCTGAGCCGTCGATACAGCTGCTGAATTCGCCGCCTCGCCTGGTCATCGACCTGCTGCATGCTCGCATTGGATTGCCGCAAAAGCGAATCAAAATCCAACAGGAAAACATCCTCGATATCCGAGCCGAGCAATTTCAATCCAACCCTCCGATCACAAGGATTGTCCTCGACCTGCTGGCTCCCTACGGCTATTCATGGGATGCGGCCGGCAACCGGCTGATGGTCCGGTTGAAGCCGCCGGAGGATATGAATGCGGCGCGTGGGAAGACGCCGCCCGGGGAACTGGCGCTTCGCGCGTCGGGGGCGCCGGCCATTGTGCCAGTTTCCGGAGAGAGGGGCAGTGTCGAGATTGCCGATCGCAGTCTGGCCCCGGGATCATCGCTCACGGCCGGTTCCGATACTACGATTCTGCGCCTGGCCAGAGGTGGTGAGGTCCACGTTTGTCCTGGTACTACTGTCTCGGTGACTCCTTCTGAGAATGCAAGGGAGTTAATGCTGGGGATGAGTACGGGTGCGCTGGAGGCGCACTATGAGCTCGAGGAATCGGCCAACACGGTGCTCACCCCGGACTTCCGCATCCTGTTTGCGGGTCCGGGAGAATTCGACTTCGCTGTCAGCGCGGACTCGCATGGCAATACTTGTGTACGGGCCCTGCGGGGGAACGCTTCTACCGTGATCGTTTCGGAGTTAATGGGAAACCGCGTCTATCACGTGGAACCGAGCGAGCAGGTGGTCTTTCGCTCGGGACAGATTGACAAGGTGGATACTAATGTCCCGCTGGAATGCGGTTGTCCGCCGCCAGTGCCGGTGATGCTGGCGGAATCGGAAACGGCTCCGCCTTCGAAATTGCCCACGAACACCCGACTGATGCCTGGCGAGTCTCGGCCAGAAACCGAGCCGATGGTCGACAGTGCGCAAGAGGGCGTGAGCAGGAACCAACCCGGCGCTTTTTCCAGCGGTCCGGAGACTCGGGCTCTGCCATCTGCGCAGGCGGACGGCGTCCGCGTTCAGTTCGAGGCGCCCCTCGTATTTCGCGGGAGCAGGAGCTCTATGGCCCCGTCAGCGGTCATCGATCAGGCCGCGGCGCTGCCCGTGATGGAAATGCAGACGCCGCCGCAGTTAGAGATACGGATTGAGCCAGCGCCAGAAACCAAGGACTCGCCCGAGTCCGCCTCTCGTCCGCGCCGGCTTCTGCGCCGAATCAGGGTTTTCTTCAGCGCGGTCTTTGGGTGACGGATGTAGTTCGGGATCTGGAGTCCGGCTCCAAAGTTATCCGCGATTGATGACTCGCCGCAGGGGTTCCACTTTTTCCCGCAGCTCGTCGGCCAGGTTGGCGCCGCGCTCGGCCGCCTCGCGAGCCCGGTCCTTTGCTTCCTCGGTCCAATCCTGCAACGTGTCTTTTGCGTCTTCATAGCCGCGTTTCAGGTCACGGCGGAACTGTTTGCCGGTCTTTGGAGCGAGTATCAGCGCCGCGAGGGCTCCCGCACCGATGCCAATCAGCAGGAAGGTGACAGCTGTTCCGATCGAACTGCCGTCGGAGGATTCGTAACGTCCGGAACTCATGATCTTGACCTCATTCAGGTTTCTACAAATCGGTACTATCAGGGCGGATTTGTGCGCCCGTCAATAACGCTAATAGTTAATTCTAGTCCCGCAACCCGGACTGTGCGACTTGGCCCGGGATAAATGCAGTTGGCGCGGGATGAGTCGAACCGGGCTAAGGTTTTCTTTCTCCGGCATGGAGTGTAGAATCATAGGTTCGGTCCTCGTGTGCGGCGGAAAATGTGGCCTGCCCGCCCATTCGGCCGCTCACGCTTGCTCAGGGCGGGCTCTTCCGTCAGCTCAGCAAATTGCACCTTTTGAAGGAGATAGTTTCAAGCAATGTCGATCCCTGCCACCCAACTGCGCCCCGGCATGATCATCAAGCACAACAATGATCTGCATTCCGTATTCGCCGTCGAACACCGCACCCCCGGCAATCTTCGCGCCTTCATTCAGGCCAAGCTGCGCAATCTTCGCACGGGCGCCATGTTCGAGCACCGCTTCCGTTCGCCCGATCCCATTGAAAAGGTCAACGTGGACGAAGTCGATATGCAGTTCCTCTACGCCGACGGTGACAACTATTACTTCATGGATACGGCGAACTACGAGCAGACGCACCTGACTAAGGACGTTCTAGGCGACGCCGTGGATTACCTGATTGCCAACCTGGAAATCAAGGTTGAATTTTTCGATGGCAAGGCCGTGGGTATTGAACTGCCGCAGACCGTGGAACTGACTGTGGTTGAGACCGAGCCCGGACTGAAGAGCGCAACCGCCTCCAGCGTGACCAAGGCGGCGCGGACGGAGACGGGGCTGGTCGTGCAGGTACCGCCGTTTATCAATGAAGGCGAAAAGATAAAGGTAGACACCGCCGAGGGTGTGTATTTGTCGCGGGCGTAAAAATTTCAATTATCGTACTTAGATTATAGGGGTTTTTCGACTGCGAATCAGCTTCGCGTTCGCGAACCTGATTCTTCGCTCAGGATGACAAGACGTTAAGGGCGATGAGTTCCACCGAAAAAACGACTGAGGCGCGCCGCTTTGTGGTTCGCGGACGGGTGCAGGGCGTCGGCTTCCGCTGGTTTGTGGAACGGGAGGCACACATTCTCGCGATCGCCGGATGGGTACGAAACAATTCCGATGGCAGCGTGGAAGTGCATGCCCAGGGCACGCGCGATCAACTTGCAGGATTGCGGTCGCGGCTGCGGGAGGGGCCGCGCGCGGCCCGCGTGGATGCGGTAGAAGAATCCGAAGCTCGCGCGACCCCCGGACTGAGTTCATTTCGCATTGAAGGAGCGTGGTAGATTGTCCCCTCACTCGAGCATGAATGCTGACCAACTGAAGCGTCTGATCCGCGAAGTGCCTGACTTTCCCAAGAAGGGGATCCTGTTTTACGACATCACCACTCTGCTGAAAGATAAGGCGGGGTTTGCTACGCTCGTCGACCGGCTTTCCGAGCACTACGTTGCCGAGAACATTGACCTTGTTCTCGGTATGGAGGCCCGGGGCTTCATTTTCGCACCCGCGCTGGCGTACCGCCTGAATGCGGGCTTTGTTCCGGTGCGCAAAGTCGGCAAACTTCCGGCTGAAACCGTAAGGTTCGATTATGCGCTGGAATACGGCACCAACTCCCTGGAAATGCACAAGGATGCCATTCAAAAGGGTCAGCGGGTGCTGATTGTAGACGATTTGCTGGCCACGGGAGGAACAGCCGAGGCGACGGCGAGGCTCGCGACCCTACTCGGGGCGGAGATCGCCGGACTCGGGTTTGTGGTAGAGCTGGACTTCCTGAAAGGCCGCGAGAGACTCAAAGGCTACGACGTAATGTCGCTGCTGCATTACGATAAGTAGCTGCGGCCTACTTCCAGACCCTCGCAACCATAAACGCTATCCCAGTCCAGAAGCTTGCACTGACGCAAAACGCCAGCGCGAGACCGAGAGCTATGCTTCGATGGCTGCGACCTGAAGTGGAGTCGTGCGGGAAGTCGGAATTGTTGACGACCAGAGAACAGACAACCTTCGTGTTCTCTGATTTCGCCGGTGGCTCGCTCCATAAAGTTCGTAGGGGCAATCCACGGGGTACTTCGCGAGTGCTGGACAGGGGGAAGAGCTTTACTTTACAGCTCATTATCCGCACCTCCGAAAAAGCGATTGTGCAACCCACTTGCCATCTCGTTAGAAATCGCAAGTTGCTCAAATAGGACGACTTCCGACACCTACCTGTTGCTAGAAAAAACGCTGACCAGGCAAAAAGTCCCGATTTGAAGTGTGTATGTCCCCACCTGGCCTGTACGACCGTTCTACGTTTCCGGTACTCCGACCTCCCATGGGAAGGAAAGTCGACTTAGTCTAGCCAGCTCTAGGGAGCTCTTCCAGTGACAGCTTCGAGTCCTTGGGAAGATAGTTCTTGCGTCGAAACCAATCCTCCATCGCTTCGCGAAGCTTATCCAATGGAACGGCCGTGCCAATTTCCATCTGACCATCTGCGGTGGGCAAAGTGTCATCAAAGATGCTGGCATTGGTAAAGTTGCGCATGGCAAAGTTATCCATCCACTTTAGAGGGCACGGCTGCTTTTTAGCTTGATCTTGGAGAATATACTCGACGCGAATCTTACGCGCAAACATGGTTTGATTTAATCATAGAAAAGGCTCCCGCAGACTCCGGTCCGACGGGCGGATAACGCACCAACTGCTCCGTATTCAATAGCATCCCAATCTCTCGCTTGCAGAGTGCATCGCTGATAAGGCCAAACGCATCTCGTCGGGACCTGAAATCGCGGAGGCGCACTCACGTCGACCGCCTGGCTATGCGTTTGTCAATTTTGATTGCGGTGTTATCCAGTTCAATCGCCGGGATGGCACAGCTTTCATCGACAGGACCGGAAGGCTTTTACGATGGACAAACCGTCACCGCGGTTGACCTGATTGCTAATCCTCATCGGAATGTCGAGCCTCTCCGTGCGGCTGTAATCCAGAAACAAGGGCAGCCGTACTCTCAGGCGGATGTGGAGGCCAGTATCCATGCGCTGCAACATGCGGGAGATTTCGAAAAGATAACGGTCGATGTGATTCCAGATATTTCCGGACTACGGCTGAATTTCATTCTCGAGCCCGCCTATCACCTGGGAATCATCGACTTTCCAGGAGTTCCGAAATCTCTTCCCTATGTGCGTCTGCTGCAAGTGGCGAACCTGCAAGATGAGGAACCGTATGACCAGGCTCGCCTGCCGATCGCGGAAGCGGCGTTGGTGCATTTTCTTCAGGAAGATGGATACTTCCGGGCGCAGGTTCACGCCGAGCCGCAGATCGACGACGCCAACCAATTAGTGAACGTTATTTTCTCGGTGGTCAGTGGAAGACAGGCAAGAATCGGCAACGTGGAAATCCGCGGTCCGGCGGCCCCAGAGCAAACGCGGCTGCTTCACAAGACCAGCTCGCTACGCGCCAGATTCACGGGCGCACTGCTGAAGCCCGGCAAGCCTTATTCGTCGGAGCGCATGAAAGCTGCAACGTCGTTGATCAAGAAATCCCTGGCACGACAACATCGGCTGGCGAGCAAGGTTCGGGAGGCGCTGCCGCAATACCATGCCGACACCAATCGTGTGGATGTGGCATTCGAGGTGGAGGTCGGTCCGGAGGTGGTGGTCAAAACCGTGGGCGCTCGTCTTTCCGCGATCCCTTTCGCGTCGGGGCGGGAGATGAAGAAACTCATTCCTATTTACTCCGAGGGCACGATTGATTCGGATCTGGTGCAGGAAGGGCAACAGAATCTTACGAACTATTTCCAGAACAAAGGTTTTTACGACGCCAAGGTGACTACTGACTTTCAGCGTCAGGCGGATCGCATCGTGCTCTTATACAAAATCGATCGCGGGGCCAAGCACAAAGTAGAGCGCATCTCCTTCCACGGCAACCATCAGATACCCGATAAGGAATTGGCGCCTCTGGTTCAGGTGAAACGCTCCCATCTGTGGACACGCGGGAAGATCAGTCAAAAACTGCTGAAGCAGAGTGCGGATAATCTTCTCGCGTTCTATCGAGATAAAGGATACGAAGAAGCGAAAGTTACTCCGCAAGTGACCGACCATGAGCCCAAGATTGATATTGCCTTTGAAATCGAAGAAGGTGCACAGACGCGGGTGGACCACATCGTCGTCACAGGAAACCACAGCGTTCCGGAAGCTCAACTTACCGCCCCGAAAGGATTCGAGTTAAAAGCCGGCGCGCCGTTCTCCACGCGACAGCTGACGAATGATCGAAACCGCATTTCAGCCACTTACTTGAATCGCGGCTATCTCAATGCGGACGTACGAACCACCGTCAGCCGTCACCCAAATAATCCGCACCTGGTGGACGTGACTTACGCTATCTCCGAGCAGCAGATGGTGCGCGTGGAGAAGGTTGTCTATCTCGGACAAAAGCACACGCGGCTTCCTCTGATCGAGAAAACGGCGAACCTGCCTGCGGAGACTCCTATGAAAAGGGTTCAGCTACTAGCGGCGGAGACTCGCCTTTATGACTTGAACGTTTTCGACTGGGCAAGTGTCGGCCCGAGAAAGCCGATTACGGATCAGACCGAGGAAGACACGCTGGTAAAGGTTCACGAAGCCGCGCGCAATGAGATCACGTACGGATTTGGCTTTGAGGTTTCGCATCGTGGCGGCAACGTTCCCGGCGGCACCGTGGCCGTGCCGGGAGGAGGAGCGACGATTGGGCTTGGCAATAACCAGATTGCTCCCAGCCAGGCGACATACGCCAGCCCTCTGGGCTCGATTGAGTTGACCCGCCATAATATGCGAGGCCTCGGCGAGACTGCCAGTGGATCGATTCTGCTCTCGCGGCTCGACCAACGGGCGATCATAAGCTATCTGCAACCACGTTTCCTCGGGTCGGGCTGGAGTTCGGTGACAAGTATTTCAATCGAACGCACAACGGAGAATCCACTTTTCGCCGCGAGCCTGGGGGATGCGTCGTTCCAGGTGGAAAGAGTCTTGAGTCGAAAGACGAACACCCGGCTGCAACTTCGCTACGATTTCAACAAGACGATTCTGTCGCAGCTGCTGGTTCCCGGACTCGTGCTGCCGCAGGATCAGAACGTGCACCTCTCCACCTTCTCGAGCACGCTGATCCGCGACACGAGGGACAAGCCGCTGGACGCGCACAAGGGCGTATTGGAGAATGTGAGCCTAGGCATCACGCCGGAGGCTCTGGGCTCCAGCGCCAGTTTTGCCAGATTTTTTGGCCAGTACGCGTTTTACAAACCGTTTCATTCGGTGGTATTGGCGAACAGCGTGCGCCTAGGCCTGGCGAAAGCGTTCAATGGAAGTTTCGTACCCACCAGCCAGCTTTATTTCTCCGGAGGCGGGACGTCCTTGCGATCCTTTCCCATTGATGAAGCCGGGCCGCAACGCCTGGTTCCCTTCTGCAATGTGCTGAAGAATCAGACGGGATGCGTTGACGTCACCGTGCCTGTCGGCGGGAGGCAATTGTTCATTCTGAATTCGGAGGTGCGGTTTCCGCTGCGGATCATGAAGAATCTGGGAGGAGTGATTTCTTATGATGGCGGCAACGTTTACAGCGCGATAAATTTCAATAATTTCACAAACAATTACACCAACACGGTCGGAATCGGCCTACGCTATTCGACTCCCATTGGCCCGGTTCGCATCGATTTGGGTCACAACTTGAATCCTGTTCCAGGCATCAATCCGACGCAGTACTACATCACTTTGGGCCAGGCATTTTAGGAAATTATGCGGCTGCGAAAAATCATTGGCGGGGCCTTGGCGGTGATTTGCCTCTTGATTGTCGCCGCCGGCGTGGGTGGATATTTTTTTCTCAAGAGCGAAAGCTTCCGCAAACTTGCGATCCGCACCATCGTGAAAGATACGGAGGATGCAACTGGCGGCCGGGTCAAGATCGGGAAATTCGATTTCCAGCTTTCGGGGTTAACCGCTGATCTTTACGACATCACAATTCATGGCAGTGAACCTGCCAACCAGCCCCCCCTCCTGCACGTTGACGAAGTGACGGTTGGACTCGAGATTCAATCTCTTCTCCGCCGCAAGTTTTCGCTTAGTCAACTTTTGATTGAACGTCCTGTAGCGCACGTGGAAATTGACCGCAACGGCAAGAGCAACTTGCCACAGTCTTCGAGAAAGCAAAGCGGCGGCAGCACCAGCGTATTCGATCTGGCCGCACGGCATGTGCTTCTTACTGCTGGCGAGATTCATTACAACGATAAGGTGATTCCACTTAACGCGGATCTATACGGCCTGAAAATAGAAACACAGTTCGCGCCAATCGAGACCCGCTACGACGGCGCGATTTCCTATAACAGCGGAACACTTCGCTACGGGAGCGCCCCGTCGTTCGTACACAGTCTTGAGGCCCGGTTCAGTGCCACTCCGGCACGGTTTTCGCTCGAATCGGCGTTGCTCAAGGTGGGGACTTCGTGCTCTTTCTCTGAATGCGGAGCTGACCAATTACGCGAACCCGACAATCGATGGCCGCTACGATCTTCGCGTTCACGCGCAGGATTTCTCTGCGATCTCGCGGCCGGTGACGCCTTCTGGGGATGTGTCGCTAGCGGGAACGATTCACTATCACGGCGAGGATAACGAGCAACTGCTACGAAGCGTTTCGATTGATGGTCAGATGGCCAGTAACCAGCTAACCGCATCGTCCTCGGAAGGCCGGCTGGATGTTCGTCGGTTGCAAGGACGATATCAATTGCAGGATGGTACTTTGCAGGCGCGCGATGTTGCTTTCGAAACGCTCGGCGGAGCGGTCTCCGCGGATGTTGAACTTCAGAATTTGGATACAAAGGTGGTTGGCAAACTCCGAACAAGGTTACGCGGAATCTCGCTGCAAGCGGCGCAGCAGGCTGCTCGTACAGCGGGAGTGAAGCGGTTAGTTCTGATAAGCGGAGTTGACGGCTCCGTCGATGCTTCCTGGTCTGGCGGATTCAATGAAATGCTGGTTCGCGCAGAATTGATTCTAAGGAGCCATTCAAATGGTACGACTCAGCCTTCATTGAAGGCAGTACCGGTCGACGGAAATATTCATGCTACCTACGACGCTCAGCGAAACATTCTTGCTTTTCGCGACATTTCGATGAGGATTCCTTCGGCTTCGATTTCCGCGCAAGGCGAGGTCAGCAACCATTCAACGCTGCGGGTTCAAGCCGAGAGCGGTGATCTGCGCCAGCTTGCCGGAATGATTTCGGCCTGGAGCGGGAAGGCTAGTGCGTCACTGGAGATAGCCGGATCCGCGTCGTTGCAAGCGCAGGTGCGGGGCTCAGTGCGCAACCCTCAAGTGACAGGCCAGTTCAGTGCGCAGAACTTGAAAGTGCAGGGCAGTGAATGGAGCATGGCGAAGTTCGGCGTCCAGGCCAGTCCTTCGCAGATCGCAGTGCGCGATGCGGTGCTGGTGAGTGCACATCAAGGCAAGGCCTTGCTGAATGCCAACGTCTCATTACAAGACTGGTCCTATCATCCGTCCAACCCGGCGACCGTGAGCATGTCAGTGCAGCACATGGCTATCGCTGATTTGCAACGTCTCACTGACTTGCACTATCCCGTTTCAGGGAACTTGTCAGCAGATATTTCGTTTCACGGCTCTGCAATCAATCCGGCGGGTAGCGGATCCGTCAAAATTGACGGTGCGCGCGCCTACGATGAAGCGATTCAGCATCTCGGGGCCACATTCCGCGCTGACAAGAATTCCGTAACCTCGACGCTCGACGTGAGTCTGCCGGCGGGTTCGGCGAACGGGAGTGTTTCCTATACGCTAAATACAAAGACGTACACAGTGCGACTGAATGCTCCGTCGGTCGCATTACAAAAGCTGCAGACGGTGCGGTCGAAGAACCTTGGCGTCTCCGGCACTCTGACCATTTCCGCCAGCGGAACAGGAACTTTGGACAATCCGCAATTAACGGCGTTAGTGCAGGTGCCTCAACTGGCGCTGCGCGATAAATCGATTTCACAAATCAAATGCCAGGTCGAAGTAGCGAACCATCGTGCAGAATTGACACTGGATTCGCAAATCGCGCAGGCATCCGTTCAGTCTCGCGCAAATGTTGAGCTCAGCGGCGACTATTACATTGAAGCTTCCGTCGACACTGGCCCTGTGCCGCTCGATCCGCTACTCGCGTTGTATTTGCCCAGCGCCCCTCAAGGGGTTCAGGGCGAGACCGAACTACACGCAAACTTCAAGGGCCCGCTGAAGGATAAGTCGCGCTTCGAAGCCCACGTAACGATACCTACCCTGAAGGCCAGTTATCAGTCGCTAGAAATTGGCGCTGCCAGCCCGATCCGAGCGGATTACTCCAACTCTGTAATCACGCTGCAGCCGGCCGAAATTCGCGGCACGGGAACGTCGATGCGGGTTCGGGGCAGCATTCCTGTGGGTGGAACAACATCGGCGCCCGCCAACCTCAATGCGCAGGGTACCATCGACGTGCGCGTTCTTCGAATTATGGATCCTGACCTGCAGAGCTCAGGAACTCTCGCGCTGGACCTTCGAGCATCCGGAATGCCGAAGGACCCGATGGTTCAGGGGCTAGTTCATATTCAGGATGTGGCTTTATCTACCGCTACCGCTCCTCTCGGAGTGCAAAAGCTCAATGGCACGATTGAGGTCAACGATCGCAGCCTGCAGTTCTCGGGTGTTAACGGCGAAGTGGGGGGCGGAGAGGTTTCTCTTGGCGGATCTATCTCCTACCGTCCCGATCTGCAGTTCAGCGTTTCGATGCAGAGTAAGTCGGTGCGGCTTCGCTATCCGGACGGAGTTAGAGCGCTCCTCGATGCTAATTTAGCGTTGAGCGGAACGAACACGGCGTCTACTTTAAATGGACGGGTGTTGATCGATTCGCTTTCATTCACTCCCGATTTCGACATCACAAAATTCAGCGATCAATTCAGCGGCAATGTCGTCCCCCCGCAGCCTGGCTTTGCCGACAACGTTAGGCTTGCGGTTAGCGTTCAGTCGAAAACCAATTTAAGTGCGACAAGTTCCCAGGTCAGCCTCGAGGGACAAGTAAACGTGCAGGTGGTCGGTACCGCCGCCAATCCGGTGATCATCGGCAGAACTGATCTGACCTCCGGTGAGCTTTTCTACCGCAACGTGCGCTACCAGCTTCAGCGCGGAATTATCAGCTTCGACAATCCCAACGAAACCGCTCCCGTGCTAAACATCTCCGCCACAACCACGGTCGAACAATACAACTTGACCCTCACGCTGCGCGGTCCGTTCGATAAGTTGACTACTTCGTATACATCCGATCCCCCACTGGCGACGGCCGATATTATCAACCTGATCGCCAATGGCCAAACTACGCAGGAGGCTAGCGCTTCCGGCCAGACCACCGACTCCATGATTGCCTCCCAAGTCGCAAGCCAGGTCACGGGCGGAGTTCAGCATCTCGCTGGAATTTCCAGCCTGCAGATTGATCCTCTACTTGGCGGGAACAATCAGAATCCTTCCGCCCGGGTCGCAATACAGCAGCGCGTGACCAAGAATTTTCTGTTCACTTTTTCAACCGACTTGTCGCAGCCGGGGAGCGAAATCGTGCAGGGAGACTACCAGATCAACAAGCGTTGGTCGGTGAGCGTCACTCGTGACGAAGTGGGGGGAGTTTCAGTAGATGGCAAGTACCACACGAAGTTCTAGACCGGCGGTTCATTGGAACCCCTAATTGAATCCACAAGGTGCGCCTGCTTTTCTATGCGACACGGTCTATGCTCTTGACGCCCGGAGACGCGCGATCCCCGCGTGGTTCGCGATTTCTCTCTTTCACCAGTTCCGCATTCAGCTCTCCCCCAATCAACAGAATGAAGTGAGCCCAGTAAAGCCAGGTCATGAGGGCCATCACGCCACCCAGCGTTCCATAGGTACGGTTATAGTTCTCGAAGTATCGAAAATAAATGCCCAACAGAAGCGAGAGTCCCATCCAACCGGCGGTCGAAAGAATTGCTCCTGGCAGCGTGGCTCGGAATCGTTGTTTTATGTTGGGAGCAAGAAAATAAATGCTCGCGACGGCAAGCACCGTGAAACCGACTGCAATAGTCCAGTGGATGCAGGGCCAGACAGAGAGGAGGGCGGTTGGAAGCGAGAACTCGCGTGCCATCCGGCGGCCGATGATCGGCCCAATCACCATGGTGGCGATCGCACAAGTGAGAAAGAATCCAGTGAGGGCAGCCAGGCCCACGGCCAGAAGCCGCGTTCTCCAGAACGGACGGCGATCGATGACGTCATAGGCTGCGTCCAAGGCTTCAATCGTCTCGTCGAAGGCGGCCGAAACTACCCAGATTGTGCCTAGCGTTCCGAGCGAAAGCCACGCCCGATTCTTGCCCAGAATGTCATTGAGAACCCCGTAGATTACGGGCATAGTACCGGATGGCACTACCCGCCCTATTCCTACAAGCACATCCTCGAAAAAGTTTGGCAGCGGAATATACGCTACCATCGCTGACAGCAGAATCAATGCTGGAAACACGCACAGGATGGAATAGTAGGAGAGTGCTGCCGCGGCTTGGATGGTCTGGTTCTTGATTGCATCGCGATAAGTGTTCGCGAGCACCCGCTTGATGCTGGAAAATGTCACTCAGCTTTGATGCTACTTTCTAGAGGACTAACACCCCAGGAAATCTCCGCATTTTTGTGCCGAAAGACTGCACAAGAGTTGGACAGGCCGACCTCGAGTGGGTCGGTTATAGCCGATAAAACCTCGAGAGCCAACTGTCCCGCGGAACGAGGAGTTTGTAGTAAAACTGTACTAGAGCGGAGAGGTGGCCGAGTGGTTGATGGCTCCGGTCTTGAAAACCGGCATACCCGAAAGGGTATCGGGGGTTCGAATC
>CAVXFD010000011.1:0-391243 GCA_963760855.1 uncultured Acidobacteriaceae bacterium | reverse complement strand
ACGGAGGCCAGAATGTCCACGGCGTGGACAGCACGATACGCACGGCGTTGCAAGGGCGTTACCAGTTCGCAGATTCGCGAGCTGTTGAAGATCACGCAACGTCCCGGAATGATTTCTTTTGCCGGAGGCCTGCCAGCTCCGGATGTGTTCCCGATCCAGCGATTTGAAGAAGCATGCCATAAAGTGCTTACGCAACAAGCGGCTTCGGCCCTGCAGTACGGGGCTACCGAGGGCTATGAGCCGCTGCGCGAATTGATTGCCAGCAACATGGCACGGTACGGGATCAAGGCGCGGGTCGAAAACGTCTTGATCACCTCCGGCTCGCAGCAGGCTCTGGACCTGATCGGGAAACTCTTCGTCAATGCCGGAGACCGCGTGCTGGTGGAAGCGCCAACTTATCTCGGCGCGCTGCAGGCTTTAAACGTGTATGGCGCGGAATATGTTTCGGTTCCGGTGGATGACGACGGGTTGCGGACCGACTTGGTGGAGAAGCCGTTGCGTTCCGGCCCCAAGTTCATGTACATCCTGCCCAACTTCCAGAATCCGGCTGGGACTACGCTGTCGGAAGGTCGCCGTCACCAACTGGTTCTGCTGGCGGACAAGTACGGGATTCCGATTGTCGAAGACGATCCTTATGGCCAGTTGCGCTATGAGGGCGAGCATCTTCCACCGCTGGTGGTTCTTGACCGTGAAAACCTGCGCCGGGACAGTGGATACTCGATTGGCAATGTCATTTACCTGAGCACGTTTTCGAAGACGCTGGCTCCGGGGCTTCGCCTGGGATGGATTGTCGCTCCGCCTGAGATCATCATCAAACTGGCGCAATTGAAGCAAGGCGCCGATCTGCACACCTCTACGTTTACTCAGTTCGTAGCTTACGAAGTGGCGCGCGATGGGTTCCTCGACAAGCATGTGAAGCTGATTCGTCAGGTCTATCGCGAACGGCGAGACGTGATGTTGCAGGCTTTGAGAGAAAACTTCCCTCCCAGGGTCACCTGGACTCATCCTCATGGCGGACTGTTTTTGTGGGTCACGCTGCCCGAAGGGTTGGACATGCGGGCGATTTTCCAGTCGGCGATCGAACACAATGTGGCGTTCGTACCGGGCAATTCCTTTTATGCCAACGATCCAGACGAAGGCAGCCGGCACATGCGGCTGAACTTCTCTAACGCTGCGCCGGAGCAGATACGGGAAGGGATCGGGCGGTTGGCCACGGCTGTGAAGAGCCACATGCCGGTCATGTTGGCGCGAGAGCTGCCGGTAGGAGTGTAGCTACCACAGGAAATGGCTCCTCAGGGGCTAAAGCCCTTGTCTTGAGAGGCCCTCATCGGCACGGCTAAAGCCGTGCCCTACCCAAAATCAATTCACTGAACACGCTTTCTAACCTTCTACTCCAGGACAAAAATATTCTTGTTGGCGCACATCTCCTTTAATACCTTTGGCCACACAGTGACGCTGACTTCGCCAAGATGGGCTTTGCGAAGTAGCAGCATCAGCGTGCGCGACTGGCCGATGCCGCCGCCGATGGAGAGTGGGATTTCGTGGTTCAGAATTGCCTGGTGGTAAGGCAGTTTCATGAAGTCTTGCTGCCCGGCGAGTGTCAGTTGCTTCTTCAGAGTCTCCGCCGTGACGCGGATTCCCATCGACGTCAGTTCATGGCGGCGTTTGGTCACCGAATTCCAAACGAGGATGTCGCCGTTCAGGCCGTGGGTGTCTTTGCTGGTCTGGTCGTGAGTGTCGGTAACCCAGTCGTCGTAATCGGCGGCGCGCATCTCGTGCGGATAACCATCTTTCAACGGCCAGCCGATGCCGATGATGAAGATTGCGGGATACTTTTGCAGAATCGCAGTCTCGCGCTGCTTGCGTGGCAGGTCGGGATAGAGGTCGAGGATTTCCTCGGCATGCAGGAAGATCAACTCTTCGGGCAGATCGGGATAGCGGTAATCTTTCAATTGCGGAAATAAGTTTTGAGCGAACTTCTCTGCTCCGACGATCACTTTCCAGATCTTGCGAACCGTCTCTTTCAGGAATTCGAGAGTGCGTTGCTCGCCGATGATGGTACGCTCCCAGTCCCATTGATCGACGTAGGCGGAGTGGTCGTGATCGAGGAAATAATCCTTGCGCACGGCGCGCATGTCGGTGCAGATGCCCTCGCCGACCTTGCAATCGAATTGCCTGAGCGCGACCCGTTTCCATTTGGTTGCGGCCTGCACTACCTGCGCTTCGATGGGATGCAGGTTACGATCGTTGGAAATATGGAATTGTACAGGGGTACGCGAGCCGTCGCGATCCAGCATGTCGTTGACACCGCTCTCGACATCGACGATGAGTGGGACTTCGACCATCATCAGGTTGAGTTCCTTGCACAAGTTATCTTCTATGTAGCGCTTCACCTGGAAGATGGCTTGCTGTGTCTCTTTCGGGTTGAGCAATGAACGATAACCACGCGGCAGAACTTTTTCCAATTCTTTGTAGTCGCCGATTCCGGGTCCGGCCAGGTCGGCTTTCTTATCCTTATTTGAATCCAGCACAAGCGTGCTCATGTGATTTCTCCTGTATGCGATGGTCGTGCGGGTATCTGGTCGTCACGTTGCCTAGCGTAGTTTCGGAATATGAGAAGATGCAGCGCCGAAGATTGCATGGTGTCCTGCATTGTGGCTGGGTCCATGCAGGTGCTCAACGCGCTCCATGATCACCGCGACTCTCAGCAGGATCGCCAAAACTCCAATCATCATCAAGGCAAGCAGAACCGTTGTGAGCGTTGACATGGCTCACCTCGCTACTGGCTGAATCTTCTCTCTTTCTGGCGGGTCCCACCGTGACCCCAGTCACCCGTTTGCGTGACCAAAGATTCCAGGCTGGTTCAGGGTATTTTGGTTCTTTCTACGGAGTCACCGCTGTGGGTGACCTGGATCACTGCGTCTATTCTCGCCAGTGTTGAAACTCTCAACTAGGCAGCGATTGGGTTGCTGAGTTCTTTTACATAGAGTGAAGAAAATGTTTGCGTTGTTGGTGTTCACTTCCGCAACAAAAGTAGCTCGGGTTGCGAGAAGAGTCGCTGTTTTCATCGAGTTGCAAACTTATACAAGGAGAAGAAGAGAAATCATGAAGACCACGAAGCTGGTAGTGCTGGTAATGACAATCGCGGTGGGGCTATTCATTCTGATCCCGAATCTGTCTTGGGCAGCCGATGACGGAGCCTCGCTCTACAAAGCAAAGTGCGCAGCTTGCCACGGAGCGGATGCAGCGGGCAAGCCAGCCGCGAAGATTCCGAGCCTGGTTTCCGATGACGCCAAGAAAGCCTCTGACGCAGATCTGGCCAAGGACATCACGGAAAAGGCAAAGCACCCAGCGACGGTTAAGAGTCTGACTCCTGACCAGGCGAAGATGATTGTCACCTACGTTCGGAGCTTGCAGAAGTAGTAGCTGCGATTGGCTGTTCCTCTCTTCACCCGCCGCGCGCGCGTTTCGCGACCGCGGCGGGTGAAGAAGCGTGGGGGAGTATGAAGATGTCCGGCTCAATTCGGCGGACCGCGTACAAGCTCGCCGATTCGTTGCCAGAAGACGATCTCCTCTCTCAGGATTTGCTTCGCCGGATGGAACGGCCCACCGGGCTCCGGATGCTGGCCAATCCGAGCCCGGTACTTTTTCGCCTGATCCGCGGAGGGCATTCTGCGCGCTTCCTAAACGGTTCCGTCATCCTCACGCACTCTTACTTAATTTCTCTGGAACGGAAGGCCCGAGGGAAAGCGCCGAGGAGAAATTTCCATGAGTAAGGCGCTGCTATATGACGCAACCATGTGCATCGGTTGCAAGCAATGTGAGGCCGCGTGCGCGCAACAGAACAAGCTGCCCTACGACGATAGGGTGGCCGCGGAAGCAGTTCAGTCGGAACATAAATATACGGTCGTCATGACCAAGGACGACAAGTTCATGCGCCGGCTCTGCATGCACTGCGAGCGTCCCGCGTGCGCATCGGTCTGTCCGGTTGGAGCTTTCCACAAAACAAAAGAAGGCCCGGTCGTCTACGACGTGTGGAAGTGCATCGGCTGCCGGTATTGCATGGTGGCCTGCGCCTTCGCCCAGCCCAAGTACGAATGGGGTTCGCTGAATCCACGGGTCCGCAAATGCATTATGTGTCCCGACCGCGTGGTCGCCGGCAAGCAGACAGCATGTGCCGAGATCTGTCCGACGGGCGCTACCAAGTTCGGGGATCGCGACGACCTGATAAAGGAAGCGCAAGCCCGCATCCGCGATAACCCCTCGAACTACCAGCCCCGGATTTATGGCCTTCACGAAGTGGGCGGAACCTGCGTCCTGATTCTCTCCAGCATGAATGTGGAAGAGTACGGCTATCCCCCGTCCGCGAAAATTGGCGACACTCCGATGCCGGAATATACCGGCCGAGTAATGGAGAAAGTTCCGGACTTCATCCCCGTGTGGTCGTTGGTGCTGGGCGGCATTTATTGGATCTCGCATCGCCGCGAAGAAGTAGCCGCCGTTGAAGGCAGTGAAAAGCAAAACGGGAGCAAGAAATGAAGATCAAGCTGACCTTCTGGAGAGTTGTGTTTCTTGTGATTATGGCGATGGGCTTGTACTCCTCATTTATTCGCTATTTTCGCGGTTTAGGCGCGGTTTCAAACATGTCCGACCAGTTTCCCTGGGGCCTGTGGATCGGATTCGACTGCTTGTGCGGAGTGATGCTGGCGGCGGGCGGCTTCTGCGTGATCGGTGCAGTTTACTTGTTCAACGTGGAAAGACTGCACAGCGTCGTACGCCCTGCGGTATTGACAGCGTTTCTCGGCTATCTGCTTTTCATCGTTGGCTTGCTGTTTGATCTAGGCCGGCCCTGGTACATCTGGCACCAGTTGATCTACATGAATCCGCACTCCGTCATGTTCGAGGTCGGCATGTGCGTGATGGCCTACACTACGGTGCTGTTCTTCGAATTTCTTCCAAATGTGCTGGAGCGCTTTAAGCTGACAACGCCCATTAAGTGGATCAAAAAGATCTACGCGGTGCTGGTGGTGCTGGGCATTCTGCTTTCAACATTGCACCAGAGTTCGCTCGGGTCGCTCTATTTGATTATGCCGAGCAAGCTGCATCCCTTCTGGTACACGCCTGCGCTGCCGTTTCTCTTCTTCGGATCGGCGATTGCGGTGGGTTTGGCGATGACCATCTTCGAGTCTACGCAGAGCGCGAAGGCTCTGGGCCGTCACCTTGAACTGCCGGTGCTGGTCGAATTGGGTGGCGCGCTCCTGGTTGCTCTGTGGGTGAATGCCCTGCTGCGCTTCGAAGATTACTTCCATCGCGGCATGCTGGGACAAATCATTAAACCAAGCTACGAAGCGTATTTTCTGTGGCTCGAACTGACGCTGGCCTTCGTGATCCCGATTACGATGCTCAGCTTCAAGAAGGTCAGGTTGTCGCCCAGCGGTTTGTATCTGGCGTCCGTGTTCAGTCTGCTCGGGTTTATCACCAACCGTCTGAATGTCAGCCTGACGGGATTTGAGACTTACGTCGGCCATCACTACATGCCGAAGTGGACCGAATTCTCGGTCACGCTAATGATTATTGCGCTGGGCTTCGCGCTGTTTGGTGTAGCTGTTCGATACTTGCCTATTTTCCCCGAAGAAGAACATGCCGTGAAGAGCACTCTACCAAGCGAAAGCGTGCCCGAGATCGCTACAGCGGTGTTGAGTCATGCTGGAGATTGAAACAACTCGCGACGCTCTACGACGGAAGCGGCTGACGTATAGCATTAGTGCAAAGTTGATTGGGTCCCTGTTGGCGGTGATGGTGGTGATCTTCGCCCTCCTCGGATACTTGAACATCCGGTTGCACCGGCAACATCTGGAAGCAGCTACTCTGGCGAGCGCCGAGCGGGTCAGCGATGTAATCAAGCGCAGCACCACGTACTACATGCTGCGCAACGATCGCGAGGGGCTCTACCACGCGATTCAAACCATGGCAGAAGAGCCCGGCATGGTCAAGGTTCGCATCCTGGACCAGGAGGGGCGCGTCAGCTACTCCACTGATCCAACGGAAGTCAGCCACGTTCTCGACAAGACGGCAGAGGCCTGCTACGGCTGCCATAATCAATCACAGCCGCTGGCTCGTTTGAATCGTCCTGACAGCTTTCGTATTTATCGCAATGGCGGCGGGCACCGGGTGCTTGGAATTATCACGCCCATCGAAAATCAAGCCAGCTGTTCCAATGCCGCGTGCCATGCGCATCCTGCCAGCCAGCAAGTCCTCGGCGTGTTGGATACCAATCTGTCTCTGGCGAAAGCTGACGCGCAGCTAACGGTCAGCAGCACACGCATGCTGGCTTACACTGCGGCGGCAATGCTGCTGGTGGCACTGTTGAGCTGGTTGTTTGTGTGGCGAGTGGTCGGCAGACCCATCAAGGCACTCGAGAAAGGCACGGAACATCTTTCGCGGGGGCAGCTTGGTTACCAGATCGAAGTGCGATCCCGTGATGAAGTAGGGGATTTGGCTCGCTCGTTCAACGGGATGAGTCTGCAGCTGCGTGCGGCCAATGAAGAAATCGTAACGTGGGCGAAGACCCTCGAAGATCGTGTCGACGAGAAAACCAAAGAACTCAGAAGCGCACACGATCACATGCTGCACGTGGAAAAGATGGCGTCTCTGGGCAAGATGGCTGCGGTGGTGGCGCACGAAGTGAATAATCCGCTCTCTGGCATTCTGACCTACGCCAAGCTGCTGCGAAAGTGGGTGGAATCCGGGCAAGCCGAACACGAAAAACGCGAAGAGGCAATGCAAAGCCTGGAGATGATCGCCGCGGAAAGCCGGCGCTGCGGCGAACTGATCAAGAATTTGTTGAGCCTGTCACGCACCGCGCCGATGAACGTTCAGTCGACAGACTTGCGTGTGGTGATCGATCGTTGCCTCTTGCTGGTGCGGCACCAATTGGATCTGGCAAGCATTGAGTTGCAATTGAAAATTTCGCAGGATGTTCCGTGCATTCCTTGCGACTCGGCGCAGATTGAACAAGTCCTTATCGCGCTCATCATGAATGCGATCGATGCCATGCCGCGCGGCGGCAATCTCTGGATTGACGTTCAGTTAACCGACGACGAGAGCGAAATCGAGATTCAGGTTCGCGACGACGGATCGGGCATCGCACCTGACATCCTGCCACATATTTTCGAACCTTTCCTAACTACAAAAGAACATGGGCACGGAGTGGGGCTGGGCCTGGCCATCAGCCACGGCATTGTGGAGCGGCATAACGGCCACATCGATGTGAAGTCAGAGTTGGGCCGTGGAACGACCTTCATCGTGAGCCTGCCGACGCAAGCGGCAGACGAGGCGCTGGTACCCGTTGGCCCCGAGCATGAGGGAATGAAGGTGAGGTGACTGAAGTGAGCACACAGGGAAAGCTGCTGATCGTGGATGACGAACTGAGTGTACGCGACTCGCTGGGCAAATGGTTTCGCGAAGAAGGCTATGAAGTAGCAACCACGGAGAACGCCAGCGACGCACTTACACGACTGGCGGAGCAACGCTGGGATGCCGCTCTAGTCGATATCAAGATGCACGGTACGGATGGGATCGAACTGCAGCGTCGCATGCATGAAGTTGATCCGGAGCTGATCGTCATCATGATGACCGGCTATGCCTCGGTCGAGACCGCGGTTACGGCACTGAAGAACGGTGCATACGATTATGTGACCAAGCCGCTTGATCCCGACGAGATCGCACATCTAGTGAAGAACGCTCTGGCGCATAAGCGGACGGTGCAGGAGAACGTTCTATTGCGGGAAACCGTGGCAGAAGTGGCGCGGCCGGGAGATCTGATCGGCCAAAGCGCTGCCATGCGCAAGATCTTTGATGCGATTGAGACGGTGGGGCCCACGGACGCTACAGTGCTGATCACCAGCGAAAGCGGAACTGGAAAGGAATTATTGGCGCGCGCGATTCATCAGGCCAGCCCACGGCGATTTCACCCTCTGGTGGTGATTCACTGCGGTGCGCTGACCGAGACGCTTCTGGAGAGCGAACTCTTCGGCCATGAGAAGGGCGCATTCACGGGCGCGCAGTATCGGAAGAAAGGTAAGTTTGAGATCGCCGAGGGCGGAACGGTTTTTCTGGACGAGATTGGCGACATTTCTCTCAAGACGCAGACTGATCTGCTGCGCGTGCTGCAGGAGCGCGAAATCACGCGCGTGGGGGGAAACCAGATCATCAAGGTCGATTTCCGCTGCATCGCCGCTACCAACAAGGATCTGGAGAAATTGATCGAGGAAGGCAAGTTCCGTCCCGATCTTTTCTACCGGCTGAACGTTTTCCGTATCGAATTGCCGCCGTTGCGCGAACGCCGCGAAGATATTCCGCTGCTGGTGGATCACTTTGTCCGTAAGCTTTCACTGGCCATGAACAAGCGCATTACTCGGGTAGCGCCTGCGGCCATGAACTTGTTGCAGCAGCAGCCCTGGCTGGGCAACGTGCGCGAACTGGAGAATGCGGTCGAGCGCGCCATGGTGGTGGGGCAGGAGCCGGAACTGAAGGAGCAAGACTTCATCTTCAAATCGCAGAGCGGAACAAGCTCCAACGGTGCGAGCAAGAGCCTTGAGGACATCGAGCGCAGCCACATCCTGCGGGTACTGGAGGAATGTGGAGGCAATCAGAGCCGTGCGGCGGAACTGCTTGACATCGATCGAGTCACGCTCTATCACAAGCTGAAGAAATATGGCTGGACTCGCACCTCGGTGGATCGAGATAAGAAGGCCGATGAAGTTGCCCGATGAAGGCACGCGATGAAGCTACTGCATCTGCTGCCGATCGGGAATGTGGAGGACGGGCTGCTGAAGGATCTTTGTCGGCCCATTGAAGAAGCTCTGCGCGTTCCCTGCAGGGTGCTCCCGGTGCGCCTGGATCCGGAGTTCGCATTTCACGGCGAGCGGCAGCAGTATCACTCTTCCGAAATTCTGCAGCGCATGCAGAGCTTTTTGACTGCGGACTCCTGGCGGATGCTGGGTATTGGGGCTGTAGACATGTACATCCCAATTCTCACTTTTGTTTTTGGCGAGGCGCAGGTGGGGGGTCCGTGCGCGGTGGTCTCGGCGCATCGTCTGCGGCAGGAATTCTATGGATTACCCTCCGACCGGGAGCTGTTTCGCCAGCGCCTGATCAAGGAAGCGGTGCACGAAGTTGGACACACGCTGAATCTGACTCATTGCGATGACTACCGCTGCGCGATGGCGTCGTCCCACGCGGTGGAGTGGATTGATCTTAAGGAAAGTGCGCTTTGCACGACCTGCCAGAGCTCGGTGATGCCGGTGCAACGAGTCCAGCCCGCGCGAAGCTTCTGAGTTCATCTTCAAGTCCGGACTCTCGGGGCAATGTAGGATCCTTCGACTCCGTTGGAGCTTCACTTCGTGAAGTTCCGGCTACGCTCAGGATGATAGTGTTCGGGTTCCGGCCACGCTCGGATGATGGTGCTTATAAAGCACCGGCCGCCCGGTGTCCTGGCTGGTTAGCCTTGGATCCGGGCGGCGGGTTTTGCTGCGGTCCTCCGCGAGTGAGTGTTCGCGGATTGCTTGCACTTATGACAGGAAGAACTCCTTCGCTATAGGCAGCCACTCTGCGTCTGGGATCAGGGCGGAGACGTTGTCTACAGCTACGCCGCCGTCCTGGGCCATTGCACCGGCCATTTGCATTGGCAGGTGACGCTGCAGGCGGCTTGCCGACTCTTCGGTCCACCAGCGAGCCATCGCGCCGCCGAGCAGGTTGCGGAAGCTCGTCTTGGCATCGGGGGACTGCACGGTGACCAGCCAGCCTTCGCCGTAAGGATCGCGGAGGGCGAGCTTGCCATCTTTCACGATGGCTTCGTTGATGTCGGAGACGCTGCCTTCGATGGGCGAAACCAGGTCCACGGTGTGGCCGTCGCGATGAATGGTGCACATCTTCTGGCCCTGACGAATCCACTGGCCGCGTTGCGGAAGCGTGATGCTCTCGAGCTTGCCGGTCAGCTTGGAGGCGAAGTCATCCATGCCGACGCGGACCAGGCTGGGGCTCTCACTTAATGCCCAAGTGTGGCCGGGATGATAGCGCAAATTCTCCGGAACCGCGAAGCCGCCGACCAGAGAGGGCTGCAATCGTGGCGCGTTTGCTTCCTGCTTTGCGGCAACTTGCAATGCAGGCCGTACAACTGCGTGGCGGCTGCGGAAATGATCGATTAGCAAAAAACTTGCGAATGTGAAGAGAACCAGTAGGACTGTCATAAGTCACCTCGTCGGAGGGCCGTCGTTATTCTTATCTTTGCGAGCCACTCACACTTTTCTAAAGGCAATCGCCATGCCAAGGTAAGGCGGATTGCAAGAGGGTAAAGCAAACGGGGCGATCTACCGCTGAATGAGATAGTTAGACGAGCGGCAATGTTAAGAAGCCAGAGGGTGCGATGAAGTTGGCAACAGCGACTTGATAGAAATCGCAACAGGCCAAAGCTGGTGTTTCTAGCGTTTGAGATGAACAGAAATGATCGAGCTTTGCAATCAATTACTTACGACGGAGCTGGTAAAGATGTAGATTGCAACACCGAAAGTTGAAGAATGCAACGGCGGGAGGCCGGTTATTCGAGGGTGAGGAAGGAAACCATCGATCTTCGCTCGAACGCACAGCCGAGGGCGGCTGTGCCCACACGAGCATCTCGGTAACTTCGAGGCTACTCCGGTGAGTACTGCACCTGCAGTTGGGTATCCGCAATCTCGGTAGTAGCGGTCAGCGCGTTGATGCCATATTCGAAGCCTTTTTCGAAGGCTTTCAGGTTTAGATCCAAGAAGCTGGGCGGGACGGAATCTGCCACGGCTTTGCGAACGGCGTCGGCTTCCAGAAGATGAGTGACGGCGGTGAAGAACCCCACCATCACGGAATTCAATACCATGCGCTTTCCAAGATCCTCGGCAATGCGGGTGGCGGGCACGCTGTAGACCTGAATCTCCTTATTTATGTCGGAGACGCGCACCAAGTCCTGCTCAACGATCAGCATGCCGCCATCTTTCAGCTCGGGAACGAAGCGGACGTAGGCTTCCTGCGACATCACGACCAGAATGTCAGGCTTGGTGACGTAGGGGTACAAGATCGGCGAATTGGAGAGCACGAGCTGGGCGCTGCAGGCGCCCCCGCGGGCTTCCGGACCGAAGTTTTGGGTCATGGTGGCGAAGGCGCCTTGATGAATGGAGGCGGCTTTGCCCAGGAGAATGGCCGAGAGGATTACGCCCTGGCCGCCGAAGCCTGCGACTCGGATTTCAGTTAGCTGCATACCGGTACCTCTTTTTCGTCTTGTTCTACGTATTTGTCGCCTAACGATTCAGTGAATTGGGCGCGCATCATCGAGCCGTAATCGGGGCGATCGCGGTCTACGAATTTGCCGACAACGATTTCGCCGGTCATGGTGAGGCCGACCTCGTTGGTGGGAGCTCCGTTGCGGACTTTGCTTTTTTCCTTGTAGTACTTCATGGTGTCGAGGCCATCGCCCAGCTTGTTGCGGCGCTGATAGAGCGTGGGACAAGGCGAGATCACTTCAATAAAGGAGAAGCCTTTCTTCTTGAAAGCCTCGCTGATGGAGCGGGAGAGCTGGCGTACGTGGAAGGTGGTCCAACGCGCGACGTAGACTGCGCCCGCAGCTTCGACCAAGTGCGGCAAGTTGAATGATGGCTCGAATGTGCCATAGGGATTGGTGGAAGTGGTCGAGTGATCGGGAGTGGTGGGCGCGGTTTGGCCACCGGTCATGGCATAAATCAGGTTGTTGACGCAGATAACTTTCAGATCGATGTTGCGGCGCGCGGCGTGAATCAGGTGATTGCCGCCGATGGCGGAGAGATCGCCGTCACCGGAATAGACGACGACGTTCAGCTTGGGATTTGCCAACTTGAGGCCGGTGGCGAACGGGATGGCTCGGCCGTGTGTGGTGTGGAAGGAATCGAGCTTCACGTAGCCGGCGACGCGCCCAGTACAACCAATGCCGGAGACCAGCGCGAGCGATCCCAAATCGATTTTCGAATCGATGAGGGCGCGGGCGAAAGAGTTGACCGTCGTGCCGATGCCGCATCCCGGGCACCAGATGTGCGGCATGCGGTCGGTGCGAAGGAAAGGCTCGACCGGGTTTACAGCGGGATTATTCGTGTCGATATCGATCAAACTGTCTGACATCTGGTGGCCTCCACGATTACTTTGAGGATGTCTTCGGGCCGGTGAACGCCGCCGCCCGCATGGGATACGGCGAATGTTTTTGCCTGACCTGCGGCAGCCCGCTCCACTTCGCGTACCATCTGGCCGAGATTCAGTTCGGGGACGACGAACGCCTTTACCTTGGCTGCGAGTTCACGGATCTTCTTTTCGGGGAAAGGCCAGGCGGTAATCAGGCGCAACTTTCCGACGCGCAGACCCTGTTCGCGAGCTTCTTCGATAGCTCGCTGCGCCACTCGGGAAGTGATTCCATAGGAGACAACTACGACATCGGCACCGTCGAGTCCTTCTTCCTCGAACATGGCGATTCGATCGGCAGCGTCGCGAATTTTGGTTTGCAGGCGGCGAACCAGCTTGTCCTGAACCGGCGGCGTCATGTTGGGATAACCGTGTTCGTCATGGGTCAGGCCGGTGACGTGAAAGTTGTAGCCTTCGCCGGCATGCGCCATTTCCGGGACCTGGTCGCCATTGGTGCCGTACGGAAGATAGTCTTCGACGGACTTGTGAGTATGCTTACGAGGAACGACTTCGATCTCGTGAGCGGGAGGAATTACTACTTTCTCGGTCATGTGGCCGACGACCTCATCCATCATGAACATCACGGGGACGCGAAATTCTTCGGCCAAGTTGAAGGCTTTGATGGTGAGATCGAAACATTCCTGCGGGGAGTTGGGGCAGAGCGCGATGATTTCGTAATCGCCATGCGAGCCCCAGCGGGCCTGCATCATATCGGCTTGCGCGGGGAGCGTGGGCAGGCCGGTGGATGGGCCGCCGCGCTGGACATCGACGAAGACGCAGGGAGTTTCAGTCATGGCGGCGTAGCCGATGTGTTCCATCATCAAAGAAAAACCGGGACCGGAAGTAACAGTGAAGGCTTTTGCCCCGCCCCATACCGCGCCCTGCAACGTGATGGAGGCAGCGAGTTCGTCTTCCATTTGAATAAAAGTGCCGCCGACCTTGGGCACGCGAGAGGCGAAACGTTCGACGACTTCGGTGGACGGAGTGATGGGATAACCGGCGGCGAATCGTGCGCCGGCCGCGAGGGCTCCTTCACAGCAGGCGTGGTCGCCGTCGATGAAGTGAATGCCGGTAAGAACTCCGCGAGGATCGGCCTTCATTCTTTACCTCCCTTGTCGTTATTCTTGACATCGGCCTTGACACCAGCCTTATCGCCGGGATACTTGGTGGCGAAGATCGCGAAATCAGGACAATACATGCCGCACAGGTCACATCCGCTACACTTCTCGGGATGAACCACATGGGGCGGATGGTAGCCCTTGGAATTGAAAGCGGAAGAGAGAGCGAGGACGTGGGAGGGACAAAACTCCACGCAGAAACCGCAGGATTTACAGTGCTCGACGACGATGGAAACGCGTCCTTTTGGCATGAGAACTCCACGCAGAAGCGGTGAGAAGACCCCACAAAATCCTGGTTAGTATGACTTTTGCCGGGAAAATTCGGTGTGACAGGAGTCACAGATGTTTGTGAAGGAGCGCACGCCAGGAGGCCCCGAATAGAGAGAAACGTCACAGTTTGCTCGGAATTTTGTAGTTACTGGAGTAGTATTTCGTCGTGACGAATGGCAGCTTTGATAGTGTCTTTGATCACAGCCACGAGTGAAGTTGTGGACTATGAATAGGTTGAGAGGAAAGAACGCTCATCTTCTTCTCCTGCTACTTCTTTTGTAGCGACGTAGTCGGTTGTCTGTTACTGAGCATGCTTGGGTTTCAGTGAGAGCCCTCGGCCTAAAAGGAGAAACGCAATGTCTTGCAAGAAATTGATTTTGATATTTCCTGCCCTGATCGCATTCGGCTGCATGATGATCGCGCAGGATACCACGGATCAAAACAAAACCGTCATCCAACATGTTCCGATTTCGAACACGTCGCCGGTTTCCGGCAAAGAAATGTATAAGGCGTATTGCGCAGTCTGCCACGGAACGGACGGCAAAGGCGGAGGGCCCGCAGCCAGCGCCCTGAAGGTTCCCCCCACGGACCTTACCCAGCTCAGCAAAAACAACGGGGGGAAATTTCCCTCGATGAAAGTCACTTCCACTATTCGCGGCACGTCTGATCTTCCCGCACACGGATCCAAAGATATGCCAGTATGGGGAGAGTTGTTCTGGAATATGAGTCGTGGGCACGAAGGAGAAGTGCAGCAACGCGTGGTGAACCTGACCCATTACATCGAGTCGCTGCAGGAGAAATAGGCGTCGGAGAAGTGTTTTCAGTTGAGCAAAAGTTGCGGGCGCGAATTGCAGGTCGCGCCCGCTTTTCTTTGCTGGCTAGCGGTGAGCGAGTGCAACATGCTGGACACTCTTCACTGCCTTCATGTATTGGGCACGCTCGAAAGCGGAGGGATTAGGACAGCGGATTTGACTCATGCTCCCCTTCATTTGCTGGACTGATTCGTATTCGTGCTTTTCCATCCATTCCAGCAAGCCGGCTTCAACTTTTCGCAGATGATCGATGCCGTTGCGCAAAAGGGCGGAGCAAAGCATGGTCACGTCGGCGCCGACCATCAGGAGTTTGACGACATCTTCTGAATTGTGCACGCCGCTGGTCGCAGCCAGATTCGCGCGGATGCGGCCGTAGAGGATGCCGATCCAAGTCAGCGGGAGGCGCAGCGCCTGGGGGCCGCTGAGCAGCACATTCGGTTGAATTTCCAGTTCCTCGAGATTGATATCTGGTTGGTAAAAGCGATTGAAGAGGACCAGCGCGTTGGCGCCGACTTCGTCCAAACGTTTCGCCATGTTGGCCATGTTGCTGAAGTAAGGGCTCAGCTTTATGGCGACGGGAATTGTCACCGACGGACTTTACCGCCTTCAGGATGTCGAGATATTCCTTCTCAATCTCGAGGGAAGTGAGATCGGGATCGGCGGCGATCGAGTATATGTTGCACTCCAGAGCATCCGCGCCTGCCTCTTCAATGAGCTTAGCGTACTGCGTCCATCCACCTACGGTAGTGCCGTTGAGGCTGGCGATGATCGGCAGCTTCACTGCTTGCTTGGCGCGGCGAATGTGATTCAGATATCCCTCAGGCCCAAGGTGAAATTCATTGGGCTGCGGGAAGAAACTGGAGGCCTCGGCGAAGCTATCGGTACCCTCGGTCAGATGGTATTCGAGTTCGAAACTTTCCTGGCGCAACTGTTCTTCGAATAGCGAATACAACACGACAGCTGAAGCGCCGGCGTCTTCGAGGCGGCGAATGCTGTCCAACTCCTGGGATAGGGGCGAGGCCGAAGCTACGAGAGGAGTACGCAGCTGCAAACCTAGATAGTTCGTTCTGAGTTCGATCATGATTGCTCCTGGCAAGCGGAGAGGTTGAAAGCAACCTCGCCGCCGTCATTTAATAAAGAATTCTCTGCATTGGCGCGGGCCGGCTGCGACTGACATGCAGTGTTCGCACCTCATTCGGGCTTAGCAGGTTCTTTGCTGCCTTTGCGCTGCGCCAGATATTCGTAGAGGCGGAAGCGGGCAGTGGCGTCATCTTGCGCTTCGCCCCACAGCAGCTTGGCTTCCTCCGGGTTGCTCTTGGTGAGCATTTTGAAGCGGGTTTCCATCTGCATGAAATCCGCGACTTTGCGAGTGGGCGTGCGGGAATCGAGAGTCAGAGGATTCTCGCCTTGGGCCGTCCGTTCCGGGTTGTAGCGATAGAGCAACCACTGTCCAGAATCGACGGCGGCTTTCTGGTCCGACATGCCGGTGGTCATATTGATGCCATGAGCGATGCAATGCGAGTAAGCGATGATCAGACTGGGGCCGTTGTAGGCCTCGGCTTCGAGGAATGCCTTGAGCGTGTGCTCGTCTTTCGCGCCCATGGCCACGCTGGCGACGTAGATGTTGCCATAGCTCATGGCGATGAGGCCGAGATCTTTCTTGGGGCCGGGCTTGCCGCCGGCGGCAAATTTTGCCACCGCACCACGCGGTGTGGATTTGGATGCCTGCCCGCCGGTGTTGGAGTAGACCTCGGTATCGAGCACCAGCACGTTGACATTGCGACCGCTGGCCAACACATGATCGAGGCCGCCGTAGCCGATGTCATAGGCCCAGCCGTCGCCACCGACGATCCAAATGCTCTTCTTGACGAGTAGGTCGGCTACGGAGAGCAACTGCCTGGCGTCGTTCGCACTTGCACCGGACTTTGGGCCCTGTAGTTTTTCTTTCAGCAGATCCACGCGCTGGCGCTGTTCGTAAATATCTGCTTCGTCTTTTTGCGGAGAAGTAAGAAGCGCAGTGGCAAGTTCTTCGCCAATAGTTCCTGCCAGACGCTTGACCAATTCCTGCGCGAACTCGGTCTGCTTATCAACGGAAAGGCGGAAGCCCAGGCCGAACTCGGCATTATCCTCGAAGAGAGAGTTGGACCATGCGGGTCCGCGGCCAGCCGCGTTCTTCGCCCAGGGAGTGGTGGGCAAGTTGCCGCCGTAGATCGAGGAGCATCCCGTGGCGTTGGCGATGATAGCGCGGTCACCGAACAATTGCGACATGAGTTTGAGATAGGGAGTTTCGCCGCAACCGGCGCAGGCTCCGGAGAACTCGAACAGAGGTTCCTGCACCTGCTGTTGGCGGATGTTGCCGACCTTGATGTTGCGGCGGTCGAGTTCGGGAATATTCAGAAAGAAATTCCAGTTTTCGCGCTCGGGCACGCGCAGTGGTGGTTGCGGGACCATATTGATGGCTTTGAGGCGTGTCTCGGCCTTATTCTTGACCGGACAAATTTCCACGCAGATGCCGCAACCGGTGCAGTCCTCCGGCGCGACCTGGATTGTGTACTTCAGGCCCGCCCATTCTTTATCGCGGCTTTCCGTTGACTTGAAGGTTGCGGGAGCGTGCTCCAGTTCTTTCGAGTCGTAAACTTTGATTCGGATCACCGAGTGCGGACAGACCATGGCGCACTTTCCGCACTGGATGCAGATTTTAGAATCCCACGCGGGAATCTCGAGCGCCAAGTTGCGCTTTTCCCATTTCGCGGTTCCGGTGGGGAAGGTGCCATCGACGGGGAATGCGCTGACCGGCAATTCGTCGCCGCGTCCGGCGTACATTGTACCCAGCACATCGCGCTCGAACTCCGGTGCTGAGGTGGAGAATGGCGGCGGCAATTCAATCGTGCTGGTAAGGTCAGCCGGGACTTTCACTTCGAACAAATGCGCCAGAGTCTCGTCGACGGCTTTCATGTTCTTCTGGACGATCTCTTCGCCTTTGCGGCCGTAAGTGTGGCGAATCGATTCGCGAATCGCCTCGATGGCTTGATCCGCGGGCAAGACTGCAGAGATGGCGAAGAAGCAGACTTGCAGAATCGTGTTCATGCGGCTGCCCATGCCGGTATCTCGAGCCACCTGATAGGCGTCGATCACATAGAGCTTCGCGTGCTTGTCAATGAGTTGCTTTTGGACCGCGCGCGGCAGATGGTCCCAAACTTCATCCGGGCCAAAAGGACTGTTCACCAGGAAAGTGCCGCCCGGTACCAAGGCGCTCAGCATGTCGTAGCGTTCGAGGAAGATCCATTGGTGGCAAGCAACGAAGTTGGCACTGGAGATCAGATAGCTGGAACGAATGGGCTGCGGGCCGAAGCGAAGGTGAGAGATAGTTGCCGCGCCTGACTTCTTCGAGTCGTAGACGAAGTAGCCTTGAGCGTAATTGTCTGTATTCTCGCCGATGATTTTAATCGAGTTCTTGTTGGCGCCCACCGTGCCGTCTGCACCCAGGCCATAGAACAAAGCTCGAACAACATTGGTTGGCTCGATGGAGAAGCCGGCATCGTACGTCAAACTGGTGTGGCTGACGTCGTCGTGAATGCCGACGGTGAAGTGATCTTTGGGCTGGTCGGCTTTCAGATTGTCGTATACCGCCTTGACCATGGCGGGAGTGAATTCCTTGGAGGACAGGCCGTAACGTCCACCCACGACGACCGGAGCTGTTTTCAGACGGCTGAAGCCGGCTTTGATGCCTTCGTGAAGCGAATTGACGACGTCGAGATAGAGTGGTTCGCCGATGGCGCCTGATTCCTTGGTACGGTCGAGCACGGCGATTTTGCGGACGGTGGGCGGCAAGGCTTCGAGAAACGCCTGCACCGGGAAGGGACGATATAAATGTACTTTTAGCAGCCCGAGCTTTTCGCCTTGCGTGTTGAGGGATTCGACGGTTTCGTGAGCAACCTCGGCACCGGAACCCATGATCACGATCACGCGTTCGGCATCGGGAGCACCCATGTAATTCACGAGGCGATAGGAGCGGCCGACCACTTCGGCGAACTTATCCATCACGGATTGGACAATCTTCGGGCAGGCTTCGTAGTAGGAATTGGCGCGCTCGCGCATCTGGAAGAAGACGTCGGGATTTTGCGCGGTGCCGCGCAGAATGGGATGATCGGGGGAGAGAGCACGCTGCCGATGCTCGAAGACTCGGTCCATGTTGATGAGAGCACGCATATCGTCTTCGGTAAGCATTTCGATCTTGTTGACTTCGTGCGAAGTACGGAAACCGTCGAAAAAGTGAATGAAGGGGATGCGCGATTCGAGCGCTGCGGCGTGGGCGATCAGCGCCATATCCATCGCTTCTTGCACAGAGTTGGAACTCAGCATGGCGTAGCCCGTGGCGCGGCAGGACATCACGTCCGAATGGTCGCCGAAGATGGAAAGGGCGTGGGTGGCCAGGGTGCGCGCCGAAACATGGAACGCGGTGGGCGTGAGCTCTCCCGCAATCTTGTTCATGTTCGGGATCATGAGCAGCAGGCCCTGGGAGGCGGTGAAGGTGGTGGCCAGCGAACCGGTTTGAAGCGCGCCGTGAACGGCTCCCGCGGCTCCGCCTTCACTTTGCATCTCGATGACGTGAGGCACTGTCCCCCAGATGTTCTGGATTCTCTGCGAGGCCCACTCGTCCGCCCATTCGCCCATGTTGGAAGAAGGAGTGATGGGATAAATGGCAATGACTTCGTTCACCCGGTAGGCGACGTAGGCGACCGCCTCGTTTGCGTCCATGGTTTTGAACTTGCGTTTCATAAACAGTCGACCGCCTTTACATACAGATTGGTACCCAGGATTTCTCTGTCCCACTCGTCTGAATCAGCATGACCGTTTGAGCGAAATAACGCAGCTAGACACGTCACAGAGGAATGTGATCTCCGTCACATCGGTATCGGAAGAGGAATTGTGAGGCGCGTCACATCGGCATGTATCTTGCAGCACAGCCAAGCGGTTGATATGGACGGACACTAGCCGCAGAAGACGGGTCCACACGACTGCGGGTTGTGCGGATGCGATTCGCGACGAACTGGCGCGTGGTGTTTGACCCGAGATTGCTGCAGACGATGTGGTTTCAGGAGGTTCCTATGCTATCGCCGTACGGAATGGAGATTGTGGAAAGCTGCCTAACTTGCAAGCTGCGCGCTGACCGCATTTTTTGCGATCTGCCGCCGACGGCGCTGCAGAACTTCGAAAATATCAAGTTCGCGACCGCCTATCCGCAGGGGGCGGTACTGTTCGTGGAAGGACAGGTGCCTCGAGGCATCTTCGTGCTTTGCAAAGGCGGGGTAAAACTCTCGATTAACTCACCGAGCGGCAGGACGATGATTGTGAAACTCGCGGAGCCCGGGGAGGTGTTGGGGTTGAGCGCGACGATCTCCGGGAAGCCCTACGAAGTCACGGCCGAGACGATCGATCCTTGTCAGGTAAATTTCGTCAAGCGCGATGATTTTCTCAAATTTCTGAAAGAAGACGTAGAGGCCTGCTTCAAGGTGGCGGAGCAGTTGGGCGAAAAGTACCACAATGCCTGCAAGGAAGTGCGCTCGCTTGGACTGTCGCACTCCGCAGCCGAGAAACTGGCGAAGCTGCTCCTGGAATGGAGTTCGAAGAACGGCGAAGGCAGCAAGCCGGAACCCCGGTTGAAACTCCGACTTACCCATGAAGAAATCGCGCAGATGATAGGGACCTCCCGAGAAACGGTCACACGGCTATTCGCGGAGTTAAAGAAGCGCCAGATTCTGCAATCCAAGGGATCGACTCTGGTGATCCGGAACAGCACGGCGCTGCGGGATATCGCAAACCGCAACTAGCCGAAAGGACCTCTCCACGGTCTTCACAAGACGGGCCATCGCCTGCCTAACTCGCACATTCTCAAAAGCTTGACCACTCGTGACGGGAATCACAATTTACGGTGATGACTATCACCGCTGCGAGTTCCCTTCTCTTTTATTGTTGCGCCGTGGGTGGGCGCGACGGCGCCCGGTTCTGGGAGGACACATGACCACTTCAAACGGCAGTGGGCAGCATTCAAGTCAAGGAACGCAGAAACCCCGGCTGATTTTCTGGGAGTTGACGAAAGGGTGCAATCTTCGCTGCATCCATTGCCGGGCTAGCGCGACGGAGCTGAGTTCTCCGTCCGATCTGTCTACACAAGCGGCGCGCGACATTATCGATCAGATTGCCGAGGTGTCTTCTCCGATCCTGGTGCTGAGTGGCGGCGAGCCCCTCTTCCGCTCGGACATTTTTCAGCTGGCGCAATATGGCACCGACAAGGGCCTCCGCGTGGCGCTGGCTACGAATGGAACTCTGGTTACCAAGCAGGTGGCGCAGAAGATTGTGGATAGTGGTGTGAAGCGTGTGGCCATCAGCCTGGATGGCGTCGACGCGGCCACTCACGATACGTTCCGCGGCATTCCTGGGGCGTTTGATGCCGCCATTACCGGCTTCCGTAACCTCAAAGATCTCGGCATGTCGGTGCAGATCAATACCACGATCGCCCGTCACAATGCTCACCAACTTCCGGATGTGCTGGCACTGGCGCGGTCACTGGGAGCGGATGCGCTGCATACTTTTCTTCTGGTGCCGGTAGGGTGTGGAGTGGATATCGCTGCCGAGCAGATGGTTCCTCCGGAAGAATATGAGCGGATGCTGAACTGGTTCTATGACCGGTCGCTGGAGGGCGGTATTGAGTTGAAGGCAACTTGTGCGCCCCATTATTTCCGGGTGGTTCGACAACGGCGGGTTGCGGAACACCGCTCTGCGGCGGCAGCAGAAGCGGCGCATGCGGTCCCTGAAGCACAGCATGGTTCGCCCAGTTATTATTCATCAGGTAATGGTTCACCGAATATTGGTCCTACCGAGATGGCTATGCCGGGCTCGACGGGAATCGAATTGAAGCCGCATGGCATCGGCAAGGCGGTAGGACATCCGGGAACGCATCCATCCGATATGAACGCGATGACGAAAGGATGTTTGGCGGGAACCGCGGTATGTTTCATTTCTCATCAGGGCGAAGTTTATCCTTGTGGATATTTGCCTGCGTTAGCAGGCGACCTGAAAAAGCAGACCTTCGCCGATATCTGGCAGAACTCCTTCGTGTTCAATCAACTCCGCGATACTAACAACTTGAAGGGAAAGTGCGGGTGCTGCGAATTTCGCAATATTTGCATGGGCTGCAGGGCACGTGCCTTTGCCGTCACCGGTAACTACTTGGACGAGGAGCCCTTCTGCGTCTATGAACCGCACACCAAAGTCTTAAAGGATATCGTGCCCTCGGAAGGGATTCGCTGAATGCACGCGGAGGGTTTTTCACCACAGAGACAGTGAGAAAATATCGAAGGAAATCACTCTAGCGGTCGTCCCCCGAGTAGTTTGGATTGGTTTTCTGTGCGCTCTGAGTCTCTGTGGTGAGAAGCTCTTCGACGGGCTAAAAGACACGAATTCAGCGTGATATCCCGCTAAGTAGCCTTAGCAGTACCGCTTCTCCTCCAGCCGAAGCCTTCCTAACTCAATGAAACTAAACACGGTTCCTGTTTTGGCAACCAGCCGGCCTTTGGCCCAAAGCATGCATTTCTGAAGACTGTGGGCGACAGGAGTGAAGCGTGGAACCGACTTTGATGGTGGTTGGGCTGAATTATCGTACAGCCCCGGTGGCAGTGCGAGAGCGCTTCTGGATCAGCGAAAGTCGACGCTACGAAGCCCTAGTGCAACTGTCACGGGCCGAGGGCATCGATGAAGTGATTGTCATGGCTACCTGCAACCGCACAGAGTTTTGGCTGTGGGCAAATGACGTCACGTTGGCGGCGAACTCCGTGATGCGGTTGCTTGGTTCAGAATACGGGCTGATGCTGTGCGAGTGGAAGCATTTCTACCGCTTGTTAGACGAGGCTGCGCTTCTGCACATTTTTCGGGTGGCATCGAGCCTGGATTCGATGGTGGTCGGCGAGCCCCAGGTGGTGTCGCAAGTGAAACAAGCCTGGCAGCAGGCGCAGAAAATTGGCACTTCGGGACGATTCCTCGACGCCGTGATGCAGAAGGCGCTCACAGTGTCGAAGCGCGTGCGCACGGAGACGGCGATTGGCAATGCGGCCGTTTCCATTCCTTATGCCGCGGTGGAATTGACGCGACAGATTTTCGGTACGCTGGAAGACAAGAAAGTCCTTTTGTTGGGCGCCGGAAAGATGAGCGAGCTTTCCGCCCGCGGCTTGCTCAACCAGGGCGCTGCTTCCGTGTGTGTGATTAACCGCACTCTGGAGCATGCCACCGAGTTGGCAACCAAACTGGGCGGAGCCGCAATTCCATTCGAACAGCGGTGGCAACATATGTCGAACGCCGACATCATCATCAGCTCAACTTCGTGTCCGCATACGATTCTGAGCCGCGAGGAAGCCGAGAATATGACTAGCGGGCGAAAGGACAGGCCGCTGGTAATCGTGGATATCGCAATGCCGCGCGACATCGACTCCGATGTACGCGAGGTCAAGGGCGTTTTCCTGTATGACCTCGACGATCTGGAAAACGTAGTGGACCACAATGCAAGCGAGCGTGAAGCTGCCGCCGCCGAGGCGCAAAAGATTCTGCAGTCCGAGGCGCAAGGCTTCCGCCGCAAGCTAATGGCGGAGCGGGTAGTACCGACGATCGTCGCATTGCGCGAGCGGCTCGACGAAATTTGCCGGCAAGAATTGGATTCCTTCCGAAAAGAGTGCGGGCCGTTTTCCGGGGACCAGGATGAAATGTTAAACGCAGTCATGTCCCGTATGACGCAGAAGATCGCAGGTTCTCTGGCCCGAGAACTCAAGGAACTTCCAGAGAAGATGGAGCAGGAACAGATGACCGCTGTATTGCAGCGGCTGTTCCATCTGCAAGCGCCTAAGACGGCGATTGCCGGCACCATATCTTAAGCACGTCAAGGCTCCGCCAGTGGACAATTTGGCGGAGAAGGACGTAAAGTCTGCCTGTGAGCAGCAGCCCCAGTCGTCTTCCGCTCATCGCTCAGGCCGAGCGGCATGGCGGACGCATCGCGATCGTCGATTCGCAGCGATCTTTCACCTACAAAGAGTTGCTGGCTGCATCATCGCGCGTGGCGACGGTTCTGCTGGCTGGACGAGACGGTCTCCGCGAAGAGCGGGTTGCGTTTCTGATCACGCCGGGATTTGCCTGGGTGGCTGCGCTTTGGGGGATCTGGCGGGCGGGCGGAGTGGCTGTGCCTTTGCCGCTCGGCTCGGCCAAACCTGAACTCGAATATTTCATCGACGATACTCGGGCATCGGCCGTGGTATTCGATGCTCAGAATTCTTCCCTGCTGGCACCAATTGCATCGGCGCGTGGCATTCGCACGTTGCCGTGTGAGGAACTTCTCGGGCAAGATTCCGCTGAGACATCTGACATCTCTGCAGATGTTGGCAGCGAGCGGCGCGCCATGATCCTTTACACCAGCGGCACGACGAGCCGGCCGAAGGGTGTGGTCACAACCCACGACAACATTGCAGCACAGATCAGGAGCCTGGTGGAGGCTTGGGAGTGGTCAGCCGACGATCGCATCGTTTTATGTTTGCCGCTGCACCATGTGCACGGGATCATTAATGTGGTTTCGTGCGCCTTGTGGTCCGGCGCGACCTGCCGGATGCTGCCACGGTTTGATGCGAATGCGGTATGGGATTGCATCGCCGGGGACCGTCTAACTTTATTCATGGCGGTGCCGACGATTTATGTGAAGCTCATCGCCGCATGGGATGCGGCTTCGCCAGAGCGGCGCGCGGAGTTAAGTGAAGCCTGCAAGGATTTGCGGTTGATGGTTTCCGGGTCGGCCGCGCTGCCGGTCAGTACGCTCGTGCGCTGGAAAGAAATCAGCGGCCACACGCTGCTCGAGCGTTACGGCATGACGGAGATTGGCATGGCGCTGTCGAATCCGCTGCGAGGCAAGCGAGTGCCGGGGAGCGTTGGCAGGCCATTGCCCGGTGTTGAGGTTCGGCTAGTTGGAGAGAACGGTGAACCGGTCGCCGAGGGCGCACCCGGCGAGATCGAAGTACGAGGCCCCAGCGTTTTCTCCGAATACTGGGGCCAGCCCGAAGCTACGCGAACTGCGTTTCGTGAGGGCTGGTTTCGCACGGGCGATACTGCCGTCGTCGAAAACGGTGTCTATCGCGTCCTTGGCAGAACGAGCATCGACATCCTGAAGACCGGCGGACATAAGGTTTCCGCACTGGAGATTGAGGAAGCGCTGCGCCAACATCCTGCGGTGGCCGAGTGCGCCGTGGTTGGCGTGCCGGACCCGGAGTGGGGCGAGCGAGTGGCAGCGGCCGTGGTATTGAACGATGGCAACGCAATCGATCTCTCGTGCTTTCGTGATTGGGCGAAGAAGCTAATGGCGGCTCATAAAGTGCCATCGCGGCTCCTCGTGCTCGAGGCTCTTCCTCGCAATGCAATGGGAAAGGTGACAAAACCGGCGTTGGTGGCGCTGTTTAAGAACGAGCGCGGCGGCGCTGATATCTGAACTCCACTGACGCGGCCTGACATCCCGTGTTATCCTCCCTGCTGCCGCCGCGAGGATAATCCTATGGCCAATGAAGCGGTGATCCGACCATTTCCTGCCGTGCATACCAAACTCTCGCGCCAGCAAATCACTGGGTTCTGGGGAGCGTGGGCAGGCTGGACGCTGGACGGTATGGATTCCGTGATCTACGCCCTCGTGCTCAGTCCTGCACTCACGGAACTGCTTCCGAAGTCGGGATACAAAGCGACGCCTGCGAATGTGGGCCTTGCGGGATCGACACTGTTTGCGCTGTTTCTTGTGGGTTGGGGATTGTCGTTAGTGTGGGGGCCGATTGCCGACAGGTTTGGGCGGAGCCGCGTGCTGGCTGGGACCATCTTTGTTTATGCCATCTTCACGGGAGCTGCGGCTTTGTCGCAAACGGTTTGGCAGCTGGGATTGTTCCGTTTGCTGGCGGGCATTGGAATTGGCGGTGAATGGGCGCTGGCCGGAACCTACGTTGCTGAAGCGTGGCCAGAAGATCGCCGCAAGATGGGCGCAGGATATCTGCAGACCGGTTACTATGCTGGCTTTTTTCTGGCCTCGGCTCTCAACTACACGGTAGCGTCGCGGTATGGCTGGCGCGCCATGTTCTGGTGCGGGCTGACGCCGGTCGTTGTGGCCTTCATGGTTTTGTTTCGCGTGAGGGAACCTGAGCGCTGGCAAAAAACCAAGCTCAAAACGGTCGGCGGGATTTCTTCTCTGCAGCGGATTTTCATTGCGCCTTACACGCAGCGCACGCTGGTCAATACGGTGCTGCTGGCCTCAGCCATCTGCGGGCTGTGGGCAGCCGCGGTTTATGCTCCGACGGCCATCATCACCCTGGCACAACGAGCTGGGATGTCGCAGCCTCAGGCTGTGCGCATGTCGTCGTTCGGGATGGGCTTGCTGTCGCTGGGGACCATCCTGGGATGTCTAGCGGTTCCGCCGTTGGCAGAACGCATTGGCCGCAAGCGAACGCTTGCTTTTTATTTCTTCGGGATGGCGGCGTGCATCCTGCTCAGCTTTGGCTGGGCATTCTACCTGACGCAAGGCTTGCATCCGTTCATCGCCGTGCTGTTTTTCTTAGGCTTCTTTGGCGGAAACTTCGCGGTCTTCAGTCTGTGGCTGCCAGAGCAGTACGGAACCGCGGTGCGCGCAACGGCGTTTGCGTTCACCACATCGTTCGGGCGATTCATTGCTGCCGGAGTCAACTTTGGAGTGGGCGCGCTGGTCAGCCGCATGGGAACGCTCGGCAAGCCGGTTGCGTTTACGGCGGTTGCCTTTGGGATCGGATTGCTGGTGATTCCGTTTGCGGTGGAGACTCGAGGGAAAGTGCTGCCCGACTAATTCGCCAACCTTCATCAAGCACGGCTTGCTACAATGCGGTCGGCCATGGCTCAGGCTTGACTTTGCGACGGTTTGGTATACCTTTAGCCGGTCAAGTCCGTCAGCGATTCCGTCGGAAGGAATCCGTCCGCATTAGTTATCGTTTCCGGAGAAGTCGCCACAATAATTCGGGTTACTTCGAGTTGGACGAGGAGGGAGGTCTGCATTGGCTACTAATCCAGTTATTCGCACTCCCGAACTGAAACTTGAAACGGAAAAGAAAAACTCAGAAACGACTGTCTGGGCGACAGGTCGGATCGCACTGGCTTCATCCCCGGAACTGGAAAGCGTTCTGCGCGATCTGATCGTTGAGGGCGGCCACATCGTACTAGACCTGACGCACGTAGATTTTGTCGATAGCGCCGGTCTCGGCTCGCTGGTCACGATTTACGTACATGCAAGAAGGACGAAATGCCGTCTCCAGATTGCCAATCCAAAGGAGCGCATAAGGGATTTGTTTAAGAGAAGCGGGCTGGCATCGGTGTTCGAGGGTGACTCTTTTGACGTGCTGTGGGAGGCGTGGTCCCGCGATGCTAGTAAGACCGGGTGACTGATTTGGCTGAGGATAACAAACACCTCATCTGAAGAACTCTACTGATCCTCAGCCACGGTGCTCTGATAGCTTTCATCATCGCCGCGAATCAGGCCGAATTTCTTTAGCTTGTAGCGCAAGGCGTCGCGGCTGATGTCGAGCAGTTTGGCGGCGTGGGTTTGGTTGCCGTTGGATTGGCGCATGGCGAGTTCGACCATGGCGTGCTCCACTTCTTCCAGCGAGGTTCCACCTTCCGGGATGTAAAGGCGGGGCAGCATGCGCCCGTTGGGCAGAGACTGTCCGCTATCGGCGGGTGAAGTTCGCTCGAAGACGGTGCGTCCGCCGGATTCGCCCACGGAAAATGGAAGATACAACGGGCGCAGGAGCGGCTCGTCTTCCAGGATCATGCCGCGTTCGATGGTGTTCTTCAGTTCGCGAACATTGCCTGGCCAATTGTGGCTCAGGATAAGACGCTGTGTCTCCTCGGTGATGCCACGAATGGACTTCTTGAATCTGCGGTTATAGCGGTCGATGAAGAAGTCGACCAGCGGCATGATGTCTTCTTTTCGATCGCGCAGCGGCGGGATGAAAATTGCGATGATGGCCAGGCGGTAATAAAGGTCCTGGCGGAATTGGCCTTCCCGCACCGCCTTCTCCAGATCGCGGTTGGAAGCGGCGATTACGCGGACATCCACCTGCATGTCGCGGACGCCGCCCACGCGCCGAATGACCTGATCTTCCAGCACGCGAAGCAGTTTGGCTTGCAGCAGTGGAGAGAGTTCACCGATTTCGTCGAGGAATAAAGTTCCGCCATCGGCCGCCTCGAACAGGCCCTTCTTCATCTGCTTCGCATCAGTGAATGCGCCTTTTTCGTGGCCGAAGAGTTCGGCTTCCATCAGAGTTTCAGGAATGGCCGAGCAGTTGATAGCGATAAAAGGCTTCTCCTGGCGGGAACTCTCGTAGTGAATGGCTTTTGCGATGAGATCTTTGCCGGTGCCGCTTTCGCCTTGAATCAGAATGGTGGTGGCCTCGCTGGCCGCGACTTTCTTGACGAAGTTCAGAAGCTCCGTCATCTTCGATGAAACGCCGATCACGTTGCTGTAACCGGAACTGCGCCGGACCTCGCCGCGCAGCGTCTGGACTTCGGTGCGGAGGCTGGTGGCTTCGAGGGCGTTCTTGATGGTGACGTGCAGCTCGTCAAAATCCACGGGCTTGCCGACGAAGTCATAAGCGCCGAGCTTGAGCGCGGCCTTGACGTCATCGAGTTGCGGATCGGCGGTGATCATGATGACGGCGCGAGCGTCACCATTCTTTTTGAGCTGGTCGAGAACTTCGATGCCGGTGAGGTCCGGCATGCGGACGTCGAGCAAGACGAGATCGGGGGATTCGTGCTGGGCGAGTTTGAGGGCCGGCTCTCCCGAATCGGCCTCGATTACGCGGTACCCCCACTCCTCACACTTCTGACGAAGCGACCAGCGCACCAGGCGCTCGTCGTCCACGACCATAATCTTCTCTGCAGGCATGCGTGCTTTAATTTACTACGAAATGCAGGGGGCTTGCTGTGGCGAGCTTCAGCACGCCGGTTTGTCCGCTCGCTGGTGATGCCCTACAGGCAGCCGATCAACAACATGCGCAGCAGCAACTCAGGATCGATCGACGGCCGTCCCGTTTCGCTGTAGCTGCCTTTCAGTTGTTTGCGTACGAAAGCAAAGCTGATGTGCTTTTCGATGAGCCGCAGCAGGTGGGTTTCAGGAACCTGATCCTCCAGGCGGAAGTAGTAGAACAACGCTTCAGCGCGGTCGTATTGCCCCATCATGATCAGCAGGCCTCCGACGATCGGAATCAAACAGAGCATGGCGAATGCTTCCTTCTACCATGCTTCTGCTGAATCTCACCTGCCTATCGACGTGACTTCTTCAACACCCACGCCTGATTACGCCAACCAGGGAACCAGGCTCACTGTTGCGACCACATTCGGCAATCCATACGCGAATATAGGCGGGACAATTCCACAAGCGGGCTCCAGCGGCCTCGCAGTCAGCAAGAAAGTAGACCGTGTCCTGTTCGCGGGCCCTCTACCATTACCCGCATGTGGGGAGGAGATGAGTCTTCTCTCCCAGAGCGGCGCCCAAAGCCTTAAGTTTCGGGACTATCGCTGTGCCAGGCGCCATCCCTATATGCGGACCCGCGACAGTATCCACAGAAAGAGGAGTCCATAGAAAGAGGAGTCCATTCTTCGGTCTCGAGTGTTTCACTTACGAACCAGAACACAACCGCTATATCTGTCTCGCTGGCCAGCCCCTCAACTATGGGGGCCGAGTTTATCGGAATCGCGCCTTCAACTACATCGGAGCCCGCAAACGTTGTGGTGCGTGTGCGCTACCAGCATTCAATGTACCGAGACCACGACTTCTGCTGGAGGAGGGCGCCATCCGCCATCAGGCGGTAAGTGACTTCGCAGTACTCTCCCGAATTCTGCTGCGCCGGACATAATCGGGATGGGTTCGCCGTGCACGGAGATTTTCGCCATAACGATGCTGCCCACTAGGCGGCAATCGATCCCCTCTGGACCGACGAGGCTACGGCGGTTCGCTCTTCGAGAAGAAGGCGGCGGATCGAACGAAGATCATTCAGGATCCGCTGGCTCTTGCTCATGTGGAACTGAAGTTTTTCCACGTGATACAGAGCGAGCCGCAATGCCTCCTGGCGCCGTGGAAAATTCGAGTCCGATTCCCCCTGGACGTCCGCTTCGATGTCGTGTTTGGCCTCTATGATCGCCTCGTTCAACAATCCGACGAACTCGTGGGCACTCTCGATGCTGTCAAAGGTGATTTCGATTCCGTGATTCATGGCGGTTCTCCTTGTGCTTTCTGACCAGACATCGTGGTCGGGGTAACGGACCCCGACCCTGCTAAGCGGGGACGTAACGAAGCCTAGGGCCAGTCCGGCCAGCCCACCAATTGCCATACAAAGGCTACCTATCATGACCACGAATATAAAAACAACGACAACGGACTCCACCGTGTCTATCACCCCTGTCCAACTGAGACCGCCGCTGGTCGCCATGATGTAGGCTGCACAGAAAGACCCGGCGACGCCACCGAGTAATGCGCCGATGACCGCAAACTTCATTATCCACCCACCGTAATTGTCCATAGTCGCCACCCCCTTTGGTTGGACTTCCAGTTACCCTAATTTCAAGGCGGCCGCGATCAGAAGAGTCAGAATCACCAGAACTGCGACAGAAGCCGCAACCACACTGAGAAAAGAATTATGAGTGGGTTTGCACCTCATAGCCGACCTCCTTCGCGGACGGAAGCAGGGGCCAAGGTCGAGGTCGATCATTCAGCTACGAGGCTTCCGGCCTGATCTGCCCGCCCAAAAACGCGAATTGCCACCGACAATACAATTGCTAGAGGACCGACGTTCAAAGCTCTCGCCTCAGGGGGTGTGCACAACGTGGCGGACTGCTCTTCGGTGAAGCGGGATGTTTTGATTACTTCACACGAAGGAGCGAGTAATGTCAGTGACCGTAGTCACATCTGATGCACGGTAGGCAAGAACCACAACTGGAGAAACATCCCGATTACACTCATCGACATGCACGGGCAGGGATTTGGTTAGTGAATTCGAATCCTTCTGAATCAATGGCTGCCGGTCTTCAGCAACGCAGGTTACGAGTTTCGCCAAGTCTCTATCTGCTACGTAATCGTCAAGACCAGGGCGCTAGTGGTCCCACCGCTCGTGCAACCCAAATCGCCCGAGTTCCCGCTCGGAGTGTTGACCGTCACACTTGCTGTTCCGGGGGCGGAGATCAGTGCAGAGGTGATGGTGACCTGCAACTGGGTACTACTCGTCACCAAGGTGCTAAGCGTCGTCCCGTTTATCACCCCGACAGTAGCCGAAACAAAGTGGCTACCATTTACAGTCAGAACAAAGCCTTCTTGCACTTGGGCAAGCGTAATCGTGCTGACAGAAAGCGATCCAATGGTAGGGGCCGGCCGAGCACTACCGCACGCGGGATTGAGCGAGTTGCACGATTGGAATATGAGCAAGGCCAGCAGGGTCGCGCCGAGAGTCCGCAAGAAAGTGCCGACTTGCTTCATAGGGGATCGTACCACGCTCGGAACTAAGTGTCGGTCGGACCGACAAAACGTGCAAAAATGGCCTTGGTACGAAATTGATGGAAGCGCGTCTTCTTCGTTCGAGGCAGCGCATGTTTTCGCATAAGGTCTGGACCAGACTATGTCTTGCAGTTCTTGTCTCAGGACTGATCCAGTTTTGTATGGTCCAGCGCCTCGGGGCAACGGGGGAGGCATCATTTGCAGGTTCGCCGCGACCGGTGCAGGAAAATACCCAGCAAACTTCAGTGAGTCTGACTTTTGTACGGGTATTTTCCTCGGCTGATGATGTTCGACCGTCGCACCCAATTCTGGACCGATCGCTGGACATCATTGCGGGGCCGGCAGACCCTCGAACTCGCGTCGATGCGTTGCTGGCACCATCTGCGGTGACGACAGACTCGAAGCACCGTGTGTTCGTCGCCGATCCCGGCGCCAAAACCGTGCACATCTTCGACTTTCTTCACTCGAAATACGGACGACTGGAGGGACGTGGCGACCGTCTACACGATCCCGTCTCGCTCGCCGTGGATGATAAAGACAATCTATACGTGGGCGACCAGAACAATGGAAACGTTCTCGTCTACGACTCGGCGGGAAAGTTTCGCCGCTACTTAGGGAGACTGAGAGGAGGCGAATCCTACTTCGACAGCCCTACCGGGATCGCGATCGATCGCGCTACGGGACAGATTTACGTCTGTGACGGGCGAAGGCACATGATCATTGTTATGGACGAGCGAGGGAAGATCATCCGCAAGCTGGGAATCCGCGGCGGTGGTGAAGGTCCTGGGGAGTTCAGATTCCCTACCCAGGTCGTGGTCTGTGGCAATGAACTGTTCGTGCTCGATGTGGGCAACTCACGCATTCAGATTCTGGATACAGGAGGCCATTTTCTGCACGCGATGAACCTGGCCTACGCAGATCGTCGCACTGGATTGGCTGTAGACGGCCAAGGCAATATTTACGTCAGCGATCCAGTTCTCAACAAAATTCAAGTCTTCCGTCACGATGGGCGAGCGATATACACATTTGATTCGAGCGCGATCAGAAATGCGCGCTTCAGCCATCCATCCAGCATGTGGGTTGACGCAGACCGTTCCCTTTACGTGGTGGATTCTCAGGGGAATCGAGTGGGGCTGCTGCGAATCAACCGACAGAATCCACAGCACTGACTGGAGAAGCAATGTCTAGGATCTTTGGGCGGAGGAACATCTCTGCACGCGCTTACGAAGTGGCTGTTTGGGCTATAGGCGTGTGGAATGGCAGCAGCACGGTGAACTTGCTTCCCTTCCCGACGACGCTATTCACTTCGATGCGTCCGTGGTGCTCTTCGACGATGCGCCGCGCCAGAGAAAGGCCCAGGCCGGTGCCATTCCCTTTGGTGGTGTAGAACGGGCGGAAGATGTTGGAAAAATGCTGGGGAGAGATTCCGCGGCCGGTGTCGCTGACCATAACGCTGGCGAATCCATCTTGTGAGCGGATGTCGACATTGACTGTACCGGCTCCTGTTACGGCCTGTACAGCATTCAACAGCAAATTCAAAAGGACCTGGTGGATCTGATCGCTGTCGTGCTCAACCTCAGGGAGGTCGGGTGCTTTCTGCAGCTCGATCTTGATCGGTTTGGAGAGCACTTGCTGGCGGGCCAGCATCACGGCATGTTCTACCGTCGTATTGAGGTTGCTCAGGCGAATTTGCGGCGGGTGCGGTCGCGCGGTTTCCAGAAGGTCGGTGACAATGCGATTAATCTGCGCGATTTCCAGGCGAACATCTTTGATAACCGCGCGCGCCGGACTGGTGGGGGGTAGATCGCGGCTGACAATTTCAATGACTCCAGCGATGCCTGCGAGAGGATTACGAATCTCGTGAGCGAGGCCGGTGGCCAGCTCGCCGAGGGTTGCCAGGTGCTCAGCACGTGACATCTGGGTGCGATGCAGGCGCTCAATCTCCTCGCGGCTTTCCCTCAACTGCAGCATCATGTGGTTAAATTTGCGGCCTAAGTCTCCGATCTCGTCATTGCGACGGGAGAAGCTGACGGATACGTCTAAGTTGCCGTCACTCACCTGGCCAATTTTCTCCTGCAATTCGACCATCGGCCGCTGAACCAAATAGGCGAGCATAAACATGGAGACGGCGCAGATCGCAACCGCTCCCGCTCCGGCGACGATTAGTACTGCGTGCCGGTCCGGGTCGCGCAAGGATACGGTTGCGAGAGTGAAGAGGATGAGTCCGGCGAGGAGTACGAAGCCGACCGGCAAGATGGCTTTCAGTTGCCAATTCATGCGAACGGAACTTGACCGGAGATCTTCAGTCTGCGGCAAAGGTGCGGACACTACCGGGCTGGCCGACTCGCCTGAAGCGCGGGCGGGTGTCCCGTTTGTTTGGCCTGCACCCATCGACTTGTCCAACGACTGCGGTTGTCTAGGCATAGGAGTGAAGTCCTGGAAGCAAGTAGGTGACGCCGAAGAAAGTGAACATCACCACGACGAAGCCCAGAATCGCGAAGTACGCGGCACGCCGGCCACGCCACCCGCGGGTGATGCGCATGTGCAAATAGCCTGCGTACACCAGCCACGTGATCGCTGCCCAGGTTTCTTTCGGATCCCAACTCCAGTAGGAGCCCCAGGTCTGATTCGCCCAGTAAGCTCCGGAAGCGATCATGAGAGTTAATAGGGGGAAGGCTAGAGAGATGGTTTTGTAAGTGATGCGATCGAGGTTGTTGGAACTGGGCAGCAATCGCTCCAGATCTGGACGCCGCCAAAGCAGTAACAGATAAAGTAAGGAGATAAATACTCCACCGACCAGGCCGGAGAGGATGAAGGGACTGGCGGCAAGGCTGGTGGGAAATAAACCCTCGGCATCGAGTGAGGCATAGCGGCCGTCATGGGCGCGCAGCAGAAACATGACCAGTGCCATTAGCTGGAGAAGGATGCTGAGGAAGACGGCGCGGTTGGCGAGGATTAGGAAACTATCGTTCTTCTTCCAGCGCGCTAGTCCGTAACAGACTAACGGCGATGCAACCACCAAGAGCGCCAGCACCATGAGCCAGCCAAGATCCTGAACGTCGACAAACAAACGTACGCCCTTGGAGAGAAATACTTCTGACTTCGATTCCGGATTCCACGCCACAAGGCTGAGGCCGCCCCACTTCTCGAAGCGAGTCAGAACGATGCTCGCGTAAATGGCAACCGTGCTGGAACTGGTTACCGCGAGGAAGGTCTCGGTTTTCATCTTGTCCTGGATCAAGAACATTGTGGCCAGCGCAAAACTCAGCGCGCACGCGGCATAGGCGAGCATGGCGAGCGTGACATGCACGTGCAGCCAGGTCGACTGCAGCGCGGGAACCAGCGGATGCACTTCGGTTCGCAGCAGTTGCATCAGCACAACGCCCACGATTGCTACCGGCATGGTGACCGTGCCGATGACTTTTACGCCGTATTTCTTTTCAACTATCAGGGTAAGTATCGCCAGTGTCCACACGAAGCTGAGCAGCATTTCGTAGACGCTGGAGAACGGTGGATGTCCGGCTTCATACCAGCGATGGGCGATGGCTGCGGTGTTGGCAACCAACCCTACTGAAGTTGCGACTGATGCGAACTTCACATAAGACCCGACGCCGGTAACGCCGAATCCCAGGTATAACGCTCCCGCGCCGGCATAGAAGATGAGAGCGGCGAAAAGCAAATTCGTTTCGTTCAATATATTGCCGCTTTTGACTACGTTCAGAAATGCCATGAACAGCAGGAACACAATCGCCAGTCCGACCATGACAATCATGGTCATTCCGGTTGTCGCTTGCTGCGCTTCTGCTTTTGCTCGTGCCATTTACTTCCTCCGATAAGCCGGTTCAGTTTCCGGCGACCACAGCGACCTTCTCACTCTGAGAGGCCCTGGGGATCGTTTTCAGTTCTTCCTTCATTTTTTCGACCAGAATGTTGAAGCGTTCCTCAAAAGCGTCACGGTTGCGGTTCACGCTGCCCCCGATCCATAGGGAGTGCTGGCCGGTTTGGTGATCGAGGACCGGTACCACCCAAATCCGCACATGGACTACGTAGAAGACGAAGGCTAGACCGACGATCATTAAGAGCACACCCGCCCACACTCCCCATTGGCCGGGTTCGTGCGAGACCTGCAGGCCGGTAAAGTGGCCCATCTTCAAATCGGTGGCCTCGAGTAGGTAAGGAGCCATCGAGTTGTCTCCGATTCCTTCCATCTCAGGAATCCAGACGTCGAAGTTTTTCGCGGAGCTTTTTGAAGTCACGACCAGGCGGGCGGCGGGATTTTCCAGGTCGTTCGATTTCCGGAATACGCGCCCGTCTTGCACGGCGAAGTCGGGAAAGAATTCCGCAAAACGCACAGTGGTATCGGCATCGAGAGAAGCGGTCTCGTTGAGCGCTAGTCCGAACTCATGCTTCTCGCCTGAGCCTTTGAGCGGGGTGGCAAGCAGCATAAGCTTCTCTACTTTTCCGTTCTGCCCATAACTCGCCTGATAGAAGCGGACGCCACGGTAGAAAAGTGGATCGTTCACGACGATCTCTTTTTTCTTTATATCGTTTCCGTTCTCAACCACGGCCAGCTTGGACCACCATTTCTTGGGAGTACCGTCCTTATAGTTCTCCTGTCCGGCGGCATCGCAGCGAATAGAAAACGGGAGTGTCCGGGTGGTGCCATCACGCAATTCGATGCTGTTCGAACTTTGTCCCTCATTGAGACTGAGCATGCCACCCCAGCCCCAGATACCGTCGACCATGGTGCCGAAGAAAATAAGCAGCAGGCTGGCGTGGACGATGTAGACCGCTAGCTCCGAGACTCGACTGCGTTCGGCGAAAATCGAGAAATGGTTCTCGTGGACCACGCGTTCAGGCTTAAATCCAAGTGAATGAAGAGCCCGCTCGGCCGCCACCAATCCTGATTCCTCGTCCGCGACGGCCAGCACTTTCTGGGGATGGGAAGCTCGCCGGAAGCCTTCATCGGGATATTTGTAGGGACGCGAGAAGTAACGCCACGAGTTGGGGAAACGGTCGATGGAAGCTGCGACGATACAGATGCTCACCAGTAGGACGAGTCCAAGAAACCACCAGGAGTGAAACACGTCGGTCAATCCGGCCTTATCGAGGAGTCGCAGCGCCTGTGGCGAGTAAGCGCGCTGCATCTCGTCGGGATCGGTGACGGGCCGCTGCAGGATGATGGTTCCGACGGCAGCAAAAATCACCACCAATATCAGAAGCACCACGCCGGTCTGGATGGAAGCAACCGTGCGCCACACTCGGTGCGGGATTTTGCGGGAATCTTCGGCCATATTCCTCCCCTTCATAGACTGGGGAAGGCACGTTTCGCACCATCGTGCGGCGACTTTGCTAAGTGCTTTAAATAGCGTAGGATGCGCGATTGGGACGACAACCGACACAGGCGAAATGTGAGGCATATCACACAACGGATTTAGAGCTTCACCGAAATTTCGCGCAGAATCAAGCAGCGCCGCAACGCCGGTGTTCGCACATCACGATTACTTGCGTCATTTGACCATCGGAGTGAGGGAGAATCCGCGATAGTGATGAGTTTCTCAACGTCTCGATTCGCCGACTGATGCGGCCTGGACAGCCAACTTATTCTGTTGCAAGGCTTTACAAAGGCCTTTAGTAATCCACAGCGTCGGAGTATAAAGGCGAGATTCGTGCAAAAGCCATGTTTCGGAGGTAGGTTGGAGTGCCCGTGGAATGTTTCATATCGAGTGCGCGCCTGCGCTTTACGCTCAATGGCCTGGGATGTTTCCTCTTAGCCATCATATGTGCTGGTCGAGCTTTCGCCGTACAGCACCCAGTACCCCTTGACCCAAAAGCGGATCCGTCGACTTGCCTCGCATGCCATCAAGACAAGACCAAGGGCAAGTCAGTACATTCAGCTATCGCCATGGGCTGCACTAGTTGTCACGAGATTCGAAACAATAAGGATGTGACCCGCGTCAAGTTGATCACCACTACGCCTTACAGCCTTTGTATCACTTGCCATGCCGACAAGAAGGCAGCTGACATCAAGGGTACGGTGCACCCACCGGCAGTTCGCGACTGCCTAAAGTGTCACGATCCGCATACCTCCGATAACAAGAATCAGTTGCTGAAGCCAGTCTCCGGCGATCAGAAAGAGAACCTCTGTCTGAGCTGCCACAAAACCGGATTGGATGTACCGGCAAAGGGTAGTCGGCACGCCGCACTGGACATGGGTTGCGACACATGCCACACCACCCACAAGACCGGCGAGGTGGGGAAGGCCGAGTTTGATTTTCATTTGACAAAGGCGGCACCGGCTCTCTGCCTAGACTGTCACGATGCGAAGAGCACGGACTTACAAAAGGCGCACCGGAACCAACCCTTTGACAAAGCGGACTGCCTAACCTGCCACGACCCCCATCAGTCAGATGCTCCCAAGCTGATGGCCAAGTTCATGCACCCCCCGTTTGCCGACAAGCAGTGTGAAGTCTGCCACGCCCCGGCGAAGGACGGAAAAGTAGTACTTACGCAGCCGGATGCGAAATCTCTTTGCCTGACTTGCCACGACGATAAAGCAAAGCTGATCGATACTGCTAAGGTGCAGCATCCGGGCGCAGCCGGCGATTGCACCGATTGCCATAGCCCACATGCCAGCCGCCAGCCTGGACTTCCGAAGACGAACGCAGTGGACATCTGCCTGGGCTGCCACAGCGACATCGCTGATCTCGGAAAGAAACACGTGCGTCACCAGCCGGTGTTCCAGCAGGGATGCGGAACCTGCCACGAGCCGCACGGCGGAGCTAACGATCACCTCCTCCGGGCAAGTAGCATCAACGGGCTGTGCCTCGAGTGCCATGGACCTGACGCTGATCCTAAGGAATTGGAAGGCCAACACCTGGTCACGATCTTCGATGGCAAGGTGAAGCTGCCGGAGAATTACTTCGCCAAGGTGGTGACCCTACCACTTAAATACGGCATGGGGCACCCGACCGAGCACCACACGGTTGTCGACGTGATGAATCCAAAAACCAAAGCCACGATCCCGATTAATTGCCTGACCTGTCATCAAGCGCACTCCGGCAATGAGCAAGGGATGCTGGTGAAAGATCAAAAGAACAATATGGACTTCTGCAAGACCTGCCATGCCAACGGCTTGGATCTATCGGACGTAAAAGTTGGAGGCAAGTGACATGTTGAGCTATCGGACAAATTCGCCTCGCACACGGAAACTCGCCGCGGCTGTGATTGGCTTGCTGATGCTGGTCTTCTTCGCTTTGCCGGTGTCGCTCCATGCGGACAAGAAGAAGCCCGCACCGGCTGCGCCGGTCAAGCCCGGGGACCAGCGAGTGAAGGGTTATTTCGATATCAGCAAGATCGTATGGCCGAACCCGCCGGCGATCGCGCGGATCAAGTTCATGGATCTCTTTACCGGGGAAAAGGTCGATTCCAAACTATTCGCCAAGGAAAAGCCCAAGCAAAAGTGGATGGATCGTCTGGCCGGGCAGCAGACCTATGACGAGATTAAAATCACGAGCCTTCCCTTTCAGCTCATTCGCACTTACGGAGTGGGGGTCGACTCCAAGGGCAAGATTTATGCGGCAGATCAGGCCGTGGGAGCCGTCTTCATCTTCGATCCAGAGACGAAGAACGTCGAGCTGATCGGGAATGGCAAGCAAGCGAACTTCGCCGTAATCGTTGGCGTAGCGCTAGATGATAATGACCGTCTCTTTGTCAGCGACGCCAAGCTGCATCACGTGCTGGTTTTCAGCCCGAAGCACGAGCAGGAAGCGGCGATCGGGACCGAAGTGCTGGTTCGTCCGGGTGGGATCGCTCTGGATCGCGAGAACCGATTCCTGTATGTAGCTGATACGGGCCAAGACGTCATCGATGTCTTCGACGCCGACACCTTCAAGCTGTTGCGCCAGATCGGCAAGCCCAGCAAGAAGCACAATCAGACCGATCCCGGAACCTTCTCCCTCCCCGAGTGCGTGGCCGTGGACAAGGACGGCAATGTTTACGTGACCGACACGTTTAACAACCGGGTAGAGATCTTCGACGCCGACGGCGGCTTCATCAGCACGTTCGGCAAGAATGGCGACGGGCCGGCGGATCTGGAGCGGCCCAAGGGCATCGCCATAGACGGCGACGGCCACATCTGGGTAGTCGATGATGCCCAGGATCGAGTCAAGGTTTTCAATAACGAGGGCCGCCTGCTCATTTACATGGGCGGGCACGGATACTACCCCGGCCAGTTCATGGGTGCCTGGGGAATCGCCATTGACAAGCTGAACCGGGTCGTCGTTTCCGAGACATATCCGGGCCGTGTGCAGATGTTCCGCTACGTGACGGATGCTGAGGCAGCTGCGGAGAAGGCGCGCCGGGAAGGCGCAGAGCAGAAGCCCGCCAGCGCGGCCGCTTCCGAACAGAAGCCGCCGGCAGCAACGCCTGTAGCAACCGAGAATCCGGCGGCGAAGAAAGATTAGGAAACACATCGGCCTGCTGTGTCGGCGTGGCGGCGCGGACGCCGTCTGCCACGGGTTCCTCAGTCCGGCGGTCGGAGGAGCTTTCCTCCCCATTTTGTTCTCAATGAAGAGGCCCTGAAATGTCGGTTCTCGCCATGTGTCCTATTGCGGATTGCCACATCCCCTCCAGCGCCTAAACCTTGGAATAGAGACAATCATGCGTAAACGCACGCAAGGGGGAAATTCTGACCAACTGCGGAAAGGGTTCCAAACTGGGTTTTTCGCCCCACTTGGAGCGTGCTTTTCCCCTAAGACCACCTGGTTTTCGCGCTGGCTTACAAACCAACCTATTTTGAATCTTAGACTTACGGGGATTCGGCGCTGGCTTGGCGATTGCACTTCCAAGTATGCGTTACAGAAGTTCTATGTAGCAACCCTAATTAGGAGACTTCAAATGAAGAAAATCGCATTAGTAATCCTCGTAGTCGTTGCTTTCTTCAGCATGGCAACGGCACAGGACGTCCTCGGTGCGCACAACGGGTACGGCCGTGGCTGCGTCATGTGCCACTCGCCGCACAGCGGTTCATTGGGCAACGGCGTTTCGGCCACACAAGCGGCAAAGGATCCACAGAACGGTATGTATGCTCTGTGGGGACAGGACCTTTCTCCTCTGTTCGGTGCAGTTTTCAATTTCAGTGGCGACGGCAAGGCGAATTACCCGGTCACCCTGCCCGCTGCTGGCGCCATCACTAGCGCTCATGATGCTAATACCGTCATCCTCTTTTGCTTAAGCTGCCATGACGGCGTGCTGACGACTGTTGGCATGATGCAGGGCACGACCGTTGAAACCCTGCCCATCGTGGGCGGCAAGGCTCCCACGCTACTGGGCAAGGCAAAACCGTCCGCGGGCGGCGAATATACCAACGACCACCCGGTGGGTGGCAGCGCTATCGTCGGTTGCAACGTTCCCGGCAAGGCTGGCTACGATTGGGATTGCACTGGTGGCAATACCGTTGCGATTTCGATGACTGGAACTGCTTCAGCCCAGTTCTTACTCAACAACCCCAGTTCCTTCTGGAACACTGGCACAACCTCTGGCGTCAATGTGTCTTTGGCGACCTTTGGCACAACCATAACGGCGGTCACTTGCACCACGTGCCACAATCAGCACAGCATGACCGTCTATTCCAACAACAACGGCAGTTATCCAACCATGTTCTTCCTCAAGGGCAAGTACACTCCGACTGCCGGTGGCAACGCGGTAGCGCAGTTCTGCCGCAACTGCCACGGTGGCGAGTCGAACGAAATGGCCGGCGTTATGGGCGTGCCGACCGTCTAGTAGTAGTATGTTTGTTTCAAGCCGGGGGAGGAAGGTTCCTCCCCCATTGTTTTGAAGTGAGGAAGTCATGAAATCTCAAATGCCAGTTTGCGCAGTGCTGATCATGTCGCTCTCTACGGTCTCCGCCCAGGTTGCATCCCATGCACCTACGGTACCAGCGACGGCAGCAAGTGCCAGCCCGGCATCGCAGCCAGCGGGACGGCCGCTGCTTCGGGTGAACGGAGCGGTGCTGACCGAGCGCGATCTGGCGCGTGAGATCGCCGCGATTTTCCCCTACGCCCGCCAGCATAATGGCGGCGTTCCGCAGACGATGGCGCCAGACATCCGCCAGGGCGCGGCGAAGATGATGGTTTTCGAGGAGCTAGTGTACCAGGAGGCGAAACGGCGCAATATGACTGTGTCCGCCGAGCGGATGCAGAGCGGCATCGCAGAATTTCAAAAGCAATTTACTTCGCAGGAAGAGTACGACCAGTTTTTGCAGGATGAATTCCACGGCGATCGGAAATTGTTGCGGGCGAAGATCGAGCGCTCGTTGCTGATCGACGAACTTCTGAAACTGGAGGTCACGGACAAGGCGGTCGTCTCCGTAGCCGAAGCCAAAGCCTATTTCGACAAGCATCCCGAACGCTTCCGCATTCCGGAGTCATTTGCATTCCAGAGCATTTCTATTTTGCCGCCGCAGAACCCTACGCCAGCCCAGTTGAAGGAAGCCCACAAGCGGGCGGAAGATGCGTTGCGCCAGGCCAAGGCGACCAAGAATTATGAGCAATTCGGAATGCTCGCGGAAAAACTTTCCGAGGATGATTTCCGCGTCATGATGGGCGATCACCAGGCTGCGGACCGCTCGAAACTACCGCCGACGATCGTCACCGCTCTCGCGCCCATGCAACCCGGCCAGGTAAGTGACATTATCGAGTTTGCTGCTAATTCGTTCACTATCCTGCGGCTGAATGCTCACATCCCGGAAGGAATGCAGACGTTTGCCGCGGCAAAGACTGCGATCCGCGAGCAGTTGACGAAGGAAAGGACTGAGCAACTTCGTTCCGCTCTGGCTACGAAGTTGAGCAAGAACGCCAAGATCGAAAAGCTGTAGCTTTTAGATCCCCCTGTAGAAAAAGTCAGTTTCAACGTGGATTGGTGCCGCGAACCGCCGCGGTTTGGAATGCCCTCCCGAATCGGGTCTTTATCCTCACCAAGCGCGCCTTTTCCCCTAAACCCATCCGATATTCGCCCTAGCATCAGAGGCCAACTCCTTGTGAATCTGCGATTTAAGTCGATGCCCATGTGGCATGGAGATTGCCATTCTCTAAGAAGAAGGCCTGAAGCTCGTGGGAAGACATGCCATAATTCCGGTCGTACTATTACTGGCGCTCGCCGTGCGCGCGTCGGCGCAGCTCTCACTCGGCGAGACCAGCATGAAGCTCAACAGTACGATCTCCTTCGGATATACGGGCGACTATTCCAACCAGGCCGGTTCCGACCACGCCCTCACTCCTTCTGGCATCGCCGACCTGACCGGTTATTACTACAACCCGAATTTCCTGTCATTCATGGTTGAGCCGTTTTACGACCAATCTCGTGTCAATTCCGATTATCAGTCGATCACAGCGGCAGGAGGGGTCAATGCCACGGCGGGAATCTTCAGTGGCAGCCATTTCCCAGGTTCGATCTCGTATTCCAAGGTTTACAACAGTAGCGGAAACTTTGCCGTCCCGGGATTGACCAATTACACGACCCATGGAAATACCGACAATCTTGCAGTGACGTGGGGTGTTAACCTGCCTGATTTACCCAGCCTTCACTTCAGTTTCTCGGACGGAGGCGGCGATTATTCGATTTTCGGCACGAACTCGACGGGAAACGATCATCACGACGCGTTCTCGGCGATGGCAGCGTACCAGATTAAAGGATTCTTTTTGAATGGCGGCTATCAATACACGGGCTCGCGAGCATTAACGCCGCAATTTCTTACCGGCGAGCCGGCGGAACAAACCAATACGGGCGACAATTCCCTTTCATTCAGCGTCTCCCATAGACTGCCCTTCAGTGGCGCGGTCACCGGAGGAGTTACAAGAAGTAGTCTCAGGTCAGACACGGAAGGCGACACTTATACCACGACCATCGACAGTGCAAGCAGCAGCGTCAACCTGTCTCCCATGAAGAACCTGACTGTAGGCGAGAACTTCAACTACACAGACAACCTGGAAGGATCGCTGTTGGGTTCGCTGCTCAATGCCGGAATCCCGACGCAAGACCTGAGCCAAAGCTCGTCTTCGAACAGCCTGAGCTTGAACAGCTATGCGGGTTACGACATACCTTCACTGAATCTGCACTTCCAGGCAAATGCCAGCCGCCAGCAACAAAGCTTCCTCGGGGAAGAATTTATATCCGATTCATACTATGGGGGTGTGACCTATTTCCGAGATTTGCTTGGCGGCCAGTTCACTGGCACGGTGGGAATCACGCAGACCTCGATCAATACCTATAACCAAAGCATGCGGGGGCTGAGCGGCTCTGCCGCATACTCGCACCGCATCCAGCGCTGGACGTTAGCTGCGGCGTTTAGCTACGCGCAAGATACTCAGACCACGCTGGCCGCCTACACAGGCTCCAACGAAAGCTACTCGGGTACCGTGGGCCGCAAGATCGGGCGCAGTTCGTATTGGAGCGCGAGCGCGAGCAGTGCGAAGAGCTTCTTGAGCGACGAGCCCGGCGCGACAACATCCAGCCAGAGCTACACTACATCCCTCAGCTTCCCGGTGATCAGCCTCAGCGGCTCCTACTCTAAATCCACCGGCAACGCACTGCTGACGGCCACAGGGCTGGTGCCAACGCCGGTGCCGCTGCCTGTCGTTAATCCGGAAGCAGTCGTTCTGTATAACGGTAAGTCGTACTCGGTGGGAATTGGATCGCATCCGGTTCGCGGCTTCACGGTTTCTGGCATATTCTCGAAAGCCTTGACTGATACCACAAGCACCCAGGTCAGCTCCAACAACAGCAATACGTACTATAACCTCATTGTGGTTTACCACCTCCGCAAACTGGACTTCAACGCGGGCTACCTAAAATTGAATCAGGGATTCAGTGCGTCCGGAACTCCGCCAACCATGTTAGGCTCGTATTACTTCGGCATAAAGCGATGGTTCAACATCTTTTGAACGCGGCTCTGGGCAAACTGGGCCGGAACGTTTTGGTGGTCGGTGCGGTCGTACTAGCGCTGATCCCGGTTGCGGCAGCGGGCTCGAAACCAAAATCGGATAGCCGCGTGAACGTACCTCAACTGGATCTTGAGGGCGGACGCAAACTCCTATACGAACGCGCGTTCAGTTCCGAACTTGACGTCAAAACCAAGCGCGGCTTCTGGACCCGAGTGCTCGATTTTGTGGCCGGCGCGCCCGACTTTCATGGCATGCAGGGTCCCTACGGTGTGGTAACGGATTCAAAGGGCAGAATCATTGTGACCGACCCCGCCGCAGGCGGCATTCATATTTTTGACTTCGAACAGCAGAAATACAAGTTCCTTTCGCGCAACAAAGAGAACGATGGCCTGGATACCCCGCAATGCGTCGCCGTGGATGCGGCGGACAATATCTATGCAACTGATTCGGACTCCGGCAAGATTTTCGTTTTCGATCCCAGCGGAAAATTCCAGCGCGTGATTGGCAGCTTGAAAGGCGGTGAGGGCTACTTTAAGCGGCCGACCGGGATCGCAGTAGATTCGGAAGCGCAACGGATCTATGTGACCGACACTCTGCGGAATAAGATCTTCGTGCTCGACATGCAGGGCAATGTTCTTCAGACCATTGGCCACGACGGGGTAGGTAACGGAGAATTCAACTTTCCGACGGAATTGCGCCTGCACGGCGACGAACTGATCGTTGTCGATGCCATGAACTTTCGCGTGCAGGTGCTGGATCGTTCCGGGACTTTCCGCTATGCGATTGGGCAGATAGGCGAAGGCCGGGGGCAAATGTTCCGCGCTAAGGGAATCGGGGTGGACTCCGAAGGCCATCTTTATGTTGTCGAGGGATTGAGCGGTCTGGTTCAGGTGTTCGATCGTGACGGAAATCTTTTGTACTATTTCGGTCAGCGAGGCACGGGACTCGGAGAATTTCAATTGCCCACTGGGCTATTCATCGACCGCAACGACCGTGTCTTCGTAGTGGATTCCTATAATCGACGGGTTCAAGTTTTCCATTACTTCGGACTGACGAAGCAGGCCGAAGGAGTGAAGCAGTGAAGGTAAAACTGTTCTCGGTCTGTGTAATCGCTGCCTTCAGCGCCAGCTTGGCGGTTCATGCACAGATCAGCGCGGACGTACTTGGCTCCCACAACTTGTCGCCGGGTAGCTCTTCCCCAATCACTGGAACCATCTCTGCGCCGTGCTTGTATTGCCACGCTCCACACTCGAGCATAGGTGGAACAACGGTACCCGTTCCGCTATGGAGCCAAAAGCTCTCGAGCGTTCAGTCTTACCAGACTTACACGAGCAGCACGATGGTGAATCAAACCAACCCGTCGCCTCCTCTGGGTTCTGACAGTACTCTTTGTCTAAGCTGCCACGATGGTACGGTGGCGCCTGGTACGCTGCAACCCTGGGGACAAGTACCAATGATAGGCAGCATGAACAGTACCGATATCCTAGGGACCAATTTACAAGCGGTGCATCCTTTTAGCTTTGTACTTCCGCTGAAGGCTAACCCGGCAGATCTTGTCGCGTCGCTAACTTCTACGCCGCCCTCCACTGCTGACACGACTGGAGCTGTAAAGCTCATCAATGGCAACGTGGAATGCACGAGTTGCCACAACCCGCATGTGCAGAACATCGACCCCAACTCAAGCTTTCTTGTCATCAACAACTCCACCAGTGCACTCTGCCTAGCCTGCCATAGTACGATACCGTCAGGGTCGGGGATGGGCATGACCGTCGCCGCCACCGAAACAGCCGCTCGAATTGGCGCCGGTGCTGCGCAAATTACCGGAAGGATTAGCGACCGCATAAATCCGCTGGAGGGGTGGAAAGCTAGCATTCATGCCACGGCGAGCAATCGAGTCGCAGGGCACGTATCGCTGGATGCCTACTCCGCCAGTGCGGCAACAACCGAGAAGCGGGTGACCCTGGGACCCTATTCCACGGTGGCGCAGAACGGGTGTTTGTCGTGCCACACGCCGCACAATGCCAAGAGCCCCGCTTCGTTGCTCCGCGGATCCTCTGATCAGGCTTGCATCGTTTGCCACGCCGGCAGTCCGAATGTGGCTCCTGCCGCGCCTGATGTACTGGTTGAGATGTCCTTACCTAAGGTCGGCCATTCGTTTCCGCAGGCGGCACACCCGCATCAGGCCAGTGAAAGTGCGCTATTGAATCAGAATCGCCACGCCAACTGTGTGGACTGCCACAATGCGCATTCCTCCAGCCGCGTCACGGTCTTCGAGGGGGCGCCGGATATGCGCCGGTCGCAAGGCCGGGTCGAGGGAATCAGCGCTGCCGACGGCAGTTCCGTCCTCAATCCCGCGGTCAATCAGTATGAGAATTGCCTACGCTGCCACGGCACGAGCACGGGAAAGGTCGTGAGTCCAACGTTTGGGTACGCTCCTGTAAGGGCCGTTTCCGCCCTTGATCCTCTGAATGTCATCCCCCAGTTTAGTGTGATCGCGAGCTCTAGCCATCCAGTAATGCATGATCGCAGCAGTCCGTACCCGCAGCCCAGCTTACGGGCAAACATGCTGGATCTCGATGGCAGCACGCCCGGCCGAAGCATGGGCATCCGCATCCTGTGCACAGACTGCCATAACAGCGACGACAACCGGGAATTCGGCGGCCGTGGGCCTAATGGTCCGCATGGCTCCGCCTACTCGCACATCCTGGAGCGTCGATATGAGTTCAGCCAAACTTCGATACCAGGCCGACTCATCACGAATCTGTTTCAGAGTCCGAATATCAGCGCAGCCGGAGGAGCGAATGGCGGCCCCTATGCCTTGTGCGCGAAGTGCCATGATCTGACTCGCGTGCTTAGCAATAGTAGTTTCAGCGAACACGCGCGTCACGTGAAGCAGGACGGCTTCTCCTGCTCAGTCTGCCACACGGCGCATGGAATGGGGGCGCACGTAGCCACCGATTCAGGAGAACGCTTGGTGAATTTCGATGTCAACGTGGTGGCGCCGAACGGACCCACCCCCATCAGTTACAGCCGCGCCTCGAACTCATGTAGCTTGGTCTGTCATGGTGTAACACATAAACTGGCAGGAGCTGCCCCGACCAAGCCTGCGTCTCCAAGAGCTCGGGGTCAGTAGTGCCACGTCATCCCGGTTGGGTTCGCCGCCACCGGCACAACGGCGTCGCCATGCGCGTTCCGTTTATGTAACGCATTTAATAAGTGTGTCGATCATCGGTCTTGGATAGAAGTCGCCCGCTCTTGCGCTCGCTGCGCATCCACAGTTCGCTTCTCACTTTCGTACCAATGGGCGAGCAGCAACCAATCATCCGACCTGTCGGGAGTCAGCTTCACGGTTTCTTCCTCAAAGCTGATAGCGCGGGGCATGTCTCCGAGTGCGTTCCATGCCAATGCTCGCCCGTGCGCCAAGTTGGCATAGAAAGCTTTATCAACCGAGATTAACGGTCGCACCGGGACATTCGCCCGGGCTCTGTCAAACGCCTTCAGAGCATCCTTGGGCCGATGCGCGGCAAGATAGTCATACCCAAGTGAAAGAAGATCGAGGTAAGGAGAATCCTCAATCTCGGTTGCGTGTTCCCAGGCTTGGATAGCATCATTCAACCGGCCCTGTCGCTTATAGATCGCGGCCAATGTGGTCCAGTTCGAAGCATTCGGCTTGAGTGCATTCGCTATGAGGTACTGCTGCTCGGCGCCACGCAAATCTCCGGCTGCGGCCAGCACATTGCCGCGCGTGAAGTGTACGTAGGAGCTTTCTGGAAAGATGGCGAGAGCTTTGGTGGTTGCGGCCAGAGCCTCAGAATTTCGCCCTAGTGCGTTTAGAACGGCCGCCGCGTTGGTCCACTGGTGGAAAGCTCTGCTGTCATTGCGGGTTGGAAGCTTTGCCGGAATTGGCGTCGTGAAGCAATCGATCTGCAACCTCTGAATAAAACTTTCGGTCTCTGGTCTGCGCCGCAAGAAGACAGCCGAAGCCTCGTCTAGATAGACCGGACGCCAGGTTTCACCATCGCAGAACTGTCGCAATACAGGAAACTGCCCTAATGTGTAATATCCCAGCGGGACGATAATGGTGTTGATGTCGTAGTGCTCAGCCTCTCGCTGCCATTCAGACGATTCTGGAGACGTCCCCATCAATACAACGTTTCGTAAGAACAACTCCTCCCCGAACGGGATAGCCCTTCCATCGATATAGTCCAGGTACTTGGGGCCTAGCCGCCAGATAATGTAACCCCCTTCGTTGTAGCTGTTGAATATCTGACCAGGAAGATTTTCGCGCTCGATGAACGCAGCCGCATCCTCGGGAAAAAGCCAATTCAGTCCTGTACCAAACGAAGCCCCGACCGATACAAGATCCGTGCTTCCCATATAGAACCGGTTGGTAACGAGATCGGCAGACCGAAGGCACGCGACAAACACGAAGAGGGAAACTGCGGTAACTGCGAGCATGGAGCATATACGTGCATCCCCAATTCTTTCGCGCAGAGTAGTAATCATCGGGGTCAGCACAGCGCCAGCAATGATTACTACCATCACGCTAAACAGGGCCTGGAATCGCATGTGCCTGATCGCCAATGTGGAAGCGCCGATCAGCAGCACCGCAGCCCCCAGTTGCCGGCGTGCCACTGCGACAACCACAGCAACACCTGCGACAATTAATAGGAGCATGAAAGCGTCATCGGGATTACGCAGCGATAGCGCCCCCGAAAGGCTCGCCCAGTCCAGCCTGGATGGCATCCACTCGACGATGGTCTGGGAGTGGGCAGCCGTCGCGCTTTCTTGCCGGAACAGCGCGCGATAGATACCCCATCCCCAGGGATTGATTAAGGTGGCTGCAGCAGTCGCGACCAACCAGGGGAGGAAACGCCCCAATCGCTGAAGGGCCGCTGCCCGCGCATCGCCTGGCCAGATCATTTCCAAAGTTTCCACCAAGACGTAGCCGGCCATAAGCGCCAAGCCTGCGAGGAAACCGAGGTGAAGATTCACCCAGGCGACCATCAATACGGGAAAAAGCCATAGCCGCGCCTCGCCGGTCTCATGCTGCTCCCAGAGAAGAGTCAGAAAGATGGCGAACAGCACGACCGTGAACATTTCGGCACGAGGAGCAGTGCGCAAGGCGATTCTCGAAACCGCCAGGATAGCCAATGCAGCGGAAAGAACCGATCCCCGCCGCATGAGCAGGGCTATTGTCCCAGTAGAGGCGATAGCTCCAAGCCACGACAGCAAACTATACCCGCCGAGTAGATACGCGGCATACAGCAGGAACCCTGAAGCGGCTGGATAAATCCACGGCTGTCCCCGAGCAGTAAAGGAGAAGACGTCCGTCGAAGGAATCTGTTGATGTTGAAGGACCCACCGGCCGGTCGCCAACTGCCAGCCCAGGTCCGGGTCGCTTACCGTCCGCAGACCCGCTATCAATGCATACGCCAAGGCTGCGAAGCCTAGGATGGCAAAAAGCTTGCGAGCCAACGGCGTGGACGGATTCCGCGCATCGGGCATGGTTCCGGATTGTTGGTCAGAGTTTGCGCCCATCGCTATGGTTCGACTCACACCGTAGCACTGTGTGTAGCCGCACAAGAGTGCTTAACAATTGAGATTCAAGCCCGTGGGGACGCAGAAATTGTGGTTTGCTCTGCTACTGCGTCTGTGCGGGCATGCCCGGCTTCAGGCCCGAGTGCTTTTTCGCCTGCGCCATCAGCTCCAAAACCTTGTCTTTGCCTTCATAGTTCGGATTGGTGTCTAACAGCTTTTGCCACGTGGCGACGGCTTTGTCGATGTCCATTTTGCCCTGCCACTCGACGATGCCAAGATTGAACAAAGTGTTTGCCTTGTTTGGCTCGTAAGAAAGGGATTTCTGAAATTCCCCAATCGCAGCATCGGCGTTGCCGGTAAACCAATAGGCGGTGCCCAGGTCGGTGCGAACACCAGTGTTCGCTGGCTCTATCTTCAGTGCGCGCTGGTAGTAATCGATGGCTGTGGGAAAGGAATGAGTGTCGTAATAAACATTCCCAATATTAGCTAGGAGTCCGGCGTTGTTGGGGTCTGCCTTGAGCTTTTCGATCAACGGTTCGGCCTGCGTATCGGCCATTTTCTGCATCTGCGCCTGAGTTGGAGTTTCGGTGCCCACGGCTGTGCCAACGGCTGCGGGGGCGGCGGACGCGCTCACCGTCTGAGTCGGAGCGATCGCTGGGCTCTGGGATCCGCGGATGAACCAGCCGCCGGCGATTCCCACCAGGAGGCAGATGACCGCCAGCACATAGGCCTGCACGCTCGTCCATTGCTCGGTAGAACTTGCTCGATTTGTATCAGTCATTTGCTCAGTGCTCCTTAAGATCTCGTTTTGTTTGCCAGCGAAAGCCCGTGGCGGGCTGCGTTTCGTCAGTCACTGCGCTAGTTCTTGCCCCCCGTCTGCACGTTGGCGATTAGTTTCTGCACTGTTGCTTTGCGGTCTGTGCTTAATTGCGGATTCGACTTCAGCAGTTGTTGCCACGCCGCCAGAGCCCCCTTGCTGTCTTTTTTCCCTTGCCACTTCATCATGCCAAGATTGAACAGCGAGTTGGCGTCGTTGGGCTCAGAGCGTAGAGCCTGCTGAAGTTGGCTGATCGCTCCGTCGGTATCGCCGCTGTAATAGAGGCACGAAGCCATCTCCGTACGAATGGCAACATTCTTTGGATCGACCTGCAACGCCCTGTCGTAGTAGCTGGCCGCTTCTTTGAACTGGTGCGTAGAATTGTAGATCTTTCCCACCTCGATGAGCAGCTCACTGTTGTTCGGATCGCTCTTCAGCTTTTCGATTAGCGGCGCTGCCTTGGCGTCAGCCATCTGTCTCATCTGCTCAAGACTGGGCATGCGCCCGCTCGTCGCGTTTGCCATAGCAGCCGGTTGGCTGCTTTCCGCAGGCACGGCCAGAGGCAAGGACTGGGAGCCTCGGAAGAGGTAACCGATTGCCAGGCCCACTAGCAGACAAACCGCCGCCATCGCATACACCTGGCTCGGAAGCCAAACGGATCCACCAGTTTCTTGCTCAACTGCTTCATTTGGCATTCGTCCCCTCCTTCGATCGGCAACTTTCTCAATGCGAAACGGAACAATATATTCTAGTTATCCCCAGGCACACGATGTGCCACAATCGCATTCTGAAATCCAATTTCCATGCAAATGTTTTCAATACTTTGCAAGAAACGATTTCCCCTATTTCTTCGACTCATATGGCAGATTCGCGTCTTTCTGCTCAGGCATCACGGAATTTACCCCGGCTCATTGCTGTTCGACGGATTCTTACGTCGTCTACTTTACCTGCGGAGGGACAGGAGGACAGCATGAGGTATCACAGACCAATGTGACCTACATCACATAGCGAAAGCGACGCATTCACTAGCCTGGTTTCGATGCTTGAACAGTGTAACTGTGAGAAGTGTCTGCGGTGCGCTCTAAGCCCTGCTGCTCGTTTTGCTGATCCGCCCGGGCTGACGTGCTCAAGCAGCCTATGTCAGTCAGGAAAGTAACCTCATCACACATCGAACGGAGTTCGTAGATGAGACTCGAAAGCGTGCCCGATGAACGAAACGCAGCTATAGAAAAGAGACTGGTCGCGGCGCCCACTCATACCTTCTTCGGTCATCTCGGGTTCCGGCTGCTGATTGCCTTCACCATTTTTGGGACCACGCTGTGGTGCTATCGCAAGCCATATCAGCCTCACGAAGTGTGTGGAACCGGTTATGAATCGCTGCAGCTCGCCTGTTCTCTTGCCGAGACCGGCAAGTTCTCCGATCCATTCGAGGTTTTGGCGACAGGGCCCTCGGCGCATCTCGCACCGCTTTTCCCGGCATATGTTTCGTTATTGGTCCGTTTCTTCGGCAGGGAGACTTACGCGGTAGCCCTGGCATGGAGCGCCGTCGCAATAATTGGACTGCAACTGGCCCTGTTTCCTTTCCTATCCCGGCACTTCGGCCTCGGATTGAGCCCGGGAATCATCGCCGCATCTGTGTTTCTTCTTGCCAGGGTTCCGCCTTACCAAATGTGGGAATCTTTCTACGTGGGGTTGCTCACGGTTGTCCTTGCCTTTCCGATGTACGACATTCTTGCGGGAAGAGCCTCAAACGGAAAAGTAATCCTCAGCAGCATTCTCTGGGGGATCATGTTATGGATGGCGACCGTACCGGTTCTCATCATGCTAGCCTGGCTTGCCTGGGTCTTTGCAAAACCCCGACTTTCGCGAAAGCAGAAGCTCAGCCTCGGGTTCCTGCCATTTTTGGTCCTTGCCCCATGGCTGATCCGGAATTTCGTGGTGTTTCATCATTTCATTTTCGTGCGCGACAACCTTGGGCTGGAACTAGCAGTATCGAACAATTACTGCGCTCCGTTCTCGTTCACGGCCAACGAGCTCAGCGGCTGTTTCGAGATTAACCATCCAAACAAAGGTCTGGATCAGGCGGAGGCAGTGCGACTGCTAGGGGAGTATGCCTACAACCAGATGCGATTACATGAAGCGGTTGAGTGGATCCGCGCCAATCCAGGACGCTTTGCCGAACTCACGCGGTTGCGGAGCATCGCGTTCTGGTTCCCATCCCCGACTGGGCATCCTCTAGGCGACTCGCGCCTGCCATCGGGGGTGCTGGCGGTGTGGTTTATGACTTTGCTGAGTATTCCCGGATTTGCGCTGATGTGGAAAAAGAGCTACTCCGCGGCAGGGATTTTGGCGCTCTGGCTGTTGTTGTTTCCCCCGATCTATTACATCATCCAGTTTGACCTGCGCTACCGGTTCCCAATCCTGTGGGTGACGTTGCTGCTGGCTGGCTTCCTGATATCGGAGTTCGTGAAGGGCGGCTTGCACGTCGTTCTCCGGAAAGGCTGAGTCCTCGCAGGTCTAGCTGGTGAGCCTGCGGGGGACATAGTCGATCACGCAGAAGCATCCGAGCGCAGCCATCCTGGGCAATGATCGGGACCCCGTATAGGCGCACATTGGGCGGGCTAGCGATTCGAAGAGCGTTGTAGGATGGCTTCAGGTCGCTCGCCGGTACACTCTGACTATCGCTCCGCTTGGTGAACCTCAGCTGATCTCAGTTGTTCCTCAATATGCCGCTGAATGCGGTCCCAATCCGAGCGAACCATCATTTCCTTGATCGCGAATTTGGTTTCATGTTTTGCGTCATCCACACGTACGGCGAGTTCGTTCCGATGTAGACGGAAGTCGATGACTTCCGTGAGCGGAATAAGCTGGTTGGACGATCTTCCGACTATGACGTAGACCACATTCGCGGAAACCAGAGTGTATTCCGGGCAACTATCCTGACCCGGGGTTGCAGGGGGGCCAAAGGCCACCATCCCACGGTGAGCAAGCATGCAGTCGCCCATGCGCATCCGAACCACAGAACCGTGTTGATACATTCCAATCTGCGCTGCGAGCAAACTGGGCAGAGTGCAAAATGCAAGGATCGTCAAACATGCTCGCTTCATGGACCGTCCTCCAGACCAACGCTGCCCGGACGGCGGAAGTAGTAGCCGCGGCGGCAGCGGAACTGCAAGTTGAGGTTATGGGTGGGGAGAATGCGCACCGAGTGAAACTCGGAGCTGGGCTCTGGCAGCGCATAGGTCACCAGAAGACCGGAATGTAGGTCGTCCATCACGTCGTTGAGGATTGTGACCGGGCCATCGCTGAGAGAAAGAAAGCGTCCGCCTGAAGCACTCGCGATATTCTGCAGAATCGTGGTTCCGTCGGAGGGTCGCCTGGGGTCGCCTAGATCCACCGTGTAAATCTGTTCTCCGCTCGCCATGATTTTCTCTATCGTCGAATGGAAAGAGGCCTTGCTGATCGTGTCATTCCCATCGGAAAAAAGTATGATGACCGACCAAGCATCGGGCTGGCGCCGTTGCGCGAGCGAGTTCGTTGCGGTCACGACAGCATCCAACAGCGGCGTCGCTCCTCCGTTGTGCAAGGAAGTCACTCGGTCGGCAGTAAACCAACTCTGGCAATTTCCGGCGCAGAGGGAGCTCACTTCCATCCCGCCGAACGATAGAACCGATACTCTGTCTCCCGGTTCCCATGGCCAGTGTGAAATCAAGGTCAGAACATCGGTGATCTCCTGATGGAAGCGCGGCAGCACTGATTCGCTGCAGTCAATCAGTACGGTGACGTCGAGTTTTATCAAGCGGAAAGGAGCGAAACTGCGGAACTTCCGAATCACCCAGCCATTGTCGACCACAGCAAAGTCGTCCCGCTGAAGGGTTTCAACGTGGCGATTATGTTCCTCGGTGGCAAAGAAAACGAGGCGCACCTCAGAAACTGTGCTGCGGTATGTAAGATCCTGCGATTCCTGAGAGGCCGGAACGTGCAACTCCAGAAGGTCGCGAGGGTAGATGGTCTTCACCAGAAACACCGGTAAGAGCAGACTGAGCCAACTGCATAGCAGCACGGTTCCCAGGATTTTGTGCATAAAAAGCGAGGCTATGGCTGCCATCGGCATAAGCGGTGGTTTGATGAGAAACCTTTGCGGTAGGTTGTTACGAAAGTTTGCGGTAGGGCTCAAGGCTGGGCCTGAGCCAGCGCGGCATGGAGAATCTTTGCGAAGCCGCTTCCCGATAGCTCTAGCTTACTTCGCTGGTCATGATGAATAAAGGCTTCATCTCGAAGCTCTTGTAGTGGGGACGGAGGCGGTCAACGTTGTACTGCTCTTTTACATTCACAATCTTTTTCGAGGCGGTCACGGTGTCGATGGGTAGGTTGTCGTAACGGCCATTCCTGAGGACAACGAGCCGTCCGTGAATCTTTCCCAACAACAAGTCCAAGGCAAGGTTGCCATAGGCCATGGGAACAATCGAATCGATGGCGTCGGGATCGCCGCAGCGGACCAGGTAGCCGAGCTTCTGGTTAATGACGTCGATTGTCTTACCGTTGTTATACTTGGGAGAAAGCTCCTTCAACTTCTCCGAGACCAGATCTCCAATCCCACCAAGTTTCTTGTGGCCGAAGGCGTCGGTGGTTTCCGCTTCGAAGACCATCTCTCCGCCCTGGAACATCGCTCCCTCCGAAACCAGGACGACAGAATAGTGGCTGGGATTCTTCTGGCGGTCGGAAACCAAAAGTTCGGTAAGCCGCTCGATGTCGAATTTGTGCTCGGGTATCACGCAGCGGTTCGCGGCACCTGCCATAGTGGGCAGCATGGCGGTAAATCCGGCATAACGGCCGAACACTTCGAGGACCATGAAGCGTTCATGGGAACCGGCACTGGTGCGCAGGCTGTTGGTCATGGAAATGGTGCGGGTCACGCACGTGCTGAAGCCGATGCAGTAGTCGGTGCCAGGAACGTCGTTATCCATGGTTTTGGGAATGGCGACTACCTTCACGCCTTCCTGATAAAGGCGAACACCGTAGCTCAGGGTGTCATCGCCGCCGATCGGGATTAAGTAGTCGATGCCCAGCCAATCGAGATTTTTCAGAACCTCTGGAGTCAGATCGTTCCCCTCGGCGTTATAGGTGGACTGCAAATGAACCGGAACGCTGGACTTCTTTACCTTGCTGGGGTTGGTGCGCGAAGTGTGCAGGAACGTTCCGCCCGTGCGTCCGGTGCGGTTGACCAGGTCTTCCGAGAGCGTTTGGAAATTCTCACTATTGTCGTAGTCTTTTTCGCGGACGATGTCGACCAGGCCCGCCCAGCCGCGACGAATGCCAATTACTTCGCAACCCTCGCGCAGCGCCCGGATGGTTACGGCGCGGATCGCCGGGTTCAGGCCAGGCACGTCGCCGCCACCCGTGAGAATTCCGATCACTCCCTTTTTTGTTTTCACTCTTGCTCCTTGCGTTCGTATTCAATGGCACACGAGTAAGCGCTGGGATGTCAGTGACTTGAGTCACATCGGGTTGGCGCAATCAGCAGTGACTGAATGGCGGAGCGGTCAATCGAGGAAACTGATGACTAGCAACGATAATTTGGATACAGTCTCGCAGACATTCATGTGCTGGATTGATGCTGGACGCGGCCATCGAAGATACAATCACGTGTAGACTGAATCCCTCGATCCCCCGGCAGGTTGGGTTGAAGCGATGGGTAGTTTGTCAGAGGAATTTCGAGCCATGACGAAAACTGGAGCGCAGATTCTGTGGGAATGCCTGGAGCGCGAAGGCGTCACGCACGTCTTCGGATATCCCGGAGGCGCCATTCTGCCGGCATACGATGCCCTGAAGCACAGCAAGATCCATCACGTGCTGGTGCGGCACGAGCAGGGCGCCACACACATGGCGGATGGATATGCGCGCGCTTGCGGACGAACGGGAGTCGCGGTGGCGACATCTGGACCTGGAGCCACCAACATGGTAACCGGCATCGCCACGGCCATGCTGGATTCTTCCCCGATCGTTTGTATTACCGGCCAGGTGGGTAGCAAGCTGATCGGCTCCGACGCATTTCAGGAAACCGATATCACCGGCATCACGCTGCCGATTACGAAGCACAATTATCTGGTGACGCGGGCCGACGAGCTGGCGCGCACGATGCGCGAAGCATTCTATGTGGCCGCCTCAGGCCGCCCGGGCCCGGTTCTCGTCGATATTACCAAGGATGCGCAACAATCCTCGTGCGAGTTTGACTGGGAGGCTGCGAAGCCGCAGTTGCCGGGGTACCGCCCCGACCTTTCGCCGGCGCCTAAGGAATACGAACAGGCGCTGGAGTTGATTCACAACTCGAAAAGGCCGGTGATTCTGTTGGGCCACGGCGCTATCGTCTCTGGTGCAATGCGCGAAGTGCGCGATTTGGCAGAGCGTGCTGGAATTCCCGTCGCGCTTACTCTGCTGGGATTGGGCGCGCTTCCGGCTTCTCATCCTCTCAACCTGGGGATGATGGGAATGCACGGGGAAGCGTGGGTGAACCACACCATTCAGGAGGCGGACCTGCTCATCGCGCTCGGCATGCGCTTCGACGATCGCGTCACCGGAAACCTGAAAACTTACGCGCCAAATGCGAAGAAGATTCATGTCGAGATCGATCCCGCGGAGATCAACAAGAACGTGAAGGTGGATGTGGCGCTCGTGGGCGATCTCCGGGAAGTGTTGCATGCCATGTTGCCGAAAGTCGAATCGCCGGATCGCAGCGAGTGGCTCGATTATATCGATCGACTGAAAGGCGATTCGGCGGTGCGTGATATTCAGAACCTGCCCGACAGCGGCCATCTTTACGCCGCTCACGTGATCAATGACTTGTGGCGGGAGGCGCGCGGCAGCAACACTGTGGTGGTGACCGACGTAGGCCAGCATCAGATGTGGGAGGCGCAATACTACAAACACGAAGACCCGCGTTCGCTGATCACTTCCGGAGGTTTGGGGACGATGGGATTTGCGCTGCCGGCCGCGATTGGAGCGAAAGTCGCGCGTCCCGAAGCGGAGGTTTGGGTGGTTGTGGGAGATGGCGGCTTTCAAATGACCATGTGCGAACTCGCCACCATCGTGCAGGAAAATCTCAAGATCAACATTGCCATCATCAACAATGGCTTTTTGGGAATGGTGCGGCAGTGGCAGGAGTTTTTTTACGAACGCAACTACCAGGCCACACCGCTGCTGAATCCCGACTTCGCCAAGATTGCTGCGGCCTATGGGATTCGCAATGCGACGGTGACCGAGCGTTCTCAGGTTGTGCCCACAGTTCAAGCGGCCCGCCAGCATGATGGACCGATGCTGATCAATTTCCACGTGGAGCAGGAAGATACGGTTTACCCCATGGTAGCGGCGGGCGCGTCTTTGCATGAGATGATCCGGCGCCCGAGTCCAATTGTGGAGACGGCGGCCGACGAATAATCCTCTATGCTGAATACCTTCGTGGTCTACGTTGAAAACAAGCCGGGTGTGCTGACCCGGGTGGCGTCGTTGTTTCGCCGGCGCGCCTTCAATATCGACTCGCTCACGGTGGGGCGCACGGAAAAGCCGGAAGTGTCGCGCATGACCATCACGGTCGACGCCGACCACGACCAGGCGCGCCGGATTGAAGCCAATCTGTACAAACTGGTGAATGTGTTGCTGGTGGAGAACATTACAACGGTTCCGGCAATCGTCCGCGATCTGGCGATGATCAAGGTTGCGGCCACGCATGAAGCGCGCTCTCACGTATTGGAACTGGCCAGCGTTTTCCGCGCGCGGGTGGTGGATGTCGCGCCGGAATCTCTGATCATCGAAATTACAGGCGGCGAAGACAAGATCGACGGGCTGCTGGAAGTGCTTCGTCCTTACGGCGTTCTGGAAATGGTGCGCACCGGCATCGTCGCCATGCGGCGTGGAAATAAATCGTCCGTTGCGCTGGCGTCGTCGGAAGAACCGGCGCAGGTTGTGGCCGATGACGACCTCTCGCAGTCGGTGTAACTCGAGATAATTCTTGTTCGAAAGGAATCATATGGCAACCATGTATCACGAAGACGCGGCGGATGTGGCGCTGATTCGAGGGAAGAAAGTAGCGATCATCGGCTACGGATCGCAGGGGCACGCCCACGCACTCAACCTGAGAGATAGTGGAGTACAAGTGCGGGTTGGCCTTCCCAAGGAAAGTGAGTCCCGCGCCAAAGCTGAAGCCGCCGGATTGAAGGTGTCGTCCATCAGTGACGCGGCCGAGTGGGCTGACGTCATCATGATTCTCGTGCCGGATACGGCGGCGCCTGCAGTCTACAAGCGCGACATCGCTCCTCATTTATCCGCTGGGAAGACGCTCATGTTCGCCCACGGCTTCAACATTCGGTTCAAAACCATTACGCCTCCTGCCAACGTCGACGTTTCCATGGTTGCGCCCAAGGCTCCCGGGCACCGAGTGCGGGAAGTATTCGTCGAGGGCGGCGGCACACCGGCGCTGCTGGCCGTGCACCAGGATGCCAGCGGAAAAGCAAAGCAGCTGGCGCTCTCTTATGCCAAGGCAATTGGCGGAACTCGAGCCGGCGTGATCGAGACTACGTTTACAGAAGAAACCGAAACCGATCTCTTTGGCGAACAGGCTGTGTTGTGCGGCGGAGCCAGCGCGTTGGTGAAAGCCGGATTTGAGACGCTGGTTGAAGCCGGCTACCAACCGGAGATCGCCTACTTCGAGTGCTTGCACGAACTAAAGCTCATCGTGGACTTGATGTATCGCGGTGGTCTGAACTACATGCGCTACTCGATCAGCGACACGGCGGAGCACGGAGACTACACCGGCGGCCCGCGAATCGTTACCGACCAGACACAGGCAGGCGATGAAGCAACTGCTGAAAGAAATTCAGGATGGGACCTACGCTCGAAATTGGATTGCGGAAAACGAGTCGGGGCGGGAGTGGTTTGAAGCAACCCGCCAGCGTGAGCAGGAACATGAGATCGAACGCGTAGGCGAGCGCTTACGAAGCATGATGAAGTTCCTTGACCCCGTAACGGTCAAACAGGGCAGGAAAAATCCGCCGGTGCCCGCTTAGCTGGTCATGGCGTATCGGCTTTTGCGTCGGTGAAATAATCTACGCCGCGAGTGCCTCGACGACGTGCTCGCAAAGAGTGGTCTCGAGTCGGTAGTAATTTGCCCTTACAGGCGCGGTCAGGAACGACTTCAGAATTTCGAGCACCTTAGGGTAAAACTCTCGCTCATAACGCTCGGCATCGGCCTTGGTTCTCCACAGGCTAACGATAATTACCTTCCCATCCTGCATTTTGTCGGGAAAAAATGGCAGAAGGGCCCGGTAGCCGGTCTGCTTCTTGAGAAGAGGAAGGACTTCATTCTTCAAGACCATCACGAACTCATCCTTCTTCTCCATTTTCACTTCGCAATCAACGATACGGGCGACCATGGGAGTGCTCCTTTTCGTTGTGGATTTCGGAGTGTTCAAGGCGGGTGCCCTCGGTCGAACGAGGCTTGCAGTGCTTCCCTAAAATGCCGGGAGCTCGGGCCGATTAACTATTATCACAGTCGGCTTCGCTCACGCGGTGACCGATGACTCTGAGTGCGGTGCCGCAGGTCACCGAGTCCCTGCAGCGACCGAACCTGCGCAAGGTATTCTTCCAAGTTTATTGGATCAGGCCGAACCCAGCGGTGAGGAGTACGCCGAAAACCAGCGCATGGGCTAGTTCTGCCCAGCCCAGCCGACGAACCACAATTGGTCGAGGCTCTTGTACGAACCAAACGAGGCCGCGAAAAAAGACTGGAGCGAACGCCAGGAGGGCAATGAGCGGCAAGAAGTTTAGCCGGTGGGCAAGCACCAGGATCCCGGCCAGGAGTAAATTCCCCGCCAGGAAACTCCAACCCACATCGAGCTTGTTCCTCAACCCCTCGGCCCGCATTCCGCGGATTCTAAGCCATACAAAGTGGACTTGGTCGGCGGCGAAGAGCCAATTGACGAGCCACAGGATCCACGCTTTGGCGTCAAGGCGGCCCGTGGCCACACAGTATGCTGCAGGGGCGGTCGAGGTTAAGGTGAACGCGCCTACAACTTCTGCCGCCATCCTGGTTGCCCGCCCCGCCTTCTTCAGGAAAATCTGCGCAGCAAAGGCCACGCCAGCGATTGCTCCCAGCGTAGCCAGATTCCGGTAATTTCCTCGCCAGAACAGGGCGCCTAAAACGACAGCAGCAAATGTGGCAAGAGGAAAGATAAGGGCAATCACGGTTTGACGCTCATGCGTTGTCTGAACCCGGACAGACCCGGTGCCCAGCAAACTTTCCAGCGGCGTTCGCAGCCAGAACAATGCCAGCACCGCCAGCGTCAACAGCAGAACCGGAAAGAGGCGGCCTCCGCCAAAATGGCCGACGGCCCCGCCGGTCAACAGTGGGATCAGCAACATTCCCCAAGCTCCGTGCTCACGGGGAACGATCAGAGCGCGCCGACGTTGTTTCTGGGGGACGGTAAGCGTGGTTTTGCTCGAAAAGACTCCACCGCCAACTGCTGAATTGTTTTGCATTCTCAATAGTGAGGGAACGGTTAGCATTGCTTTGTTGTTACTTCAATGTGGCGAATGTCGAGAGTGGGCACCGTGAATGAGGTCACTCTATTTTGTGATCTAGATCACATTCACCCTGCAAGAAACACTTTTTCAATCTTGCGTAAACGATTGAACGTACACAGTATAACCATCGACATCCCTCAGCTTTACACTGAGCGCGATTCAGACTAGATTTAACTACCGAGAGTTGCTTCAGCGGAGCGGTAACCGTATATGTCTCGATCTTCTTCAGGTCAGGGTAGTGCCGAACCGATGGTTCCGGCCAAAATCATGTCTTCCGTTCTCCTTTCAAGCGATTTGTTAGAGGCCCTTCCGGATGCAGTCGTCGCCGTCGATCGCGACGGAACAATTCGGCAGGTCAACTCCCAAGTGCAGGAATTATTCGGCTATGACTACGGAGAATTGATCGGCCAAAAAGTGGAGATCCTAGTTCCGGAGAGCTATCGCGGCCAACATCACAAACATCGCGAAAACTTCGCACGAACGCCAAAAACCAGGCGCATGGGTGCGGACCTTGACCTATCTGGAAGACGGCGCGATGGCTCGGAGTTTCCTGTCGAGATCAGCCTGAGTCCGGTTTCCACGGAGACAGGATGGTTCGTCCTGAGCGCCATTCGCGACATCAGTGATCGCAAGCGCATCGCAGAAGAACTGCGCAGGGCAAATGAGGAATTACATCAGAAAACGGCGGAGCAGATTGGAGAATACCGATCCCGCCTGGCCTCGATTATTGACAGCTCCGAGGACGCAATTCTGAGCAAAGATCTTAACGGAATCATTATCAGTTGGAACAAGGGTGCGGAACGTATTTATGGCTACGCGCCACAGGAAGTAATCGGAAAGCCGATGACGATTCTCACGCCCAGTGATCGTCCAAACGAGATTGCGGAGATTCTGGAGAGGATTACGCGAGGAGAAAGCATCGACCACTACGAATCGGTACGAGTGACCAAAGATGGGCGCCACGTCGACGTCTCGATTTCAGTCTCTCCCCTTCGCAATGCCATTGGTGAAGTCACGGGGGCATCGGCGATTGCGCGCGATATCACAGCGCAGAAGCGGTCGGAAAGCCAGCTTCGTCAAGCTCAGAAGATGGAAGCGATCGGACGGCTGGCCGGGGGAGTGGCGCACGACTTCAACAATATTCTGGCGATTATCACCGCCTGCACCGAATTTTTGCGCGACCGCATTCCTCCTGGCGCCGATTCTTCCACTTACGTGGAGAACATTCGGAAGGCGACGGAACGCGGCACTTCACTGACCAGGCAAATGCTGGCTTTCAGCCGGACATCGGCCGTCCGGCCCGTCATCCTTGATCTGAACGAGCGGTTAAGAGAAATCAGCAAGCTGCTGCGTCCGCTGCTGGGAGATGATGTGGAGATCCTCATTGTGCCCAGGTCAAGCTCGGCGGTGGTGGAAGCAGACCCCGGCCAACTTGATCAGATTGTGGTGAATCTGGCGGTTAACGCGCGCGACGCTATGCCGCGCGGCGGTAAGTTTATCCTCGAAACCGGGGCCGTAAGATTTGACGAGTCCTTCGCGGAGCAGCATCAAGCCATGCCTGCCGGAAAGTATGTTCTGCTGGCCGTCAGCGATACCGGCAGCGGGATGGACGGAGCTACCGTGTCCCGCATCTTCGAACCTTTCTTTACCACCAAGGAAGTGGGCAAAGGAACGGGGCTGGGCTTGGCAACAGTGTATGGCATCGTCAAGCAGAGCGCGGGTCACATCATGGTTTACAGTGAGCCGGGGCATGGAACAACCTTCAAGATCTATCTCCCGAACGCGGAACACAAGATCGGGTTAGGATCCAAGTCTGAACCGGAGACCGTCAGTCCGAAACGGCTGGGCACCACGATCCTGCTCGTCGAAGACGATGACATTATGCGCGCCTTGACTCGGCAGCTTCTGCAGGAACACGGCTACACCGTACTCGAAGCGAGTGACGGCAAGGCTGCTCTCGAGTTAATGGAGTCGAATTCGGGTCCCATCGATCTGTTGCTGACCGACGTAGTGATGCGCCGCATGAATGGACCTGAACTAGCGGAGCACCTGCATGCTTCGCATCCCTCCTTGAAGGTAGCGTATATGTCGGGGTACACCGGAGAGCTGATGGCGAACCGGGACATTTTGAAACCCGGCGTAACTCTCCTTGAAAAGCCGTTCACCCGTACCGCTCTGTTGAACACGGTCCATGCGATGCTAGGGTAACCACCAGTACCCATCCCAAGCTTAGGATCGCTCGAAAATTGGACAGTTCCCGGTGCCTTGTAACCGCTCAAGCGGTGACGGGGATCACACATCACTGTGGGAAAGCACCCAGCTACCGGCCACTATCCCGTTTCGGGAGTGGAGCCTGACCTCAGGCAAACATCGTTCTAAGCGTTTTATTTTGTTATATCTAGAGGACCCACTGTGAGTTCATCTTAGTCATCCAGCAAGTGGCACAGGAGTTGCCATGTATATAGGCGAAGCGGAGGCGCTCATGGCCACACATCCAGTCAACAACCTGCAGAACAAAGACTTTTGCGATCTTCCTCCAGTCGTCGTGGATGCGCTGGAGCGAGAAGGGGTCACTACCACCTATCCCACGGGTGCGGTGCTGTTCGCGGAGGGACAAGTTCCGCGAGGAATTTTTGTCGTCCGCCGTGGTCGGGTAAAACTTTCCATTTGCGGCAGTGACGGCAGAACACTGATTCTGCGCATGGTAGATGCCGGCGACCCGTTGGGACTGGCAGCCGTAGTTTCCGGACGCCAGTATGAAGCAACGGCCGAGACCCAAGAACCCAGCGAGATCAGCTTCCTGCGCCAGAGCGATTTGTTACGACTGATGCGCCAGCACGGAGATCTTGCCCTGTGGGTGACTCAACATATCAGCCAGGACTACGCCTCTACCTGCCGCGAAATCCGCGACCTGATCCTCTCCGACTCCGCGAGCGAGAAACTGGCCCGATTGCTGGTGGGCTGGCTCGATCAGAACTCAGGTTCGAAACATCCCGGCCAAATGAAGCTGGTCCTGACTCACGAAGAAATCGGGCAGATGATCGGCACATCGCGAGAAACCGTGAGCCGACTCTTCGCGGGCTTCAAGAGGCAGCGTCTCATCCAGCAAAGCGGATCTACTTTGGTCATCCCCAACCGCGTGGCTTTGGAATCACTAATCACCGCGTAGAGTCCTCCTTGCAGTGGGCCGGTTCCTTCTGCCGGCCCACTGTTTTTTTGTTCGATCCTTCCTGAGTCTAATTTTTCTTCCCTGGGTCACTACTCGACGCGTCGGCAGTTGCGTGCTCCTCTTTCCGGTAATCAAGTTCAGCCGGTAACTTGATAAGGTGAGCTCGTTCCAGCGCGCGAAAATATGCTGGCCGGGAATGACGGTAATGATCGGCAGGGACTTTTCCGTCGATCCATGCCGTATCCATGGGATAGACGAGTGGGTCGAAGATCACCATGTAGAAGTGCCACAGTAGGATAGAGAAGGTCGCGAGCAGCGCCTCATAGTAATGCACGGCAGTCGCCGCATCCGAAACCCATTTTGGCAGGTAGCGCAGCGTGAAGTTATTGAACCAGAGCACACATCCGGACACAGTCATAACCAAAGTGCCCCACATGAACGCCCAATATTCAACTTTCTCCGCATAGTTGAACTTCGCAAAGTGCGGTTCGGTTTTCGAGAGCCCCAGGTTGTAAGCGAATACTTGTAACAGATCGGTCGCATCTTTCAATTCGGGGAGCATCGCTTTCAGGAACAACCGGTCGCGCCGGTTCACCGCGAGGTGAATCACGTGATAGATGGTGGAAGCGATCAGCACAACCGCAGCTGTACGGTGCACGATGCCGCGAAACGCCAAGTGGCCTTCGAGTAGCAATAGGGGTCGAGCCCACCACGCTTCGGGATATTTCAGCGCGAACCCGGTGATTACCAGCGTTGGGAAGCTAAGGATCACACCCCAATGCGCGATACGGAAGTTTCGATTCATTCGAGTGACTTGCGCACCAGTTTCGTGTCGCGGCTGCCGGCGAATCATCTTGGCCAGAAAATCCAGCAGGTTGTGGATGATCATGAAACCCAACGTGAGCGGAATCAGGGCCAAATAAGTCCATCGGATCCACTTCACCACGGGATGCGCCGGGCCGGTGGTAATTCGAACGTGCACCGGACCGATGACGAATCGCTCCCCCGCGCCGGCATGGCAGGTTCCACAAGTTTTCGGCAGGTTCGCCGCGTTCACCGTGGAACGAGCGTCGGATGTGCGAAAGATATCGTGCACCCCATGGCAGGAAGCGCAGTTGGCGACGCTCTGCGACCCGCCTCGCATGGCTAGACCGTGATAGCTATCGGCGAAAGATGGAACCCGGTCAGCCGGCAGGTTGTAACGTAAGGCGAGGCGTTCATCACTATGGCAGCGCCCGCAAGTCGTCATCGAAACGCGGGATGCATTTACCAGCGAAGCCGGCTCTTTTGGCTCGAGGATCAAATGCTCCCCGTGGCAATCGCTGCACACGGGTGCGCCGGCCACGCCGTTTTTCATGGCCTGGCCGTGCACGCTTTCGAGGTAGGTCTTCGCAATCTCGGCGTGGCATTGTCCGCACGTCGACGGGATATTGAAGTGGTTCACCTTCGAGCGCGCGTCTTGCGAGGGCAGGATGCCATGGCTCCCATGACAATCCGAGCAGGTCGCGGCAGCTCCGTCTCCGGCCACCACCGCCCGTCCATGCACGCTTTGCTTGTAGAGTTCCACGGGATGTGCGAATGGAATCTTGTGCCGCGAAAGGAATTGCTGGTTGCTGTGACAGGAGGCGCAAGTGTCCGGTAGATTTTTCTTTGCCACCGTCGCTATGGGATCGCTCGAAGTCTGAATCTGGTGAATGGGCCCGTGGCACGACATGCAGGTCGGCGCGTCGGGATCGCCAGCCGCGGCCGCTTGCCCGTGGATGCTCTGCTTGAACTCCTTCGCTTCATCCGCGTGACATTGCGCGCACTTTGCCGGCGCCAGTTGCGCCGCCGCCGTAACCTCATGATGGTTGCCGTGGCAAGATTCGCAGGCTGCCTCGCCCAGCGCGCTGTGCACGCTGTTCGGAACATGCGAAGCCTCGTCATCGTGGCAGCTCGCGCAAACGACCTTCGTTACCTTCGCGGGGTGCGGATAGTCCTTGATGGTCTGATGGCAGTCTTTGCAGCCCAGAGTACCGTGCACACTGGCCGCATGTTTCCCAGGATCGATGGAAATATTTTTGCCGTTCCCCGCTGTCATCCCCGCCTGGCCATGGCACGCGAGGCAGTTTTCATCCTGCTGGAGGGGAGGCGGAAATTTTACTTGGGATCGCGCCCATGCGGACGGTGCTGCGAAAACGGAAAGGATAAGAGTTACAAGAAATAAGCCGATATGGAAGGGGCCAGATTTTCTGACTATAAGTAACGCGCGTAATAAGATGGTACTTCCGCTTTTCATTTCATTCCCAGATCACTCAGGACTTTTGGATTTTCTTCACCCGCAGCCAGAACTTGATGGCACGCGGAACAATCGTTAGTAATGGTCTGGCCGTTGGCGCTGGTATGGCTGCCGTCATGGCAGCGGAAGCATCCCGGCGAGTCATTGTGCCCGAGATTGTTGGGGTGAACTCCCCAGCTCACGCGCATGTCAGGGAAAATGTTGCGAAGGTAGATGTTCGCCACTTCCTCGCCTGCTTGCTGCACCAGAGTGCGACGCGTCTCGTAAATCTGCGGATAATTCGTGCGGTAGAACTTGTTGAGTTCATCGAGGATGCGCTCCTTGGCTACATCCCGCGCGGGATAATCTACCTTCAGAAGCTCCACCGCTTTTTTCTTGATATAGGGAAGCTCCGGCGAGATGCGCCCCAACGACATTTGCTTATCGACCGCGTTTTCGGGCAACTCGAAGGTATGCGTGGGCCGATTGTGGCAGTCCACGCAATCCATGGTGCGATGTTCTCCCTTGTCCAGTTGCTGTTGAGTCGGCTTCGCATCGGTAGAGATGAATTCAGTGGTCTTTCCGCTATCGTCGGTGTAATACACGACGGGGATGGTCTGGCGCTCGGGATCGGTCGAGATGTAGCGGATACGCACGGTGTCCGCGAGGTGATGCCCATGAATGCCAACCGAACCTTGCCAGGTACGTCCGCCCACTTTCAGAAGCAGCACGTCGGTCTGTGGCGTGTTCTTCTCGTCATCTTTGTAACTTGTGTTCACCAGGAATTTGTCGCCGGTAAAACGCTGCGGCCAGTGACATTGCTCGCAGGTCTCACGTGCAGGCCGAAGATACTTTACCGGGGACGGAATGGGTCGTGAATACGTATGGAATGTGACAGCGGCGACTTGCCGCAGACCTGAAAGCTTCGACCGCACGAACCACCCGGCTCCGGGCCCGATGTGACACTCCACACAAGCCACGCGGGAATGCGGAGAATTTTGATAGGCCGCATATTCAGGGGCCATTACGGTATGACAGGTCGTGCCGCAGAAGTTCGTCGAATCCATGTACTGAACGCCACGATACGAAGCGGTGCCAATGATCAGAAGATTGACGATCGTGGCGAAGCCCACCCACTCCAAGGTCCGACGGACGATGGGGAGACGAAGATCGACGGCCGGGTAGATTTCCGGCAGATTTCCACTCTTGAGCAAACTTCTCCGCCTGAGCAAAATTCCAATCGGAATCAGCACCAGGCCGAGGATGAAAATTCCGGGGAGGATCAGGTAGACGAGCAGGCCTATATAAGGATGGGGTGGACCAGGCAGGAAGAAGTCATAGAACCAGAAGGCGATGGTGGTAAGCGCCGTGCTCGTAGTGATCACGGCGCCTGTAAGTGTGACGGCGTTCTGCCCCAGAAAGTAGATCGGCTGGGTCCACTCCCGGATGCGATCTCGTTGCTTCATCGAAGTATCCACGCCTTTTTATCCTTTATCGTGCACGCTGCTGCGCAGACACACTCCATGCTTCGCAGCGATTGATCCGCCACACCAGTCAATGAACCTGCCAGAAAAACCGGGTTATTTCTTAAGGGTACGGATGTAAGCCACCAGGCCTTTGATCTGATCTGGAGGCAGAGAGCCGTACTTCGGCATCTTGTTCTTGCCGTTCGTGATGACATCCGTCAGTTGCGCGTCCGACATTCCCTGCACTTCGGCCGTGGTGAAATCGTGAGCTCCCATCTTCTTTCCCATTGCAGAGCCAGTTCCATCAGCACCATGGCACGCGGCACATTTGGATTTGAAGAGCGCGGCCGCGTCCTGCGCATGAGCAGGCAAAGAAACGCTGAAAATAACAGCAAGAACCGTTGCGATCGTAAACACCTTAAGATCAAATCTCTCCATGTTTAAGCTCCATTTGAATTTTGCCCGCAACATCGGCAACGAGCATACATCCAAACACTGTTGCAATATTGAACTTTTTAAGTGAGGACCTTCTGTGACCCTGGTCACAGCTGCATGTTTGTCCAAATTATCGAAACGCGAACGCCGTCAAAACGAATCGGGGCTGGCCCCGTGATAGCCCTCACTACGGTCCGTGACGCCGGTCACGGCATCACTTTTGACCCGAGACCAGAATGGCGGTGAGGTAGGGTTATGCCGAGGGATGATCGCAACCTGCTGGATGTACTGAAGTTCGAGCTGGAATTCCTTGAGCAAGGCGGATACGGTCGATTGCCACGCGAATCCTGGCGACCACGGCTCGTCTTCGAAGATTCGCCCACCTGCATGAACTTCAATTCGAAGGACCATGAACCGTGCAGCGAATGTCTTCTGATGCAATTCGTTCCGAAGGAAGCACGCAAGGAACAAACTCCTTGTATCCACATTCCGTTGTCTTCAGCGGGACAGACCTTGGAGAACCTTTATCGCACGGGGACGCAGCAAGAGATTGAAACAGTGCTCGGCGACTGGCTCCGAACGACGATCCGCAGCTTGGAAGCCGAGAAAGCGAAGCAAGCCGTAGCTACTAGCTCGCCCCTTTAAGCTATTTCCTTGAGCGGATTTTTCCATCAGACGCAGGAAAGCGCACAATCTGGGCGATTCCACTAGGCTCGGAAACGCTCCGTCGCTGGCGGTCTATGCGGTGGTCTGCCGGACGATTCTGATCTTAGGTTCGAACCTTTGAGCGGTTGCCAGCGCCCTCGAAACCAGGCATAGCTCCTTCACCTTTTGCAGGAGATTGCTTGCCCGCTCTCGACTCTCTTCATTCGGAATCGTCACGTGGGGACGAAGGATAATCTCGCTAAAGCGATAACCTGTTTCAGTCTTGCTTACGATGCCTTCGGCCTCGACCTCGAGGTCTGTGTATTCGAATTTCGAGCTTCCGGCGATGGCATGGAACGTGGTTGTAAAGCAACTCGCAACTGCACTAATCAATAGGTCTTCAGGGGTCCACCGGCCTTCCAGACCGCCAAACTGCGGTGGCGAGGCAAAATGGATGGCGTTGGGGGCCGAATCCGACTTGGCGAGGCCGGTCAGACCAGAGCTCCACCAAGCTACAACGCGATGTTTATGTTCATTTTCCATTCTCGACTCCAAATCATCATTCGTTTTCAAACTATGAGTGCTTCCAGCAACGAGGATGGAAAAGATAAGACGAGCAAAAAATTTCTAACCCAGTCATAGAAACAGTTGGGTTGAACGATTCTCTTCCCGGGGCGCATTCGGCACCGTGGCCAAAGTCACCACGCGCTGTGATAGGAATCACAAGGCGAGCGAATCACCGGCGGGAAGCCACCGGTCGCCACGCGACCGGTTTTTGTCTTACACTCGCTCTTCTCGTCTTTTTATTGGAGGTGTCCTTGGCTGGGGTTCTCAAAATATCTCCCGCACTCAGGAAGCGTGCCGCGCAAATCAAAGTGCTTCTTATGGATGTGGACGGCACAATGACCGACGGCAGCGTTACGTTGCTCTCGCAAAGCGACGGCACCGCGCTTGAAATCAAGACGTTCGACGCCCACGACGGCCAGGGACTGACACTGGCACATGCGGCTGGACTGCGCACGGGGTGCATTACCGGTCGCGAGAGTGCGGCACTCCTCCGCCGCGCGGGCGAGATGAAGATGGATTTTATTTATATGAAGCAACCGCTCAAGATGCCGGCCTACGAAGATATTCTTGCAAAAACTGGCATGTCCGATTCCGAGGTTGCTTATATCGGCGATGACCTCCCCGATATCCCATTGATGCGGCGCGTTGGACTTGCCGTCGCCGTCGGCGACGCCGTTCCGGAAGTGAAGACAGCCGCGCACTACACGACCAAAGCGCTAGCGGGTCACGGAGCAGTACGGGAAGCGATTGAGCTCATCCTGAAATCGAAAGGCATTTGGGAAGCCATGATCGACAAAGCGCGAGCCTGATGAGCAACGCGCTTCATGAGCAACGGTCGAGACCGGAACTGGACGGCTCATCAACGACAGAGGGCGGCTCCGCCAGCAATACCGGCATCTGCGCCGTAATGCGCCGCCAGCAGCGGGACTTCCTGACAATGGGAATTCACACACCATGTAGGCAATTGTTTCCGGATTTCCCCAAAGAACGGTCGTAGCATAGCGCCCGCTCCACCGCCAATAATCATCACGTCGGGCTCAAGCAGATCCACAATGTTTCCCAGCCACACGGTAAGGAGCAACGCAGTTTCCTGCAAAACTTCCTTGGCCAGCAAGTCCCCTGCAGAATAAGCTTTGCCGACCATCTCGCTGGTGATTCGATCAGGATGGCCTGCGGCCAATTCCATGATCAGGGAGGCGCGCCCATCGTTTGCGATTTTTTCAGCAGCCCTACGTGCGATGGCTGGGCCGGAAGCCAGCACTTCAATGCATCCCAGCTTGCCGCATCCGCAGCGTGGTCCTCGATAGTCGATAGTATTGTGGCCACCTTCCGCGGCAGCGCCGGTTCGGCCGTGATAAATACGACCATCGAACACAATGCCGGTTCCAATTCCGGTGCCGATGGTGGCGCAGAAGACGTTGCGGAAGCCACGGCCAGCGCCCCACAACGCTTCGGCCAACGCGGCGGCATTACCATCATTGTCGACGCGAACCGGCAGGTCATAAGTTTTCGATATCTCGGCAGCCAGTGGAAAATTGCGCCAACCCGGGAGATTCGGAGGGTTGATGACGATGCCGGTTCGCGGATCGAGCGGGCCCGGTGCACAGATGCCGATGCCGGAAATCAGACCGTCGCCAGGGGCTTTGGCGGCAGCTCGTACGCAGTTGATGGCGGAGATTACGGCGGCTAAACCGGCGGCGGCATCGTTTGCCGCCATCGGCGTCCGCGTTTGGTAGGTGATTTCACCTGCGGCATTTACCAAACCCGCGGCAACTTTAGTGCCGCCAACATCTACGCCGATAAGTTGCCCGTCTCCTGAGACTCGCGTCATGCGATTCGCACTGGGTCCAGTCTATACCTGCTTGGCCAAGGTGGCGCGTGTCCTGGTTTTACTTCGGCTGCCGTTCATTTCATCCTCGTCCGAACCGCGACCGAACCATGCAGAGTCTTGCTCCGGCCAATGGTAAACTATTTTGACGGGTGAGGGCGCGTAGCTCAGTTGGTAGAGCAATGCCCTTTTAAGGCATGGGTCGCAGGTTCGAATCCTGCCGCGCTCACCAGTTCTCTGCGAATTTTCGTCGTCCCTCAGCTTCTAACTGCGCTATCCCAGCGGTCAGTTCCTCGTTCGAATCTTGATGTGGACTTACCACGCACGCGACAGCCGAACTGTCGTGAACGAACTGATCACTTGTCCTGCTCTCCGGTTTGACTCAGCCTCTCCGGAAGATCTTCAGCCCGCACTGTGGCAGGCCCGTACAACGGTTTTTCCGTGGACGGAATCAGACGGGGGATGGAGTTGTTGCGAGCTTCCATTTCTTACCTCAGAATCTTCGATTCGGCACGCCCAAGTTGATGCAGCTCGATGAAATCGATTCGATCTACAGGCAATCGAAAGTCGGTTTACAATTGGTTACCGCTTTCAAGCCTGACGTTAAAAAGCTTGGCTCAGCAGAATCGTCAGTAGAAATAAACCAAAAGGATGGTGTCCATGTTGTCGGTCAGACCCCTGCTCCGCCGCATGCCGCGGATTTGCGTTGCGTCTGTTTTTCTGTTCGGTGTCACGCTGTGTGCTCTGACATTACTGGCTCAAACGACAATTTCAACCGGCAGCATCCAAGGTTTAGTCACCGATCCCTCCGGCGCCGTAGTAAGTGGTGCGAAGATATCGATCAGCAATAAGGCTACGGGACGCGTGATTAACACCAAGTCCACTTCTGCCGGGGCCTACACCTCGGGCGCGTTGACTCCGGGCGATTACACATTGCGCGTCGAAGCTTCCGGATTCAAAACGACAGAGATCGCCGTGACTGTGGAAGTGGGCGTGACCGCTTCAGGGAACGTAAAACTGCAGGTGGGACAAGAGACTCAGGTTGTCGTGGTGCAGGGCGCTCAGGTTGCGGTGAACACGCAGCAGGCCACCGTGCAAGGGGTGCTGACTGCGGAGCAGATCGAAAATTTGCCCATCAACGGACGAAACTTTCTGGACCTCGCGCAGTTGGAGCCAGGAGTGCAGATCCAGGATGGCGGAAATTTTGATCCCACGAAGAACGGATTCTCTTCCATTTCATTCGGCGGACGATATGGACGAACTGCCCGCATCGAAGTGGACGGGCTTGACATCAGCGATGAAACGGTAGGAACCACCACGCAAAACATTCCCGCCAGCGGCATCCAGGAGTTTCAACTTCAGCAATCCTCGCTCGATCTCTCCACCGAACTCACTTCTTCCGGCTCCGTGAATGTGACCACCAAATCGGGGACGAACAAGTACCACGGCGAGGGATATTACGCTTTCCGCGATCAGACTCTCGACGCTAACTTCCCCGGCGGAAGTGACAATCCTTTTCAGCGCAATCAATTCGGCGGGAACTTTGGCGGACCCATCCTGAAGGACAAACTGTTTTTCTTTCTGGATGTCGAGCGGACGAAACAAGATCTGCTCGATCCGGTTCTGCCGGGCGGTCCATTTTCCGCGCTCGTCGGCAGCTACAGCTCGCCCTTCCGCGAAACGGAAGGCATTGGACGCCTCGACTGGCAGATCAATAACAACTACAAGTTTTTCTATCGATTTTCCTACGATCAGGATCGAGATGTTTCGGCCATTCTCCCCAATTCTTTTCAGCCCTTCGCCAACGTAAATCACACGCCCGTCCACGCCTTTGGTTTGGACTTCAGTACCGGCAGTTACACGCACAGCATTCGTTTTGGCTATACGAAATTCCGAAACGGCATCGTGGACGCGACCGCAGGAACCAATATCTTCAACCCGCTTCCAGGCATTGAGTTGGCCATCGGCAGCGATCCGGATTGCCTTACGGCGGGCGCAGACTTCTTCTGCTCCGGCCCCAGTTACCTGGCCCCGCAGCAAACCTACCAATCCGACCATCAGATCAAGTACGACGGCAGCCGAGCATTGGGCGCACACATCATCCGTTACGGCGGAGGATTTAATCACATTTTCGGCGGAGGCTTTGCGAGCTTCCTGAAGCTTGCTCCGGCGGTCGGCGCGGGAATTTCCGATTGTGGTGCAGCTTGCATGGCGCTTCCGGGCGGAGCCGCCAATCCAGTAAACTACCCAGCCAACACGGTGGCATTGGGTAACGGGCAAGGTTTTGACTCAGAGATACCAGCCTTTGGATTTCCCGCAGGCGGCAGCGGTCCCGACAATCGAATTTCGCTCTACGTCGGAGATGCCTGGAAATTGAAACCGAACTTCACTCTTACTTACGGCTTGCGTTATGTGCGCGACTCGGGGCGGACCGACAGCGATCTCGGACCGATCTCAGCTTTAAATCAGTTCGACAATCAATACTATGCAGGTCTGGGCAGTCGAGTGCATCAGCCCAACCTCAATTTTGCGCCGCAAATAGGCTTGGCTTGGGATCCTTCGGGCAAAGGCAGGACTGTGTTCCGCGCTGGCGCCGGCCTCTTCTATGAGAACTCGATCTGGAACAACATCGAATTCGACCGGCCGGCAAGGCTGCCGACGGGCTTATTCCTCGCCAATCCAACGGTGTGCACGAATGGCCATACCCAACTCGAGTTTTACGCTTCCGGACGGGACGGTACCCAATCTCTATCGTTTTGCGGACAGCCGATCGGACAAGCGGCCCCGGCGATCGCCGCACTACAGGCTCAATATCAAGCAGCCACAGCTTCGGTGGGAACCAAGGCTCCCAATCCGTCATACATCGGAACAGCCTTGGCAGACGGATTGGACGCCACCGGCACGGCTTTGCTGGCACCCGACTACGTCAGCCCGCGGTCCGTGCAAATCAACGCCGGCATTCAGCATGAGATACGGCCAGGGATGGTTTTTACCGCCGACTATCTGCGGAATATTGAAACGCACACGCTCCTCGCCATTGATACGAACCACGTGGGCGATGCCCGCTTCTTCAATCTTACCAATGCGCGCGCAGCTATTGTGGCGACCAACCAACAGTTCGGTTGCCTTCGGGCGGGATTCGACCAGGGCTCTATTAACTGCGCCATCAGCGCAGGGGCGACGATCAGCAACTACGCCGCCAACGGACTCGATTCCGGCTACTCGCTCTGCGGCGGAGGCCCATGCCCGACTGCTGCCTTCCCCGGCATTAATCAGAATCTAGGCGCCAACCAGATGCTGTTCCCCATCGGTTTCGCGAAGAATAACGCCCTGCAGGTGTCGCTCAAGCAACACCTGGACCATCCGTTTGCCGGGGTGAGAAACTTTGACCTGCAAGTTTCTTATCAACTCGAGCGCTACATCGCAGCGGCGACCGATAATGACTTCATCAATATCGCTACGGACTTCAACAACCCGCAGCACTATCTCGGACCGAGTGGACTGGACCGCAAGCACCAGATCTCTTTCGGCGGCACTATGGATTTGCCCCTGCACTTTCGCCTGGGTATGATTGGCCATTTTTACAGTCCGCTCCCAGTGACGCTCACTCTGAACCCAACCGGAAACGCGGGTGGCATCTTCGTGACCGACGTTACCGGTGACGGCACCGGCGACGGCAGCTTTGCCTCGAACGGCGGCTTAGGCGACGTGCTTCCCGGCACCAACATCGGTTCGTTTGGACACGGCGTGAACAACAACGACAGCAACAACATCCTCATCAACAACAACAGCTACAACGCCAATAACATCAACAGCGTGATCAACAACTACAACCACAACTTTGCCGGCCAGCCGACTCCTGCCGGAGAGATGCTGATCACCAGCGGATTGTTTAGCCAGGCATGAGTTGACGTCTCTGCAAGGAGTGCAGCAGGTCGTGCCGGCCGCTCCCAATAACGAAGCTGGGATGGGCTGGTTGCGCGCGCTCGATGTTAATTTCAGCTGGATCTATAGATACAAGGAGCACTTTCAGCTGGAGCCGGGGGTTTCGTTCTTCAACGTGATGAATTTCTCGAATTTTGACGGACCGGGGAACCCGCTCAGCGGCGTCTTGAGCGGGACACCCGGATCGGTCAATGGCACTTCGGGCGAGCAACCGAGCAGCAACCGCCTGGGACTTGGCTCCGGCGTCTTCGCACTCGGTTCTCCGCGTGTGCTCGAATTCTCGTTGAAGCTGAGGTTTTAAGGTTAGAACGCGGCCACGGCGCGAAAATCCTTCGACGAATTCTCGCTTTGAGTGGCCGCGCTTCGATTTCCTTCGTTCTATACTTCGTCCCCAGGCCCTGTCTACGCCGTAAGGCCCAGTTCCTGCATTTGATTTTCGTTAATCTTCAAACCAGCTGCGGCCACGTTTTCTTCGAGATGTTCAACCTTCGATGTTCCCGGGATCGGGAGCATGACTGGCGATCGAGAAAACAGCCAGGCCAGAGCCACCTGCGAGGGCGCGGCCTTCCATCGAGCCGCCACACCGCTGATCGGGCTATCGCTGCCAGATACTTTGCCAGCGGCCAACGGGAACCACGGAATGAAGCCCATCTGCTCTTTTTCGCAATATTCCAGAACATCTTCCGACCCGCGGTCGGCAATGCTGTAACGATTCTGGACGCTGACAATCGGAACGATAGTTCGCGCGTGCTCGATCTGCCGCACACTCACTTCCGATAAACCGATGTATTTGATTTTTCCTTGCGCCTGCAGATCCTTCAGAGTGCCCAGTTGATCTTCAGCCGGAACCTTGGGATCAATGCGATGCAATTGATAAAGATCAATCCGGTCGAGACGCAAGCGCCGGAGGCTACCCTCGCAGGCGGATCTGAGGTGTTCCGGCCTTCCGTTTTCAACCCATATGTCGGGACCCGGCCGGTCGAACCCGCCCTTGGTGGCGATCACCAGGTTCGCCGGATACGGATGCAGAGCCTCGGCGATGATCTCTTCGCTTACGTAGGGGCCGTAAGAGTCCGCAGTGTCAATAAAGTTGATTCCTAATTCGACGGCGCGCCGAAGAACCCGTATGGCCTCGGCCCGATCGGCGGGTTCGCCCCAGATTCCGGGTCCGGTGATTCGCATTGCACCGAATCCCAGCCGCGTAACGCGCAGATCGTTTCCGATGAGGAACTCGCCGGCTTTCTTGGCGAGCTGTCCTCGCTGAGTTGCTGACTTCTTCTCCATTTCGTTCCTCCTCTTAGCAGTAGATGCTCATAACGCGCACCCGGATATCTTCTTTCAAAACCGCGCTCGTCATGTATTGCTCTCAGGGAGGAATGGCAAGAGAACGGCGGGCACTCCCGAGTGTCACCGGGAGCTCATGCCCGCCGCCGAGGTTTCTTATCGCGCGAGACGGCAGGGCCGCGCCGATCAACTATGCTGCGGCTTGCTTGCTGCTCCTAAGGAACGTCAGCAGGTCCGCATTGATTTGGTCTGCATGGGTTGTAGGCATCCCGTGCGGGAAGCCTGGATACACTTTCAGCGTCGCACCCTTCACGATCTTCGCGGACATCAGACCTGAAGCACCGATCGGCACAATTTGGTCATCATCGCCATGCATGACGAGAGTGGGCACATCGATCTTTTTGAGATCTTCCGTGAAATCCGTTTCTGAGAAAGCCTTGATGCAGTCGTAGCCCGCCTTCATCCCGCCCATCATCCCCTGGAGCCACCACTTGTCCCGGATGCCTTCTGAAATCTTTGCACCGGGCCGGTTGTAACCGTAGAACGGGAGGGTAATGTCCTTGTAGAACTGCGGTCGGTTTTCTACATACGCAGCGCGCAGGCCATCGAAGACCGAGATGGGCAAACCACCGGGATTCTTGTCCGTCTTCAGCATCAGTGGCGGCACCGAACTGATAAGCACAGCCATCGCCACGCGCTTGGAGCCATAACGGCCGATGTAACGCGCCACCTCGCCGCCGCCGGTGGAGTGCCCCACATGGATTGCGTCTTTCAGGTCAAGTTTCTCCGTTAGCGCCGCCAGATCGTCGGCGTAGGTGTTCATCTCGTTTCCGTCCCAGGTCTGGGTGGAACGTCCGTGCCCTCGCCGGTCATGCGCGATGACGCGAAAGCCATGTTGACCGAAGAACAGCATCTGACTGTCCCAGTCATCCGCGGTGAGCGGCCAACCGTGACTGAACACTATGGGCTGGCCTGTTCCCCAGTCCTTGTAGTAAATCTGCGTTCCATCTTTTGTCGTAATGGTAGGCATGAACATCCTCCTTGTGACTTCTGATTCTGGTTGCTGCAGGTTGGTGACAAAACAATTTGTCCAGACTGGGCACCCGAGTTTTTCCGGATAAGGCTTCTATTCCGTTTTCGCGCGAATCATAAGAAACGCGGCCCCTGCACTTGCTGCAGACAGACCAGCACAAATCAACATTACCTCTCGGAATCCGGATATAAATGCTTCCCTGATCGACGAGGTGAGCGAGGCTCTTGTGCCCGGATCAAGTTCCGCAGGCACCTCTAAGCCGGCCAGCTTACTTTCATCGGACCGAAGCATCTGCACTACGTCAGGCGGCAGCGGGAGGTGAGCCAAGCTACGATTCAAGCGAAAGCTAAAGGCGTTCACCGTCACAATTCCCAGGACTGCAATCGCCAGCACCCCCGCGACTCGCGCAACGGCGTTGTTGATTCCGGAAGCCGCCCCCACGCGCTCCTGGCCCACCGAATCCATGACGACTGTGGTCAGCGGAGCGACGGTGATCGCCATCCCAAAGCCAAGCACAACCACCGAAGGAAAAAATACTCTCCAGTAGTTGCCACCTACCGACGGCACCACGAACAGAACAAACCCTAATGCCACAACCAACGGACCGACGATCAATGGAAGCCTTGGCCCATAGCGAGCGACCAACCCTCCGGACCAGCGGGAAAGAACGAAGATCAGCAGAATCAGAGGCAGCATGGCGCCGCCAGCAGCAGTTGCGGAATATCCCTGGACTTGGATGAGATTCAACGGAAACAGGAAGAAAAACATTCCTGTCGCGGCGTAGAGGAACAACGTCAGCAGGTTGGCGCCACTGAAGGCGGACGACGCGAACAGAGTCAACGGAACCATCGGCGAAGCCACTCTCGTTTCGACGACCAGGAAGATGATTAGACAGCCGCACCCGACGACCAAGCTGGCTAGCACCAGAGCGATCTCCCCAACCTCGATTCACCGATTCGATGAACCCGCTCACCAAGCCTCCTAAGCCGAAGGTAACGAATAGTGCTCCCAGCCAATCGATATGGCCCGCGGCAGCGCTGCGACTCTCAGGAATTTGCCAGAGCGAAATCATGATGGTCGCTGCCGCAAGTGGAAGATTGATGAGAAACACCCAGCGCCAGGACGCATGCTGAACCAGCCAGCCGCCGAGCACGGGCCCGATCGCGGCTGTGATCGCCGTGAAGCCGGACCAAGTACCGATCGCCTGGCCGCGGTTTTTCTCGTCGAAGGATGAACTGATAATCGCCAGACTGCCCGGTACGAGAAGCGCCGCCCCCACGCCTTGAATACTTCTCGCCAGGATCAACTGCTCGAATATTCGAGGCGAGTCCGCAAGTCAACGACGCCGCGGCGAAAATCGCCGTCCCCAGCACGAACATGAATCGGCGGCCGAACAAATCTCCAAGCGACCCCCCGGCCAGAATCAGCGCACCCAGGAACAGTCCGTAAGACTCAACCACCCACTGCACGCCCACCACCGTTGCATGAAAATTAGCCTGCAGTGCAGGCAGCGCGACATTAACGACCGTGCTGTCGATAAAGGCCATGCTGGTGCCAATAATGGTGGCGGCCAGGATCCACGTTCTCGCTTGCTGCCCCGCATGGAACTTCGGCATCTCCCGAGCGGATTACCGCCTCGTCGCAAGGTGGTCTCATGGACGCTATGGATGCCGTGGACTTCCCTCTCGATCCGGCTAATGTTTGCGGCCGGCTCCGGATGGTAAAAACACTGCGTCAAGTGTCCGGATCAGAGGAGAACTTCGGCTTGACATTAGTCGTTATAACGACTATCATTGCAACAGATGATGGCTACGAAGCAATCCCGGAGCAAGCGACGGCCGGACTGTCCTGAAGAGACCGTCTTCCTCGAACTGCTGCGTACGACCGATACGCTGGCCAGAGGACTGGCCGGGGTTCTCAAGGCCGAGGACCTCTCGGCCCACCAATACAATGTGCTTCGCATCTTGAGGGGTTCGCCCGATGGCCTGCCCTGCGGCGAGATTGCCAGTCGCATGATCACCCGCGATCCGGACATCACCCGCCTCCTCGATCGCCTGGAGAAGCGCAACCTGATCTCGCGTTGCCGTGAAACCAAAGACCGTCGAATGGTGATGGCCCGGATCACGCCGGAAGGCCTTAAGCTCCTGGCCCGTCTGGATGAACCGGTTGTGGAAGGCCACCGCAAGCAACTGGGGCATCTGGGCCGGGAACGACTTCGGTCCCTGACCGAACTGCTGCACGCCGCCCGTAGCGCTGTCAGTTGATTTTTTTGGGCTATATATATGTTGCAACGATTATCGTCGTAACGCATCTAAGCAAAAGAGCCCAGCCTATACGTATAAGGACAGGATGACCACCATGAGCACATTGGCTACACCGCAAACTTCCACCGCCACCTGGAACATCGACCCGGTCCACTCCGTCGCCGAGTTCAAGGTCAAGCACATGATGATTTCGAACGTAAAGGGACATTTCCCCAAGGTTACGGGGTCGCTAACGCTGGACGAGTCCGACCTGGCCAAGTCCCGCGTTGAGGCTTCGATCGACGCGGCTTCGATTGAAACGCGCGACGCCCAGCGTGACGCGCATCTGAAGAGCGCCGATTTCCTTCACGTCGAGAAGTTCCCTACCCTATCTTTCAAGTCCAGCGGCATCCGCCTTGTCCGGGATGGCGAACTGGCCGTCGACGGCGACTTGACCATTCGTGGAGTCACGCGCAAAGTCGTCTTCTCCGTGGAAGGACCAACTCCTCCTACGAAGGATCCCTGGGGCAATACGCGAGTAGCGGTCTCGGCGACCACCAAGATCAACCGCAAGGACTTCGGCCTGACCTGGAATGCGGCGCTTGAAACCGGCGGCATTCTCGTCGGCGACGAGGTAACTATCACTTTGGACGTCCAGTTTGTAAAGGCGTAAACCATTCGCCGCGCACCTCAAAGTTGGTGCGCGGTGCAGAAAAAGAAGGAGATTTATGTCGCTCCGCCCAGTAAAACAGATCATTCAACCCAAGCCCACCATTGAAGGCGCCGGCGTCAAGCTGCAACGCGCCTTCGGTTTCGGCAAGACGAAGGAATTCGATCCCTTTCTTCTGCTGGATGATTTTCGCAACGAAAATCCGAACGATTACCTGGCGGGATTTCCCTGGCACCCGCACCGCGGTATCGAAACGATTACCTATGTGCTCGCCGGCTCCGTCGAACACGGCGACAGCCTGGGGAACAAAGGCAAAATGACCGCGGGCGATGTGCAGTGGATGACGGCCGGCAGCGGCATCCTGCACCAGGAGATGCCGAAAGGTGATCCTCAAGGGCGCATGCACGGCTTCCAGTTGTGGGCGAACCTGCCCGCATCGCTGAAGATGACCGACCCGCGCTACCAGGATATCCCAGCGAGCGCGATCCCCGAGGTCACCGACGATGATGGCACCCGCGTGCGCATCATCTGCGGCGAATTCTGGGGCAAGAGAGGACCGGTGGAAGGAGTAGCCGCCGACCCGAACTATCTCGATGTCTCGGTTGCTCCGGGCCAGCGAAAGCGGCTCAAAATCGAGACCACGCGCAACGCATTTGCCTACGTCTTTGCTGGTTCGGGGACGTTCCGCGATGCCTCGGATCCCCGCGCGGTGCTGACCGAGCAAGCCGCGGAAGCGAACGCACCGGCTAAGTACGACGTCGCGAATCACTCGCTGGTGTTGTTCGACCGCGGCGACGAGATCACCGTCCAGGCTGGAGACGAGGGAATTCGTTTCCTCCTGGTATCGGGCAAGCCGATCGAAGAGCCGGTGGCGTGGTACGGCCCGATTGTCATGAACACGCAAGAGCAGCTTCGCCAGGCAATGGCCGAACTGCATACCGGCGCGTTCATCAAGCATCGCTGAATCGCCCAAACGTTACACCTGTGCAGCCCCCCCTGCACAGAGTGTAACTTTTTGGTGAAGTGGCAGTTCGATCGCCGCAAGCCGCCAAGAGCGCTACAGGTACACGAAGTCTGGTATGCCGACCCGGCTTGATTCGGTGGTCGCGTTCGGCGGTTGAGGCTCGGAGATCTCGAAGATGGAATCGAGTTCTGTGGCTCTCAAGATTTCGCGCACCCGCTGGATCGGGTTCATTAACTTGAGATAAATACCAGCGGCCCGCAGCGAAACCAGAGCGCCGATGCCGGCGTCGTCGATGGCATCAACTTCTGCCAAGTCGACTCCAATACTACGGCCCTCCTGCCCCATGGCTCGGCATAAAAGAGTCGTCTCGTTTCCTCGTTCGATTCCGCCATCACAGTGCAGAATCACGGCTTCCCCGATATCTTCGACAGTGATCGTTAGCATACTCAGTTCTCCGGACCGACATTCTAAATCGGACTATTATAGGCGAATGAAAGGCGAATATCAAGTGCGCCTGATAATCGGCCTGTGAAGCAGTGGATTTTCTCGCCGGCTTATGCTTTTGGCTCCGCCGCGGGCGCCCCGTACGATCCGCAACGTCCGCGCATGCCCTGGCGGAACTTCTCGCGCTCCTCGGGGGTCATTTGTTCCCACCGCTCCCACATGCCACGGCGCCAGCGCATGTGGCGGCCGCCCCCGTGGCCCCGGAATCCACCAAAGAGAATCTTGCTAAGAATAAGGATGCCCACAGCCTGCCAGAAATTGATCAAATGCCAGCCGAAAAGAGCGGGCATGAGCCAATTCCACAGGCTCATCACCACAAACCCGGCCACAATGACGAATAGCACCGCAAACAGCACGAACTTCACTCCCCGAAAAAACCAATTCCTTTTCATCTTCGTTACCTCACGCCTTCCTGAAATCGTCGTAGATGGTTTGGAGTCGCTGACGCAGGTGCACAACCGCATAGTGTTTGCGTGAGAGCAGCGTGTTTACGCTGACTCCAGTCTGTTCGGCCAGCTCTTTGAAGCTGTACCCGAGAAATTCGTGAGCCATGAAGACCTCGCGTTGCTCTTCGGGCAACTCGTCGAGCGCGGCGTCCATCTCCTGCAATAACACGCTCCGTGCATAGGCCGCATCGGGTCCGGCTTCCGGAGACGGAAGCAGGCCTTCCCATTGAAGATCCTCACCATCTTCCGCCCTGACTGCCCGTTCGCCCGCGGCCACGTGCTTCTTGCCGCGGAAAAGGTCCGTGATCCGGTTGCGGGCCACCCGGAACAGCCAGCCAGTCATTTGCTCGACCGGCTTCATCATCCGGTAGGCTTCCACAAGTTCGTAGAAGACCTCCTGCAGGATGTCTTCTGCATCGCCGGGGTCGGCGACCCGCTTACGAATGAAATTGCTAAGCCGGGGCCTTTCCCGTTCAATCGCTTCAGAGATCTGCTGGTCTTGCTGCACTATGATCCACTGTTCTCTCAGCGCCTCGTCCATCTACTGTTATAGACGGATGAGCGAGAGAAATATTGTAGGCGCGGGTGGAAATTCGGCCGAAGATAATAACGCACGCTCCTTCGTGGGCAAGATGCTGGCATCGACGATCTCAATATGGAGCAATATCGATGAGATGTTCAATGCCAGCATTTGGGTTACAAGGCAGCTAAGTCGTGCAGATACTTGGCTTTCTGCCATGCGTCAAGCACTATGGTGTTACGAATTGAAATGGACGAGGGGCCGTCGTTCGGAGGGCTGGTCGGGGGGATAGCAAGATGAGAAGTAGCGTTCGGATGTGGACAGCACTGTCGATACGTAGACTCCTGCTTACGCACAAACGCTCAATCTGGATGGACCTCGTCACGCCGTCAGGTATACTTTGCCCCCGCTGAACAAAACATCGAGACGCTCCACCTTACGCGGCAGACGGGGAGGACGCTGCCACGTCGGTGGGCAGTGTGAACTGAAATGTCGCGCCGCGTTCTGCATTGGCACACGCCCACAAAGAGCCTCCATGAGACTCGATAATTCTCCGACTGATCGACAGTCCTATGCCGGTGCCCTGCTCTTTGGTGGTGAAGAAGGCCTCGAAAATGCGATCGGCTTCTCCCGCAGGAAGTCCGACCCCTGAATCACTCACGGAAACCAGCAGTTGACCATCTGCGGTTCTTTTCGACGTGATGGTCAGTTCACCGCTCGCATCTTTCATCGCTTCGATGCCGTTGATGATCAAATTCATGAATACCTGCTGCAGCTGTACGCGATCCGCTGTGACCAGTGGAAGCCCTGAGTCGAGCTCGGTGCGGATTGAAATGGAAGTCCGATTCGCCCGGTCGTTTAGCAGAACGGTCATTTCTCGAATGATTTCGTTGATATCTAGCAGCGCACGGTCTGAGGTATCTCGCCTGTAGAGCGAGCGAACCTTGTCGATAACCTCGGCAGCGCGAGTTGCGTCATTGATCATTCTTGACGCCGCCTCGCAACCCTCATCGACATCAGGACTATCGCGCCGCAGCCACCGTATGCAGGTCTTGGCGTCCATTAGGGCGGCGGAGATTGGCTGTTTGATCTCATGAGCCAGTGAGGCGGCCACGTCCCCCATCATGCTTACGCGGTTCATGTGGGCGAGATCGGCCTCGAGCTGGTGCAATCTCTGCCGCTCTCCTTCCGCGCGCTTGAGGTCAGTAATGTCAATGTTCGAACCGATGTAGCCAGCGAATTCTCCGGCTCCTGTGTATCGCGGAATGCCACTTTCCATCACCCAGCGGTATTCACCATCCGCTCGCCTGAGGCGGTACTCCATTCTGAAAGGTTTGAGGGCATGGAAGGCGGGCAGGAAACCATCGAAGCAGCCCTGCACATCGTCAGGATGCACGCCTTCGATCCATCCCGTACCTACTTCCTGCTCCATGGTTCGGCCGGTGAACTCGAGCCACGGCTTATTGAAATAGTTGCAAAGGCCATCGGTCCCGGTCATCCATATCAACACCGGCGCCGTATCGGCCATTGTCTGGAACCGGGCCTCGCTTTCCCGCAAGCGTTCCTCAGCGCGCTTCCGTTCCGTGATGTCGCGATATATGGCATAATTCACGACCTGCTCGCCGGATGTCGTTCTCACTGAAATAGCCAGAAGGGAGACGTCAATCTCTGTCCCATCCTTGTGTCTTCGCACCGTCTCGACCTCTACTCGGCCACCGTGCTGAAGCACGCGCGTGTAAGCTCGGGAGCTCTCAATCTCAGTCTCAGGAACGATAAGATCATTGATAGGGCGTTGCAAAACTTCGTCCGGTTCATAACCGAACATGCGCGTGAATTCCTTGTTGACGCGAACGATGCGGTCCTCAGTACTTAGGACAACCACCGCTTCCGGAGCCTGCTCGAACAACTGGTCCAAGCGAGAAGTCTGCTTCTGCAGTTCTTCTTGCACGAGTTTTAGCTCTTCCACGTCCGTATTCGTCCCGTACCAGCGAACGATCCGCCCACCGGAGTCGCGTAGAGGCACGGCCTGAATCAAGAACCACCGATAGCATCCGTCAGCCCGGCGCATGCGAGCTTCGGATTCAAATGACGTTGACCGTTCCAAGGCCGACCGCCATCGCTCACGCAAATGGCTTACGTCTTGCGGATGAATCGACGCAGTCCATGCCCATCCCTTGATCTCATTGAAAGACATCCCCGTATAGTCAAGCCATCTTTGATTGCAGAATTCGAAGTCGCCATCAGGAAGAGCGCTCCAGACCAATCCCGGAATCGTATCCATCACACCGCGCAGAGGAAGTTCACGTCGCTCTCGATCGTCACGGACGTCGGTGTAGAGTGACCGTTCGTCTTGCCGGTCGTCGGCCCGAGCGGAAGTCTCATGGATGCTGGATCGTGGATTTTCCATCGGATGGGCCCCCTTACAGTGGCGTGGCACCAAGGCTCGAAGCAGGGAGAAACGAGTGAACATTGTATAAGAAAGAGGAGCCCTCTTGTCTACACTGGTGACCGTATTGACGCCTTCACTCGTCGAGCGCTTATATCACGCGCTAACACTCGTCCTTTCTTGATTCATTTCAATTTGCGAGCACGGACCGAACCATAGCACGTCAAGTGTATGCCAGTCGTCTCGGCGCGAGGTCAGGAGGATGCATGCTTAGCAGAGAGGAATGGCTGCCGCTCGCCCGTAAGCTGGATTGGGACTATTCCTATGTGCGGGAAGACGAAGTCTTCCCGGAGGTGATCAGCGGAACACCTTGGCTCCCTCATTCGGAATGGGAGGACTGGGAAGAGTCGTTCAAGACTTCCTATCGCGAATACGTCGACAACCAGTACGAAAAAGATATGGCTGTACAGGCTGTGCACGATGCGGTAGAGCGCATAGAAAATGTTCAGAAGTTAGCCTTGCCTTGGTTGAATAGTCTGAAGGTCACGCAGCGGCATTGCCGCTCGCGGAGTTCACTGGAGTCATTGGCAACTTGCGGGGTGCCAGGTTTGGCCGCGATAGCGCCTGGCGAACAATGGCGACTTTTGGGGCCCTCGATGAATACTCGCCATACTCAAATTCCACTCCTCCTGTTCCATCCATTACTGCGTTTAGACTCCCAGTTCGACTGGGCCCACAAGTTTTACCACACCAACAATTGGTTCGCAGTTGCTGCGCGACACTTCTTCGATGAATTGACTCTTGGACAAAACGCGATTGAGTTCCACGTCGCCACGAACGTTCGTGCTCGAAACCGGTTTCACGAATCTGCAATTCGTCGGACTGGCCTCGCTCGCACGCGAATCGAATGACCACATGTTCGAGAGGATGGTCACCAGCATTCAGACCGACGAGGCGCGGCATGCGCAGATTGGACATCCGGTTCTAGCTACCGTCATGAAGCACGATCCCAAGTACGCGCAGTACCTGGTCGACAAATGGTTTTGGCGAAACTGGCGGTTTTCGATTTTGACGGGACTATCGATTGCTCATAACATACGATTGGGCGGAATCCTTTGTCGGCCTCAGCCTTGTGCTCAAACCCCTCGTGGACGAATTATTTATGAAGTACTTGAGCGATGTTGCGCTTCGCGAGGACGACTACCTGCTCGGCCAGAAATTTTATTCGTTGAACGAAGACTGCCAGTGGCACCGGCAATGGAGCGAGTGCCTGGTTCAAATGGCGATCGAAGATAATGTCCGCAACAGAGATACGATTCAAGCGTGGATCAATCAATGGTATCCGCTTGTGGCTCGTGCAGTGCATACATTTGCATCGATACTCGAAGAGACTTTGAAACGGAATGAAACGCCGCCGCTCCAGCCCATAGGCGAGGCGATCGATTGTTATTATTGCGACTACCTTCGGTCGATGAATCTGCAGGTTTCCTCGGGAAATATCTCTTAATACCAAAGGCGGATCCCGAAAACAAAACTGGAGGTGTGGGCAGCTTCTCCAGATCCAGACTGGCGTGCGTAACAGGCCGAGTTCCCATACTTGCCGTTGTATGCCAGCCTGCAATACCAAGTGCGGTAGCAAAGTGGAATTCGCTTTGCTATGTTATTGGTTGAACTTGCTGGCGTGCCCGCAGCCAATCTGCCGAAAAAGGGGAATTCCCCTAGCGACCAGGACGAGACCGAATGGCATCAGATCCAGTCAACGCCCGAGAATCTTCCAACGAGATACGTAGGGTTGCGCAGATGGTAGCCGCTCAACTTACTCGCGCAGCGATCTTTCTAGTCGTCACGATAAAGCATGGCGACGAGCATGCTGCGACTATCCGGTCGTTCTGCGCCGATCTCGCTGCCCTGTTGCGGGCGGTTGAGTTTCGAGACCTCGAAGGGCAGCTCTCTTGCGTCATGGGATTCGGCTCCGCAGCCTGGGATGAACTCTTCGGGGCGCCACGACCTGCGGAACTCCACGCCTTTCGGGAGATTCATGCTGGAACACGTCATGCGGTTTCCACACCAGGGGACTTGCTTTTTCACATTCGTGCAAGACGGATGGATTTGTGCTTTGAGCTTGCGACACAGATCATGGCGCGGATCGCGGGCGCAACAACGCCACAAGATGAAGTGCATGGATTCCGTTACTTCGACGACCGCGATCTGATCGGTTTTGTCGACGGAACCGAGAATCCGCGGGGCGAAGAGGCAAGCGATGCGGTGCTCATTGGCGAGGAAGATGCGGCTTTCGCTGGCGGCAGCTACGTCATCGTGCAGAAATATCTTCACGATCTTGACGGATGGAACGCATTGTCTACAGAGGAACAGGAAAAAATTATCGGCCGCAAGAAACTATCGGACATCGAACTGGATGACTCGACTAAGCCAAGCTCTGCCCACAACGCTCTGACCACAATTGTCGAGGACGGGAAAGAGGTCAAGATATTGCGGGACAACATGCCTTTCGGAAGTGTCGCGCAGGGTGAGTTTGGGACCTATTTTATCGGATACAGCCGTTCGCCCCGCACCATTGAGACGATGCTTGACAACATGTTCATCGGCCGGCCACCAGGCAACTACGATCGACTGCTTGATTTCAGCCGTGCGGTTACCGGAAACCTGTTTTTCGTTCCCTCCGCGACATTTCTGGAAGAGCGTGAGTGAAGATCCACCTTCGGTCACGAGCACTCCCGCTGTCCCGGAAAAGAGCGAGTCCGCCGGATCAGCCCCACCAAAGAGTGATGGTTCACTACATATCGGTTCGCTTAAAGGAGAAATCTCCCATGAATAATCTGCATCGCGAGCTCGCACCCATTTCCGATGCGGCGTGGGCGCAGATCGAAGAGGAAACGGCACGGACGTTCAAGAGATACCTTGCCGGACGGCGCGTGATTGACGTGCATGGACCAGAAGGCGCGGTTCTGTCCGCCATCGGCACCGGCCATTTGCAGCCGATAACGGCTCCGAGGGACGGTGTGCTCGCCAGGCAGCGCCAGGTGAGAGCGCTAGTCGAGCTACGGGTTCCGTTCGCTCTGGATCGTCAGGCGATCGATGACGTTGAGCGCGGCGCGAACGACTCGGATTGGCAGCCCGCCAAGGATGCGGCACGCCAGATCGCCTTTGCCGAGGATGGCGCCGTGTTCGAGGGGTACGCTGCGGCCGGGATCGTGGGCATCCGCCAAGGAACGAGCAATCCAAAAATTGCCCTTCCGAGCGACGTGCGGGAATATCCGCGAGCCATTGCTGAAAGCTTGAGCCAGTTGAGGCTGGTGGGCGTCAACGGTCCTTACTCCGTTCTTCTTGGTGCCGACGCCTATACCGCCCTCGCCGAGACGAGCGATCAGGGATACCCAGTCCTCGAGCACGTCAAGCGGTTGGTCGACGACAAGATCGTCTGGGCGCCCGCCATCAATGGCGCTTTTGTTCTGACCACGCGAGGCGGCGATTTCGATCTGCACATCGGCCAGGATGTCTCCATCGGATATTTGAGCCACTCCGATACGGCTGTTCAGTTGTACCTGCAGGAAACATTCACTTTCCTGCTGCTCACCTCGGAAGCTGCCGTCGCTCTTACCGCTCCCGAGAAAGCTCATGGTGGCTGATGTTTCGCGATCGCCGTTGCTGTGCGAGGGCGGCCGTGAAAATCGTCGACTCCATCATCTGCTTCCAAGCGGCTTCGCCCATCACTCTCCGCAATTGCCTTTGGGCTGATTGCCAGTAGTGCAGCGCGCTCTGGTATTTACGTTTTCCTTCTGTGGTGAGATCCAATCGGACCTCTCGCCGGTCTTTACCAGGCTTCGCCTGAAGCCATCCTTTTCTTCTTAGCAACGCGAGCGTGCGCGTCAGAGTCGTGCTGTCAAGCCCAAGGATGTCACCCAACTTACCCTGCGAGATGTTTCCAGCGCTCGTTAGGGCTTGCAGCAAGGTAAACTGCGTCGCCTTTATGCCAGCCGGCTGCAGTTCCTGATCGTATCGCTGGGTCACGATACGGGCAGCCCGGCGAAGATTCGCACAAGCACACGGCAGGAAAACCACTTGGTTTGGAGAGTTCAATCCAGCCTGTTTCATAGTCATGTATATACATCGATCCCGTTTTTCCTGCCAAATATCCTGCATCCACATTATATGCATATACATCTATCTGAAACTGAAGTGGAGGGGCCCGGGCGTACCCCGTGCCGGGGAGTCGTTCGCCCTTTGTGCCCTCAACTGATCGTTTCGCGCCCGGCTCGAACAACTGAAGACCCAAGGAGGGGAAAAATGAACCCGTTCGCACTATTCGGAATCGGCATCCTCGCGAGCTTTGTGAGCTCCGTGGTCGCGGCTCGACTCTTCGCGTGGCCTCGGCTTCAGAAGACCGATCCCAATCGCGCGCTCACGTGGCTAATCGCGCCGCACATGTTTCTTCGCTTCGTCGGGCTGAGCTTCCTGGTACCGGGAGTCGTTTCCCCGTTGCTGCCGGCCGGATTCGCAATCCCCGTAGCCTACGGTGACTTCATCGCAAGCATCCTGGCGATCGTGACCACGATCGCTCTCGTGAACCACACGTCGTGGGCGAACAAGAGCGTATGGCTGTTCAACGTGTGGGGCGCTGCTGACTTTCTATTCGCTTTCTATCAGGGCAGGCACGTCGGGCTTCAACCTGGAATGCTCGGACCGACGTTCTTTATCGTGACTGCACTCGTGCCGCCGCTCCTCGTCACGCACATTCTGATCTTCCGCTTACTCGTTCGGCGGCAGACCGCAAGCGAACCCGAGCCGCAGACAACAATTAGAACACGGGAAACTGCCACGCCGGCGGGGCGATAGCTCCTCCGGAGTTCAATAGGGAGACTCGATATGAAACACGCCATCGTTCGAGCGCACGGCGCACCCCTCAAACTATCGCCCCCCTTCAGACGCACTAGAAATTAAGCTTTAGAGAGAACTCGAGCACTCGTGGAGCACCGGTACCAAAGACACCCGAACCCAGCCCGACTCGAAGGTTGTTCGGCTGCTGCCCGGCGGTTCCATTCACAAATCCAGATATGGGTGTCTGCCCTGCAGTGCTGAGCACGCCGTTAATCGTGTTCTTTGGCGGATCGAAGTTAGCGAAGTTCATCAAATTAAAGAAACCGATACCAGGCTGCAACTCCACCCGCTCTTTGATTTTGTATCTCCAATTCAAGTTGAGATCGAGGTCCCGCAGCCAGCCATTGTTCGCTTCATTGGGAGGCGCTTGATTGACCATTGGCATAACGGCCCCGAGCGCGCTCAATTGCGCCGCAGTGAACAGTCCCGCGTTGATGAGCGTCTGCCCTGAGGGGGTAGGTTTTCCTGCGTAATTTTCGTTGTAATTGTTAATAAGGTTGTTGATGTTAGATCCGTCAACACCCCGCCCGAACGAACCAAGGTTTGTTCCCGGAAGAATGGCTCCGCTATTGCCATTCGCACCGTTTGTAGCGTAGCCGTCACCTGTGCCGTCCCCATATACGCCGGTAACAAACATACCGCCCGGCTGACCCGTGGGGGCGAGCGTCATGGTGGTTGGCAGGGCACTATAGAAGTGCCCGATCAAGCTAGCTTGGAAGTGCGCAGGCAGGTCCATGATGCCACCAAAGGAAAGTTGGTGCGTGCGATCCAGCCCGTTCGGACCGAAAAACTTGTTCGGATCGGCATAGTCCCATGCGCTGTTGATGAAGTCGCTATCGGCTGCCATCGAGTCATACCTGGAAAGCTGATAAGAAACCTGAAGGTTCAGGTACCGGACTCCCTTCATGGGATTGTGAACGTCCTCCTTCAAGGAAACCTGCAGCGCGTTGAGGAGGGAACGCCCGATGGGGAACAGCATCTGATTCCCGCCAGTGGCGCCGTTGTTTACGCCGCCAAATGCTGCGATGGAGCATGCTTGTCCGCCGCAGAGTTCGTAGCCTGAATCCAGTCCGTTCGTGGCGTAATTAACGATGGTGGCACCGGCGTTGATGGCGCATTGGCTGGAAGTCCGATCAAACCCTGTGCCACAGCCGAATGCCGAATTCGTGACTGAAATCGCCGCCTGAGCTGCCGCCAGATTCAAGAAGCGAGCATCGCCGACGTGGTTCGTGTCAACTGCGAGCAGAGTGTGTGTGGAGATGTTGCGGAGGTAATCCGCGGTTAAGACCATGCCCCGGCGAAGCTCGCGCTGAACACCGAAATTGATTTGCACCGAGCGCGGTGTCCGGTAATCGGGAGCGAGAAGATTAATGCTGGTGCCATTTGGCCCAGTATCACTCGGAGTCGAACCCGGAAACGTTGCGCCGATGTATGTGGGATTTGGCGCGAGACCTGGTTGTCCCGCTGCGGCCTGGAACTCGGACTCGAGTTCCGCTATTTGGGCTTGGACCTGTCCGATGGGCGCTCCGCACACCGCGGTCAGATTGACGGACGTACTAAATGACAATGGCTGGGGCGCACCATTCCCGCAGGCAGCCTCCAACTGCAGAAAGCTGCCCTGTGCCAGACGCCCCGGCCGGTCAAAAAGAACGTTGTTCCAGATCGAGTTTTCGTAGAACAAACCGATTCCGCCACGAATCACTGTTTTTCCGTTACTGGCCGGGTCCCACGCGAAGCCCAGCTGAGGAGCGAAATTCTTGTTTGGTTGATTCACGCGATTTCCGAGGCCGGAATAGAACTGGTTATTGTACGCATCCAAAGTCGGAATCGGACCCAGATCACTGTCTGTTCTTCCCGTGTCCCTCACGTATCGCAGCCCATAGGTAAGAGTTAAGTTCGGTCTTATCTTCCAAGAATCGCCGACGTAGAAGGAAATCCGATTGTCCGGCCCTAATCCCCCAAACGGAAATCCAAACGAAGCTTTCTCTGTTTCGTACCCTTGCCCGTTACCCAACAGAACGTTCGTGGCTGGATAGTTCAGCGCGTTACTTGCCCCGCCTGGCAATGTGAGACAGATGCCAGTGCAAGCGGAGGCGCTAGCGTTCACGGCAGCACCGTCGGCCAGAAAACCGGCAAAACCTCCGCCCTGCAGATGGTTCAATCCGCCGCCATAACGCAGGATATGCGTGCCGATTGCCTTGCCTCCATCGTACTTAACCTGATGGTCAGACTGAGGCGTTGACTGCGGAGCCAAAAAGCCTTGACCCGCGCAGAATACATCAGGGGCTACTCCCGACGTATTGAGACAGGGCAAATCGGGTCCGATGGACAACTCCATGGGCGAGGTCGGGTTGAACGGCGTGGAAGCGGTGGTCCCGCTCGATATGTGGTTGAAGAATTTCATGTACCCGAGCCGGATACTGTGAGTGAAACCGCCCGTCATGAAGTCGAGTCCAATTGCGTGATCACGAGTATGGGTTTTATTGTCGAGCGGCTGGAACGCGACGGCCTCAAAGGGTGTGGTGTCGCTGTTCTGATCGTAGGAAAAACGGTAAAACAATTTGTAGTTTTTGTTGATCTGGTAATCCAATTTCGCGATGCCCTCCGCTTCGCGGAATGGGGCGGAGACGGCGCCCGATTCTGCTGCGAGGGGAGGACCGGCTAGGACGGGCTCCTGCCAGTCTTGCTTGGTACGCTCCGCATCGACGAAGAAAAACAGTTTGTTCTTGATGATGGCACCACCAACGTTTCCACCAAATTGGTTTCTCTGGAAATATGTGTCCGATGCCCCGGGTAGATCAGAATTGAGCGCCTGATCACGAAAAGCATAGTAACCCTGTCCATGGTAAGCATTAGTTCCTGACTTAGTCACAACGTTCACCGACCCGGACGAGGTCAACTCCGTGGATAAATCCAACATTGATTCACCGATCGAGAATTCCTGGATTGCACTTTGAGGAATGTCTTGAGTTACTGTTCCCACCGTTTCGTCGCTGGTGTCCAGACCGTCGACCTCTATGCGCGCAGTGCGGCCAAAGCGGCCCCCAATGGAAATAGACGAAAATCCTTTCTTGGTGGGATCGAACGTACCACCATCCTGAATCTGCACTCCTGGCTCTAACTGGGCAAGGTCGAGGAAGTTCCTTCCATTGATGGGTAGGTTTTCAATTTGCTCCGTACTCAGCACGCCCTGCACGGTAGCCTGTTCGGTATTGACCTGCAACTCACCTGCTTGCACTTCGACCACTTGGTTGGCCTGGCCCACTTGAAGCTTGAAGTTGCCCGACGCAGTGACCCCCACTTCAACGGAGACCGCAGCACTGAGTGTCTTAAAACCTTGCGTTTCTACTTCCACGATGTAGTCGCCGGGAGTAAGTGCACCAGAAGCAAAGGTACCTGCAGAGGTAGTCGTGGTCGTTATCGACTTATTCGTCGCTTTGTCGGTTATTGTGACATTTGCTCCAGCCACGATCGCACCTGTGGGATCAGTAATGGTTCCCTGGATGCTCCCCGTAGAGATAGTCGTTTGTGAATGGACAAACGCAGGAGACAGTACAAGGGACAACATGATCATCATCAAGGTAGTAAATCGCCTGATCTTGCGAGCGCCGCAGATGTTAATCGACATCCTGTACCTACCTTTCAAAGAGAGTCACAACTCTGGTACTCCCTTAGTGACCAGGCTCTACAACAAGACACTCTTGTCTGGTCGGCTTTGAATAACGCTTTATGCAACGTGAGGGCCACACACATTTGCTCACTTTGCAAGGACTTATGCATTTGGGCATCGAATAGATTATGAATTACAGAATGAGCGCAAGTATTCTTCGAAGCGCTCGACGTGTTAGTCACCGCTCTTTGTATTGGCTTTAAGGCGATATATTGCTTGATTACATCCATACGTAGGCACCTATCAGATTCTGAAGTAATCAATAGCGGTGGGAGAAGTTTATAGAATAAGAGATGGTGGATAGCCCTGATAACGCATTTTGGAAAGACACTTGTCAACAGTTATGTTGACTTAGTGTTCTTGATCGAGCCGGATACAGACACGTAGAAGATAAGCGCGAGAAAGTTTCTCGGTCAGCGACATGTTCTGTGCCACCGCTAACTGCCGGTACGATCGAAATCTCAGCTCCGGCAGGGACGGGACTCGCCAGCCCACCCGTGTATCGGACGTTCTCGTCCCCGATGAAAATATTGATATGTTCCCGCACTTGCCCTTGCTCCGTCGTGATGCGATCTCGAACGCCCGGATATAGCGTCCAGAGCATCGACAACGCCTCTGCCAACGTACTGGGTGAGTGTTCGATCTCCACTCTCCCTTGTCCAGCAGTAAATTCTCGCAACGCGCCCGGAATGTGGAAAGTGATTTGCACGGGATCAGCCCTTCGCTCGGCGGGTTTTGCTTTTCGACACAGATTTCGTTTGATGTTGCCGCGTGCTCGCAGTTTTAGGCAACGTTAGTCCTAGTCCGCTGGAAGTGCTCTCGATGAGGGCATACCGAACACAAACCACCGACGGTAACCCATCGAGTATCTTCTGCCACGTCCTGCCCTCATCTCGCGAGGCGAACAGTTGCCCGCTGCGCGTACCGAAGTAAATTCCGACTGGGTCGAGTGAATCCGCTGTCATCGCATCCCGCAATACTGTTTCGTAAGCGCCTTTTTGGGGCAAGCCGCGCGCTAGAGGCTCCCACGAGGCGCCGCCGTTGCGGGTTCGATACACTCGCAGCCGGCCGTCGCAGGCGCAGCGAAACTCGTCGGACTCAACTGGAACGATATACAGACTGTCGGGATTTCTGGGATGCGTGATCATGGCAAAACCAAAATCCGACGGCACTCCATTCGCAATGTCGAGCCAGTTTTCGGCACAGTTATCGGAGCGGTACAGGCCCCAGTGACTTTGCAGGAAGAGGCGCTCGGGATGAGCCGCATGCATCGCGATTTTGTGTACGCATTGCCCGAACTCAGGATATTTTTCAGGCATGGTCGTGGCTCGAATGCCCTGGTTTTGTGCGGTCCAGCTGCTTCCGCCGTCGTTCGTCCGGTAGACGCCGCCGGCAGAGATGGCCACATACATGCGCTGGTTCTCTGTAGGATCGAGCAGAATCGTGTGCAAAGCCAGTCCGCCATTTCCCGGCATCCAACGAGGACGATGTGGGTGGTCGAACAGTCCACGCACCAGCGACCAGGTTTCGCCCGCATCGCGGCTTTCGAAAAGTGCGGCTGGCTCTACGCCGCAATAGAGTACGTTGGGTTCCTGCTCGCGGCCGAGAGCTATCTGCCAGATGTTTTTCAGAGAGACGCCGGTATCGGCTGGAAATCGAATGGGGGCATGCTGCGGATTGCTCCAGCTCTTTCCGAAATCGTCGCTGCATCGAAGCAGGGTGCCCCAATAGCTCTGCGTCGAAGCCCATATGCGGTGTCGGCCCCCGCGGTCATCAAAGGCCAGCGCGTAAACATTGTGGCCGTGGAAATAAGGACCGCCAACCTCCCAACGGCTGCGCTGCCCATTCGAGCGGAGGATGAACGCTCCTTTCGTCGTTCCCACTAGCAAAAGAGAGTCTCCCTTCCTGAAATGAGCGTGCCGCACACTGTGCAACATCGTAGTTCGGGGCGCGTTTGGATCGGGGCCGGGAGCGGTAGAAACGATTGACGCAGATTGAACGGCTTCGAGCGCTGCCTGAATTTCACTCGCGCGCTGGTAACGCTGTATCGGCTCCTTTGTCAGGCAACGTTGAATAATGGCCCACAGGCCGGGGGGCACGGGAGGCCCGAGCGGTTTCGGTGTTTCACGCAGGATAGCCGAGCTGATCTCAAAGCCGGTCCGGCCCTCGAATGGGAGGCGCCCAGAAACCGCTTCATAGAGGACAACTCCGAGCGCCCATAGATCGCTCCTATAGTCAGCAGCCTCGCCCCGCAAGATTTCGGGCGCCATATAGGGCAAAGTTCCGCTTACGCTTGACGTGTTCTCTAAGGTTGCGAAGGACCGCGTGGTTCCCTCGAATATGCCGCTGCCCACCTTCTTAGCGAGGCCGAAATCAAGAACTTTGACCAAACCCTCGCGGGTGATGACTATATTCGCTGTCTTCAGGTCCCGATGAACGATACCGCGGTCGTGAGCGCGGGCGAGCGCGCTTGCGATCTGAACGCCATAGCGCAGCACTGATTCTGGCGCCAGCCCCACATCCGCACTCATGGCGGCCAGGGACTTGCCCTCGACCAGTTCCATCACGATGTAGAGTTCGCCCTCATTCTCACCAACTTCGTGAATCGTGCAGATGTTGGGATGAGCGAGAGAAGAAGAAGCCCGTGCCTCGTGGAGCAGATTCTGGCTGGACGATGCATCTAGACGAGCATCCTTCTTGACGACTTTCAGCGCGACATCGCGGTGGAGCACCTCATCGTAGGCGCGATAGACAACTCCCATTCCTCCTTCCCCAATCTTCGCCACCACACGGCAATGACCGAGAACCTGACCGATCACAGGGCGCTCCTTATAACGCCCAATGTTAGGCTGCCTTTTAGAACTCCGTCAACGAACAGGCTTCAGGAAGCGCGATCGCCGTGTGCAAACTGAGGACCGCGGATGAAAGGATGTTTTGGTGTGGGGGAAGCTGTGAGGGAACCTGGTTCCCAAAGCTCGCAAAAACGGCTCTTTCCCTGCAGCGAACCTAAGCGGAAGTTGCCAACCGTCGACCACACAGCAACTCCAATAGAGAAGTATGGTGTGTCTGCGATGTCGAATCTTGTGAGCTCGGCTCAAGCTGCCTGGAATGCGCCGCCGTGGAGCCGACAAGTTGCAACACAGCGCGAATTCGCGCGCCAGCGACGTCGCGGTGCGCACAACCCAGCAGAATGGAACACTCGTGATCAGAATAGCGCTCAAGTACGGTCATCACGTAGACAAATCGCTCGAACGGTTCGAGCGCGAGAACACCGGCAAGTCCGGCGTGGTGCGCGGCTGGCAGGTCCTTGCCGCTGCGGATGACTGAAGCGGGTTCCGGATCATCCGTCCTCTTCGGGCGCGGGTTGATTACTCGCACCGCACTCTGGACAATCGCCCGCCGCGCCCAAGAGCGCGCCCATTCCTTGAAGACCGGGCTGCCTTCTACCGAGTCTTCCAGGCCAGAAACAAAGCACTGCTCAGCCTTTTCACGATCAGCGGTCAACAGGAACGACAACAGGTAGAGACCGTTCATGTCTTCCTGGAAGACTTGACAGAAGTCGCTGCTGCTCGTGTAGAGCGTCACTCTCGTCATTTCTGGCTTCGCCTCGGGCATATTCACCTCCGTAACGCTTTTTCTGTCTCGATATCGGTTTGGTTCGCTGCCTCTCGCAACTTGCCTCGGCATTCCCGCGCCAGCCGCCTCACCATGTATTTAGTGCAAATGCCACCACAGGAAAACTTAGCGCCCTGCTTCATCAGATCCAAGATTGCGTCTTCTCCCTCGCGACTGATGACGGTCAGGCTTCGCAAGTCGATCCTTAGTTTGCGCCCGTCCAGATCCCGAGTCGCCTTCTTCCACGACGTGCGAAGCTCAGGGATCCAGGGTCCAATGAGGGCTCCTTCAACTACCAATCTCCGCTGTGCCTGCGTATCGACGGTAGAGATCCTGAACATGCTCATCGCTCAACCAATCCCTGTAGCGCAACGGGCCTGCCAAAGTTACAAGCATGCAAAGCATTGAAATGATGGATGAAAGGAAAGTCGATGGGGCATTTTGTCAACGAATGTCAAAATCAGAAATGACAGTTGTCGAGACGCTAGAACAACGAAGTAGCTTCGTGAAAGGCTTCAAGGAACCAGCTATATACCAAAAGGGAGAGTCAGAGCGCTGCCCTTCGAGCGTCAATGCCAAGCTTCTTCATGCGCGCGATCAGGGTCGTGCGCTTCAGGCCCATCCGCGCCGCCGCACCGTCGGCTCCCGCAACGCGTCCGTTGGTGGTTTTCAAGATGCGGACAATCTCATCGCGTTGACCAGCTTCGCGTGTTCCAGCCACCGGATCAGTCTTGCCGTTGCCACCTAGTTCGGCGATCGGAGCTTGCAGCGCCGTACCATGAGTAAGAATCACAGAACGCTCGATGAAGTTTTCCAGCTCACGAATATTTCCCGGCCAATGCCAGCTCGAGAGCCTTTTCATAGTCGCCGTAGGAACCGATTCAATCTTCTTATTCATAAGACGGCCGTATTTCTGGGTGAAGTAGCGGACCAGCAACGGAATATCCTCCGGGCGTTCCCGCAGGGGTGGGACACGGATGGGAAACACGTTCAGCCGATAGTACAAGTCACTGCGGAACTCCCGATTCTCCATCATTTTTTCCAGATTGCGATTCGTCGCCGCTACCAGCCGCACGTCCACTTTCTTGGTTCGGGTGCTGCCCAGGCGTTCAAACTCACGTTCCTGCAAAGCACGCAAGAGCTTCGGCTGGATCTCGATCGGAATGTCTCCGACTTCATCCAGAAACAGTGAACCTAGGTCCGCTAGTTCGAGGCGGCCAATCTTTTGTGCAATAGCGCCGGTGAAGGCGCCTCGTTCATGACCGAAGAGCTCGCTCTCGAGCAGTCCGGTCGGAATCGCGGCGCAGTTGAGCTTTACGAACGTCTGCTCTTTACGACGGCTGCGTTCATGAATCGCGCGCGCAATCAGTTCCTTGCCTGTGCCGGTTTCACCGAGAAGCAATACGGTCGAGTCGCTGGGAGCCACGCTATCCACGAGGTTTAAAACGTGACGCAGAGCTGAGCTCTGGCCTACGATTCCCACGATCCCTTCGAAGTCCATCTCGCCACGGATTTCGCCTTCCAAATACAGTTTTTCTTGAGCCAGCTTGTCTTTGAGATCGGCGATTTCACTATATGCCAGCGCGTTTTCCACGCCGATTGCCACTTGCCGCGCTACCTGCGACAAGAACGACACATCCTCTCGACCGAATGCACTTTCTTCGCCGCTTGCCACAGAGAGAACGCCAAGTGAACGATCCCGGCTCAATAGAGGAACGTGGCACAACGAGTTCATGCCCTCCACGGAAGCTTTGGCATACAATTCAGGCGACACTTCGCTTGCCACAAGCTGATTTATCACCCATGGACTTCCGTTCCGGAAAGTCTCCCCTATCTCTGTGCCTTCGATGGGAATTAACTTATCTTCCGTGAACAACCCCTTGCTGTCCGGAAAGTCGAGGGCTTGCTTGCGTAAGTGCAGACCGTCGGGCGTGGGCAGCATAATCGCCGCCGCATCACAGTGCATCACTTGCCGAACACTGGCCGAAATTGCTTGCAACAGTTCCTGAAAATCCAGCTTCGAGACGACCTGGTTCGTAACTTCAAGGATCAGTTTCAATCGATCCTCGGCCTGCCGGGACAAATAGAAGTTCACCGCGGCATCGATCGCGAGCGCAATCTGGTCCGCGACCACACCGAGAAAGCGGACCTCGTCTTCGGGATAGGCGTTCCTGCGCGCCCTCCCAAAGCTCAACACACCTAGACGCCGTTGTCCTCGCGCCAAAGGCAACGTGCAGGTGGCCGCAATACTTAATTCATTCAGGAATTCAGCGTGTTCTGGAAACCGGACTTCCTCGCTCCAATTGGCGACGACGAGGGGCTGTTGAGAATCGTGGACCCAGGCAATGGGCGTGCGCTGTACTACAACATCTGTGGAATGCAGATTCTGTCTTGCGCCATTTGAATAAAGCACCTGCCATTCAACACTTGCAGTATCGTTTTCAAAGGTCACGAGCTGCAGGTAATCGAAGCTGACGACTTCGCGTAGCGCCTGGATCAGCATGTCGGCAGCGGTATCACAATCACTGCACGTGCCGATGGCATTGGTAGCACGCAGCAACGCTTCGTAGCGTTGCGTGTATTCCTCTGCGATGGCTCCGGATAAAGTGCTCACAGACTCTCGCCCTCGTTAAAAGACGACCAGGAAAGCTCTCGGCCGGTGTTATCGCCTTAGCAACACCGACTGCTGCCTCGGATATGTTCTATCTGATGTACCAAATCGCGGGAAAGCTTCGACAAAATGTCATGGCATTTGTCACCTGTCAAATCGTCCCTCGATACGATTGACAGGCCTCTTGCTCGCTCTCTAATCTTCTTCGGAGCTAACCTGCTTCGACTCAATCCCTTCGCGAGGAACCAACGCGACCGCATCCTTGGTACTTGAAGTGCCCCTGTAGGTCTCACGCGAACTAAACGTGGGGCGGCGTGGCGGGGTGGGGAAACAAATGCTGAAAAGCCTTATTGAGGTGGCTGGTGTCTTATCCCTGAGCGCCCTGCCGCTACTAATTGTTTTGGGAATCGTTGGTTCAGTGATTGCGGCCCTCCGAGCAGTCAGCCGTGGAAGCCAGACTGAGACTAGGGAGCAGTGAATAAGGTCAACGACACTCGGCTCCGGTCACGGTCACATCTGTGAAACGCAAGGGCTTGGAACCGCCATTGTGAACTGAATAAGCGTGGTCATTCCCGCGAGTTGCTGGAGTTCCTATACTGAGCCATATGCGTCTCGCGCTGCTTTTTACTCTCTTCGCTGTGTCCGCGCTTGCCCAGGAACCTCTCAGGCAGCAGATTCGTGCCATCGCTGGTGAGGCGCACGGCAAAGTGTCAGTGGCCTGCTCGTTGCCTGGTTCAGGCCTGAATTGCGATCTCAATCCAAACACGCGGCCTCCCATGCAGTCAGTCTTCAAGCTGCCGCTCGCTATCACGGTTCTGCACCAGGTCGAGCAAGGTACGTTTTCGCTGGATCAGCTTGCGCGGTTTCTTCCGCAGGACCGCATCTTGCCGCACGTCTATAGTCCTCTCCAGGATCAATATCCTGATGCCGGGGTCGATGTACCTTTGCGCGAACTTCTGCGATTGTCCGTTTCACTCAGCGACAATGTGGCGGCGGACATTCTGCTGCGACTTGTGGGCGGCCCCAAAACCGTAAATACGTATGTCGCCGCGCTCGGGGTTAGCGGCTTCCATCTTCAAGACAGCGAAGCCGTGCTTCATCACGACGTGTCGGCTCAATACCGAAACTGGTTTGAGCCGGCGGGAGCCGTCCAACTGCTTCGCAGAATCAGCGACCATTCCCCGCTGACATCGGAACATACCGATCTGCTCTTGGGCTGGATGACGCCGGCGGTTCGGACAAAGCGCCTGGAGGGTGACCTGCCAACTGGAACGCGCGTCGCCCACAAGTCGGGCACCTCCGACGTAGACGATGGAGTGGCGCACGCGACGAACGACATAGGGCTCATCCCGCTGCCGGACGGACGGCGAATTGCGATAGCTGTGTTCGTGACGGATTCCACTGCAGACAAGGCCACTCGCGAGCAGGTGATCGCACGCATTGCCATAGCTGCCTATGACGCGAGTCTGCAAAGCGCAAGTCCCGCCGCCAGTAAGCTGCATTGACGGTCCCGAGCTTTTTCGCTGCGCTATAATTCGCGCAGATGCCCGCATCTGCACACGCTACGGCGCAATTTCAACCCGCCAGCGATAATTCGCTGCTCATCTATTTCGATCAACATATTTCGCTGGCCGGCCACGAGCGCGTCGCAAAGCTGCTTCGTCTACTCGAACTGCAACCGATCAGCGGCATCACCAATCTTCATCCTGCCTATTGCTCTGTATTGGTGAAGTTCGATGCGATCAAATTAGGTCACGCTGAACTTGAGAGCCGTCTTCATTCCTATCTCGACCGCCTTGACGAAGTGACTCTGCCCGAGCCTCGCCATCGGGAAATCCCCGTCTGCTATGGCGGAGAGTATGGCCCGGACCTAGCGGAAGTTTGCGACACACACAGCCTGTCGGCCGAGCAAGCGATCGATCTGCACGTCTCCGCTACTTACATCGTCCATTTTCTCGGCTTTGTCCCAGGCTTCGCCTATCTCGGCGGACTTCCAGAAGCGCTGGTGACGCCACGTCTTGCCGTGCCGCGGCGCAGAGTTCCGCCCGGGAGCGTTGGTATTGCCGGTCATCAATCCGGGGTGTATCCCTTCGCCACACCTGGTGGCTGGCGCCTGATAGGGCGCACTCCTCTCGCCATGTTCCGTCCGGACCGCGCTGCCATGAGCTTCTTGTCCATTGGAGACCGCGTGCATTTCACACCGATCTCTCCCGAGCGGTTCGCGGTTCTCGAAAAGGCATGAAGACGATCCAGATTCAAGCTGCTGGTCTCTTCACCACTGTGCAGGATCTTGGCCGCGAAGGGTTTGGTCCCATGGGTGTCTCTCCGTCAGGGGCGGCCGATCCGATTTCTCTGCGCCTGGGAAATCGCCTGGTCGGAAACCCGGAAGATGCGGCGGCTCTCGAGATGACTCTGCTTGGCGGCGCGTTCTCGTTTCCCGAGGGCGCCATCCTCGCCCTCACCGGCTCTGACTTTGGCGCGACGCTTGATAATGTTCCCGTTGATCCATGGATGTCATTGCAAGTGCGCCCCGGGCAGACGCTCCACCTCGGCCCGACGCGCTCGGGAGCTCGGAGCTACTTGTGCGTACAAGGCGGCATCGCCGTAAACCCTTTCCTCGGCAGCGCCTCCACGCACATCCTGAGCGGCACCGGCGGCTTCGAAGGCAGAACACTGCGCAAGGGCGATGTGCTGAGTATCGCGAGCGCATCTCAGCCGTACCGCAGGCGAGCACTGGCTCCCGATATCTTGTCGCGCCTATCGCCTCGCAAGGTTTTGCGCTGCACTCCCGGCCCGCAAAGCGAGTGGTTCCCTGAATCCTCGCACAGCCTGTTCTACAACAGCACCTACCTCGTTGCGGAGGAATCCAATCGCATGGGCTTACGGTTGGAAGGGCCGTCCGTTCCCGTATCTTCCGGCGGCCACATGATCACCGAAGGAGTTTCGCTGGGCGCCATCCAAGTTCCAGGAGGAGGGTCGCCGATCATTCTTTTTGTGGAACAGCAAACCACCGGTGGGTACCCTAAGATTGCCAATGTGATTTCCGCCGATCTGCCCGGTGTTGGCCAATTGCGCCCGCGGGACGAGATTCGTTTCGAGTGCGTCACATTCGAGGTGGCGCGATCTCTTCTCCATGAGCAGGAGGAATTGCTGTCATCACAGGAACTGATTCAGGAATGAAGTCTATCGACCTCAATTGCGATATGGGCGAACTGCCCGAGGCCATCGCCGACGGCACGCAGGAATCGCTTATGCCCTCGATCACCTCAGTGAACATCGCCTGCGGAGGGCATGCCGGGAACGAGCACACGATGAAGACAACCATCGAGCAGGCCATCCGCTGGAAGGTGTCGCCTGGCGCGCATCCGGGATACCCTGATCGCGCAAATTTCGGCCGGCTGGAACTGCAAATGCCAGCCGAAGCCATTGCAGATTCCGTCTTCGAACAAGTGCGCGCGCTAGCCGAGGTGGCCGCCCACTACGGTGTTAAGTTGGCACACGTAAAGCCGCATGGCGCACTCTACAATCAGGCAGTTCGCGATCGCGTACTTGCCAAAGCCATTGCGAAGGGTATCGCGCGATGGCGCCAGGACGTCGTGCTCGTAGGCCTTGCGGGATCGGAGATGCTGGAAGTCTTTCGTGAAGCTGGATTCGCCGTCGCTGCGGAGGCCTTCGCCGACCGCCGCTACGAGCCGGACGGGACGCTGCGCTCGCGGAAGTTCGACCGCGCGCTGATCCGCGATCCCGCCGAAGCCGGTCGACAAGCTTTGAACATCGTGCAACGCGGCACAGTGATTGCGTGCGACAACAGCGAAGTTCCGATCAACGCCCAAACCCTCTGTATTCACAGTGACACTCCCGGCGCTCCGGAACTTGCTGCGGCCGTGGCCCACACGCTACGCCATGCTGGTGTTACTCTCAGTGCTCTCGCTCGTCGCTTCTAGCGATCGTTCGGTTGTCGCGCCCACCACAGCTGCATCTCGTTGAACACGGCGAGACACAACTGATTGAGTGCTGGCTAACGCTTGGCCGATGCTCCAAAGAAATTCGCCTGCTCCGGGATCGCGGCGCCGTCGGCGCGAGGATCGGACGCGCCGAAATTGATGCCGGTTTTGCTGTCGTGAAGGATTGCCTGGCCGCGCCCCATCAGCGATGTGTAGTCCGCGTGGACTTGCAGCACATGTCCCATCTTCCCCAATGCTTCGAGAGTGGCGGGCGTAACGCGCGACTCGATCACGATTTTGCAGCCGAGCTGTTGGCGATCGGTAAAACGCGGTTCTTCCATCGCAGCCTGAATGTTCATGTGGTAGTCGACGACGTTGGAAACGAATTGGGCATGAGCCAACGGCTGATTCAGCCCACCCATGATGCCGAAGCCGATGTGCTCGTCACCGCGCTGCATGAAGGCGGGAATAATGGTATGGAACGGGCGCTTGCGGCCGGCAAGCGCATTGGGAGATGCCGGGTTGAGCAAGAAAAGCCCTCCGCGATCCTGCAAGGCGAATCCCATGCCCAGCACTGTTACGTTTGATCCAAAATTGTTGTAGTTACTTTGAATGACAGAGGCGATATTACCTTCGCGATCCACGACTGTGAAGTAGGTGGTATCGCTGGTGCCGAGCGCTCCGGGGGCAACCGCGCAGTTGGCTTTTGCCGGATCGATCAGTGAGGCGCGTTTTGCGGCGTAGTCTTTTGACAGAAGCTGATCGACGGGAATCTTGCTGAAGCGCGGATCGCCATCGTACGCCTTCACGTCGGCATAGGCGAGTTTCATGGCCTCGATTCGGTTGTGCAATTCACCCGGACTGTGCGGACCGGCCGGATCTGGCTTGAACTGCTCCATGATGTTGAGCATTTCAAGCGCTGCGATGCCGTCCCCGTTGGGCGGGAGCTCGTATACGGTCCAATCGCGGTATTTTGTGGAAATCGGCTCGACCCATTCAGCAGAGTATGAGGCAAGGTCATCGGCGGTCATCGTTCCACCGAGCGCTTCGGAAGTTTTGAGGATGGCTTTGGCGATCTCTCCTTTGTAGAACGCGGTCTCGCCCTGTTCGGCAACCAGCGTGAGCGCGCGGGCGACATCGGGATTACGAAATATCTCGCCGGTCTCGGGGACCTTGCCGTTGGGGAGGAACACCCGTTGGCTTTCTGTATTTGTCAGCAAGCCCTCGTGAGATTCATCCCACCAATCGTGAATGATCTCTGCCACTGGAAAGCCATGCTCGGCATAAAAAATCGCGGGTTGGAACAGGTCGCGCCAGGGTAGTTTTCCCCAGCGATCATGCAACTTGGCCCATCCGTCGACCGCGCCTGGAACGGTGACGGAATCAATACCGAACTGGGGCATCGCCGTGATGCCTTTTTGCTTGAGATGGTCGATCGTGAGAGCCTTCGGGGCCCAGCCGCTGGCATTCAGGCCGTAGATTTTGCCTGTCTTCGCCTCCCAATAAATGGCAAATAGATCGCCGCCCATGCCGTTGGAAGTCGGTTCGGTGACGTTCAGCACTGCGTTGGCTGCGATTGCGGCATCGATAGCGGAGCCGCCTCGTTCGAGGATCAGCGCACCGGCTTGTGAGGCCGAAACTTGACTGGTGGCAACCATACCAAACTGCGTGGCGACGATGGAGCGTCCGTAGGAGCGATCCTGGGCGGACAGATTGAACGGGGCGGAGAGCAGAATGAGCAAGGTGACCGAAGCTCTGAGTGTGATCATGTGTGCCAGGCTCCATATCGAGATACGCTGCCGAGTCTGTGAGTCTGCGACGAGGCTATGAGCGGATCAGTTGAAAAGCAAGACACAAGTAGAGACCGTCTGCTGAAAGACGCGAGACCTCGGCTTCGCTAGAAGCTATCTCATAAATCGGTTTGGGAAGGGCACGGCTTCGGCCGCGCCGCCTGGAGCCAAAAATGACGCGGGCTTTAGCCCCTGAGGTACGCTCGTGTCCAGCCGTGGAGGATTTATGAGATGGCTTCGGTAGGCAGGCTATGGGCAACCGGCGCCTTTCCGAAGCAGCCCGCGGGCTTGGTGCCCGATGACGTTCTTTATGATGTGCCTACGTTCTCGTACAAATTAAAAGCTGAACCGGGCTCCAATCGTGACGACGCGGCCGGAGAGCGCGCCCGTGATCGTTCCGAAATTTGAACTGCCGATATTATTCGAAATGTCGTTTGGGTTAAAGTTCAAATTGTTGAAGACGTTGTACGCATCCATGCGGAGTTCAAACCTCGCGTTTTCGCCCAGCACCCTGTTGTCGGGAAAACCAAAACCTTTAATCAAGGTCAGGTCGACGTCTCTGTATCCGGGAAGGTTCAGCGAGTTGCGGTGCACACCCGGACTTTCTGGAAGCGCATTTCCATAGCTGTTGCCGCCGTAGGCAGTCGCCGAGTTCGAGCTTCACGTCCAACGCGTTGGGCTGATCAGGGATGATCTGTACCTGCTCGAACACCTTCTGCGCGAAGCCTTGAGCCTCGATAGTGAGCTTATAAGGGGCCGGCGGGAGTGCGTTGAACTGGTAAAGGCCATTCACATCGGAAGTCGACACCAAAGTGAAATTCGTATCCGTGTTCACCAAAGTGGCTTTCGCGCCGGAGATAGCAGCGCCCTGCGGATCAGTCACAGTTCCGCGCAGCGAGCCACGAAACTGGGCCTGCAGAATACCGGGAAACAACGTCATGCAAATGAGCAGAAGGAAGAACCGGCTCCGCGAGCGAAGAGCCCTGCTCAACGGTGTAGTTTCCAGTGTTCCTTTGCGGTGTGGCTTGTTCAACGGCCGTACGCGGCGCTCGCTGCCATCGGTTTGCGGTGGAAGGTGTAGCCGTCAAATGTTTCGGAGCGGAAGTTCAGGTTTGGGGCGGACAGTTTTTCGGTCTGGCTGAGAAAAAGATAGCCTCCGGGCTCGAGATAGAGGTGCAAGCGTTCGAGCACGGTGAGGCGCTGGGCGCGAGAGAAGTGCGGCAGCACATCCATGCAGAAGATGCAGTCAAAGCGCCCGATATAACTGGGGCGAGCAAGGTTCATGCAGTTGAAGGTGACCAGGCTGCGCAATCGCGGTTTCACCAGCAGGTGGACTGCGCTGGTTGGATTCTGGGGCGGAGCTACTTCATTGAAGCCGTCGCCTTGTGCATTGTTCGATGGCGCGACGGCAGAACAGCCGATCTTTGAAAAATAGTTTCGAATCGTGGCCGGGGGCAAACCCTCTAGCGCGGAGAGAGGATACACGCCGCGATCGGCGGCCTCTATGCTTGCCGGCAGCAAGTCGCTGCCCACAATATGAATCGAGCACCCCGCATTCAACTTCACCGACTGGGGCGGCATGGCTTGGGAATTCTCCACAATGCCCCCGCTGCGTGCGCTCGTCCTGCCAGTGCCGTTTCCGGTTCCGTTGCCCGCGACACTCACGTTGGCGGGGTTCACGGTATCGCAGACCGCCATTGCAATGGAATAAGTTTCTTCCCCAGTGCCGCAGCCCGCGCTCCAGATACGGATAGGCCCCGGGCCGTCGGACGACCGGCGGGCACAAAGTTGCGGCAGCACTTGACGGCTCAATGCATTGAGCGCGCCGGAATGCCGGAAGAATCCAGTGTTGGTATTGACCAGCCCGTCCAGCAAAGACGGCAAGGTGGAGGGATCCTGCTCGGAAGAACGCAGGCGATCAACTAAGGCGGTCGATGACTCCAAATCCTGCGCCTCAATGAAATCGGCGACGCGCGCGGCCAGCGAGTTATTGGGACAGTCGAGCACAACGCCGGTCTGGCGCTCGATCAGCAGGCGCAGCTCCGAGATTTCGTGCTCCAAAATCGTGCTCGTCGTAATCAGCCTTTGCATAGGGCCCTTCCCACTCAGATCGGCACATTTCTGGGGAGAATCAATTTCGCGCGCCGCTTTTCGCGCCCGTCCGGACTAGCGCGATTGCAGCGACCAAGGTTTCGTTTCAGATTCCGGCCGCCGCTGCTGCTACTCGGATCTTTCCGGAATCCCGTTCTGCCTGCCGTGCCACCACGTTCATTTCTTTTTCCAGCGACGAGAAACGCTGCATGACCTCATGGATGCGGAGCGTCATGTTGCGAATGGTTTCGATCTGCCCGCGCGTCTGGGCCGACAGGGTGCCCGGCTCGATCAGCAAGAGATCAGAATTGCCCAATAGGGATGTCAAGGCATTATTCAAGCCGTGGCGCATCTCCAGCATGTAGCGGCCCAGCATCGCCTGCTGTTCCAAAACAGCGGAGTGCTGTTCGGCCGTGCGAGCGCGGGCTTCGGCAATGGCGCGTTGCACAGCTTCTCCAGCGGCCAGAATCAATCCATCCAGCCAATTTTCGTCATAACGCAATACAGACGTGCGCGGCCATCGCTCGCGCACCAGCCGCGCCGTGGCTGCATCCTCACAAACGCAGAACAGAGGCTGCGAGGTTGCATGAAGAGGCTCGAGGATCAAGGAAAGCAATTCACGCCGCAAGGGACCGACGATTGCGACCTCAAAGGTATTCACGCTGCGGGGCCACAAATCTCCGCTCAGCATCGTGAAGGCGGGCACGTTATGCTCCGCCTGCCAGCGTGCGGTGATGCTCCGCGAAAAATCCACATCGTCGGAGATAATCAGTACGGTCGGATGGTCCACTTTTGCTCGATTCCTTTGGTCCCTGTCCCGCACGGCTCGCGGGCATTCTGATTCTTGCTCTTAATCCGGCGGGTTATGCAGCCCGTCTATTTTTTCTTCGGCGGCTGTGAGTTTTCCTCCGGATTCCACTCGGGCGCCGCCACGGAAACTTCGAATTCCGGAGCTTCGTCATTCGCCACCGTAAATTTACCCTTCGGTTTCGCAGACGCTTGCGGTGCGGCGTTCGCCGCAGCAGAGGCTCCAGCGGCAGCCGCCATAGCTTTTGCCGGCCTCTTGCCTGGAGAAGTGACGGCGGGCGCGCTCTTGGCAGGGGCCGTGGCTGCCGCCGCTTTCTCGCTGCCCTGCTCTTCCCCGCCTCGCCCTAACGCTGCGTCCACGGATGCCCGCAGGTCCACCAGCATGCGGAGCGGTTGCCCCGAAGAATATTCCGCCTGGAACATCACCTTCCATGACTGGCAGATCATCCGCAGGCGTACGATCGGTTCCTGCGCCGAGAACTGGGCCCGCCGGCAGTCAATCGTCTCGACGCCTTGTTCTCCCAGTTCGGTGAGCCCGTCGAGAATGTTATTGAGATCTGCCAGCATGAGGCGGAAGAACACGCGCCGCATGAGATATCCAAAGCGGGTAAAGGCCACCAGCGCGATCGGCAGATAAAATAACTCGCCGGCCTGCAGCTTGGCCTTGCGCCCCTGTTCCAGCACACCCCCGTGCAGCAACTCATCCAGCGAGCGGCAATGGCGCGCGGCTTCCAGAACCCGATCCAGCGAGTTGAGCCACACCGGAGTTTTTAATTCCACCTGGCCCAGAACCGGTTCCAGACCCCGCGCGACGTGAGCAATATCGGCCTCGTTGTCTTGTAGTTCGGTCGGCGCGCTCTGACTGAAATACTGCACCAGCAAGAAATCAATTTTGTCGCGGGAAGAATCGCTTCGCGTGGTCTTCGCCAGAAAGTGCTGCAACAACGCGACCAGACCATCCCCATCCACCATGGAGCTGGTCTGCAAAAATTGCCGCAGCTGATGCACTTGGATGCGGTCATCCATATCGCACAGCCATTGCTGGGCCTGCTCAACCGTCTCGCGATCGGGCGCGTCCACCGGTTCATCGAGGGCGGCGAACGGCGGCGCGTCAATTACAAACTCCCGCGCCAGTTCAACGTAGATAGGGTGTAAACGAAGCGCACTGGACCACAGCGCCGCAAGATCTGGAGCAGGCGACGAAGCCTGCGAAGAGGAAGAGGATGTCATGATTTCACGATCCAGTTCGGAACTGCATGGAGAAAGCGCGCCGCCACAATCGTCGCGCCGGGATGATACTGTACCGCCACCACGGAGGCCTCCGTGTCCAGCGAGCCATCCGAATTGCGCAGCCGCAGCACGTCAGCAAACTCCAGCGGCGTAGTGCAGGAAAACAGAACCTCGCGCGCGGTCCCAAATTCGATTACGGTGCTCTCTGGCAACCCGGAATTCGGAATTCCGACCCCGTCGACCAGCTTGCCGTCGCTTGTGTGATGGCTGCGCGTCAGCTCCACGGGAATGCGCACGGGTGTCGCTTCCGGGAAAAAGCGTGCCAGGTCAGCAACCGTACTTTGCCGAGCCGTCCGCGCCTTCGCTGTGCCGACTTGCCCCAAACGATGATGCCCCTTTTCGCAGGTAAAACTGCCGTCGCTCCGACTGAAGCTTTCCTTCCATTCAGGGAAAGCAACGGTGTAGGAACCTGTTCTTTGCTTTCAAACCATTCCGACGAAATGCGGTTGGGCTCCCCCTCTTCCCGGTTAGGAAGAGCTTTGGGGAGCCAGAACCCGCGGTTATGTGAAAGATTGAAGCACGACCGAGACCATCATGTGGAACGGAAGGATTAGTACCCAGGAGCCAGATTTATCAATGGTTTAGAGTTCCTAAGCGCAGTGTGCAAACAACCTCGCTGGAGGCTTCGTCTCACACTGAGACGGGCGTCTCAAACTTCGGGCGAACCTTCCGTCTCACCGCCTGACGGCGACCTCTTCCGCGATTCTTTCTGCATCTTACAGTGGACTTCCGGAGGAGATGGATTGTGAACCAGAACATCGCTCAGGAGATACTCAACGAACTGTTTTCCTCTCTCGAAACTCTCGATACTCAAACGACGGCCATTCTGCACTTCCTGAAGGACAAAGGAATAACGACCGACAAAGATTTGGCTCCCTATCTTGAACAGGCCGGAAAAGCCAGCAATGTCAGATGGCTTGCCGCCCGGGTCAGGATCGACTACCTGCTCTCTTCCGCCCTGAAGGCTCCCGAGCACGATGCCAAGAAGGAGTCTTCGAGTGCAAAGGAAAACAGCCAGGAACCGGCGCAGCCAGAGTCGGAAGCATCCGTGAAGAGAGAAACTGAGAGAGAGAAAGACGTTCAAGATTCGCAGCGACCCGTCGCCGGCAAACCTGAAACGCGCGAGGTCGCCGCACAATCCGAGCCAGACCGGGAGCAGCCAGCCGAAGAGGCGAATGAGGATGTTGGGGAGGATGCGGCCTGAAGGGGGAAGCACCGAGGCAAAATGTCAGAACGATAGACTCAATTGGCCTGCATCACAGGCGAACCCGCCAACAATCCGGCGGCGAGTTCAAGATCGTGCAAGTCTTCGCGGCTGAAGTCCTGAGTGAAGCGCGGATCCAAACCCTTTCGCGAAATCTGGAGGACGCCGAGCACGCTCGTGTTCTGATCCAGAATCGGTACAGACATCAGCTTCTGAATAGGAGCGGGCGGAGCTGGAGTTTCTTCTTCGGATCCGACGGGCTTGATAGTTTCGAAGATACTGGCGTGTTTTACGCGAGCAAAATTGTTAAAGATTTCCGCCTTCTTGCTCAAGGCCGTGTGGGCGGCGATGGCCTTGCTGGAAATTGGAATTGCGCCCGTGGTGCGGAGGTGCTCGGGGAACACGAACTTGAGCAGACCGCCCTCCAGTCGCAGTAGAGCGACCTCGGCATGCTGCACATGAAACACTTTGGCGAGGACCATGCTGACATCCAGAGGCGTAACCCCTTCGCTCAAAACAGATCCCAAGGGCAGAAGGTTCTCCGGGAGAATGATCTCTTCTTCGACGGCCGCGTCTTCAGGCTTATGGGTCATAGAGAACTCGCAAAATTCAATTTCCAGAACCTTACCAAGTCTCGCACTTTGAACTCCAGATGACAGCTGTAATGACATCCTACAAGCCCTTTGGTTTCAGCAAAGTAGCTTCAGACCATGACCTTTCGCGGCAGCGCACTTCGCCAGAAACTTGCAGGTCGGCTGACAATTTTTGTCAGGGACTCGTGCTGCGAATGAGGACGGGCTGCTCTGGAGGCAGTTTCTTTGTTTTCCGCCGCTAAAGTCATTACACTGCTTTCCTATGAGTGTTCCGCCACAACCTAACGTCAGGCTGACCAATGCCCCGGAATATCGGGAAACCTATGCCAACAGCGTGCAGATGCGAGTGAATGTGTGGGATTTTTTTCTCGTGTTTGGCACGGTGCAACAACAAAGTGAAACGCAAGTCGAGATTCGCAACTTTCAGGGCATTTATTTAAGTCCTCAACAAGCCAAAGCTCTGCTCGGACTGCTGCAGCAGAACGTCAACGGCTATGAAACTGCGTTCGGCGAAATCAAACTCGACCCGCGGATGAGCCCCGGCGGGCAGGTGCACTAAGGCATTTCTAATCTGGGTTGAGGATGCCCCGGCGATGCCGCGGCGGACTCGCGGAGGAGATGCGCGATCACTCTTTATTGCTGACTCGTGTCTCTTTCGAGATAGGTTTCCGGATCGAGACAGGAGGGCGCTCTGCAGGATTACCAGTCGCGCCATCGCAATCGAGTGCAATGGTCGGGCAGTTACCCAGCTCTGGTATTTGCGGTCATCTTCGTATTTGTTTTTCTGCTGCACGTGCCCCTGCTTCGACTTCCTTACTTCTGGGATGAAGCAGGCTACTACGTTCCGGCAGCGCGCGACATTCTGCTGACGGCAAGCTTCATTCCGCATTCCACAGTCTCCAATGCGCATCCGCCACTGGTGATGGCTTGGCTGGCAGTGTGGTGGAAAGTGGTGGGCTTTGCTCCTCCAGTGACGCGAGCGGCCATGCTGGTGTTGGCCGCTTTCTCGCTTCTGGGAGTTTTTCGACTGGCTGAGCGCGTGGCGAACGCACGAGTTGCCATTGCGGCTACGGTATGCACGGCTGTGTATCCTTTGTTCTTCGCACAAAGCTCCTTGGCCCAGGTGGATTTGGGGGCGGCGGGTCTTATCTTCTGGGGACTCTCCACTTACGTGGAAGGACAACTGCTCGCTACAGCTTTGTGGTTCTCGCTTGCGGCCTTGGCAAAAGAAACTGCGATTCTAGCCCCGGTTGCGCTTGCGGGATGGGAGTTGATTGGACTACTTGCGCGGAAAACCTCGCTGCATCGACTGTGGCTGGAATACGAAGCGGAGCGAAGTGACTCGCCATCGAACAGCGGCGCCGCGCGGCGAATCTCTTCTTTATTATTTCCGTTATTGCCGCTGGCGCTCTGGTATCTCTATCACTACTCGCGCACTGGATACGTCTTCGGTAACCCGGAATTCTTCCGTTACAACGTCGCTTCAACCCTGAGCCCAACGCGGTTTCTGCTGGCGCTGGCCATGAGGCTCTGGCAAGTCAGCGGCTATCTTCATTTGTGGGTATTGACCCTGGCGATGCTGGTTGCGATGTGGATGCTGCCGCCGCAACGCGATTCGGGTTTGGAGCGGCCACGAATCAGCCTGCCGGTGCAGATGGTTTTCTACGTGGTGGTCCTCACGTATGTGGTGGCGATGGCTTTGATCGGGGGCGCGGTGCTGGCTCGCTACATGCTGCCCGCAGTCCCTCTGGTGATCATCGTTTCGGTCTCAACGCTATGGCGCAGGTTGCACTTCTGGCATGCGGCCATCGCTTGTATTGCACTAGCTTTCGTGGCGGCATGGTTTTGGAATCCTCCCTACGGATTTTCGCCCGAGGACAACCTCGCCTACCGGGACTACATTGTGCTGCACGAAGACGGAGAGCAGTTCCTGGAAGCTCGCCACCCTATGGCGCGTGTGCTCACCGCGTGGCCGGCATCGGATGAATTGACGCGGCCCTGGCTCGGCTACATCTCGCGGCCGATGCGGGTGGTGCGCATGGAGGATTTTTCTCTCGATGAAGTGCTTTCCGCGGCTGACTTTCAATCAAATTATGATATCGCCCTGGTTTTTTCGACAAAGTACGAGCCTGGCCCTGCGCGGTGGGACCGCTGGCGAACCTGGACAGAATGGAAGATGCGCTTTTTCGGCTTTCACCGCGACCTGCCACCGGCCGCCGCGGCGCAAATTCTCGGCGGCCATATCGTCTTCTCTGAGCGACGCAAAGGACAGTGGATCGCCGTAATCGAGATGGATCGAGGCGAAATGCAGAATGCGGAAGTCAGAATGCAGAAGTAACGATGGACCTCTTTGTTCTGACTCTCACCTCTGCATCAAATGGCACGAGTGGGTTTTGATCACCAGCCATACCTCCCGGCCGGGTTGCAGTTGCAGAGCGTCTCGAGCGGCCAGCGTCAAGTGGACTTCCATCTCAACCCCGCAGTTCACCCGCACGGAAACGATGACATCGCGCTGTTGCAACGAGATTAGACGCCCTGGGATTACATTGCGCGCACTCAGGCCGGTGGGTGGCAGGATCGCCAACAGGATGTCGCCGGCTCGAATCCCCACTCGCAGTCGCGAACCCACCTCTGCGCGTACCAGGGGAGTCTCGATCTCCACCTGATTTTCGGGCTGATTTTCGGGCCGATTTTCAGGCTTGCCTGCCTCGAGCTTGCAGCGCATCGTTCCCCGATCTTCGTGTACAGACTCGACTGTGGCGTCGAAGATATTTTCGAAGCCAGCCAACTGGGCCACGGTTTCCTGGAGGGGCGCGCGCAACACTTCATGCGGCGTGCCCTGCGCAATGATGCGCCCTTGATCGATCACGAGCACACGTTCGCCCAACGCCATTACTTCTTCGCGGCTGTGCGTGACGTAGAGAATCGGGATGCGGTGAAGCTGGTTCCAGCGGCGGAGATCGTCGATGATTTTTGTTTTGGTCGAGGTGTCCAGGGCGGCCAGCGGTTCGTCGAGGAGAAGGATGCACGGATCGGTGACGAGAGCGCGGGCGAGAGCGACGCGCTGGCGTTCTCCGCCGGAGATTTTTCCGGGAAGTTGCCCCCGCAGATGATCGATGCGGAGTTCCTGCAGCATCGCGGTCACTCGCTGTTTTCTGGCCGTGCGCGGCAGATGTGCCAGTCCATAGGCGGTGTTCTGTTCGACGGTCAGATGTGGGAACAACGCGAGATCCTGCAAAACATAGCCGACGCCGCGTTTCGCGACGGGTACGTCAATATGAATTTTGCTGTCGAACAGAGCACGGTCGCCGACGCTGATTCGTCCTGCGTCCGGCGTGGCTAGTCCGGCCACGCAGTCGAGTAACGTAGTCTTCCCCGCCCCGGACGGGCCGAATAGTATGGTGAACCCGACGGCAGCATCGAGCTCCACGTAGAGCGCGAAATCGCGTTCCGCGGACGCGAAGCGCTTGCGAATGGCGGCGCGCAACATTGCGTTTGCATTTGCGGATTTTGGTTCCGCGCTTGTGAGCATTATTCGGTCAGGCCTATGGGCCACGATTTCGGCTTTGGCGCTCGGCGGTGCAGGCCATACACCACTGCCAGAACGACGAAGCAGAACACCAGTAGCAGCAAGGCCATGGCATTGGCTCCGGCGTAGTTTGAAGCTTCAACCTGGTCGTAGATGCTGATGGAAACGGTGCGGGTCACGCCGGGGATGTTGCCTCCGACCATCAGCACCACGCCGAATTCGCCCATCGTGTGAGCAAAGGCTAAGGCTACGCCAGTAACTAATCCCGGCACGGAGAGCGGCACGATGACGCGAAAAAAAGTACGCACGGGAGAAGCACCGAGCGTAGCAGAAGCGGCCAGCAGTTTGCGATCGACCGATGAGAACGACGAGGCGAAGGGCTGCACCGCAAACGGAAGACTGTAGAGGATGGAGCCGATTACCAGCCCTGTGAACGTGAACGCTAAAGTGTGTCCGGTGAGCAATCGCCACCAGAGGCCCAGAGGGCTGCGCGAACCGAGAGCGACCAGCAGATAAAATCCAAGCACCGTGGGCGGGAGGACGATCGGCAACGCGACCAGTGCTTCCACCAGAAATTTACATCGCCAGCGCGAGAAGGTGATCCAGTAGGCGAGAGGCAGTCCCGCTACGAATAGAACAACCGACACTATGCACGGCAAGTTCTATGGTGAGGCGGAATGCTTGCCAATCAACGGACATTTTTTATCCCGTCCTCTTTATTTATTTCGACATTTCCGGCTTTTGTTCGGGCAAGGTGAAACCGTAGCGTTGCAGGACCGCTGTTGCTTCCTGGCTCTTCACATACTCCAGAAATGCAACCGCTTCCTCCTTGTGAGCGGAATGTGAGATTACGACCGCGCCTTGATCCAGCGGCGGGTAGGCGTCGGCCGGAACGATCCAGTATTTTCCTTTGCCCTGCATCGCGGGCGCTGTCGCGTGGGCCAGCGCGACGAACCCGGCCTGCGCATTTCCGGATTCTACAAATTGCGCGGCCTGCGAAATGCTTTCTCCCAGCACCAGCCGGTCGCTGACTTTGTCATACAAACCATAGTGCTTCAGCGCGGCAGCGGCGGCGCGGCCATAAGGAGCATGCTGCGGATTGCCCATGGAGATTTTTTTCACGAACGGATCCAGCAGAATATCCATGCCTTTGTGCTCGACATCGAGTGGTGAATCCTCGGGAACCCACAGCACCAATCGGCCCACGGCATAACGATATAACGTTGCGCCATCCGCCAGGCCGCCGGAAATTAACTGCCGCGGATAGTCCATGTCGGCGGAGAAGAAAACGTCAAAGGGCGCGCCGTTCTGAATCTGTTGGGTCAAGGCGCCGGAGGCGCCGAAGGAAAGCTTCACCGTAACACCAGCGCGCTTTTCATAATTGTTTGCGACCTCCTGCAGCGCCGAGCTCAAGTCGGCCGCGGCCGCAACGCTTATCTCGTGATCCGCAGCCCGGACCTGCGGAATTAAAACAGCGCACACCAAGGCCAGAGTGATCAGACTGAATGAGATCAGACGCCGCATCGTCATGCGAGCACCCCCATGTACGCAACCCCATATGTAAGCAACCGTGGGTTTTTTCTTCGATACGCGATTCGTGGAAATTGTACAGGCACTCGCACAAATCGTTCACAACCGGCCTTTGGACCCGTCGGAACTGACTCAATGATTCCCAAAATAGCTTCCCGAAATGGCTCTGATCGGAAGTTTTTTCGCTTTTGAAGTTGATTGGGTTCTCCGCCGCTTTGATACTGGCCTCATCGTTGGAAGACTATGATCTGCCCTAAGCTCTCTCGCATTGTTCGCACTTCTCTGCTGATGTTCTTAACAATTTCACTTCAGCCTTTCGCACTGGCGCAGGGCGCCAGGAAATCGCTGCCCGAAACGCCCATTAAGGATGCCGATGCGGACCACGAAGAGCAGCGGTCAGAGTGGTTTCTGCACGGCCGTGTGGTTCCTGGAAAATCCTCCGCTGAGCTGCGTCACCGCGCCTATCAAAGCAAGATGGAGGCGCGGACCGCCCGAATAGCGCGCGTGAACGCTGCGCTGGCAGCCACAGTTTTGCTTCCGGCCTCCGGTGGATGGATGCCTCTGGGTCCAGTTCCACTGGCTTCCGATGCCACAGGCACGGGTTTTCAGGACTATCACCAAGTTTCCGGGCGGGCAACCGCGGTGGCGATTGATCCGGCGGATGCGACGGGTAATACGGTTTATATCGGTGGCGCGCAGGGTGGAGTGTGGAAGTCAACCAACGCAGCCAGCCAGCGTCGCGAACAACGTGACGTGGACGGCACTCACCGACGATCAGGCTACGCTTTCGATCGGTGCAATCGCGATTCAGCCGAGGAATTCCAATCCCGCACAAAGTTTAATTCTGGTGGGTACGGGTGAGGCCGACAATTCCTCCGACTCATATTTCGGGCTCGGGTTCCTGCGGTCCACCAACGGCGGAGCGAGTTGGGGGCCGTTGGTTTCCACGGCGAATGGTGGACCTGCACTGTCCTTCAGCGGACTGGGCGCGACGCGGATGGCGTTCAGTACTGCCAGTGGACAAACCAACACAGTAGTCGCGGCGATGGCGGCGACTGCAGAAGGCTCAGTCGATGGTGCGCTGACGGGCACTACCTCTCGCGGGCTTTACACTTCCACTGACGCGGGACAAACCTGGACTTATGATGCTCTCTTTTCCGGAGGACCCAGCCAAGCAACATCGGCAACGTCGGTGGTGTATAACGCCGCCGCGGGATTGTTTTTCGCGGCTTTGCGCTACCACGGCTTCTACTCTTCTCCGGACGGACTGACGTGGACGGCTCTGCCGAACCAGCCGGGCGCCGCGGGATTGTTGAGTACTGCAGCTTGTCCGCAGAGCTACGTCACCAGCTGCCCGATTTATCGCGGCGAAATTACCGTGGTGCCCGGACGAAATGAAATGTATGTCTGGTTCATCTCACTGACTCGAATAACAACCCGGTCGATCAAGGGATTTGGCAGAGCCTGAACGGCGGCGGCTCGTGGACTCAAATCAGTGACGGCGGCATTCAGAACTGCGGCGATTCGAATGGCTGCGGTGTGGAGCAGGGCTCCTACAATCTGGAACTGCTGGCTCTTCCGAATTGCGCCAATGGCTTGCAGACCTGTACGGGCAATCCCACGGATCTTTACGCCGGAGCGATTAATCTTTATAAGTGTTCGATCAATTCGTCTAACCCAACGTGCTCCAATCCGCCTTTCCTGAATCTCACGCATGTTTATGGCTGTAATCCGCTGGGCGCGCCGGCGCATGTGCATCCTAACCAGCACGCTGTGGCATTTTCCATTCCGAATGCGGGATCAAGTTCCGCCGTCGACCTTATGTATTTCGCCAATGACGGCGGCATTTACCGGGCGCTGAACGGGTTCGCCGGGCTTACGACGGGATCGTGTTCCGGCGCGAATCAATTCGACGATCTGAATCAAAACCTGGGATCCATGACCCAGTTCGTTGGCTTCAGCCAGCACGCGACCAATCCCAACATCGTTCTTGGAGGTACGCAGGACAACGGATCTCCGGCAACGGCGACCGCCACGACGAGCACGAGCTGGGTAAATGTGCTGAGCGGTGACGGCGGTTACAACGCGATCGATTCCAATACGGGGAACTGGTTCGCTTCGAACCCGGATACAGGAGCCGGCACGCTGAGCATTCAGGAGTGTTCGTCGGGAGTCAATTGCAACGATTCTTTTTTTGCTGCAGTCGTAACAAGCGCAGACGTCGGCGGCGATGATGGATCTTTTTACTTTCCCTACATTCTCGATCCGCAGTCGACGAGTTCCATGCTGGTCGGGACCTGCCGGGTGTGGAGAGGTCCACGATCTGGTGGAGCATTCACGGCGTTGAGTCTGAACTTCGACACACTGGGCACCGGAACCTGCGCGGGTACTGAGGTAAATGTGATTCGCGCCCTGGCTGCCGGAGGAGCAACGAATACAAATGGGTCAGAGGTAATCTATGCCACCACTGACGGGCCCGGCCCTAACAACCTCAGTTCACCGATCGGCGGGAATGTATGGGTCACTACCAACGCCATGCCGGTTTCGGGGGTCGCTTCCAACTTTACCAACGTCACTTTAAATGGACCCAGCGGCAGCAGCATCAATGGCAACGAGTTCCCGATTTCGAGCGTCGCGATTGACAGTTCGGATTCCACAGGTAGCACGGCCTACGTCACGGTGATGGGATTTACGGGAGGCCCGGGACACGTCTGGCAAACTACGAACGCGGGCACGAGCTGGATCGATTTCAGCGGAACGGGAGCAAATGCGATTTCCGGATTCACCTGCGAACGCAGTCGTGGTCGATCCGGCTGCTCACACTGTTTATGTTGGCACTGACGTTGGAGTATTCGAGAGCTCGACGTCGGCTGCGGCATGGACCGAGGTAGGCCCGATTCCCGGCCCCACGTCAACCGGCTTTTTGCCCAACGTAGCAGTGACGGGTCTCGCGACTTTCAACTCCGGCGGTCAAAAGCTGTTGCGCGCTTCCACCTACGGCCGTGGCGTATGGCAATTCAATCTTCTGGCCACGCCAGATTTTGAGATTGTGGTCTCGAATACTCCGCAGACGGTTTTCCCTGGCGAGAATGCTGTCTTCAATGGCACGGTAATCGCGCTGAACGGATACGCCAGTCCAGTAGAGCTGACTTGCACGGCAGGAACTTCCAACCCTCCTCAACCCGTGCGTGGCGAGTCCGGTGAGCGTGACGCCAACTCTCGCGCGGCACGGCTTTCTCGCTGACCGCAGGCACGAGCAGCGTCGCCGATTACTACTTCAACGCGCAAGGGGCCGGTACGGATGTCGAACAACACGACTCATCTGGCGGCGATCGCTCTGCACGTGGTGAACTTCGGCCTGACCCCGTTTTCTCCGGCCACGATCACGGAGCCTCGAGGCGCCACTTCTCCGCCGGCGAGTTTTCAAGTGACGGCACAGGGAGCTTTCGCTCAAAGCGTGACTTTGAGCTGCGGCTTCGCTCCGGCCATCTCCGGAGCGAGCTGCGGCTTTGCTCCCGCAGCGGTGGTTTATCCAACATCATCTTCTCCTGTAAATGCGGCAGTGACCGTGACTGTTCCACCGGGAACGGCCGCGGGCAATTACACAGTCACGGTGCAAGCCTCGGCTTCGGGAACTACGCCGCTGAACGAATCATTTGCGATGATTGTCACTACAAATCCCACTTTTATTTTCAGCGAGTCGAGCGCCTTCCCTAACGTCAAGGTGGGCAGCACGGGAACCAGCGGGCCGATTACGATCTCTTCGCAGGACGGATTCAATGGTGTGGTTAGCTTGAGTTGCTCCACAACATTTGGAACTGGCAGCTGCAGCATCGCTCCGACTTCGATTGCTTCGTATCCGGCGACGGCTACTTTAGTGATCAACGGAACGAGCTTCTCGGCGGGGGCCTACCAGATTGCGGTGCAAGGCAACTCAGGCTCGATTAACAATTCCTACCCCGTGCAATTCAACGTCGGCGACTACTCGATTACTGGGACGCAAGCATGGTCAGGGGCTCCAGGCGCGCAGTTCACAGCAAATTTGACGCTAGCTCCATTAGATTTCTACAGCGGCCAGATCAACGCCAGCTGCGACGCGACGGCGCTCTCCGGCACGCAATGTACTCTGACTCCGCAGAATCCCATCACAGTCGGAGGCGCCAGCGTTCCGGTAACAGCCGCCGTCAATCTTCCGAACAACGCCATTCCTGGCACTTACAACATCAACATCAATACACAAGATGTGAGCGGAACGCCCCAGCATGCGCTAACCATAGCGGTGACCGTAAACCAGGATTTCACGATCGGCTTGCTGACTCCAGCCACGCAGACAATCAGCCCGGGCCAATCGGCGAGTTACAATTTCAGTGTTTTGCCGGTGGGCGCTTCGTTTACCGGGGCCGTGAATCTGTCGTGCTCTGGTGGGCCTGCGCTCTCGCTGTGTAGCTTCACGCCCAACCCCGTGACGCCCGGTACGAGTTCGGCTGCCGTGGTGATGAGCATAACAACAACCGCGAGTTCGGCACGTCTGTCTCGATCTCATATCTTCTATGCCATGTGGCTGGCGCTGCCGGGACTGGCTTTGTTGGGGATTCGAGGTCGCAAAAACGGCAGGAAGGTGGTCCTCCCAGCGTGCTTATCAGGATTATTCGTGCTCGCGCTCCTGCTTTGTTCGTGCGGCGGGGGCGGCAGCAACGGCGGGAGTGGTGGTGGAGGGGGCGGCGGCCAGCAACAAGGCACTCAACCTGGTACCTATACGATCACGGTGACTGGCAGCTCGGGCGCAATAAGCCACCAGGCTTCCACGGTAACCTTGATCGTCAATTAGTGAAATCCGCCGTGAACCGAGTAACGTCGGGTACGATCATGAAGCATGGCTGAATCACGCTACAACGTCGTCATCGTCGGTGGAGGGATTGTTGGGCTGGCCGTGGGGCTGGAGATCACGCAACGATTTCCGCGGTTGCGGCTCTTGTTGCTGGAAAAAGAAGACGGAGTAGGGCGGCACCAGAGCGGCCACAACAGTGGCGTCATCCATTCTGGTGTCTATTACAAGCCGGGGTCGCTGAAAGCGAAATTGTGCGTCGCGGGCGCGGCGGCCATGGTGGAATTTTGCCGCGAACACGGCATCCCTCATCAGATCTGCGGCAAAGTGATAGTGGCCACTCACGAGGAGGAGTTCCCTCGCCTCGAAGAGTTGCGCCGGCGCGGCGAAGCCAACCGACTTACGGGGTTGCGCTTGATCGGACCCGAAGAGCTGCGTGAGATTGAGCCCCACGTGAAGGGACTGCGAGCGCTGGTGGTTCCGTCGACGGGAATCACGGACTATGCGGCAGTCTGCAATAAATATGCGGAGATCATTACCGACCGCGGTGAAACCATACTCACGTCGGCTGAAGTTACGGGAATCAAGCGGCTCGGCGATGAGATCACCGTCGAAACCAGCAGAGGCGCTTTCTCTGCGAACTCACTCATCAACTGCGCGGGACTGTTCAGCGACCGCGTCGCCCGCATGGCGGGAGACGATCCGCAGGTAATGATTGTTCCCTTTCGCGGCGAGTATTACGACCTGATCCCGGAGCGCTCGTCGCTGGTGCGGTCTCTCATCTATCCTGTGCCCGACCCGCGGTTCCCTTTTCTCGGAGTTCATTTCACACGCCGCATCAGTGGCACCGTGGACGCGGGACCGAACGCCGTGCTTGCGTTTCGCCGTGAGGGATACCGCCGCACGGACTTTAACGTGCGCGATCTGGGCTCGTCCCTCCTCTTTCCCGGATTCTGGCGAATGGCTCGCAAAAATTGGCGCAGCGGGTTAGATGAATTTCGCCGGTCGTTTTCCAAGCCGGCATTCGTTCGCGCCTTGCAGCGACTGGTTCCCGAAGTGCGGGACGAGGATTTGGCGCCGGGTGGTTCTGGGGTTCGAGCCCAAGCGCTTACGCGCGGAGGAGCTTTAGTAGATGATTTTCAGTTCGTGCCTTCGGGCAAGATGCTGCACGTGCTCAACGTCCCTTCCCCGGCGGCGACAGCTTCGCTTATGATTGCCCGCACGATTGTGAGCACAGCTGCGGACGGATTGGGCCTTCAGTAGCGGGCGAGATTAGGAAAATCGAGGGCCAAAGTCTAGAAGCGGCTTGACTCTGTTGATATCCCAACAGAATGTCAGCCGAGCCTGAACTCCTTAACTGGGCACGATCTTTAACTGGGCAGGATCTTTCGCGAATCTTCGTACGGCGCATCGTGCTTCTGGCGTCGAGCAGCGAAGGTCCCTTCGCGCGCTTCGTTCGCACGCTTCGCCGGAGATGCCTGTCCGTTGGAAGACTTCGCAACCGGCATTTTTGGAGCTGCACTCAACAACCCAAAGGCATGCAGCACTACTTCCACGCGACTGGAGACCCCTAGCTTGTCGAAAATGCGGAAGAGATAATTCTTTACTGTATGTTCGGTCAACTTCAGACGATGGGCGATCTCGCGATTGGATAGTCCATCGGCCACGCCGCTGACGACATCCTGCTCGCGCCTGGAAAGTGCTGAGATGTTATTCGCGATGGTTGCACGGCGACCCGGGCCAGCTTCGGAAAGGGCATCGAGAAGATATTTGAGTTCGCGGCTGTTCGCCCACACCTGGCCGGCGTGAACACACGAAATGCATCGGACCAGCATCTTGGACGATTCGCTGCGGCAGAAAATTCCGCTGGCACCAGCCCGAAAGGCTTCGACCGCGGAGCTGCGCTGGGAACGATCCAGTAACATGACGACGCGGGTCGCGGGGTGAGAGGCACGCAACTGGCGGACGACTTGAAAGCCTAGTTTGGGATCATTTTCGAGGAGCGCGCCGATCAACACTACGTCTGGCTTCTCTTTTGCCGCAATCGCCATGATGGCTGCGGCGGAGAGTTCGGTTTCGAGCACCTCGAAACGTTGGGCTCGCGCCAACACATCGGACAACAACCGGCTATTCACCCGCGTGCTGTCGGCCACTAACACGCGGAGGAACGGATTATCTTCCCTGGGTTCGATAGAGTTGTCGCTCACCGCGCGGTCCTTCGGAGCCCTTTGTAACTTATTCTCGCATCTGGTAAGCGTAAACAGTACTTTAGTGATAAGGCCGCGCGGGCCAAGCGCCCGATTCAGTGGGCGGAAAACGCAAGTTCTTTTGCCCGCTGCGCTGCTTTCACCACGGCTTTGATCAGAGTTACGCGCAGCTTACCTTCTTCCAGTTCCATGATGCCATCCACCGTACAGCCGGCGGGGGTAGTGACAGCGTCTTTCAGGAGTGCCGGATGGTCTCCGGTCTCAAGAACGACGCGAGCGGCTCCCATGGTGGTTTGCGCCGCAAGTAAGGTCGCAATATCACGTGGCAGTCCCACCTTCACGCCGGCTTCCGCGAGCGATTCGATAATGATGTAGATATAAGCCGGGCCGCTGGCGGATAGCCCGGTGACAGCATCCATGTGCTTTTCATCCACCACGACGGTGCGGCCTACTACGTCAAACATGGCGGTCGCTGTTTCCACGTGGCCGGCGTTAGCATATTTTCCCTTGGCCAAAGCGGTCATGCCGCAGCTCAGAAGGCACGGCGTGTTGGGCATGGCGCGAATCACGGGCACAGGGGCATCGAGAGCTTTCTCGATCAGATTGTTGGGAACGGAGGCGGCCACTGAGATCACCAACTGCTTGGGTGAAATGTGACCGCGGAGCTCGGCCGCAACTTCTTCGACTACCTGCGGCTTCACCGCAATCAGGATCACGTCAGCGTCTTTGGCGGCCTGCAGATTGCTTGTGCCGACCGGAATGCCCAGCTTGGCGCTGATAGCCCGCGCGCGATCCTCGTGCGCGACGGTGGCGGTGGTACGCTCGGGCGCGAGAAGACCGTTCTTCAACAACGCCTGCAGCAGAATGCCGCCCATTTTTCCCGCGCCCAGCACTGCCACTTTCTTGCCTGCAAGATTGCTCGCCATGCGTAATGCCTCCGTCGGGCGCGGCTGGAGCCGCGCCCGGCAACGATTTCTGTAAGGTGTGATTGTAACGGGTTTTCGCGCGCAGCTTGTCGCCTAACCCACCGCGCAACCCGCTGGATGGAGAAACGCTAGGCCTTTCGCACCTTCTGGCGCCCACCACGCTCCCATTGCCAGGCGGTTTGCACGATCTCGCGGAGAGAGCGGGTTGCTTTCCATTGCAGCGCATTCTGGGCGCGCGACGGATCGGCGACAAGCCTGGGCGGATCGCCCGGGCGGCGCGGTCCTACGCGGCGCGGAACTTTCGAACCAGTTACCTCTTCGATCATCGTGATCACTTCATTTACCGAACAACCGAGACCAGTCCCCAGGTTGAGTGCGGCAGAAGCGCCTCCGGCTTCGAGTTTCTTGAGGGCAAGCACGTGCGCGTCGGCAAGATCGTTTACGTGAATGTAATCGCGAATACAGGTTCCGTCGGGGGTGGGATAATCCGAGCCGAACAATTCCAGTTCGCCTTGCTCTCCAGTCACGGCCTTTAACGCGGCGGGAATCAAATGCGATTCCGGATCGTGAAGTTCTCCAATCTTTCCACTCTCGTCGGCTCCGGCGGCGTTGAAGTAACGCAAGCTCATGTAACGCAATCCGTATGCGCGGTCATAGGCTTCCAGCGCATTTTCGAAGAAAAGCTTGGACGTTCCATAGGGATTGACGGGCCGGCGGGGGGTATCTTCGGTGATCGGCAACTTTTCGGGTAAACCGTAGACTGCACAGGTCGAGGAGAAGATGAACTTCCGCACTCCCGCATCCAGCGCGGTGTTCAACAGTGTCAGCCCGCCCACTGCATTATTTTGAAAATAGATTCGTGGATTCTGCACCGATACGCCGACTTGCGCGAACGCGGCGAAATGCATGACTGCATCCACCCGCTTCATGACTGGAGTCAACCGGCCTTGATCCGCCATATCGGCTACGACCAACTCGAAACCCTCCACCAGGAAGGCGTGGCCTTGAGACAGATCGTCGTAGATAACAACGTCATATCCGTGGCGGCGTAGAGCGCGCGCCACATGGCTCCCTATGTATCCGGCTCCGCCCACTACCAAAATCAGCAAGTCATTTCCTCCCAGTTAGCAGTTGTTACCATTGTCCGGTTTCATTCGCGCGGTTCGCAATGGCGCGGAACATGAATCTGGCGGTGAGATGCGAGATCCGTCCCGAAAGCGGAGTGACGAGTGGGATCGAGAGTGCGCTGATTCGGTGCGCTTGAAGATCAGTGTGCTGGAAGAATCGATCGGAAGGCCCCTCGCGAGAAGCTGTTAATCGCCGTCGCCGACGGCCACCTGCTTGGCATTCAAGCGGCGCAGCAAGGGACTGTTCTGCGACATGAATTCGATGTGGCCGCACTTCGGGCACTCCAAAACCACGTTGCCGCCCGCGCTGCCATAGGGAAGAAACGTGAGCCGCGTGAAGACGTAACTCTCCAGTTCGTGATGGCAACGGAGGCACTGCACTCCACCCACTCGAGCGACAGGCTTCTTCTCGGCGTCAGGAGAGCTAGATCGGGCGCTTTCGTCGGCCGGCCCTTTTTCGACCCTCATTCTTTCGACACTCATGGCAGTTTTCCCTTGGACAAGACTCTATCTTAGCGTAGCCCAGCTTCGCCAGAGTATTACCCGGGTACTGTTGCACAGTTTGAGACGCTGTTAGGCGGCGGTTCAAGAAACGGCAGAAATCCATCCTTTAAACTCGCATGCCTCACGGGCGCTTTTTAAGGCACTCCGTCTGGAATGAGGCCCCGCGCTGTATCGCCGCCTGGCAAATCACTTCGAGCGGGCACCGAGCTCTCCATGTATGGTGGCACCTTTGAGCCATTCCCACTGCGCAGGTCAGAACGTAGGTTTAATGTGGTGGACTTCTCGGAGGTCTGCTCCCGACAGGCGTCCCAAGGCACGTTTGGCAGCCTTGAGGAAACATTACGCATCTGATGTACCACTGAATTTACGTGCAAAGGCTCCGTTTTCAGTCCAAGCGGTAACTTCATGGCTAATATGAAATCGATTGTTATGACTCTGGTGCTGTTAGCGCTGGCCTCGGCCGGCCCGGTCTTCACCCATGCGCAAATCTCGCAGTTTCAACACATTGTGATCATCTATCAGGAGAACCGCACTCCGGACAATCTCTTCCAGGGTTTATGCGGACCGCAACGGTATCTGTGCCCCAGGCCCTACAATCTGCAGAACTTTGGAACTGACACCAAGGGTCAGACAGTTCAGCTAACTGAAGTTCCGCTGGGAAGTTCTTACGATCCGGATCATAGCTATCGCGCCTTCGTCCACATGTGCCACTTGGACACCAACACTAATCAATGTCGGATGGACGGCCTCAGCAGCAGCGGGTGCACCGACGACGAATGTTCGTTTGAATATGTGAACCCTTCTGACGTGGCACCTTACATCACCATGGCGCAGCAGTACGGGTGGGCCAACTTCATGTTTCAGACCAACCAGGGCCCCAGCGCGCCTTCTCATCAGTTCATCTTTGGGGGAACCTCCGCGCCGAGCGCGGACGACGACGCGGCTGCCATATTCGTCGTTGAGAATCCGAGCGGGCTGGGATGCCTGGCTCCGCTGAACGCGGTCTTCGACTTGGTCTCTCCTCAAACCGCACCCAGGGAGTTTACACTGGTCAACAATCCTCTGGGTACAACGTGCTTTACCCGTGACACAGTAGCCACGCTGCTGGAAAAGCACAGCCCGCCACTCAGTTGGAAGTATTACAGCCCCGGCGTCGATAGTATCTGGACCGCGCCGAACTGGATTAAGGGCATCTGTCAGCCCGACGACAATTTCACGAGCTGTACCGGCACGGAATGGACGAATAACGTCGACCTCAAGCCGGTGGATGTATTGACCGATATTGGCAACTGCGATCTCCGCAACGTAGTCTGGGTAGTTCCCGCGGGCCAGAACTCCGACCACGCCGGAGAGCACAGCACCGGCGGGCCTTCCTGGGTCTCATCGATTGTCAATAAGATAGGCGAGAGCGCGTGCACTGACACAGTCAACAGAATTACCAGGACTTACTGGCAGGACACGGCAATCTTCATCACATGGGACGATTGGGGAGGCTGGTATGATCACGAGCCGCCCACACTCTTGTCAGTGCCGGCGCAAGGTCAAGGCGATTATCAGTACGGCTTCCGCGTTCCGTTGGTGGTGATTTCCGCCTACACCTTACCGGGATACATTGACAACGAACGTCACGACTTCGGGAGTATTCTCCGGTTTATCGAGCACAACTTTGGCATCACCGAGGGCGCGCTTCATTTCGCGGACCAACGCGCCACGACCGATCTCACGAACTTTTTCGACATGTATCTATACCCCAGTCCATTCAAACCCATTGATGCCCCCCTGGGCGAGGAATTCTTCCTGCATGACGAGCGGCCCATGGAACCTCCCGATACTGATTAGTTGTTTTGCCCGTGCTGATAGTCGCAGCTCCCGCAAGGGCGGGAGCTGCGCTGCAAACGCGGTCTGCCTTGAAACGCCGAGATTCGTGCTCGGAGGCCGAAAGACTTAATGGCTCCCGACAGGCTGCGTGAGCCAGGGAATCCATAGAATCCTCGGGGCGCTGATGCTCGTGCATCCATGCTCACCCGGACCCGCAGGACATCCCCAATAATTTTCGGTCGCATCGATTGTGCCGGTGCACACCGTGGAACCGTCGAGTGCACAAACGTCCCCCACTCCAATGCCGCTTCCCAGCAAAGAGTTCAGATGCATATCCACTTCGGCCGGAGTATTCACCGCAATGTCGATATCCTCGTCGCTGATCGTGTTCTGGGAAATCACGGTGCCGCGAACCGGCGAACCACCATCGCCGCTATTGATGTTGATGCCCACACGGCCGGGAGTGGCGGTGTCGGCCTGATCGGGGAGATTATCGGCAATCGTATTGAGGATGATTTTGTTTCCACTCATGTCGTCGGCGGGAAGCCCAAACGCCGGTCCCACGTGCGTGTGCAGTGCGACGCCTCCCAGTCCATTGTGGATGAGCGTGTTCCCAATGATCACGTTATCTGACACGCGGCCGCGGCCCATGCCATCAGAAAACATGCCTGCCCCCGCACCTCCAATCTTCACGCCGTTGTTATTAGAAATGTTCTCCGCCACGGTATTGTGGTCCACCCCAAAGTGCGGACCGTAAGGTGGCGAGGTCTTGCCCGACGGCGGATGCGAGGCCAGCACGATGCCGCACTCCAGCGGGTTGTTCGTGATTGTATTGTGGATGAGCAGGTTGTCATGGCTTTCGGCGGTCTCGTCGCTGATCAGCACACCATCGGCGTTTCCGGTGATGAAGTTCCCGGAAAGGATTGAGTTGGCTGTCCCGACCAAATGAATAGCGCCGCCGCAGTCCCCGGTTTCATCATCCTCATAAACGCCATCACCAGGCTGGCCGGGGCAACCGGTTGCCGCTCCGGTGAACCCCAGGCCCGGTGTGGCATCGTTGTTAATCACGCTGTTGTTTTGGATGGTGACATCCGAAGCGCTCACCACCAGAATGCCCTCAAAGTTTGCGTTCTCGACCTTAAGTCCGGTAATGGTGACCTGCCTTAGGCCGGGATGATCGAAACCATCCACGAAGATGCCATGCGCGAGACCGGTGGCATCAATAATCGAAGCGCCGGGACCTGCACCGGCAATCGACACGGGAAGACCAATGGTCACTTCTTCGTTGTAGGTGCCGGCTTGCACCTGGATAAGATCGTAGGCCGAGGCATGGTTGACGGCGCTTTGGATGGTCTTGAAGCAGTTATGGGAACCGGCCGGATTGACGCAAAGCGTACCAGCCACGGCAGTCTGGCAGATGGCGACGAACACCACCGCAGAACAGACAATTAGCGTTCGACTCACTCGAGTTGGTTGCATGGACACTCTCCTCTCCTCAAGTACAGTTAATGATGCCGAGGTTTATGAGCCGATACGAAGCCCGGGTCGCCGGTGCGAAGATGAATGACGTTGGAGGTCTGGCAGGCACGAGCGTGCAAGTACCCACGCGGGTCTCGCAAGAGGCCAGCTATAAAGCCGCGCACGAAATCCGGGCGCTCTTTCATGGACAGCCTGGGAAATGGAATCGGACGAAGAGCGGAGGTGAAATTCGGCAGAATCCTAGCACTTCTGGGGGGCTAGATCAAGAGACATGGGAGGCGGCTATTGGTGCCGTTTCCCGTCCGCCTATCTTTGCCTTACGGGTTTGCTGGCTTTATTCTTCTTTTCCTTTTGCACTTCGGCCATGGGGTTGGGGCCTACGAGCAAAAATATGCGTGTTGGGTCTTGTCGAGCTAGGGCGAATGGCGATCCCGGTGTTTCAAAATACGGATGGAATGAAGGAGAATTGGGCAGCTGCTCGGAAGCTATTCCCGCCTTATTCAAGGATTCCACTAAGGCTTTGGTGGCGTTTTCCACTGACGCATCGGCTGTATTGATTACTGCAAGCGTTCCTGGGAACGCTAATGACCAGCAAGGCGACCACGACTTATATATCGTTGACCATCCGGGCCCGCGTTCTGTGCTTCCCACTAAGCCCACTATACCCGTGGCCAACGTGGCTTCCTCTAGAGGGGGCAACGCTCCGCAGCCAATTACCGTCAGATTTTGTCCGGCAAACGGTTTCAAGGAGCGTGTAATTTCATCCCCGCCCTCGTCAAGGAGAACCTCTCGTGGCCCTTGGATGCGCAATTGGTGCCGTAGGTCAGCGGCTTCTTTTGTTAACGCATCGGCTTCGTCGCGGGCGGTCTTGGCAGATTTTGCGGCATCGCCAGCTTCCTTTGAGAGAAGCAGGAAAAGTGCGTCATTGCCTTTGCGAATGCAAGTTTCTGCCGTAGCAATTTTGGATTCTGCATATAGCTCGCCGCCTACACCGAGCGCAACCAACCCAGCGGCGAAGAAACCCAAAGCAAACAGTAAGCAATTTGGCTTGTCTGGAGGATGTACGATCCCGCGTCTAAAGTCATGTAACTCCTCGACATATTCCCAAACAACAAAGACCAATTCGAGTGCAACTCCAACTACAACTATCAATGTCCAAAACCCCAACTCCCGGTGCAGCAAGGAACCGCAATCGTTCACGCCCGCAAGTGCATTCCTGAGCGCAGATTCGTCCATGCTTGGGTTCCATGAGGGGCAGGAACAATTAGCAAAGCTCCAATTGATAGGTATTGCGAGCATTCTCTTGGTCGGAACTGTAAGGGTAATCGAGAATCGGGTAGTGGGCTACCTTGGATTTACGGCCATCTTGCGAAAGCAAATCAGCACTTCACACTCGTGGAGAATTAACGATCGAAGGTGGATGCTTCTGGAGCTTAGCTGGGGGGAAGAGTGAATCTCAGTGTAACTTTCGTCTCCATATCTACCGGTTCGCCGTGTAACCTTTGCGGCTTGAATCGCCATTGACGAACCGCGGCCGTCGCCGCTTCTCCCAGGAGCAGATCGCCACTGAGCTGGGTGACGTCCTGCACGATGCCATTGCGATCGGCATGCACGTCGAGCACGACCCGCCCCTGCACGTGCTGCATCAGCGCCTGCTCGGGATATTCCGGTTCTACGCGGTGTACTAGGACGCCTTCCGCCGCGTGGGGCGACAACTCGACCAGACTCGCCGGCTCCAGTCGGCCTTCCGTCGTCTTTCCATTCTCCGTCGAACTCGCGGTAGTATCGTCGCCCTGCCCCGGTGGAACATGGAAAATTTCTTTGCCGTTCTCGTAGACGCGCAACTCGCCTTCTGGGATAGAGGCGCGCTTCGCACGGGGCTCCGACGGCAACTTTGCAGGTTTCTTTTCCGCCGGTATCGATTCTGCTTCCGGCCTTGCAGCGGGCTCGGCGGGGGCGGCTACGGGTGGAGTCGGAATCTGAGAGGCCGCTTGCGCGGCACTGGCGCGCGCTCTTCCGCCCACCCATCCCAGACGCATTCCTAAACCTGCTCCCATCACGATTGCGACCGCGAGGAGGACCGCGCCCATCCCCCCTGTAACCCAGTCGACGCCCCACACAGTGCGGCGGGACTCGGTTGCGTCAGGAACGCCATCACTAACTGGCAAGAAGGATGCCAACTCCGACCTCAGCGGCTCCGAGATTTCATTCGATGCGCCGATCAGTTCCGCGGAGACCGAAGAAGACTGATGCGCTTGAGAGTTCTTGAGGATGCGCCCGGCCAACACTTTAAGGGTTTGAAGATCACGATCGCCAAAGGCGTGCGTGCGCGACGAAACCACTTCGAAGATGCCGATGAGTTCCTCGTCGCGGACGAGAGGCAGTAACACCAGCGAACTCGCCCCCGAATCTCGCAGAATCTCAGCGGCGCCCGGGTCGTTGAGAGCATCATTACAGGACTGAATCTGGCGGGTGCGAGCGCATGCCACCAGCAGCTCGGAATTCATATCCAGGGGCGTGCCTAACTCCGGAACTCCGCTTCCGCTACGAGCGCGGCAAACTATCTCTCCACCTCGCGCTAACGCAATGGCCGCGCCGGTCGCACCGGTAGCCAGGCATGCCTGGTCCGCGAGGTCCTTGAGCGCAGCGTCTTCCGCAAACTCCCCTGGGATTTCTAGCGGCGGATCGCCGCCTACTTGCGCCCCCAACTGGGCGGCTAACTTGGCTAACTCTTCCCTGGCAGCTGACAAATCATCGACGGCATGATCCGCGGTTGGCGGCGACGCTTCCCGCGCCACCGCCTCAGCCGGCACAATTTCGGAGGGGTCCAGCTCTTTGGAATCAGGCCGCCACGTGGGGTGATGAGCCATACAGAGGTGACACTTAGCCTAGACTATCCTATCAAGCGGAGTTTCTCCCTAAACCGCTACATTGTCAATATGGTAGCTCGGAACCCTTGGCCGCTGGTTGAGGCTCCAGGCCTTGCGAAACAACGCCTCGGCCAGGGCGGTTTCGCCGTGTGTCCCAAAACGGGGAAAGAATTAAGGATCAAACTTCGCGCAGGAGTCGCACTAGTCATCTGCATTGGGTGAGGGAATGTTAGAATCGACGCATACTTGGGGCCGATTTGCATGGCTCCAGTGGCATTTATCTCCTTGGTTTTCTGCATGAGACATTTGATAACGTTCGAGGGGCACAGGGAGTCTGAATATGCGCATTGCTGTGGTCGGTTCCGGATACGTCGGCTTGGTGGCGGGCGCCTGCTTCGCCGACTTCGGCCACGACGTTGTCCTGGTCGACAATGATAGCCGCAAACTTGCTGCTCTCAACAACGGCCAGATTCCGATCCACGAAAATTTTCTTCCCGAGTTGCTGAGCCGCCATCGCGGCCACCGGCTCACATTTTCCGACGATCTGCGCGAAGCGGTACGCGCGAGCGCAGCCATCTTTATCGCCGTGGGCACGCCTCCAACCGAGCGCGGGGAAGCGGATCTCTCGTATGTGGAATCCGTGGCCCGTGAAATTACGGGCGCCGTAGACGATTACAAAGTGATCGTCGAGAAGAGCACGGTCCCGGTATATACCAGCGAGTGGATCCGCAAGATCATCCTGCGCAACGGCGCAGATCCTGGCCTTTTCGACGTTGCCTCTAATCCTGAATTCCTGCGCGAAGGCACCGCCGTCACTGACTTCCTGTTTCCCGATCGCATCGTCGTCGGCTGCGACAATGACCGCTGCGCCGGCGTTCTCCGTGAAATCTACGCCCCGCTCACTGACGGCAGCTACTACGAACGGCCTGACGCGATCCCGCAACCCGACCGTGCTTCCATTCCTCCTCCCATCATCGTGACCAGTACCAAGAGTGCGGAGCTGATCAAGCACGCGTCGAATGCATTTCTCGCCATGAAGATTTCGTTCATTAACGCGGTTGCGTCGTTGTGCGAGAGCGTTGGGGCCAACGTAAATCAGGTCTGCCACGGCATTGGGACCGACTCCCGGATTGGCCCGCGCTTCCTCAATCCTGGAATCGGCTACGGCGGCTCTTGCTTTCCGAAAGATGTGATGGCTTTCCGCGCGGTGGCCCGCGAGTGCGGCTACGATTTCCGGCTCCTCGACGAAGTCATGCGCATCAACGAGGACCAGCGCGAGCGCTTCGTGCGCAAAGTCCGCAGCGCCCTGTGGACGCTGCGCGGCAAGCACCTTGGTGTTCTCGGCCTTGCCTTCAAAGGCGGCACTGACGACATTCGCGAATCTCCGGCTATCCTTATTGTGCAGGCTCTTTTGCAGGAAGGCTGCAAGATTACCGCTTTCGATCCTGCTGCCATGGAGCGAACCCAGGAAATGATGAGTTCCGGCCTCAGGTTCGCCAATTCCGCCTACGAAGCAGCGACTGGCGCAGATGCCCTGCTGATCCTCACCGAGTGGGAGGAGTTTGCCAGCCTTGATCTTCAACGACTGAATCAGGAACTCAAATACCCCATCGTGATTGATGGCCGCAACTTGTATGATCCCGAGGTGATGGCAGCCAATGGCTTCACCTATTACAGCGTGGGACGCGCAGCGGCCATTCCAGACGGCATAAACGCCGCCGCGGTGAAGAACACCGCGAAAAAAGCATGAGCCAAAAACGCGCTCTGGTTACCGGTGGCGCCGGTTTCCTGGGATCTCATCTCTGTGACGCTTTGCTCGGCGAGGGCTGGAGCGTGGTTGTGGTCGACAACCTGCTCACTGGCCGGCTTGCGAACATTGGCCATCTCCGAAATGACTCCCGATTTGATTTTATAAATAAAGATATTTGCGACCACTTCGACGTCGGCCCTGTCGATTTCGTCTTTCACTTCGCGAGTCCCGCCAGCCCGGTGGATTACACGATCCACGGAATTCCCACGCTGAAAGTCGGTTCGCTTGGAACTTTCCACGCCCTCGAGGTCGCGCTCAAGTACGGCGCGAAATATCTCGTCTCGTCCACTTCAGAGTGCTACGGCGATCCACTCGAGCACCCGCAGAAAGAAACCTACTGGGGCAACGTGAATTCGATCGGCCCACGCTCGGTCTACGACGAAGCCAAGCGCTTCACCGAAGCTGTAACCATGGCTTTTCACCGCTATCACAAGGTGGACACGCGCATCGCCCGCATCTTCAACACCTACGGCCCACGCATGCAATTGAATGATGGCCGCGTTGTGCCCAATTTTATGAAGCAGGCTCTGCGCGGCGAAGATCTCACCGTCTATGGCGATGGCAGCCAGACGCGCAGCTTCTGCTACGTCAGCGACGAGATCGACGGGTTCATTCGCCTCGCGAAATCTTCGGAACACCTGCCCGTGAATATCGGCAACCCGAACGAGTTCACCATTCTCGAGTGTGCCCGGCACGTGATCAGAGTGACGGGATCGAAGAGCAAAATCGCTTACGAACCTCTGCCGCAAGACGATCCCAAACAGCGCCGGCCCGACATCACGAAAGCCCGCACGTTGCTCGGGTGGGAGCCAAGGATTCAACTCGAAGAAGGCCTGCGCCTGTCACTGGATTACTTCCGCGAAGCCGTAGCGGCAGAACCTACTCTCGCAAAGTAACCGCCACTTATCCACAGTCATTTCAATCCGCCACGGCTAATAAACGGGAGTAAACTCTGGGGTCAACAGGGAGATATAACTCCCAAGTCTGCTTCAAAGGAGTTTGGTTATGCAGAAAGTCACTCCCAGTCGAGTGTCTCGACGCTCCGTAAATAGTTTCGCGATGGTTGCCGCTATTCTGGCGGCATGGTTTCTATACTCTCCATCGCCAGCCTTCTCCAGCCCAGTCAACTTCGGCCCCAACGTCTACATCTTCAATCCCAGCATGCCGCTAAGTGAGATCCAGGCGACGGTCAATTCCATCGCAACCCAACAGGTCTCCAACCAATTCGGCACCCAACGTTATGCGTTGCTGTTCGAACCGGGCACTTACGGATCCGCTACCACTCCACTTAACTTTCAGCTTGGCTATTACACAACGGTTGCAGGTCTAGGCCAGTCTCCGGCCGATGTAGTTATCAACGGCTCCATTGACGTCTACAACCAGTGCACCGACGGCAGCTGTGTCGCCTCGAACAATTTCTGGCGATCGTTGTCGAACCTGACCATCAATGTAACCAATCCGACCTTCGGTTGCTACACCGGAGAATTCTGGGCAGTGTCACAAGCCGCGCCGATGCGGCGGGTCCTGGTCAACGGAAACGCCACTCTTATGGATTACTGCACTGGCCCCTCGTTCGCGAGCGGCGGATTCATTGCCGACTCGCAATTCGAGGGAGGAGGCATCGTCAGTGGTTCGCAGCAACAATGGATCACTCGCAACAGCCAGATCGATGGCTGGAGCAACGGCGTCTGGAATCAGGTCTTCTCTGGCGTCGTTGGCGCGCCCGCGCAGTGTTTTCCGGTTCAAGCGTCGTGCGGAGGTCCCGTACACTACGCTCGCGACCAGCCCGGTCACGCGTGAGGAGCCCTACCTTTACATGGATTCCAACGGGAACTACAACGTCTTCGTCCCCGCCGTGCAACATAACTCCGTGGGCACGACTTGGGGCAGCGGGCCGACTCCCGGCTCATCCATCCCAATCTCGAAGTTCTTCATTGCGCAGCCGACGAACTCCGCGGCGCAAATCGACGCGCAACTGCTCTTAGGCAAGAACCTCATTCTCACACCCGGCATCTACAACCTGGATTTGCCACTGCTGGTCACGCGTCCTGATACAGTCGTGCTCGGTATCGGCTTCCCCACTCTGATCCCGGAGAACGGAATTGTGTCGATGATCGTCCTTCCTTCAAGAGGAGTGATGGTCTCGGGGATGATTTTCGACGCCGGAATTCCGAACTCTCCGCTGCTGCTTCAGTTCGGAACGCCGTTCGGCGGAAGTTCCAGCTCTGACCCCTCGGCGCTGCAGGACGTCTTTTTCCGCATTGGCGGCGCGGAGGCGGGCAAGGCGACAGTCAGCCTGTCGGTCGGCGGCAATAACACAATCCTCGATGATATCTGGGCTTGGCGGGCGGACCACGGCAACGGCGTGGGTTGGACGGACAACACCGCCGACACTGGCCTCGTCGTTAACGGGCAACAACGTGACCGCGTATGGCCTTTTCGTCGAGCACTACCAGAAATACGAGGTCATCTGGCTCGGCAATGGAGGCACGGACATCTTCTTCCAAAACGAGATGCCCTACGATCCTCCCAGCCAAGCCGCATGGATGGAGGCTCCCGGCGTCGACGGCTGGGCGGCGTTCAAGGTCGCCAATCACGTAACCAGCTTCAAGGGATACGGCATGGGCAGCTACAGCTTCTTCAACCAGGGTGTGAACATCTACGCGGCGAACGCGTTCGAGGTGCCCACCACCCTTGCGCCGTCGAGCATGAACGATCTGCTGACGATTTTCCTCAGCACCGCCGGGTCCGGCGGCATATTGAACGTGATCGACAACACAGGAGGCTCTTCGACCATCGCGAACCCGGATACGCCAGTCACTGTAGTAAGTTTTCCGTGACCGGACGACGCATGCTTTACTCGTTCTGATCGAATTCTCGAGTGCCCCGCTCAAGCTCAACTTGGGCGGGTTTTTTTGATCTTCCTAAAGAAATCGCATCTCTCGCTCCTTCCACAATTCGATTGAGCGATAAGAACTCGGAGCACTTACCGTGGCCGGTCGCGGAGGCGGTAAGGACCGCCGAGTCGCTCGCCGTGGATGTGAAGAGTGTGGATGGGTTACCGCCAGGCGCCCGCGCAACAAAAGATCACCGAGGCCATGGTATTGCCGGTCACCTCGCGAGGCGAAGAGCGGCCGCTGGGAGTGTTGATCGCGGGAGTAAATCCCTACCCGCAGGCTCGATGCCGAGTATCGAACATTCTATGGCTTGATTTCCGGACAGATCGCGACCGCGATCCAGAATGTTCGGGCGGCCGAGGAAGAGCGGCAACGGCTGGAGGCTTTGGCGGAAATTGACCGTGCCAAGACTGCATTTTTCAGCAACGTCAGCCACGAGTTTCGCACTCCGTTGACGCTAATGCTGGGACCGGTGGAAGACCTGCTGGCCAAGAGCTACACGGGGCTGTCTCCAGCGGCAAAGAGCCAACTCGAACTGGTGAATCGTAACGGGAATCGGCTTCTGCGGCTGGTGAACACCCTGCTGGATTTCTCCCGCATCGAAGCCGGCCGGATGCAGGCGGTTTATCAACCAACTGACCTGGCGGCCTTCACACTGGAACTTTCGAGCGTATTCCGTTCGGCCACGGAGAGAGCGGGATTGCGACTGGAGCTCAATTGCCCAGAGCTATTGCAACCGGTTTATGTCGACCGCAATATGTGGGAGAAAATTGTACTCAATCTGATCTCCAACGCTTTCAAGTTCACCTTTGAAGGCGAAATAACGGTTTCGTTGATCCAGGCGGGAAACCAAGTGGAGTTGCGGGTTCGTGATACGGGAGTAGGAATTCCGGCGCACGAGTTACCGCGGCTGTTTGACCGCTTTCATCGCATTGAGAATATCCGCAGCCGAACCCATGAAGGCAGCGGGATCGGCCTGGCGCTGGTACAGGAACTGGTCAAACTGCATGGCGGCACAGTGCGGGTTGAGAGCGCGATCGGCAAGGGCAGCACGTTTATCGTGAGCGTGCCTCTTGGAAATGCGCATCTGCCGCCGGAGCGGGTTGGCGGAACGCGCACCTTGGCGACGACCGCGGTGGGTGCGTCGCCCTTCGTCGAAGAGGCGCTTCGCTGGCTGCCGGATACCGAACTCGAAGTGGCAGCCGAGGCCCTTCCCAGCGATGAGTTGATTCCCGTTCCCTGTCCGCCCGGTGCTGGAGGGGATGACGCATCCGAAAAAAGGCCACGAATCCTGGTAGCGGATGACAACGCCGACATGCGCCAATACCTTGTACGTTTGCTGGCGGAACGCTATGAAGTAGAGGCTGTTTCGGACGGAGAGGCAGCGCTGGCATGCGCGCGGGAACATGCTCCGGATGTGGTGTTGAGCGATGTGATGATGCCCAACCTCGATGGTTTCGGCCTGCTCAGAGCGCTGCGGGCGGATGCCGAGACAAGGACCGTGCCGATCATTTTGCTTTCCGCCCGCGCCGGCGAGGAATCTCGCGTAGAAGGAATGGAACACGGAGCGGACGACTATCTCATTAAGCCCTTCAGCGCCCGCGAACTGTTGGCTCGAGTGCAAACGCATTTTGGAAATGGCGCGCGTGCGGAAACAAGGCGAGGATGCTTTGCGGAAGATGACCGCAGAGGCCGTGGCGGCTACTGCGAAATTCCGGGCTGTATTCGAGCAGACTCCGGTGTTTGCGGGAATTATGGCACTGGACGGCACCATTCTGGATGCGAATAGACTGTGCCTGGAAGCTTGCGGTTATCGCGCCGAAGAAGTTCTGGGACGCCGTTTCTGGGACACCGGGTGGTGGAGAGTTTCCGAGCAAACGCAAGCCAAGATCCGCACTGCGACCGAGCAGGCTGCTCAAGGCATTGCGTTCGAGGATGTCCTCACTTACCACTGGGCGGATGGCACCGAGCGAGTGGTCAATTTCGCAGTCCATCCCATTCGGGACCATGAGGGGAAGATCATTTTTCTCCATCCCACTGGAGTGGACATTACCGATCTCAAGCGTGCGGAGGAGAACTACCGGACCCTGGCTGAAACGCTCGATGCCGAAGTGCGCGCCCGTACCCGCGAATTGGAATACCGCAATGCAGACGTGGTGCGGCAGTCCGAACAACTCCGTGACCTGTCCGTGCGCTTGTTGCAAGTGCAGGATGAAGAACGGCGGCGAATTGCGCGGGAACTGCACGACAGCGCCGGCCAGATATTAGCGGCGCTCAGCATGAATCTTTCGCGGGTGGCGCAACACGCCCGGCAGGATGGGTTCCGGCTCACTAAGGAAGCAGAAGACAGTCAGCAACTAGTGCAGCAGCTCAACCAGGAGATACGGACGATGTCCTATCTGTTGCATCCGCCGTTGCTGGATGAAACCGGCCTTTCCGAGGCGGTTCGTTGGTATATCCAGGGACTAACGGAACGCAACGGTCTCGATATCCAGTTGAACATCGCTGACGACTTCGGCAGGCTTTCTCGTGAAATGGAACTGGTGATGTTTCGACTGGTGCAGGAGTGCCTGACGAATATCCATCGTCATAGCAATAGCCAGAGCGCCATGATTCGGATGGCGCGTGAGGGTGAGACCGTTTCTCTCCAGGTGCAGGACGAAGGGAAAGGAATATCGCCGGAGAGGCTGGCTGAGATTCAGGCGAAAGGCTCCGGCGTCGGTATTACCGGAATGCGGGAGCGGGTCCGCCAGTTTGGCGGCTACATGGCTATTGAGTCGAACCTTAGGGGCACAACCATCTCTTTCACTCTTCCGCTGGTGGAAAGCGCTGCTGCGAAACCGGCATCCGTGATCCAGTCTGTTCCGGTTGGATAAAATATCAAGCAGATCATATCGAGCAGATCACGATTCCATGCGAATTCTCGTTGTCGACGATAACGATCGGGTGCGCCATGGTATATGCGAACTCCTGGCCTCCGAGACGAATTGGGAGATTTGCGGCGAAGCGAAAGACGGAACCGAAGCGATTGAGAAGGCGCGCGAACTTCTACCCGATGTCATCTTGCTGGACATAAGCATGCCGGGCATAGACGGTCTAGATGCGACTCGTCGTCTTCGGCAGGAAGGTACCGGCGCAAAGATTTTAATTATGAGCCAGCATGATCCCGTGCAGTTGCTGCCACGTGCGATCGATGCCGGCGCGCAGGGGTGCGTTGATAAAGCTCGTCTCTTCTCCGATTTGCTTCCGAGCCTCGAGAACGTCGCGACCGGGGCGCAGGCCAGCAGGACGGGCAGCAAGGACTGATCGTCCACATGGCTCACCCGACGTTGAAATGCGAAAAAGTCCGATCCATGAGGGCAAAAGCTGTACGATGCCTTTCCATTGCCTTTCTTCTGCTCGCCTTCGGCCAGTCGCTCTGCGGCCGGGATGCCGGTAGCCGTCACGCTCTTCGCGTTCCGGAATATACATTCGAAGTGATTCGAACGTTTCCTCATGATCCGCGTGCCTTTACGCAAGGGCTGGTATTTCACAACGGGTTTCTGTACGAAGGCACCGGGCTTAAGGGTCGATCCTCGTTGCGCAAGGTTCGCCTTGAAACCGGAGAGATTCTTCAACGGGTGGATCTGGCGCCGGAAATCTTCGGCGAGGGAATCACGATCGTCAAGAACGAAGTCGTACAGCTGACTTGGCAATCTGAAGAGGGATTCGTTTATAACTTGAGCGATTTCCGCTTATTGCGACGATTCACCTACAAGGGAGAAGGTTGGGGCTTGGGCACCGACGGCCACGTCATCTTTATGAGTGACGGAACGGCGGAAATCCGTGTTCTGGATCCGGCGACGCTCACGGAGAAGAGGCGCTTTACGGTTCACGATGGAAGTCGTCGAGTGTCCCAATTAAATGAACTGGAATTTGTCGAGGGAGAACTCTTCGCTAACATCTGGCAGACGGACCGCATCGCCCGAATCTCGCCTCAAAGCGGTGAAGTGCTGGGATGGATCGACCTGCAAGGTTTGCTGAGCCCGGTCTATCAATTGGAATCCGGCGCGGTGCTGAATGGAATCGCCTACGATTCCGAGCGAAAGCGCCTGTTCGTCACGGGCAAGTTGTGGCCGAAGATCTTCGAGATTGAGCTGGTTCCGAAACGTTAGAACCGCACCATTTGTATCCGGGCGAACAGTTCATTCCGACGGCAAGACTATTCATGCACCGTTCATGATGAAGAAGAATCACCCTTCCCGGTCGCGGCATCCTAGATACAATCCATCCTAAGGAGAATTTCCATGGCCACCGCTACTGAAGCCCTCACCTCTCTCTCGGCCGAAGAATTGAACAAAATGGATGCATACTGGCGAGCTTGCAATTATTTGTCGGCCGGAATGATCTACCTTCGCGCGAATCCTTTACTTCGCGAACCATTGAAACCAGAACATATCAAGCGTCGTCTTCTCGGCCATTGGGGATCGGATCCCGGTCAGTCTTTCGTGTGGGTTCATCTGAATCGCCTCATTAAGAAATACGATTTGAACGTAATGTACATCTCCGGCCCGGGTCATGGAGCGCCGGCCACGCTGGCCAATGGATATCTCGAGGGCCACTATTCGGAGATCTATCCTGATAAAAGCCGCGACGAAGCGGGCATGCTCAAATTCTTCCGGCAGTTTTCCTTTCCGGGCGGAATTGGCTCGCATTGCACGCCGGAAACCCCCGGCTCAATTCACGAAGGCGGAGAACTTGGGTATTCGATTTCGCACGCGTATGGGGCGGCGTTCGACAATCCTGATCTCATCGTCGCCGTTGTGGTGGGCGACGGCGAAGCCGAGACCGGTCCCCTGGCAACCTCGTGGCATTCGAACAAGTTTCTCAACCCGATTCGCGATGGCGCAGTATTGCCTGTACTGCATCTCAACGGCTACAAGATTGCCAACCCCACTGTGCTTGCGCGCATCCCGCAATCAGAGCTGGAATCGTTGTTGATCGGCTACGGCCACACCCCCTATTTCGTCGAGGGCGATGATCCAGTCCAGATGCATCAGAAGATGGCTTCCGCGCTGGAGGAGTGCATCCTCGAGATTCGGTCGATACAACAGAACGCTCGCGCCAAGAACGATCCAACACGTCCGCGGTGGCCCATGATCGTTTTACGTTCACCGAAAGGATGGACTGGGCCAAAGGAAGTCGATGGCCACAAGGTGGAAGGCACTTGGCGCGCTCATCAAGTGCCGGTGGCTGACCCGGCCACCAATAAGACGAATTTGAAAATCGTCGAAGACTGGATGCGCAGCTATAAGCCGGAAGAACTATTCGATGCCAACGGGAGCCTGATACCTGAACTGCAGGCGCTTGCTCCTTCCGGAGAGCGCCGGATCTCCGCCAATCCTCATGCGAACGGCGGGCTGCTGCGCAAAGAGCTTGAGATGCCGGACTTCCGGAATTATGCCGTAACCGTGAAAACCCCGGGAGGGATGTACGCGCCGCCGACCGACGTGCTGGCGCACTTTCTGGCGGAGGTAATGCGCCGCAACATGAACTCGTTTCGCGTCTTCGGACCGGACGAGACTGCCTCCAACCGTCTCACGGCAATTTACGCAGCTTCGAAGAAAACATGGCTTGCCGAATACCTGCCGGATGACGCCGACGGCGGCGAACTCGACGTCGCCGGGCGCGTGATGGAGATGCTCAGCGAACATACGTTGGAGGGATGGTTCGAGGGCTACGTTCTCACCGGCCGTCACGGCTTTTTTTCAACGTATGAAGCCTTCGTTCACGTCATCGATTCCATGTTCAACCAGCACGCCAAATGGCTGGAGAAATCGAAGATGGAACTCAATTGGCGTGCGCCGGTGCCCTCGATCAACATTCTCATTACGTCTCTGGTGTGGCGGCAGGACCACAACGGCTTTACCCATCAGGATCCTGGATTTCTAGATGTGGTTACGAATAAGAGTCCGGACATCGTCCGTATTTATTTGCCGCCCGACGCCAACTGCCTGCTCAGCGTGGCAGACCATTGCCTGCGCTCGCGCGATTACGTCAATGTAATTGTCGCCGACAAGCAGGATCATCTTCAGTATCTCAACATGGACGAAGCCGTGACCCATTGCACCAAGGGCATCGGCATCTGGGACTGGGCTTCGACCGACGATGGCGTGGAACCCGATGTGGTGATAGCCTGTGCCGGCGACATCGCCACCATGGAGTCGCTCGCGGCGGTCCAGATTCTAAAAAAACACTTCCCTGAATTGAAAATTCGCTTCGTCAACGTTGTTGACCTTTTTCGGCTCATGCCGGAAACCGAGCACCCTCACGGACTTTCCGAGCGTGACTTCGATTCCCTGTTTACCACCAACAAACCTGTGATCTTCAACTTCCATTCCTACGCTTCGCTCATCCACAAGCTGAGCTATCGGCGCACCAATCACGAGAACATTCACGTGCGCGGCTATAAGGAAAAAGGCAACATCAACACTCCTCTCGAGCTGGCGATTCTCAATCAGGTCGATCGCTTCGATCTGGCGATCGATGTGATCGACCGAGTCCCGCGCCTGCAGCCAAGTGGGGCGCACGTCAAAGAGTGGTTGAAGGACCAGATTATCGAGAGCATAAACTACGCGCACACGGAAGGAATTGACAAAGAGGAAATTCGCACTTGGAAATGGGCAGCGTAGGCGTGGCGGAGCTAAACCAGCGGAACGACCTGATTCTCGCGTTAAACAGCGGCTCCTCGTCGCTCAAGTTCGGCGTCTATTACCATGGAAGCGAGCGATGAAGAGCCTCTGCTGACCGGAAGTGCGGAAGGCATTGGACGCGATAATGGCTCGCTGCACATTCGTGCCGCCGACGGAACGTCGCTCACCCAGCGCGAGTGTATTCATGAATCGCAAAGCCATGCGCTCAATGTTCTTGCGACGGCGATCAGGGAACATGTTCATGTAAGCCCTCTGGCTGTCGGACACCGGGTAGTCCATGGAGGGCCTAAGCTCGTAAAGCACCAACTCATCACGCCGCAGGTGCTGGATGAAATGCGGGCGGCCACTCACTTCGCGCCCCTGCACATTCCGCAAGCTCTGAAGTTGATCGCCTCCGCCCAGACGATCTTCCCCGAAGCCGCGCAGTTCGCATGCTTTGACGACGCTTTTCACCAGACGATTCCAGAAGTTGCTTCCCGATTCGCCCTTCCCCGCCGCTACTTCGACGCGGGAATCCGGCGCTACGGCTTTCACGGTATTTCCTACGAATCGCTGGTCCATCACTTCGGCACAAACATTCCGCAGCGCGCTATTTTTGCGCATCTGGGGAACGGATCGAGTCTTTGTGCGCTGCGAAATGGAAAGTCAATCGACACGACAATGGGCCTCACCCCGACCGGCGGCATTCCTATGGGTACGCGTTCGGGCGATCTCGACCCGGGCGTGATCGTTTATCTTCTGCGTAACGAGAAACTCGATGCCGATAAACTGGAAACTCTGCTGAATCATCAAAGCGGTCTTTTCGGTCTCTCGTCCGGGCAGAGCGACGTAAAGACCCTGCAGGAACGCGCCAGCTCCGGAGACCCCGAAGCCAGACTGGCGCTCGACGTCTTTGCTCGCTCGGTGCGCAAGGTAATCGGAGCTTACATGGCTTTGCTGGGCGGTACAGATGTTGTGGTATTCACCGGCGGCATCGGAGAGCACAGCAGCCACGTCCGCTCGGCGGCCACGGACGGACTTGAACCCCTGGGGCTCACGACAGCTAAAATTCAGGTTGTCGCCACCCAGGAAGAACAACAGATTGCTCGCCATTGTCGCAGACTGATGTCTACCAGGATGAGCCATCAGTCGGCTTAGACCGACATGCTTGATCGTTCCGGAGCGTTCGTCGCGCAATCACCCTTACACTGCTTCGGTCCCCAGACCGCTCCCAGGGAGTGAAGGATCAGCGAGTCCCCAAGCGTCAGCGCGCTCGGGTCGGCCACGATCTGGTAGGCATAATAGACAAGCTGATCGCGCGTGATGCACCACGGCTCGTGCCGGATGATTCCCTCGCAGTGTTCGCAAGCGGCCTGTGCGCTATAGCGATTGCAGTGATACAGAAAAGTCGGAACGCTCTCGGACATTTGACGATGGCCCTTCTTCAACGGAGTCGCCGCGCTTGCCAGGAAACTCTCGGAAAATTGCTTCTTGATCGCATCCTATGACGGACGGAAAGTCCTAAGAATGGCGGGCGTCACGCCTCACTGTGACGTGAATCACTTCGGGTGAGGAGAGCTTGGACCACTGCGAAAAACGAAAGTAACATCGATGGAATCTACGAGGGCACGTCAAGAAAGCAAAAGGCGCGCGGCCTTCACCGGACGCGCGCCTCGAATCGACACTTGGAAACGAACGGACAGAGCCGACTAGCGCCCGAAATACTTTGCGTTCAACTCGGTAAATGAGTTCCACTTCTCCGGAAGATCATCGAGCGCGAAAATGGCCGAGACCGGACAGACTGGGACGCAAGCGCCGCAATCGATGCACTCTACCGGATCGATGTAGAGCAACTGCTCCGTGGCGTATTTGGGATCATCTTTCTTAGGATGAATGCAATCCACCGGACACGCATCCACGCATGCTGTGTCTTTGGTGTTGATGCAAGGCTCTGCAATTACATAAGTCATGACGGTGTCGATCTCCTAGGCTGAATGTGGATATTTTACTACGGCGACCCCTGCGAGAACGGAGATTCTAGCAAGAAATGGTGACGCGGCGCAAAGCGAAACGGCTGGCAGTATCCGCTTGCCAGCCGTCCGAACTCGCCCGATTCACGCTTCCTGGATTACCGGTGTCCGCCGCCACCACCATGACCGCCGCCGCCACCGTGGAAGCCGCCTCCTCCGCCGCCATGGAAGCCGCCACCTCCGTGGAATCCACCGCTCCCGCCATGGAAGCCGCTAGCTCCATGAAAACCGTTAGCTCCATGGAATCCGCCCGCGTAGCCACGTCCGCCGTAGCCAGCATGTCCATAGTAGCCTCTGCCGCCCCATCCTCCACCCCAGCCTCGCCCGTAGTAGCCACCGCCCCAACCGCCACGCCAGCCGCCTCCCCATCCACCGTGCCAGCCATACCATGGGCCGGCGCCGATGAACAGTCCGCCGGCGAACCAGTCAGGCCCGTAATAGCCGTAAGGGGCGCAAGCGTATGGATAGTACCCGTAGTAGCCGTAAGCGCAACCCACGGGCGGGCCGTAACCGATTCCAACCGCTACTTGCGCTTGCGAAGGCTGCGCGTACACCAGCGGCAGCGCCAGAACCGCAACCAATGCCAAATATTTGATGTACCTCATGGTTGAATCCCCTTTTCCCAGATCCGCCATTCCAGCCACCAGCCCACCGGATCTGCAGGTTTTTCAGGATCTTGGTTGTATCCGAATCACCTATCTATTTGAACTCGAAAGGCAAGAAAAAGTTGCAGATTGGGCAGTGGCTGATTTCGGCCACCCCGCATGAATTCAACCACTTACAGGCGCATGCCTTACACTCCCACCAATTCTTCGCTGGGCTCGTATTCCACAATGTAGCCTGCGACCGCACTCGCCGCCACCGTCAGAGGCGAAGCCAGATACATCTGTCCCGGACCGCTGCGCCCGGGGAAATTGCGGTTTTGTGCGCTGATCACCACCTGATCAGGACGTGTAGAGACTCCAGGCCCTGCATTGATGCAGGCTCCGCAACTGGGCTCAATCACATGCGCGCCAGCTTTCTGAAAGACCTCGAGATATCCCTTGCGCAGACAATATTCACGCGTCTCCTGGGAGCCAAACTGGATGTAGAACTGCACCGAATCGGCCACACGCTTGCCATGCTTGAGGGCGGCGGCCAGCACTGCAGCATACATATCCATGTCTTCGTTCTTGCCGGCGGTGCAGGTGCCACCGTAGGCGATCTCGACCGGTACAGGAGTATGCAGTTCGCGTACAAACTTTCCGTTGCCAGGATCTCCCGGCGTCGCGACCATCGGCGCAATCTCGGAGGCATCGAGTTCGATGACTTGCGCGTATTGTGCTTCTGTATCGCTGTACAAGCCTTCGATCATGGCTTCGGCTTTCTTGCGATCCACGCCTCGCCGCTCTACCAGGAAGTCGACCGCTTTCTTGTCGGGCGACACAATTCCGGTGAATCCGCCAATCTCGGCCGCCATGTTGGTCATGGTGGCACGCTCGTCGACGCTGAGCTCTTCAACTGCTTCTCCGGCGTACTCCATCACTTTGGCCAGCGCTTTGCCGCTGCGCACGTAATCGAGACTCAGGATCTTCAGAATAAAGTCCTTCGCCGTCACGTTCGCGTGGCGCTTGCCACGGATCACGATCTTCACCGACTCTGGCACCTTGACGCGAACATCCTTGGTAATCCAGCCGTTGAAGACGTCCGTGGTGCCAATTCCAAAAGCAACGCAGCCAATCGCGCCTACGTGTGGTGTGTGCGAGTCCGAACCGATATTGAGCTGACCGGGCAGCGCATAGCTCTCGAGCACAATGGAGTGGCAGATGCCCTCGGATCCTTTGCGATCTTTCAATTCGCCATGCAACTTGATTCCCTGCTTGGCGGCGAAATCCTGCTGCTTCAGTTTCAGTTGCGTCGCCAGATCGAGCAGGCCAAGCTTCTTCTTCTCCTCTGAGATGACCTCATCGAGAAAGGTCAGGTGGTCGCGGAAAAAGATGATGCTCGAGGCATCGTTAACCTTCGCATCTTTGCCCACGTAGCGTTCGAAAAAGATGGCAGCCATCGGCGTAACGTACTCGTGGCTGAAGCGCAGGTCCGCCTGGGCGAATCCGGTGTCCCCCGGTTTTACGCTGGTAACGCCAATGCCGCCGCTTTCGTTTATCATGTGGCGCGCGAAGATCTTCTCGCCCAGAGTCATCGGACGCTTGCCGGTTTTAATCCGCGGCAAGAAAACTTTCTTCTGCATGCGCGCTACGTTGAACGGGAACAGTCCGCCGTACTCAATGACTTGTCGAGTGATCTCATCCTCGCCGGCGGTAAACTCGCTTAACGGAATATCTTCCCCGCCGCGAATCTGATCGATCAGTGAAAAGTTCGTAGAAGTCAGCACTCCCAAATTTTGGCAGTTTTGCTTGTAGATCCGCTCGATGTTCTCCGCGATCACCACCCGAATGCCGGCGCACATTTCCGCATAAGGCGACTGCTCCCGGCTCGATCCTTTGCCACGCCGCTTTCCGCTCACCGCACATACAAATCCGCCGCGCTTCACGTCACCGCGCCCAATCGGCGTCACGTTGCCGCACTTCAGCCCGAGATATGGAATCTCGCCCAGCGTCTCATCAAAATAAAAGCAGTAGTGCGCCGGGGTGATCTCGTCGGTCGAGATGTCATCGCGCAGCTTGGGATTATTCGCCGGATTTTTCGTATCCCACGGCAGATCCTCACCCGCGAGCTGCCGCTTGATCAGTTCAGAATCTTCGGTGAGGAAAAGGATGCGCCCCTGCAGGCGCACTTTTTCGGGTCGTTTTTCGATCTTGCGTTCCAGAAGAGAGTTGATCACGTTGAGCCTGTCGAAGCTAAGAGATTAGAACAGGCAGAAGCGGCTACCCGGTCCTCAACAATTGTAACGCCGGATCAGGAACTGGTTCGTTCGACAACCCTATCTCTTAATATTGCCGAGGGTCTGGGAGCGGCTCCATGCCTCGTCCCGCAAAAATTTGTTGAAACTCGTGAAGCAATGCCTCATGCAGCAGGCCATTCGAGGCCACGGTTTCGCTGCTATTGAGCTCAAATGGAGATCCGTCAAAGCGCGTGACCTTGCCGCCTGCCTCCTCCACGATCAACACACCTGCCGCGGTATCCCAGGGATTGAGATTAAACTCCCAGAAACCGTCGTAGCGCCCGCTAGCGACGTTGCACAGATCCAGTGCCGCCGATCCAGCCCGGCGCACTCCGTGCGTGAGCAGCGTGATCTGGTGATAGAAATAAATATTCGGATTCTTGTGCCGCTTGTGGCTGGGGAAGCCCGTGCCCAGCAGGCTCTCCTTGAGTGTCGCAGTTTTGGATACATGGATAGTTTCTCCATTCAGCCACGCGCCTCTGCCCTGCTCCGCCGTAAATAACTCGTCGCGCGTGGGATCGTAAATCACCGCCGCGATGCGCCTGCCCGGATTTCCCGACGACCGCTGCCGCTCCAATCCCCGATGTTCCAGGCCGATGGAAACGCAGAAGACCGGATACCCGTGAGCAAAATTCGTGGTGCCATCGAGCGGATCGATGTACCACCGATATTCGCTGCCCTGATCGTTTAAGCCCTGCTCCTCGCCGAGAATATCGTGGTTGGGCCAGTGTGCATGGATGCGGTCCCGAATCAGCACTTCGGCGGCACGATCGGCCGCCGTCACCAGATCGGCGTCGCCCTTGTACTCAATCTTCAGGTGCTGATGAAAGTAGTCCATCAGCAGCGCGCCCGCTTCGCGCGCGATCTCTGACATGGCGGGAACAAAGCTGTCGTGATTGGATGAGTTCTGATACATGAATCTCAGGAGGTGAAAGCTTCCGACGTCTGGATTATGGATTTTCGGTGCTGCAACAGAGTGTTTCGGACCGAACTTCGGAAGCAGAAAGCCGTCGTCACTTGCCGCCGTCTTCGGCAATGTACATGATCTCGTGCTTGAAGATGAAGAGGTTGGGCACGCCTTCGCGGGTCAGCCGCACCATGTGTTTATCGTAATACTCGATCCACCCGCTCACGATCTGGCCATCCATCAGCTTAACCGTGACCGTCTTCTGCTTCTCCCCCAACGCCTTGAGGAAGCTGGCTTCTTCGAAGGTCTCTTCCGGAGGCGGCGTCCGCCCACGCTTGGCGTTATTTGGATTTCCCTGCGGACGAAAGGGCATGAGGGCATTGTACACAAAACGCGCACAGCACCTCCTCGGCATCAGGCAGGAGATGAAGACGGTGCGGATCGGATTATCAGATGTACAATGGCGCGAACTTTCTTGGGGGAGGCTTGCCGTGAAACATCTAACTTACATTCTGCTGTTTGTATTTCTGCAGCGTCTTCGGCCCGAGCGCAGACAAGGCCGAGGCCGCCTGGGCTGGAACAAGCGGATCAAGCTGAAGCTCAAGCGCAACAAAACATTCCTGCGCCATTGAGGCCGCGTTCGGCGATCGACAGTGTCAAACTCAGACACGAGGCGAACGAACTGGCGGCCTTGGCCCAGTCGGTTCCGTCGGAAGTCGATCAGACTACCAAGGGCGTTCTTCCGAAGGACTTGGGAGACAAACTCAAGCGAATTGAGAAGCTGGCGAAGCAACTGCGCGACCAGCTAAACAACAGGTGACTATGGAAAAATTCAACACAAGATGATTCAAGCGCAGCTACTTCTGCGCGACAACCCAGCCGTATGATGCATGCATCCTCATCTGTTTGGCATCACTGATCAGATGAGTCTTTCCGCCGCTGTCAAAGGTGAATATCTGGTACTCGCCCGTCCATTGGTCACAGCGGGGTTTCTGCTCATTCACAACGATTCCCTGAGTTCCCAGGCGAGCCAAGGCAGTAAAGATAATGCGTTGGCCATCCGGAGACCATGACGGGAAACAGAAATCCTGGATCTTGGAAAATGCCATACGATGCATGTCTGAGCCATCAGCACCGACAAGGAACAGGGCTCGCCGACCTGCCGCGCCCTCAGAGCTAAAGACGATCGCCGCTCCGTCCGGAGCCCATGCCGGATTTGAGGACTCACCCGCGCCCTTCGTTAGTTGATGTACATTGGAGCCGTCCGAGTTCATAGTGTAAATCTCGAACACGCCGTCGCGGTTCGAGGCGAACGCAAACTGACGGTCATTCGGAGACCAGGCCGGGTGCAATCCATGTTCTACGATGCGCTTCAGGTTGGCCCCATCGGCATCCATAACCCAAACTTCAGGATTTCGGCTGGGATTCGTCAGCCCGAAAGCATAAAACGCAATCCTCTTGCCGTCGTGAGACCACACCGGCCCAAAAGAGTCTCCAGTTGTGATGTTAGTGAGACGCTTGGCTGCCGTTCCATCCGAATTCATCACATAAATTTCGGAGTACAGCGTGTCCCGTAACGACGCATATGCGATCTTCGTGCCGTCCGGAGAAAGCGCGGGATCTGATCCGCTGGCGCTAAACTCGATTGCACCAGAACCATCCGGATTCATTATGCCAATCACGTTCCTTCGGACCGCCTGACTCGAGGTCGGGTCAAAACGAGGCGCCGCGGTGTACCCGGATATGCTCCCCCCACGGTCAACGTTCGCGATGAGCTCTGTGGACGTAATTCCGCGGTTCGGGTCCGAACGCGTGAAGACGATCTTTTCTTCCAGACCTGAGGAACGAGGAGAAGATTGCGCGGCCGCGATTGCGATCCCAAAGTGCAGGCAGGATCCCATGATCAAAGCTATACCGTAGGGTCGGGCGGAAGATAGGCTTCTAAGCTGGCGGCGCATTTATAAACTCCGGCACTGGAGATGCGACCCGTGATTATGGGGCAACGCTACGGCGTGGTGCAATAAAAAAGCCACCACTCCCTGAGGATTGGTGGCTCTGAACCTATTCGAAACGTTGTCCTAGAAGCTGATCTTCAAGCTGAACTCAGCCACGCGAGGAGCACCAAGCCCGTAAACTCCCGTGCCCGCTCCCACTCGGACGTTCTGTTGCCGAATAGGTGGTCGATCCCAGAGCACCTGGCGAAGTTGCCCCGCCAGGGGCAAATAGGGGATCAGAATATTCGGTGGAAGATCGAAGTTCGGCGAAATTGAATATGTTAAAGAAGCCAATTTGGGGCTGGATAGTAACTTTTTCTTTGATGTTGTACTTCCAGCCGAGTGAAAAATCGACGTCCCTCAGCCAGGCAAGACCTACCGCGTCTGCAACAGGCGGCGGAAGCGTGGGAGCCACGCCGCCAAACTCTGCAGCTGGCCGAGAGTGAATAGACTGTTTGAGATTAGCACTTGCCCAGCAGGCGTGGCTTGATTAGCGACGGTGGTGTTGTAGTTATTGATCACGACCCTTAACACGCTCGGACTGATGCTTCGCATGAAAGCACCATTCTTGGTCCCAGGAATGAAGTCTTGAGTGCTTCCGTCTCCCGTGAAATCCGTTCGGAAGATTTCGCCATCGCCCAGTCCTGAGTTAGACATCACCAGGGGAACTGATAGGGGGCTGTAAAAGTGTGCAATCAAGCCAGTCTGAAAGCCCCAAGGTAGCGCGAAGTTGCCGCCGAAGGAGAGTTGATGGGTACGATCCAAGGTAGACGGCCCCATATATCTCAATGGATTTGCATTGTCTGCTGCACCGATCACAAAGTCCTGATCGGAGCCCTGCTGATAATTAGGAGGCGGGGAGACGGGATTCGCGCCACCCGGATTCACGAACCTAGACAGACTGTAAGAAACTTGGAAGTTCGCGCTCTTAACTCCCCTCAGCGGATTGGTTACGTTTTCCACCAACTTCATGTCAACCGCGTTGTAGACGGAACGGTTGATCGGCAGCAGGAAATTTAGATTGGCATAGTTTGGATTGAGGCCGGGGAAGGCGCAGCCTGCCGCCGGGCACCCGCCAAGCCTCGCAGTCCCGTTCACGTTTGGCGTGACACCCAATTCGGCGCTCGAATCAAGGCCCGCCGCCGCGTAGTCGTCCATGGTCGCGCCCTTGCCGATAGCGCAATTGATACCTGAGCGCACCCGGCCGGGCATGCCACATGATCTCCCGGTATTGTAACGTGGACATAGCCGCCAACGCCCCCGGCATGTTGAAGTACCGCGATCACCGCTGTGGTTGAGATCGACCCCCAACAGAGAGCGGGTCTCAACGTTGCGGACGTAGTCCACACTTAGAATCATGCCACGGTGTAATTCACGCTGAACCCCGACATTCATCTGGAAAGATCGTGGAGTTTTGAAATCTGGCGCGAACGTAGCCGGAGCTGCGTTGGAGGCGATTCCAAGACCCCGCCGACAGAAGACTGCCAATATAGCCCCCGTTTCGCAGCGTTGGTGTGAATGGATAGATCGGCCTGATACACGTGCTCAAACGCCAAGATGCCGCGAGCGGCAGATCCTATAGTTATCGGTGCGCACCTGTTCCGCAGACACCGTTGGGTACGGGGATGGAACCACCCGGGACGGCCAGTGGAGGACCACGGCACCGGGACCTGTTACAGAACCAGTCGTTTGCAAGAATGCACCTTGGCCTCACGGGTCGGGCGATCGAACAGAACGTTATTCCAGATGGTGTTCTCATAGTAGAGGCCAGCACCTGCGCGGATCACCGTCTTGCCATTCTTGGTCGGATCCCATGCCACACCGATTTGCGGAGCAAAGTCTTGTTGGGTTGGTTGATACGGGCTCCCAGATTCGGGAAGTCTGGCGTCAGTCCGTTCAGAGCAGGAATTCCTGGCAAGTCCGCGTCATCGCGTCCGGTATCGCGGACGTAGCGCAAGCCTAATTCTACGGTGAAATTCGACTTCACCTTCCAACTATCTCCCAAGTAAAAAGCGATGCGGTTGTCCGGTCCCAAACCGCCAGCCGGAAAACCAAACGCCTTGTTGGCAGTTGAATACCCGATTCCGTTGCCGAAGGTTATGCCCTGAACTTCATAGTTCAGGAAGTTGGAAGAAGGCGTGCCGTCGGGCCCTGCTGGGCAAGTTGGGCTAGGGGTCGTCGGGCTGCAGGCTGCGTCCAGAAGGTTGGGAGCGGAATTGACAACCGGCGCGACGCTGAAGAAGCTGGCAAAACCGCCGCCTTGGATGTGATTGTAGGTTGCACCGAACCGGATAATGTGGCTGCGCACGGTCTTGCTGCCGTCGTACTTAATTTCGTGATCGCTCTGCGGGGTGGATTGGGGAGCCAGATAGTTCGGCCCGCCCGAGAACGGCCCATTAAACAGAGTCAAACCCGATTGCGAGAAAGGCTGGCCGGCATCGCCATTCAGGATCTGATTCTGAAACTTCAGGTATTCGAAGCGAATGCTATGGGTAAAGCTTCCCGTATTGAAATCGACGCCCAGCACATGCGAACGGGAGTTGTCCTTGTTGGCGTACACCATAAAGCTGCCTGAGAAGAACGTGGCGTCAGTCAGGTTGGCGAAGTAGTTGTAGCGATAGAACATCCTGGCGCTCTTCGTCAACTGGTAGTCAACTCTGCCATTCAGCGTAGTCTCGCGGAAGGGCGCATTGAAGAAACCGGAATCCGCCTGGAAGGGATCTGGCAGAGCTACCGGAGATTGCAGGTTGTTCAGGGTGCGCTCACCATCTCCGAAGAAGAATAACTTGTCCTTGATCACCGGGCCGCCAAAGTTGGCTCCGAACTGATTTCGCTGAAAGGCTGGAGTGTGGAGTCCAAAGGGAGTCGGAAGCGACGCGGCGGCAACCGTGTTGTCGCGGAAATGGCCGAATGCTTCGCCGTGGAAACCATTGGTTCCAGACTTTGTAGTGACGTTCACCGCACCGGAAGAAGTAAGTTCGGTCGACAAATCCAAACTTGCCTGGCCGAGCTGGAACTCCTGAATGGCGCTGGCAGGAATATCTTGGGTCGTGTCCGACCGTTTCGTCCGAGACATCCACACCGTCAACCTCTATGCGGGCGGTGCGGCCATAACGACCGCCGAACGAGATCGAAGAATATCCGGCCTTGGTGGGATCGAAGTTCTGACCGTCCTGAATCTGAACGCCGGGTTCCAGTTGGGCCAAGTCAAGGAAGTTGCGACCATTCACCGGCAGGTTTTCGATCTGGGTCGCTGTCAAAACTCCCTGAACAGTGGCCTGCTCGGTATTGACCTGAACTTCGCTAGCCTGTACCTCGACCACCGTGCTCTCTTGGCCGATTTCAAGCTTGACGCTGCCCATTGGCGGCATTATCAACCCTGAACCTCCAGGTTCAACTGCGCCGTCTTGAAGCCTTTGGCCTCGACGCGAACCGAGTAAGCACCCGGGATCAACGCACCCAGAGAGTATTCCCCCGACGCGTTCGTGGTAGCGTGAAGTGTCTGGCCGGTCGGTCCGGTGACTGTGATCTTGGCGTTGGGCAAAAGCGCGCCGGTTGCGTCTGTCACGTTTCCTTGAATACTGCCCGTAGCAATCGACGTCTGGGCGACCGCAAGCGAGGAAAGAAGCAAAGCAGATAGGGCAACCAGAGCCAACAGCGTAAATCGTGCCCCTGAGCGGGAGGAATTAAGCTTCAACATCGTGGACCTTCCTTTCGGAATTGTTCTCGAAGCATCGCTTCCGGAATCCATTCTTTCCGGAAGTCGCATCAGAAATTTTTCAATAACTTTCGATCGGGATTCGGCGGGATGCGCCTACTGACTTTCCCGCCAAAAACGGCACGTTGCAAATAAGTCCCTAAGAAATACAAGACAGCTCAACAGAGTTAAAGCAATTTTCCAGCCAGCCCAAGACCGACGCTGCCGCAGTCATACATCTATATATTTTTCATGAAGTTACATCGATCTCGGGCTCTTGGAAGGGCAACACACTATTGTTTTCGAGCTGCGGAAAATCCTGAAAACCATATATTCAATCTGTAAAAGAAAATTTTTGTTATGTTTACTGTTGTGCAAACTAATGACTGCCGCGCTGTTATGTTGAAAGGAATTCACGGGTCGACTGTGGGGGAAAACGTGATCAGAAATCGGACTTAAATGTGTAGTAGCCGGCTCGATGGCGGACGCGGTAGTCAACGGAATCGGGTGGGCCGGAAACGTTGACCTGGATGCGCCGGAACTGCGACGTTGACGTGCGCTGCGACGAATAGTATGCCAGCAGATATTGAGTGCGAAGTTCGTCGCTGATCTGGCGGAAGGCGTCGTCCAGTTGCGCCATAGACGTGGCGTAGTAGTACTTGCCGCCCGTGTCTTCGGAGAGCTGGATTAAGGCATGTTCCCCTCCGGTTTCGCGTCCCGCGCTGTTCTCAATCGGTACTACGATGATGCTGTAGACGATCCCTTCGGCTTCCTCGGCGGCGCGCAGCGCTTGTTTGTAATCTACTTTGCTGATCGTGTCGCCACCGTCGGTGATCAGCACCAGGACTTTTCGTCCCTGACGTCGGTCGAGAGAGCGGGAAGCAAGATAGACAGCGTCGAACAGAGCCGTCGCCGCGCCTAGTCGCAGGTGGTCTATGCCGTCGTCGATCCGCTTCAAGTCGGAAGTGTAGGAGGTCGACTGCAGCACCGTTTCACTAAAGGCAAATACGGACAATGCATCCACTGGCCGCATGATGGCGCGCGCAAAGCGTTTGGCGGAGGCCTGCTCCAGCGGCAGATCGTGCCGCGTGCTCAGGCTGGTGTCGACGGCGAGCGCGATCGAAAGCGGAACGGCGGATTCTTTATCGAACACTGAGATGATCTGATCGCGTCCGTCTTCCTGCAGTGTGAAATTCTCCTTCTTGAGTCCGGCGACGGGAGCACCGCGGGCATCGGTGACAGTGACATAGACGTTCACCAGCTTCACGTCGACTTTAAGCGTCGGAGGGGTTTCCTTTGGTTGGTTGCTGGGGGCTGGTTGTTGGGCCTGGGATGCAGCGCAGGCTAAGCACAGTAGAATCAGCGTTACGGATTTTCTCATTCGCGATTTTTTATTCGATGACAGGAAGTCTACTCTCGCGATCGATCGCTACACATCTCGAACCGGTCCCGACTCGAATCGCCGCGCCAGTCACTTAGATGCGTCGTCCTTTGCCGGGCTGCCCCGGCCGGCGGAATTTACGCGAGGAATTTCGACGGGAAACGGTTCCCCATCCGCCCAAACCGCTCCATCCTCAAAGTGTTCTTTCTTCCAGATCGGAACCGTGCGCTTGAGCGTATCGATCAACCAGCGGCACGCATCGAATGCGGCGGCCCGGTGCGCCGAGGCTACCACGATCAGGACGCTGGTCTCGCCAATACCGAGTCGCCCCAGACGGTGCACCAATGCCACATCTCGGATCTGAAACTGCTTCAGCGCCTGCTCGGCCAACTCCTCCATATTTTTCAGAGCCATATCCTCGTAGGCTTCATAGTCCAGATAGAGCGTCCGCCGGCCGCGCGTCTGGTTGCGGACCACGCCCTCAAACACCACCGCTGCCCCGTCATCCCCGCACTTAAGATGAGCCGCGATCTTCGCCGTATCAATCGGTTCGCGGATGATCGAGACGTGGGACGAATGCTTCTCTTCCGCTGACCCGCCGCTGACCGGCGGCAGCAACGCAACTTCGTCGTTCGAGTTGAGCGTGGTCTCCTCTGCCGCATAATTCTGGTTCACTGCCACCGCTAAAGAAGGAAGCGCGTCTTTCAGCCGGGGAATCTGTTTCGCACACTGTCTGAGCACGTCAGCGACGGTCGCACCTTCATCCAGATCCAGCGTGTCGCTGGATTTACCTGCAAGGTCTTTTAACATCCCGAAAAAAAGAATGCGTACACGCATAGGAACGATGAACTCTGTTGACAGTTTAGCGCGCGCACTCCGTCACGCACGAAGGATTTCAAACCCCGGGTGCGCCAGCATTCATTTCCAACTGCGATTGGTGGCGAATGAGGACGTAGGGATCTCAGAAATCAGCATTGCAAAAAAATGCCAGCCCGTTTAAGACTGGCATCTGGATTCTGTAACCGCCCGCGATTACGCCCGCGCGAAGGCTTTGTCGTGAACCGCCTGGGGCGGCGTGGTTAGCAATTTTGCTGCTGCGGACTCCGCCACCTCCGGCAACGAGACGAGCAGCGCCTCGTCGATCGTCTTCACGTAATGAATGTTGAGGTTCTCGAGTTGCTCCTTGGTGAGGTCCTCGTCCACGTTCATTTTGTTTTCTGCTGGCAGAATCACGTCGGTCACTCCGGCGCGCTTGGCCGCAAGCACTTTTTCTTTAATGCCTCCCACGGGCAACACGTTGCCGCTGAGCGTAATTTCGCCTGTCATCGCCAGCAGCGGACGAATGCGATGCCCCGTCAGCAAGGACACCAGCGTGGTCGCCATGGTCACGCCCGCAGAAGGACCATCTTTTGGAATCGCTCCCGCCGGCACGTGCATGTGAATGTCGTGATCGGCGAAGAAGTTCTCCGCAATGCCCAGCTGCGCGGCATTGGACCGCACCCACGTGAGGGCAGCCTGCATGGATTCCTGCATCACCTGGCCAATCTGGCCCGTCATGGTGAATCCACCTTTGCCCTTCATGGCGTTAGCTTCGACAAAGAGCACATCGCCGCCGGACGGAGTCCAGGCCAAACCCACAGCCACACCCGGCCTCTCGGTGCGTTCTTCGATTTCACCTTCGGTGCGAATCTTGATGCCGCCGAGAAACTCCTGAATGATTTCCTGCGTCACAACAAGTTTGTCGGTCTTGCCTTCGGCCAGCCGCCGCGCTTGCTTGCGGCAAATGGTTCCAATGGTTCGCTCCAGACTACGGACGCCTGCTTCGCGGGTGTAGTGGCGAATGATGTAGCGGATCGCCGCCTCAGGAAATTCGATCTGCTCCGCCGTGATTCCGTTCTCCTCCACTTGCCGCGGAACCAGATAACGGAACGCGATGTGGAGCTTCTCTTCCTCGCTATAGCCCTGCAGTTCGATGATCTCCATACGATCGCGCAGCGGCTCGGCGATGGGATCGAGCATGTTCGCGGTAGTGATGAAAAGCACCTTCGACAGGTCGAACGTCACGTCGAGATAGTTATCGCGGAACGTCGAGTTCTGCTCGGGATCGAGCGCTTCCAGCAACGCCGAAGCCGGATCACCGCGAAAATCGCGGCCGACCTTGTCGATTTCGTCGAGCATGAAGACTGGATCCTTTGTCTCCGCGCGGCGAATACCCTGGATGATTTGTCCCGGGAGCGCGCCGATGTAAGTTCGACGATGTCCTCGGATTTCGGCTTCATCATGCACGCCACCAAGCGACAGCCGCACAAACTTCCTTCCTAACGCGCGAGCGATCGACTTACCAAGCGAGGTCTTACCCACGCCGGGAGGTCCGACGAAGCAAAGGATCGGTCCCTTCATGTTCGGCTTCAAACGCCGAACAGAAAGATAATCGAGGATGCGGTCCTTAACTTTTTCCAGGTCGTAGTGATCGGTATCCAAAATTTCCTTGGCCTTCGGAATCTCGATTTCCTGCCCCGATGTTTTGGCCCAAGGCAGCACGGCCAGCCACTCGACGTAGTTGCGCGTGAGCGAATAGTCGGCGGCCATCGGAGACATGCGGGAAAGGCGGCCCAATTCCTTGAGCGCTTCTTTCTTTACCTCGTCTGGCATGCCTGCTTCATCGATTTTCTTCTTCAGATCTTCAACGTCGCGTTGGCCTTCGTCCTGCTCGCCCAGTTCTTTCTGGATCGCCTTCATCTGCTCGCGCAAGTAGTACTCGCGCTGGGTTTGCTGCACGCGATCCTGCACTTCGCTCTGGATCTTGTTACGCAGCTGCTGCACCTCCAGTTCTTTCGCGAGATGCTGGTTGATCTTCTCCAAACGCACGCGGATGTCGAGCGTCTCCAGTGTGTCCTGCTTATCAGGCGTCGATAACGACGGAAGAGAGGACGCAATGAAATCCACGAGTCGACCTGCCTCGTCAATATTCAAAGCCACCGTGGAAAGCTCATCCGAAAGCGTGGGCGAACCGGCGACGATCTGCTGAAATAGCGTCAGCACATTGCGCTGCAGCGCTTCGATCTCAGAGCTGTCCGGCGGGGCCGATTCAGGGATCGGCGACACGTGGGCGCGCATAAAGGGCGCCAGCTGAGTGAACTCTCCTAAACGTACCCGCTCCAGGCCTTCGGCAAACACAAACAGGCTCTGGTTGGGCATCTTTACGACTTTATGTACGACCGCAGAGGTACCGACTGTATAAAGGTCGCTTGGTTGAGGGTTGTCGACGCGCGCTTCGCGCTGCGCCACAACGACAATAGTTTTATCCTCTCCGAGCGAATTAATAAGCTGAACGGAACTTTCCCGCCCCACGGTCAGGGGCAGAACGGCGTGCGGAAACAGAACGGTATCCCGCACAGGGAGCACGGGCAACGCCCGTACATCATTCATTTCCCGATGCTTAGCAATCGGCTCGGAAAGCGGTTGTTGGCTCATTGGCTCTCCTTGAGTGTAACTCACTCAAGCTTAGATGATACTCCTCCAGAAAGGTTTCATCCCTTCTCTCGGTTTGGCTTCCGATTCTATCGGGATTCACCGATTCGCGACATGATGCCCAAGGTACCGGGGCTAGTGCGGAAAGCACGGCATCTCCCTTAGCCGCAGAGAGCTCAATGAAGAATCAGGCGCGCCGCGGCATGATCGGAATTGTAGTCCCCGGATGAGCAGAATGTCTCAGTTGACGAGGCAGTGCCCGCACTCATGCCGCCCGAGCCAGAAATAAATCAGTCCTCTAGAAAACGTGTTTAGCGGAATCGCCGCGGAATATAAGCTCCTTCAACACTTTCTCTTTGGCAGCGTTCAGTTCGTAAATGGTTGCAGTCCGGTCGGCCTTCTGGGCAAGAGGAACCAGCTTGCAGCTTACTTTCACCTCACTGTCTTTGCTGTTGAGACGCTTGAAAACCATAATGTGTTCCTGGCCCTGCATAACATGGCGAACTTCATAATCCCCGGCACGAAGCAGGGTGGTCCCGACCCGGATCGGATCGTCAAAACTAATGTGGGCAACATCGGAAATGCCCATGCTCTTTGGCGACGCGCTAGCGAGAAGACTCATGACAACCAAGGATAACGAAATGATTCCAAGCACTTTCAAGAAACGCATACACTCTCCCTTTCAGAATTCGGAGTCCCTGACGAAACCCCTGGAACATTCTAGTAGGCTGGCTTCCAGTCAGATATGTACTGAATCACAGGGCTTTGTGACTGCGGATGACGATTCCCGTCCCTGATGGGCGCGCAGAGCGCGGTATGCAGGGGCAGAACACGAGGGAACACCCATTACTCTCTTACGCGGCCCGGTAAATGCCTAGAACTTTGACGAACTCCGCCACCTCCCCGAGATGGCGAAGTGCATTGCGGGCAGGTTCATCGTCGCCGCGGAGAAAGTCAACATAGAAGACATACTCCCACGGCCGTCCGCGCAAAGGACGGGATTCGATCTTGCTCAGGCTGATGTCACGCAAGGCAAAGACGCTGAGCGACTTGAACAACACGCCCGGCTCATTTTTCAGCTTGTAGGCGATGGAAGTCTTATTGGCACCAGCCGGAACCTGCCGCCGGTTGGCGGAAGCGGCGATTCCCTTTCTTTGGCGCGTGGCAGCCAGCTTGGTCGCCTTGCAAATCAGAAAGAAGCGTGTGAAGTTGCGTTTGTCGTCTTCGACGCCAGCCTGCAGAATCTTGCCCGAGTATTCGCGGGCAGCGTGCCGTCCGGCGATGCCGGCCGCGTCGCGAAGATTCTCGCTGACGACGTGCTTCACGCTCCCCGCCGTATCGTAGAACGGAACCGCCTCGATCTTAGGGTGGTGGCGAAAAAAATCGCGGCACTGATCGAGCGCCACAGGATGAGAGAATACACGTCGCACCGCACTGAGCTCAACTCCCGGTGCGGCGATCACGTTGTGGACAATCGGCAGGAGAAATTCAGCTTCAATCACGACCTTGCGCGCCACCAGCAAATCCGCGTGCTCAGCCACCGTGCCGGCTAAAGAATTTTCAATCGGAATAACCGCCGCCGCGACCGAGCCCTTCTCCACCCGCTCGAATACTTCTGCAGAACGGGCGCAGGGAACGACTACGCATCCGTGTACCATTCGCTCCGCAGCTTCGTGGCTGAAGGAACCCCGTTCGCCCTGGATCGCAACTCTTATGGCAGCAGCTTTCATCACAAGGCAAGGTAGCTGGAGAAAGCCCGGAACGCAAATCCCCCTGCAAAAAGTCGCGCCCCTTCGGCTAGACGAGAACTTTCTCCAGTACCAGCGCGTCGACTCCGTTGGAATAATAGCGAGGGAAAGTCCTGGTCACGTTGTAACCGTGGTGCTTGTAGAACGAAAGAGCGGATACGTTATCGACGGCGGTTTCCAGTTCGACCGTTCGGCATCCGGCCACGATCAGACGATCTTCCGCCGCGCGTAGCAGCAGCGATCCGACTCCAAAGCGGCGAAAGGCAGCGACTACATCGATGGTGATGATGTGGCCACGGGCCCGGCTCCCCGCCTCGGCCACTATAAAGCCGGCAACAGCAGCATCGTGCGCCGGGACCGACGCAGGCGGCGTCTTCGCCTTTTTCCGGGGCGACGGGGCCATCCGTTTGGCCCGCTGCGCACAACCGTGACCAGCGTGAAGGCCGCCCGGCGACGCATGTAAAGCCTAAGTTCCGCCCGGGAATAGGAAATTCCGGGAGGGAAGCACGTCTGATCGATGCGCCACAGCGTGTCGAAGTCCGACGGCTGGAAGTCGCGAATGGTGAAGGGCACGCGAACATTGTAGCGACCGTTCTACCCCGGTTTTCCACAGTTCAGACCCGTCTGTCCCTGCGAAGATTACAAATGAACGCAATTGCCCCCTTGCTTCCCTCGCAACCTCGGACGTACCATGAGCATCAGAGGAGCGTTGTGGGGCGCCTTCTCCTGATTGACGTGGTCGCTTCGGTCGCCGTTCTGGGGACGTGGTACTTCGTGTTTTCTCACTACAACCGAAAAAAAGGCGCGGCGGCTTTGCGCTGGGTGCAGACCGCATGCGCCGGCCGAGGGCGGATTCTCGAGTCGCGCTGGATGGGAACTTCCCGCCTCGAAGCTCGGCTGCACTTCCCCGCTCGCTGGTTTGACAACGTCCTGGTAACCGTGAAGTTCCGGCCCCGTCCTCTTCCGATTCAGTGGCTGATGAGTTGCTGGCGCAAGCAAAAAGAAACGTTGACCTTTGAAGCCGACCTTGACAGCTCCCCGAGTTTCCGCCTGGAAGTGGTGAGACATCGCTGGTGCGCACATAACCGCGGAATCTCCTCTCGCAAAGGCGACGACCGCGAGTGGGATGTTTACGAGCCTGGCCCTGTAATTCTCACCACGCGGACGCACTGGAAACAGGATCCTGTCTGCCGAATTGAATGCGCTGATGTCGGCGCGGCGGCAGGATGTTCTGCAGGTTCACTTCCGCCCGGAGTCGCCACAATTCTCTGCTACGGTTCATCTGGAATCTCTCGCCGACCCAAACACCGCAGCAGAGTTTGTCAGTGCGCTCCGTGAAATCGCCGCGGGAGCCTCGACCCACCGCCAGTAGCAGGTTTTCAGTTGTTAGGTCTTGGGTCTGGTTTTCCCTAAGACCTGAGGCCTAAGACCTAAAGCCACCGGCCAGTCGTCCAAGCCGAGCGCCTTAGAACCGTCCTGAATTCCTTCTTCTGTCGCGGTGTACCCTGTGCTATCTTCCGGGCCATGAGTAACGCTGGCTTCGACAATTCCAAGCCCGGCTCTTCCTCAATACAGTTCGGCACCGCAGAGTATGTCGGGGCGCCGGGTGCCGATCACTGCCAGTTCTGCCAACAACCGATCGCCGGAAGCTATTACCGCTTGCAGGGAGCGACCGCCTGTCGAAGTTGCGCCGAGCAGGCGCACGCACTAGCAACGGACAGCCATGCCAACTACATGCGCGGCCTTGTCTACGGTATCGGCGCAGCCATTGCCGGACTTATTCTTTATGCAGCCTTTGAAATCGTGACGGGTCTTATCATCGGCTATGTCTCTCTGGCTGTGGGCTGGATGGTGGGCAAGGCCATGATGAAGGGATCAAGCGGCCACGGCGGTCGCCGCTACCAGATCACCGCAGCCTTGCTTACCTATGCGGCGGTATCCATGGCGGCGATTCCAATCTGGATTCATTACGCGGGCGAGCATAAGTCACATGCCTCCCAGCAACAGCAATTAGCCGATGAGCAGCGCAGCCTGGACAGGAAACCGGACGCCCCCAAACACTGGAGCCCGCCAAACCTGTGGTTGACATTGGCAAGGTTGCTTGCAGTTAACCCTCGTGGGTCTCGCATCACCTTTCCTGGAACTGGCCGATCCCCTTCACGGTTTGATCGGCTTGTTCATCCTCTTCATCGGCATTCGTATCGCATGGCAAAGTACTCGCGCGACGACGCCGAGAGTGGATGGGCCATTTCAGTATTCGCCTCGGCCCCCGGCCTGAGTTAGCGTGCGCCGACAAGCGTAAGATCAAGAACTGTGTCCTCAGCTCACTCCTGAACTGACTCGAAACTGCAAGCGTTGTAACCGCGAACTGTCCGCCGGAGCACTGGTCTGCGATAAGTGCCATGCGCTGGTGCATTCCGAGGAACTCGATCGCCTCGCTGCGGAAGCGAAAGCGCTTGAGGCGAAGGGCGAATTAAGCCAGGCACGCGAGCGATGGCTTTCCGGACTTTCTCTTTTGCCGCCGAGCCTCCAAACAGTACGAATGGATTCAAAGTCACGTCCGCGCGCTTGAGGTCGCTGCGGATCAACCCCGGATGCCCGAGTCATCGGAAAATAAGTGGACCAAACGCCTCGGGCCGGTGGGTCCAATCGCGCGTCCTGTTGGCCAAGGGCAAGACCATACTGCTTGGCGCTGTTCAAGCTGAAATTCCTGCTCAGCTTCGCAGCTTTCATCGGAATCTATTGGGCCGCGTGGGGAATGAAGTTCGGCATCGGCTTCGCCATGCTGATTCTGCTTCATGAGATGGGCCACTTCATCGATATCAAGCGTCGTGGCCTGCCGGCTGAGATGCCTGTGTTTCTGCCGGGCCTGGGCGCCTACGTCCGTTGGCAGGCGCTGGGCGTGTCCTTTGGAGACGCGGGCTGCCATCAGCCTGGCCGGTCCGCTGGCAGGATTCTTAACGGCGGTGGCGTGCGCTCTGCTCTGGTGGCAGAACTGGCAATCCGCTCTGGGCAGGCGTTGGCGCGAGTGGGCGCTGTGCTGAACCTGCTGAATTTGATTCCCATCTGGGTGCTCGACGGAGGGCAAGCGGTGCTCGCCTTGAGCAAGATGGACCGCATCCTCTTGTTCACCGCATGCCTCGCTCTGTGGCTGGTTCTTGGCGAAAATATGTTCTTTCTTGTAGCTCTGGGCGCGGGATATCAAATCTTTTTCGCGCACAACTTCCCCGCCCATTCCAGCCGCAGCTACGACCGTCTACTACATTGCCGTTCTAACGGCGCTCGGTGTGGTCGTTCGTCTGATGCCGGGAACGGGATTAGGCGTCCGCTAGACATTCTCCGTACACTCGCCACTTCAAGAAATGTCTTCCATCCTCTGCATCAGCTTTTTCGATTGTCGCAAAGTAAGCTTCGCGTTATTCTTGCTGGTACACCCCGGCCGTTCCAACTCCATGTTTCGATGGCGTTGTTTGCTGACATCATTGCCAATTATGAATAGGAGACTGAAGACCATCCATGCCTAATGAACTGCGCAATTTTCTGGCCCTTACCTATGACGAACTGGAAGAACTGAATCTCAAAGCCAAGGAGCAGCGCGGCAAGCGTGTCCCGATCGGGAAGATCCAGGAAGAGCGGCTGAAGTATCTGACCGACGAGAAGCGGATCAAGGCTGTGACCGTGCTCTTTAGCGATCTCGAGGGCCGGTTGCACATGCTCGATTACGACAAAAAATTTCTGATCAAGAGCTGGGACAATCTCACCTTCGACGGCTCGTCGATTCGCGGCTTCACGGCGCAGCGCGAGAGCGATCTGCGCCTGGGCATCGATTGGGCCGCGTTCTACTGGGCTCCGTCGGATGTGTTCGGTTCCGGCAAAGTGCTGGTATTCGGCGAAGTCATCGACAAGGGCGGAACGTCTTACACCGCCGACATTCGTGGCGTCCTGAAAGGTTACGCTGAAGCGCTGCACAAAAAGAAGGGCTACACCCTCAACGCGGCCAACGAGATTGAAGGCTTCCTGTTTAAAGGCCCGGACGCTGAGCGGCGCTATCACGAGACTGGCAAATTCGAATACGTAAACACCGGCGGTTACTATCACTCGCTGCCGGGCGATGCGCTGCGTACGTTCATCGATACCACCGCTGAGGTGCAGCGTTCGATGGGCTTCCAGAACGAGAAAGACCATCCGGAAGTTGCGCCTTCGCAGTTCGAAATCAACTACGGATATGGCGAAGTGGTTGCGGCCGCCGACCAAATTCAGCTCTACAAGCTGATCTGCCGCCAGGTTGCAACCAACATGGGCCTGACCGCGTCGTTCCTCCCTAAGCCGGTTGTGGGCGTGAACGGCAGCGGCATGCATACCAATGTTTCGATCAGCGAAAACGGCAAGAACCTGTTCTGGGATGCGAAGGGCGAAGAGAAGCTGAGCAAGATGGGCTGGGCTTTCCTCGATCGCATTCTCACCCATGGCAATGATATCTGCCTGCTGCTGAACCCCAGCGTGAATGCCTATCGCCGTCTGGATCCGCACTTCGAGGCGCCGAACCAAATCAAGGCCTCGGCCGTCGATCGTGGATCCATGATCCGGATTCCGATCGGCAACGAGAAGAGCATGCGGGTGGAAGTCCGTTCGGTGGCGCCCGATGCGAATCCTTATCTGGTGATGCTGTCGATCTTCAAGAGCGGCATCGATGGCGAGACCTCGAAGATCAAGAACCTGCGCCAGGCCGAGCGCTACTTGCCCGACAATATTTACACGGCGCTGGAAGACTTCCGCAAAGCCGAATGGACGACGGAACTTCTCGGAGAAGATGTGAAGGGACGCTACGCCGACCTGAAGCAAGCCGCCGCCGACCGCTGCCCGCGTCTGCTGGGGACGTTCGTGAAGGCTCCCGAGGTGCAATATCATCACGACGTCTACAACCAATTCCTCTGGAACTTGTTCTAACCCGCTGCAGTTCTGCCAAATGAAGCGCCCTGGCCACAGAGTCAGGGCGCTTTGGCTTTCCCCATTCATTCCAGCGTTAGCTGGTTAGGCCACTCGAGTCGGCACCTGTGCTAGATTCAGAGTTTTAATGGACGCCGCTTCTACCATTGCAACGCAAGGCTTGTCCCGCCGGTTCGGAGATTTCATCGCCGTGGACAACATCGACTTGCGTGTTTCCCCCGGACAATTCTTCGGCTTCCTCGGTCCTAACGGCGCTGGAAAATCAACCACGATCAAGATGCTGACCGGGCTGCTAGCCCCCAGTTCAGGACGAATCGAAATCCTCGGACTTGATCTCACAGCTCACCCGGTGGAGGTCAAGCGGCAAATCGGCGTTGTCCCCGAAGGCATGGCTCTATTCGGACGCCTGACTGGATCCGAATTCCTCAACTTCGCTGGACGCATGTACGGCCTCGATCGCGAAACTGCTGCCCAGCGCACCGTGGAACTGCTCGATTTTATGCAACTCGCCGATCAGCCGAAGAAGCTTGTCACGGACTACTCCCACGGCATGCAGAAGAAGCTGGCGATGGCCGCGGCCGTGATTCACGGGCCGAAGGTGCTTTTCCTCGATGAGCCTTTCGAAGGCGTGGACGCCATCGCCGCCGGAACGCTGAAATCCATGCTGCAAGGCATGATCGCGCGCGGCGCCACGATTTTTCTCACCTCGCATGTGCTCGAAATCGTCGAGCGCCTGTGCAGTCACGTCGCCATCATTCATCAGGGACGGCTCGTGGCGCAGGGATCGCTGGAAGAGTTGCGTGCCGGGGTGGAAGCGCAGACGCCGGTAGGTTCAGGAGACGGCTTGCCTGCGTCCGGCGAAAAGATGACTCTGGAACAGATTTTTCTGCGCACCGTCGGTGGCTCGCGACCCACGGATCAGGAGCTTTCATGGCTGGGGTAAGGGCATGAACGGGATTAATTTCACTGCTCCCCGGAGCAGCCAACTCGCAACCATCGCCTGGCTGCGGTGGCATCTTTTCGTCAACGCTCTTCGCAGCACTCGCGGCCAGTTGGAGTTGCTCTCGCACATCGTCATCTCATTCGCCTTTGCCATCGGCGGACTTGGTGGCTCTTTCCTCATGGGCGTGGCGGCGTTTTTCTTCCTGTCGTCAGGCAGGCCGGAAATGCTGGCTCTGCTGTTCTGGGCAATTTTTTTCTTCTGGCAAATCTTCCCGATTATGTCCACGGCCTTCACCAACAATCCGGACTCTTCCGACTTGCTTCGCTTTCCGCTTAGCTATAGCTCATATTTTCTGGTGCGGTTAGCCTACGGCGCATTCGACCCGGCAAGCGCCCTGGGTAGCCTGTGGTCGATCGGAATCCTGGTCGGGGTGGGTTTCGCGAAACCTGCGTTGCTGCCGTGGACGCTGCTCGTTGTGCTCGCGTTCGTTGCTTTCAACCTACTATTGATGCAAATGATCTTCGCCTGGGTAGAGCGCTGGCTGGCGCAACGCCGCACTCGCGAGATTATGGGCGTTCTGATCGTGCTGCTGGCGCTTAGTTTTCAGTTAATCGGTCCACTGACGGGACATTTTGGACGGCGGGCGCGCCCGGAAGTGCATCGCTTCGTCGAAGTCCTCGCGCCGGTGCAGAAAATTTTTCCTCCCGGGCTTGCGGCCGATGCCGTCGTGCAGGGCATTTACCCACAATGGCCGACGGCTCTTAGTTCGTGGTTGCTGCTCTGCGCTTTCGCGATGGTGATTGGCTACGGCCTGCACGTGAGACTGCTGGCTCAATACCGTGGCGAGAGTTTGAGCGAGTCCCTCGCCCCTTCCCCTCAATCAACCGATCGGCAGCTTCGCCTGGGTTGGCGTCTCCCCGGATTCGCGACACCGGTTACAGCAGTCTTCGAGAAAGAGATTCGATATCTCCTCCGCAGCGGACCAATGCTGCTTACTTTCATCATGCCGATCTTTATGCTGGTTGTCTTCCGTTTCGGAGCCATGAACTCGGCACGGCACGCGAGTGGTTTTCTCAACCGCACGCCCAACCTCGCATTTCCGGTGGCTGCCGGATACACGCTGCTGATGTTGACCAATCTGGTTTACAACAATTTCGGCGCCGATGCCGGCGGCATTCAGTTCTTCTACGCGGCGCCGGTGAGTTTTCGAGACATTGTGTTAGCCAAGAATCTCACGCACGGGAGCATTCTGGCCGTAGAAACGGTTGTGGCCTGGATCGCGGTCACGTCCTTCTACGGCCGGCCCGCTTTCGACATCGCGATTGCCACGCTGGCCGGACTGCTGTTCGCCGCGCCACTGAACTTTGCCGTGGGCAATTTGCTGTCAATCTACTCGCCGAAGAAACTCGACTATTCCAAGTTCGGCCGCCAGCGCGCTTCACAAATGACGGTGCTGGTCAGCCTGGCCTTGCAATTTGTAGTTGTGGGCGTGGGCGTCGGCGCTTTCTTGATTGCGCGATCATTCGGAAGCTCCTGGATCGCGACTCTGATCTTGCTGGTTTTAGCAGGTGCATCGCTATCGATCTACGGGATGATTCTTAATCGCATCAATCATCTGGCGCTGGAGCGCAGGGAAACGCTGGTGGCGGAGCTGTGCCGCGCTTAGCGGTCTCAGCCCTAGCCCAAGGTCGCTCTGAGAGTTGCGCAAAGGGTCTCGTAGAACCTAGAATGCGTTGCTCGCTCGCGAGTAATCCGTTCCTCACCTTGGAGGCAACTTGAAAACAAGAACAGCTGTATTGACGTTCCTGATGCTGTTTGTCGGACTCACGGTGTGCTTCGCCGCAAACCCGCACTTGGGGACTTGGAAGCTCAACGAGGCAAAATCGAAGTTTAGTCCTGGGGCCCCGAAAAATCTCACGGTTAGTTACGAGGCCGTCGGCGACAACATAAAAGCCACGCTGGACGGCGTCGACGGCGCAGGGAAGCCCACCCACAACGAGTGGACGGGCAAGTTCGACGGCAAAGACTATCCGGTCACCGGCGATCCGGATTCGGATGAGCGATCATACAAGATGATCGACGACCATACCCTGGAGGTAACGGTCAAGAAGGCCGGAAAAGTTACCATAACCGGACGTATCGTCATCTCGGCTGACGGCAAGAGCCGCACCATCACGACAACTGCAACTGACGCGGCAGGTAAGAAAATCAAGAGCACCGCTGTATACGACAAGCAGTAAGCTATTTGCAGAGACCCATGTGCCTTCCGCCAGAAACCAGCAGGCGGAAGGCCTTTGTTTTTGACGCTGCCGCAAGCTGTGATTTCGCTGCCCTCACTTCTTTTCCGGATTCGCCAGGAACCTGTAGCCAACCCCGCGCACCGTTAGCAAATGCCGCGGCAGGGCAGGATCATCCTCGATGTAGCGCCGCAACCGCACCATAAAATTATCGATGGCGCGGGTGTCGGTATCTTCGTGGAGTCCCCACACTTCTTCGAGAATCTGCTTGCGCGAAACCACGCGTCCATCGTTGCGCACTAGGTGGCGCAGGAGTTCCGATTCCATCAGAGTCAGGTGAATCACGTTATCGGCGGTGCGCAGTTCGAGCACGCCGAAGTCGATGGTTTTGCCGCTAAAAGAAAATGTTCCGAAATCGCTGACGTTGCGCGGATCGGATGCTGGCTGACCTGAGGCAAGAGAACCACTTGAGGTGGAATCCGGGTTCCCAACCTCATGTCCGGATCGGACCCATTGGCTGCGCCGCAGCAAACCCTGTAGGCGCGCTAACAAAATCGAAAGGTCGAAAGGCTTGGGCAGATAATCATCTGCGCCCGCCGCGAAGCCTTTCAGCACGTCCTCGGGCCGGCTGCGCGCGGTCAGCATCAGCACAGGCACATAATTCCTCGCCGCACGCAGTTCCGAAACTACGCTGAAACCATCCTTCCCCGGCAACATGATGTCGAGCACGATGGCATCAAAGTTTTCCTTCTTGCCGAGGAGGCGATCTGTGGCTGTCTCCCCATCACCGACCACTTCCGCGGAATATCCCTCCGCCTGCAGGTTAAAGCAGAGCCCCTGCGCCAGATGCGCTTCATCCTCCACCACCAGAACTCGGCTCACGTGTTGGCCCTCGGCAATTCCATCGTGACAGTCGTTCCCTCGCCTTCGCCTTCACTCGCTGCGAACACTTTGCCACCGTGCTTCTGCGCGATCGCCTTCACGATAAACAGCCCCAAGCCAGTTCCCTTCACATGAGCCAGCGAACGGTGACTCACACGGTAAAAGCGCTTGAAGATGCTCTTCAAATCGTCGGCAGGAATGCCAACGCCATGGTCCTGCACGCTGAGAACGATGCGCTTGTCGTCTGGCGTATCCAGGCGCACGCGGACGTCCACGTTGTCGCCGGAATACTTGATCGCATTGTCCAGAACATTAAACACCGCGGTGCGCAAGTCGTCATAGCTTCCCATGACCCGCATCCCAGCGCCGTTGCTCGATGCTTCCTCATATTGCAAAGCTTCCGGGGCCAAATGATGGCGGACCCGAGCCGCCTCCATGCACTCGCGCACCAGTTGGCTGAAGTCGACTGCGGATTTCTCCCGGCCGGCTCTTCTGTCCCCGGCGCGTCCGGCGCGCAGCACCTGTTCCACCGTCTCCGTCAGACGGTCCGTGTCGCTGAGCATGAGCCGGTAGAATTCCTGCTTTTGCGCTTCAGGCAAATCCCGGCGCTGCAGGGTTTCCAAATGCAGGCGAATGGAAGCTACCGGCGTTTTCAGTTCGTGAGTAACCGCGTTGATGAAGCTGTGATGCTGTTCGCTGCGACGAATCTCGCGCAGCAAAAACGTGGTATTCACGATCATGCCCGCAATGATCAGCGCGAAGAAGACGACGCCGAAAAACAGCAGCACTCGCAGGCGCCAGTTGAGGATGATCCAACCAACATTCAGCGCAACCGCCAGCGCGACCAGGCCGATGCCCAGGCAGAGAAAGAAGATAATCGTTCCGCGGCGGCTCGTGATGCGCATGGCTTCATGCTGATTCTACAGCGTTTGCGGATGGAGGGCCGTGAAAAGGGTCCCGCACGAACACCAGCAACTAACAAGAATGTGGAAGAATGTAACATCGCACTAGTGAGGACCAAGAGGTAACACTTCGATGAAAGTTGTCCTTGCATCCGAATCGCAATCACGGAGACGAGCCCTGGATATTCTCGGGCTCAATTACGAGGTGTATCCCAGCGCTATCGACGAAAAATCGATCAGAGACAGCGACCCTGCTACATTGACGAAAAAGCTTGCGGAAGCGAAAGCCTGGAAAGTGGCAAACGGCCTGCAGAACGCTGTGGTGGTTTCGGGCGACGCCGTAGTCGCAAAAGGCGGAAGGATTTTTGAGAAACCGCGAAGCAGTGATGAAGCGGCAGAATTTCTTCGAGAGCTTTCCGGCAGCGCGTTTCAGTTCGTGACGTCGCTAGTTGTGATCCATTCCGATACGCGGAAAATGCTCTCGACCGTTGAGAGCTCGGAGCTCAAATTTCGTGAACTGGCAGAACGCGAAGTCCGGGATTACATCAGCAGATATCCGGTGCTCAGGTTTGCGGGGGCTTTCGAGGGGGATGGCGTACTGCGCTTTGCCGACTCCGTTTCAGGCAGCTACAACTTTATCACTGCGCTGCCAGTAAGCCGGCTCGCGGTGTTTCTAAGAGAACAGGGTGTCGACGTGTAAAAAAATCCGACGTCGATCGGAGAACCGACTGTCCGACGGCTTAGTCGCCTGAGACTGCAACTTCCGGCAGAGCCACCGTAATCAGCTTTCCATTTGGCGTCGCCACTAACCCTTTTTCTAGATCCGCCAATTTCACCCGCTTAATGTCCCAAGCTAATCCCAGCTGCTTCAAAGCCCAGATGCCGTACCAGTTCATATCGATCTCATACCAGGTAAAGCCATGCTGCGCGGCGGTCGGATGAGCGTGGTGGTTGTTGTGCCAGCCTTCGCCAAATGTCAGGAGGGCCACCCACCAGCTGTTGGTGGAAAGATCGCGCGTGGTAAAACGCCGCGTACCCCAGGAATGTGTTGCTGAATTTACCAGCCAGGTTGCGTGCAGCCCAACCACGGTCCGCATGAAGGTTCCCCAGAGTAGAAACGGAAGCCCGCCGATGGCGAACAGGATCACGCCCAACCCAATCTGCGGAACGTAGTGATATTTCGTGATCCAGACGTGAAATTTATCCTTGGCGAGGTCGGGGACGTAGCGGGCCAGCGTGGTTGTGTCATGATGCATGGACTTGCCCATCAGAATCCAGCCCATGTGCGCCCACCATTTGCCGTCGATCGGTGAATGAGGATCGCCATCCTGGTCGGAATATTGATGGTGAATGCGATGCGTCGCCACCCAGAAAATCGGTCCGCCTTCGAGGGCGAGCGTGGCGCAAACGGTCAGGAAATACTCCACCCACTTCGGAGTCTTGTAGCCGCGGTGCGTGAGCAGCCGGTGATAGCTCATGCCAATGCCCAGGCTCCCCGAAACCCACCACAGGAACATGGCGACGAACAATGCCTTCCAGGTGAAGAAGAAGAGTGCAGCGATGGCGCCCACGTGAAATGCCATCATAAAAATCGCCGTCACCCAATTGATTTCGTTTCGCGCGGCTTGCCGTTTTTCCAGGCTTTCCAGTTCCATGTCCAAGGAGCATCCCCAATTCGTATGGCTAAGTTCGATAGCGTACATATCTAACCTACCAAGGCTCCGCGAGCCTCACTGTAATACTTGTGTAATAGCGGGCTTTGCGGGGATGACGGAAGTACTGCGGAAAAAGTAACTCAAGAAAAAACGAGGGCCGCGGCCGGCCAGCCGTGCCCTCTTGAACCATCTTGACTGCACCCCTTTCAGGCGCTCTTTGGCAATTGGCTCATGAATTCTTCTTGCGCTTCTTCGATCTCTTCCATCGACATGTCGCGGGTGTGGGTTGCAATCGACCATTTGTGTCCGAAGGGGTCCACGAGTTTGCCGAACCGGTCGCCCCAAAACATGTCAGCCACGGGCATCTCAACCACTCCGCCGGCTCCGATGGCGCGGTCAAACGCCGAATCCACATCCTCGACATAAATATGCAATCCGCTCCCTGAGCCGCCAATGCTCTGTGGCGACAACGATCCGAATTGCGGGAATTCATCGGCCAGCATGATGAGAGAGTCTCCAATGCGCAGCTCGGCGTGCATCACCTTGCCGTCGGGCCCTTTCATCACGCCCTTTTCTACAGCACCAAAGGCTTTCTTATAGAACTCGATCGCGCTCGCAGCATCGCGAACGGTGATGGATGGTGTGAGAGTGTGATAGCCCTCCGGAATAGCTTTAACGGCCATATTCGCCTCCTGCAGCGAAAATTCGTGCACCAGAGCTTACACCAAAATGTGGGAGCTGTTTGTCAAAGGAATGTTACAGAAAAGAAACACCCGCAAGTGGACCTTTTACCGATCAGGATCCGAAGAACTTCGTAACGCCCTCTTCGAGGACTACGACGCGATCCTCGATTCCGGCCGCTCGCGCTTCCTGTTCCAGCAACTGCAGCGGTTCCTCCACCGGCTCGTGGGACAAACGAAAGGTTCCATAGTGCATGGGAACCATCCAGCGCGAGTTTAGATCGAGGAAAGCATGCGTCGCATCGGCGGGGTTGGTGTGCACGTTGCGGAAGGTTGGGGGGTTATAGGCGCCGATCGGAAGCAGCGCCAGTTCCGGCGATAAGCGACGGCCAATCTCGCGAAACCCAGCAAAATAAGCGGTGTCGCCCGCGTGGTAAACCGAGTGCTTTCCCGCCTTCAAAACATATCCACCATAGCCGCGATGCGAATCCTTGAGAATCCGCGCACCCCAATGCCGCGACGGAACATGGGTCACCGAAACGCTACCGTGCCGCGAACTGTTCCACCAATCGAGCTCGATGATTTCGGAGAATCCGAGATCAGATACCAGATCCGTCACATGGCTTGGAATAATGATGGCCGGGGCGGTGCCGCGGGTGCGGAGGTTATTGTGCACGATCGCACGCAGCGATGGCCGGTGCAGATGATCGAAATGTGCGTGCGTCACTAGAACCAGATCGATGGCCGGCAGGTCGCGCACGCGAACTCCGGGGCGTCGCAACCGCTTCAGCACAAACAGCCAGCGAGCAAAGTTGGGATCGATCATCACGCTTTGCCCGCCGATTTGCACCAGGAAGCTGGAATGGCCAATGAAGGTGACCCCGAGTTCGCCGTTCGAGGCCAGCCGCGGGATGTGCGTCTCTCCGCTCAGAGGAGTGACTGCCGAGTGCCGCACCAGGCGGCCAAATTGCGAAGCTCGCTTGCGAAGCGCCGGATTGCGAAGGGTGGCCTTGATCATCCTGAACTGCCTGCTTATTGGATGAAAGCTGGAAGCGGCTCTTTCTATTCTAGTTCAGTCCAGGGAGAAAGGCGCGTAATTCCTGCGGTTCCCCCTAATAAAGAGTTTTGCAGTCGAACTGGGAAACGCCCGTAAAGAATGGCGCCACTTTGCTTGACCTTCATCCAGGCCTCATATCTAATTCGAGAGCGGCTCTCTTTGTTCGACAGGAGAATCTCAGCGATGCGCGTTGCCTTCTTAGGTCTAGGAATTATGGGACAAGCCATGGCCACGAATCTGGCCAAGGCTGGACACGAAGTTACGGTTTGGAATCGCACTCCCGGCAAACTCGTTGAGGGCGCCGGTGTTGCTCCCACGCCCGCCGCAGCCGCGCAGGGCGCTGAAGTCATCTGGCTCTGCGTTTCCGATACCGCTGCCGTAGAGCAAATACTGTTTGGCACGGATGGCGTCGAGCAATCGCTGGCCGAAGGCATGATCATCGCCGATTCCAGCACGATCTCCCCTTCCGCCACGGTGAAGTTTGCGGAACGCGTTCGCAGCAAGGGAGTCGCCTACGTCGATGCTCCGATGACCGGATCGAAAATCGGAGCCGCCAATGGCAGCTTGATTTTCATGGTCGGAGGCGACGAAGCGATCATCGATCGCCTCAACCCCTTATTCGCCGCCATGGGCAAGAAAATTTTCCGCATGGGTGACACAGGCAAAGGCCAGGCCACCAAGCTCGCGATGAATCTTCAGATTGCTCTCATCTTCGAAGGCTTTGCAGAAGCGCTCACCCTCGCCACCAAACTTGGAGTCGATCCGAGACAACTTCTTTCACTGATCGAAGCCACCATGGTTCGCTCCGGTGTCGTCGATTACAAAGGCCCGTTCATTCTGCACCGAGACTTCACTCCCAATTTTCCGCTCCGACTGATGCACAAGGACATTCTTCTCACCCTCGAAGCCGCAAAAGAAGCGCGCGTAAAACTGCCTGGCCTGGAAACCGTGGAAGAGGTTTACGAAATGGCCACCGAAGACGGACACAGCGATCTCGACTATGCCGCAACCCTAACTCTGTTAGAAAAGTGGGCAGGCGTGCAGGTGAAAAGCGAAGCCGCCTGAACTCAATAGGCGAGAAGGATTCGCAAGTCGCGCAGATTATTCCCCGTTGGCCCTATCTCAATTGCATCCCCGAGCGCGCGGAAGAATGGATAGGCATCGAATCTCTCGAGCGCGGTGCGAACATCAAGTCCCTTCGACTGTCCACGCATTAGCGTGCTTCCATCCACTACCGCGCCGGCGGCCGGACTGTTCCCATCGATTCCATCCGTCCCCACACTGAGCGCGGTAATATTCTCGCCCACGATCTTTGCGGCACAGGCCAGCGCAAACTGCTGATTGCGTCCGCCCACGCCGCCATTCGTGACTTTCACCGTCACCTCCCCGCCGGAAATCAGGCACACACGCTCGGAGCTTTTCTTAAGCTCGCGAAGGCGCTTCAGCAAATGATCGGAGGCGGGCTCGTAATCCCAGTCATCACAGGAATTGTCCATGTGGACCGCGAATCCGTCTCGCTTCGCTGCTGCGGTCGCCTGTTCCACGGCGGTATGGTTGGAAAGCACGGGCCACCATCGCGAACGATAGAACGCTTGATCGTCCGATTTCGGTGTTTCTTCCAGGGCACGGCGCTCGAACAGTTCTCGCGTGGAATGTGGAAACTGCGGCAGCATTCCGTGCTTCCCGGCGATGCGATAGCAATCCTCTACGTTGGTTGAGTCCGGCATGGTCGGGCCGGACGCCAGCGCATCGAGCGTACTGTCCGGAACATCGGAGACGAGCAGAGACACCTGCTGCGCCGGAAACGCCGCGCGGGCCAGTCTTCCACCTTTCACCGCCGAAAGATGTTTGCGGATGGCGTTGATTTCGGCGATGGTTGCGCCAGAATGCACCAGCGGCCGATAAGTTGCTACGAGATCGTCGAGAGAGATTTCATCGTCGATGGGCCTTTCGACAACCGCCGAGCCTCCGCCGCTGAGAAGAAAGATCACCAGCGACGACGCGGTTTGCGCGTCAAGCATTTTTAGAATGGCGTTCGCGGCGTGAATCGATTCGGCATTAGGCATCGGATGCCCTCCGCGAAAATAGCGGAAGCCGCGAACCTGCGCCGATGGCTCGACCGAACTGGCTACAATTCCTTCCAGGACAGAGTGTCCGACTTGATGGGCGAGGGCTTCAACCATCGTATGTCCGGCCTTGCCGATGGAGATGACCAGAACGCGGGAATAAGATTGCAGATCGTAAAGATCCTCGCAGACACGCAGCACTCCGCGTTCACAATGCACTTGGCGGGCAAATCCCTTGGCGATGGATGCTTCGGCCAGCGCGTGAAGAAAAATCTTCCGCGCCGTGTCGCGCATTTGGCGGAACAGCGATTCGCGATCCGGGTCAAACATGAGGAAAACTTACAAAGATACGACTCGTTCGATTTCTTGCCGCACCCAACTTTCAATCGCTTCTCGCAGTTCGCGCAGGCGTCCTTCGAAGAAATGATCGGCGCCTTCGATCACAACCAATTTCTTCGGCTCCGGCAACGACGCGACGAGGGCCTCGAGCTTCGCCCGCGGTCCAAACTGATCGCGCGCTCCGCTCACGAATAATTTCGGCTTCACGCAGTCGCGCAGGAAATCAAATGAATATACGCGCGGTGCTTCGGTGTCTGCTGCCACGGGAGCAACAGGCGTTCCTACGCCGATCAGCGCTTTCACTCGCGCATCGGCAGATGCTGCCCGCAGTCCTACGGCCGCACCAAAAGAGAATCCGGCAAAGATCAAGGGCAAGTGAAACTCTGAGTCGAGCCAGTCGAGAGCGGTGCGGACATCTTCCACTTCGCCGTTGCCGTGATCGTGTTCGCCGTGGCTGAGGCCGGTGCCGCGAAAGTTGAAGCGCAGGACGGGAAAACCAAAACTGTTGAGCGCCTTCATGGTATGGAAGACGACTTTGTTATGCAGCGTTCCGCCAAACAGCGGATGCGGATGACAAACCACTGCCGCGTGCGTCGCGTTCTCCGCGCCCGCATTCAGCAATGCTTCCAGCCTTCCTGCAGAACCTTCCAGGAAGAGCGACCGGATGGATGAGCTCGGCTCTGCCACGACATTCAGATTACATGAAGTCAGAAGTGAGAAGTCGGAGTGCAGAAGTTAAGATCCCGCAGCGTCCCGAGTTCAGGAGCTTACTTCTGCATTTTGCATTCTGACTTCTAACTTCTTCGTCCGGCATCGTCTGCTATTCTCTTCCCTCATGGACGCCATCACGCTGACTCGCCAACTCGTCGACATCGAATCCATCTCGGGGAATGAAGCGGCGGTCGGAAACTATCTTTATGGAGAGCTTTGCCGCATCGGTTACCAGACGGTCAGAATTCCGGTGGAGGGCGATCGCTTTGATGTCTATGCCACATTGCCGGAGCGGTTGAATCCGGAGGTGGTTTTTTCCACGCACATGGATACGGTTCCTCCGTTCATTCCTTCGTCTGAAGATGAGGCGAGAATTTATGGGCGTGGATCGTGCGATGCGAAGGGGATCATTGCCGCGATGGTCGCGGCTGCGGAACGATTGCGCCGTGAAGGTATTTATGTCGGGCTGCTGTTTGTGGCGGGAGAAGAGCGCGACAGCCTCGGCGCGAAAACTGCCAATGAGTATGCGGCGAGCAATCCTTCGCATCGCTGCAAATATCTGGTGAATGGAGAACCGACGGAGAACCGCATCGCGCTGGCGTCGAAGGGAACTTTGCGCGTGGAGGTTATCGCTTCTGGAAGAATGGCGCATTCGGCTTATCCTGAACTCGGCGAATCGGCCATCGACAAACTGATTCCGGCGCTGACGCGCTTGCGTGAGATGAAGTTGCCGGTTGATCCGGAAGTTGGCCCTTGCACGTTGAACATTGGGTTGATTGAAGGCGGTCGCGCGCCGAATGTGATTCCGGATTACGCTCATGCGGATTTGCTCTATCGTCTGGTCGGTCCTTCGCAGGATTTGCGGCGCCAGATCCTCGATACTGCGGGCGATCAAGTAAAGGTTGACTTTCCGCTGGAACTTCCCTTCTTGCGCTTGCGCACGGTCGATGGTTTGCCGACCATGATTGCGGCGTTCACCACTGATATTCCTCGGCTGACGAACTGGGGGGAGCCGCTGCTGATTGGTCCGGGATCGATTCATGTCGCGCATACCGATGGTGAGTTCATCGAGAAGCAGCAGCTTGCGGAGGCGATTGATTTGTACTGCGCGATTGCGAAGCGGCTGGTTTGAAAGTTAGAAGGAAGAAGTTGGCTGTCAGCTTTCAGCTATCAGCTTTCGGCTTCGACGAAATTCAGCTTGTGGATATCTGCTGGTAATAATTCTGCTGCTGGTTCTTTGGAAAGGCTCCTTGGGGAACGAAACTCCCGATTACTGACCCTGACCAGGGACGTACCCCCTCCTACCTCTAATCTCGCATCGCCTGTAAACATACGGGTGGGCGCGATTTCGAATGCACGAACTCGATGCAAAGTTCAGATTGCAAAGAACTTAGATTGCAAAATCTAGAGAACAAAGCTGTTAGGCTCTGTTCTTTGGCGAATGGCGGAGAGTGCATGGACTGCTTCGCCACGACCATGATGGGCTGGTTTTGATTGGCGGGCAAGGTTAGATGTCACACGGAGCTTGTGGATTTTTGACTATACTCTATTGGCGTATAGACTATGAACGCCCGCGGAAAATGACGCATGGTTGGGATGAGAGGACATGGCGAAGAGAGAGATTTTCAGCGAAGTGATGGAAGGCGTGGCGGCGATGAAGGGACATCGCGAAGGCAAGCTCACATTGCGCAGCTACAAGGTCGAGGTTGCGCCTCTTCCCAAGGTGGATTCGAAGCTGCTGCGGGACACGCGGAAGAAGTTGCGCTGCTCGCGGGCGGTATTCGCACGAAAGCTGCGGATCAATGAAAGAACGCTGGAAAAATGGGAACAGGGGCGCGCGAAAGCGAATTCTCAGGCGGCTGCGCTTGTGCTTCTAGTGCGCAAATACCCGGACACGCTGGCGCGGCTGGATACAATCGCGGTGCGACCTAGGGGCAAGAATTGATGCGGATGGTTTATTCTAGCCGGGCGCACTAGTCGCTGTTTCACCCGCTGTTGTGAATTGAACTCATGTCCTCAAGCTCACTTGATTACATCTCCGTGAAGGGCTTCAAGAGCATCACATCCATCGAGAAGCTCCCGCTCAGATCGGTTAACATTTTGATCGGCTCGAACGGTTCGGGAAAGTCCAACTTCATCGGCGTCTTTGCATTTCTGCATGCGGTTCGCGAAGAGCGGCTTCGAGACTACGTAATCAAAGCTGGCGGGGCGGAAAAGGTACTTCACTTCGGCTCCAAGGCCACCAAGCAGATTGAGATTTTTCTTTCCTTCGGAAATGAAGTCAATCAGTATCGACTTGTACTATCCCCAACGCAGGATGACGGCCTCTATCCATTTTCTGAGAGCGCATTTTTTTGGGATAAGAGTAGGGGGTTCAAGCGACCATGGGATGAGGCTCTCGCGCCTCGCGAACAAGGGCGTGAAGCAGGTATCAGCGACCCTAAATTGACGAGGACCCCTGGCTGGGTGCGGGCGCGTCTAGGTGGCTGGAGGCTTTACCATATGCATGACACGAGCACGTCTTCTCCGATGCGCAAGACGGCAAAGGTAAGCGACAACCAATTTCTGCGCCCTGACGGCTCCAACCTTGCCGCATTTCTTTACTACCTGCAGGAGAGGTACGCGACCTCGTACGGTCTAATACGGCGCACGATTCAGCGAGTAACTCCGTTTTTCGATGACTTTCGATTAGCCCCCTCTAGGTTGAGTCCCGATGATATTAAGCTTGAATGGAGACACAAGAACTCGGACCAGTATTTTGACTCGGGCTCGTTTTCGGACGGTACCCTTCGCTTCATTGCGCTTGCGACTCTTTTTCTTCAGCCGAAGGACTTCCTGCCGTCCGTTATCCTAGTGGACGAGCCGGAGCTAGGTTTGCATCCATACGCGATCGAGGTGCTTGCTTCTCTGATCAGGCAGGCCTCAAGCGAGACACAAGTAATAGTTTCTACGCAGTCGTCCCTGCTGTTGGATCATTTTGATCCCGAGGACGTGCTAGTTGCGAACCGCGTGGACGGCGGGACAAAAATCGAACGTCTTGAGCCCGAACGCTTAAGAGACTGGTTGAAGGACTACAGCCTAGGGCAACTTTGGGAAAAAAACGAATTTGCGGGCCGGCCGGTCCCGGAATAGACATGGCGCGTTTGCTGGTCCACGTAGAGAGTCAAACCGAGGAAGCGTTTGTAAACGAAGTGCTGCGCGAGCATTTGGTTGGCGTCGGTTATGAGTCAGTCAGCGCTCGGATCGTGGGTAACGCTCGTTTGCGGCACCGCCGCGGCGGCATCCGTCCGTGGCCTTCCGTAAAAAGAGACATCATCAACCACCTCAAAGAGGACAGCGGGTGCCTGGCAACCATGATGGTCGATTTTTACGGCCTGCCCCGAGACGGGGATGGTGCCTGGCCCGGGCGGGCGGAAGCTACCGTAGCGCAGACCCAGCGCAAGGCCGCGCTCGTAGAGGCAGGCCTTGCGGCCGATCTTGCCAGGGAAGTCGGAGAACAGGTTGACCCTTCACGGTTTATCCCTTTTGTCGTGCTGCACGAGTTTGAAGGACTGCTGTTTAGCGATTGCGTCGCGTTTGCCCGGGGAATCGGTCGAATGGATTTGGAGCCCCATTTCAAAAGAATCCGAGATGCTTTCGCAACGCCAGAAGAAATCAACGACTCTCCTGACACGTGTCCGTCCAAACGGGTAATAAACTTGGTAGCGGGTTACGAGAAGCCTCTCTTTGGAACTCTGGCTGCGCTTGAGATCGGGCTAGCCCCGATTCGGACCGAATGTCCCCACTTTGACGGGTGGCTGCGAGACGTCGAATCGCGAGTCTAGGCTGCGTCAATATCTACCTCCGCATTCTTCCGCGATAAACTGAATGCATGACCACCACCTCCCTCAACTCCCTCTCTCGTGCCTCTTCTGCTTACCTGCGTTCTGCTATGCATCAGCCGATTCGGTGGCATGAGTGGGGGGAGGAGGCGTTTGCTTCGGCGCAGCGGGAGAACAAGCCGATGCTGCTCGATATTGGGGCGGTGTGGTGCCACTGGTGCCATGTGATGGATCGGGAGTCGTATGACGATCCGGAAGTGGCGGCGATTGTGAATGAGCATTTTATTGCGGTGAAGGTGGATCGGGATGAGCGTCCGGATATCGATAGCCGGTATCAGGCTGCGGTGAGCGCGGTGAGCGGGCAGGGTGGGTGGCCGTTGACTGCGTTTCTTACGCCTGATGGCAAGCCGTTTTATGGCGGGACTTATTTTCCGCCGAACGATGGATACGGGCGTCCGAGCTTTCGGCGGGTGCTGCTGAGCATCGCCAATGCTTACAAAGAGAAAAATGGCGATGTGGTGGAGCAGGCGAAGATGGTGGAGAGCGCGATTGCGCAGGCGGAGTCGTTTGCCGGGCGCGGTGGGAGCGTGTCGCCTGGCTTGATTGCGGCGATTCAGGAATCGGCGTTCAAGATGTTTGATCCGCAGAACGGGGGATTTGGGCAGGCGCCTAAGTTTCCGCATCCTTCGGTGCTGGATTTGTTGATTGAGCGGTATGCGAAAACCGCGGAGCTTCGCTCCGCTGGACAGCCGGGGGCGGCTGTCCCCACAAATGCTCGAGCAGCTTCGCAATGTCATCGTCACCACGCTTGAGCACATGGCGAATGGCGGGGTTTATGACCAGCTGGCGGGAGGGTTTCATCGTTACTCGGTCGATGAGCGGTGGGTGGTGCCGCACTTCGAGAAGATGTGCTACGACAATTCCGAACTGCTGAAGAATTATGTGCATGCTTACCAGGCCACGGGATCGGAGTTTTTTGCCAGCGTGGCGCGAGACATCATTCGCTGGATGGATGAATGGCTGAGCGACCGGGAACGCGGAGGTTTCTACGCTTCGCAGGATGCCGACATTTCCATGGATGACGACGGCGATTACTTTACGTGGACGCTGGACGAGGCTCGGGCCGTGTTGACCGAGGAAGAGGCGCAGGTTGCGGCGCTGCATTATGACATCAATGAAGTGGGTGAGATGCACCACAATCCGGCGAAGAATGTGCTCTATGTGCGTGCGCCGATCGATGAGATTGCGCGGCGGATGAATCTCAGCAGTGAGCGAGTGCAGGGACTGCTGGATTCGGCGAAGAAGAAAATGTATGCGGCGCGGTTGCAGAGGCCGACACCTTACATCGACAAGACGGTCTATGTGGGGTGGAACAGCATGTGCGTTTCGGCTTACCTGGAAGCGGCGAAGGTGCTCAATCTGGCGGGAGCGAGGCGGTTTGCGCTGCGATCGCTGGACCGGATCCTGGCGGAGGCGTGGAAGGATCATCGCGAAAAGCACGCGGACGAGGCGTCCGCGGTTCCACGGGCGTTGCTGCTACATGTTGTCTCTTATTCGGATCCTAAGGCTGAGCACCGCGAAGTTTCGGGATTGCTCGAGGATTATGCTGCGACTGCGCTGGCTTGCCTCGATGGCTATGAGGCCACGGCTGACCTAAGCTACTTCAAGTTCGCGCAGGCGATTACCGACAAGATGATTGCGAAGTTCTTCGACCCAGTTTCGGGAGGATTTTTCGATGCCGAGCCTGCGGCGGATGGCAAGAGCCTGGGCGTGCTGGCAACGCGCCGCAAGCCGTTGCAGGATTCGCCTACGCCGGCGGGTAATCCGATGGCAGCGATCGCGTTGATGCGACTGCATCACTACACGGGCGACGCGGGATATCGGGATAAAGCTGAACAGACGCTGGAAACTTTTGCCGGCGTGGCGGGGCAATTTGGAATTTTTGTGGCGACCTACGGAATCGCGGTCGCACACTGGCTGGAGAATCCGATACAGGTAGTTGTGATTTCGGAGAATGAAGCGGATGAGGCCGGCACGGCTCTGGCGTCGGCCGCTCATGAGACCTTTGAATGTAATAAGACTGTGCTGCGACTGACGGCCAATCAGGCGGTTGCGGCAAATCTGCCTCCGGCACTGGCGGCGACCATCCCGAACTTGCCGGAATTGAAATCTGGCAAAGCGTTTGCGGTGATTTGTTCCGGCTTTGCCTGCCAGCCACCCCTCCAAGACGCAGAGGAATTGCGGCGAGCGCTGGAATCCGCCATTCGGAAGCAGAGCTAGGAACTCGTTTCCCAAAAAAACGGGGCTGACGGTTTTATGAAGGAGTCCGTCAGCCCAAAAATAGCGAGCCCGTGTTCGGCCCAGGTTACTGAAGGTTACTTTGGTGATCTTGCTGCGAAGCCTGTCCTCCGATTAACTACTACTTCATCATCGGCGGCAGAGCAACGCATTTGCCTTGCAGTTGTTGTTGAGGTGGGCACAGAAGTATCGGGCCTCCATCCGGGGCGGGAACCTGCGGAACGGCGGCTACGACGTATGTGCCCACTAGTCCACACATCAGGATCGAGATCCTGATTGCTTGCTTCATGGGTTTTCTCCTACCGCGTCCAGATACAAAAAATAGCTACCAGACGCGGTGACGAATTATAAGACACGCGTCAAGTGCGTCTGCACGCATCCTCGAGACGGTTCATCCTTTCCCAGGCTGAAGCTGCCTTCGGCAGGCTTCATGTTCCCTACGTCAATCATTGTTAAGTCTATTGTGATGATGGATCTATCCTGGTTCCTTAAACCGTAGCGAGAATGCGGATTCGCTGCAGACATTGGAAGCGGAAGGCTCAAGCGGAGAATTTACAAAAAACGGAATTCGGGCGGCCTTGCAGCAGATGGCGGGAAAACTGGAGCGACGCTGGAGGATGGATTTACTTCTTTGACGTAACCCCGCTGGACACTCCGAAGAGGTCGATACGGCTGTTGCTGGAGGCGCCTGCCGCGTGAGCTGCGGCGGCGCGAGATGCAGCCGGACCGGAGGCGGGCACGCTCTCGGTGGAAATCGACGGCGGGGCCTGGGTTCGAGAAAGGGCCCGATCGACCATCCCTTCAAACATAGGGATCAGCGAGTCGGCGGGAAGTGGGTGATGAATGTCGGTCAAGCTTTGCTCCCAGCGCTGGGGCCGCAACAAGTTGGCAGGAGCTTCGCGGGCTGGGCTCTTGGCCCAGCTATAGACCAGCCAGATCATTAGGGTGGCGTTGTAGGCGGCCATGTTGATCAAGACCACGGAGAGATTATTCAGGTGATCACCAATCCAGGACGCCACCAGAGAAAGCTCTACCATGGCAAAACAGCCGAATCCCAGGGCAACGCCGAAGCTGTACTGGCGCCGTTTCACTCCCAGGTAGCGGGCAAAGAAAAGCAGGAAAAGCACCATACCCACTTGAATGATGCGCACGCAACGCTGCGCGGTAAGGATGGCTTGCACCCACGGAGCTGTGTCCAAGGCATTGGTGGAGACCGATACGACGCCCGCCACCAGCAGCATTACCAGACCGGCCCACTTGAACAGGACCGTACCCAAGTCGCGTAAGGTGTGGAAGGGGCGGAAGGCGTCGAGGAAAGCCTCATGGATCACCTTGAAGCCCAAAGCCGCCATGATGGCCGTGCTGATCCAACTGCCGTAGAAGAAGGCGGAATAGTTACGCCGGAGGGGAAAGACTACAGCGAAGGTGAGTATCTGCGCGACGATATAGATAAAGAAATACTTGAAGTGGCGGTGCTGTCCCCGGCGAAGCATGGCCACGGCGATACCCGTTCCCAGGACGGGTTGCGCAATCCAGAGAACGTAGTAGAAAAGTCTGATTTTGTCGCTCACCGCAACAATTCTCCAGACTCCTAGGACGACGGCTGAGAAACGTGCCAGTTTTCCACCGGAGGCTAATTAGACTAATTAGAAGAACTTAAACCTTCTGACACAGATGTTCAATGAACCCAAGTAACCCAAAGTAACGTTACTTATGTGCCATGCCGAGCCGGCCAGGGGAAGGAAGGTGTCAGCAGACACTCTGAGCGCCGGCGTGCGGAGCGCTTATTCTTCGACGGCTACGCGTCGGGAACGGAGTGGATGTAAGCGCGCATCATGCGCACTTCGTCATCTTTCTCGTTCAAGTCGTGCAACAGGATGTCCCGCAGAGAGACGATGCCAACCAGCTGCCCGGCGTGGCAAACCGGCAGATGGCGAAAGCTGTGCCGCCGCATAAGCGCCATGCAATTTTCCAACTCTTCGTTCATGCTGACGGTGAGCGGATCGTCGGTCATCACTTCCGCGAGGCAGGTGCTGCGGGGATCGAAGCCTTCGGCCACCACGCGCTTCATCAAATCGCGCTCGGAAAAAATTCCGACCAGTTTGCCGTTGTGCAAAACGGGGACCGCGCCGATGTTGCGATCGACCATGGCACGGACTGTCTCCAGCACGGTTTGCCCCATTTCCGCCTGATAAGTCTCCTGATTTTTGATCAGCTCGCAGATACGCATTGGATCCTCCCGGAGAGATGTATTCCGAGCAACCCCAAAAGCTGTAACGGGGGGCGAGTATATGCCGGATTAGGATGCAGGGAAAGGGTAAAACAGTTGGGGACGATAAAAATTCAAATCTTCGATCATTTCGGGAAATGTAAATCGCGGCCGGGGTTCTGGGTTGAACTTTCGGCCCCCAGAAATACGAAATAGGAGCAGTTCCACCAGGAAGTGGGCAAGCTGCCATGCGGCCGGGCGGTGAGGACGATGTTGTATTCGCCGTTGCCCAGACCGAGTTCCGGGATCGTGCCTTCCCGCTGAACCCCCGCCCAGGGCGCCTGCTCGCGGGGCTTTCCTCCCAGAGGCTCGATTACCGCCAACTGAGCGAGGAACTCGTGAAGATCGGTTGCACGCCCCTGCCCCGGCACCACAAATGAGACTTCGGCATCCTGCGTGGAAAAGTGCCAGGCCAACGATGCGGCCAGATTCACGCCGCGCTCGTAGGCGGCATCGGAAATCAAGCCCGCCGGTGGGTTGTCGAAGACGATACAAAGTTTCCGCTCATCCTCACGGCTGAACTCGCGCACTTTGAGGGAGCCGGATTTCGCCGTGGCTTTCCAGTCGACGTGACGCGCAGAATCCTCTGGCATGTATTCGCGGATGCGGTAGAGATCGGAGCCGCGTCCGCGCACAAAGCTCTCCCACTCGCCGCGCACCAGGGGCAGGATCTCAAACAATTCGTCCGGGGGCTCAATGGGCGGGTAGACGAGAATTTCGCGTTGCAGGGCGACTTGGCGCGTCTTGGTGAGGAAGGCAAAGGGAAAACGTGTGGCCACGCCGAAGCTGGACTCGCAGTAACGACCGCGGCGTTCGAAGACCAGTTCTAAATCGGCGGCCAATTCAGCTTTTGGAGGAAGATAGGGAAAATAAACCATGCCCTCGAAGATTCCGGGCGGATTGGGCGTCACTTCGACACGGCGCACGCGATAGTCGCGGAGGCGCACCCACTGGTCCTGGGGAGGACGATTCAGGGGAAAAACAAAAGTGGTGGGTTCCCAGCGCCATTGCTTGCGAACCTTTTTTTCTCGCCGCGCCGGAACCACACGAATGGAAAAGGAGGGGACCACCCGTCTGGAGTTGCGCAGCACGATCTTGCCTGACCACGGATCGCCGGGCAAACACGTGCTCGGGCAACCGAACGTCCAATTTCAGTCCACGCAGTACCAGGGCTGAAACCACGCCGGAAACCAGGATGGCCGCCAGCATCGCGGCCACCACGATGTACAAGAGATTGTTTCCCGTGTTCAGCGCCGCGATGCCGATCACCAGGGTGACCAGCACATAAACGACACCCGTCTTGGTCACTTCATAATGGAAGGTTTGGCGGAGCCGCTCCAGGGCGACCCGCCGAGCCAGATAGGGCACCGTAACCAGCCCAACGAATACCGCCATCAAGAGCGCCACGGAGGCGAGAATCACAGATACCCAGAGATGACCGGCTTCGCCGGTTGCCGTGGAAAACAGCGCCGCGCCGAAGGCCAGCCCCAATCCGAGCAGCGCCAGGAGAAACTTGGCCCACACCTCCGCTGTGGCCGACTGCATCCACGCACGCAGGCCGTGGCCTTCGGCTTCGCCGGCGTTCACAGAATTTAAGGTTGTGGAACCCACTATTCGCAGCCTAGCATCGCTGGGAAGAACGATCAACGATAAGCGGCTTGCGGAGAACGCGGTCGTAACCTGGCGAAAATTCCGGCAAGAATCGATTTCTGATTCTCGCGGCTTCGTGCTAACCTGCTCGCCTTACCGAAAACGGGCCCCGCATTTGAAATGAGTTTTCATTCTTTGATGAAGGAGATCTCATGCCCATCAGCAAACGCGCCATCGCGGAATTCTTTGGGACTTTCTGGCTAGTCTTCGGCGGATGCGGCGCGGCGTTATTCGCTGCCGCCTTCCCGGCGCTGGGGATTGGATTCACCGGAGTGGCCCTTGCGTTCGGGCTCACGGTTGTCACCATGGTTTATGCCGTGGGACACATCTCAGGTGGGCACTTCAATCCAGCCATCAGCTTCGGACTGGTCGTGGGCAAACGCTTCCCGGCTTCCGACTTGATCCCGTATGTGATTGCCCAAGTCGCGGGCGGAATCGCGGCAGCGGGCGTGCTACTGATCATCGCCAGCGGGAAGGAGGGTTTCGACGTACATGCCGGGTTCGCTTCGAATGGGTATGGTCTGCATTCTCCCGGCGGCTACTCTGCTCTCGCTGCTTTCGTTGCAGAAGTTGTGCTTACCGCGTTCTTCCTGATCGTCGTCATGGGGTCGACCGACAGCCGCGCGCCGAAAGGTTTTGCGGCGCTCGCTATCGGTCTCTGCCTTACGCTGATTCACCTGATATGCATTCCGGTGACGAACACGTCGGTGAATCCGGCTCGCAGCACCGGTCCGGCGATTTTCGCTGGCGGCTGGGCGCTGCAGCAGTTATGGATGTTCTGGGTGGCTCCGCTGATTGGTGGCGCGCTCGGAGGAGGAATCTACCGGGCTTTGTTCGCGGAGTAATTCCAGGCAACCCGTCAGTGTTTGCATCCGCGGTGGCGCCCGATCCGTCGAAAAGCGCGACGGATGGGGCAGCCGCACTCGTGGTCGTTAGTACTCCGCCAGTTCCTTCATCGCGCGGAAGAGATCATTGGGTTGCGGCAAAACCGCGTCTTCGAGGATCGGCTGATAGGGCACGAACGTATCGGCCGCAGCGACGCGGCGAACGGGTGCATCCAGGTGATCGAAGAGTTGATCGGCGATGCGCGCGGCAATCTCGGCACCGTAGCCCCAGCTCAAGGTATCTTCATAGGCCACGAGGGCGCGGTTGGTCTTGGCGACGGAGGCGGCAATGGTCTCCCAGTCAAAGGGATTCAGGCAGCGCAAATCGATCAACTCCACCTTCACGCCGTGCTCTCGTTCCATTTTCTGCGCCGCCTGGAGCGCCCTCGGAACGACAGCGCCGTAGGTGATTACAGTCAGGTCAGTGCCTGGATTTACGATCTTTGCCTTGCCGAACGGAATCGTGTAATCCGGACCGGGATAAGGCGCTCGGCCGTAGGTTTCGCGATAGAGGCGCTTGTGCTCCAGAAACAGCACGGGATCGTCGCAGCGGATCGCGGTGCGGAGCAGGCCGGCCGCATCCAGCGCATTGGACGGGAATACAACGCGGAGGCCGGGAATGTGCGTGAATATGCTCTCGCCGCACTGGGAGTGATAAATGGCTCCGCCTGTAAGATATCCGCCGATGGCTACACGAATGACTACCGGGCACGAGAAGACGTTGTTGGAGCGCCAGCGGATGACCGAGAGTTCGTCGCGAATCTGCATCATCGCGGGCCAGATGTAATCGAAGAATTGAATTTCCACCACCGGTTTCATCCCGCGCGTCGCTATGCCGGTGGCGCGGCCCACGATGGCTGCTTCGGCCAGGGGCGAGTTGAAGACGCGATCGTTGCCGAATTCGCACTGCAAGCCGAACGTGAGCTTGAAGACTCCGCCCTTCCCTTTTACAAGCTTGCGCTTCAAATATTCTTCGCGGCTGCAATCGGCGACATCTTCGCCGAAGATGACGATGCGGTCGTCGCGCTTCATCTCGTCACGCAGGGTCAGGTTGATTAAATCGGCCATCGTCTTTGCGGCTGGCTTTTTGCCGTCAGGAGAATCGGGGCCGATCACAGCCGGCGCGTCGAACGCGTTCGATGTTGGATCGATATCGGGCGAGTAGAGGTACTTCATCACGCTCTCGGGAGCGGGTGGGAGAGCTTCGAGCGCCTGATCGACGACAGCTTGAAGTTCTTCTTCAACTTTCTTTTCGAGATCGTTGATGCCCTTCTCGTCGAGGATGCCCTCGCGCAGCAGAAACATCTGAGTGCGCGAGACTGGATCGCGGGCGGAATCACGTTCGCGCTCGGTATCGGGACGGTACAGGCGTTCGTCGTCGGAAAGCGAATGCGAATAAGGACGAATCACATGCGCGTGCACGAACGCCGGGCCATGGCCTTCGCGACAATACTGTGCGGCGCGCTGGAATGCGCCGTAGCTCGCGACTGGATCGGTGCCGTCAACTTCTTCGAAATGAAAATTGGGAAATCCGGAGACCAAGCGCGAAATACTGCCTCCGGCGGTCTGCACTTCGACCGGCACGGAGATGGCGTAGCCGTTATCCTGCACGCAAAAAATTACCGGCAATTTGTTGAGAGCGACGGCGTTCAACGCCTCCCAGAATTCACCTTCGCTGGTGGTGCCGTCGCCCAGGGAAACATAGGTTATTTCATCGCCATGGAAAGTCACGTTCTTGAACTGGCGATAGTCTGGTTTATCGCCGTTGTGCGGCTCTGGGAGTTCGGCGGCTTTCGGGTGCTGGGTGAAATATCGTCCCGGCTTCCGCGCATCCTACGGCCTGCAAAATTTGCGATCCTGTGGGCGACGATTGCGTGACCACATTGAGCCGGCGGTAGCCCCAGTGGGAAGGCATCTGGCGGCCGCCTGAACTGGGATCGTCGGCTGCGCCTACGGCCTGCAGAAACATTTCCAGAGGCTTCGCGCCCAGGGCCAAGCAGAGCGCGCGGTCGCGGTAATAAGGGTAAAACCAGTCGTAACCCGCTTTCAGCGTCAGGCCGGCCGCGGCCCCGATCGCCTCGTGCCCAGCGCCGGACATCTGGAAGAAAATCTTCTGCTGGCGCTTGAGCATGATCTCCCGGTCGTCGATGCGGCGGGAGGTGTACATGATGCGGTAGGCTTCGATGAGCTGTTCGGGTGTAAGTCCCTCATAAGTACGGGACTTCTTTGTGCCCGTGAGAGCGAGCTTGGGGTCGGTTTTTGTGGTCGCCATCCGGTTCCCTGATGAGTGCTTTATTAACGTTCCGCTTATTAGATGCGCCAGCTAAATTAAGGTGCGGAGTGCTACCGGGCAGGTTGCATTGTAAATGGGAATGGGGAATTGGAAAACATACAAGTTCCTGTCCGGGGAACTTTCGGAACTTCAACCAGCCATGACACTTGCCTTGCTTCCTCCCCACGCTTTGCCCAGGCTTCGCTGCAGATCCTCCAGCAGATCTTCGGTATCCTCCAGACCAATGTTGAGGCGCACGATGCGGTGGCCGTAGTCCGGGCGGCCTTTGGAGCGCTGGAAGTCGTAAGCGACGGCCAGGCTTGTCACTCCGCCCCAGCTGTAGCCGATCTCGAATAGCTGCAGGTCATCGACAAATTGGAGCACTTGGGCTTTCGTGGCTTCGGGTTTGAAGACGATGGAGAAAACTCCTGCCGATCCGGTGAAATCGCGCTTCCAGAATTCGTGTCCGGGCGAGCCTTCCAGTGCGGGATGCAGTACGCGCTCAATCTCTGGCCGTCCAGCCAACCAGCGCGCAATTTGCAAGGCCGAGGCTTCGATGTGCTTCAGGCGGACGGCCATGGAGCGCATGCCGCGCAGGGCGAGGCTGCAATCGTCGGGCGAGGCCGCATTGCCCAGAAGCTGGTGCGTCGCTCCCAGTTGCTGGTAGAGCTTCGCATCCTTTACCGTCACTGAACCCATCAGCAGGTCGCTATGCCCGCCTACATATTTCGTGAGGGCCTGCATCGTGATGTCGACGCCATGCGCGAAGGCATCGAAATAGACTCCCGCGGACCACGTGTTGTCCATCACGACTAGCGCACCGCCAGCGTGCGCGGCCTCGGCGATGGCTGGGACATCCTGCACCTCCATCGTGATCGAGCCTGGACTCTCGCACCACGCCAGCCGGGTATTGTCGCGCAGAAGATCTTTGATTGCTCCGCCAATCTCCGGAGCATAGAAGGTAGTTTCCACGCCGAAACGCCGCAGGACGTGATACGCCAGCTTTCGGTTGGGAGTGTAGACGCTCTCCGGAATCAGGATGTGATCTCCGCTTTTCAGGAAGGCGAAGTTGATGAGCGAAATTGCGCCCTGGCCTCCGGGCGTGATGACGGTTCGGAAGCCCTTTTCCAGCTCGCAGATTTTTCCTGCCAGCTCGAGAGTGGTGGGAGTGCCGTAGAGTCCGTAAGAATAGCCGACTTCGTATTGGTCCCAGCTATCTACGACCGAAGCGGCGTCGGGAAATAACGTGGTCGAACCGCGAAATAACGGGCTCGCGAGCGAGCGGTATCCTTCGGGGACCTGCACGTCAGAGTGAATCAAGCGCGTCTTCCAGCTCTTGGACATGGCGGAATTATACGGGCGCGACTGGGAGGGATTGCGTCGGTAGGGAGGTCAGCGTCGTTCCTACTTCATGCCTTGCCGGCGAAGGTTCGCAGATACTCGCGGATCTGGTCTCGCACCTGGCGGAAAAGCGTCATCCGTTCAATGCTTCCCAGGGCCGCTGGCAGCCGCAGGATCACTAAGCTTTTGTGAATCACAGCCGCTGCGCCGGGAAAAATTGGGCAGCTTTCCCGGGCGTTGTCACAAACCGTCAGCACATAATCAAATTTCTGCCCAGCGAACTCGTCCACGTGCTTGGAGCGATGTCCGCTCAGGTCGATGCCCAACTCCTGCATCACCGCGATGGCTTCCGGACGCACGCTGCTCGGCTTGACTCCGGCGCTGAAGACCTCAAAATGGTCGCCCGCATCGTGGCGCAGCAGAGCTTCCGCCATCTGGCTGCGGGCTGAGTTTCCCGTGCACAGAATCAAAACTCGCCTCTTGTTCATAAATTTGGACTGTCCGGTTTCAGTGGGGCGGGACCCAACCAGCGAAAAAACATTACAGCGGCGCCGGCCCCTGCCAGCTGTGCGATGACGAATGGCGGGGCGTCGGTGGGACGAATGCCGGCAAACGTGTCACTCGCGGCGCGTGCCAAGGTGACCGCAGGATTGGCGAACGACGTGGAAGATGTGAACCAGTAGGCTGCGGCGATATGGCGCCGACAGCAAACGGTATGGCTGAGGAAGCGGGCGACGGGAGCATCCCCAAATCACGGACAGCAACCCGAACGTGGCGACGAATTCACTCCAGACCAATCGCATCGGCCAGCTCCGCACATGGAGGGAAGCTGAAGAACAGCGGCAGGCCGAACATTCGCATGGGCAGCGGCCACGCCAGCGAACAGCGCCGATCAACTGGCGCAGCGATGTAGCCCGGCACCGCGCGCCACTCGGATCTCTCAATTGCCAGTGCGCAGGCGAGAGTGACTACGGGGTTGAGGAAATGTCGCGCCCGAGATCGGTCCGAACGCCAGAATCAGCGCCCCGAGCGCCGTGCCGGTGGCGATGGAGTTTGCGAGCAGCGCGATGGCGACGTTGCCTCCCGCGAGACGCTCGGCCATGATGCCCGAACCGACGATCAGCGCATCAAGCAGAAAAGCTGTGCCCACGGCCTCAGTTGACAGACACGTCGGACCACAGCAAGTCTTCGAGCCGCTCGGCTTCACCGCGCGAATAAATGCGCTCAGGAATTTGCCGTCCACCTGGGGAGCGAGGGCATCGACGTCGATTCCCTGCCCGGCTAGAAACTCGCGGGCATCTTCGGCGCGGTAGATGCGGGTTGGCTCAATTTCGATCTGGTCGAATCCGGCGGCGGACAATTTGCGGCGGTAATCGTTCTCTTCGAGGGCTCCGGCGATGCAACCGACCCACGCCAGCACGCTTTGCCGAATCTCAGGGAGGATCTCGCCGCGGGTCACCACATCCGAGACTGCAAAGCGGCCGCCCGGCTTGAGAACGCGGAAGGCCTCGCGCAGCACACGATCTTTGTCGGCGGAAAGATTGATGACGCAATTGGAGATAATCACATCCACCGAGTTGTCCGGCAGGGGAATATCTTCGATTTCGCCTTTCAGAAACTCGACGTTCGTGATGCCCGCTTTGCGTTTGTTTTCGTTGGCCAGGGCGAGCATCTCGTCGGTCATATCGAGGCCGTAGGCTTTACCGGTTGCTCCGACACGCTCGAGCGGAGAGCAACACATCAATGCCGCCGCCGGAGCCGAGGTCGAGGACGATGTCGCCGGGATTCAGTTTGGCGAGTGCGGTAGGATTGCCGCAGCCGAGCGACGCCAGCAAGGCCTCGTCGGGGATCTGGCCGGCCTGAGTTGCATCGTAAAGATTGGCGGTAATGGGATCGCAGCAACCGGTGCTGGCAATCGCGCCGCAGCAGGAACTGCCTCCGGATTTCACACGCAGAGCGGCTTGGCCATACTTCTCTTTGACGACTTCCTTAATGTCGGTTGTGTCGGCGGTGCTCATAGGTCGTTTCTCCTATTTGCAAATTCGGACGATCTGTTCGGGCTTGAGTGCCTTGTTGCGGGTGCAGCACTCGGCATAAAGAAATTGCAGCAGCTCTTGCAGAGCTTCGGTATTCGCCGTGCAGCGCAAGAAAGTGCCCTCGCGCCGGACTTCGACGAGGCCTTCGGTCTTTAGTTTCTCGAGATGATGCGAAAGGGTGGAATTTGGAATTTCCAGCTCGCCCTGGATGTCGCCGACCACCAGTCCCTCGGGATGCGCCGAAAGCAGCAGTTGCATGATGCGTAGGCGCGGTTCGGTGCCCATCGCGGAAAACATGTCGGCATATTTGGCGACGCGCTCGGTGGCTTTGAGGGGGGAAGACGTTTGCATATTTCGACATTACTAGAAATATGGATTAAATGTCAAGGAGTTCCCCGCCGGTCCAGCTGAATCTGCGATCGTTTATCCTGAAAGGAAATGATCCACACTCACCGGGCCTTCGATCCGCAGTCGATCAAGCTGGTCATCTTCGATCTTGACGGCACGTTGATCGATTCGCGCCTCGATCTGGTGCATTCGGTGAACGCGGCGCTCCGCCATATCGAGCGACCCGAGTTGCCGGATGACGTGATTGCGAGTTACGTGGGCGACGGAGCGCCGGCGTTGATTCAGCGCGCGCTGGGGGACGAGGCGGGCAATGAGGTGCTGGCACGTAAAGGGCTGGAGTTCTTTCTTTCGTATTACCGCGCGCACAAACTGGACCACACCACTGTGTATGCGGGCGTTCACGAGGCGCTCAGTGCGATCCAAAATTCGTTTCGCCCGATTCCTAATGATGATGGGAGTCAGAAGATCGAACGGCGTTCCGCGGCAGATGGCGGTACTGACCAATAAACCGGTCGTCCCGTCGCGAGCGATTGTGGAGGCGCTTGGGTTGGGGCCGTTCTTTATGCAGGTCTATGGCGGCAATAGTTTTGCGACCAAGAAGCCCGATCCGGAGGGCGCGCGCAAGCTGCTGGAAGAGCACGGAGTGCGGCCGGAGGAAACTGCCATTGTCGGCGACTCTCATGTTGATGTGGAGACTGGACGGAATGCGGGATTGTGGACGGTGGGCGTGAGTTACGGTTTCGCCCCGCATACGCTGAAGGAGAGCCCGCCGGATGTGTTGGTGGACGCGCCTCCCGAACTGGCTCAGGTGTTCGCGTAGGTCGGCTGACAAGAGTTCATTTAAGTACCTCAGCGGCTAAAGCCAGTTGGCAGGAGCAGAGCGTTGATCGCAGCGCTGGAAGCGCTGCGCCACCCAAAAGCCAGAGGCTTAGTGCGAACCATATTTGCGCCACCCAAAGCCAGAGGCGCTGGGGCGCGCAAAATCGGCGCGCGCTCATGTAGACTCAGGCGACGATGAGCGATTCCACGGGCTTTAGCGCGCCAGAACTGCGCAAGCTGCGCAGCATGAAAAATCCCTATGGTATTCAGAGGTTTCTTGATGATGCTCCTTATCATCTGGCCGATACGGCGTGGTCTCCGCGGCGCGTGCTGGCGGAGGAGACGGCGCATTGTCTCGAGGGCGCCATCTTTGCCGCGGCGGCGCTGCGGGCCAATGGATATCCGCCGCTGCTGCTCGACTTTGAAGCCGAACATGACACCGATCATGTGATCGCCATCTTTCGGGAGAACGGATGCTGGGGCGCGGTCGCGAAATCGAATTACACCGGCTGCCGCTGGCGCGAGCCCATTCATCGAACGCTGCGCGAACTGGCATTGACTTATTTCAACGGGTACTTCAATTTGCGCCGCGAACGTACGCTGCGCCGCTTTTCGGTTCCGGTGAATCTGAAGCGGTTCGATCGGCAGAACTGGATGACTACGGACCAGCCGGTGTGGTTCATCGTGTATCACTTGTTCGAGATCAAACATTACCCGCTGATCACGCCAGTCATGGCCAAGCGGCTGCATCGGGTGGATGAGCGTTTGTTTCAGGGGGAATGCCTGGGGAAGGCGTTCAAGCAGAGAGATTAGAAGTCCCCCACGAACCTCAAAAACCTGGAACCGATGCCCTGGCTTTTCCTGCGATAAAATGTGCTGGTGGGTTCCCGCATTCTCCTCCTCTTCTGGCTTCTCGCTGCCGTGTTGGCTTACGGACAGCAGGACCCGCCTGCGGCCATCGCTTCCCTGCCCGATTTGACGCCCGATGCGAAAGGTAACCTTTCACAGGAAGAAATGCAGCAGTTGGTTCGCGTGGTCGCCGACAACGACATGCAAAATGACAAGAGACTCCGCGACTACACCTACATTGAGCGCGACGAAGAACACAAACTCGATGGCAAGGGCCAGGTGAAATCGACCGAAGTGAAGACATACGACGTAATGGAACTGTACGGCGAGCAAGTCCAGCGGCTGACGGCGAAAGACGATAAGCCACTCGACTCGAAAGATGCGGCCAAAGAAGAAGAGAAGATTCAAAAACTCATCGACAAGCGGAAGAACGAGTCCGAAGAGGCGCGGAGGAAGCGCGAACAGAAAGAAGAGAAAGAGCGCGAGGAAGGCCGCCAGTTCGTGCGCGAGGTTGCCGATGCCTACAACTTTCACTTATTTGGGACGGAAACGCTCGGCGGGCGCGAGGCCTGGGTGATCGACGCAGTGCCACGCCCGGGATATGAACCGCACATGAAAGATGCGAAGTTCCTGCCGAAATTCCGGTTCCGCGCGTGGATCGACAAGAATGATGCGCAGTGGGCGAAGTTGGATATCGATTGCATTGATACGGTGTCGGTGGGGCTGTTCCTGGCTCGCATTCACAAAGGCTCGCGCATCGAGATTGAACAGACCCGCGTGAACGATGAAGTCTGGCTGCCACAGCACGTGGGCATTAAGGTCGATGCGCGAGTGGCCCTCCTGAAGGAATACAACATGGAACTGGAACAGACTTTTCGGGATTACAAGAAATTCGGGGCTACCACGAAGATTCTGGCTGTCGAGGATGTGCAGAAGAAGTAGAGGGCGGTGTGGCTATCGGGATTACCGCCCGTTGGTGGAGTTGTAGGAACGGCAACCGGGATGTAAACTTCGCGGATAGATATAGGTCGCACCCCGGATTCGCCGACATGTGCAAATGCTTGTTTCTGCTGGCCGCTTTGTTTTTCCCTGCTCTGGCGGGTGCGCGGGATAAGCCAGAAAATTGGGTCGAGGTACGCAGCCCGCACTTCTCGGTCGTGACCAACTCAAATGAAAAACAGGCGCGACGCGTTGCCGACCAGTTTGAGCGCATGCGTTCGGTTTTTCATACTCTGTTCCCAAAAATACAAATCGACAACCTTGGTTCCATCAACGTGCTTGCCATCAAGGACGAGAAAGATTTCCGGGCGCTGGAACCAGCGGCGTATCTGGCCAAGGGGCAACTCAAGCTGGGCGGACTTTTTCTGCGCGGCATGGACAAGAATTACGTCTTGATGCGGCTCGATGCCGAGGGCGAGCATCCCTATGCAGTCGTGTATCACGAATACACCCATCTGCTCCTGAGCAAGGCGGATTTTATTCCGCTTTGGCTGAATGAAGGTTTGGCGGAGTTTTACCAAAATACGGACATTCGGGAGAAGGACGTCGAAATAGGGCAGCCGAGTCCGGAAAATCTGGAGTTGTTGCGCAGCAACCGTCTGTTGCCGCTGTCGATGCTGTTCACCATCGACCATACGTCGCCCTATTACCACGAAGAAAATAAAGGCTCGATTTTTTACGGCGAGTCGTGGGCACTGACTCACTACCTGGAATTAAATGATTATCGCAACGAGACGCAACGCCTGGCAGACTACGCACAACTGCTCGGCCAGAATGTGGATGCGGTAACCGCGGCCACACGAGCCTTTGGAGATCTGAAACAATTGCAATCGGCGCTGGAAGGATACATTCGGCAAGGGAGTTTTCAATATTTGAAGATGGCAAGTGTACCGGATGTGGATGCCGCGGCATTCCATGCCGAGGCGCTCACCCCTGCGCAGGCCGACGCAGTGCGAGCCGATTTTCTGGCTTACAACGATAGAAGTGCGGACGCTCGCGCGATTCTTGACCGCACCTTGAAGGAAGATCCAACCAACGTGTTGGCGCACGAAACGATGGGGTTCCTGGAATTCCGCCAAGGGCACATCGATGAAGCCAGAAATTGGTATGCACAGGCGGTAACCCTTGATTCGAAGAGTTACCTGGCACACTACTATTTTGCCGCCATGTCCATGAATGTTCCGATGGACGCCGCGCGTGCGGTCAAGGTGGAAAGCAGCTTGCGGACCGCCATCAAGCTGAATCCTAACTTTGCCCCGAGTTATGACCGATTGGGGACGTTCCTGGCGACGCGGAATGGCAATCTGGACGAAGCGCGGTTGATGGCGCTGAGTGCGGTTCAATTGGAGCCGGGGAATCTGAGCTACCGCATGGACACGGCCAGCGTTTTGCTCGAGATGGAGCGCGGGAAAGATGCGGTGACGGTGATCCGGAACGCTATGCATCTGGCGAGTACGCCGCAAGAGAGTGCAATGGCCGAGAATTTTCTGATGCATGCGGAAGAATATGCGCAAGCGCAGGAAAAAAGGTTTCACTTTAGTGATCAGATGAAAGCGGCAGCATCGCGGGCAGAAGGCACAAGCAAGCCCGGCGAGGCAGCCGCAGCCTCAAATCCGGCCGCTGAGGGGCCGGCATCTGAGGAGGAGGTTGTTCCGAAGGGACCACACCATTTTGTGACCGGCCTAGTAAAAAACGTGCATTGCAACTCTCCGGCAATCGATCTGGATGTGGTTGTCGCAGGGAAGACCATGGAAGTGCGTTCCGGGAATTATTTCAAGATCGACTACAGCTCGCTCGGTGTGACGTTGAAGGGGAATCTTAACCCTTGCTCGGACCTGGAGGGAAGGCCGGCTAAAGTTGAGTATGTGCACTCAGTCGGCAAGGGTCCGGGTGCGGTGGTTGCGATCGAGATTCACAAGGGAGCAATCGTTCGTTAGGGACGCGAGATTTGGCGTTTTGATTTGAGCCCGCAGATCCTGCCGCTGTTCTCTCAGCGTTTATAATAGAAAGATTCTTGTGCGACGAAATTGCCGTCTGTGAGGGTAGCGGCGGACAGCAGGTTCCTCGCTTCGCTCGGAAGACAAGCTAAAGGAGTGGCTAAAGGGCGAAGAGTTTCTTTCATGGATTTCAAACTCGTTTCTACTTACAAACCGCAGGGGGATCAGGGGCGCGCGATTGAATCGCTGCTGCGCGGGGTCTACGACCGCGAGCAGCATCAGGTGCTGCTGGGCGTCACGGGGTCGGGCAAGACTTATACGATGGCGAAGGTGATCGAGGCGGTGAACCGTCCGGCGCTGGTGATGGCGCATAACAAGACGCTGGCAGCGCAGCTCTATCACGAGTTCAAGAATTTCTTTCCGCACAACGCGGTGGAATATTTCGTCTCGTACTACGATTACTACCAGCCTGAGGCTTACGTTCCGGCCGCTGATCTGTATATCGAAAAAGAAGCAACCATCAACGATGAACTCGACAAGCTGCGGCTTTCGGCCACGCGGTCATTATTCGAGCGCCGCGATGCGCTGATTGTGGCTTCGGTGAGCTGTATCTATGGACTGGGTTCGCCGGAAGCTTACTACGGCATGATGTTGTTTCTGGAAAAAGGGCAGAAGATCGCGCGTGAGGACATCACGCACAAGTTGGTCGACATCCTTTATGAGCGAACTAACGGCGAGTTCCGGCGCGGGACGTTTCGCGTGCGGGGCGACGTGATTGAAGTCTTTCCTACTTATGACGACATGGCCTATCGGATCGAGTTATGGGGAGATCAGGTGGAATCGCTGGCGCAGATCGATCCGCTGTTCGGCACGGTGAAGCAGAAATACATGCGGCTTCCGATTTATCCCAAGACACATTACGTGATGAAGGATGAGACTCGCGCCACGGCGGTGGAATCGATCAAGAAGGAGCTGGCTTGGTGGGAAGTGGAACTGGAGAAGCAAGGGCGCGCGGTCGAGTCGCAGCGCATTCATCAGCGGGTGAAGTTTGATCTGGAAATGATCAAAGTGATGGGCTATTGCCACGGCATCGAAAATTATTCGCGGCATTTTACAGGACGCATGCCTGGGGAACCTCCGCCCACCTTGCTGGATTACTTTCCGCGCGACTATCTGATGTTCGTGGATGAATCGCACCAGACGATTCCGCAGTTGCGTGGCATGTATGCCGGGGACCGTTCGCGCAAGGAAACGCTGGTGGAGTATGGCTTTCGGCTGCCTTCGGCGCTGGATAACCGTCCGCTGACGTTTGAGGAATTCGAACATCGGACCAACCAGATGGTGTATGTCTCGGCGACGCCGGGGCCGTATGAGCTGACGAAATCTTCCGGGGTTGTGGTGGAGCAGATCATTCGTCCCACGGGGCTCATCGATCCTGAAGTCGAAGTGCGTCCGGTAAAGGGACAGATCGACGATCTGCTGCATGAGATTCGTGCGCGCGTGGATAAGGGTGAGCGCGTGCTCGTGACTACACTAACCAAGCGTATGGCCGAGGATCTGGCCGAGTATTACGCCGAGGTGGGAGTGAAGTGCCGGTACATGCACTCGGAGATCGAGACGCTGGAGCGGGTGAAGATTTTGCGCGATCTGCGAAAGGGCGAGTTCGATGTATTGATTGGCATCAATCTGCTGCGGGAAGGCCTCGACTTGCCGGAAGTTTCGCTGGTGGCGATTCTCGATGCGGATAAAGAAGGCTTCCTGCGCTCGTGGGGGTCGCTGATCCAGACCATCGGGCGGTGCGCCCGGCATTTGCGTGGCCGGGCGATTCTCTATGCCGACCGTATGACGGATTCGATGAAGCGGGCGATCGATGAAACGCTGCGGAGGCGCGAGATCCAGACTGCTTACAACACCGAAAACGGGATCACGCCCGAGTCGATTGTGCGGCCGCTGGATATGACGTTGGCGGGAATCGTTGCCGCGGATTACGCCGATCTGACCGCAAGTGAGTCCGAAGGCATGCCGGAATTCAAATCGCAGGAAGAGCTGGAGGGATACATCGTCAAGCTCGAAAGTGACATGCGCGAGGCGGCGAAGCGATTTGAGTTTGAGAAGGCGGCGAAGTTGCGGGATACGATTAAGGAGTTGCGGACGAAGGAGTTTTTGTTCGCGTGAGTTATGTCTCGACGACACGGCTTCAAGGTTTTGCGAAAGGCCCTAGCGTTCTGACGGCCTTGTTCGACAACCGATTCTTCAGGCTCAGATTTTTAGGACTTGGCTCCATTTTGGCTCCAATAACGACGACAAAATCAGGCACGGTTCCAGAGCTATGTCTTGCAGAATCAACAGATAGGCTCGGGTGAGTACAGCCCTGAAAAGGCCGACGGCGGCGTTCAGCTCCGTCCCTGGCCACCATCACCTTTCGAGCACATATGCAAATTAACAGGGGCAATCCTGCTCCACCCGGGTTAGGCCGCCAGCACTTGGACCGAAATCCCTCACTGAACCGAGGGCGATGTCTCGGATAATTGGTTCGGCAAGCTGAAATGAGAGGTTGCACCTCGTCCGTCGTTAGCGGTTGCCCACAACCGGCCGCCATCCGACTCCACAATGGAACGGCCGATGGCCAAGCAGGCAGGTGAGGCCAAGGCTGGGCATCGTAAGGCGTGGAGAATGGACCTTTTATTCTTCGATCGCAGAAAAAATCCGATCTAAAGACGAGAAACCGCAACTGGCGTCGATTCGTTTCCCAAACTTCCTCCTTGAGAGCCCGACGACGCACCCGAACGTTTCGAAGTCTCCGTCAGATTCCGCAGCCATTCAAACGTTGACTGAGACAACATGCCTTCGCGGCACCGCCAGCGCCAATTTCCGCCCGGCTGACCCGGCACGTTCATGCGACTTTCTGCCCCGAGGTTGAGCACATCCTGTAACGGAGCAATTGCCAGCGCCGCTTTCGACGACCATGCCAGATCCATCAGTGCAGGCGCCGCATCGGAATTTCCACCTGGCGCTCGCTGGAGGTAATTCCATAAGTTCTGCCGCTGATAGTCAGGCAATTCTTCGTACCACTCCCGGGTTGGCGGGTTGTCATGTGTGCCGGTGTAGACCACCGTATTGCTGACGAAGTTGTGAGGCAAGTATGGATTGTCGGTATGACCATCGAAAGCAAACTGCAAAACACGCGTTCCCGGGAGTTGAAATTGGTCACGTAACGACCGGACATCCTGAGTAATGATTCCGAGATCTTCGACGATGAAGGGCAAGACGCCCAACTCCCTGGATACAGCTTCGAAAAAGTTCGCACCCGGACCTGGTACCCACTGGCCCGTCTGAGCCGTTGGCGCACCTGCGGGGACATGCCAGGCGGCCGCAAATCCGCGGAAGTGGTCCAGGCGAATCGCATCCACGTGAAAAAGCAGGGCACGGATCCGATCGATCGCCCATCGGTAGCCGGTTGCGCGAAGTGCGTCCCAGTTGTAGACGGGATTGCCCCACAATTGTCCTTGTGCGCTGAAATAGTCAGGGGGAACGCCGGCGACGAAGCGTGGACGGTGGTGCTCGTCAAGCAGAAATAACTCCGGATTCGCCCACACATCACTGGAATCCGGAGAGACAAAAAAGGGAAGGTCTCCGATTAGTCGCACCTCTTTGGAACGCGCATAGACCTTAAGTCGGTCTCCCTGGCGGAAGAGTAGGAACTGTGCGAAGCAGACCTGCTCGATTTCATCCGCCAATTCTCGACGCGCGCTAGCCAAAGCCTCCGGTCGACGCTGAACCAGGTCTTCGGGCCAGTCGAGGTAATATGCGCCGTCGTACTTCGCCTTCAACGCACGGAACAGCGCGTAATCGTTCAGCCAATGTTCGTGCTGATTTCGAAATTCATCATATTCCAGCCGCAGATCCGTGCGGTTTCCAGACTTGAAGTGCTTCCACGCAACTTGGAGAAGGCCGGCTTTGAACGGAATCACAGCATCGTAGTCAACGAAGTCGGACGGAAAGTGAGATTCGCAATCCTTCTCGGCCAGCAATCCGTCTGATATCAGGCTCTCGGGACTGATCAGCAGGGCGTTGCCAGCAAATGACGACATTGGCTGATAGGGCGAATTCCCATAACCCGTTGGTCCCAGGGGAAGGGATTGCCACCAACGCTGGCCAGCGGTATGGAGACGATCGACCCAGGAAAAGGCCGACGGTCCGAGATCGCCGATGCCGTAGGGCGAAGGAAGAGAAGTCACATGCAAGAGCAGCCCCGAGGCACGATATTCGGCTGGAAACGGCGGAACTCTTGTTTCTCCGGTGCTGTGATTCATTGATCAGGTCCAGCGTCGAGAGCGTTCCTTACAATTTCCTGCGCTTCGCTCAGAATCGCATGGAGGTGTGCTTCGCTGTTGAAACTCTCCGCATAGATTTTATAGATGTTTTCGGTGCCGGATGGGCGTGCCGCGAACCAGCCGCTCTTTGCTGTGACTTTCAGGCCGCCAATAGGAGCCTGATTGCCCGGCGCCTTAGTCAGCTTAGCAGTGATGGATTCTCCCGCCAGATCGGATTCCTTGACGGCATCCGGCGTCAGTTTCTGCAATTTCGCTTTCTGTTCCGGAGTGGCCGGCGCATCAATGCGTGTGTAATACGGCGTGCCGAATTCTGCGGTCAGTTCGCGGTAATGCTCGCCGGGATCCTTTCCTGTCGAGGCAGTAATCTCGGCCGCGAGCAGCACCATAATAAGCCCATCCTTGTCCGTGGCCCACGCAGTGCCATCGTGACGAAGGAAGCTCGCTCCGGCACTCTCTTCACCGCCGAAGCAGAACGAGCCATCGAAGAGTCCCGGCACAAACCATTTGAAACCGACGGGCACCTCGGACAAGCGGCGTCCAAGCTTACTGACGACTCGATCAATCATGCTGCTGCTTACGAGGGTCTTTCCCACGATAACATCCTGCCGCCAATGTGGCCGGTGCGTAAGCAAGTATTGGATCGCTACCGCTAAATAATGATTGGGATTCATCAATCCCGCGGTTGGACTCACAATGCCGTGCCGGTCCGCGTCGGTATCGTTCCCGAAAGCCAGCTGGAATTGATCTTTCAACCCGACCAGCCGGGCCATGGCATAAGGACTCGAACAATCCATGCGGATTTTGCCGTCGTGATCCACGGTCATAAATGAGAAGGTCGGGATCGATCTTTCTGTTCACGACTTCCACTTCTAATCCGTAAATCGAATTGATGGGATCCCAATATGGCAGCGAGGCTCCACCCAGAGGGTCCACCCCAAGTTTCAGGCGCGCGTTGCGGATCGCATCCATATCCACAACGTTCATGAGGTCGCGAACGAATGGCATCACGAAATCTTCCTGATGCGTGCTGGTTGCCCGAATGGCCCTTTCGAAAGGAACGCGTTTTACATCTTTGTTGCCCGATCGCAATAGATCATTGGCGCGATTTTGCACCCAGCCGGTTACGTCCGTGTCGGCGGGGCCGCCATTGGGCGGGTTGTACTTGAACCCTCCGTCCTCCGGCGGATTGTGTGACGGCGTAATTACGATGCCATCGGCGAAGTATTCCTTCCGTCCGCGGTTGTAGACGAGAATGGCGTGGGAGATGACGGGCGTCGGGGTTACGCCGCCATTTTCCTGAATGATGGTCTCAACTCCATTTGCCAGCAGCACTTCGAGGGCAGTGCGCTGCGCGGGCTCTGAAACGGCATGAGTGTCCTTCCCCATATATAAAGGACCGTCGATGCCCTGACCTTTGCGGTATTCGCAGATGGCCTGCGTAATTGCCAGAATGTGCGCTTCGTTAAACGTGCCGTGAAACGGTGAGCCGCGATGTCCGCTGGTGCCGAAAGCGACCAATTGGTTGGGGTCGGTTACGTCTGGCTTGCGCTCGTAATAGTCTCGTTGCAAGCGCGCTGGGTCGATCAGCAGTTCCTTGGGCGCGGGTTTCCCTGCCAGAGGGGAAATTGCCGGACCTTCTGCGGCGAATTGTTTTTCTAAAGTATGGGGCATGGTTCCGCCTTCCAGATTTCGGTTGCATATTCGTGAATGGTGCGGTCGCTCGAGAACTTTCCTGAGCTGCCGATGTTCAGAATGGCTTTTCGCGCCCACTCGGCGCGATTGGCATAAAGATCCCCGAGTCGATCCTGCGCCTGAACATAAGAGGTGAGGTCCGCCAAGTGCATGTAATGATCGCCGTTGGTGAGCAAGGTATCGTGAATTGGAGCGAAGGCGCCGGGCTCGTTACGGCTGAAGTAATCAGAAAAGATAAGGTCCAGCGCGGCCCGCGTCTCTGGTTCGTGCTCATAGTGCCAATAGGGGTTGTACCAGGCCCGGCTGTTTTGAACTTGTTCCACTGTGAGGCCGAACAGGAACAGGTTCTCTTTTCCTGCTTCCTCGGCCATTTCGATGGTAGCGCCGTCAAGAGTGCCCACAGTCAGAGCGCCATTCATCATGAATTTCATGTTGCTCGTTCCACTGGCTTCGTACCCTGCGGTCGAAATCTGGTTGGAGACGTCGCTGGCGGGCATCAAACGTTCCGCCAGGGAAACATTGTATTCCGGTAGGAAGAGCACCTTCATCCGGCCGCGGACAATTGGGTCTCCATCGATTGTACCTGCCAGATTGTTGATGAACTTGATGATAAGTTTGGCGAGCTTGTAAGCGGGCGCAGCTTTCCCAGCAAAGAAGAACGTGCGGGGCGCCATCTCAAAGCTTGGATTTTGGCGAATGCGGTTGTAACAAATGATGATTCGCAGCGCGTTCAGGAGTTGTCGTTTGTATTCGTGGATGCGCTTGATCTGGCAATCGAAAATTGTGTCAGGATCCACGATTTGTCCGGACGTCGTCTTGAGCCAATGGGCGAATTTAACTTTGGCCTCACGCTTTGAAGTGTGGAATGCCTCCTGAAAACCCGAATCACTGGCGAGCTCTTTTATCTGCCGGAGTTGACTCAGGTCAGTGATCCACTCGTCACCGATCGCCTCGGTTATGGCTCCCGAGAGGCCGGGATTCGCTTCCAGCAGCCAGCGCCGTGGCGTGACCCCGTTGGTCTTGTTGTTGAAACGTTCCGGAAACATGTCGGCCAGATCTTTAACGGTTGTCGTGCGTAACAATTTCGAGTGAACGGCGGCGACCCCGTTCGTGCTATGCGAACCTACGATAGCGAGGTTTGCCATCCGAATTTTTCGTGAAGGCTTTTCCTCCACCAAGCTGATGCGTTCAATCCGGCCCTCGTCACCAGGAAATCGAACGCGGACCTCATCGAGTAGCCGGCGATTGATCTCGTAGATAATCTCCAATTGGCGCGGAAGAAGGAGTTCAAACCACGCTGCCGGCCATTTCTCGAGGGCCTCGGGCAGTAATGTGTGGTTGGTATACGCCAGGGTTTTCCTGGTCAGGTCCCACGCCTTGTCCCATCCAAGGTGCGCATCGTCCAGCAGAATGCGCATTAATTCCGCGACTGCCATGGAAGGATGTGTGTCGTTCAGTTGGATGGCTGCCTTCTCCGGTAACTCCTCCCAATCGGTGTTGTGCCTCAGAAAGCGACGTATCAAATCGGCCATGGAACAGGCCACCAGAAAGTATTCCTGCGTGAAACGCAACTCCTGTCCGGCGGTGGTAGAGTCATCTGGATAGAGCACCCGGGTCAGCGATTCCGCTTCGAGGGTTCCAGCCAGTGCACCGATGAAATCTCCAGTGCCAAATTCTTGAAAATCGAAGTAGTCGGGGGCAGCGGCGGCCCATAGGCGGAGAGTGTTGATGGTCTTTCCTCCGTACCCAACCACTGGACGATCAAATGGAATTCCGCACAGGCTGGAGGGTCGATTCGGGATCACCTCAACCTTTCCGTCCCGCACCTTGAAGCTGCAGTTCAGCTTAATTTCCACCGCCTCGTGCTGACGGCAGATCTCCCATGGGTCACCGTTGCGCAACCAATTGTCGGCGGTTTCCTGCTGCCACCCGTTCACAAATGACTGCCGAAACATTCCGTACTCGTATCGCAAACCATAACCGGTTGCCGGAAGCTCCATCGTAGCCATCGAGTCGAGGAAGCAGGCAGCAAGGCGTCCGAGGCCACCATTACCAAGGCCAGCGTCCGGTTCCTGCTCGATCAGCTCCAGCCAGTCGATTCCTTTTTCTTTGACGGCATGCTGGACTATGGGGTCGACCAGTAGGTTCGTGACATTGTTAGTCAACGAACGCCCGAGAAGAAATTCCATAGACAGGTAGTAAATCCGTTTCGCATTCTGTCGCTCATAGGTAGTCTTGGTTTGCACCCATCGTTGCGCCAAGACATCGCGCACAGAGTGCGCGAACGCTTCGAAGCGTTCGCGTGCGCTCGCTACTTTTGGGTCGATCGCGCGATCGAAAACCAGGTGCCTCTCATAAAGGGCCCCTTCAGTTCCGGCGAATCGAATCAAGTTGCCGCCGTATTGCGGGAGAAGGTCGGAAAGATTCTCTGACTTCGTCGCCATGGGGACGATCTTCGCGGGTTTTGCTTGCGCTACGGTTTTTGTGCTCATTCGAGGACCTCGGGATCTTACTTATTGGCTTTGATTATTTACAGCGTCGAAAGGTTTCGCCGTTCATGCTCCCACGTGGCGATCGTCATCCCACAGCCGAACCGCAGGTCGGGACGGATTGTGTTCGCAGCTAAGGGCACTGAGACTGGCGGGGCTTAGCAGAAACAATCTGCCGCCAGCGGGTCCCAAACCCAGCCAGCACCCGGTCAATACGCGGATAAAGTGTCCGCTCGAAAAGAGCAAAACGTCACCCGGCACGCTGCGGATCCGCTGGACAGCCCGGTAGGCCCGCTCGCCGATTTGTTGTGGCGATTCGCCTCCCGGACAACCGTCACGGAACAGATCCCAGTCGGGGCGTTGTTGCAGAATTTGCCTGGAGGTCAACCCTTCATATTTCCCATAGTTCCATTCCACCAGATCAGGATCGCTTTCGGCGACGGCTCCGAATCCCGCCAGTTCGCAGGTTCGAGCGGCCCGCTGCAGTGGACTGGTAAAAACCTTGGCAAAGGTCAACCCCTTCATACGCTCTCCAAGGCGTTCGGCATTGCGCTCGCCATCCGGGGTCAAAGGCAGATCGGTGAGGCCAATGTGCTGGCCGGAATGTGTCCAAGCTGTATTGCCATGCCTTGCTAAATAGACGACGGGAAGCTTGTCACTCATGGTGCGTCTCTCGTTTGCGCTATCGGGCCGGAAACCAAGTTTGGTTTGTCGTCTAATTCCAGGTGTAAAAACCGCATCAAAACGCGTGATATTTCTGCCAGAGTCCTTCCGCTCGACAGCGCGACAGATATTGACGACACCGTGGAAAACCTGCGCGTGGCAACGGACAACCTGGATCAGCTGACCGACTCGCTAAAGCAGCGTCCGTGGAGTCTGATTCGGATCAAGCAGCCGGAGGAGCGCAAGGTTCCTAAATAAACGCGGATGCCGAAACGTCTCAGAAGAATTGAAGAGGGCGATATGAAGAAATATGCGGCAGTTTGGTTCGGGTTGGTGGCGCTGATCATTTTGAGCGGTTGCGGCGGCCCGGCGAAGTATCCGAACTACTACACTCTCCACCTGCAGGCGCCGACCGATCCTCCGGCACCAGAAGGCGTCCGCACGTCATTGGCAGTACGGGAGTTCAAATCGCCCACTTACCTGCGGCAGGGCGCTATCGTGTACAAAACCTCTCCGGAGGAAATCGGTTTTTACAATTATCACCGTTGGGCGGTTGATCCACGCGAATTCGTGACAAACGCGATTACTGAACGCCTACGAGCGAGCGGAAATTTCGCACAAGTAAAGTCGTACGATGGGCGCTCAGACATCGATTACGTTCTTAGCGGACGCCTCGAGAAACTTGAGGAAGTTGACTACGGCGGTGCCGTCAAGGTTGAGGTTGCGATTTCTGCCCAGATGACGAGCCTTGCAACCGGTGCGACAGTCTGGACGAACGAGGTGTCCGAGGTCGGAACGGTCGGAAAGCGCGATGTGCCCGCCGTTGTGGCTGAGATGAAAGCCACAATGGGCCTCGCGATTGAGAAGCTGCTCACACCGGGACCGGCGATCGTTGCGATGAAGAAAAACTAGCTGAGCTGCTCGATGTGAACACCACACGGATTGATTGTTAAGATTGCATCACAGGAGAAAACAATGACGTTGCTTGAATCTTTAAAACAGTACACGACAGTCGTGGCCGACACTGGCGATATTGAAGCGATCCACCGCCACCGGCCGCAGGACGCAACCACCAATCCCTCTCTCCTTTATCATGCTGCCCAGATGCCGGCCTACCGGCACCTCGTAGAAGAAGCCGCCGAGCGGGCTTCCGAACTGGGCGGTAGCGACGAGCAGATGGCGGAAGAGTTCATCGACCAGATGTTCGTTCTGTTCGGAAGCGAAATTCTCAAGGTCGTTCCCGGCCGCGTGTCAACTGAGGTTGCGGCGAGCCTCAGTTTCGATACTCCCGGAACCGTTGCCAAGGCGCGCAAGCTGATCTCGCTCTATCAGAAGAAAGGTGTGCCTCGCGAACGGATCTTGATCAAGGTCGCCAGTACTTGGGAAGGGATTCAGGCGGCCAACGAACTGGAGCAGGAAGGAATTCACTGCAACCTGACGCTGCTTTTCAGTTTCGCTCAGGCAGCCGCTTGTGCCGAGGCTGGAGTAACTCTGATCTCGCCCTTCGTCGGACGCATATATGACTGGTATAAGAAGGAGGGAGGCGGCAAAGAAATACCCCCAGACCAGGACCCCGGCGTGGCCTCGGTCACTCGCATTTACAACTACTACAAGAAGTACGGTTACAAGACTCAGGTCATGGGAGCGAGTTTCCGCAACGTGAATCAAATCGTCCGCCTCGCGGGGTCGGATTTGTTAACCATTAGCCCCGAACTGCTCGATCAATTGGAGCGTACTGAGGGCACAGTGGAGCCCAAACTTGACCCGGCCACCGCCAAGGCTAGCAAAGACGAGCGGTTGCGTCTTAGCGAGAAAGCTTTCCGCTGGATGCACAACGAAGATGCTATGGCGACGGAGAAGCTGGCCGAAGGCATCCGCAAATTCAACAGCGATGCGCAAAAACTGGAAGGGTACGCGCTCTCACAAGTTGCGAAAAAGGCAGTTGCGTAAAAAGTCGGCTGACCCGAGCGAAGGGGCGCGGCTCGCGACATATCGAGCCGCACCTAACTTGCATGAAAAGCCCGGTCCCTAAGCAACCGCTCGTTCGCTCTTCTTCTCACCCGCGGGCTTGACCGCACGTTGCTCCGCAGCAACAGCATGATTGAAGTTGAAGTCGGTGGGGGCCACACCGGTAATGAGCCGCGCCCCACGACTAAAGGTCAAATCCTGGATTGCCCACTGAACGAAAACCAATAGCCGGCTCTGGAACTCGACGATGTAAGCAAGGTGGATGAAGGCCCACACGATCCACGCCGGTAAGCCCCAAAGATGCACGCCAAAAACGTTGGCGACCGCAGCCGCGCGTCCAATGACTGCAAGGCTTCCTTTATCGAAGTAGCTGAACGGTGCTGGCTTCGGTTTACCTTTTACTTTCCTTACGATCGCCTTCGCCGCGTAGACCCCTCCCTGCATTGCTACCTGCTCCACCCCTTGCAGCGGCTTGCCGTGTGAGTCGATAGAGAGAGCCATATCTCCGACTACAAAGATGTCGGGAAAGTTGGCAATGGTCAGGTCCGGGCCGACTTTAATCCTTCCGCTACGATCCGTTTCAGCACCCGTACGCTTCGCCAGCGTTCTTGTCTGCGGAGATACTGTCACACCTCCAGCCCAGATGACCGTTTTTGTGGACAGCGTTTGGGTGGAACCATTGGCCTGATAGCTTATGCCGTCTTGAGTGACCTCATGCACCATCGCGCCCATCTTTGTTTGCACCCCAAGTTTCGCAAGTGATAGCTCGGCTTTATGAGCCAGGTCTTCAGGAAATGGCATCAGTACACGTGGCGATGCGTCCAACAAAATAATCTGCGCATCCTCGGGATCTATGGAGCGAAAGTCGCTGAGCGTTTGCCGCGCAATCTCGCCAATGGCTCCAGCCAGTTCGACACCCGTGGGACCTGCTCCTATGATTGTGAACGTAAGCCATGCGCGCCGCTGAGCGGGGTCGGGTAACCGTTCGGCGACCTCAAATGCGTAGAGAATCTTATGCCGAAGGATGGTCGCTTCTTCGACACTCTTCAGTCCCGGGGCCCATTTCTGCCATTCGTCATGTCCGTAGTAAGAGGTTTGCGAACCGGCAGCCACGATTAAAGAGTCGTACTCGAAACTCGCACCGTCACCGAGCAGCACGCGCTTGGCGACTGGGTCAATATCCTCTACGTCGCCGAGCAACACGCGCGTATTTTTCTGGCCGCCCAGAACGCCGCGTATCGGTGCGGCGATTTCACCAGGCGAGAGCGAACCGGTGGCAACCTGATACAAAAGCGGTTGAAACAAGTGGTAGTTGCGGCGGTCAATCACGGTTACGTCAACTGGCGCGGATTTCAGAGCCTCCGCTGCGCTGCGGACAACCCACCGAAACCGCCGCCTATAATAATGACCTTCGATCGTTCACTCATAATGCTTTTGCACTCCATTCCTTCCGGACTTCCGATCGACTATTTCTCGTTCGAAGTAGAACCACAACCGATCGCGGAGCCACCGAATAACTCAACGCTCGCAAAGGTTCGTCGCGGTCTGAGAAATCGTTCGGGCTCGCCAGGGCAGTATCCACAATTCGCATCCACTCTTGCGCCGTTCCTTCTTGAACCTGGAACTCCAGCTTTTCCCAGTACGCGTTGATCATGACGTAGATGTCATCATCGTCCTGAGAGGCTCCGTGCAAGCAGAACGCCAAACTATGCGAACTGTTTGAGAGATCAGCCTTCTCGCCAACTCCGTACCAGGTGACATCCTCCCGCCAAAACCGGCTGCGGCTTAAGGAAGGATGACGTTTGCGAAACGCAATCATGTTCTTGAAGAAACGGAAAACGTCCTGATTCGCTTGCAGTTGGCTCCAGTCCAGCCATCCTGTTTGGTTGTCCTGGTTATAAGGATTGTTGTTGCCAAATTGCGTGTTCAAGAATTCGTCGCCGGCCCGGAACATTGGGGTCCCGTTCGACAGCATAAGCAGACAGAAAAAATTCTTTACCTGCTTCCGGCGCAGCGCCAGCACTTCCTCGGGCGCACCTTTGTTGCCCTCGTAACCGCAGTTCCAACTGTAGTTGGCGTCGGTACCATCCTGGTTGTTATTGCCGTTCGCCCAGTTGTGCTTTTCGTTGTAGGAGACGAGATCGTACAGCGTGAAGCCGTCATGAGAAGTGATAAAGTTCACGCTTTGATAAGCGTGATAAGCTTCAGCTCGGTCGTCGGGGAAAAGATCGTCGCTGCCGTAGAGACGACGCATCAGGTCGGGCACCAATCCCGAATCCCCTTTGACGAACCGGCGGACGTCATCGCGAAACCGTCCGTTCCACTGCAGCCAGGTTATGCCGGGGAATCCGCGGCCGAGTTGGTAAGCACCCGTGTCCCATGGCTCTGCAATCAGTTGCAGTTTGCCTAACTCCGGATCTGCTGCAATTTCAGCAAAAATCGGGCCATGTCCCCAGTTGAGAGATCCATCCGCGTTGCGGCTGAAGACGGAGGCGAGATCGAAACGGAAGCCATCGATGTGCATCTCGCGTTTCCAATGGCGCAGGCTGTCCATCACCATCTTGCGAACGTGCCCTCTACCAAAATTCAAAGTGTTGCCCGTCCCGGAATAATTTGCGTATGGGGTGGTGGGGTCGGACGACATCATGTAGTAGCTGGCGCTGTCGAAGCCCTTATAGCTGTAAATTGGACCACGGTGATCCCCTTCGCAGGTGTGGTTGTACACGACGTCCAGCACGATTCCGATGCCTGCCTCATGAAACGCTTTCACCATACTTTTGAATTCGAGGTGCTGGCAATCCTCAACGGTGCTCGCATACTGCGAATGTGGCGCAAAGAAGGTCAAAGGCATGTAGCCCCAGTAGTCCCCTTCTTGAGGATCGCGCTGAAAAATGGGCATCAGTTCGACAACCGTGATGCCAAGCTCTTTTAGATATGGAATTTTTTCGACAAGTCCCGCATACGTCCCGGCGCGCGCCGGATCCACACCTGAGCTGGGATCTTTTGTGAAGCCCTTTACGTGAAGTTCGTAAATGATAGCGTCCGACTCGTGATGTGGACTGTTGCTCCCCTGCCAATCGAACATCGGACGCTGGGCCGTCAGCACGCCCAACGGGGCTTTCCCTGCATTTGATCCTTCTCTCATGGCCAGCTTGCGATCAAAATCACGTGGAAAAAATACGCATGTCGCGTACGGATCAAGTAAGACCTTCGCCGGATCAAAACTATGAATGTTAGAGACGGCCTCGCCCGAAACCGAGTATCCGTAGTAGCGAGCCTCGCCAATTTCGCTGAGCGGGATGCGGCAATGCCAAATACGGCCTGACTTGTTCCGTAGAAAATCGAAACGGTACGCCAACAAGGGATTGACCAAGTCCGCCGGGGCGTAGAGCAAAAGGGTGACGCTTTCGGCATGTTCGGCATGCACAGCGAAGTTGAACGCTTGTTCGGCTTCAATCCATGTTGCACCCAGCGGGAGTGGGCTACCCTCGACCTGCTCCCATGTGGGGCGCGTCACTGGTGTCATGTTCGGCGTTGTAGGGGCGAGAGGTGCTTGAAACGAAGATTTCACTTGGTTTCTTTCATTTTTCATTGGTGAGCTCGAGCCTGCTTACCTGGGACCAGGCGGACCAGAGCGTCCACCCTGCACATTAAGCCATCAAGTTGCCCTCAAGCACGAACCCGGGACTCTTATAAAGACGATGCCGTGATGAGGCAGAAACATCCGTGCGCAGTCTTCTGCACTTCGCGTTCCAATTAGCATTTTGTTCCGATCCATGTTAGGTCTGCAAACTCTACAGTCGCGAATGGCCCGATCGCAATCATCGCTCCAGGAACAGGTTTAGGTGAATCCTTTCTGACCTGGGATGGATCACAGTATGTAGCCCACGGCTCCGAAGGCGGGCATTCTGATTTTGCTCCCACGGACGAGCGTCAGATCCGTCTGCTGCATTGTCTGCTTCCTCGTTTCGGACATGTGGGGGTGGAGCGTGTCTGCTCCGGAATCGGCGTTCCCAATATTTACGCATTGCTGTGGGATGAGGAAAACCTTCCGGAGCGGCCAGAAAATTACTCAGTTGATTGCATTTGCCAAAGATCACACCAAAGCCATTGTGGAGGCAGCTTTCGATCCGCAGCAGCCAAGCGAATTGTGCCTGGCAACGGTTGAGTTGTTCGTGTCAATATTGGCAAGCGAGGGCCGGCAATCTTGCGCTGAAAGTTCTTGCGACGGGCGGGGTGTACCTGGCCGGCGGCGTTGCGCTTCACCTCCTGAAAATGCTGCAAAAACCATAGTTCGTGCAGACTTTCACCAGAAAAGGCCGCTTCGAAGATTTCATGGAGCGGATGCCGATTCACATCATCACCACAACGCGCGGCTCTAGTCCGAGCTGCAGTATTCGGACTGCAGAACATGAGTAAGCTCAAAAACCGAGGAAGAAGCAAAACCTTCCCTCGCGTCTGTTTAGTTGCATGCGACGAGATGGTAATGGAAAGAATGAAAAGGAGATCAGAATGGCAGCGAACCCTCAACCACAAGTAAAGAAGCGAGCGACCAAACAATCCGCGTGGAAAGCATTGACGACGCACTGCAAGGTAGTTTCAAAGCTCCACTTGCGGCAGTTATTCGCAGATGACCCCAAGCGTGGGCAGCGCATGGCGGTGGAGGCCGTGGGTCTATACCTTGACTACTCCAAGAATCGGGTTACAGATGAAACACTCCAGCTCCTTCTCCAACGTGCCGCAGAGTCCAATTTGCGAGCGCGGATCGACGCCATGTTCAGCGGGGAAAAGATCAACATCACCGAAAAGCGGGCGGTGCTGCACGTGGCTCTGCGTGCTCCGAAGGATCAATCCATCTTTGTGGATGGGAAAGAATGTGGTGCCCGAAGTCCACGCTGTACTGGATCGGATGGCCGACTTTTCAAATCGTGTGCGCAGCGGCGAGTGGAAGGGGCACGCCGGAAAACGCATTCGGAATGTCATAAACATCGGAATCGGCGGCTCCGACCTTGGTCCGGTCATGGCGTACGAGGCGCTCAAGCACTACTCGGAACGCACGATGACCTTTCGCTTTGTTTCGAATGTGGATGGAACGGACTTCGCCGAGGCGGTGCAGGATCTCGATCCGGCGGAGACGCTATTCATCGTCTCATCAAAGACTTTCACCACCCTGGAGACCATGACGAATGCTCAGACTGCTCGTGCCTGGTCGCTGGCTGGACTGGGAGGCGATGAAAAGTCGGTTGCAAAACATTTTGTCGCGGTTTCGACAAATGCTGCGGAAGTCTCGAAGTTCGGTATTGATACAGCCAACATGTTCGAATTCTGGGATTGGGTTGGCGGACGCTATTCCATGGACTCGGCGATTGGCCTTTCGACCATGATGGCGGTCGGTCCGGAAAATTTTCGCGCAATGCTGCGCGGCTTCCACGATATGGATGAGCACTTCCGCACCGCTCCATTTGAGGCCAATCTGCCGGTTCTGATGGGCCTGCTCTCGGTGTGGAACAACGATTTCCTCGGTGCGGATACTGTCGCGGTATTGCCTTATGAACAGTACCTGAAACGCTTTCCCGCATATCTGCAACAATTGACGATGGAAAGCAACGGGAAGCATGTCACGCTGAAGGGAAAACCTGTCTACGCATGACACCGGTCCCATCTACTGGGGTGAACCCGGGACCAACGGTCAACATTCCTTCTATCAGCTGATTCATCAAGGCACGCGCCTCATTCCCTGCGACTTCATCGGATTTGCGAAGACCTTAAATCCGCTGGGCCGTCATCATGACATGCTCTTGGCCAACGTTTTCGCTCAAACGGAAGCGCTGGCATTTGGCAAGACGCCAGAGCAAGTGAAAGCGGAGGGCACTCCGGACTGGCTTGTGCCGCATCGGGTTTTTGAAGGGAATCGTCCGTCGAACACGATTCTGGCCGAACAGCTTGATCCCGAAACACTGGGCAAGCTGGTAGCGCTTTACGAGCACTCGGTCTTCACTCAAGGCGTGATTTGGAACATTGATTCGTTCGATCAGTGGGGTGTGGAACTCGGCAAAGTTTTGGCGCAGCGCATCATTCCGGAACTCGAAAATCCCGCCGAACCCGTGCTCGCCCACGATAGTTCGACCAATACTTTGATTCGCCGTTACCGAAAAATGAAGGAGTCCCAATGATCACTATCCGCTTTAATCAACTTTTATACGTCCTCCCGTTTGATCACCGGAGGTCGTTTCAAAGCAAAATGTTTGCCTGGCCCGGCTCGCTTCAGCGGGGCTCAGACGGCAGAGATCGCTTCCACGTATTTGCAGCCGACAGATGCGTGGCGCTGCAATGGAATCGTTGCGTAACTCAGTGACGCAGGTAGCACAGTGAATCGAACACAATTTTCAGGAGAGGAGAAATTTATGCAACTCGGAATGATAGGACTCGGCAGAATGGGCGCCAACATGGTGCGACGGCTAATCAAGAAAGGACACAGCTGTGTTGCATTTGACCGGTCACCGACAAGCGGTTGCCGATCTGGTCAAAGACCACGCGATCGGAGCAGATTCCCTGATCGACCTGGTGAAGAAACTGGCAGAAACCACGCGCAGTATGGCTGATGGTCCCTGCGGCGGTCGTCGACCAAACCATCGCTGATCTATTGCCGCACCTCGACGCAGGCGACATCCTCATCGACGGCGGAAACTCTTATTACATCGATGACATCAAGCGAGCAAAAGACCTCGCACCCAAACAGATCCACTACGTGGACGTGGGCACCAGTGGCGGCGTGTGGGGTCTCGAACGTGGCTACTGCATGATGATCGGCGGCGAGAAGGATGTCGTCCAGCACCTCGATCCTATTTTCTCGGCACTCGCTCCGGGAATAGGCGACATCTCGCGCACGCCAGGACGCGAGAAACTCGACGGCACTTCGGAGCAGGGCTACCTGCACTGCGGCCCAAATGGCGGCGGCCACTTCGTCAAGATGGTCCACAACGGAATCGAGTACGGAATTATGGCGGCCTACGCAGAAGGATTGTCGGTGCTGCGCTCAGCGAATGTCGGCAAGCAACAGCACGGTGTTGATGCCGAAACAACCCCGCTACGCGATCCAGAACACTACCAGTACGACTTCAATCTGCGGGACGTCGCGGAAGTGTGGCGCCGCGGCAGCGTTATCGCATCATGGCTGCTAGACCTCACTGCAACCGCCTTAGTCCAGGATCCCGGCCTTTCGAAGTTCGCCGGCCGGGTTTCCGATTCCGGTGAAGGCCGCTGGACGATCAAAGCCGCAATTGACGAGGCGGTTCCGGCTCCGGTGCTCACCGCCTCGCTGTACGAGCGTTTCAGCTCACGCGGCGAAGCCGACTACGCCGACAAACTTTTGTCCGCAATGCGTTTCGAATTCGGCGGACATTTGGAAAAGCCGAAGGACCAATCTGAGGCTGCTTAAAGGAGAGATATTTATGAACAATTTCCACTCAGACGCGCTCGTTTTCTTCGGCGCCACCGGCGATCTCGCCTACAAAAAGATTTTCCCGTCGCTCCAAGCAATGGTAAAGCGGGGGCATCTCAACGTTCCCGTGGTCGGCGTAGCCAAAGCTGGATGGAATCTCGATCAACTTCGTGCTCGCGCAAAGGACAGCTTGGAGAAACACGGCGGGCTCGATTCCGCCGCTTTCGAAAAGCTCGTTGGTCTTTTGCGGTATGTGGACGGTGACTATCAGGATCCATCGACCTTCGCTACGCTTCGGACGGAACTCAAGGATGCACAACGACCGGCGCATTACCTGGCAATTCCACCGCTGCTGTTCGAAACCGTCGTCGAGCATCTGTCCGCGTCGAACTGCGGGCGGGGCGCTCGAGTCATCGTGGAAAAACCTTTTGGCCACGACCTCGCATCTGCGCAGGAACTGAACAAGGTTCTGCTTGGGACCTTCGACGAAGGCGACATCTTCCGCATCGATCACTATCTTGGCAAGCGAGCAGTCAACAACGTGTTAGCGTTCCGCTTCGCTAACACTTTTGTCGAGTCTTTTTGGAACCGCAACTACATTGATAGCGTCGAGATCACGATGGCGGAGGACTTCGGTGTGCAGGGCCGTGGAGGGTTTTACGATCAGACTGGAACTATCCGCGACGTGGTCCAAAACCATCTGTTCCAGGTGTTATCGAATCTGGCCATGGAGCCGCCCGTCCGCACCGACAGCGAGTCAATTCGCGACGAAAAAGCCAAAGTATTGCGGGCGATTCCACCGGTCGAGGAGAAGAACCTTGTGCGTGGCCAGTTCCGCGGCTACCACGACGAAAACGGGGTGGCGAAAGATTCGCAGACCGAGACCTTTGCCGTTGTGAAGCTGGAAATCAATTCCTGGCGGTGGAAAGGCGTACCGTTCTACATTCGCGCCGGCAAGTTCCTGCCGACAACTTCTACGGAAATTGTGGCCAAGTTTCGTAAGCCTCCGACGCTAATTCCGGATAGCGAGTTGGTAGAAAACCATCTCCGGCTGCGGTTGAGTCCGGAGATCACGATTGCCATGGGAATGATGAACTTGGCCCCAAACGCAGAGGGACTCGCGCTTGAGAGCAGCGAGATGATGGCGAGCCACTCTCCACTCGCTGATGAGATGGACGCGTATGAACGCGTGCTGGGAGCGGCAATGTCCGGAGACAGTACCTTGTTCGCGCGCGAAGACTACGTCGAAGAAGCGTGGCGGATCGTGGAACCGGTACTGAAAAAGAGCACGCCGGTTCATCAGTATGCTCCAGGGACCTGGGGCCCGAACGAGGCTGATCGAGTGGAGCCAAGCGGGGGCTGGAGCAATCCAGGCGAGAAGCCAGCACTTGCACTTGCAAGCGAGGCCGCGTGATGAAGATCGAAGTCTATGCCGATGCCGACGCCGTCGCACGCAAAGCCGCCAAGCTCATCGCTAAGGTAGCACGAGATGCGGTCACAGCTCGAAGCAAGTTCGTGATGGCGGTGAGTGGTGGCAAAACACCGTGGATCATGCTTCGCGATCTCGCAAAGCAAGAAGTGCCGTGGAACGGCGTGTATGTCGTGCAGGTGGACGAGAGAGTCGCACCAGAAGGCGATCCCGACAGAAATCTCACTCATCTACGTGAAAGTCTGCTCGAGCATGCACCTTTACGCCCCGAGCAAATCCGCGCTATGCCGGTGGAGTCGACAAACGTCGAGGCGGCATGCGTGCGATATGCCCAAACATTAGCGGAAATCGCAGGTTCGCCGCCTGTGCTTGATCTCGTTCATTTGGGACTCGGACCTGACGGCCACACCGCGTCGCTGGTGCCAGGGGACCCAGTCCTCGATGTGAAAGATGCAGACGTAGCACTCACGGGAATCTACCAGAACCGGCGGCGCATGACGCTAACGTATCCGATCATCAATCGTTCCCGTCGCGTGCTATGGCTGGTAACTGGAAGCGAAAAAGCGGGAATGCTTGCGCGCTTGCAAGCTGGAGACGTTTCCATTCCGGCCGGCCGTGTCAGCAGGGATCATGCCATGGTTTTGGCAGATCGCGATGCCGCAGGCCAACTTGTTAAGGAATCGAAGACAGAAGTGGCTTGAGAAGGCGGTTGATGCGTGCGCGAATAGGATTATGACCGCACTGTGGCATGGTCGCCAAAGAGCGCGTAGTTGCCGGAGAGAATGTCTCCTCTGATCGCGAGACGAACCGGTGGCTCTATTGATTTCAAGTTATGTGCGAAGCGGTTAATGAAAGGTGGGATATATGAAGCTTGCAAAAAGAATACTTCCCTTCCTCGCGGTTGCCACCGCGATGCTCTTTGTCATAGAGACGAATTTCGGACGCTCGGTTCAGGCGAGAACTCTGGCTCAAAACTCTACACCGAAGGCGAGCGATACTACGCAAAGCAAAATAGCGCGGGCAATGTCCGCCGGCCCTGATGACATTGCCAGATCAGCTCGAATCATTGACACCGATGTGGAGGGCAATACCGTAGTTTTGCGCGAGGGCAGCAACGGTTTCACCTGTATGCCTGGAAACCCAAAGGTGATTGGGCAGCCGCCCATGTGTGTAGACGCTGCTTCGTTGCAGTGGTTCGCCGACGCCAAAGCCCACAAACCCAAACCAACGAATACAGTCCCAGGTATCACGTACATGCTCGCAGGCGCTACGCAGAGGAGCGATTCAGACCCCAATGACAAGACCAGTCCGGCAATCAGCGTGGGGCCACACTGGATGATCATGTGGCCGTTCGATCCGAAGACCACAGGACTGCCGACCACGCATAAGCCGACTGGAGCCTACATCATGTGGGCAGGCTCACCCTACGCCCATCTGCATGTAATGGGACGTCCCTGAAGCTTGCAAATCGTAGACCGTTCAAAAGAAGAACCGAAATGGCCGCTACAGTAAGTACTTCGCTGAAATGGGATGTCCTTGTGACGGAACACCCAGGTCTCAACCGCGACTTGCCCCCGAGGAAAGCAGTCGTCTCGGCGCCAGTCGGTCTTCGCCAGGTCGGACGAACAGTTCCTGAACGCGAGCTGGGGCCAAGGTTCGGATTCGCGTGAAAGCATATAGGGACACACCTCAACTGTCGCGATCTGCGAATTCAGTCGGCTCGCTCTGTTGCAATCGAAATCAGCGGTCTGCTACTTGAGGAGGATCTTGGCCATCATCCCCTTATCCTCATGATTCAGCAGATGACAATGAAATACCGACATACCCTTGATGACGGGGTCGGTAAAGTCGAGGATAACGTCCACGGAGCCGGCATACGGAACATTCACCGTATCCAGCCACGCAGGCTGTGGGACAGGGATGCCGTTTTCTGCATAAGCCAAGAAGTGAACCTGGTGAATGTGGAATGGATGTAGCTCGGCAGTTGAGTTGAGAATACGCCAATGCTGATAAGTCCCGACACGAACGATTGTCATCGGACTCGCATCCATTGCAAATTTTTGACCGTTGATGTAGAAGCCGTTCTTGTCTTCGGTAAAGGTCACAACGAAGTCCGGTGCAGTCTTCTTTAATCCCTCAACGTCAATTGGCTTGTAAACAGGTGGATGTTTGTCGATAACATGCGACTGGTTCGGCTTTATATCTGAACCAGACTGAGCCACTAAATCAGCCAGCACCATTTCTGGGTTGGGATCCCCAACCGGACCAGTATCTACGCAAAGCGTACGCAAGGCTGTATGTGTGCCAGCGGGCGGTCCTGTGACGATTGCTTCGAGGCGGCCTGCGGGCGCGACCAGCAAGTGACTGGTGACCATCGTCGGACGTTTGGGGTCGTGGTAGGCAAGCGGCATCCCGTCGAGAGCCACGATTTCAAGAGTCTGTCCGTCCAGTTGCAAGTCCAAATAGCGGTCCGCCGAAGCATTCACGATACGCCAGAACTGTCGCTCTTTAGGCGCGATTTCGATTCGTGGTCGAAGCGCCCCATTCACTGTAAAGATCTCCTCAACAGCCTCGGCTTCTCCTCCACATCCCATAGCTGGAATTCCAACATCGCGCATGAGTGCGGCGGCATTCGGATCGTGCTTGATGGAGCGGCCGCGAACCACGAACACCCGCTCATGGAGCCGTTCCACTTCAGGGACATAACGTTCGATTCCCTCGATGACGATAGCACCTGACATTCCGTCCAATACTTGCCGGTAACTCTCGCCATGAGGATGAGTGTGGTACCAGAACAGACCCGGATCATGATCGCGCGGAATCTCAACCGAGTAGTGCAAGACCTGCCCGGGCTTGGCCAACATGGTTAACACGTCATCTTGTGGGGCATCGGGCGAGACGCTGAGTCCGTGAAAATGCAGGTTCGTCATGTCCATGCAGGGATTCGGTGCACAAGTCTCAGTGGACTTGGAAGGAAGATCGTTAATGTAGGTGATTTTGAGAACGTCACCCGGGGAAGCGCGGATAACGGGGGCGACCGTCCTGCCATTGAAAGCAAAAGCATCGCGGCCGTTTTCATTTATGGCATGCAGCGTGAGGGACACAACATGATTCTTCGCCCGCACCTGCGGAGGCTGCGGCAAGGGAACGGTTTGCCCAACCCCCAGAGCTGTCAGAAATATCTGCGCACTGATAAGCAATAGGGTGGGTGCGCACATTCTCGTCCGTTGGCTCATCATTAACAATTGCATCCTTTCAGGATTCGTCTATCTTCGGCAATGAAGCGACCGCCCGGATCACTTGTGCCTAGAAAGCGGGTGATTACCAGCGTGCTGTGCGGGCGTTTCCTTCGCGTTTTGAACCGGCGGCTGTGCGGCTGATTGGTCCGCCGGCGCGGCGAACCCTCCCGGCGCAGTGCATAAAAGGAGGCAACATGAAAGAAAGACCGACAAAATTTGCTTTATGAATGTCACCGTTGATTCTCCTTCGAAGAGTTACACCTGCAATCAGCGGGCAGATTCGTCCGTGAGGTAAATGCGCGCGGATGCAAACTTCGTTTTCAGCTGGCCAAGTCAGCGGTACTTTGAGACAGAAATTGCCGAAGCGTGAGCGGGCATGACCGATGGGCGCATTGACACGGGATTTCCTCGCCGCACGCGTCACGACAGGCTTCTCCGCAGTATTTTTGATCCTCTGGCACGTCACACAAGCACGGTATGTGCGCGCACTTTTTGCCCCACTGGTTGGCCATCTCTATTCCATCCTTTCGGTTCTGTTCTAAATCGCGACCGTACTTTCAAATTGCACGCGGATCTCCAAACCCGCCTCGCCGCTAATAGGAGGCTTTGCAAGGGTTTGTACCCACCAGGAAAACTCATCGAAGTTTCGGGTGTCGGCAGGCGGATATCGCGTCAGTATTCTGACGGTCCCCACGTGGCTTTTGCTTTTGTTCGAACCCCAGAGCGAAGTAAGTTCCCGCGTGTAAATGGGTTATCTGCCCATCGGCCCGCTTTCAGTCTTTATATTTGCCGGAACAAAACGTGCAGGCGAGAGCGTGAGGGAGCGAGGTCAAAAATGGAAGCACAGGTGTTTACGTTTGCAAGTTCTCCTTTCGTGCCGGTTGCCATCGGCTTTTTCGGCTTGGCGACCGGCTACTTCATCTGGGGTGGTCAGGCCATGTTTGGTTTTCCGCAAAGCAGTCCCGACGTCAACCGGACTCTGGGTTTATGGGGGTTCTGGATGCCGGGATTCATGCAGTTCCTCACCGGCATCTATCTACTGACCGGTCTAACCTGGTTCAACGTCTTCGGCAAAGCGGCTCCTCTGTATATGGCCGGCCTCGCATTCACCGCCTACGGCATTCACTGGTTCGCGATGGCGCACCGGCGATATCTCAATTCCAGCGCTCAGCCGGATGGCTGGATGGCCATAGCATTTCTGTTTCTCAGCCTTCTTGGGACTGACGTTTTCCGGCGCGCCGGAGACATCCCCGTAATGCTTGTCTTTGTTGGCTTGAGCTTGATTTATGCGACCGAGATTCCTACGCGCTTACTGTCTTGGAGTACTGGTGGCCGTCTCGTAGGGTTGTTTCAGTTCATCACCGGTATTTGGCTGATGTATTGCACATACGCCATGACCGTGGATTTGGCGTTAGGCGCTAAAGCCTGGGTTTAGAAGGTCATTCGCACATGAAGCGATTGCAGTGGATGAAATACGCCATCGTCGCTAGCTTCTTTGCGGCTACGTGCGCGATCGAGCAGTCCACAGCCGCTCGCACCGATTCCGATACCCCTACGCTCGTCTCAAAGGCGCCGGGATCATCGAAATGTCACTGCGGTATCATGTTTTCAGAATATGCCTGAGAGGGGTAGTAGTTATGGCTACGCCTACGTCGACTGCCATGCCTAAGCCAATCGGCAGTATCCCAAAACCGATTGATCGCGTCGAGCAAATCGCAAAAAACGACAGCCGGGATCCCAGTATCGATCCCTTTTATCTCAGTCTCGCTCCCTTCTATGAAGATGCATTTCTGGGGACGATTGAGACGCCTGAAGCCACGGGCCCCCCGGTGGTTACGAACGGCATGCAAAAAAAGTATTACCGACAACTGTGGATTCGTGTCTTTCAGCGATGACACTTCCACAAGCCGTGACACCACCTTTGCCAATATCCAAGAGCGTGTGTTGGGCACGCATCTCGCGGAGAATCGTATCGGAGGTGAGTGAGTTGTGACCGCGAAGGGCGATGAAAACGAGCTGCTGGAGCCAGAGCCTGTAAAGAAGGCAAACCGCATTCTGGCCGGACGTCGGCGCGCCGAGCGGCGAAACGAGGCGTACCTGGCGGAAGCACAGAGGCTCAGTCATACGGGCAGCTTCGGCTGGAGGCCATCCACCGGCGAGATCATCTGGTCGGAGGAAACTTTTCGAATTTTCCAATACAACCCAACCACGACGCCGACCGTGGAACTGATTCTCCAACGGGTTCATCCGGAAGATGCGGCGCTCGTGAAACACACAATTGAGAGGGCCTCGCAGGATAAGAACAATTTTGAGCATGAATATCGCTTGCTGATGCTAGATGGCTCTATCAAGCACCTCCATGTTCTGGCCCGAGCCGTAAGCGATGAATCGGGCACAGTTGAGTTCGTAGGAGCGGTGATGGACGTCACCGAGCGGAAGCAAGCCGAGCAGAAATTCCGCGGACTTCTGGAATCCGCTCCGGATGCAATGATCGTCATGAATCGGCAGGGCAGGATCGTGCTGGTGAATGCTCTGGTTGAGAAGATCTTTGGATATCAGCGGGACGACCTCCTGGGGAAAGAGGTTGAGATTTTGGTGCCGGAACGATTTCGGGGCTCGCACCCTCAACACCGCATGGGGTTTTTCGCCCATCCTCGAGTACGCTCGATGGGCGAAGGCCGGCAGCTATACGGGCGGCGTAGAGACGGAACCGAGTTCCCCGTGGAAATCAGTCTCAGTCCGCTGGAAACGGAAGAGGGGACGCTGGTCTCTGCTGCCGTCCGCGACGTCACTGAACGCACGCGATCAGAAGAAGCCTTGCGGCAGAGCGAGACTTATCTGGCAGAAGCTCAGAGGCTCACGCATACGGGGAGTGGGGCCTGGCGCGTACCGGGATGGGAGGCCTTGTATCTCTCCGAGGAGTGGTATCGCATCTATGGCTTTGACCCAACCCAAGGCCTGTCGGCTTGGAACGACCGGCTGCAGCGCATGCATCCGGAGGATCGAGCTAAAGTCCAAGAGATTAAAGATCGAGCCATCCTTGAAAAGACGGATTACGAAGTGGATCACCGAATCCTTCTTCCAGACGGCACCCTGAAATACACGCACACGGTCGGGCATCCTGTTTTGAACGCTGCTGGGGAAGTGGAGCAATTCGTGTGCACCATGATGGACATCACCGAGCGCAAGCGGACGGAGGAGGCGCTACGACGGAGCGAGGGGTACTTGGCTCAAGCGCAAAGGCTGACGCAGAGTGGCAGTTGGGCCTGGGATGTGCGAACTGGCGCTCGCCTCTGGTCGCAAGAGACCTATCGCATCTTCGGCTATGATCACGAAAAAGTGGACCCTACATGGGCCGACATCGTCGAACGAGTCCACCCTGAAGATCGACCAGCAATCCTGCAGAAAGCCGCAATGGAAACCACACTGAGGGAGGACTCTGAATTTGACTTCAGAATTGTTCTTCCAGAAGGAACAATAAAGCATCTGCATTCGATCGCTCACCCCGTAATAGATGAGTCGGGCAAAATCACTGAGATCGTCGGCACCTTGATGGATGTAACTGAACGCGTGCGAGTTGAAGCGCTGCGTGACGGAGAAAGCCGAATTTTGGAGATGATAGCGCGCGATGCTCCACTGGAGGAAACACTCGAGAAGCTGGTGCGGGTTATGGAAGCCCAATTTGCCGGCTTGCTTTGTTCTGTTCTTCTGCTCGATGAGGATGGACAGCACGTGCGCCACGGAGCGGGCCCAAGTCTACCGAAAGCCTACACTGACGCCATCGACGGTCTTTGCATCGGACCGCAGGCGGGATCATGCGGTACTGCCATGTATCGCAGAGAACCTGTTGTGGTCACCGACATTCTCAAGGATCCGCTGTGGGACAACTATCGGGGATTAGCTGAACGTTACGGGTTGCGTGCCTGCTGGTCCACGCCCATACTCGCGCGTTCAGGCAAGGCACTGGGTTCATTTGCCATGTATTACCGCGAACCGCGCAGCCCCAGCCCGGCTGAGAGCGATGCCCTCGAAATGGCCAAACATCTCGCCGGAATTTTGCTGGAACGGAAGCTGACACAAGAACAGCTACAACGCAGCCAGGCTTATCTGGCGGAAGCGCAAAGGCTGACGCACACCGGCAGTTGGGCCTATACCCCTGAAGGAACTCCTCTCTACTGGTCGGACGAAACCTTCCAAATTTGGGGCTTTGATCCGCAGCAGGGAGCCCCGGATCGCCAAATAGTGCTGCAACGCATCCATCCAGATGATTGCGATAGAGTGCGCGAACGAATGGAGAAGGCAGTGCGGGCGAAAACGGACTGGTACGACGAGTTCAGGATCATGCTGTCCGACGGGACAGGCAAACATATTCAATCCATCGGCCACATGGTTTTCAGTGCGAGCGGTGACCTGATGGAGGTAGTGGGATCGCACATCGACGTAACCGAGCGCAAGCGCTCCGAAGAAGAACGCGAGAGGCTGCGCCAGCTTGAGGCTGAGCTCGCGCACGTCAACAGGGTGACCACGATGGGCGAGCTGACCGCCTCCCTGGCGCACGAAGTGAACCAACCGATTGCCGCCGCCGTCACCGATGCCAATACGTGCTTGCGATGGCTTGCACGCGATCATCCCGATCTGGAAGAGGCGCGAGACGCGGCGTCAAGGATGGCGAAAGACGCAACGCGTGCGGCCAATATCATCCGCCGTATCCGACTGCTCTTCGGGAAGGCTGGCCCGCAGCGCGAGCCAGTCGATATAAATGAAATCATTCGGGAGATGGTCGTCCTGCTGCGCAGTGAAGCAACGCAGTATTCTGTCTCAGTCCGGACGGAATTGCCGGATCTTCCTCCGGTCGTGGCGGATCGCATCCAATTGCAGCAGGTTCTGATGAACCTGATGATCAACGCCGTCGACGCAATGAAAGATGTAGATGGAACGCGCGAGCTCAGCATCCGCTCGCAGCGAGCCGAAGACGGCCGACTGATGGTTTCGATCACCGATACCGGCGTGGGACTGCCGTCGCAGCAGGCAGACCAGATCTTTAATTCGTTCTTCACGACCAAGCCCAACGGCACCGGCATGGGGCTTCGCATTAGCCGCTCCATTGTCGAATCCCATGGCGGCCGCTTGTGGGCTGCCGACAACCCGCCACGGGGCGCCGGTTTTTATTTCACACTGCCTACCAAGTCCGAGGCGCCCGAATGACGACCACCGACGCTCCCACGGTGTTCGTTGTCGATGACGATGACTTGGTGCGTGCTTCCGTGAAAGGCATGTTGAAGTCCGTTGGCCTGCGTTCCGAGACTTTCGGGACGCCGCGAGAGTTCCTTTGCAGCAAACGCCCGGACGGACCAAGTTGCCTTGTCCTGGACGTAAGACTTCCTGGAGTCAACGGTCTGGAATTTCAGCGCGAGTTGGCGGCCGCGGGCGTTCATATTCCCGTCATCTTCATCACCGGTCACGGCGACATCCCGATGTCAGTGAAGGCTATGAAATCCGGCGCGGTGGAGTTCCTCACGAAGCCTTTCCGCGACCAGGATCTGCTGGATGCAATCCACCAGGCACTGGAGCGCGACCGGGTGACGCGCCAACAACAGAATGAGCTTGCCGAATTGCGAAAGCGTTATGAATTGCTGACCGCACGCGAGCGCGAGGTCATGACTCTGGTGGTTTCGGGCATGCTCAATAAGCAAATAGCTCATGAGCTCGGAACCAGTGAAGTCACCGTAAAGATTCAACGCGGGCAAGTGATGCGGAAGATGCAGGCTGAATCGCTGGCGGAACTGGTGAGAATGGCGGCGAAGCTCGAGCTGCCGCCCCGCAGTCGCGAATGACAGGGCTATCTAAACTTCAACGTTACGGTCTGGCGGCGATTTCCTGCGGCGTCGCGCTGGCCGTGGCATGGCCTATCGATGCGCCAGCGTCGTGCTTCCTTCTGGCTGTCGCGGTGAGCTGTCTTTTCGGAGGATTGGGACCAGGACTCTTTTCGATTGGTCTCTCCGCGGTGGCCTTCAATTACTTATTTCTGCGGAGGACAGCTCCGCCAGCTGTCGAACCGGCGCTTTTCTTCAGATTTGCAGTCTTCCTGCTCGCGACTTTACTCATCGCCGCGTTAATAGAAGTAAAGCGCCGCGTTGAGGAATCCCGCAATCGCGCCGAAGAGGCTTTGCGTCAGGCGAACTCGGATCTCGCGCGCGTGAGCCGGGCGACCACGATGGGGGAGTTAACTGCCTCCCTCGCGCATGAAGTAAACCAGCCGATTGCCGCCGCCGTGACCGACGCCAACACTTGCTTGCGATGGCTTACGCGGGATCCGACGGATCTGCAAGAGGCGCGTGCAGCTGCGTCGAGAACCATTAAAGACGCCACTCGTGCAGCGGAGATCATTAGCCGCGTCCGACAGCTGTTCAAGAAAGAAACCCCGCGACGAGAGTTGGTTGATGTAAACGAAGTGATTCAGGAGATGGTCGTCCTGCTGGGTAGTGAGGCAGCACGATACTCGATAACGGTCCGGATGGAGCTGGCGACAAATCTTCCCCACATTATGGGCGATCGAGTGCAATTGCAGCAGGTGCTAATGAATCTCATGATGAACAGCATGGACGCGATGAGGGATGTGGATGGGCGACGTGAGCTCACCCTCAATTCGGAGCGAGGGGAGAACGAGGAAGTTGTGGTGTCCGTCAGCGACGCGGGAGTGGGGCTCCCGCCGCAGCAGGCCGACCAAATTTTCAACGCCTTTTTTACGACCAAAGCTCACGGCACCGGCATGGGACTTCGTATCAGCCAATCGATTGTGGAATCGCATGGCGGCCGCCTTGTGGGGGACCAACAACTCTTCACGCGGTGCGAGCTTTCACTTCACCCTTCCTGCCAAAGTCGAGGTCCATGAATGACTTCCAAAGGCACCTCCACGATCCAGGGCGAGGATTATGTCCTTCATACCAAGGTGTGATTGCACCGCCGGCGGAGAGACGGTACCTTGCAAGTGAGGATGCTATGCATCTTGCAACTATGGATATTAAGAGGAAAGCGAAAATGGTCGCAATTGTCGATGACGATGAATTAATGAGGAGTGCTTTGCAGGGGATGCTGAAATCGGTTGGACTGACGTCGCAAGCATTTGCGTCAGCGGAAGAATTCCTGAAGTCCGGCCAGCAGCAGCAGACCGCATGCCTGATCGCGGATATTCGCATGCCGGGAATGTCCGGCCTGGAATTGCAGGCTAAACTGAACGCTGAACGATGCAAAATTCCGACCATTTTCATCACGGCACATGGCGATACAAAAATGCGCATGCAGGCGCTAAGAGAAGGAGCAGTAGAGTTCCTGGCCAAGCCGTTTGACGATGAGGTGCTGCTCGAAAGTGTTCGAGCGGCTCTGGAGAATTGAGGCCGATGAAAAGCGTAAGCGATCTGGGAGGTTCTCTGTGGGGGCTATCCAAAGAATCGAGAGTGGTGATCAAGTGTCTTATGAACGTAGATTCGAGCAGGTCATAGGCAACAGTCCTGCTCTGGAATCGGTTCTCGAACAGGTTGAACGAGTTGCGCCCACGGATTCGACGGTTCTGATCCAGGGAGAAACCGGGACGGGCAAGGAACTGATCGCGCACGCGATTCACAACCTTAGCTCGCGGTGCGGACGACCCTTCATAAGGCTGAATTGCGCGGCCATTCCGCTGGATCTGCTGGAGAGTGAACTCTTTGGCCACGAGAAGGGCGCGTTCACCGGAGCCATCGCGCAAAAGATTGGCCGTTTCGAACTAGCCGACAAAGGCACGCTTTTCCTGGATGAAGTAGGCGATATTCCGCCGGCGTTGCAGCCGAAGTTGCTGCGCGTTCTTCAGGAACAGGAGTTCGAGCGATTGGGCAGCACTCGCACTCATCGGGTGGACGTGCGGCTGGTGGCAGCCACAAATCGTAATCTGATGGAGATGGCGAACCGGGGCGAGTTTCGCAGCGATCTCTACTACCGTTTGAACGTATTTCCGGTCATGTTGCCGCCTTTGCGCGAACGCCGCGAAGACATTCCGGCCCTCGTGGCACACTTTGTCGAGATTTATGGCCGCCGGATGAGTCGCCAAATCGATCACATTCCTCCGACAACGATGTCCGCGCTCACCTTGTACCAATGGCCAGGCAACGTCCGCGAATTACAGAACCTGATGGAACGTGCCGTGATCCTTTCCAAAGATGGCGTGCTTCCCAATCCTCTGCCGATTGAGGTAACGACAGGGATTGTTACTTCTCCGGCAGCAACTACGTTAAAGGACTCCGAACGCGTTCTGATTCTGCGCACGCTTGAATCGGTTGGGTGGGTCATCGGCGGCGCAAAGGGTGCGGCTACGAAACTTGGCTTGAAACGCACTACGCTGATCCACAAGATGCAGAAGCTCGGCATTTCCCGATCCTCTCACCAACGCCCCTCAGGCACGATGAGGGACGACACGCAAGAGTCGAACTCGCTGTCCCAGTTGCAGTAGCACGGGATTTTTGTCAGATACGATGTAGACGAGTTTCTGCAAGCCTGCTAAAGAACGCGGACTGTGCCGGGATTTGCCTGAGGATAGTTTGATTGCCAAGTTCAGAGCGCCTCGGCCTTTGCATCGTTCCGGGATACCGCTGCCATTCTGTCTGTCGAAGCGTGGATTTGTCCTTGCGCTTGCGGGTTCGAGCGCGAGAGCATCCGCACGGTGAGAGCGGTGGCTGGAATCACGTACGCGAATGTCACCCAAACCCACATCAAGGCGCCTGCGCATTCCTGGTCCTCAAGGGGGGGCAGACTGATCAGTCGAGGTGTGGACAGGTAGACGGGGTAGACAAGCCGGTTACAAAATACAAGGAACGCGGAAAGGATGTCACAAGGCAGCGTGGCAAGGAAGAGGTAAAGAGCCATGGACCACTGAGGCGGCCTTGTCGCACCCGGAGAAGACAACACAATTGGCCACCAGAACAAAAGGCCGGCCACGAGAAAACACACATCCTCGAAAATGTGTATCCCGAGAGAACGCATGCCCGACTGAAACAAAACGGGAAGATGCCATCCGATTACCACTCCCGTGCCTGCCAGCCAACACAACATGGGATGCCTTAGACAGCGTTCGAGCCATCGCGCCGGCACATTGGCCAGGGGACGATGACTTTTAATGAAGACCTTCGGTAGACCGCACACTAACGGAAATGCGGGTGCGCCCACTAAGACTAGCGGTGCAGCAACCGTCATCAAAAGAAGATGCTTCATCATGTGAATCGTAAGTGACTGGTGATCGAGTGTGGCGAGTGGAGATCCGACTGCGGTCCACACCAGAACGAGGCCACTCATAAACGCTGCGAGACGCCAGGTGGGAATGAGGTTGGGGAAAGCGCTTCGCACGCAAAGCCATCCTCGCAGGTAGACCAATGCGGTGACACCAACAGCGCAAGCCACGCCGAGCACGAGCGACAACGGGAGCATGTGAGAATGGGACATGGCTAGGTTTACCGTGGCGAGATCTCTGTTGCGCCAAGCGCAAGCGCTTGAGAAGCATTGCGCGCTGGTTTCTGATTTGCAGGGTGCAGTGTTTCAAGAAAAGCAACGAGCGCGGTTGTCTCCGGCGGGCTGAGATTCTTTCCATAGGCTGGCATATTTCCTCCGCCCTGGATCACTTGACGGATGAGTTGATCTTCGGTCAGATGCAGGGCAACCCTGTCTAACGCAGGTCCACGCTGGCCTCCCTTGCCATCCAGTGAATGACAGTTGTGGCATTGCTTTGCCTGGAAAACCAGCGCACCACGGCGTTCTAATGCCGTGCGCCCCTGCAGGAATTTCACCGGGATCGGCTGACTGCTCCAGGCGTCCATTACCGGGCTCCAAGGCGTGTGCTCAGCCAGATGAGTCAGCGTGCCGAGACCTACGGCTACGAGGAAAATCGTGAGAACGGCAATCGGCCTGCGTTTCCAGCTCTTCTCGCCTTCGCCTGCCACAAAGGGAAGGGCGAGCAGCACGATGATCCCGATGACCGGGCCGATCAGCAAGATCGGCGTTTCGGCAGCTGGGGGTAGAAACGAGAGTAGCGCGTAGAGCCATAAGAAAAAGAAGTCGGGACGTGGGGCGGTCTGAATGATGGTCGGATCCGGCTGACCGCTCGGACCGAAGGGACCAAAGTGAATCGCGCAAATGGCAATCGCAGCAAGAATGAAGCCGGAAAAGAGAATGTCCTTCCAGACCGCATTCGGCACGAAAGGCACGCCGTTCTTGTGCGTGAGTTCCTGATACTCCTGCATGTAAGTGGCGCGCCGGACGATGCGTCCTGGCATAGGCCATTCGTTGATTCCCAGTTTCAGCACCATGAGCAGGTGAACGCCAACGAAAGCTATGAGCAATCCGGGAACGACAAAAACATGCAATGCGAAAAATCTCGAAAGGGTTGCGCCGGCAATGATCGGGCCTCCGAGCATCAGGTTGACAGCCCAGGGCCCGATTACCGGCACACGGCTAGCGATCGACGCCCCGATCCCGAGTCCCCAGTAGGCATCCTGATCAAATCGCAATACCTGGCCCGTAAAAGCCATGCCGAGCGTGACAAGTAGAAGAAAAACGCCGACGATCCACGTAAGCTCCCTGGGAAACTTATAGGCACCAAATAGGAAGACTTGCACCATATGGATCAGGACGATTGCGACCATAAAGTTCGAGCCCCAGCCGTGGAGGGCGCGTATGAACCAACCCAGAGAAATACCGTGATTGAGCGTCTGGAGGCTGTTCCATGCCTCGCCCGCGGAAGGCACATAGATCAGCGCGAGCAGGATGCCAGTGACGATCTGGAGCATGAAACACGTGAGGGCGGCGCTGCCGAAAACGTAGAACCAGCTTGCAGTGTCGCGTGGAACTGGATGTTCCAAAGTTTCGCGAACCGGTTTTCCGAGCTGCAGCCGCAGATCGAACCAATCACCGAGTTTTTGGATCAAGCGCATGTCTTCTTTGGTCCCGCCTTGTCTGCTACGGGTTGACCAGGCGTTGGCATTTCGCCAGCCTTAATGAAAAGTTTCCCGTCCTCGATTTTGTGGTGGTACTGGAATAATCCGCGCTCCGGAGGTCCAGAGGCCCGCGAACCATCCTGGTAATAAGCACCGCCATGGCAGGGACACATAAAGAGACTCGACTGAGGAAACCAACGAACGGGGCATCCAAGATGGGCGCAATTGACGGCGAAAACCTGGAATTTGTGGTTATCGATATTTCGAACCCAGCACGCGATGTCACCGGTTTCGCCGTCCCAAGCACTGACGATGGGATTCTTGTAAGTGGCGAGCCGAGTCTGACCTGCGGGAAATTGCTCCAGCCCGCCAAGCGAGAGCCACGACTCGTAACCAAACTTCCTTTCATGAGCCACAGGCGAAAGGAGGTAGCGCACGATTGGCACAGCCAAGAAAAGACCGACAACGCCGTTAAGAAACATCCCGAGCTTCACGAGCACCGCGCGTCTCGAAACTCCGTTTTCTGTGCTCATCGAGGGCCTCCTTGAGGCGAGGTTGTCGAAGCAACAGGGTAAGGCTGGCCCGGGAACTTCGGCCGCTGACTTGACAGCCAGGCCACGACGTCGGAAACATCCTGCGCCGACATCGGTCGGCCCTCGACGTCACCGCGCCAGTCCGGAGCATCCAACTCAGGCCGGCCCGCAATCACGATCGTACGAAGTTGTTGGTCGCTTACTAAGGCGAGGTACGAGCCGTTAACAATGGAGCTGCCCTTCTTGCCTCCGTGACCGTCGGCGCCGTGACACGAGGAACAGTAAGTTCGATACGCATCAGCGCCACGTTTGGGATCGCCGGGAACCTGAGCTGTGTAAGGTGGTGGTATTTGACCGCCGAGAGTGCCGGGTTTCGCCCAGGATCGGATTCCGCGCACAATCGCGTCGATCTGCTTTTCAGAGAGCATTCCGCCGGCACTCTGCGCAAAAGCCGCCATCGGTGTACCGGCTACGCCGTTTGAAGCTTTGCGGCGAATCACGGCGTCATCCGCAACGGCAAGAAAGACCGGATTCGCAAGCGCAATGGCCGCTCCGCCGCTGCCTTCCACACCATGGCAGCCTGCGCAGTTCTGGCCGTAGAGCACATTGAAGTCGACAATTTGATCAGGCGGAACAACCACTGAGTTTTGCGCAGGGCGGCCAGATGAATTGCTACACGCGACACACACTGCAACGGCGAGCAGTGCGAGTATCGAGCCGGTGATTTTATAGTGCGTCACCGGGGCTTTCCTCCGTCCTTGTCATCCTCATCGATGCGTGCGAGTACTTCAAATCCGGCGCGAACAGCAAAGGGAAGATGCTGCGGCGTTGGTACCCGTTCCTGTCGTGAGACCACGATGCCGGCGACGATCCCAAACCCAACCTGCGAAAGAGCGAACCACAACCAGTCGATTCGCTGATTAAGGATCGGATCGATAAGTTCGACAAAGCTGTGGACTAAGCCCGACCAAAGAATAGGTGCGACTAAGCCGCCCAGAAGAATCGGGTGCCGCGGAAGCATCGGCAGTGTTGCGCCGTAGAGCAGGCCAACACTTAACGAAACGAGCAAGTGGAGGGCGCTCGCGATGAGCAGCGAATCCCACTGAAACGCGCCGATCTGCGCGAATAGGTGCCTGCCGGGAAAAAATCCCGCAGCGAGAACATTAATTGCATACCACATGCCGCGCCCGCTAATGATTCCGTACATAAGTGCCAAAACCGCCATGGCGACGCCTCCCGCCATGCCACCCTTTACTCCCGCTCTGATTGGGTAGACCGCCAACGGCAATCGCGCTCGGTGCAGTTCTTTTGTCATCCACTCGACAGCTGCTACTCGTGGACGATTGGTGCTGACTTGCAAAGCTGTCTCGATCGCGGAGACGGATTCATGCTTCTCATGCGGCAAAACATCGCGGAACCATCCGATGCCCCCGCTAATTGCCAGGATCGCTCCAAGCAGGCTCACCGATGAACTTGTGACCAGTCCCGCAAAAACCAAAGTCAAGCCAAAAGCCAGAATGATCGGCCATGCCATAGGGGCGGGCATTTCGATTATTTTCGTCATGCTGTCGGTCCGGGCGAATGTGTCCCTGTTCACTTTGTTTTCCATTTCAGCGTCCAATCAGGTAAACAACGGTGAAGACCACGACCCAAACTGCGTCCACGAAGTGCCAATAAAGAGACAAGACGTCAATGCGTTCGGCATGTTCTTGCTCTACCGCACCGAAGATGGTAAAAGCCATTACAGTGCTCAGCGCAAACAAACCAACAATTACGTGAAAGCCGTGCAGCCCGACTAGCGAGTAATAGGTGGTTCCGAACAAATTGGTCGTGATCGTCAATCCGTCCTTATAAATGAGACGGTTCCATTCTGAAGCGGTTCCGTAGAGGAAGGTCCCGCCGAGGATGATCGTCAACAACCACCAAGCTCCAAAACTTCGCACCTTACCCCCACGAAGGCTCCTGGCTGCGAGGTGAATCGTCAGACCGCTCGAAAGCAAACAGATCGTGTAAAAAATTGGGACACTAAGAACATCCTTCGGCATCGGTCCGGAGAGACTCTTGCCGATATAAAAGAGATAAGCGACGACAAAGATAGTAAAGATCGCAGACTCGGCGCCAATCAGAGCGAACATTCCAACTTGTCCGCGAGCGGGGAGCTTCCACTCGAGTTCTGGTGGTAGGGTCGTGGATGTCGCACTCATCGCGTTTGCTCCTTTACTCGTATTTCCAGTCCGGATCGTCGGGATGCTTCAAATCCCAGAGTGGGCGCCGGCTCTGGACGCTTGGGATGGTGTAGAAGTTGTATGCTGGCGGCGGCGAGTTGGTGGACCACTCGAGAGTCCACGCATCCCACGGATCATTTCCAGCAGGTTTGCCGCGGAAGTAAGACCAGATAAGGTTTCCCAGGAAGACCAAAATCCCGGCAGCCTGAACAAAAACTCCGATGGTCACGATAAAGTTCCACGTATCCCAACCGCGCCCGGGTTCGTAAGTGTAGATCCTTCGCGGCATGCCCAGTAGTCCAGGGATATGCATGAAATCGAAGGTCATGTGGAAGCCGACGATGAAAAGCCAGAAATGTAATTTACCGAGCGTCTCGCTATACATCTTCCCGGTCATCTTCGGGAACCAGTAGTAAAAGGCCCCGAAAAGACAGAAGAGGATGCCGCCGACGATTACATAGTGAAAATGCGCGACCACGAAATATGAATTTCCCAAGTGCCAGTCGAAGGGGGCCGCACCCTGCATGATCCCTGTGAGACCGGCGATCAAGAACTGGAAAAGAAAAGCAATGCAGAACAGCATCGGAGTCTTGAACTCAATCTTTCCTCCCCACATGGTTGCCAGCCAGTTGAAGATCTTGATGCCGGTCGGAACAGCTATGGCCATGGTCGAAATCACGAAAAAGGTGTTGGCAGCTGCGTTCATGCCCACGGTAAACATGTGATGCGCCCATACACTCATGCTGATGAACCCAATCGCAACGGTGGCCCCCACCATCACCGAGTAACCGAAGATCGGCTTGCGGGAAAACACCGGAATGATTTCTGAGGCGAAAGCAAAGGCCGGGAGAACGAGGACATAGACTTCGGGATGTCCGAAGACCCAGAAGAAATGCATCCAGATCACCGCTGAACCGCCGGCCTGCGTGTCGAAGAAATGTCCGCCGAGATAACGGTCGATCAACAGCATGACCTGCGCCGCCGTTAGCGGACTAACTGCGAGGATCACCAAGCCGGCCATTATGAGGTTGAGCCATGCGAACAGTGGCATTTTGGCTAGCGTCATGCCGGGGCAGCGCATGCAGAGGACGGTGGCAACGATGTTGATCGCCGTGCCGATGCTGCCAAAGCCGGAGACCAGCAGCGCCAGCGTCCAGAAGTCGGTGCTATGGCCAATTGAAAACGTCTGCGAAGTCAGCGGTGCGTAGGCGAACCAACCAACGTCGGGAGCGTTGCCCGCTCCATACAGTCCGTTAGCGCCCACAAGGCTGAAATAGAGAAGCAGGCCCCCGAAAGCGGTCATCCAGAAACTGAAAGCATTGAGTCGTGGAAAGGCCATATCCCGCGCCCCAATCATGAGTGGGATGAGGTAGTTGGCGAATCCAAACAGAACAGGCATCACCACGAAGAAGATCATGGTGGTTCCGTGCATGGTGAACAGTCGATTGAAGACCTGGGGCGAAACAAAATCGTTGTGCGGGCGGATGAGCTGGATGCGGATAATCATCGCCTCGATGCCGGCGATCAACAAGAAACACCAGGGCATAAATGATGTACAGAATGCCCAGCCTCTTGTGGTCAACGGTGGTAACCCAATCGTGGAGCCTGGAGACAAGAGGACGCGATACCAATTCCGTTCCCGGCAGTGCCAGCGCATCAGTCGACATCGGGCTATCTCCACAACGTATTTAACAAGGTGCTCAACGAAGGGTCTCCAAGTAGGCTGTCAGTGCGTCTAGTGCCTGGTCGTCGAGCTCCATCGCCGGCATTAAGGAACCAGGCTTGATCTTGTTAGGATCTGTAATCCAGAGCCGTAGATTTTTTGAAGTATTAAGGGCCGCACCGGCGGCGATCGTGTCTCGGCTCATCAGGTGCGTGAGGTCCGGACCGAATCGCCCGTTGGCCACGGTGCCCGACACAGTGTGGCAATTGATGCAGGCGGTCCCCTCGAATATCCGTTGTCCCTGAGAAACGGTGTCACTTACGGACGCCGGCTGTCGTTGTTGCTCAATCCAGCGGTTAAATTCCTCCTTTGACTGGACATAAACACGCAGCAACATCTTGGCGTGTTGGGTCCCGCAATATTGCGCACACTGGCCGAGGTAGAGTCCGGTCTCCTGCGGGTCGATCCACATGCTGTTGGGGTGATTGGGAATCAGGTCAGTCTTGCCGGCGAGCCGGGGAACCCAAAAACTGTGATCTGTATCGGCAGACAGCAGCCGGATGAATGTTGGTGTCGGATGGGCGGGGTCACTCACGGGGACATGCAGCTCATTTGCGGTTACTACGCCCAGCGCCGGATAACGATACTCCCACCAGAACTGGTGGCCGATCGCAGTAACTGCGATCTCGTTGCCGGGCGGCGACGTTGTCTGAACGACGGCAATCACTCGTGCTGTGGCCATGAACAGCGCGACAACGATAAGGACGGGGATGACGGTCCACGCGAGTTCCACCTGATTGCTTCCGTACACCTGCGGAGGTTCTCGACCGTCGTCATTCTTTCGTTTTCTGAACTTCACGACCGAGTAAAGCAGCAAGATGAAGACGATCAAGAAAATGCCTCCGGTGACCGCCAGTACAAACAGCGACAGGCCGAAGATCGCTTTGGCCGGGGTCGAGGCGGGAGCAAAGATATTCGTCGGGCTCAAGGGGGCGGTCTGTGCAAGAGCTGCTGCTGCACCGCAGATCCAAAAGACAACCTGCGACATGCATACTCGCCACTTACTTGAGCTCGCATGATCGCAATTGGTCTCCTTGAATTCAGCGGGAATAGGTGCGAACTAAGGATCGGATTTTCTTCACCAATCCACTCATGCTTAGAACCCGCGCAAACAACGCCCTGACGCTCGAAGTGGTTCCCGGCCGCCCGCGTTCAGGACTTATGTCTTGGAGTTCTGGAATTCAGCGTCGAAACCATCTTTCGAGCCGCTAACGGGACGGCCACACGTCCGGATAGGACGATCTTCCTTGCGGGAATTTCGTGTCCGTAGATCCGTTTGTTGGCGCCATTGTCGGGACGAATGGTCGATCCTTCGAGTGACACTCCGATGAACGCGCCACGGGCGCGCGAATAGCTCAGGATGTCGGCACGCAGAGTGGCGTCCGTTTCTGCCGAGGCCGTGCGGCCGACAGGGCCTGCTGCCGCCGACGCATCAGCTCCAAGTTTGACTTTGCTGCTGAGAATTGCGCTGGCACCGCGCTCGTTCATGACCAGCAGGACAAAGTCGGTTGCCTCGCCACCAATTTGGAAGCCAAAGCTGCCACCTTCAAGAGCCATCATCGTAGGCGCCCCCCAACGTCCGGAAAAATTTTCGCCTCTACGGCACGACATTGCGCCCCGCCCGTAGCTTCCGCCAACGATGAACGCAGCCTTCAAAACCGACGGAAAAACAACCACACAATCGGCCTTGTCGAGCAGATCCTGGGGAATGTCGTCGGGGACATCAAGAATCTCTTTCAGTACGGTGCCGCTATTCTCCAAACGGTTGTCGTCCTTTTCCTGGTCGGCCGCGGAGGCTGACAAAGCGAGGATGGGCAGAACTACGAGTAACATGCTCATCGAATACGTAGTTGCTCTCTTCATGACGCTTCTCCTTGCGGGTGTTTAAGACCAGTTGAGATTCTGCTATGGCTCCCGCCTAATCGCGGAAGAAACACCGATCTGCCACTGCCTAAAGCCGATCGGACAACCTACTCACCCTTGCGCGACGCTCTGGTTCACAAGAATTCTGATATCTACGTGGCGGTTGAGTTCGCGATCATAGGGATCCTTGTTGGTGACAGCCTGATGGGTGGCTCCGTAGCCAACTGGAACGAGAATGCGCCGCATCGGGATGTTCTTCGCTTCCCTTAGGTACTGTGCGACGGCAGCTGCGCGCTCCTCGCTGATCTTCTGGTCCTCCTCCTTACTTAAAGTGTTGGAAGCGTATCCTGCGATCTCGACCATGTAGCCATTCAGTGACTTGGCGATGTCAGCAAGATTGTCGAGGTCTTTCTTAGATTTTTCGTCCAAGACAGCCGAGTCTTTGGGAAAGAAAACGTCAACCTCGAACTCGTTCTTGTAGTCATTCAACTCGGATACGCGCTTGTTTAGCATGGATACGGCTGCCGCATCTGCAAGACCGACAGCACCTGCGGTTTGTGCGTCTGCGTCGGCCCGGTTGGCCGTGGCCTCTGCCTGATCTGCTGAAGATTGAGCCTGGTCCGCCGCAGCAATACCTTGCTGGGCCGCACTGTTTGCATGGTTTGCAGCCTTCTTGTCCGCTGCGATCTCTTGCTGTTCAGCCTCTGCAACTGCGAATTCGTCGGGGTTGAACGATATCTTCTCAGCTTCGAGTCGACCCTTCGCATCGCCTCTACCTTCGGCTTCTATCGTTAAGCCCGGCACCAGAGCCGTCACATCCATATCCGCGTGCCGAAAGAATGGCATCCGACTCTTCTCGCGCTGGATCCTAGTGTTGACGGTGATACCCACGACAAAGAGCTGACCGGACTTTTCGTCTTTGATTTGAACCGTGTCGCCATTGCGCGACAGAATCACACCGCTGACCGTTACTTTGTCGCCTGCAGGGATGTCAGAAGCACCCGTCGAGGCCGCGTACAGTACCATTCCCGAGAAAACGACGGAGATTGCGCAGCACAACGCGACCCCACTCCACTCACGAATTTTGAATCTCACCGCATTTCCTCCCTGACGCTTGTTTCGTAATTTCCAAGGCCGTACGCTAAGTGCGTTGGCGATCGACCCCTGAGGTGACGATTACACTGACTTTCACGTGTATGCATGCAAGACCTCTGCCAAAGTGCGGATGAGCGGAAGGAACGACGGAAGTCATTCGATGCAGCGAGATCCAGCTTGGTGAGATTGGCACTTACAGAAACGCTGCCAGAGCAGGTGTCCGCAGTCCGACACATGCAGTGCCTACGGGAGTCATTCTATGGTCACGCCGTCTTTACCGCACGAGTGGACCCGACAGCCCAACTCTCCAGTCATCTGCTGATCTCACCCGGTCGTATTAAGTGCGGTTTCAGCAGCAGTTAGCCGCAGACTAACCCGCCACCTGCGCCGAGCGATCAGCTGAGATCCCCGCAACGCCTTCCATCCGCCGCAACACAGCAGAGAAGTCTTCCTCGGCATTGCGAGCTAATTCCTCGGTGTTCACATGAAAGGCAGCTTCTGTCGCCGGCATGGGAAGCCGCACTTCAGCCGCCGCCTCTAGAATCAGCCTAAAATCCTTGTTCATCAGGCGGAGAGGAAACTGTGGAGTGTAATCGTTGATCGCGATCCTCGCGAGCTTTCCCACATGAGCCGGAGCGATCACCGCGGTCTGCGACAGGACGTCGAGCAACTGCCTGCGATCGAGACCGGCTTTTTCCCCAAGAACTACAGCCTCAGCGATCGCCTGCATGCCGACACCCAGGAGGGTGTTAACTACCAGCTTCATTGCTGTCCCGGAGCCTGGGCCACCCAGAAGAAAGTAATGTTTTGCCAGCGACGCGAAAATCGGCTTAGCAGCGCGGAACAGTTCTCGGTTTCCGCCTGCCAGCAGGGTCAGGGTGCCATTCTCGGCGGCGGGAGTGCTTCCTGAAATCGCGACATCCATCACCTCGATGCCGTTTCTCGCGCCCAGCTTGTGCAGTTCGCGTGAACTTTCTGGAGAGACCGTGCTCATCTCGAGCACGACGGTTCCTGCCCGTGCACCGGCAAAAACCCCCTCGGCCCCGGTATAAACACTTTGCACAGCTTCGTCGTTGGTCAGACACGAAAGAAGCACATCCGCGCTGTTTGCGAGTTCAAACAGGTTCTTAACAATCAAGCCGCCGCCCTTTGCAGCCATGGCTTCTGTTTTGGCCGGATCCTGATCGTACACTTGGAGGTGGTACCCGTGATCCAGCAGGCGTCGCGCCATGCGACTTCCCATGTTACCCAGCCCGATGAATCCAAGCTTTGTTTGATCCGCAGTCAAACTCTTCATATAAGTTATTCCCTCCACGGTCGAAGCTCTCTCCTTTTGTGGGTTGTTGCAAACGCAGTTCCAGAGCTCGGAAACTGTTGGTGCGGACCGAACACGTTACAGCGGATTCTGGCTGTATGACGAACAAGCCGAATCCTTGGCGAGCACTGACGGTCCATCGACAGTGTGCGTCCGGATATGGTCAATCTCAGGTTTTTCGGTGGGCGCCGCCAGCGCGAGACCGAGCCATGCTCGCGTCCTCCGCGGGCGAAGATTCAGAGCTGTGGCAAGCGAAAGTGATTACCAGGCCTCACTTCCGGTTGTTGTTCGAGATAGCGTTAAGCCTCCCCACCCGAAGATAACTTTTTGATTCGCAGTTAGATGTTGAGCAGCCCTTTGTTCTCAGATGGAGAACTACTTCGCTTTACCCAGGGTGCGGATGTATTTCACCAAACCGTCGATTTCGTCTTTACTCAGCCGAGTCCCGAATGGAGGCATATTTCCTCGCCCTTCGGCGACCACGCCAGCCAATTGCGCATCAGATTGCTGTTGAACTTGCGCCGAGTGAAAATCAGCGGCATGTAAGCTCTTCCCCACTGTGCTTCCACGTCCGTCCGGGCCGTGGCAGGAGACGCAGTTCGTTTTGTATGTGCTTGCTGCCGAGTTCGCCGCCTGTCCGAACCCGAGCAATGCGGTGGCTGCTAAGAAAGTTACGATTGCGAAAATTCTTGCGGGTAGTTTCTCAAGCATAGATTTTCTCGCCTTCAGAGAAACGTTGTTCCTGCACGTTGCTCGCTGAACTCATCCATGCATTTGGGCTGCCAAAGATAGTGTAAGTCGGGTCAGGACAAGTGTGGAGGTTCGGTGGCGGGCATCACCGAGGTTTCAGCAAGTTGCCGTGGCGCGGGGGATTGCGGAGACAGTGGCTGGTACCGGCGTGACGTCGAACAGCATTCTTGCCGGTCCGACGGAGTCGGAAGGCGTGGCTGCGTTTGTCGAAGAGATGGGGAAGCAGAAAAAAACCAAAGAAGAGTTTCAGAAGGAATTCTTCGAACATGCGCGGCCGTCGTCTCTGTTGAAACGCTTTGCCACTGTGGATGAAGTTGCAGCGATGGTGACCTTCGTGGCCAGCGAGCTTTCGTCAGCGACGAACGGGGCTGCGCTGCGAGTGGATGGTGGCGTTGTGAGGACGATTCTCTAAGCGAACAAGCGCTGATAGATCGTGGGCAGGGATCTCTCTGTAACCCCAGCCGGCACTGTAATGTGATCAACACATACAACTCGCGTCAGAGATGCCCTCGCCGGAACGCGTTCTCATCTCGATGCAACCAACTCGGGTACCTCAGCGAGTCTTTCGTATTCCTCGTCGCCGAGGTGCATTGAGGCTGCCGCAATGTTTTCCTCTAGATGTTCGACCGAGCTGGTTCCTGGGATAGGCAGTACGATGGGAGACCGCTGCAAAAGCCATGCTAATGCTACCTGCTTCGAGGTTGCTCGATGCGCCTGAGCGATCTTGTTGAGCGCCTCTCCGGCGACTTTCCCTGCTCCCAGCGGAAACCAGGGAATGAAAGCAATTCCATGAGTCTCACAATAGTCCACGACATGGTCCCATTCACGATCGGCAAACCTGTAGCGGTTCTGAACGGAGACGATGGGAACAATCTTACGTGCGCGCTCGATATGTTCCCGGGTAACGTTCGATAATGCGACCAGACGAATCTTGCGTTCGTCTCGCAATTCGGCGAGCGTTTCCACTGAGGGCCTCAAAGGAGACAACCGGATCGGGCATGTGCAACTGATATACATCGATGCGATCCAGCCTTAATCGCTTGAGGCTGCCTTCGACCGCTTCCCGCAAATGAGAGGGCGTTGCGTCGTGGGTCCATTGATTTGGCCCGGGACGATTCCAGCCACCTTTTGTCGCGATGACAAGACCCTTCGGATACGGAAACAGGGCTTCGGCAATCAATTCCTCACTGACGTGAGGCCCGTAAGAATCCGCGGTATCGATGAAGTTGACCTCCAACTCTACCGCCCGGCGCAGAACCGCAAGCGCAGCTTTCCGATCCTTGGGAGGACCCCAGATGCCTTCGCCAGTGAGACGCATCGCTCCGAAGCCCAGACGATGAACCGAAAGCTCATTGCCCAATGAAACCTCGCCAGCCAACCTTGCAGAAATTTCTTTATGATTCACAACCACCTCCAGAATTATTAAAATCTTTTGTTTATATTAAGCGCGCTCAGGCTTGCTTCCCCAAGTTTGTTCGTGAGAGCGGGAGCTCACGAATTCGCTTTCCTGTAGCGACATAGATGGCATTGCAGAGCGCTGGAATAAATGGCGGGACTCCGGGCTCACCCACTCCTGCCGGAGGCGCGTCACTTTCAACCAGGTAAACGTTGGTCTGATAAGGGGCCTCGTTTATGCGGGCAACGGGGTAATTGTCAAAATTCGATTGCTCAATCACGCCATTCTTGGCTGTAATTTCTCCGGTTCGCGCCACACTGGTTCCAAACACGGCTGCACCTTCGAACTGTGCTTTCGTGACCTCCGGATTCACCACTAACCCCGCGTCCACTACGGTGTCGACGCGCGGAATTCGAATGTCTCCCTGGTCGCTCACCTCCACTTCAACCACGGTCGCAACATAGGTGAGGAAGCTACGATGGGCGGCAATACCCAGGCCAGCTCCGTTGCCCAGCTTCCGTTTTCCCCACCCCGACTTCTCCACAACCATCTCCGTCACGCGCCGCAGGCGGCCCGTCTCCCACGGGTAAGTGGCGTAAGCTGCCCCATAATTTGGATAGTCAACTCCAGTGAAATTCAGCGTGCGGGGCTGACCAATCAACTCAAGCAGATAGTCGGCGGGATCGCGTTTGGCCCGATGAGCGAGTTCATCGCTAAAGGTTTGGACCGCAAATGCGTGATATATATTCGCCACTGACCGCAGCCATCCGATGCGAACGTGCGCCTTCGCCGGACCGTTCTCAATGCGAAGGTTCGGGATCTCATAGGGCATATCTGTCCAACCCTGCTGCAGATGGCCTGGATCTCCATATACAGCGTTGATGTCGAAAATGGACGTGATGGGAGGAAACACTGATCGCTGCAGCCACGCTACCGGCTTGCCATTGGAATCGAGTGCGGCCTTCATGTACATCGCTGCAACCGCATTGTAGTAATCGAATTGGATGTCGTCTTCGCGAGTCCAGACAACCTTCACCGGACGCCCTACTTTGTGGGACAGGACTGCCGCCTCAGCGACGTAGTCCGGTTTAGACTTCCTTCCGAACCCGCCGCCCAGAAGTGTAACGTGGCAAATCACGTCTTCTTTGCGAATCCCGAGTTCACTCGAGACGATAGCCTGCACCGCCTGCGGATTCTGAGTAGGGGCCCAGGCGTGAACTTTACCCTCTTTGAACTCCGCCAGCGCCACCATCGGCTCCATCGGGGCATGGGCGAGAAGCGGAACGTAGTAATCGGCCTCAAATGTCTGGGCGGTCGAAGTGAATGCCTTGTCCACATCTCCCTGGCTGCGAATCACCTTCGCGGGCGTACGGGCGCCTGCCTGCAGCTCCTTTTTGTATTGATCCGAATCGTACGTTTGGTTGGGGCCGTTGTCCCAGTCGATCTTGAGTTTCCTGCGGCCCTGAAACGCAGCCCAAGTGCTGTTGGCCAACACTGCAACGCCCCCAAGCGGCTGGAAAGCCGGAGGGGGTTTGAATGGATCGATGACGACGGTCTGGGATACGCCGGCTACTTTCAGAGCCTCGGCATTGTCGACTGTCTTGATCTTGCCTCCGAGCACTGGCGGGTGCTCGATTGACGCGAACAACATACCGTCGAGATGAGCGTCCATCCCATAGACCGCCTTGCCCGTGACCAGTTCAGTCAAATCGTAGCTGGTCATCCCCTTGCCGATGTAGCGCCAGGCGGTCTTCGACTTCAGTTGAACCTCTTCCTTCGTCGGCACAGGCAGTCTTGAGGCTGCCGTCGCGAGTTGGCCGTATCCAAGGCGACGGCCGGATGAAGAGTGAACGACCTCATTAAGGTTTGTCTGACACTCACTGACGGGCACTCCCCACTGCTGGGCCGCAGCCTGGATGAGCATGAGCCGGGCCGTCGCTCCGCACAGGCGTACCACGTCATAGAAGCTTCGGATGGAATGCGAACCGTCAGTGTTCTGATCGCCGTATCGAGGATCACCGATCGCCTGGTCAATTTTGACGCGCTTCCAGTCGGCATCGAGTTCGTCGGCCAAGACCATGGGCAGAGTGGTGCGAATCACGGTGCCCATCTCCGAGCGATGAGCAACAATCCAGACGGTTCCGTCCGTCTCGACTCCCACAAATACGTTGGGATGAAACGTGGCGTTATCCGCGTCGGTACGCCCGTCGTCGGACTGCTGCGCCCACAAACTTTCTGGCGCATAATAAGCTCCTAAAACGAGCGCCCCCGCAGAAGCCATCCCCTTGAGAAACCCGCGTCGACTCACATTTTCAACCGCGCTCATGCGGGCTCCTGCGCTGCAGCCTTGATGGCCGCTCGGATGCGTTGATACGTGCCACAACGGCAGATGTTGGCGGCCATGCCTTCGTCAATATCTTCGTCCGTGGGCTTGGGCTTGCTTTTTAGCAAGGCAATGGCCTGCATGATCTGTCCCGACTGGCAGTAGCCGCATTGCGGAACGTTGAATTGCATCCAAATCTTTTGGATGGGATGGAGTCCGTTGGCACCAACATCCTCAATCGTCCGGATTTCGGCACCCGCTAAGGAACTCATAGGAGTGATGCAAGCACGTGTCGCGTCGCCATTCTTATGAATCGTGCATGCTCCACAAAGCCCGATGCCGCAGCCGAACTTCGTACCAGTCAGGCCCAGGGTATCGCGGAGGTACCACAACAAAGGCGTATCCGGATCACCCTGGAAGGATCGCGGTACACCGTTTACCTTAAACTGAATCGCATTTGCCATATCGTCGCTACCGGTGAGTCTAATCAGACGAATTCAAACCACTTATGCATTCTTCTTTTCCACCGTAGCACGTCGCGTGCCACCGGAATCATGGAGGACGTTGCCCTATCAACTGTATATATGTGGGCGGCATCCTGGATGCAAGCAAGGTCTGTCCGAATAGGGTCGCCCTGTCAATCGGCGGACAAGGGCAACGTCACCCTAGATCACCGGCAATCTGCAATCACTTGTACGTTAGCCATTGTTGCTTCATGCTCTCCATTCATGTTTGCTTTGCACCGGCGAACACGCTGTGCGACCTCATTCATCCTTCATATGTGGATTAGCGCTATTCCAGTCTTAGGGTCGAGCTTTTTTCGGAGACGATTCGGACTCTCGGTCAAAATCAATTCACACGTCGGACGCACGCGAGCTTCAAGGAGGTGCCCGCCGTGGGCGGTTCCGTCAGAGCGACCCACTATCGCGTGTGCATGCACCTGCGGCTCTCCCTCCCTGACGGTGATGTCGCCAATCAGCGAAAGCAGTTCCACTTGCTCGTCGAGAACGCAGGCTGGATCGTACTTTTTTGTCTCCCAGTTGAGCCAACCCAGTTTCGTGTAAGAAAGAGCGCCGATAGCTTTGAAGCTACTTGCTCCCAAACGCTGCTCCTTGGCGAAGCGGTGCAGCAGAGTTGCGATCTCATCGCCGATCACAAAGATTAGGACAAAAGTCTTCGGTTCATCCTCGATTTGTTTCCATCGCATCACATCTCCTCACCCAGCTCCAGCCGTCCTAAGCGGCGACGGTGTTTCTCGCCGGCGGCGCCATAAATTCTGGACCGATCGGATCGGCGATCGTCTGCCGCAGGATCAGATCGATCGCTGAGCGCGTGTCCGCATCGAGGTTCCAGTCGAGAACGCCCTCCACCGCTTCCAGTTCCGAAGGATGGCGCGCGCCCCACAAGGCTGCAGTTATGCCGGGTGAGTCCAAAACCCAGCGCACGGCCAGATCCATCACGCCCTTTCCGTATCGCTGTCGCGCCAGATCATCCAGTTGCTGCACCGCATCCAGATATCGTGCGAAACGCGGTGGCTGAAATTTTGGATCGGACCGGCGGAGATCGTCGCCGGTGAACTTCGTGTCCAGTCGCATGGTCCCGCTCAGGAGCCCCCGGCAGAGAGGACCGTAAGCGAAAGCGCTCAGATTCTTTTCGCGCACGTAAAGCAACACGTCGTGATCAATTTGCTGCTCGAAGAGGTTATAAGGAGGCTGGACGGTGTGCAACACAGAGACGGACCTGAATCGGTCCATCTGCGCCGGCGAATAGTTGCTCACTCCGATCGCACGGATCAGCCCCTCGCTAAAGAGGGCTTGCATGGTCTCGGCGGTTTCTTCGATCGGGACGGCCAAGTCCGGCCAATGAACCTGATAGATGTCGATGTAGTCCGTGCGAAGTCGACGGAGCGAATCCTGGATCTCCTTACGGATACGATCGGGCGAAGAGTTTCGCGAAACCGAGCCGTCGGGCCACTCGAGTCCAACTTTGGTCGCGATGAAAACCTTTTCCCGACGTCCTCTCTCCTCGATAGCCTTCCCGACGATTTCTTCGGAAACTCCAAAACCATAAACCGGCGCCGTGTCGATCAGATTGATCCCCTTGTCGAGGGCGGCATGAATCGTTCGAATCGATTCTTTTTCGTCTGTGCCTCCCCACATCCAACCACCGATCGCCCAGGTGCCTTGTGCGATTCGCGAGACCTTCATTTCCGTGCCGGACATTACTTTGTATTCCATCTGGTCTATCCCTTTGTATGAAAATGAAATCCGGAAATTCTTAGCTCATTTATGAGACCTCTTTATTTCGCACGAGAGGGCTCACTAGTTCGAACCCTCTGCCTTGCAGTCGGTGTTTCATGCAATGGAGGTTCCAAAGCCATGACCAGCTCACCGCACTCGAAGTTATTGAGCGGATGCACTTTGCCTGAACCCGAGGACAGCAGCCTGTTGGACCTTCTGACGCGGTGGCCGCATTTCGACAAAGTGTCCAGATCGCGCCTGTCCGCCGAACGACAGCAGCACCCCGTTCGGAGAGCTCGCGCTTATGTACCGGAGGTTGTCCACCAGAAATACGGTGTGGATAGTTAACTGATTTTGGTATGTAGCTTGCTGTCTATCGTAGCGAGAAATGCTACGAGTGCGAAGATGCTTCATGCCATCCAACGGCTTACTTCAGATATGCACGCACCAGCCCAATCAGATCTTCGGTTAATTCTTCGTTCGATTCCATGCCGCGTTCCGGATGAGTAATGTGCAGCCGGATGTGATCTTCCAAAATTTCTGCCATCAGGCTGTTGACCCCGCCTCGAATTGCCGCCAGAAGCATCAAGATGTCGGCACATTCGTCCCCGTCAGTCACTGAGTGCTCGACGGCGGTAATTTGTCCCGCGAGGCGTCTGATCCGCGAAAGCAGCTTCTGTTTTTCCTTCGAAATTTCCGGAAGTTTATCCTTCATAAAGGCATTCTTGAGCTGTTCCAGCGCTTTTCTTGTTCGTACCCTAGGGGGGAACTATATAGGATTTTCAGGCAGGAAAGCCAGATCACTGCGGTGGGCGCCAGAAGAGGGCCATTAACACAAAGATCGTACCGACCAATGCTGCAATGGTGAGCGAAAGAATAATTCCGTGAATAGTTGTAAATGACGACTGTTTCTTTTTCCTTCTCTTCATGAATGCCGCCATCACTTCGCGATTCTGCCCCGGTCGCATGACGGTTTGGACCGAGGCGGCCTGTAGCAACTCAATCCCTTTTCAATAGTGGGCCGGCTTTTTCAGAAGCCGTCACTGTGAGCACAAAACTGCCACAGGTATGTCCGCGGTCAGGGCTGCGCTCCGATCTCGAAGTTCAAGGTTGAGAGAGATAGCCGATATTGGTATTGCGCGTTGACATAGCCGATGGCGGCATCGGTTTGCTGCAGCTGCGCTTGACTGAGTTCGACGATTGAGCCCAAGCCGAGCTGATAACGGCCCTGAGCGAGAGTCAGCCCCAGATCGGCTTCCTTGGTGAGTTCCGCCTCCACACCAACGCGCTGAAAAGCTGTCTTCGCAGCCAGCCATGCCGTGCGAACATCGCGCACTACGCGGTCGCGCAGATCCCGGGTATTTTCAGTTGCCGCTTTTGCCCGGTAATTTGCCTCGGAAGCTTCGGCAGCGAAAAGAAAACCGTTGAAAATCGGGACGTTCATGTTTACGCCGATGGCGCCGTACCAGCTGGAAATGAAATAGTTCGGAAAGCAGCCACCGAAGCAGTCTGGACGTACAGGCGTCCCTCCGGCCATTCCGAGCGCGCTGATGGTAGGCAAGAGCTGGTCGCGCTGGGCGCGGCGGAATTTTTCCGCCGCCTGTTGATTGAAAGTGAGCGATTGCAGGTCGGGACGCTGCTGCATCGCCGTTTTGACAAGTACATCCACATCGGGCGGCGGTGGCGGAAGCTGCGTTTCCTCATCGCTCAACTCGTAGCTGACTTGCTTGTCGAAGCCCAGGACTGCCGTGAGCGCGGCGATGGTAGAGTCGACGTTATTCTGAGCATCGAGTTGCAGCAGCTTGGCCTGCGACAAATTTACCTGGGCAAAGGAAAGATCCAGCGTGGATTTCAACTTACTCTTCGCCAGTTCATCCACTTGATGTTCGACCGAGCCTCGGGTGGTCACGGTTTGTTGCGCTACTTTCAGCAGAGCCTGGGCTTGCAGGGCGTTGTAGAAGGCCTGGTCCGTAGCCAGCACTATATCTTCGGCAGTGGCTAATGCATTCGCATTTTGAGCCTTCTCCTGAAGGTTGGCTGAAGCAACGAGGTTCAACGTGCGGCCGAAATCGGTGATGAGTTGGCTGAGCGTTACTCCAGCTCCTGCATGCTCGAGTAGTCGAGATGCGGTGAGTGAACCCGCTCCAATGCGGCTGCCTTCATTGGCGTCGACTGCAGTGATTGCGCCATTGAGATTGGGTAGCTCCGCCGACCTAGCCTCGCGATAGATCTGATGTTGCGCCAGTCCGAGCAAATGGCCCACGCTGATCCGGGGATTATTCTTAAGGGCCAACTGTTCGGCCTGCGCCCGGGTCAAGCGCATGGAGCTGTTCGGCACTTGAACCGCCTGCGGCGTTTTTGGATCGACGTACGCGGCATTCTGCGATTCGGTCCCGCGCGGGAAACTGGCGCTCAATGTCAGAAGAGCCCCAGGTGATTGGGCGGGCGCCGGATTTTGCTGAACTTGTGGCTGGGGCGCGGAAGGCAAGGCTGCGGCTGATCGCAAGTCGTTCGCGGTTTGGGCCAAGCCGGACTGGGGCGGAGCTGCCCATAAACCTAGCACCATGCAGAGTGAGAAAGTCTTGGCCCTCGTCATCGGGTTGCCTCTCGATCTCCTTCATAAGGCGCCGTCTGCCTCTCTAAGCAATTCCAGGGAGCGGGATGTTTCTGCTTCATTGTGCTGTCTCCGGCTTTGGGTTCGCCGCGTCTTTCGCCCCGCGCTTGCCATAGACCAGCAGATAAGCTGCCGGCACGATGAAGATGGTCAGGATCACCGAAGAGGTCAAGCCACCGATGATGGCGCGCGCCATCGGCGTGTACTGCTCGGCTCCAGTTCCTAACTTCAGAGCCATCGGTATCATGCCGAAAATGGTGGCGAGGGAGGTCATCAGAATCGGCCGCAGACGCACGCGGCAGGCAGTGATGACCGCATCCATTGGCGACAGTCCCTGCCGTTCCAGATTGTGGGCAAAGTCAACAATCAGAATGCTGTTTGAGTCGGCGATGCCAACCAGCATCAGCACTCCCATCAGCGACATCACGTTTAACGTGCTGTGCGTGAGTGGCAGGATGATCAAGACGCCGACGAAGCCCATCGGGATGGCGAGCATGATCAGAAAAGGATCGATAAATGACTTGAACTGCGCGGTCAGAATTAGGAAGAGCAAGACAAACGAAATCAGAAATCCCAGAGCAAAGCTCTTGAACGACGCTTCCATGCCTTGCACCATTCCGCGCAGGTTGACGCGAACGTTGCCGGGAATTTTTTCTTTGGCAAGAATTTTACGGACTGCGTCCGTCACTCGTCCCAAATCTTCGGAAGCAGGCGTGACATAGATATCGACCGCGCGCTGAATCTGATAGTGGTCGACTTCGGTCGGCGTCAGAATCTGCTTCACGTTCACAACATTATTAAGCACCGTAGTTGGCCTAGCCCGTCCGAGGCACGCCCAGGAAGAGTGCCCAGTCCCGGGCTGCGGTGGACCTGAGGGGCCACACGACATTCCTTCACCGTTGCCCGGATCGCGCAAGGGAATCTGTCCTAGGTCCATCATGTTGTGGATGGCGGCATCGCCGTTCTCGAAGTATTGCACCGTGAGGTAATAGTCGTTGCCGCTCTTACGATCGACCCAGTAATTGGGAGCGATCATGTAGTTGGAATTGAGTGCGGTGATGACGTTATCGACCACATCTTTTTGACTGAGCCCCAACTCGCCGGCATGCACGCGGTCCACATCCAGCCGCAATGCGGGATAGTCCATGTCCTGCGGAACATAAATTTGGCCCACACCGTGCACTTCATGAAAGCGATTGGCCAGGTTCTGTGCAATGCTGTAAATCTGACCCAGATCGGGGCTGCTTACCTGCACGTCAATGGGCGCAGGCATACCCATGTTAAGAATGGCATCAACCATGGAACCGCTGGAAAAGAATGTCCGGATGTCCGGAAATTGTTTGGCCATCGCCTTCTGCACGCGGTCCATGTATTCAAAGCTGCTCAGATGGTGCGGCTCGTTCAGGGCGACTTGCAGAGTCGCGGTATACGAACCAGAATTGGTAGTGTAAAGTGCGGAAAAATCCGGTACCACGCCAATGTTGGTGACGATTCGCTTGAAATCCTTTGGTTCTACCTCGTGCCGGATCAAATCTTCGACCTTCGCCATGTACTGATCCGTCATTTCAATGCGAGTGCCGGTCGGAACTTTGAGGTTGATCGTGAACTGTCCGGCATCCGTCTTAGGAAAAAATGCCAGGCCCAAGAGTGGATAAATTGCCAGGCTTAACACGAACAGACCCATGAGCAATGCCACCGTGAGCGCGGGACGCTGCAACGAGCGCCTGACCCAGACTTCATAAAAATCGAGGATCTTGTTGAACATTGTGTTGAAGCGTGCATTGAAGCGGTCCATCCACGAGGTGCTGGCTGAAGAGGTGGGCACAATATCGTATTCACCTTCTTTTGCGCCTTCCCGTTTCTCCGCCCCATGCTCCGGTGTGTGGTGCACGCCTTTCAGAAAACGCGAACAGAATAGTGGGATGACGGTCATCGCCACTACATACGAGGCCAGTAGAGACAAACAGAATGCCAGCGCCAACGCCGAAAAGAGGAACTTCGCGACTCCATAAAGAAAAACGACGGGGAAGAAATCGACCACATCCACCAAGGTCGCAGCCAGCACCGCAAGACTGACCTCCGAGCCGCCAACTTCAGCGGCGATCATCGGCACGGCCCCCATTTCCAGATGGCGATAGATGTTTTCGAGCGAAATGACCGAGTTATCGATCACGCGTGAGAAGGCGAGCGCCATCCCTCCCAGGATCATCGTGTTGACCGTGCCGCCCATCATTGCCAACACCACAAATGCAGCCAGGGCAGAGATTGGAATAGAGAGCAACACCGCCGACGTAGCGCGAAAACTTCCCAGAAAAATAAGGATCATCAAGCTGGTAAGAATCAGTCCCAGCGCTCCTTCGTGCAGTACGGTGTGAATTGCCTCCTTGACGAACACAGACTGGTCGAAGACGATGCTGGTCTTCATCTGCTGCGGGATGTCGTACAGATGTTGAGTAAGTTTGCGAACACCATCCACGACCGCGATAGTATTGGTATCGCCGCCTTGCTTCATGATGGGGATATAAGCGGATTTCTGGCCATCGATTCGTACGATGTTGGTTTGAATTCCGTGGGCATCCTCCGCCTTACCGACGTCGTTTACTGTTACCCAGGAGTTCCCTTTTACTTTGAGTGGGACCTCTCCCAGTTCCTTCATGTTGTCAACCAAACTGTTGGAGTAAACAAAGTAATCGTAGGGCCCCATCTTCACGTCGCCGGCAGGCAAGATAAGATTCGAGTCGTTAACCGCACCGACCACATCCATCACGCTCAACTGACGCGAAGCAAGTTTGTAGGGGTCGACGTACACCATGATTTGGCGATAAATTCCGCCGAAGACGCCTGGAATCTCCGCGCCCGGCACGCCCGCGATCTGGTTGCGAATCTGGAACTGCGCGTAGTCATGAAGCTGAGTCTGGCTGAGTCCCTCACCCTTTACCGTAACCAATGCCACAGGCAAGCTGGAGGCATCGAACTTAAGAACCACGGGAGGCAGTGTTCCCGGTGGCAGACGCTTCAAGTCGGCGAGAGCTAAGTTAGAGAGTTCGCTGACGTCAGCGTCAGCGTTGGTACCGGGCTGGAAGTAAACGCGGATGATGCTGACGCCGAGTAGCGAACGCGATTCCATGTGATCCACGCCAGAAGCCAGCGTAAAGAATCGTTCCAGAGGATCGGTGATATCCGTTTCAATATCCTCCGGAGGCATGCCCGAGTAAAAGGTAGCCACCACGACTTCCGGCAAGTTAATCGGAGGAAATAAATCCACTGGCATCCGCGACAGACTGGTCACACCGATGACCAACAGCGTGAGGCAGATCACGATAATGAAATACGGATTACGAATTGAAAATCCTGGCATAAAGTCTGTCCCGTTACTACTGGAGGCTCTCCTCGTGGTACTCCGTCATGGACACTTGCTGGGGATGAACTTTTTCTCCAGCCTTCAAACCGCTGCGATCGCTCACCACGACCTGCTCCCCCTCCTGCAATCCCGATAGAATTTCGGCGTCGTTCGCCGTCTGCAATCCGAGTTTCACGGTCCGGTCCTCCAGCACTCCTTTCCCATCCACTACGAAAACGGTGGTCTTTTCGCCTGCACGACCTAAAGCTTGGAGGGGTACTGTGGGAACATTCGGTTCCTGTTCGAGATTCAACTCTGCTTCGGCATAAAGACCAGGAACTAACACTCGTTGGGGATTGGGGACATCCACCTCGGTGTGCATGGTACGAGTATCTTCCCTTACGTCCACGGAGAAGCGCGCTACCTTTCCCGGGAAAGTGTGATTCAAAGAGGGTACGCGAACGTCCACGTGATCGCCGAGGCGGATGTATCGAACATAAGATTCGGGAACCGGAATCACGAGACGGAAGAGATCGTCCTCGGACAGCCTGACGATGGGCATTGCCTGCGTGCTCGAGTTCGTTCCCGCCTGTACCAATGTTCCGAGGTTCGCGTAGCGGTCGGTAATCACTCCAGAAAATGGAGCAGTGATTCTCGAATAATCGAACAAACTTTGATCGTGAGATAGTTTAGCTTTCGCGACGGCCAACTGGCTCTGTGCCGCTTCCAAAGCCGCCTGCCCGGCGTCTACCTGCGAGGACGCGGCCAAGTCTTTCCCCTGTGCGTCGTCCACTTCCTGTTGCGCCACAATCCCAGGTTGACTTTGAAAGACTCCGTTCAACCGGGTGTATTCCAGGTGAAGCGCGTTGTATTGTGCCTGATATCGAGACAGTTCATGCCGGGCGCGACTCACTTGATTGGAGGCATTCTTTATTTCGGCGTCATCTTCCTGCAGTTGCGCCTCCAGTTCTGGAATCTCCAGGACAGCCATTACCTGGCCGGACTTCACTCGCGTTCCATAATCGACATCCAGTTTTTTCACATACCCGGACTCTTTCGCGTAGACGTCGATTTCCTGGAAGGGCACCAACTCGGATGACAAAGTGATTTGCCGGCCAAGAGATTTTTTCACTACCTTCGTTACGCCAACGGTGGCCACCGTTCCACTAGCTTGAACCTGATCGTTTTTCCCCGAACACGAAGACAAACTAATGGCGGTTGCGGCCGTAAGGGCCGCGAGGATACAGCAGAGCAGCAGCCTTCTTGGCCCGCGAGAGCACGTCTTACTGTGCCGTTTGTAATCTTGAGTCATTGTATTTACCTTGGCGCTTTCTATCTGAGCGTATTCATCAGTTCGGACAGTTTCGTCACTGAGAAGTCCGGCGACAGACAGAACTGAATTACCTTTTGTTCCGCTTGTTGCAATTCCTCTGCCACGCGAGGCAATTTGTTCGCGATCTTAGCCGGAACGGTGAGAACGCCGTGACGGTCTCCATGCAATAATTCACCCGGGCGCACTTCCATTCCGCCGACTCTGACGACGGTCCCAATCTCAAAGATGTGGGCGTAAGCGTGGGAAACCGCCACGCTTCCAGCGAACAACTGGAAGCCCATGGCCCGCACCGCCGGCAGTTCGCGAACAGCGCCATTGGTTACGTATCCAATACACCCCAGAGCCTTAAGGACTGCAGCATGCATGTCGCCTACGAAGGCACCCCGACCCGGTAGCCGATCCATATCTTCTAGCACCAGAATGCGCGGGGCTGGAATCTGAAGAATACTGTTCCAGAAATCCGCCCGGTCGGGGAAGCTGCCGCCCACGATGGGGGGTTCCCCGCTCCGAAGACGAGCAGTCACCGCATATCCAACCGTGGGAGGAGCATCTTCAAACATGCAGCGAATGCTGGCGTCAGTAAATCCTGTGTTGCGAAGGCGCGCGTCAAACTTCTCGATCGCATTCGAGATCGTGCAGCTGTCAATTCGGCGAAGAGCGTCAAGATGCTCTTCGGTCAACAAGGATTCGTTGGCCACGTTGGTTTCCTTTCCTCAAAACTCAGCTGGCAGTTGTTTTACTAACAGCGCTCTGACAATAGCAAGGTTAGTTCACATTCAACTGGCTCTCGGCCCGATGAAGAACCGCCGACTAACGCTGTTCTGACTTCCCCTCGACAGGGGGAGCATATCTCGTCCCAAGAGTTTGCGAGCATGGATCGTGCGCCTAGTATGCGACTCGAAACGCCGGGCGAGAATGGTCGCTAAGTTGTGCCTCCAAACCGCGGCAGATGTCTAGCTTAGAACCCCATCTTCTGGCAGCAGGGGCTTCCAAACCCGCAGCGAGTCAATTGCAAACCGACCAATGCGTCGGAATGTTTGTGGCCTCAGGCTTTAGGAACTTAGGCGATGGGAGGAGGCCGAGAGTAGAGTTTTTCTTCAAAAAGAAGACTGGGTGCCGGAGAGCCCACGGAAGCAGCTAACAGATCAAGAGCCGGAACGGGCAGCACCGCAAAGCTGAAGGCTGGAGGGATCCAGTTGGCAGCGTTTTTGGTAAGGCGCTGTCTTGTCGTATCCGGAGACACGTGAGTCTGGCCGGCCTTTACTTTGTGCGACGAAATATTGCACGCAGAACTATAACGGGTTGCAACATTGATGGTCAGCGAGCATACGGCCACCAGTACGACTAAGGCACACCAACTGGTCCGCCGTCGCTGCTCGAAATGAATTTGCCGTGACATCTCAGGAGCGGTTTGTAACTCTCGTTGTTTCTACCATACAAAAAACACTCGCCGCAAGCCATCCGATAAGTCACTCAGGCAATTACTTTAGATAGCGTCGACAACCACCTTGGTTGCGCGAACCGGGATAAATTTCTGGAGGATGGCATCCTTAGCGGCATAAGTCATGGAAATTCATCGCCGAAGTTGAACCACCCATTCCGCAATTCTTTAGCCTAGTGATACGATATCCGCCTGCTCTGCGTTTCTTGAGCACACTGGAATCACGGATGACGAGAGCCTCCCGAAGTGTGGCATCGCCCAGAGTCGTGTGCATAGAGGACTTCCGTGCCATCGCGCGCGAACGGGTACCGAGACCTGTATTCGATTATCTCGACGGCGGAGCCGAAGGCGAAGTTACGCTGCGGGAGAACTGCCGAATATTCAACGACGTCACGTTTCGGCCCCGGCATGCGGTCGCGGTTTCTGAGTGCAACTTGTGCACGCGCGTGTTGGGTTTCGATCTCTCTCTTCCTTTTTTGCTCGCCCCTGTCGGATACAGCCGCCTTATGCATCCGGGGGGCGAAGTGGTGGCTGCACGAGCCGCAGGCAGAGCGGGCACGGGCTATATTCTCTCGACGATTTCCGGCCACAAGCTGGAGGATGTAAAAGCCGCTTCTGCCGGTCCGGTTTTTTATCAGCTGTATCTGATGGGTGGCCGTGGAGCTGCAGAGGCTGCGATCGAGCGAGCGCGCGTGGCGGGATTCGGCGCGCTTGTGGTCACCATTGACACGCCAGTGTCGGGAATCCGCGAGCGCGACTTCCGCAACGGGATGAAGGAACTAATCAGCGGCGGACCGCTGGAGAAGATCCCTTACCTTCCACAAATATTCTCACGACCGGGATGGCTCGTCAGTTTTCTCGTGGACGGTGGCGTACCTGCGCTACCGAACGTTGTCGTTCCGGGCAAGGATCCAATGCCGCTGATCGATGTTGCCGCCGCCCTGGCGGAATCCACCGTGACCTGGGCTGACCTGAAATGGATCAGGGAACTGTGGAAGGGACCAATCGTCGTCAAAGGAGTGTTGACTGGTGATGATGCGCGGCGATCAATCGACGAGGGCGCGGCTGCGATTTCGGTTTCGAACCATGGCGGTCGACAATTGGATGGCGTTCTCCCTTCCTTGCGGGCATTGCCCGAAGTGGTGAAAGCCGTGAACGGCCGCATTGAAGTGCTGATGGATGGGGGCATTCGTCGCGGCACCGATATCGTCAAAGCCCTCTGCATGGGCGCGCGTGCCGTGCTGTGTGGACGCGCGTACGCCTACGGCTTGGCCGCTGCCGGCGAGGCTGGTGTCGACCGCGCGATCGAAATTCTGCGGACGGATCTGGACCGCACCCTTCGATTACTCGGGTGCCCATCGGTCACGGAATTGGATGGTTCTTACGTGAATGTTTCGAAGAGTTGGGAATCGTGAATAGCAGAAACCCCGTAGGCCTCTTGCGTATTGATCTCTGTTGCGTAACAGACTCCGCTCGCCAGGAGGTTGTGATGCAGTGGACCCAGATCTACGACCCGTTCGGTCATTGGTGGCTATCCACATTGGTTGCGGCCCTGCCTATCGTTGTTCTCTTCGGGCTGCTGGCCGGACTGAAAGTCAAACCTCACTGGTGCGCCATTGCCGGAGCATCGACGGCCGTGGTGGTTGCAATCATCTTCTTCAAAATGCCTCCCGCTCTGGCGGCGCTTAGCTTTGGGTATGGTGTTGCCTTCGGAGTATTGAAAATTGCCTGGATCGTGCTGGCTGCGGTCTACCTCTACGACATTTCCGTCGAGACCGGGCAATTCGAAATCATGAAAGAGTCCGTCGCCGGAATCACGCCCGATCGCCGCCTCCAGGTGCTGCTCGTTGCATTTTGCTTCGGTGCATTCATCGAAGGCGCAGCGGGCTTCGGGGCGCCGGTGGCGATCGCGGGAGCATTCATGATCGGGCTTGGATTCAAGCCTTTCCATGCCGCTGCACTCAATCTGATCGCCAACACCGCGCCGGTGGCTTGGGGCGCCATCGGTACGCCGGTTCACACACTGGCTGCGGTAACTTCCCTGCCCGAATCCGATCTCAGCGCGATGATTGGCCGCATTCTGCCGTTCACCGCGGTCATCGTTCCCTTCTGGCTGGTGCGAACCATGGTCAGTTGGAAAGAGACCTTTGAGGTGTTTCCCGCAATCGTGGTGGTTGGAGTTTCATTCGCTCTCACCCAATTTTTTTGGTCGAACTATGTAGACAGCAATCTGGTGGACATTATGGGAGGTGTGGTTTCGATTATCGCCACTCTGATCTTTCTGCGATTCTGGAAGCCAAAAAAAATATGGCGATTCGATTACGATGACCATCTTCCGGCTCCTCATAAGCCGACCGCCGCGATCATGGACGATATGGGCGCGGATTGGGAGGCAGAGAAATTCGATGGACTTGTTCAGTTGCGCAGCTACCCTGCAGGGCAAGTGCTGAAGGCGTGGATGCCTTTCGCGATCCTGTCTCTTTTTGTCCTTCTCTGGGGATTGCCTTCGATCAAACTGGCAATGAACCAGGCCACTACGCCAGCCTTTCGCGTGGTACTTCCGAACGGCAAGGTACGGCCCGGTCCGCCAGGGTGGGATGTGCCTTACCTTCACAACGCCGTCTTCCGTGCCGCGCCTGTGGTTGCGAAGCCAACTCCGGAAGCCGCACGCTATGATTTCAATTGGCTATCCGCCACAGGCACCGGCTGTTTCTTCGCAGCGCTAGTCTCCGGTTTGTTGCTCGGACAGAGTCCGCTGCAATTGATGAAAATCTTCTGCAGAACCCTGGTGCGAATGCGATTGGCTATGATTGCCATCTCGTTCATGTTGGGGCTGGGATACGTCACGCGTTATTCGGGCCTGGACGCAGTCCTCGGCCTCGCATTCACACGCACTGGATGGTTGTATCCATTCTTCGGCACCTTCCTGGGATGGCTGGGAGTTGCGCTCACCGGAAGTGACACCTCTGCCAACGCGCTCTTCGGCAGCCTGCAGAGAATTACTTCTCAACAACTCGGTATTGACCCCGTACTTATGTGCGCGGCCAACAGCGCGGGGGGAGTGATGGGGAAGATGGTAGACGCCCAATCGATCACGATTGCCACAGCTGCCACCGAACAGGTCGGCAACGAAGGAATCATTTTTCGTTTTGTAGCGTGGCACTCGGTTGCCCTGTGCTCTATTGTTGGAGTGATTGCGCTGCTCTACGCTTACGTTTTCCGGTCCGCCGTACCGCATGGTTTAGTGTTCGTGAAATAGCCGGCCGCAACGCGGATCTCCAAAGCGGCAGTGTGTAATCACGCCATCTGATTCCAGTGCGTAGACATTCAGCGGGCGAGGATGAAACGGCATACCCTCGCGCCCCGCACTAGCTGGTTCGGGAGTTTCCAGCGCAAGATTCACAACGATTGGGTCCTGTCCGTTGCGGACGACTACGGCTTCGCAAATCTCATTTGGATCAGCGTTGATCTCCTGATGCGGAACGTAAGGCGGGACGTAGATAAAATCTCCGGGCTGGGCTTCACCACTGAGCTCGAGGTGATCTCCCCATCGCATTCGCACTCGGCCCTTCACCACATACAGGACAGTCTCCAGTTCTCCGTGATGATGCGGCCCCGTCTTCGCGTCCGGCTGAACCACCATCGTCCCAGCCCATAACTTACTCGCACCGGTTCGAGCGTGCGTAATTGCGGCGGCTCGCGTCATGCCCGGCGTCTGGGGAGTATCCATGTCCAACTCTCCCGCATGTACGATCTTGACTCCATCCTTGGTCCAGTCCATTCGTACGTCTCCTCCTGGCCGAGTATTCCTCCCGATAACCCAAGTGTGCAATCGATGTGCCAGCCGGATCATCTACTCAGGCTCAAGCCCTACTTGGAATAACTGATGCGGCATGGCTGCCATCGGAGCGTACCCCGATAGAGGCTCCTCGCTCTAATGAGTGTCAGTATTCGGACACCTATCATTGGGCGGTCAAGAATGAAGCCCCGGTCCAAGGCCACGTCTGTGATTTATGGGACTCAATCAGCCCTAGAGTTCCAGGCGAACTTGGGAAGGGTTAGGAGAAAATCAGCATCGCTCTGCCGCCCGTCCGATTCCATTAGACTCGGAAGAAGCTAGTCCAACGCCTTCACTTTCAGCCGGCGCTGTAACGATGTCGGGTGAATGCCGAGAATCCTGGCTGCTTGCGTTTTGTTGTTACCGGTCGCCGCCAGGACCTGCTCGATGTAGTTGTCTTCGAGAGCACGCAGGCTGAGAAACTGATCCCCGGTGGGAGAAATGTCGACCGAGGAGAATACTTCGTTGCTTTTTCTCTCGGCTCGTTGGTCACGAATCTCTTCTGGAAGATGGCAAGAGTCGATTTCGCCTTCCGCATTGAGAATCATGGTCCGCTCAATCACATTCCGCAGTTCGCGAATGTTGCCCGGCCAAGGATATTGCGCCAGCAGATCGGCGGCCGCCAGACTAAAGCCGGTAAAATTCTTTCTCAATTCACGATTGAACTGCAACAGGATTTCCAGCGCTAGAGGCAGAATGTCCTCTTTGCGCTCGCGCAGGGGAGGAATCTCCAGTTGAACGACGTTGATGCGGTAGTAGAGGTCCTCGCGAAATCTTCCTTGGCTCACCGCGTTTTTTAGCTGATCGTTGGTTGCCGCGATCAAACGGATATTCACTTTGATGGTGTTGGTCCCGCCTAGCCGCATGAACGTTCCTTCTTCAAGAACACGCAGGATTTTAGCTTGTACGCTGGCGGACATGTTGCCGATCTCGTCGAGAAAAACGGTGCCCCCGCTGGCCCGCTCCAGCAGACCTTCTTTGCGGCGGCGAGCGTCGGTGAAAGCCCCGGGTTCGTAGCCGAAAAGTTCGCTTTCCAACAGAGCATCGGGTAGGGCGGCGCAGTTCAGCTCCAGCAATGGCATAGAAGTGCGAGGGCTAGCATAGTGAATCGCTTTGGCCAGCACTCCCTTGCCGGTACCACTCTCACCCAGAATCAGTATGGTGGTGCGATCCGCTTCGGCGGCCTTCCGTGCCACTTCCAACATCTTGGTCGTGGCAGGATTGTGAGTGACAATATGTCCAAAATCGTAACGGCCCTTTTCCGATTCCACCGAATCGCGCACCCGCACTCGCAGCGCCAGCACCTCCGCGGCTCGATGCAGAATGTTTGTCATGTCCTCAAGATGGAATGGTTTCACCAGATAGTCAAAAGCGCCCAGCTTCATCGCCTCGACGGCGCGCTCCACCAAGTGGTAGGCACTCATCATAATCACGATCGCGGTCGGATTTGCTTGCTTGATCTGGCGCAGAACTTCAACCCCGTCGATGCCGGGCAGAACGATGTCCAGCAGGATGAGATCGGGATTTTCATCCCGAAAGATCTTCAAGCCCGCTTCCCCAGAAAGCGCGGTGAAGACCTCGAATCCATCCTGCCGCAGGCCGCGCGAGATAGTGTGGAGCGTGAGCTCTTCGTCATCGATGATCAATGCGCAATATGGCATGTCAATTCACCAGCTGGGACTTCGATCTCTCAAAAAGCTCGGCAATATTCGGAGCCTCAAACCACAATCTCCGATCGCTCCCGAACTTCGTGCGTTTCCTCCTGCCGGATGGGCAGCGTGATGGTTACAGTGGTCCCGCGTTTCGGCACGCTGTCGATTCGAATTTCACCCTTGTTTCTCCGGACATACGTTGCGCTAATGCTGAGGCCAAGACCGGTGCCTTTGCCGGGTTTCGTGGTGAAAAACGGTTCAAAGACATGCGGCAGCACCTCAGGCGGAATTCCGCAGCCGGTATCGGAGACGCAGATTTCGATACTCTCCACGAAGGTTAGCTTCTTGGCGGAAACGGTGATGCGCCCGCCATCCGGCGTTGCCTCGGCCGCATTGATCAGCAGATTCATCAGCACCTGCGAAAGCTGATTGGAGTCCACCAGGATATGCGGCAAGTCTTCCGGAACCTGATTCTCCGCTACCTTGCAGCGTAGCGCGGGCTGGCCTTCCAGAAAACCAAGTGTATCGGTCACCAGCCGATGCAGGCTGAGATTGCTCAATACCAGAGGACCCGGACGCGCGTAATTTACCAGTCCGCGCAAGGTGGCGGAAATCCGCTTGGTGCCGGCGATACACTGCTCGATTTCCCAGCGTTGCTCCGGATCGCTCGTGCTCTTCATTTCCAATTCCAGATGCGACAGGATGCCGAGCAGCGGATTGTTGATCCCGTGCGCCGCACCCAGAGCCAGTTGTGCCAGGGTCGAGTATCTTTCGTACTCGGCGAGCTGCGCCTGGAATTGGAACTTCTCCTTGTCGAGTTCGCTGTCTTCATAGAGGCGCCGATAAACCTCGTCCTGCGCCTGATTGCGTTCAACTTCCAGCCGCCGCCTCAGTTCTGTCGCTGCCTTTAGATCTTCGCAAGCGCGCTCCCATTCCAGCCGCTGCAGACGCCACACAATGATCATTACTATGAGTGCGACGAATGTGATGGGAAGGGCGTAGCGCGACATGAGGAAATCGAGGCCATTTGCCGCTGTTCCTGGGACGGTGAACACGCTGCCCGGCATATCCATGAAAATGCGAGGCTCTGTCCAATGCAGAATCATCCATATTCAACATGAAACGAACCATCCCGGTCCGCAGTGATGCAGGTCACCGCGCTGCGTGCGACGAGAGCTTGCGCCTAGCCCTTTCGCTCTGTGCGAATGAGCAGAGCCAGTCGTGGGAAACAAGAAGTGGCCGCCGGCATCATCGACGACATTGACTTGACAGGTATAGAAGCCGGGTTTTAAGGAAGCGAGCGGCACGTCAAGTTGGAAGACAGCAGCCTTCCGCTCGCGCGCGTTCAGTTCCGTCATCTCTACCAGCGAACTCTCGTAGGCTTTCGCTTTACCCCGGAAGAACGCGACGTTGGTCAGGACCCGGATGCCGGGCTTGTTCTCTCCGCTTCCTGCGGAACCTGACGCGGAGGGCCGTGCCGGGTCGTAAACCTCGTAATAAAGAAGCAGATGTTGCGAGGCGGAAAAAACGTGTGTGATGTTGGGAATGATCTCGGAACCATCGTGGATCAGCGGGTTCAGATTCGACCCTTTTTTCGCCGCCTGAGTCTGGCTGGCGAGCACGATTGAACTCATTTTCAGCGGCTGCGCCTTTAAATCTGGCACGTCGATGTCAGCTTCGAAGGATCCCATGCGGCCCGTCTGGTTTTCGCGCACTACGAATTTCACGTGATACTTGCCGCTCAGCAGACTCATCCCAGTGTCATATTGCACATTCTTTTTTTGCACCTCGGTCGAGGTGTTCACCGCGAGTTTCACCGTGTCGCGAATTCTATTCAAAGGATGGTGCTCGCGGTCGAGCACCATGCCAATTACGTCCAACGTTGCCCTGTCGCGGTCGCTGTTGCGGACAAACGGAATCTGCGATCCAGGCACTACCAGCGAAATGGGAACGAAAAACTTGTTGCCCTCCAGTCGGAAGTAGGCGACACCCAGATACAATGGCAAATCCGTGGCCGGCAGTTCAGACGCAAGCTCTTCCTCAAGCTGCCGTTCTTTATCGTCCTGTGTGGAATGTTTGAAGTCAGCCGGCGCGTAGTAGCCGCGGCGATACTCGATTTTCACACCAGGTACGTTCATCTTCACGACGATGCGCCGGTAATGCCCGTCGCGCGCGGGATTCGTGCTGTGATAGCCGAGCAGGTAGTAAGTCGACGTATCCTGTTGCACACCCTTGAAAATTTTTGTGAAGTCGTTGGAATCGAGAAACGCACGTCCGCCAGTGTCGCTGGCCAAGGTCACCAGAGTTTCCTGGGTGGTGAAATTCGAATTCAAGGCATTGAGTGTAGCCTGCCCGGAATACGCCGAAACGCCGCGCAGGCTGGCATTCTGCGCTTCGCCGCCCGCGACCAGCGCCTGCAGGCCTCGCATATCCATGGTGTAGATCGCCATGTTGGAACGGACCGCGGCATTCACCGCAGCGCGCAGCTCCGATTCGTTCTCTATGCCAGTGCGGTCCATCCCGCTGGAAAAATAAATCAGCGATTTCTTTTGCTGAACATACGAGAGCTTCTCCGCCACCGACCGCAATGCCTCCAGGCGCCGGTCGGTATTGAAGATGTTGTATTCGGTGTCGTCGGCAGTAAATGGCTGCCCCGTATCGGGCGTTCCTTCAGTCGTCCCCGTGGTGCCTTCTTCAAAGCCTTGACCTTCGCCCGTGCTGAATTGCTCGAGTTGCTTTTTCAGCAGCGCGCGGTCCGTGGTGAAATCCTGATTCACCTGAAGCGAACTCCCCAAAGAGACAATCGCGACCAGGTCCGCGGGCGCCATTTGTGCATCAACGTAATGCTCAGCTGACGTGACCGCGTGGTCGATTTCGTCGGGTTCCATCGCGGAAAGATCAAAGAATAAAACAATCAGACGGCGGTCTTTGAATTGTGTTGCCGTGGATTGGAGCGTCGAAGATGCCGCGACCGGAGGAACTGTCGGCAACGCGGAAAGCGGCTTCGCTTGAGCAACATCTGGCGGTGGGACGGTGTCCACATTCTCCACATCGAAAGAAACAACCTTTTGTGGCTTGTTGTCTTCGAGGATCGTGAAGTTTTCCGGCTTCAGCCCTTGCACAAAGTTACCGCTCTTGTCTCTCACCGCAACATTCACCAGCACAAGTTCGGACTGGACATGGATGAGATAGTCCGATTGCTGTTGCGAAGGCGATGTTGCACAAAGGAGCGCTAGCGTCAGCAACACAGCGGACGCCTTGTCAGCGAATCGTTTCGGTGTCCAAATCATGGCGACTCTCTTCGTGATCGTTCTCACCCGACTGCCTCCTCAGAAGCGAAAACGCGCTGTCATGGTAAATTGCCGCATCGCACCCGCTGCCGTAACCCGGCCAAAAGTTGGCGAGGTCACACTCGTATCGATCGAGGTGTAGGTGGGCATGTTGAAAATGTTAGTAGCCTGCGCGCGGAATTCGAGCATTCTTGATTCTTTAAGCGGAACGATCTTCGTGAAAGCCATATCAAATACTTTCGTCCCGGGGCCGATGATGCTGTTGCGCCGTGCATTGCCATACTGTCCCGACGGTGGCGCGACGAACGCGGCGGTATTGAACCATTGTCGAATCGAAGGATTCGCCAGGCTCACGGATTGCCCGGGAACGAGATCCGGCCGCAGTGTCCCGTTAGTTCCGGCATTCACATCGTTGATATCACCCAGCAGTCGCGGCGTGAACGGCAGCCCTGATGCGATCGTCCAATCGCCACTCCATTGCCAGTCACCAAGAATGGCCCGCCACGGAGTATTGCCGGTCAGCCAGAGCTTGTCGTGACCAAATGGCAGCTCGAGCAAATAGTCAGCGGTGAATTTGTGCGTCTGATTAAAACTGGAGAGCCCGCGTTCCGCGGATAGATCGAAAGGATTCTGCGCGACGCTGGCCGTACCACTGCTCGCCGTGGCTGTGCTTCCGGCCGCGCGCGTACCGCCCGCACCCAGTCCAGGAGTACTCGCCACCGAAGTCGCTCCCGCACCAATGGAAGAAGCGTCATCCAGTGCCTTCGAAAAAGTGTACGTGCCGCCGATGGCAAATCCTTTCGCGAGCCGTTTTCGCAGCCGTACCGAACCTGCGTTCGCCTCGGAATCTCCCACGGAATTTTCGTAGGTGAAAGCGTCCACTCCAGAAATACGAAGCCCGGTCGGAGTCCGATTCGGCGCTTCCAGAATGTCGAGATCGGTTCCCTTGGTCCCGGTGTAATCAATGTTCAATAAGATCGTGGGCCGGATCTGCTGCTGAAAGTCGAGATTGCGAATCTGTACGTAGCCCAACCTGTAATTCGGATTCACTGCATAATCATTGGTGATGCCGGTGGCGGGCGGAAATCCGCTCTGCAGGGTCAATGCTCCCGTGGCCGACTGGACGTTGGTCGCCGTCGTGGCAAACGGCGGCTGCAGGGCAAGTTGCTGGGCGATGCCCTGATACGGGCCCGTGTTGTAGTTGATCCCATATCCGCCGCGCACAACAGTCTTAGAAAACGGTTTCCACGCAAAGCCGATTCGTGGCGCAAAATTGTTGCGATCCGGTCGTACCAGGCTGGCCGGGAGCGGTCCGCTATACGGCCCCGCTTGCCCCGGCAGAATCGGCGTCACCGAAGGCGTGAGTGTGGGATTATCTACCAACACTCCGGGCGACAAGTCGAGATTCGCAATCCGATTATTTTCTTCGGTTAGCGGCGAAACATACTCGTAGCGCACGCCTAGATTCAGCGTCAGGTTGGCGCGCATCTTCCACTCATCTTGCGCATACAAATCCGAGTAGTTGCCATGGAAATGTTCACTCTGTCCAAACTGTTCGGAAGTCTGCTGCGGCAAGCCGAGAAGGAAATCGGCAAAGTCATATCCCGTGCTGGCCACGGGTTGGCCGCCAACGATCGATGAGGTATTGAGTCCTGTAAAGACGAAGGAGCCCCGTGGATTGCCGTCCGTCTGCGTATTCACTTGTACCCGGCGGTAGTCGCCGCCCCAGCGTGCCGTGTGCTTGCCGTGATTCCAGATCACATTGTCCGAGAACGTATAAGTTTGGGGACGACTCAAGAGCGGCGTCGTGTCTTGAAGGCTGGCGAAATTCGTGAATGAAAGATTCGGCAAACCCCAATCGAAAGGATTCAGTGAAACTCCGGTGATTCCCAGCCCCCCCGTGATGTCCTGGCTGAAGGCGTACAGATTCTGGGTGCGCGTGCGGGCGCGGTTAAAATCTGCGCGGACGATGTTGGTTAGCTTTCCGATGCTGCGCGTGTAAGAGACCGGGATGTCAAAGCTTCGGACTGAAGTGCTACCGCCCACGGTGGGAAACGCGTTGGTCAGAGTGGCGCCCGATCCATGGTAGTGAAAGCCTATGGTCAAGTTATTGCGCGGAGCGTTGCGGCCTCCGCCACGGCGTCCCCGAATCGGCGCCGCTCCGAAGGTGTGATTCAAACGTATGTTCAAATCGTCAGTATTGTTGTTGGCTGAAGTAACGTAGTGAAAGTTCTGATAGCTGCCCGGCAAGTTCGGTAGCGGAATGTATTGCAGCAATCCTTGCGCCGCCGGATTGATCTGCGGAATTGTGTTGTTTGGGTATTCGATGCTTGTCCCGGGCATAAAAATCTTTACTGGCTGTCCCGCGTTGATGGTCTGAGAAAAATTTCCCTGTCGCTCCAGCAACGTTGGCACAGTCGAGAACTGATCGAAGGGATTTTCTCCGCGCTTGCCGTTGTAATTAACGAAATAAAAAGTCTTGCTGCCGCCGTGGTAGATGTGGGGGATATTCAGCGGCCCACCCACAGACCCGCCAAAGCTGTTCTGCAAATAGGCCGGTTTTTCGGTGGGTTGCCCGGTGAGTGAAAACGGCGAAGCATTTAGAGCGGCATCGCCCACACCATAGTACAAAGACCCGTGCGGGCGATTGCTGTCAAAGCCGCGCCGTCCAAAAACCATCGCCCCGCCGCCGCCCCTACCGCCGCCGAAACCTCCGCCCCCTGCACCGCCAAACCCACCGCCACCACCGAAACCGCCCCCCTGCTGGCGGGCCTCGGTGAAGCGCTCCTGCATTTCGTCGGCGCTCATTGCATTGAATGAGTTGGAAGTGTTCCCTGAAACGGCCACCGATTCCGTCGCACTATCCGCTGCAATTCCCGGGACTGGCATGCCGGAGGGCACAATGTCGCTCATGGAACCGCCTGTATTGTCCTGCCCTCCGCCGCTCTGCAACACCGAAAGATTCTGAAAGGCACGTCGACCCGCGTTCGCCTGCCGCTGCTCGTTGGCAGCCTCACGTGCCCGGGAAAGAAGGACCAGTTCAAAGTTCAGTAGCACGTCCGCATGAGTCGCATCCACCACCGATTCTTGCGTCCCCACGGCAAACGCCGCCATCTCAACCCGCACGGTGTATCGCCCATCGGCTGGAATCCGCAACCGGTAACTGCCGTCCACATCCGTCCATGTACTGATCCGTTCCTTGGTAGCTGCGTTCGACGCGGAAACGGTCGCACCGGGGATCGGCATATTTCCAGACTTCACCACGCCATGAACGGTTCGCTGTCCCATCGCTGCAATAGCAGTTTGCCCAGCGGCTTGTCCCCACAAAACATGTGCATGAAACAACACAACATGAAATAGGAAGGCAAGCTGAAACGCGAGCTCCACCCGGCGCCTGCATTTGGTGTCGAGACATTGAAAAGTGTAAATCCTGATTCGCATGGCGCTGGCGTTTGGCGCGGTATTGTTGGGATCATATAGCTGCCTTCGGCACCAGACTGTAAAATTTTGTGCCGTCTTCTCTTATCCGTTGCGTTTCGTAAAGTTATGCAAAGATTGCCCAGATCCGGTGTTTTTGCGCAACTATTGGCGCATAATTCCGTTCATAGACTCAGGCCAATCGCTCTGCAAAGGAGATTCCCAATGCTCAAGAAATACGTGCTTGTTGTGATCGCAGGCACCGCCGTTTCCATCACTGCGTCTTTCGCCGCCGCTCAGGATAGCCAATCCAACGATCAATCGGCCCCGCCTTCTCACGAAATGGGTGGCCGGCACCACGGCCAGCCCGATCCCGCCCAGCGTACGGCGGAACTCACCAAACAACTGAACCTCACCTCCGATCAGCAACCGAAAGTTTTGGCCGCTCTTCAGTCGGAGCATTCCCAAATGGAGAGCCTGCACCAGGACTCTTCACTCTCTCAACAAGATCGGCACGCAAAAATGATGGAGATCCACAAGACAACGGATTCTCAGATTCGCGAACTGCTCGACTCGAACCAGCAGAAGAAGTGGGACGAGATGCAAGCTAAGCGCGAGCAATGGATGCACAACCGTCATGGGGGGGCACCTGATGCCAACTCGGGCCAGCAAGGACCACCGCCTCAGCAATAGCAACCTGGTTCGATACCGCTTTTGCGACGGAGTAGAACCCGACAAGCCAGGACCGATTCGATTGCCACAACTGCGGCCTTCTCCTCCACTCGGTCAGAAAGTGAAGAGGGCTGCAGTTGGGGCAGCGTAATGAAGAAAATCCGAATGGTGGGTTAGGGAATCTAATGCACCATGCGAAGACGGTTCATCCGTTTCATCTTGATTATTCAGTCCGTTCTTTTCTTGACGCATTTTTTCCTGTATGAGACCTGGACATTCTCGCCGTCAGGAACCGATGCTGGCGGCTCACTGCGGATCAAACTACTTCTTGGCTTTCTGTCGGTGAGCTTCGTTGTGGCTTCTCTCTTTGCTTTTCGTTACACAAACCCAGCTCTGCGCGCGTTTTATCGAGCTGCTGCGGTTTGGCTGGGTTTGCTGACGTTCCTGTTCCTTGCGGCGGTGTTCTCCTGGATTATCTTCGGAGTTGCCCGTGTCGCTCACCTGAATGCAAACTTCCATCGCATTGTGGAATTGTTGTTCGCTGCTGCGTTCGCGGCCGGCCTTTATGCAGTTTTCAACGCCGGCTGGACGCGCATCACGCGGACCACCGTGCGACTCGCAGACTTGCCGGCCGCGTGGCGCGGCCGCAAGGCCGCTCTAATCAGCGATGTGCACCTCGGTCACGTGCGAAACGGCAGTTTTCTGAAACGCATGGTGGCGAAGATTTTGAGCGAGGAGCCGGACGCGATTTTCATTGCCGGCGATTTGTATGACGGCACGGCAATCGACGCCGGCCGCGCAGCCGAGCCCTTGAACAAGCTCACGGCCCCGCACGGCGTCTATTTTGTAGCCGGAAATCATGAGCAATTCGGGGACGACAGCAAATATCTGCGAGCCATTGCGGCAGCCGGCGTGCGGGTGCTAACCAATGAGAAGGTGGAAGTGGACGGCTTGCAGATTGTTGGCGTGCCATACCGCAACGCGCAGAACGGCACCTTTGCTTCCGTGTTGCAGAACCTCCGCTTGGATCGCAACCGCGCCAGCATTTTATTGACACATGCTCCCGATCATCCGGAAATCGCCGAAGCTGCCGGCATTTCCTTGCAACTCTCCGGGCACACCCACCTTGGGCAGTTCATACCCTGGAGCTGGATGGCACGACGGATTTACCGTCAGTTCGTTTATGGCTTAAGCCGGATCGGAAAGATGCAGGTTTTCACCTCGAGCGGAGCAGGTACGTGGGGACCGCCGCTGCGGCTGGGGTCAAACCCGGAAATCGTAGTGCTTGAGTTTGAGTAGAGACTGGTTACTCTGGACTACCTGAGAGTCCGGTGAACAAGATTGTTGACTGCTATCCCGGCTTTGCCAGAAAGCGCTAGCAACAAACCCCCTCAGCTATAATGTTTTTTAACGCTGGTTGGTTTTCCCGCCTCGCTCCTTGCAGTGCCAGAGGAAGGATTCAGCCCTCGTTATAGAACTTAGCTCAAGGAGTGCGCATGGCAATCGAGAAGACGGAAAATATCTGGCACAACGGCAAGCTCATCCCCTGGGATGACGCGACGATCCACGTGATGTCGCACGTTATCCATTACGGTTCTTCGGTGTTCGAGGGGATTCGCTGCTACGCGCCTCCCTCCGGGCCCGCGATTTTCCGTGCCAACGAGCACATCCAGCGTTTGCTCGATTCCGCCAAGGTCTACCGCATCGACGTCGACTACACCCGCGACCAACTGGTGAAGGGGATGCTTGAAACCGTTGCCAGCAATGGCGCTTGGCCGTGCTACGTGCGCCCCATCGTTCTTCGCGGCTACGGCGAAGCGGGAGTGAATCCATTCAATTCCCCGACTGAGGTTTACATCATCAATTATCCGTGGGGCAAGTATCTGGGCGGCGAGAGCGACGGTTGCGACGTCTGCGTTTCATCGTGGACGCGGCTGGCTCCGAACACTTTGCCGGCGATGGCCAAGGCCGGCGCCAATTACATGAACTCGCAGCTCATCAAAATGGAAGCCATCGTCAACGGCTATTCCGAGGGCATCGCGCTTGACGTCAACGGGTACGTCAGTGAAGGCTCAGGTGAAAATGTATTTCTGGTGCATCGCGACAAACTGATCACTGCACCGCTCGGCAATTCAGTGCTGCCTGGCATTACTCGCGATTCGGTTCTGCAGATCGCACGCGACTTGAATATCTCTATCGTCGAGCAGATGATCCCGCGTGAGATGCTCTACATCGCCGATGAAGCGTTTTTCACCGGAACAGCGGCGGAGGTCACGCCGATTCGCTCCGTCGACAAAATCAAAGTTGGCAAAGGTGTTATGGGTCCAGTCACCAAGGCGATCCAGAAAGAGTTCTACGCCATCGTGCACGGCGAAAAGAACGATCGCCACGGCTGGCTGACTCCAGTTCCAGTGCGCAGCAAGCAGCCGGTCGGCGTATAATCCGGTTGCTTTAGAAGGAGGATCCCATGCCCGATCCACAAGCTCCCACCCCGGAGTTCGCCCTGTGCTACCGGCAACTCATGCTCGACGGCCTTGGCCGCGAATTGGAAATCACCAAGAAAGTCATCGCTGCAATTCCGGACTCCAAGTCGGATTATCGTCCCGACCCCAATGCGCGCACCGCCTGGGAACTCGCCTGGCATCTGGCGAATACGGACATTCAGTTTCTGAACGGAATCGCCGACCTGAACTTCACCATGCAGAACCCCAAGCCCGAAGACAAGCCCAAGACCCCGGCTGAGCTCGTTGACTGGTATCAAACAAATTTCAAAAACGAAGCCGACCGAATCGCCGCGCTCACTGCGGATCAATTGCTCACGCCGGTCAACTTCATGGGTGTGTTCAATTTTCCCGTGGTCTTCTATCTGGGCTTCGTGAACAATCATTCCATTCACCATCGCGGCGAGTTGGCCACTTACCTTCGGCCCATGGGATCGAAAGTGCCCGCCATTTACGGAGGCAGCTTCGACGAACCCTTCCGCATGCCGGAACCAGCGGCCAGCGCAGCATAACAATTGTGCCAGATTCAAAAGCCGCCTGAAAAATGGGCGGCTTTTTTCTTAAGGCAAGCTTCTGAAGATCCTATTCGGCGCTGTCCGGAACTGCGGCAGCCGCTGCGTCGAATCCAATCTTGCTGTGGGTTCCATCGCAAAAGGGCTTGTTGGTGGAAGCTCCGCAACGGCAAAGCGCGATTTTTTCTCCTGCATCAATTTTCTTTCCGCTCGCGTCGAGCAGAGTGATCTTCCCTTCAACCAGGTATGGCCCTTTGGGCAAAACTCTGACTGTCGGATCTGACATTATTTTCTCCTTTGTGATTTTCAGGTTTGATGATGTGACAGCGGCCCAAGCGGCGATTACTTCCCTCGCGCATCCAGACTCCACGGGCCGGAGCCGAACTGCGTGATCAGAAGCGCACCGCCCAGCATGGAAACATTCTTTATAAACATGACGAACTGGATCTGATACATCATAGGGTCGGTCACCGCCCAGAACTTGTGCATCATCGGAGTCACTCCGACAAGAAAAAGCACAATCAGCCAAGCCCCTAGTTTGGTGCGGTAACCAAGAAGTATGGAAATGCCGCCAAAAAGTGCGAGCAAGCCCGAAAATGGCACTATTACGGACGCCATGGGCACACCCTGCGACGCGGCATATGCAATCGTCTGACTCATAAAATGCCGCGGTCCGGACATCACGAAAATCAGAGCGAAGAGAAGTCGGCCCAAGAAAAAAATGGGACCCACTCCCACAGACGGAACAGACGCTGACAGCGATCGGTTGGGATAGGTAGGGTTGTTGGCTGACATTTTGTCTCCTTATGTAGCTTTCGTTTAGATAAGGAGATGCTGGTCTTGGTTACAATAAATAACTATTGGTTCTTTACATAGTAGGCACTTTATAGTAACTTAGTTTCGATATGGCTCCTAGGCGATCCACTCAAGCCCCGTCTCCGTGCGCCATTGGCGGACTGCTGGAGCTCCTCACGCGGCCCTGGACGATGCATATTCTCTGGGCGCTGAGCAATAACGGTCCGATGCGGTTCGGCGTGTTGCGCCGGCAGATCGATGGAATCTCCTCCCGCGTGTTGACGGAACGGCTGCGCACGCTGGAGAACGCACACTTCATCTTCCGCCATTACGAACCAACCATTCCTCCTGCGGTAACCTACGGCATCACCGATCGCATGAAAGATATCGAGAAGGTTCTGCACCAACTCGAGGACCTATCGCGAAAATGGCAGCGCGAAAGCACGTCATTGCCTCCGGGCCACCCAGCGGGCGCCAAACACCCCCAACTTACTTCGCATATCTAAACACGTCGCCTGACGCACTGAAGGCGCTGTCCCGACGCAGGGCGAAAGCCATTACCTAGGTCATCTTGGGGAAGGTGACGATTCGGTTCATGATGGGTAAAGCTCGTGAGGCAGTGCGCCTCCCCGGGAATCCTTCTGATGAATATTGATGATCTGCTGCGGATCGCAACCGAACGCAAAGCCTCCGACTTGCATTTGAAGGTAGGCAACTATCCTCACCTGCGGATTGACGGCGAACTGGTCCCATTAACCGACCAGCCACGCGTGAGCGCCGAAGACATGCTGACGATGGCGTTCAGCATGATGTCCGCTCGTCAGAAGCAAAAATTCAAAGAGACGACCGAAATCGATATGGCCTACGGCGTAGCCGGCCTGGGACGGTTCCGTGTGAACATCTTCCAGCAGCGCGGCAATGTCGGGTTGGTGCTGCGCGTCATTCCCACCAAGATTCGCGCGCTCGACGAACTATTTCTGCCCAAGGTCGTGGAACAAATCTGTGAAATGCCCCGCGGCCTGGTTCTGGTAACGGGCGTGACCGGATCCGGCAAGTCGACAACACTGGCCGCGATGGTCGATCGCGTGAACTCCAGTCGCGCCGAACATATCATCACCATTGAAGACCCAATCGAATTTCTGCATCGCGACAAGAAAGGCTACGTGAACCAGCGCGAAATCGGCGTGGACACTCCGTCGTTCAGCGCGGCCTTGCGCGCATCGCTCCGTCAGGATCCGGACGTGATTCTGGTCGGCGAAATGCGCGACCTGGAAACGATCTCCACAGCCTTGCACGCGGCCGAAACCGGTCACATGGTTTTCTCCACGCTCCACACGTTGGACGCGGTGGAAACCATCAACCGCGTCATCTCTATTTTTCCGCCGCCGGAGCAGAAGCAGATTCGCCTGCAGTTGGCGGCGGTGCTTCGCGCCATTGTGAGTCAGCGTCTGGTACGGCGTTGCGATGCCGAAGGCCGGGTACCTGCGGTCGAGGTGATGATCAATACCGCTTTCATCCGGGAATGCGTTCTCGTACCCGAGAAGACGCGCTCCGTTCGCGATGCCATCGCAGCTGGCACATCGCAATACGGCATGCAAACCTTCGATCAGTCGTTGTGGGATTTATTCCAGGCGGGGTTGGTCAACTACGAAACCGCGCTGGAAAACGCTTCCAACGCCGACGACTTCAAACTGCGCATGCAGGGTATTGCATCCACGGCCGACATCTCGCGGCAGTCCATGCAGTCGGCTGGCTTCGGCGGACGGTAGAAATCGGCTTCCGCTTTCCTGCATTCGGGCGCCAAGCTTCCTGAAGCCGCTCTTGATTCTTTTCCCGCTCGCGTTTTCATTGCGCTATCCTTAGCGCATGCCCTTCTCGCGACCAAAAAAGCGGTCGTACTCCGAAGATGAGCTTTACGAATACGCCGTGGGAGCGCTGGCCCGGCGTATGCGCACCGTCGCAGAATTGAAGCGTCTGTTTCGCGCGCGAGTGGAGGATGCCGAGTCGGAATATGGGCAGATTCTGATCGAGCTGGTCATCCGTCGCCTCAAGGATCGGGGCTATCTGAACGATTCGCAATATGCGGCATACTTCTCTTCCCTGCGCCGGGATAACCAGAAATTCGGGCGCCTGCGCGTGGTCACGGATCTGAAAGTGAAAGGTGTGCATGGAGACGTGATTGAGAAAGCCGTAGATGCCGCTTTCGAAGGCGTCAGCGAAGAACAACAAGCGCGCGATTATCTTCGACGCAAGCGCATGGTGAAACCAAGAGATCAAAAAGCGGCGGCTAGAATTTTCCGCCAATTGGCTCGCGCCGGATTCGGCACCAAGACAATTTTCACTATCCTCAAGAACTGGCACGTGGACGAGGAAACGTTAAGTGCTCTCGATGACGAAACCGCCTGATCGCAAAGCTGACTTGGCAACTGCCACCCCGATGATGCATACTCCTATGCCGTTCCCACTACCGTTTCTCAGGAGGAAGCTATGAAGGTTAGTTTGAAAGCAATTCTGGCAGCAGTCTTGCTCAGCGCAGTGCCAATGGTCCTGGCTCAGGATGCAGCCACCGACACCAAAAAGGCGGCAGACAAGACGGGCCACGAGACGAAAGTGGTGGCCAAGGACACGGCGAAGGACACCGACAAGGGCGCAAAGGCCACTGGACATGAGACGAAGAAGGTAGCCACGACCGCCGGCAAGGATACCGAGAAAGCAGCAGATAAGACTGGTCACGAGACGAAAGTAGTTGCTAAAGACACAGCGAAAGGCACCGACAAAGCCGCCAAGAAGACCGGCAGCGTCGTGAAGAAAGGCGCCGAGGATACAGGCCACGAGATGAAGAAGGCGGGCGACGCAATGAAATAAAGCGCGCAAAATTCGCATTCGGGCCACGCAGGCAAGCGCTGCGTGGCTTTTTTTCGCCCGTCAACAATGTCCTGTAGTCTCTGCCCGGCTGTGTCTGGTTTCGCTTTTCATTTAGAATTGGCTAGCGCGCTCACCACCAAATGCTGACAGGCTCCGAAATCCGCCGCAGGTTTCTCGACTTCTTCGTCCAGAAGGGGCACAAGGAAGTACATTCGTCGTCGCTGGTGCCTGCGAATGATCCCACACTTCTGTTCACCAATGCGGGCATGAACCAGTTCAAAGATGTCTTTCTGGGTCTGGAGAAGCGCGACTATTCCCGCGCAACCACCTCGCAGAAATGTGTGCGTGCCGGCGGCAAGCATAACGATCTCGAAAATGTCGGCTTCACAAACCGGCATCACACGTTCTTTGAAATGCTGGGGAATTTTTCCTTCGGCGACTATTTCAAGAAGGATGCCATCGCCTACGCCTGGGAACTCATCACTTCAAAAGAATGGTTCGGAATCGACAAGGACAAGCTGTACGTAACGATTTTCGAAGGCTCGGGTGAGCCCATGCCGGTCTCGCGCGACATCGAAGCCTATGACCTGTGGGTCGGGCAAGGAGTGGCGAAAGAACGGGTTTTTGACGGCGGCTTGAAAGATAACTTTTGGCAGATGGGCGACACCGGCCCCTGTGGCCCCTGTAGTGAGATTCATTACGACATGGGCCCAGCAGCCTCCGATCAAGGACACACGGATTGCAAGTTCCCTTGCGACTGCGGCCGCTATGTCGAGATCTGGAATCTGGTCTTCATGCAGTTCGACCGGGATGTCAGCGGGAAGTTGAATCCGCTGCCCAAGCCGTCGATTGACACGGGCATGGGGTTGGAACGGGTGACAGCCGTGCTGCAGGGCGTGATTTCGAATTATGAGACAGATCTGTTCACGCCGCTGATCAAGCGTGCAGCAGAATTGACTTAGCGCTGGTGGCAAGACTGCGGAGCTGCGCTCCGCCGGACAGCCAGGGCGGCGTCCCCACAGCTCGAAGAGGGCACAGGCCATGTAGGCACGGCCGCCCCCGGCCGTGCAGCCGAGCAAAGCTCGGCAGGCTCTCCTAGCCACAAGTCCGCCGCTTCTCTCAGGGTTATTGCTGACCACTCGCGGGCCGCGACATTTCTGATTTCCGATGGTGTCGCTGCCTTCGAATGAAGGCCGCGGTTATGTGCTGCGCAAAATAATCCGCCGCGCCATCACCCATGGGCGGTTGCTCGGACAGACAAAGCCTTTTCTCTATCAAATGGTCTTCGCCGTGCGCGATTTGATGGGGGACGCTTATCCGGAGTTGAAGCAGACGTCCGAGCGTGTCTCCCAGAATGTGCTGACCGAGGAAACTCGATTTGCGCACACTCTGGACGTTGGCCTTGAGAAGCTAGAAGAGCTTCTGAAGACATCGAAAACAGAACTCGCTGGAGTCGAAGCCTTCAAACTCTACGACACTTTCGGCATGCCGCTCGACTTCATGCAGGACGCGGCACGCGATCAGGGCATCGCTTTTGATCAGGCCGGCTTCGACCGCGCGATGGACGAGCAGCGTTCTCGTGCCCGAGCCTCCTGGAAAGGCGCGGCCAAACAGACCGCCAATCCTGCCTATCAACAGCTGCCGAAATCAATCTTCGAAGGGTACCGGCAGGCGCGCTCCGACGGTTGCGAAGTACTGGCCATCATTCATAACGGACAAGGTGCGCAGGAGCTGAAAGCTGGTGAAGCTGGAGAAATCATTCTCGATCACACGCCGTTCTATGCTGACTCCGGCGGGCAGGTGGGCGACAAGGGGTGGTTTTACTCGGACGACCACAACACCGTCGTCGCCGACGTGACCGGATGCTATTCTCCGATTCAGGGAGTGCGGGCTCATCAGGTCGTCGCGAAACAGATGCTGCGAGTCGGCGACAAAGTCGATGCGGTGGTGAATGCCGACATTCGTCAATCGACCATGCGCAATCACACAGCCACGCACTTGCTGCATGCTGGGTTGAGAGAGGTTCTCGGCAAGCACGTGAAGCAGGCGGGTTCGCTGGTAGCACCGAATCACCTTCGCTTTGATTTTTCCCACTTCACGGCGGTGGAAGACGAAGAACTTCAGGATATTGAAGACATCATTAACAAGGAAGTGCTGCGCAACCAGATTGTTGAAACCATTACCGACGTTCCGATTGAAGAAGCGATCAACCAGTATCACGCCATGGCGCTATTCGGCGAAAAGTATGGCGACAAGGTGCGCGTGGTCCGCATCGGCGATTTCTCGACTGAGCTTTGCGGCGGCACGCACACAGGGGCGACCGGCGAAATCGGCCTGATCAAGATTCTGAAGGAAGGCAGCGTTTCGTCGGGAGTGCGGCGCGTGGAGGCGGTGACCGGCGAGGGCTCGCTCGCGCACTTCCGTAAGGATCACCAGCTGGAAAACTTTGTCGCGAGCGTTGCGGCGCACTCCGACGCTGCCTCTCCCGCCGAAGCATTGCGGCTGGAAATAGAAAAGAAAGATGCCGAGATCAAGCGCCTGGCGAGGGAACTCGATCAGGCGCGCATGAAATCCGCGTCATCGAGCACGGCGAACATCGGCGACAAAGTTAAGGATGTTAAAGGCGTCAAGGTCCTCGCGCACCGTGTGGACAACCTGGAGCGCGCGCAGATGCGGACGCTGATCGATCAACTCCGCGACAAGATCGGTTCCGGCGTGGTGGTCTTGGGTTCGGCGTCGAATGGAAATGTCTCGCTGATCGTGGGCGTTACCAAAGACCTCACCAGCCGCGTGCCGGCCGGAAAGGTAATTGGTCCAGTAGCCCAGAAGGTCGGCGGCAAGGGCGGAGGCCGTCCCGATCTAGCCGAGGCTGGGGGTAAAGATCCCGCGGCGCTGGACTCCGCGCTGGCCGAGGCGTATACCATCGTGGACTCGCTTTTGGGGCCTTAGCAGTTCAGCCGCAGGCAGGTGCCCATGGAAGACCGTATACGTTTCATCGAACACAAGGGCAAGCAAATCCTGCTCGCCGACCTTTCTCACTGCACTCCGGCGGACGTCGCCAAGATCGCCCTGTTGGTCCCCTCTTATGTGACGACGGAGCCCAAGGGTTCTGTGCTGTTGCTCGCTGACTTCACCGGAGCGGAGTTTGATCGCATTGCGATCGAGCGTCTGAAAGAGAGTGCAGTCTTCGACCGGCCGCACCTGAAGAGGTCGGCATGGGTCGGAATCGAGTGCTTGCCCAAAGTATTTTACGAACACATCAAGAACTTCTCGCAGCGGGATCTGCCGGCCTTTGAGACTCGCGAGAAAGCGATGGACTGGCTGGTGAGTGGCGAAGAGATGGTGGTATCCGATCACATTCTCGGGGACCTGCCTAAGCGGCGCACCCCACCGTCCTCACGCAAGTAATCGTTTGGCTGTGGCTTGTCTAGTAAGAGAGGTCCAACTCAACTCCTCCACTTCAGCGTAACCGGCCCGGACATAGGATGCTTCATCTCGCCGCCTGTGCGCTTGGCTTCAAGGTGTGCGGCCTTCAGTTGGAAATACCATTTCGCGGGACGGTCGGCGTCATCAATCAGCATGAGATGCGGATTGTGCTTCAATCCTTCGGCCTGCAGTTCCATGGTGCGGCGGTCCTGCTCGACGAATTTGGCGAAGACGAACTTCAGCAATTCGGGACCAAATGGCAACCAGCGGAACAGGTTCCAGGCAGCAACAACATCAATGCGGCACTGATTGCGCGTGATCGGCGTTACGGTGGTAAGCGAAGAGAACCAGTACTTCCCTGCCCGGATGGTCTCGCTGCGCAAGATTGGGCAAAGTGAAGTCGATCGTAGTGGTGATGGAAGCGGCGGCGGCGTAGAGGCGCAACAGCTTGTAGGGCGCGGAGTTTGAGCTGGGGGTATGCGCACTCATGCGGAAGCCGTTAGGAATCGGTTCAAAGTTTTTCTTTTTTTCGTGGATGCTGTGGCGACTGCGCCACCACCAGGCCTGGTGAACGAACGGCCCGTGCGCTGGATCCATCAGGCCGATAATTCCGTGGTCAATGCTTACCGGCATGTCGGCAGTTAAATAGGCGAACCTGTATTTGTCGCTAAACTTTTCTAGAGTTGGCGCGGAATCGGGAGCTTCTTTGGGTTCGATGAAGCCTGCTCCTGGCGGACCGGGATCAGGTACATAGACCCAGATGAAACCATCCTCCTCTTCGCAGGGATAGCTACCGGCGTAAATGCGGTCGACTTTCAGTTGCTGGTCAGACGGTGAGTGAGGGAATGAGTTGACACTGCCCGTTATGCGCGTCGAAGGTCCAGCCATGGTAGGGGCACTCGATATTCTCTCCATCGAAGTGGCCACCGTTGAGCGGCATGCCGCGGTGCGGACAAGCGTCGCGCAGGGCGAAAGGATGGCCGACGCGATCGCGCCCAACAACGAGTGGAATCTTCCAGCAGCGTCGCTTTGTGAAGTTGATTACGTTGGACCCGGTCCGCCGGCAAGGCACGATACCAGAAGCCGGTGAGCATCAGCGCGTCGGGAGCCTGGCGTTGGGGAGAATCGAGTTCGGACATGGGGAAATTGTTAATAGGATTTCCTGACTGTCGATGGAACCCAATATGCTAGCATTCGCAGGACTTTTAGGCGCACACAGACTTACACGGAGGAATCTCGGATGGAGTTTCTAGGCCACTTTCGCCGGCTGACGCCAGTGCAGCGGAACACGTTCATCGCGTGCTTCCTGGGTTGGTCGCTGGATGCCTTTGACTTCTTCATCCTTACTTTCTGTGTAAGCGCCATCGCCGCGCAATTCCAAGCCAAGATTTCGGCGGTCGCCGAAGCGATTTTCATTACCCTGGCTTTTCGTCCGGTTGGCGCATTTCTTTTCGGACTCATGGCCGATCGCTACGGGCGCCGAGTGACACTCATGGTGGATATCATCGCCTACTCGGTATTTGAGTTGGCATCAGCGTTCGCCCCTTCCTTGAAAGTATTTCTAATCACCCGGGCACTGTTCGGAATCGCCATGGGCGGCGAATGGGGCGTGGGTGCGGCGTTGGCATTCGAGACTCTGCCGGCGGAAGGGCGCGGGTTCTTCTCCGGATTGTTACAGGAAGGCTACGCCGTCGGCTATCTGATGGCGTCGTTAGTTTATGGGACGGTATTCCGTTTTACGGGATGGCGCGGAATGTTTATCATCGGCGCCCTGCCTGCATTTCTGGTGATTTACATTCGCACAAAAGTAGATGAGTCTCCGGCGTGGCTGCAAAGTCAGGTATCGAGAACCGCTGAGCGCCGCCTGGGCAAGGACATCCTGACTTACGCAGGCACATTCATTTTCCTGGTGGTGCTGATGTTCAGTTTCAATTCATTCAGCCACGGGACGCAGGATCTTTATCCAACGTTTCTGCAAAAAGACCATCGGTTTACGCCGCAGACGGTTGGAGTGATTGCGATCATCGCCAACCTCGGCGCTTTGCTAGGCGGAATTCTATTCGGAACATGGTCAGAAAAAATCGGACGGCGGCGGGCAATTGTCATCGCCGCGTTGCTGGCAATTCCGATTATTCCTCTGTGGGCATACTCGCACACGGTCCCCATGTTGGCCCTTGGTGGATTCCTGATCCAATTCATGGTGCAGGGTGCGTGGGGCGTGATCCCGGCTCATCTGAACGAACTCTCACCACCCGCTGTCCGCGGAACATTTCCCGGTTTCGCCTATCAGCTAGGAAATCTGCTCTCTTCGCGGAACGTGGTACTGCAAGCCAAGGTGGCGGAGCGAAGCTTTGGGGGCCTGTTTGCACCGGTGTTAGCCTGGACGGTAGTAATTGTCGCAGCTCTTGTGGCGCTGGTTACCGGCAGTGGGCGGGAACGCAGAGGCGCGGATCTATCGAATACAGATTAGCATCCCGGTGATTCGAGGTCCGACAACCGGCTATTAGCCCCACGGTACTGGCACGACAGTATCATTGTCATGGCTCGGCTCCTGTGGTACGGTAGGTTAAATTTCACGCCTTCGTAAATACTTTCAAGGGCTCTTTGGCGTTGCAGTTTGCGTGAGTGCGTGTGCAGGAGTAGCGCCACTATGAAAGAAACCATGGATCCGACTCCAGTCAAGCCGTCGGACGAGCAGGACAATTTTGCGAATCGCAAGTTGATCCGTCCCGCGCTACCGCGCGTAGACCACAACCACGGGAATCACAACTCCAGCCACATCCAGATGGCCGAACGACGGGACCGGCACGAACGCCCGGAACGCGGACCAGAGCGCGTATTTGACCGGGGCGATCGGGGCGAACGTTCCATGGGCGGAGGAGGCGGACGAAAAACAGCTCCTCCGGAGCAGACCAACGCCGAGAATTTTTATTACCAGAAGCAGATGCAGTCGCGGACACCGATGGTCATTGTGCTCCGCGACGGCGAGGAAGTGCACGGCATCATCGAGTGGTATGACAAAACCTGCATCAAGGTAGTCCGCGAAGATGGTGGCCCGAATCTGATGATTTACAAGCCAGCCATCAAATACATGTTCAAGGAAGAAGAGAACGGGCGGTAACGGCGTTTGCGATCTACCAAGTATCTTGTCGACTACAGCCGTTTGAGGGCTCTGGCTCGATCTTCCCTGGCATCACCCATTCCATCACAACTTCGGCAGCACAATTCCCTGCTGTGACTGGTATTTGCCTTTGCGGTCAGCATAGCTGGTCTCGCAGACTTCGTCGGACTGGAAGAATAAAATCTGGCACAGGCCTTCATTGGCGTAAATGCGGGCTGGCAGCGGCGTCGTGTTGGAAATTTCGAGAGTCACGAAGCCTTCCCACTCGGGCTCGAATGGAGTGACGTTGACGATGATTCCGCAGCGAGCGTACGTGCTTTTGCCCACGCAAATGGTCAGAATGTCGCGAGGAATTTTGAAGTACTCCACGGAGCGCGCCAGCGCGAATGAGTTGGGTGGAACGATGCAAATATCAGTGCGTACAGTGACGAAAGATTTTTCATCGAAATTCTTAGGGTCGACGATGGTGCTGTTCACGTTCGTAAAAATCTTGAACTCATCGGCCACGCGCAAGTCATACCCATAAGACGACAATCCGTAAGAGATGACTCCCTCCCGTACTTGCTTTTCAGAGAACGGGTTGATCATGTCATGTTCGCGCGCGGTCTTGCGAATCCAGCGGTCACTCTTCAGCATGGAACTCCTTGGGAATTTTGATGATGAGGCAATTTCGTGTTTCGGTGAGGTAAGAACCTTCGGGACTGCCATCAATTCGTCTTCAAAATTTGCTTAATTGCGTGCGGCCAGTTTACGGTACAGATGCTCCCGTTGACAATCTCCCTTATCTCCCATAGCATCAATCACTTGAAGAATAATCCTCACACCGCATCGAGGAGCCGTTCGTGATCAAGCTCGACATCATCAACGAAGTGGTGGCCAGAACTGGCATCACCAAGACCAAGGCCGAGTTGGCGGTGGAAACCGTCTTCGAGAGCATGAAGAAGTCATTGGCCCAGGGCAATCGCATTGAATTGCGAGGCTTTGGCGTCTTCAACGTACGCCCGCGCAAGACCGGCATCGGACGCAACCCGCGCACCGGCGCCGAGGTTTCCATTCCTCCGGGCAAGGCCGTGCGCTTCAAGCCAGGCAAAGAGCTGCAGTCGATCGATTAGGCTAGCGGCTTCTGCCTACTAGCCGTTGGCTCTGGGGCCTCCGCGAAAGGCGCCTTCCATCGCTACGGCTAAACCTGCCAGTCCCTTCAATCTGGATTGCCGCCAATCGTAGTAGCATCTAAAGAACAGCCTCGAGAAATTCCAAGGCCGAAGAATCGCATGTCGGAACCTACTCCTCCCACGTCTGCTCCTACCCTCGAATACTTCCGGCCGGCGCCGCGGTGGTCGCCGTCTCCTCCCAAGCCGCGCTACTGGCTGCATATCCTGCTGTTGCTGGCGACGTGCTTCACCACGCTGGTGATGGGCGCGCGCATGGAGTACAACTTCGAGCACGGCCAACCGGCGCTCTCGGTCAACGATGATTCCCTTCCCTTCTTTCCCGCAAATTGGATGTTCTCCCATCCAGACCGCCTGCTGGGCGGCGTGCCCTTCATGGCCACTTTGATGTTGTTCTTCCTGGCCCACGAAATGGGCCACTACTTGTACTGCCGCCGCTACGGCGTTTATGCAACGCTGCCCTTCTTCATTCCTGTGCCAACTCCGATTGGAACCATGGGAGCGGTTATCCTGATCCGTTCGCGGATTCGCTCCCGCACCGCGCTATTCGACATCGGAATTGCCGGTCCGATCGCAGGCTTCGTTGTTGCTTTTGCGGTACTTATCGTTTCACTCGCATGGTCGAGGCCAATGCACGCAACCCTTGGCGGGGCAGAATACGAACTCGGCTATCCGCTGATTTTTCACGCTATGCACCGATTCCTGGCCGCGACCGGCCTGATCCATGGAACGGCGGCGCTTCCGCTCGATCGTGTTCTGCTGCATCCCACTGCGATTGCCGCCTGGGTAGGCATGCTGGCTACCTCGCTCAACCTGCTGCCCGGCGGCCAACTCGACGGCGGACATATCATTTTTTCGATCGCTCCGCGGGCGCACAAGATCGTGTCGCGCCTGACCATTCTGGTTCTGCTGGGTATGGCGTACTACCTGTGGACGGGATGGTTCGTGTGGGCCATTCTTCTGCAGTTGAGCAGCCTGCGGCATCCGCAAGTGGCAGAGTGGCCCAGGGTCTCCGGCGGGCGAATGTGGCTGGCGCTCTTCGCTCTGCTGATACTTGCAGTCTCGCTAACCCCGGCACCGCTGGCGCACTCCTCTCTGCCAGAAGTGGTGAGGCAATTCCGGGGACGGTAGGCTCCGATTCCCGGTTCCCCGTCGCTTTGTGGCTAACGGCGCCGGAGCCAACGGAGCCTGATCGCAGCAGCAGCCTCGCCTCACAGCAGCTTCTGCCGTATACTCCTTTATTCAATCGTTTTAATATATCGACGGAGGTAATGCCTCTTGAAAAAGCCCCGCGCTGTTTCTGTCTACGTCGTTCTGTTTTTTGCTTTTTCGCTTTCGGCTGAGAGCCAGACCATCACGGTGGATGTCTCGCATCCTACCAATCATTTCGTCCCGAACCAAACGCTGGGCGCGGGTGTCGATCGCATCGCAGTGGAGGCAATCGATAAAGATTTCCTGCAACCTACTTTGGAGAAGACGATGGCTTCGGGCTGGCAACCGGTCACTTATCGCCAGAACACCGAACTCGCCGTCGAAGCTTGGCACTGGAATCCGCAAGGCTCATGGAGCGATGCCAGCGGCAAAGGATATTTCACAGGTTCGTCTACCCCGACGGAACCCATTCGCTATTCCTATGGCTACGCCCTTCCACGCCGCGGATTCACCCGCAACGACGGCACCGATAACGTAGGCTTCTCGCGGCTCACCGACGGAGATCTGACCACGTTCTGGAAGAGCAATCCCTACCTCACGCAGCATTTCACGGGAGAGAGCGACACGCTGCACCCGCAGTGGGTCGTTCTGGATATGGCCCAGGTCCAGCAAATCGACAGTATTCGGATTGCATGGGGCGAGCCTTATGCCCGGCGTTACGTGGTGCAGTACTGGACCGGCGACGATCCCATCAAAGCAGTGACCCGCGGAGTGTGGCAGACATTTCCGCAAGGTACGGTTACGGATGGAAAAGGTGGAACTGCAACAGTTCGCTTGAGCAGCACTCCTATGCCGGTGCGCTTCGTGCGGATATGGATGACGGAGTCATCGAACACCTGCGACGCCGATGGGCCGGGCGATCCGCGGAATTGCCTCGGCTATTCAATTCGCGAACTCTATCTCGGCACAACTACCGAAGACGGCGCATTCCACGACGTTCTGCGCCACACCGCGGATCAGGAGCAAACAGCAACATATTGTTCGTCGGTAGATCCTTGGCATCGGCCCTCGGATTTGGGATCGACCAAGCAGGCACAAGTTGGATTCGATCTCTTCTACAGCAGCGGCGTTACTCGCGGACTTCCAGCCATGATGCCAGTTGCGATGTTATATGACACTCCCGACAACGCGGCGGCGGAAATTGCGTATCTGGAGAAACGCGGCTATCCGATCTCGTACGTGGAGATGGGCGAGGAGGCCGATGGACAGGACATGCTTCCAGAGGATTACGCCGCGCTTTATTTGCAATGGGCGACGGCGATTCATCGCGTGGATCCCAAGCTGAAGCTGGGCGGCCCGTCGTTTCAGGGAGTAAATAAGGACATCGAGGTGTGGCCGGACGCGAATGGAAAAGTCTCGTGGACCGGACGTTTTGTCGATTACTTGAAGCAGCATGGCCGCATCAACGACCTGGCATTTTTTTCTTTCGAGCACTATCCGTATGACCCCTGCAGAACCCCGTGGGGCGTGCTCTATGACGAGCCCGAGTTGGTGAGCCATATCATGCAGGTTTGGCATGAGGACGGAATTCCCGCGGACATGCCGATGTTCATTACGGAAGGAAATCTTTCTTCGGGCGCGAGCGAAACGTATCAGGATATTTTTGCTGGAATATGGCTGGCCGATTATATCGGATCATTCCTGAACTCGGGCGGCAACGGCGTTTACTTCTTCCATTATCTGCCGCTGCAGATGGAGCCGGGTTGCAACAGTTCTCCAGGAACTTTCGGGATGTTTACCATCGATGCCAATTACCAGATTCAGCAGCCGCTGGCACAGTTTTTTGTGGCGCAGCTGATCAACCTGGAGTGGGTTCAGCCCGGCGGGTCAGAGCATCAAGCGTTTTCCGCGAAAAGCGACGTAGAGGATGGTGCTGGTCACGCATTGGTGACGGCCTATGCGGTGAAGCGTCCCGATGGAAAATTGGCGGTGATGGCAGTGAACCGAGACCAGCAAAATGCGCATCGCGTACGAATTTCATTTGAGGGACCGTCGGAGAAAGCAAGCACGTTCTCCGGGCCGGTAGAAGTTTCGACCTTCGGCAGTGCGCAATATCAATGGCATCCGGCGCAGACGAGGTTCATGGCGCACGCGGAAAATTCCGGTGAACGTACGATCGTGCCCACGACCAAAGGCTTTGCGGACCCTGACGGGCCGATCATGCACACAACGCTGAACGCTGAGAAGAGCACGATATACGATTTGCCAGCCGCCTCAGTGGTAGTGATCCGGGGAAACCTCGGGGTTGCGAAACACTAAAACAATCTCACTGGTCAGCAAACTCAAGTTTGTAGATTTTCTCTGCCGGCGGTTGAGCGCCCAGGCCCCGCCGGAATTTTCACACACTATTAACAATCTCAGATCGCGCTGAGAGCGTCCAAGGTACGGCCACGCTTTGAATTCCAAGGCATCCCTTCAAGGAGAATACCCATGAGAGCACGTCATATCGCCAAGATTGTTGCCCTTTGCAGCGTTCTGCTGCTCACCCTGGCCGCGGCCGGTCAGGTTACGGCGTCGGAGCCCTATACCGTTTCCACGTTCGCAACAAGTGTTCCAGGAGTCTACTTTCAGCCCGACTCCATTGCCGTACTCGACGGCCACGTCTTTATTGGCTTCGGTAACGGCGGTGCGCCCGACGGCTCCGACGGGAAGAGCAGTACCATTGTCGAATACGACTTCAGCGGTAATGTCATAACGACTTACAGCGTGAAGGGCCACAACGACGGACTGAAAGTAGATCCGCAGACCCAAGAGCTATGGGCATTGCAAAATGAGGACGGGAATCCGAACCTCGTCATCATAAACCCCGTCACCGGAAGTCGAAAGCTCTATACCTTTGGTCCGACTCCGCACGGCGGCGGTTATGATGACATTTCCTTCAGCGGCCAAGACGTGTTCCTTAGCGCGTCGAATCCACTCAAGAACCCGAACACTGCTCCAGCAATTGTTCGCGCCGAGCTTACTGGCAACAAAGTGAGCATCAGCCCCGTCCTCCTTGGTACGGCAACAGCGACCAACATTCCAACCGACACCCCCATTGCCCTGAACCTGCAGGATCCCGACTCCATGGCATTCGATCCCTCGGGAGATCTTGTGCTCGATAGCCAGGCCGATGCTGAACTCATCATTCTGCATCACCCCGGGGCTTTCGATCAGAGCGCTTACCATCTTGCTCTCACTCTGGGAGGAGCGCCCGTCCAGATCGACGACACAGTTTGGGCGACCTCCACACACGGCGTAATTCTGGCGTCAGATGAAGGTGGGGAGACCATTTACGCGATCTCCAAGGACATTTTCTCTCCGGGAGCGGCTTACTCGGCCACGCCAAATTCAGTTGGGAGATTGAACATGGACAACGGCGTCATCACCGGTGTAGTGACCGGCCTGGTGAGTACTCACGGCATGGCTTTTATTAAGTTGAAGGAGTAACCGCAAGACCCTGGGGCGGTAACCCCGCCCCATCCGCACAAATTCAAAAGGGCTGTCCAACTACGGCACGTTCATGCACGGTGTGGGCACCCGCAAGAGAAGTGAGCTTTCGAAGCCATACGAACAAAATCCCCGAGCAATGATTCACATCAACCAAAGAGCATCTACATCCACGATCACCTGCGTTCGTGGAATTTTCTGCTTGGCAGCATAGACCAGCATCGCACGAAGCGTAGCGTTGAGTTTTTCGCGGCTGGGCGATTTCAGCACGAAGTGGTAACGGTAATCGCGCTTCAGCCGCACAATGGGCGCGGTGGCCGGACCAAGCACCCGCACACCTTCATGCCGGGTCTGCTCAAACCATTTTCCGAGCGTGCCCGACCATTGAAGTGCTTCGTCGAGTTTATTGCTGCGCACAAGAACGTTAGCTAGTGCGGAGTATGGCGGATAGTGCATCCAACTGCGGAAGCGCAATTCCTTTTCGTAGAATCCAACAAAATCGTGGTGCGCCGCATATTGTACCGCATAGTGATCCTGAAAATAAGTTTGCAGAATCACCTTGCCGGGAGATTGGCCGCGGCCGGCCCGGCCGGCAACCTGGGTAAGCAACTGGAAAGTACGCTCGGCAGCGCGAAAATCGGGCATTCCAAGAGCACTATCAGCACCCACCACGCCGACCAGCGTTACGCCATGAATGTCGTGGCCCTTGGCGATCATCTGGGTTCCGACGACCAGGTCGAGTTCGCCCTCGCTGAGCGCATTCAGCGTGCGCTCGAAATCTTCATGCCCCCGCACCGTGTCGCGATCGAGGCGGGCAATGCGCGCCTGCGGAAACATGCCGTGCAGCAATTCTTCCAGCTTCTCCGACCCTGCACCAAGAAAATATACATACTCGCTTCCGCAATGGACGCAGGCTTTGGGCACCGGCGCCGTGTAGCCGCAGTAGTGACACACCATCTTGTGGTCTCGCTTATGATGCGTAAGGGCGATCGCGCAGTTCTGGCACTCGAGCGTCTTGCCGCAGGTGCGGCAGAGCACTACGGGTGAATATCCTCGACGATTGAGAAGGACCATCACTTGCTCTTTGCGCTCGATGCGCTCCTTGATCTCCGCCGCCAGCTTGCGCGAGATCACTTGCTCCTGGCCAGTTTCCTGGAATTCCTGGCGCATGTCGATGATCTCGACTTCAGGCAAAGGACGCTGCTCCACACGGTCGGGCAACTCGACCAGCGCATATTTATTTTTCCTGGCGTTAAAATACGACTCCAGTGACGGCGTGGCCGAGCCCAGGACCACAACCGCATTCGCCATCTTGGCGCGCATCACGGCAATATCACGGGCATGGTAGCGGGGCGTCTCCTCTTGCTTGTAGGAGGAATCGTGCTCTTCATCGACGATGATGAGCGCGAGATCGGCGACCGGCGCGAATACCGCGGACCGCGTGCCCACCACCATGCGAGCCTCGCCACTTTTGATGCGATGCCACTGCTGGGCGCGTTCTTTGTCCGACAGTGCCGAGTGCAGGATAGCCACCTCATCGCCGAAAATCTGATGCAGATCGGCGGCGACCGCCGGCGTGAGGCCAATTTCTGGAACGAGCAGGATGGCGGAGCGTCCCGCATCTAGCACCGCTCGCATCCCTGCGAGATAGACGGCAGTTTTGCCCGAACCGGTAACGCCATGCAGCAGGATGCCGGAAAACCTTCGCGTGTTCACCGCTTCCCGCAGGCGATTCAGCGCAGCCTTCTGAGCCGGACTAAAATTTAATTCCACGTGGGCGGGACGCGGCCTGGTGCGTGAGACGGCGAATGCCGCAGGCTGTTTGATAATTTCAATGAGGCCGCGTTTGACCAGCGTGCTTAAAGTTGTGCGCGGGACATCAAGCGCTTGCAAGGTATCTACTGGAGCCTCACCGCCCGACGCGGCAAGAGTTTCGATCAGGTTCCGCTGATTGTGGTTCAGTTTGCCATCGGCGGATTTGAGCATTGCGATCTTGACCGTAAGGGTCGCATCGCGGACACCGGAAACATCTTCGCGCGCCAGCCACTTCTTTCGCACCAATCCGCTCAAGACGACTTTCGAGGCGCGCGTGGCCGAACGCAGAGTTTCTTCGCGAACCTGGGCCTGCTGAGGTTGGACAGTCTCTCCGGCCGCGGATTCTTGCGCCGCGAGATAATCCAGCACGCGGAACTCGGCGGCCTGCTCCTCTGGCGTACGTCGCGAGCGGGCAGACGATCCCGACATGCCGGCCAAATGCAGGGCCATGCGGCCCTCTGCGGTAATGCAGTACGCAATGCTGCGCCTGAACTCTGCGTTGAGCGGCAGCATGGTGCGAAAAACTTCGCCGAGCGGAGCAAGATAGTAGTCGGCAATCCAGCGACCGAGACGCAGCAGTTGATCATCCAGAACGGGCGTGTCGTCGAGCACGCTGGAGATTGACTTGATTGTGACCGAGGGTTTGCGGTCATGCAGTTCAACGACGACGCCGGTCATGCGCTGCTGGCGAAAGGGCACGAGCACGCGTCCGCCAACGACCGGGGTAAGGTCGGCGGGGACACGATAAGTGAACACCATGTCGACTGGCACGGGGAGGGCGACGTCGCAGAACTCGGGCATCGATTGGAAGAATACTCCAGGGCAGATTCGCTGGTTCGAGCTGTTTTACTCGGCCGCTTTCTTCGGGGGCTCGATGCCCAAATACTTCATCACCATCTGCAAATCCTTCCAGGCCTCGCCCTTTTGGCGCGGATCACGAAGCAAAAACGCTGGATGATAAGTTACGGCAAGGCGCGCACCCGGCCAGGAAGGATCGCTTCCCGCCGGCTTGAAATCGTACCAGCGGCCACGAAGTTCAGACATGGGCGCGTTGATGGCCAAAAGATTTTTCGCGGCCGTCGCTCCCAGCGCAACAATCGCCTTGGGCTTGACTGTCGCAATCTGCCGCATGAGAAACGGCGAGCAAGTATCGCACTCGTCGCGCTCGGGCTGGCGGTTGCCCGGTGGGCGGCATTTCACGATGTTTGCGATGTAAACATCCTCTCGCCGCAGACCCATCGCCTTGATCATGTTGTTCAACAACTGGCCGGCACGTCCGACAAACGGCTCGCCCTGCGCATCTTCGTCGGCGCCCGGACCTTCTCCCACGAACATCAAGTCGGCGCGTGGATTGCCGACTCCGAAAACGATCTGTTTGCGGCCCTGCTTGTGAAGCTTGCAGCGGGTGCAGTCACCGAGGTCTTCGCGAATCAGTTTGAGCGCAGCCACGGGATCGGCTACTCCCGACTCCGGCTTGGGGGAAACTATCTCAAAACTTTTTTCCTCGATGATTGGTGCGACGACGGATTTTCTTGCGGACATTCCCTCTCGCAGTTCTGATTGGGACAAAGACTCGGATATGGCGACCACTCCGGCTTCGGCTTCCGCTTCTGTTAATTGAGCAGGCCACAGTCCGCGCGGGTCGAAATCACGCTGGTAAAAATCATAGATCCCCATCTCATGGCAGAAGCGGACTCGCTCGGCAAGAGCGCGCTGCAATTGGGGGTCCAGTGTACGAGCCATGATTGTTGCTATTTAACAGTCGAGCGAAACATGCTCGACTCAGTGCTCCACATCAAAATAGATTTTCGTCGTCGCCCGATATTGCAGCACCTTAGCTCCGTCGATTTGCATGTCGAGCGACTCGACATGCGCCCACTTGATACCGCGCACCGTCTTCGCGGCCTCGGCGACCGCTGCCTCAGCAGCCTTGGCGAAGCTGTCCTTGGACGTTCCAATCACTTCTATCACTTTCTGCGTCATCGTGAACTCCTTAGTTGTTTGAAGGAATTGTACGCCAGTTCGAAATGCAGGTCAGGCTTGCACCGGAGACTTGCGACGCTCGCGAATACGCACGACCTGGTCGAGAACGCGCTGCGCAACTTCCCATTTGGTAGTCTCGGGAACATCGACGATCTCATCGTGAGTAATGATGGTCACTGCGTTGCGATCGGAGTCAAATCCGACGCCTTCGCGGGAAACGTCGTTGACTACGATGGCGTCAAGTTGCTTGGCGGCCAGCTTCTGACGTGCATTTTCGAGGACGTTCTCGGTTTCTGCAGCGAAGCCGACGACGATCTGCGACTGCTTGCGGAGAGAAATTTCCTTGAGGATATCGGGAGTCGGTTCAAGCTCCAGAGTGATCGGCCCTTTGCGTTTTATCTTCTGTGGAGAGGTCGACTTCGCACGATAGTCCGAAACCGCGGCGGTCTTGATAACGACGGTAGCCTGCGGCAATAAATTCAACACCGCATCCCGCATCTGCTCGGCCGATTCTACGCGCGTGATCTCGGCCGCTCCGGGTGGCGTCAGCGCAGTTGGTCCGCTAACCAACAGCACGCGCGCGCCGCGGCGCAAGGCGGCTTCGGCCATTGCATAACCCATGCGTCCACTGGAACGGTTGGTCAGGTAGCGGGCAGGATCAATTTTCTCCCGCGTGGGCCCCGCCGTAATCAGCAGGGTTTCGCCAGTGAGATCCTGCGATGCGCCCAGCGCTTCGAGAACGGCGGCGACTATGGTTTCATTCTCAGCGAGCCTTCCGGTGCCGGTCATGCCACAGGCCAAATAGCCCGAGCCCGGCTCAACGATCTTCACTCCCCGCTGGCGCAGGATTTCCAGATTTGCCTGTGTCGCCGAATGATTCCACATGTTCACGTTCATCGCGGGAGCAACCACGACCGGTGCGGTGGTCGCGAGATAAAGCGTAGTGAGGAAGTCGGTGGCGATGCCTTGCGCGAAGTGCGCCAGAACATCGGCAGTGGCGGGCGCAACTAACAGAGCGTCAATCGACTGCGCGACTGCGATGTGCTCGATGGCAGAATCGATGTTCGGAGCGTGCTCTTCCCCCGGCGAGAACATTCCAGTGATAACCTTTTCGCCAGAAAGTGCCGCGAAGGTTAGCGGACGAACAAATTCCTGCGCGGCGCGCGTCATGACGACTTGCACGCGAATCCCACGGTCTTGCAGGAGGCGGACGATCTCCGCCGCCTTGTAAGCCGCGATTCCACCCGTTACTCCGAGAGCAATTTTCATAATGCCGGAAACATCGCTCTCCCGGGCAACGCGTTAAGCATCGTGCCCGAAGGCCTGATCCAGGACTTCAGCCGCCTGCTCCGCCGCGCTGCGGGTTTCAGGAATCTCCCACTTCACCTTGCCCGCGCGAATTTCGTCTTGCGCGATTCGGCACGGTTTGCGGGAATTGGTTTGCACCACCGGCGGCGCTCCGGATTGAAGTTGGCGGGCTCGCCGCGCGGCTACCAGAATGTAGCGATAGTTGCTGTCGAAGCCTTCGATCAATTTCATGGACTCTCTCCCTTTTATACCGGGACACAAGATTTTGATTGCCGAAAGTTTGCACGCTGTGTTCTTCGCCAGCGAAGCCAAGAACTACGACTTCTATTTTCCCACGAAACTCGATATTGCGGGGGTTGCCACCCCTCCAACCTGGTTACTGAGGATCAATCCCTCCGGAACTGCTACCCGACGACCTGAACGAGTCGAGAATCGGCTTCAACCGCTCACGAACATTGTCGAGCTTACAGCAATTTGCAAGCGCCACTATCTTTGCTTCCTCTTCGGAAAGCATCCGTCCCGAGCGCAGGAGGCGCTCGCCGCGCACGATCGCGCGCAATAGCCTAATAGAATCCTCGAGCTGATCGTTCACGAGAATGTAGTTGTAGCGTTCGTAATTCTCAATCTCATGGGTCGCAGTAACCAGACGCCGCTGGATGACTTCCTCGCGGTCCTCACTCCGCTTGCGCAGGCGCTCTTCCAGAATCTGCCGATTCGGAGGCAGAATAAAGATGCTGGTGGCTTGCGGCAATTTGTCCTGAATTTGTCTGGCGCCCTGCACATCAATATCCAGCAAAAGATCGCGCCCATGTTCTTCGGCTTGCTGCAAAAAGCGGCGCGCCGTCCCGTAATAGTTTCCAAAGACTTCGGCATGTTCGAGAAACGCGCCTTCTCGAATCATCTTCTCGAACTCTTCCCGTGAGATGAAGAAGTATTGGCGGCCATTCACCTCGCTGCCGCGCGGGGCTCGCGTGGTGTAGGAAATGGAAAACTCAAGGTCGCTCACCTTCTTCAGCAGTTCATTGACGAGTGTCGATTTGCCCGAACCGGACGGTGCCGAGATGATATAGATCAATGGCTTGTTAGGAGAACTCATTCCAGGTTCTGCACCTGCTCGCGAGATTTTTCGATCTCCGCTTTCATGCTGAGTCCGGCCTCCGTAATCTTCAGCGCTTCTCCGGCCAGGCCAGAGGTCTTCGAAAGCAGGGTGTTAGCTTCACGGTTCATCTCCTGCAGCAAGAAGTCGAGCTTCTTTCCAACCTCTCCATGCTCGTCGAGAAACCCCAGAAAATGCTGGATGTGATTTTCCAGACGGACAATTTCCTCCTGTACATCGCTGCGATCGACCAGGAGCGCCGCTTCTTGCAGCACACGTTCGCGCTCCGGACTGGCACCCAACAACTCCTGTAGCCGGAACTGCAGCCGCTCCAGGTAGCTCTGCAGCATAGTTTGCCTGTGCTCCTGCACCACTGTGACCGCTTCTCGAAGATGCGCCATCCGCTCACGAAGCTCCCGCTCAATACTTTGCCCCTCTTGCTCGCGCATCTGGTTCAATCGATCGAGCACCTCCCCGATGGTGGCCATGACCGCTGACTCGAGCGCTCCATCAATGGCATTGCCCGTGCGAGTCGAGCGCCCCGGGTATGCGCAAAATGACATTGAGGTCGGGTTCAGCGGGCAAGGAAAACTCACTGGCCGCCGCTCGAAACGCCGCGATGTAAGCGCTCACCAGGGAACGGTTGAGCGCCAATGCTTCGCCACCTCCACGATCCACACTAAGCGTTACTTCTACATGACCGCGAGCCATTTTTTCTTTTAGCAGCCGGCGAAGTTGCATTTCGATCGAGTCGGATCCAGACGGCAAACGAAAATGCAGGTCGAGAAAACGATGGTTCACAGATTTTAAGGAAAGGGCAAAGGCAACGCGGCCATTGCTTTCCATCTGGCTCGCCAGTTCGCCTTTCACCTGCGCAAAACCCGTCATGGAACGGAGCGGCATAAGTGATTTCCAATTCTGATGGCAGATCAGCTCGGTCGTGCCGGCTCGAGTCTCTGTTCGAGATCGGCAAACTGCAATTCGTAAAGACGCCGGTAAGTACCCAGCTTCGTCATCAAGTCTTCATGCGTCCCAATATCTGCGATGGCGCCGCTTTCGATCACAACAATGCGATCGGCGCGGCGCACTGTGGAGAGGCGATGAGCAATCACAAACACGGTGCGTCCGCTCATGAGATTATGCAATGCCGACTGCACCAATGCCTCCGATTCACTGTCAAGCGCCGACGTAGCTTCGTCCAAAATAAGGATAGGCGCGTTCTTCAAGATTGCGCGGGCGATGGCGATGCGCTGCCGCTCGCCGCCGGAAAGGCGGACGCCGCGCTCGCCAATCACTTCATCGTATCCGGCGGGTAGCGCATGGATGAAGTCATGCGCCAAAGCCGCACGGGCTGCGGCCTCGACCTCTTTGAGTGGCACATGCGGCTGGCCATAAGCAATGTTGTTGCGAACCGTGTCGTTGAATAAGACAGTTTCCTGCGTAACGATTCCTACTTGCTCGCGAAGAGATGCGAGAGTCACGTCGCGCACATCGATCCCATCGATCAGCAAATGCCCCTGCGAAGCATCGAAAAAACGAGGAATGAGATGAACCAGCGTGCTCTTCCCCGAGCCGCTGGATCCGACGATCGCCACAACTTCACCACGGCGAACTTCGAGGTTGATATCGTGCAGTACGCCGGAATCTGCTCCGTCGCCGTACGTGAAGCTGACGTGATCAAATTGGACAGTCTTCGAGAAAGCGGGCAGGCGCGAAGCGCGGGGCTTTTCGCGGACATCATCTTCGATATCCATGAACTTAAAGATTTCACTCGAAGCGCCCAGGGCTTGCTGAAAATTGTTATTGAACTGGGCAAACTTGCGGACCGGGTTGTAGAGGCTGAAGACAGCAGTAATGAAAGCAACGAAAATGCCCGGCGTCATCTCGCCATGCTTCACTTGCTCGCGGCCCAGGTTCAGCAGCAGAGCAATTCCAACTACCCCGAAAATATCCATCAGCGGAGAACTGATCGCGGTGGCAGCCACGGAACGCAGGTTGGCCCGGAATAGCCGACGTGCCGCTCCGCGAAAACGCGAAATCTCCCATTTTTCAGTGTTGAACGCTTTTACAATGCGGTTGCCAGTGATGGTTTCGTGCAGGATGTTCTGGATCTCCGCCAGTTTGTCTTGACCCTGGCGCGTAGTCGTGCGCACACGGGAACCAATCTTGCGTGAAGAATAAACAATCACGGGAACGAAGAGCAGGAGCACCCAGGCTAACTTTCCGCCTAGAATCACAACGACGGCGGCCACTGAAAGAAAAGTGAAAAACTGCTGCAAAAATTCCGCCAGAACCGTGGACATCGCATACTGTACCCGCTCGATATCGTTGATGATGGCAGAGAGCAGAGTCCCAGTAGTGTGTTTGGAAAAAAACGCCGCCGACCGGCGCATGATCGCATTGTAGAGGTCATCGCGCAGATCAGTAATCATGCCGAAGCCGGCGTGGTTCACCAGATACGTGCCCGCGTAATCGCAGATCCCCTTGAGGACTGTCGAACCGACCAGAGCAACGGCCACCATGGTCCAAGCGTTTGTGAAACGGGAAGGCACAAGCTGCTGCAAGAAAACCGCGTGGTGCGTACTCGGAATAACAAACAGCTGAATATCTTTCGATCCAGTGGAAGGATTCAATACCCGGTCAAAGATTGGGCGAATGAGCAAAAACTTGAACGCGTCAAGCGCTCCGACCAACGCCATGAGCACTACGGAGCACACGATGTACCACCAGTACGGGAGCGCGTAGCGGACCAGACGGATCAATTGGCGCATACGGCTCCAGGCACGCCGAAGGGGCTCACTGGCGCTGGCATAGGCATGGGATGCAAGGGCTTATTTTACTGCTCAGGTCTGGAATCCCCAAGTGGCGGCTTAAGCCCGCCCGAACCTACTTCGGCATGTCGCGATGCACAACCTTCATCCGGTATCCGGCTTTGTGCAGGCGCTTCCCCACTTCTTCGGCAATCATCACAGAACGGTGCTGGCCTCCGGTGCAGCCAAAACTGATCGTCAAATAGCTTTTGCCCTCGCGAATGTAGTGCGGCAAAAGATAAACCAGCAGATCGGAGATGCGGTGGATAAACTCCTGCGTCTGCGGAAACGAGCGAATGTACTTCGCCACCCTCGGATGGCGTCCCGTAAGCTGCCGGAATTCAGGAACGAAATGCGGATTGGGAAGAAAGCGAACGTCGAACACCAGGTCGGCTTCTTCCGGCACGCCGTGGCGAAATCCAAAGCTCACGCAGGATACCAGAATACTTTTCTCCGTAGCCTGTTCGCGGAAGCGTTCCGTGATGTGGGCCCGCAGCTCGTGCACGTTGAACTTTGAAGTATCGATGACGATATCCGCCAGAGCACGAATGGCCGCCAAGTGGCGCCGCTCAGCTTTGATCGAGGTATTGACTGGCGTATCCGTGCCTAGCGGATGCGGCCGGCGTGTTTCGCTAAAGCGCCGTAGCAGCACCGCATCGGAGGCTTCCAGAAAGGCGACTTTGGTCGGAATCATGCGCCGAACCGCTTTCAGGATGCCAGGGAGCTGCTCCAGCTTGGAACCCTCGCGCACATCCACCACCAGCGCGGTGCGGCGGATCTCAGCCGACTGCAGCGCCATTTCCGCAAAACGCGGAATCAGTTCCACAGGAAGATTATCGACGCAGTAGTAGCCCAAATCTTCAAATGCCTTCAGCACGGAAGCCTTACCCGAACCGCTCATCCCCGTGATGATCACCAGTTCCGGCGCATGCGGTGCGTCGCGTCCGATGGTCTTGGCCGATTTCTTGCCCGTGTGCAGCAGGCTCTTGCGCTTCGCGGAGGCGGATGATTTCCGGGGCGTCATGAACTGGATGGTAGCATCCAAGCCCGCATTCATGGGAAAGACTGGCATTTCCCATTTGTCTAAGCCGGTTCGGAAATGTAAGCTACTAGGTCGCCATGAAGAAGTTTCAAGAACTTACCGAACGTGAAGTGCTAGCTCTGGCCATATCTTTAGAAGAAGAAGACGAACGGGTGTACTCCGATTTTGCCGAAGGGCTGCGGCAGGATTATCCCGCTTCCGCAGCCATGTTCGAAGGCATGCGCGAAGAAGAGTCCGGGCATCGCAGGCGATTGATCGAACTCTACCGGCAGAAGTTTGGCGAGCACATTCCGCTGATTCGCCGCCAGGACGTGCGCGGATTCGTCGAACGTCCGGCTCTGTGGCTGATCCGGCCGATGCGTATCGACGCGGTCCGCAAGGAAGCCAGCACCATGGAAGTGGAGACACGCCGCTTCTATGAAAAGGCGGCGACGATTACGCAGGACGCCAGCGTCCGCCAACTTCTCGATGACCTGGCAAATGAGGAACGGACCCACGAACATCGCGCGCAGGAACTCGACGCGGAAAAGCTACCCACCAATGTGAAGGCCGATGAGGAGCGCGCGCAACGCCGCCTGTTCGTCCTGCAAATTGTGCAGCCGGGGCTTGCGGGGCTGATGGATGGTTCGGTTTCTACGCTGGCTCCCGTATTCGCGGCTGCGTTTGCCACACACAACTCGAATGACGCATTTCTCGTGGGCCTCGCCGCTTCCGCAGGGGCAGGCATCAGCATGGGTTTTGCAGAGGCGCTGTCCGATGATGGAAGCCTTACCGGGCGCGGGCATCCCTGGGTGCGCGGTTTGATCTGCGGCGCGATGACCGCCTTGGGGGGTATTGGACATACGCTGCCATTTCTGTTGAAGGATTTTCGCGTGGCGCTGTGGGCGGCGGGCGCGGTTGTACTCGCTGAACTCGCCACGATCACATGGATCCGACACCGTTACATGGATAGTCCGTGGATTTCAGCGGCGCTCCAGGTCGGCTTGGGCGGCGTGCTGGTGTTCATCACCGGCGCGCTGATCGGAAATTCCTGATCCGCATCACGGCTGTGTATCCAGTGGATGCTTGCTCTTTTCGTAGAACTCATTCTGTAGTTTGAGGCTCGCGTCGTCGGCTTTCACCGCGCGGATTGTCTTTGCCAAAGTGTCGATCCACCAATCCATCTGAAACCTCCCTAGCTCTAGCGTAGCGGCGGAGCCGTCGCCGGAATAGTGATTCGGAAATCGCGCGTACCACCAGATGCCGGTGTAGACATCTTCAGGAAGATTCTGCCGATGCTGATCTGCTCCGGACTCGCTCGGAGCGCGATCGATGTGCACCGTGTCAGGACGCGCAATCATCATCTTCGAGGTTTCACTTTCGCCGGCATGCATGTCGATGGTGGTCTTCTTCGGCGGGCCGCCCGACGATGGCGTGCGTTCATCGAAAACATAGACCACATAGTCGTGCGGCTTATCGAGTTGCGTTTGAGCGAAGTAGGGCAGCAGGTGCTCGTTGCCACCGTGCCCGTTGACAATGATTACTTTCTTGCATCCATTGCGCGCCATCTCGTCGGTGGTTTCCTGCAGCAATGCGAGTTGCAGCTCGCGGCTGTAAGCCATGGTTCCGGGCTCGTGGCGGGCCTCGGCGATCTGTCCGAAATAATATTCGGGAAAGACGATGACATATTCCTTTTCAGCGGCGTGCAGCGCGGCGTAACGGACGTCCAGCAAATCGGTTCCGAGCGGCAGATGCGCTCCGTGCTTCTCCAGGATACCGAAGGGCAGCAGACACGTTCCCTGCGAACGATGAATGCCGTCGCGGAAATCGGCAGCGGTAAGTTCTTCCCAATGGACGGAGAGCTTTGCTGCCGGTGCCGAGGTTTGCGCCTGGGTAAATCGTGAGGCAGCCAGAATCATGAACGGAAGGAGAAGGATCGTAGAGAGCGTTCGAGTCGCGGGCATGTTTCCTCAGCGCCGAATTCTAGCACGTGGAATGCCTTTATTAAAACGTATCAATATGGCATAAGTGAACGGGCCGGATAGAATTGTCCGGCCCAGAAACGATTCCACCATTACTTCAGGAAAATTTCCTCCAGCAGTTGCGAGCTGACGATTTCCCGAATCTCCTCACGCTTTGTGGCCAGCTCCTGCGCCGGGGCTTTCCCGCCCAGAATCTTATCGCGAACCATTTCTCCCTTCGCCGTCAGACCATCCATAGCGGCATGATTTTTATATTCGACGGCAATACAGATGTCCCAATCGTCCGGACTGTTCTTGGTCTCTTTCAGGAAAACTTTGTAGTCGACGATGGTTCCCTGTTTCTTGCTCTCGTCGTAGGCGGCCTTGGTGGTTTTCTGCAAGGTGGTGAGATAGTCATCCATGTGCGTTGGCTTCACGCGGATTAGTGTAATCCGCCAGACGGGGCCTTCGGTGTAATGCTCCTGAGCGAACAATGCAGGGACCAACAGAAAGACAAGTACGACGAGCCCGTAGAGCTTCTTCATAGGCATCTCCTGTGTGGGAATTAACGGCGGGAGGATCATACGCTCAGCCGGAGAAATCAGAAAGCGCTTGATCGCTCCGCCGCATCCGGCTCCCGGGACTCAGGATCGTTTCTCGTTCTGGTTCTTAATTCTCTTCCTGCGGCCTCATTTTTCCGCAGCGCAGATAACGATTGTGCCAACCCAGCGATTCGCCGAGAAGATGCGGCGTATGTTTGCCATAGGAGAGGCGCTCGGCGCGATTGAAATAATCGAGGAGGAACGGTTTGTAATCCGGGCTGGAGCACTTCTCGATGATGAGCTGCGCTCGCTGACGGGGCGAGAGCCCGCGCAGATCGGCAAGTCCGTGTTCGGTGACGATGACCTGCACGTCGTGTTCGGTGTGATCGACGTGCGAAACCATGGGAACGATGGTTGAAATGGTTCGTTTCTGCGCAGTTGAGGGGGCCATGAAGATCGACAGGTATCCGTTGCGTGCGAAGTCGCCGGAGCCGCCAATGCCGTTCTGGATGCGCGATCCCATCACGTGCGTGGAATTCACATTGCCGTAAATATCAGCTTCGATCATGCCGTTCATGGCGATCACGCCGAGGCGGCGAATGATTTCGGGGTGATTGGAAATTTCCTGCGGCCGCAGAACGATGCGCTCGCGATAGCTGGCCATGTCGGCGTTCACTTCGGTCAGCATTTCCGGACTGAGCGAGAATGCCGTGGCTGAAGCCGAGGTTACTTTACCCGACTTGAGCAGACGGATCATGCCGTCTTGAATCACTTCAGTGTAAGAAGTGAGTCCTTCGAACGGGCCTTCCTCGAGTCCGAACAAAACCGCATTGGCAATATTCCCCACGCCGGATTGCAGCGGGAGGAGATTCGCCGGCATGCGGCCTTTCTGCACTTCCCAGCTGAGAAATTCGAGAATGTGTCCGGCGATCAGTTTCGAGGCGGCGTCAGGAGGTTTGAAGGCGCTGTTGCGGTCGGGAGAATCGGTGAGCACGATGGCGACGACTTTCTCCGCAGGAACTTCGAGGTAGGGGGTGCCGATGCGCTGGCCGGGACGAACAAGTGGAATCGGTCCGCGATTCGGCGGTGGCTGGAGGCCGTAGTAAATGTCGTGCATGCCTTCGAGCGCGGCCGGTTGCCAGGAGTTCACTTCGAGGATCACTCGCTCGGCTTGGTCGATCCAGGTTTTGTTGTTGCCGATGGAGGAGCTCGGAACCAGGCGTCCGTCCTCGAGGACGGCCGTGACTTCGATCAGCGCAACGTCGAGTTTGCCGAGGAATCCATATTCGACGAACTGGGCGACATGGCTAAGATGGATATCCATGTAATCCATTTCGCCGGCATTGATGCGCTTCCGAGTTTCCGGATCGGACTGGTAGGGGAGACGCAGATGAATGCCTCCGGCCATGGCGAGAGCGCCATCGAGCTCGGGGCCGGTGGAGGCTCCGGTGAAGACGCTGACCTGGAACTTCTGGCCATGGAAATGGGCGTCGGCGATACGGTGCGCCAGTTCGATAGGAACGACCTTGGGATAACCCGACCCGGTGAAGCCGCTCATGCCGATCTGGTCGCCGGACTTGATGAGAGCGGCAGCTTCTTCGGCGCTCATGATCTTCTGCGCCAGAGCGGAATTCAATACTCGAGTGGTCGTGGGTAAAACAACAGTAGCCATGCGCTAAAGCCCTTCGACTGAGAATGACTTAAGATCGCTTTCACTTTACGGGCGGCGCTGAGAGCCGTCTGTGAGCCGCGTCACGTGGGACGGACATCCCGAGTCGTTGTGAATCTCTTCTGAAATAAACCAGAGCGACGGCAGTTCCAGTCTGGGAAAAGTGTGCCGGATACCGGGGTACCCCCACCCCCCGGTGCCTTTGAAAGTCTTGCTGGGCGCGGGGTTCAGAAAAAGTGTCTGCAAAATTCAGAGCGTAAAGAACTTAGCGGTCACGATCCAGAGAACAAAGGACTTAGGACTGACCTAAGTGGGTTCTTCGCATTCCGTCCTCTGCGGCTATGATCGCGCTCTTTGGCGGCGCGGGCAAGGTTGGATGTCACATCGGATGGTGGAAAACTCCGTGGTCGTTCAGGGCCAACGGAATCCCCTTCGGCTGTGCTCCAGGTAGGTATCCTTCGGCTGCGCGGCTGATTCTCTTTGAGAATCAGCCGCTTCGCTCAGGATGACAGGAGGAAAGGTCAAGAATCGGGCATGCAGGTTTTCAGTCTACCGTCATAACGACCTCAGGAAGTTCAGGATGCTTTGCTGCTCTGAGCTCGATAGATGGCGGAAGTTTCTTACTACTTGATTTGCTTCCGATCCTTGAGAGGCGTGTTGGTTGATTGCATCCAATAAGTCGGAGCTTCTTCCGTCGTGCAGGAAAAACAACCGCTGACCGATACCCCACAGCGGAGCTGTTCTGAATTCGTCTTCAGTGGCCATGCCTTGGTTGATCCCGTCAGCCAGGTTAGAGCCCATGTGGTGCAAGGCGAAATCAGAGAAGGGATGATATTGGACGTAACTCATCCCGGTGAAGAGCGATTGCGAGGTGGTCAAAGTTTGGGAGTGACACAACACGCAACCAACTTTTTCAAATAATTTGCGCCCAGCCTCGATGTCGGTGGTGGACGGAGCTGGAGTAGGCGGAGCGGACAACCGGATTGCATCCACAAACGCATCCACGTCCGATCCGCCGGCCTGGAAGTGGGTATCTTCCGGCGTGGCATTGAAGACGCATCCCTGAACCGCGTTTCTCTCGTTCGGCATCACGTCGTTGCTGATGCCCATCTCCACGTTGTAGGCTTCGCCGGCAAAAATGGTGAGAGATTTGTTTTGGGCCTTCCAGCCGAACTTCATGATGGTTCCATCATTGCCGCTGAGGTTGAACCTGCCTCCGATTCCTAAATCTCGCCTTCGGTCGCCAGTTCTGGCCAGGTTCGACTTCAATTGGGAATCGGGAGTGTTCTCTACCAGCCCCAAGCCGAACAGTGGCGTGGGAATACGGAAGATCACATTGTTCGCAGCTAACTCAGCCGCAAAGTCAGGCTGCTGCAGGTTACAACCCGGAGCGTCGGTCCTGCCGGCAATGGTAAACAGATTATGCACTCCACCATCGAGGGTGCCATCGCGATGCCGGATGAATCTGGCTTCTCTCACCGGGCCATTGGGCGTGATGAACGGGGGAATCGTATTCGTAGCTCCCATTTCCGCAGCAGCCGCTATTTGCGGATTTGCCTGTGGAGCCTGAGGACTTGTGGGACTCGGACTCGAGCCCAAAGTGGCAGGTTGGGAATGGCATGAGCCGCAACTGGTGCTATTGAATCCCGGCCCCAGTCCTCCGTTGCCTTCCGGGACGTCAGGCACTGGTTCGTCTTCGATGAACTGAGAGATGCCGTTGGCGAACGCCGCTTGTTCGGTTGAATTCAGACTTGGATAAAAACCATTCGTTCCACCGGCTGCAGGTGGACCTGATCTGGGCCCCAGATCTTGCGGTCCCTGACTGGCAAAACTAACAGTGATCAACGGTAATGCTAGCGCAAATGCTCTCCACCGGGGCATGGGCCTGACTCCTTTAATCGGATTGGACGAATGTCGCAAGTTCGGTTGCACGCGTGCGGCGCGGCAAAGGGCCGGGCAAACACACGTCAGGCATTAGGGGAGGTGCTGTTGTTACGCCGGCGCGTGTCGTTGATCTCAGCTTGCTCGGTCAATCCTGAGACCCAGACGAAGGGTATCTTTGTGCTCGGCCGAAACTCATCGGAGCAAGTCCGGAGTCCGACGCCGCCCTTTTCTATCCGCAGAGCTGGGAGATGCGGGACTTGTTGCAGAGAACTTAGATTGGGTATGGAAGTTCGTCAAGAACCAGAGGTACAACCCTAGCTTTTCGTATGGGCAGCAAACCGGCTTTTGGCGGCCTGTTCGGTGAGTGGCCAGTAGTACAGGGGAGGACCACGCAAGGGCAATAGCAACTCCCGAGTCGCGTCTTCGGTCCGGGGGCAGTGCTGAGAGCGAAACGGTATAATCTTCGGCTTTACGCAGCGCAGGGATCCCCTGCGGCTCTGCTAAGGGCAGGGATCCTTCGACTACGCAGCTGATTCTCTTCGAGAATCAGCTGCTTCGCTCAGGATGACAGGACTGAGCTCGCCTCGCTGAAACGATCAGAAGGTGAAACGACCACCGGCTGTCGGAGCACAGTTGTTGTTCGAGTTGTAGGGGACGCCGGGGCCATGAGGAATAGCGATGGCCAGGCCGCCGCTCACCCAGGAATACGCAATTCCCGCAAAGCCGTCGAAACGCTTGGTGAAGTGATGATCCACGTAGAACGACCCCTCGTTGAGGGTGCCAGCGCAGGAACTGCGGAAACCGGCTGAGGGTGAGCAGGTCGGTGGACTACGGAAGTCGTTCTGCCGCTGTTGATACCAGGCGAAAGTAAAGTCGGTTTTGCTGCGGTAGGTGTACTTCGCGCCCGTCCACCAGATATTCAGTAGCTTTTCAGTATCCAGATTGTTGTCTTCCACCCCGCTCATGAAATAACCGCCCTGGTCCGAGGCGCCAACGCCTAACGGGTTCTTCGGGTTGTTCTGCCAGATGTATTCGTAGCCGACAAAAAACTTGAACGGGTCCGACGTGTACTTGGCAGCGAACATAATTGCGTAGTTGTCGGTCACGATCCCATAGACGGTGTCGTTCGGGTCGATCAGATTGGTCCCGGTGATGGGGTTGGTATTGATACTGTCGGTGGTCGACTGATAGGGCTGCGTCAGACTCTGCGGCCCCAGTAAGGGGTTCAACACGCTGATTGCCTGGTTGTAGTGTTGGGGGACGATGTCGGCGGAGAACTTGCCGTAGTTTGCGCCGAGGTCGAATCCATAGGCGTTGTTATGCGCCGATTCAGCCGTACAGGTGGTCGCACTCCAGGTTGAGGAGGCCGAGTAGCAGCCGGCAGAACCGTCGGCGAATTTGTACATTGCGCCGAAATGGACCGGGCCATAGGCGATGCGATACTTCACGGCGTCATCCCAACGGCTGTTTTCGGTGTCGCCGCCGCCGGCCATCGTGCCGTTGTATCCGATGTACGAAAACGCATAGCTGCCGCCAGCCGGATCGTAAAGCAGCATCACATCGGTACCGAGAGAGCGCTGACGACCGAAGGTCAATGTGCCGAAATGCGCCGACGATACACCACCATAGATCTCATCATTGAAGGGTTGGCCCGCGCGCGCCCCGTCAATGGCGTACGAATAACTGCCCCTGGGAAGGCCGTTGTTGATGATGTCAGTCTTTGACGCGTTGGCGAGCAGGCCGGACTGCGGATTGATGCCAGTGGAAGCGTTGAACACAACCGACCAGCCGTGCCGAAACTCTTCCTTCCCCCGGATGCCCAGCCCCGTCTGCTGCAGGTTGTTCGGCGCGACGAGGAATCGATGTTGAAAGCCGTTTCGGTTCACCAGAGACGCGCCTTCATAGTTATAGCCGTTTTCCGGTAAGCCGTGGCTGACCCAGCCGACGCCAACGTCATACGCACCGTACAGCGTGATGCCGTGCCAGGTGAGCGTGCAATCGCTGGTGGCGAACTCGTGGCCGCTCGCGCAGGCATCGGGGGTCTTCGACTGCATCTTCATGTCGACGGTGGCGTCTTGGCCGGCCGCCAGGCTGATTCCCATGCTCGTTTCATTGGCAAACCCTTGTTTTGCGGCTCGAATCTCGAAGCGCCCCGGAGGCAGGCCGGACTCCTGATAGTGCCCCCCGCCGTCGGTTGTGCTCGTGCGCGTTGCACCTGTGTCGACGTTCTTGATTATCACCGCGACATTGCGAAGGGCTGCGCCGGTTTGGTCCGTCACTACGCCGGAAAGGCTCGCTCCCGTTTGAGCCCATGTCAAGGATGACGAAAACAAAAAACCAACCGCTCCGATAAACAGGCAAGCCTTGCGCATTTCGACCTCGAAAAATCACTCGTTTGGGACAGAAGTCGAAAGTGTATATGAGATACGATTCTGTTGTCTAGAAGTGTACGATATGGTCTGTTTTGCAATAAGCCCATGGGAGAACGTATGCGGATGCGACGGAGTTGACTGGGAATTTAGTTGTCATTACGATTGCGTCCCGATGCAGAAGAAGGGCAAATCCGAAGGGAATAATGAGGAGTTGCTGAAGCTTCGCGATGCGGCTTTGCAGCTTGGCATCAGCTTTCCCACCATCAAGCAGTGGATTTACAAGAAGAAAATCCGCAGCCTTAAGACGGCAGGTGGGCACCATCGCATTCCGCAAAGTGAATTGGACCGACTGCTGTTCCGAACGCGCGGCAGGACGGAGAAGGAGCGCCAGGGAATCATCCGCAGGGTCAGTGGACGGAATCAGTTGGTGGGAAGAATTGATTCGGTCCGAATCAGCGGGCTGATGGCGGAGGTGAGAATCTCGATTGGTGGGCAGCAGATTACGTCGATTATTACGGCGCATTCCGCGCGAGAAATGCAACTGAAGCCAGGGCAGACTGCGGCGGCCCTGATAAAGGCTACCGAGGTGATGATCCTGCGTGTTTGAGATGAGAAGACAGTCCGTGCTCTTCGTCCCGCTCCTGGCAGTGGTTCTTCATGCGGGATTCTTGCGTTCCCAGCAACTGATCGTTCAAAACGAAAGTGTGAAGCAAACAGTATTGACGCGGGCCGATATTGAGGCTTTGCCTCACGTCAAGGTGACGGCCAGCGCTTCCGGCGGAACGGCGTCGAAGGCGTTGCCCTCCGGGCCCTCCTGGAAAAAGGTGGAGTCGAGTTTGGGCAAAGCATGAAGGGAAATCGGATGGCTTCGTGTCTGCGGGTGGAAGCGGCGGACGAGTTCGCGTGGTGATTGCCATGCCTGAGTTGGACCCGGCGTTCACCGATAAGCAAATTGTCCTGGCATTCCTGGAAGACGGAAAACCGCTTGATGATAAAGAAGGACCGTATCGGATCGTGATTCCCGACGAGAAGCGGATGGCACGCTGGGTGCGACAAGTCACGAAGTTGAGAATTGTGGAAGTGCAGTGAAGTTCCCGCCAACATTCTGCATCATCTCTTCCGTTCCGCGGTGGTGGATGCGGATGGCTTACCGCGCGACGTGTCTGGATGGACCCGAAGATCGCAGCAGCATGATCGGGATCAGAAGCTGTTGTGGAATGCGATTTTGAACTGGCAGGCGATTGTTGCGGGGCAACCGAAGTACTCTGCGATGGAATCGAGTCCGGCGTCTGAGCCGAATGAATAGAAACGTGGCGCGAGGAGTTGTTGGCTGCAGGGATCCTTCGACTACGCAGCCGATTCTCTTCGAGAATCGGCCGCTCCGCTCAGGATGACAATGCAGAAGCACGCGCTGGCAGGAGCGCGACCAGCGCGATACCGATGATGGCGAAGGCAAGTACGCCGATCCGCAAATGCATGCGTTCGGCCGAATCGTAAAATGACTGCACCATCATCACGCCAGCATGAGCCAAACTGGACCATGCGGTGAAGGCGATCAGGCTGCGATTCGCAGATGGGTTCCGCAACGCAAGCAGCAGGAAGACTCCGAGCGTGACGTAGATGCTGAGCATCATCTGGAGAGTTTCTTCGTCACGCAACTGCACCAGCCAGTAAAGATTGGAGACGAAGAACAATCCCACTATCACCAGCACAACCTTTAGCGCTCGTGTTCGAATCATGGTGTCCTCCGTTCAAAACGAAGCTGGCGTAAAGTTTCATACCGCACGCGGTGCAGCAATGCCCGACCTGCGGAGCGAAGAAGATTAGCGAGTGTTACGAGCAACGGCAGGCTCCGGTTCACGGGCTTGGACAAATCGTAGAAGAGAGCCGTCACGGCGATGTAGCACGCGGTCGCGATAAGGTCAACGAGCAACGCCGACCTGCCGTGGACGAAGAGGACGAGTCCTCCCATCAGGATGGTGAGTAAATAAAAGGCAGCGGTAATTCTGGCCCTGAAGCGCGGTGACGCTTCTGCGATTCGTTTCACCGTTACTGTTGCGCTCATGACCTTTCCTCCTTGGGGATTTCTTGAATCATGCGAATTAAATCGGTCCCTGATAACGGCGCATTCGCATCGCTGCCGCGAGCAGTGCCGCGGCGACGAGCAGCCCTAACCACAGACCCGGGTTGCTGAGGAACCTCCCGGGAGCGAGTTGGGCTAGCGGAATGAAATGCGGGTCGATCGGGACGCCATTCTTGTCTTTCAGATCGAAAGCGGCCTGGGTGAATCCAAAAACTCGATCGTGCATAAGCCAGCCAAAGTGCGAAGTGTCGAGGGCAATCTTTTCGAAAACGCCAATGGCGATCGGTGGTAAGACGGCCCAGAGGAAGGGTGCACGACGTGCGTAGCCGGAGACCAGAATCAGCCACGCATAGATGGGAGCGTGCCAAAGCGCGAGGACGATCAGGCTATACAGAAGAACCAACTGCATCTCGAATAGAGGTAACTGTCTCCAGATAGCTGTAGCACTTCCGCCGCTCAACAGCGCGCCAGCCATGCTCAGCAAGCGCATGACGATTTGCAGCGCGACCGTGAGGACGAAGACGACGACCGGCAGAACTACAAAGGGGACGACGGCCTTGGAGAGCACGGTTGTACGATCGGAAACGGGCAAGGACTTCCAGAACAAGATGCTGCGGTCGCGGCGTTCGCCGTAGAGCGCGTCGAGCGAATAGAAGATCCCGACGACGAACGCGATCACGGTGATGAGCATCCCGGCGTGGGCGTAAGGCATGGCCAGAATGACGATCCGAGGTGTCGAGTGAGAGTCCGCCAGCCCCCGCATGCTGTGCGGCACCCAAATCAAGCTGATCAAGTAGCCCAGCAGGTAAACGGCGGCCGCGATCAGAGGGGCGATATAGATGGAACGGTTCTCCCACAACTCGCGGCGCACCGACCAGTAGAAGGGCCGAGTGGCCGACAAGGCCCTGGGCGCGATTCCCTGCCGGTCAAACGACTGTGCGTTCGATTGAGTGTTCATAGAGCTACTCCTTGTGCCGCACCGGCGGGATTGCCCGGCTTGTTTCCTGGCGTATCTCCCCGTTTGTCGCCCAAGAGGGCAACGAACAGGTCGGCGATGCTGGGCGTGCGCGTGTCGCCGAGCGCGGCCAGTTGCCGGCGATCGGGGCGAATGGTCTTCAGATCAAAAAGCAGGATGCTGCGGCCAAGCACCTGGCGCTCGTGAATCGGCATGAGTTCGCGTGCCGCGGCGAGTTGCTCAGGACGCGCGGTCACTTCTACATAGCGAGACTCGAATTCTTCCATGGTGCAATCGAGCACGATGCGACCGCGGTTGATGAACATGAGGTCGGTGAGAATGTGCTGGACATCTTCCACTTGATGCGTGGTGACGACAATGGTGCGGCTGCGATCAAAGTAATCGTTGAGCAGCGAATCGTAAAACTGCTTGCGATAGAGGATGTCGAGGCCGAGCGTCGGCTCGTCGAGCACCAGCAATTTCGCGTCGATGGCCATGACCAGCGCGAGGTGCAACTGGGTCACCATGCCCTTGGATAGTTCTCTGATCTTGCTAGTGTGCCGAATGTCGGTCTTGGCGAGAAAACCTTCCGCCTTGGCGCGATCGAAGCGTGGATGCACGCCGGCGACATAGTCGAGCGCCTGCGAAACCCGCATCCAGCGCGGCAGGACGGCCACGTCGGCGATGAAACAGACGTCGCGCATAAGCTGATCACGCTCGGTCCAGGGATCGCGCCCGAGCACTCGGAGTTCTCCCTGGTATGGCGTGAGGCCGAGAACGGTGTTGAGCGCGGTGGTCTTGCCCGCGCCGTTGGGACCGATCAGTCCGAGGATGCGGCCCTCTTCTACGCGCAGATTCACGTTGTCCAGCGCGACGGTTGCGCCGAAGGCCTTGCGGAGGCCGCGCGCTTCTATGACTGTCATGGCTTCGGTCCCTCTCCTTCTTCAGCATTCAACGGCGAGCGGGTTGCAGCCCCGTCGGCGTTCAACAGTTCTTCCGGCTTCAGGCCGAGCCGCTGAATGGTTGCGGAAATCCTCGGCCATTCATCCGCCAGAAATTTCTGGCGCTCGCCCTGCAGTAGTAAATTGCGTGCGCCCACATTGATGAACATGCCGAGACCTCGCCTGCTCTCCACGAGTTGCTCGTCAACCAGTTGTTGATAGCCCTTCAGAACCGTGAGCGGATTGACCCGGTATTCGGCTGCGACGGTACGCACCGACGGCAGGGGGTCGCCTTCCTTGAGCACGCCGTCGAGGATCATGGCGACGACGCGGTCGCGAAGCTGGCGGTAAATCGGCTGACTGTCGTTCCACTCACGGTCCATGATGGGTTCCCAGTTACTCTTACCAGAGATACGCTTGTAGCCTTGAGATCCTTCGTCGAGCAAAAAGCTCTCCTCAGGATGACGCCTGCAGGCTCAGACGCCCGCAAACCGGCGTCACTTTGTGCGCTGCAAGTCCATGCGCGCACGGACAGGCTTGTCGCCAGGCATCAGGTATGTCCATTCCTCGGTGTGATGGTTGGCGTCGATGATGGTGAACACTGCGTGTTGCATGTGTCCATACTCGGTGCTGCCGGAAATATCGAGAAAATCGAATTCCACCGTTTTGCCGTCCGGCGATGTTCGGGCGGCCATGCGGGGGCGATTGCCGGCATCGCAATAATGCGTCAGGAGCAAGCGATCGCTGTCGAGGTAGAACATGGTGACGGGATGGTCGGAGCGGGTCGGATCGTCGGCCGTTCCCGCCTCTTTCATCTCATGCACGACCGCGTTCCCCCTTGAGGTCACGCGCATCGAGACCTGCATAACCACCCCGTTTCCCATGTCGGATAGCGGCGGAGTGGTTGTCGCCGGGCCTTGCCAGGTGCCCGAAAGAGTTTTCAGTTCGTCAAAGGATTTTTGCGCGTCCGACCTCGGAACGTCCGACTTCGGCCCCTCGGTCTGGGCAACAGCCACAGTCGCGAGCGATAGCAGTACAACAGGCAACATAAAGCGAAGGGATTTCATGGTTCTTCTCCTAAAGTGCTGTTCCTTCTTTTGCCTTCGGCGTAGGGGTAATCACGTTGGGTGATCACGAAATGCCTAGGCCAATGGCTTGTCATATGCTGTTATAGTTACCTACAACACTATATGTCAAGCTAATTCTTTTGATGTTGGTCTTGGGAGGCGTCCATCGTTCCGGTTGATGGCGAGGTGGCAGAGGCGGGACAGTTCTAAACATCTGCAGACAGCGGCCCGATACCCGGGCCGCTGGACAGCCCAGAGCCTGCCCTCAGCTCGTCGAAGGGGCGGCTGTTCCTACATGTTTGTCAGCTGCTCTACGGCGCTTCGATGAGTTCCATTTTGCCGTCGCGCGTGCGGTGCAGGATCATCACTTTGCCTTTGGGATCGCGGAAGACGAAGACGTCGCGGTCACGGAAGTGGGCTTCCTTGATGGCTTCTTCGAGAGTCATGGGGCGCATTGCGACAGCTTCGTCGGAGCGGACGAGGTGAACCTCGGTGGTTCTGGCCACCGGGGGATAGCGGTGCACGGCGACGGGTACGGCTGTCTTCTCGGTTAGGCCGACTTTGGTTTGGGCATCGCTTCCATCAGCGGGCGTCGAGTGGCCGTTCCACTTCTTCACTTCTTCGCTCTTGCGGGCAGAGCGCTTCTTCGACTGCCACTTGGTTTTATATTTCACGGCTTGTTTCTCGAGGTGGTCGAGGGCGCCGCTGACGGCGATCATCATATCTTTTGCTTGAGCCAGGCCGACGAGCGGGCCATTCCGCGGATTAATGGTTATTTCGGCTTTATGACGGTGTTTTTCAACGGCCAGAATGGCTTTGGCTTCGAAGCGGTCACCTAAAATTTTGCGGATTTTTCCGAGGCCGGTTTCAACTTCGTTGCGGATGGCGGGAGTAACTTCGTAGTGTCTTCCGGTGTATTCCACGTTCATGAGCGCCCCTCCTTAGATTCTTAATCGAGGAAAATCGGCACTGCAATATGGAAGCGAGCCAAACGCGCGGTTATTGGCCCGCAAAAAACGCGGGCCGTCGCGCGGCTCGCCCAGATCCTTCAGCCGCAAAAGAAGCGGCTTCAGGATGACAATCTGATTTTTGACCTTCTATTTTTGGCTTGAATCTATTCTGCATCATCTCCCTTCTCGCACCCGGCGCTGGTGAGTACTCGGGATGCGCATGTCTTCGCGGTATTTCGCCACGGTGCGGCGAGTGACCTGGATACCCTGCGATTGCAGGATGCGAGTAAGTTGCTCGTCGGTCAACGGGCGCGCGGGATCTTCTTCGTCGATTAATTTCTTGACGCGGCGTTTCAGGATGAGCAACGAAGTATTGCCGCCCTCGGGGCCTTGCACGCTTTCGCTGAAGAAGTAACGCAACTCGAAGACGCCTTGCGGCGTGTGAGCGTACTTGCTGGCTACGGCGCGGCTCACGGTGGAAGGATGCACACCGATTTCTTCGGCGACTTCCTTGATCATCATCGGCTTCAGGTGATCGATACCTTTTTCCAGGAAATCCTGCTGGCGGGCGACGATGCAATAGCAGACTTTGGTGATGGTTTGCTTGCGCTGTTCGATGTTCTTGATCAGCTGGATGGCGCTCTTGTAGCGCTCCTTCACGTAGTCGCGGGTATTCTTGTCGTTGGTGTCGCGGGTGACCAGCTTCTTGTACGCGGGATTCAGGCGAAGCTGAGGCAGGTCATCATCATTCATCATGACCAGCCATTCGTCGCCGTGCTTGACGAAGGCGACATCGGGCTCGATCAGGCGCGCGGTGATTTTGTTGTATTGCAGGCCGGGACGGGGATCGAGGGTGCGAATGTAGTCGAGGGCATGCTGCACAGCCTCGGCGGGGCGTCCGATGGCCTTGGCGATTTCTTTGTGCTGCTTGTTTTGCACAGCGCGGAGGTGCTGATCGACGATGGCGATGGCATCCTGCAAAACCTGGGCGGTGCCGTTGCCGTTTTTCTCTCCGTTCTTGTGGAGTGCCAGTTGTTGCTGGTGATAGCGCAACTGACGGAGCAAGCACTCGCGAAGATCGCGGCAACCCACGCCCGGAGGATCTAGTTGACGAACCACTTCCAGGGCCTCGTGAAGATCTCCCACGGTGAAACGGGCGGTCTGGACGACACGTGGTGCGGGCGCGGCGTTTGGGGCTGAGGCTGCAGCTCCGCCTCCGTTGGAAGAGATAGGCGAAATCTCCAGTGGAGTGGCGGCCGGGGACGGATCATACAAGGCGGACGGCGAGTCCTGTTTGACGGCAATTGGGGCCAAGGTGGCGGGACCTGAATCCGAGAGAATGGATTCGTCCAGGTCGTCGAAAGCAGCTGCGGCGTCGACAGGCTCGTCAGCGGTGGCTGATTCCGGCAACGCGGGTTCGTCCAAACCCAGAGCGTACGCCTCGCTGACGATGTTTCTGGCGGCCTCGGCGTCGGCCTCCGGAGTGGCGGGCGGGGCCACGCCTAATATTTCTTCGTCGCTGGCGATGAGGTAGCCGTCTTCGTTGAGATTGCCGATGATCTGCTCGGCGGCTTCGCGAACCTCGGGGCTCAGGCTCAGTGCGCCGATTTGCCACGCCAGGTGATCGGTGAGAGTGGTCGGCTTGGAGAGGAAGTTTTCGAATGACGGGCGCTCGATTTCTTCCATCTCGCCGCGGGTGCGATATCCGGGGTCGAGATAATCCTGGAAGAAGGAGCCGAAGTCGATTTCCTCGAAGGGGTCCTTCTTTTCGACCGCTGTGATGGGATTTTCATCCGTGGAAGTTTTGGTGGTGGCGCGGTCGAGGTCTTCCTCTTTGCGGCCAACTTCGTCGATCAATGGGACGGACTCTTCGAGCTCTTCGAGAACCGGGTTCTCGACCATCTCGGAGTTGATCATGTCCTTGAGTTCAAGCTTGTTGAGCGCGAGGACGGAGACCATCTGCACCAGACCCGGGGTAAGGATCTGGCGTTGGGACAGCTTGACGCTTAGTTTGTGCTGCAGCAAAACCATAAGGTCGATTGCGAAACAGTCCCGCAGCGCCTAAAGGCGCCCATCTGATACATCTTTACGGCACGGCTAAAGCCGTGTCCTACCCAAACCTATACCAGCGAAAAGCTTTCTCCCAGATACACGCGGCGGACTTCCGGATCGCTGGCCAGTTGTTCGGGCTGGCCGTGACGGAAGATTCTGCCGTCGTCGATGATGTAGGCGCGATCGGTTACCGTAAGCGTCTCGCGCACGTTGTGATCGGTGATCAGCACTCCGATGCCGCTGGCCCGCAGGCTGCTGATAATTTTTTGCAGGTCGAGAACGGCGATGGGATCGATGCCGGAAAAAGGTTCGTCAAGCAAGATGAAGGTGGGATTGATGCACAAGCAGCGGGCGATTTCCACGCGGCGACGCTCGCCGCCGGAGAGCGCGTAACCCCGATTCTGCCGTATGTGCTCCAACCCGAGTTCATCGATAAATTTTTCCATCTTCTCGCGGCGCTCGTGCCAGGACATAGGCTGCGCCTCCAACACCGCGAGGATGTTTTCCTCCACCGTGAGTTTGCGAAAGACCGAAGCTTCTTGTGGGAGATAGCTGATGCCGTACTGGCGTGCCCGCAGGTACATGGGAACGTCAGTGATGTCCTGCCCGTCGTACAGCACGCGGCCGGTATCAGGGGGGATCAGGCCAACGATCGCGTAAAAAGTTGTGGTCTTCCCTGCTCCATTAGGGCCGAGTAAGCCAACCACCTCACCCTGTTCGACCCGCAGGCTGACCCCATTTACAACGCGACGGCCACGATACGATTTGCCAATTTCATCTGTGGCCAGGGTACGCATTTATCTTGCCATTTGTCTTTGTTTATTTGGCCAGTCGCGTCTGTGTTACCACAGGAGTACTTGCTTCGCCTTCTACGAGCACCCTATCATCGGCCCTAAAGAAAGTCAACGAAACCCCGGTAATCTTGCCACGTTCGGCATCAAAAATGCTAGGCGGTCCGCCGGTCAGGACGAATTTGTCGTCGATAGCGGTATAGACCAAGGTCTGGCCGACGGCGTGGCGGCCGGGTTGTTGTATGACAACGTGGCCTTCCGCCGCCATCCGATCCAGCCGGCTTGGACTGCTAAGCGCTTGATTATCAGGGCCTTGGTTTCGAGCCACGAAGTACACATCCATGTCGTCCGCCATGGCCTGAAAGCCGTTGCCGTGGGCAGCGACGCCTCCGCTGTAGTGCGCGCGACGGTCCGCGTCGGCATAGGTGAGCCGAGCTGAGGTGATAGTGACGGGGCTAGCGTCACTAGGGTTCTGCTCAGATGCTTTCACTTTCTGTTCGCCTTTTGCAACAGGTTTCTTTGGTTTGGACGCTTCCGGGTGGACTTGAATCGGCTGCTCAAGTTTCTCCTGAACGAGGACAGTAGAGACCGGGTGGGCCGAGGTGCCCTGGGCGACCAAGGAACGTTGTTCCCGGTCAAACTGAATCGATGGTGCCTCAACCAGGTTCGCATCCTGCCAGAGACGTGCGTTGCCCTCGTAGAGAGCAACGGCGGGAGAGTTGTGGGCGGTCATAGTCGCTGCCGTGACGTGGATCGGCGAAGAAGAGGCAAGGAGAGCGCCATTGGGTTGCTCCTTGAGATCGCTGTAGGTGCTTTTAACATTTCCGTCGGCGAAGGCGTCGTCGGTGAGGCGATTAATGCGAATGGTGGTGGCGGTGGTCATCATGCTCCCGTCGGTAACGCGGGGGCTTCCGGTGAGCAACAGAATGCGGTCGGCGGGAGTGTAAAGAGCTTTGTTAGCCCATGCCTGGGTGCGTTTTTCCGGCGGTTGGCCGTCGGTGTAGGCGACAGTTCCCTGCTGGACTATGGACGCGATTCCGCCTTGCGGAAGAAATGTGGCATCGAGCGTTTGACTGGTGCTAACACGATCCGGCTGGCCAGGAGCTATGCTTACGATTTTGGCATCGGGCGCGCCGTGCATTGAGGTTAAACGGCTGGCGCCTTCCGGAGTGGGAGAAAATTTAGCGTCGAAACGGCGGGCGGTGATGATTGTGCGCTGGGGACGCGTGCCGGTTGCGGTTTCGGGTTGAGCGGGCGAAATTGTGATTTCCGCCGCGCCGGAAGTTTGGGCGCGGTCGAGGCGGCGGCCGTCGGCGACGAAGAAGTCGATGGCCGCCGCGCTGAGATCGAAATCTTGTGGCGCGGAAGCATCTGCTGCTGACGGACTGCCGCTGACGGCACGCTGCGCCAGATGAACCCCGTCTTCCGCGTGCACTTTTTGTAATTCATTCCGGCCGCGGAACATTTCTCCTCGAAAATTCAGGAACACCCTTCCGGCGTCGCCTAGCATGGGTTGAGATCCGAGGCGCTCGACGTGAACATTGCCGGTCAGCGTGGACGTACGCAGCAGGTTTTGCTTGCCGGTGAGCAAAAGCTCGGCTTGATCGGCGCGGGCATGCAGCGGGTCGGCGTCCTTCACTGTGGAGTCAGCGCTCACGTTGCCGGTGGCTAGAACGCGCTGCACTTCATTTTCCGGTCCTAGAAAGAACGTGGCTTGTTCGGCTTGCAGAGTCCCGGTTTCGCGCTTCATGAGCGCCTGGTCCAGCACGATTTCGCGGGGCTCGCGGGTGATCACGCCATGAGTGGCAAAGATGCTCGCGGCATCCTGTCCATTTATAGTCACGTGAACTTGCGTCGCCAGGGTAAGGGTTGCTCTCTTGGCGGAATAGCGCACGCCCACGGCCCAGCCGGTGGCCTGGGGGGTGCTGAAATCAACGCGAGCATCGGTGGAGGCGTCCCCGCTGTCGCGGTTGAAGACCAGGTTGCTGGTCTTGAGATGGATGGGATTCTTGAATTCCTTTGGAGTTGTCTGGTCAGGTGCAGTCACGCCGGTGGGGTTGGCTTCCAGTTCGATCTGTACTTCGCCTTGCGCGGTAACGTTGCCGGATTTCGGATCGAAAGTGAAGTCGTCGCCGGAAATCTGATCGAAGCGGGAAGTGTCGCGCCCGTAGAGGACGATGTTGACACCGTGTAGTTCAGCGCGGCCGTTGAGCTTGAATTCCTTAACGTTCTTGGCCTGGATAGTAAAAACGGTGCGGCCGGCTTCGGACTTTGAAAACTGAAAGCCGCTGGCAGTTTGCTTAATATCGTAGGAGATCTTTCCGGGAAATGATTTAAGGACACTGTGTTGGCGGAGACGGGCGTAGAGATACATGCCCGCTACCACCGCAGTGAAGAGCACGGCGACGACAGCCAGCCAGAGTCGCAGGCGATAGACCGGGAGGGGCATTGAGTTCAGTGTAATGCAAGGCGGGGAACGCGATTGACGGGTCCACCGAAACGCAGCGTCTCATCTACACTTGGATCAGGATGAATTTGGAAACGCCGCCACTTCTGGACTTGCAGCACATTCGAGTGATGCGCGGGCCGAAAATCGCGCTCGATGACTTTAGCTTGCGCATCCGCGCCGATGAACACATTGCGATCCTCGGACCCAACGGCTGCGGCAAGTCGACACTGATCAAAACCATTACCCGCGAGTGTTATCCGCTGGTGCAGGAGAACTCGTCGATGGCCATCCTGGGGCAGGAACGCTGGGACGTGTTCGACTTGCGCACCCTGCTGGGCATTGTCTCCAATGACCTGATGCTTTCTTGCACGGGAGACGCCAGCGGGCGCGATGTTGTGTTGTCAGGATTCTTCAGCAGTGTGAGAGTGTTCCCGCACCACACAGTCGATCCGCGACACCGGGAGCTGGCTGATGCCGCTCTGGCGCAGTTGAAAGTGTCGCATCTGGCAGAGCGGGCGGTCTGTGAGATGTCTTCGGGAGAAGCGCGGCGGGTGCTGATTGCGCGGGCCTTGGTACACAATCCTCGCGCTTTGTTGTTCGATGAGCCGTGCAACTCTCTTGACCTGGCAGCGCAGCAAGGTGTGCGGCAAACCATGCGGGCGCTGGCCAACTCGGGAATTGGAATTGTGCTGGTGACGCATGAACTCGGCGACATTATTCCGGAGATCGAGCGCGTGGTGCTGATGAGCCGGGGACGTATCGTGGCGGATGGTCGCAAGGATGAAATTCTGCAGAGCGAGCGGCTGGCGGCGGTGTTTGGAGTTCCGGTGGAGATCGCGCGGCGGGATGGTTACTACCAGATGTGGTGAGCGCTGGATTCTCTTTATCTTCTAAGCGGGATTGGCGTAGGTCAGAGTCTTCTTGGCGTCTTCGGCAGTTCGCGCCGTGCTTTTGAAATCGCGCAAGGTCAGTTCAAGGCCGCCGAAGTCGGGGTGGTCATTGTGGCCGATGGTGAAGGCGATGTCGATCGCATCGCCGGCTAACAGTGGGGATTGCTGCAGGCGGTCGGCCATGTTCCAGCCAAGAGCATCGAAGACAGGTCTCAGTTGCCGGCTCCCAGATCTCAGTTCCTGAACAGTCTCGGTTTTTTCGCTGCGGCGGATTGCGGCGCCATCGGGATGGCAGCGTGGCGTCATCAGGATCGCGGTCGCGGAAAGTTCTTGCTGCGCGGATTCTCTTTCTCCAGCTTTCAGCTTCAGCTTGATGTGTTTGTCTTTCAGGATTTTTGGCGGAGCGAGCAACTGCACGTTGCTGGCGGTGAACGCGGGCTCGTGGTTTCCGGTTCCGTACGGTTCTAGCAGACTCAGCGTCTGAAAGAGCGCGGGCGTGACTTCGCTGAGATCAAGTTCGGCTTCGATGTCCAGGACGGGATCGAAATCGGATGCGGTCAAACGGGTGCGGGCGAAGGCATCCAGTTCGGCTCGCAGTTGCGCCACATTTGCCGAGGGCATCGCGAAGCCGCAGGCGTGGGAGTGTCCACCGTAGCGAGTGAAAAGACGGCTGCTGGATTCGACGGCTTCCAACAGGTGAAAGGGGCGGATGGAACGGCCGGAGCCGAATGCTTCTTCGCCACTGCTCGAGATGACGATCGCGGGGCGGTGATAGCGCTCGACGATGCGGGTGGCGGCGATGCCGATTACGCCGCGATGCCAGCCTTCGCCATCGACCACGATGCAGTAGGCTTCGCAGAGCGCGGGATCATTGGCGATGCGTTCTTCTATTGACAGCAGGATGCGGCGCTCTTCTTCCTGGCGTTCGGCATTTAGGCGATCAAGTTTCCCAGCCAGCAGCCGGGCGCGATCGGGATCTTTCACGCTGAATAATTCGATCACGTCGCGGGCAACGTCCATGCGGCCGGCGGCATTGATGCGCGGGGCGATGCGGAAGGCAACTTCGGTGGAGTTAGGCGGACGCTTGGTGGAAATCTGCGCGACCTCGAGCAACGCCTTGAGGCCTGGATTCACGGCGCGGCGCAGAGCATCGAGGCCGAGGCTGGCGAAGACGCGATTCTCGCCGGTCAGCGGAACCGCGTCGGCGATGGTCGCGATCGCGACCACTTTCATGAATGAAAGCAGCAGGCGCGCCTGATCTTTTTCGGGCAGACGACGCTGCATTAATCCTTGCGCGACTTTGAAGGCGACGCCGGCGCCGCAGAGCTGCTTGTAGGGATATTCGCATCCGGCTTGATTGGGATTGACGACCGCGTGTGCCTTCGGAACGCCGTCAGGGCCGGGCAAGTGATGGTCGGTGACGATGAGATCGACGCCGAGCCGGTGCGCGGTTTCGGCGGGAGCGAAAGCACGAATGCCCATGTCGACGCTGATAATCAGGCGAATGCCGGCGGCAGCAGCGCGTTCGATGACATCGTCGCGCATGTCGTAGCCTTCGCGAATGCGGTGCGGGACGTGGAAGTCGGCGGCGCCGCCGCAAAGTTCGATGGCCGTTTTCAAGATAATGATGGCCATGGTGCCGTCGACGTCGTAGTCGCCGTAGATCAGGATGGGATCTTTGCGTTCGATGGCGGCGTCGAGGCGATCGACGGCGCAGCACAGGCCGGTCATTTGCTCAGGCGAGTGAAGATGAGCGATTGATGGCGTTAGAAAACGCGCAGCGGATTCGGCATCACTCTGTCCGCGCCGTATGAGCAGGCGCGCCAGCGTTCGAGAGGCGGCGTCGCGTTGCGAGCCGTTTAGCTTGCCACGGTTGAACGGGATTTGAGGGAGATCGCAGAGAGCCGCAGCCAATGCCTGCACTTGCGCTGGATCTGCCGCAGCCAGTTCCCAACGAGCGGCTTCGCGCACGATCAGTTCTCGTCATCCTGGTCCGGTTCGTCGATAGGGATGCCGCCGAAGTCCTCTGACATTTCCAGCAGGTGCTGGTAGCGTTCGTACCACTCGGTGCTGACTTCGCAGAGGAACATCGATCCCTGATAGGCCCAGCCAAGTTGCAGGAATCCGACCTTGCCGGTGTGGGCGCGGAGCCAGCGGGCATCTTCAATGTCGTCGCCATCGGACAATTCGGAGTGCGAGAGACGTTGCACCAGTTCGTCGAGTTCCTCGCGCTCCAGCTTCCAGGAGTGCATGGTGAGAAAGGGAGCGCCAGCTTTCTTGGCGAGTTCGACGAAATCCTTCCAAGCGTCAGGATTGTCGCCGGTCTCCCACATAACGCACTGCACTTCTTCGTAATCCACGTAGCCGTGAAAGCGGCTCATGCCGTGGCCTTCGATGAAGGCAATCATGTCGTCTTTAATGATGGTTAGGTCGTCTGGGGTGGGTGACATGGTAATTCGGCTTAAAGAGCATTGTAAGCTGTTTGGAGGGGAAGGTGCCAGCGGCGGGGCTGCGAAGTGAGTCAGTTTGAATTCGGGACTTTGAGCTGTCTGCGTGCTAGCTTTGCCAACGCGCCGAAACCAACGCTCAGTAGGAGGAAGTATCCCCATTCACCCCTACCCCCTCTCCACATGGCGAAATAGCCGACGATGCACAAGCACAGCCCCCATAGACTAAACGCGCCAACGTACACGACTTTGAGCATCGTCCTACTCACCCAGCGATGATATGAGCCGGCGAATGACACGGCAAGCAAAAAGCAAAGACCTCCGGAGGGCGCCGAGGGTTGGATTCAAAGTACCAGTTCCTAAGCTGTACTGTAGCGTGGTCCCGCGCGCGACACGCCCGTTCGTAAATCCCGTGTTACACTCTATGGTTCACAAACAACATCTGCTCACACAGGACATTCTATCCGCACATGCTTCTTTCCAAAGAATATGTGGGCTACCTCGCCCGCGAAGTGACTAAGAAATTGATCGCCGGCAAGGCCATCGAAACCACCTCTGTGCCCAAAGTGACGGAACGCGTGCACGCGGCGCTGCTCGAGGAACTTACGCTGGAAGACCGCATCAACGACGAGGTGCGGGTGATCCTCGAAGCCTATTCGGAAGAGATGAATAAGACCGGCGCCAACTACCAGGAGATGTTTCGCAAAGTGAAGAGCGAACTGGTGCGCAAGTATAAGGCGGTGCTGTGAGACTGAGCCGCGATAAAGTGAATGTGCTGGCGCGGGCCGTCGCCGACGCCTTGAAAACGATGGACGAAGTGGATTTCATCGAAGATCCGAACACAATCCGGCAGGAAACCCGCAAGATTCTGGAAGACCTCCTCGCTCAGGAAGCGAGAATCGATCAATCGGCGCGGCTGAAAATCGAGAGCCAGAAGCGCACCATCCTCGAAGGCTCGCAGGAGTGGGACATCCTCTACCGCAAGTATTACAACGAGGAAGTGAAAAAGCTGGGGATGTAGTCGCGCCCTTCTCCCCTTCCAGCATCTATTGCAACTTCGCGTACTCCGCCTTGGCTTCCTTGAAGATGGGGATGTCGGGGTCGGCGTCTTTCCACAGGGTAAGGAAATCCTGATACGCGGCTTTTGCCTTGGCGGCGTCGCCGGAAAGAACGTACGCGCGGGCCAAGTCGAGATGGGCGAGCGAGCCCAGTGGGTAGTTGACGACAATGCCGCGGTGGTCGAGAAACTTCTGAAACTCTGCGGCGGCGGCCGCGCCATTGTGCGCCATTAGATAAGACTGGCCACGGAGGTAAGCGGGATACAGGGTTCCTACTTGCAACTGTGGCGGACCTCCTAGTTCATAGGGAGCGGCAGCCTCCAGCAACATCTGAGCCTCAGTGGATTTCCCGGCATTCAGCTCGATGGCGGCTTTGATGGCGGGCATCCAATAGACCTTCAGAACCGTCTGTGACGGGTAATTCTTTTCCAACTCGTCCGCGAGTGCATTGGCCCGCGCAATTTCGCCAACCTGTGCCAAGGTAAGAGCGGCGAACATCTTCACATCACGGCCGGGAGACACCGCCAGAGCAGCAGCGACGCCCTGTTTCGCCGCCGCCGCGTTACCAAACTCCGCCTCGCGCAGGGCCGAATTTACCTGCCAAATCGCGGCGCTTTCCTTGGAATCGGCGCGAATCGCTGCATCCACTGCCCGGCGGGAAAAGTCCCGCGCCCGGGTGAGGTGTCCGTAATAGGCCTCGGTGTCCGATTGGAACGAGAGCAGCAGATCTTCGGTTCCTGGCTTGCCTGCAGCCCAAGTCACCTGACGTTCCATCTCCGCGGTATCGCCCTTCAGGAAAGCCAATTGATAGATTACGAGGTGCAGGATGTCGCTCTCCATGTGGTGTTGCTGGGCGTCTTCTATCGCTTTCTGCACGTCGTCCAGCCGGTTGAGGGTGAGGTAGGTTCCAGCGAGATTGGAATAACCGATTGCGTCCGCTCCCAAGCGCTGGCCCTCTACGGTCGCAACCAAAGACTTCTCGTACTGTCCCAGGTTGGCATAGATCACCCCCAGGTTGCCCACCGGAACGGAATCCTGCGGATAGCTCTTGGCCCACAGTTCGTAAACTTGAACCGCCTGCTCCATCTCTCCAGTAACGTTTTGGTAGTACAGAGCGGAAATGCGATATTTTTCGCGCTCGCTCACCCGATCGCGGAGCGCGTAGGCTTTCTTGATATTCTCCGCCGCAAGACTAGCCTGTCCCAGATTGCTATATACGAGGCCGAGGCTGGCGTAAGCTACGGCGAAATTGGGATCGATTTCCAGAGCGCGCTTGTAGAACGGAACGGCCTCAGCGTTCCCCTTAGCGCGGAAGGTCGTGATGCCCATGCTGAAGGCTTTCAGGGCCTCGAGTGAGGCAGTCGTTGCCTCCACCGGGACATCAAACTTCTGGATGGTGGCCAGCGATTCGCCCAGTTTTCCCCGCAGACTGGACGCTGCTTTGCCCAACGCCTTCAGCACATCCTCCTTGGTCGCAGCCTCTTCCTGCTCCTTGGCCAGCGTATCGCCGTTGCTGCAACCGACGGCATCGACGCCGAGAACGTACTGACCTCCCAGCTTTTCGATCGAACCTGCCAAAAACGCTTTGCTGCCGGTGCGAATGCAGAGCTCGCGTGCGACATCGCGGGTGATCCGCTCATTCGAAGGGCGGCCCATCAGATGCAGCGTGTCCTCTACTTTTCGATCGGAGAGGATATTAAGGAAGGGTGATTGTCCGAGCTGCACGCCGAGCGCCTGCTTCAGGGCATCATCGAAGACAGGTTCGCCGGTTTTATTTTCGAAGTCGGCCAATACAATAGTGTCCTTTTCCGTGAGCGGCGCAGTGCTGGTTGAGGTCGCCGCCGGGCTCGCCGACCGCGAGCGCCAGTATAGAAAACCCGCAACCAACGCCACGACCACCACCACGGCCGGAACCAGAATCTTCCAGAGATTCCGGCTAGCTGCGGTTGGAACTTCTGCTGCCTTCACCGCGCGCGAAGATGGCGATGAGGCTAGCGCAGGCGACGAGCCCGATCCGGATGACGGCGGTTCGGCGGCACTTGGTTGCTCTGTCCTGGGTTGCACGGGTACGGATTGCGCGGGAAAAGAGCCGCTTTCCGGTACGATGGAGACGGATCCCGAAGTAGCCGGCACGCCGCGTCGTGATTCCGTTTCCCGCTTCAGCCGCTTCAGGTCAGAACGCATGTCTGCAGCGCCCTGATAGCGCAACTCACGGTCCTTTTCCAGGGCTTTGTTGATGATGTCTTCCAGCTTGGGCGGCAGATCGGGGTTCAGCCGCACGGCGGGGACCGGATCACGCTCCAGAATCTCGTTAAAGATAACCGCCGAACTTTCCCCGCGGAAGGGCAACTGCCCGGTGGCCATCTCATAGAGGACGGCTCCGAAGGAGAATAGATCGCTGCGCGCATCCAGTTCCTTCGCTCGCGCCTGCTCCGGAGACATATAAGCCACCGTGCCGATGGTAGAACCGGGGCTGGTCAAGTGCGCTCCGACCGCTTCGGTTCGCGTCGCCTCGTTCTGCTCACCGGCGCCCGACGCCGTAACCTTGGCCAGACCGAAATCGAGCACCTTCGCGTGACCGCGCTCGGTGACGAAGATGTTCGCGGGCTTGATGTCGCGGTGCACAATGCCTTTGGCGTGAGCGGCATCGAGCGCATCGGCGATCTCAATGGCCAGCGAAAGCAGGGTGTCCAACGGCAGGGGCCGCACGCCGATCAGATGCTTCAGCGTTTGTCCGCCCAGGAACTCCATGACGATGAACGCTTCGCCGTGCTGGTCGTCAATTTCGTGGATCGTGCAGATATTGGGGTGGTTCAGCGCCGAAGCGGCCTGCGCCTCCCGTTCGAAGCGGGCAAGGGCTTGCGTGTCTTTTGAAATCTCGTCGGGCAGGAACTTCAAGGCAACGAAACGATGGAGCTTGACGTCTTCCGCCTTGTAGACGACACCCATGCCGCCGCCGCCGAGTCTCTCGACGATGCGGTAGTGCGAGATGGTTTGGCCGATCATCCGGAAGATGCCTGGCTCTTAAGTCGCTTCATATTACGAACGCGGCACCTTCTAGTCAACGAATGATGCGATTGGCTCCCACCTCTTTTTCCCATCTCCCTCGCTCACGGCAACAAAAGGCCCCGCGCATTTCGCGCGGAGCCATGAGCCCGGGGGGAGACTCGAAAATTTTCAGGCCGCTTCTCGCCGCTGCTGGATGGTCTCCAGCTGTTGACGATACTTCTGCGCGTTGCCCACGATCTTCCGTTGGGGCAGGCTATTGACCCATAGGTCACGGGAGACGTTGCGGCGCTCCCGGCGGGTGCCGACGGTTCCGCGGTTGCGAAGATTTGTGGAGTGCTTTTCTGCCGTAATCTGTTGCCAGCCACTGCCCGAGTTCAGATTGAGGGTTCCGATGTAGCCTCCGGCGAGCAGTTGCAGTGGATTCTGCATCTTGTTCACGCGATCGAATTGCGTGGAACCCTCGGTGCGGAAGCTCTCGAACCACGCGGGATAAACGAAATCAGAGACCAGAATGTTGTCGATGTGGTAGCCGAGGCTGTCGTCTTCGCAGGCGTCGCAGACCTCATAGGCATAAAGAGTCCCCGTCGTATTGCTGTTCTGCACGAAGACGGTGAGATTGATGTTGGGATCGCCCAGCATCTCCAATAATTCGTGGCTGGCGGTGACCGTCCACGAGGTGCCGGCTTTTAGGTCGCTGGCGACGAATACCTTGCCAATGGGAAGGCCCTCGGTGGTGAGGTCGTGGTAGCCGAGTGCGTTGGCCTGGTCGGAATCGTCGAGCAATACGAGCCACCAACTCCCGCTCGTGGGTTGCGTGCCTTTGGGGACGATGATGAGTTCGGCGTCGGTGCCCCAGGCGGGACGGAAGTCGTTGGTGACCTGCTTCTGGAGAGCGGCCACGGCCGGCGTGACATCCTTGTCCGCCAGAACGGTGCTCTCATTGATGATTGAGATTTGAATGGTCGGGGTTTGGACGTTGGTGGTTTGCGGCATGTGGCTTATCTCCTGAAAAACATATTCGGAGATCGCGCAGCTTGAAGCTTGCGTGACTCTGTGACGAGAAGCTTATACGCTAAAGCTGTGCGGGCAGCTTTTTCAGCAAAGTAAAGGTGCAAGAGAATCCCGATTTGAACCTTTCGCCCGTGCATCATTGTGGGACTGGATTTATTTTTCATTTCAAAACATACCGTGCTCCGATCCGCTGAAATCACGACAACCGTAACGCAAGCCGCGCGGGAGGCTGGGTTTGATCTGGCAGGCATCGCTCCGGTGGAGGATTCGCCGGAGCTGAAATGTTTTCCGCAGTGGATTGCCGAAGGCCATGCGGGGGACATGAAATATCTCGAAGGACGCGACAAACTCGGCCGATTGAAGCGCGCTTCTCTTGCGCACGTTGCTCCTTGGGCGCGCAGTGTGGTGGTGTGCGCCATCAACTACAACACGGCGCAGCCTTATTCCACGCAGGTTCCGGATCATTCTGCGGATGGACGAGGGCGTGGCTGGATTTCGCGCTACGCCTGGAGCGGGCAGGACTATCACGACTCAGTGATGGTGCGGCTTCGGAGAGTCGAAGGCGCGATACGGAATGGGTTCGGCGCCAGCGATCTCGTGACTCGCTGCTATGTGGATACGGGGCCGATTGTGGAACGCGTGGTCGCAAAGTATGGGGGCCTCGGATGGATCGGTAAGAACACGTGCATCATCAACCAGAAACTCGGATCGTGGCTCTTCCTCGGGGTCATCCTTACTTCTTTGGAACTTGAAGCCAGTCTGCCTGCTCCGGATCGCTGTGGGAGCTGCACACGCTGCATTGACGCTTGCCCTACAGACGCTTTGATCGCGCCATACCAACTCGATTCCAACAAGTGCATCTCTTATCTGACGATCGAAAAACGCGGGGCGATTGCCGAGGACCTTCGCGACGGGATGGGGCGGCACATTTTCGGCTGCGATATTTGCCAGGATGTTTGTCCGTGGAACCGGAAGGCTCCGGCGACGGATGCCGAGGAATTTCAGCCGCGGCCGGAGTTGGTGAATCCGCCGCTGGACTGGCTGGCGCAGATGAGCGCGGAAGAATTTCGTTCTGCATTTCGCAATTCGCCATTGCGCCGGGCCAAACGCTCAGGATTGCGGCGAAATGCGGTGATTGCCATGGGCAACAGTGAGGACCAGAAGTTTCTGCCGCTGCTGGAGACACTTAAAGACGATGACGACGAAGCGGTTGCCGAGAGCGCCATCTGGGCGAAAGAAAGGCTTAGAGAGGGCGCAAAATCGGACTGATGGAAATTTTTCATCGGGCTTTTACATCTTGTATCTGCCGAGTTTTCTGCGATATACGTACCCTGCGTCCAGTTCCCTGTTTATATGCTGACTTCCGTAACTCGCCTTCCTAGTTACCGGCAACTAATGTAGTGCCACGGGGTTCATATTCGGGTGTTCTTTGTAGGGAAAACTATGTCCCGTTTGGTTCAAGTGCGGCGTTCGATACTCACGCTATGCGTGCTGGTATTGGCGTTCACGTGTCTCGCAAACGCCTCCGCCACGCTCTTGCTGGAGGAGCCTTACGGCAAGCTGGGATTCTTTACTGCCACGGGACATGCTGCGGTGTATTTATCTGGGGTCTGCGCGGAGACTCCGCTTGTGCTGCGCGCCTGTGGCCCGGGCGAACTGGGTGCAGTCATCAGCCGTTATGACGGAATCGGAAAATACGACTGGGTAGCGATTCCACTGATCCCTTATCTGTACGCGGTGGAGAAACCGGAAGACATTCCGCTGTTTGTCGATCCGAAGATGGTCACGTTTCTGCGTGACCAGTACCGGCGCAAATATTTGCAACAAGTCGCTCCTGATCTGACCACCGGAGAAACTCCGGGCGGAAACTGGTACGAACTGGTGGGGTCGGCTTACGACCGGGCCTCGTACGCATTTGAGGTAGAAACCTCGGCAGCCCAGGATCAGGCCTTCATTCAGGCGTATAACGCGAAGCCGAACCGTTCGCACTTCCGAACGGTCTCCCGTAACTGCGCCGATTTTGCCAAGGATGTGATCAACTTCTACTACCCGAAAGCGCTGCACCGCAGCGTGGTGGCGGATGTGGGAATCGCGACTCCAAAGCAGATGGCGAAGACGATGGTGAAGTTCAGCTCACGGCATCCGGAACTGGCATTTTCGCGCTATGTAATCCCGCAGGTTCCTGGCAGCGCGGCCCGTAGCGCCGCCGTTCACGGAGTGGTCGAGTCGTTCTTTACTTCGAAAAAATATATTGTTCCCAGCGCTGTGGTAAGCCCGGTGTTTGCGGGTTGCGTGGGGGCGGTTTATGTGGGCACCGAGGCCCGGCGCTTCGACCCTTCGCGGAATGCGTTGGTTTATAACGCCGCGCGCGGCATGGAAGTACCGATAGGTCCTGAGGACCGCCGATCCTATGAACTCGAACTGAACCATCTCCTGGCCACGGAGGTGTTGAAGACCACCAGCACGCACGTGGAGAAGACGCTGGCTCACATGATGAACAACGCGGCCCCGGGCTTTGATTCCGACGGCCGGCTGGTTCTGAGGATGCGGGTTGGCGATGAAGAAGTAAGCCTGGGCGTCGCGGAAAGCAACCTCTTCAGCGCGGAATCGTCGGGGAGATTCGTCCAACAACTTCTGGAGGCCAGGCTGCTGGAGGAGTTGAGGCGCGGAAACCCACCCAAGGTTTCTGAAAGTGATGTGGAAAAAGACTGGGCGCTGCTGCAGAAGGCGATGGATACGCCCGAAAACCAAGTGGCCACAAGAACGCTGCCCGGGGCTTCGCAGCGCTGGATACACCCCGGCAACCGGCCTTAGATTTTTCCTTCTTCAGATCGTCTGCCACGCCGAGATGGCACCTTTGGTGCCAAACACCGCACCCGTGGACCCGCGCTATTGCTGTTGCTGCTCCTCAGGCGCCTGCGGTTGGTGCGGAGCCGGCATGGTTGGGGGTTGGTAGCCGCCTGCAGGTTGATTCCCCTGTTGTTGCTGCATCTGAAGCTGGCGCTGCTGCATTTCCTGCAACATCTGCTGCGGAGTTTTCACCGCGGGCTGGTCCGGAGGAGGGGTCTGTTCGGCTTCAGCGGCAGCCTGGTCCGGAGTTTCATCTGGAGGGGTATCTTCCGCCGCTTCGGCTTCAGGAGCATCGGCCGATTGCGGCGCCGCTGCCGCGTTGTTGGGGGCTGCGGCAGCTCCAGGCTCCGGCGTGTCCGGGGTCTTTGCTACCAACACAACCCGCACCAGAGCGCTGGCGTCGGCGGGCGATCCCAGCAGAATGTAATTGAAGCGTGATCCGTTCAGCAGATCAGCCATCACCTCGCGCGCTGGAGCGGGGCCGAGGTGCGTGGCGACCCGTTCGGTTGCACCGGCAGGGATGTCGATGTCGGCGGCGGTATGCTTGCGCACGCCTCGCAGAATGTCGCCGAGAGTGGAATTCGCTGCGACGATGGTGAGAAGGCCATTCTGGTACGTGACCTCAGGAGCCACAGCAGGGATGGAATCCAGGGGAACTTGAGGAACCGGTCCACGGACTCCCGAGGGCAGCGGGGGTGGCACCGCCTTTTTCTTGCTGTGGACACGATGCGTGGTCTGGGTGTCGGCCTGACCCACGACGGGCACGCAGACAAGGCCCGCCATCAGCAAACCGGTAAACTTCAGTGCCATCCTCATCACAGCTCCTTCACTGAATCCCCTTCGATTTTGCCGACACGGTGACCTTCCCAGAAAGTAATTCTAACACCGCTCCCCGCGGCCATTGACCCGGATACTGGCGGAGGGTAACTCTCTTTTTACCCTATAGAACGTATTGACTTTAGGCTCTTGCACGCTGAAGGTTGCTAGTGTGCGGTGACCGGGATGGGCAAGACCTTGGTGCTTCCTATGCTCGGTTGCGGCGTACAATTCTTCTGGGGGCGGAATGAAAACGTTTTACGCGAACTGGTTTCGAAGACGCCACCCGGCGATCGCTAAACGGTTGACGATGCGCCGAAGGGGCGTGCTTGTTGCTTGTATCGCCGGGACTGTGACGACATTCTGCGCGATGAATGGGTTCGCGGAAAACTGCGTCACGGCAAGCGACATGGAGCCCGCGACGCGGACCGCACTGGTCTCCGCCGGTCAACGATATTTCGACTTTATCGCCAAGGGCGATGCGGCGTCGCTGCGGCAAAATGCCATTCCCAGCCTGACTGCTGAGTTTTCCGCGGTTGAAAACACGGTGAAGAACAATCAACCGGCATTGGCTGGATCGACGGGGATGGCCCGTCCACCGTTTTTGTTGGAGGTTGATGGCAGCTCTCCGATTCCACGTGCGGAATTTTACTGCGGCGTTTTTGGCAAGAACGGCCAGACCAGCGACAGCGCGGCTTTTTATCTCAATAACCTTCCGCCGGGAAAGTATGCCGTGGACATTTTCGATGCGCCGTCGCCCAAGGGTGCGTACACGGTCTCTTTCATACTGCAGCAGACTGGCTCCGACTGGAAGCTGGGAGGGCTTTACATTAAAGCAGCGCAGATCAGCGGCCACAGCAGCGATTGGTTCTTGACGCGGGCTCGCGAGTTCAAGGCGAAGGGACAGGCTCATAACGCATGGCTGTACTACATTGAGGCGCGTTCATTGATTTCGCCCTTGTCGTTTATGAGCACGGCGGCTACCGACAAGCTTTACGATGAATCGCAAAAGTTGCAGCCCACGGATCTGCCCGCTGACGGCAAGACCGTGGATCTTTCTGCGGGAAGCGCGACTTACAAGCTCGTCGACGTTTTCCCCGAGGTGGTGGGCAACGATCTGGATCTGATCGTGAAGTATCAGGCGGCGGACGTCTCGAATACGAGCCTGGCGTATCAAGGGAACGTTGCGGTAATGAAAGCTTTGGTGGCGAGATATCCGGAGTTGCGGGATGCATTCGCGGCGGTGGTGGCTCGGGCTGTCGACGCCGGCGGGCACGATTATGGAACGCTGCTGGCGATGAAGGATATCAAGTAGCGGGGCAGCTCTCACAGTTCTCAGCCCTCAGTTCTCGGCTCTCAGTTGTCAGCTCTCGGAGTGCGGTCCTGGTCGAGGGTGCATTCTTTCGGATCTTTGTCGTCGCGGAGGCCGAGGAATACGGGGGCTCTCAACTTCGGTCCGCTACCGGTATTGGCTCCTTCGGTCCATTCGGCGTATTCGATCTCGGCTACCAGTTCCGGCTTCACCCAGTACACTTTGCGCAGGGCTTCGACTTCGCCGTAGAACGGATTCTTTTTGGTCTCTCGTTTCTTGAGAAGTTTCCAGACCTCCTCCAGCGACTTTTGATCGAAGCCGCTGCCGGCTTGACCGACATGAATTAACCGGCCTTGTTTATCGTAAAGTCCAAGCACGACGGAGCCGAAGTGAGCGCGGCTGCCCTCCGGCTCGGTGTATCCGCCAATCACGCATTCCAGGCGGTGCCTGATTTTGATCTTCAGCCACTCACTGCTGCGGCGCTCCTGATAAATGCTGTCGCGCTTTTTGGCTAGAATTCCTTCCAGCCCTTTCTTGCGCGCGATTTCGAACAGCGCCTTCCCTTGCTGCTCGTAGTGATCGGAATAGCGGAGGGCATCGCCAGCGATCAACAGAGACGCCAATTTTTTCTTACGCTCTTCGAGCGGCATGCGACGCCAATCGTAGCCATCGAGATAGAGCAAGTCGAAGGCATAATACAGGACCGGAACATCGGCATTGACGGCGGTGCGGCGGCCGCCGGGACGAAAACCGGTCCGCTGCTGCATCAGGCTGAACGACGCACGTCCCTGGTCATCGAGCGCGACCACTTCGCCATCGAGAATCGCAGTCTTTGCTTTGACGAACTGCGGCAGATCCTTGAGTTCAGGATAGCGCTGGGTCAATTCGTTCTGATTTCGCGAGACCAGCCGAACTTTTCCGTTCTGGATGAAAGCCACGGCGCGGTAGCCATCCCATTTGATTTCGAAGAGCCACTCCGGTCCGTCGAATGGCTCGTCGATCGAGATCGCAAGCATGGGATGAATCTCGCTGGGCATGGGACGCTTCACTGGTGCGGAAGGTTGGGGAGGTGCAACAGCTGCAACCGCCGAGGACGCAGAGAGCGCCGAGGCTTTTGATCGGTTTGCAGTGCTCTGGGATGGGGAAACCGGCAGGCTGTTGTTGCCCGAAGGCACTGCAGTTTTTCTCTTATCCTTATCGGCGTTCTTCGCGTCCTCGGTGGTGTTCAGTTCTTTCGTTTTTTTTTACTCGCCGCAGCTTTCTTTTGGTCGAGTTTTGCGACGGCATCCGCCAGCCACGCCGCCTTCAATTTGCCTCGGCCTGCGGGACGGCTTCTCCACTCGGCCGATCCTGAATCTCCCGCGATCTCAGCCAGACTGCGCTTGCTGAGGACGGATTCATCATAGGCATCGATGTCGTATCCCTCGACTGCGTAGTCGTCGTGCTTTTTGATCAGTAGCCATTCGTTGCCTTTGCTTCCGGGACGGCGGCCTTTCATCTTCACCAGCGCGAAATCGCCCTTCAGTTTTTTCCCGTCGAGGCGAAATTTCAAATCGCCCTTCGCCAGCATGGCGACGGCTTCGGCCTCGGTGCCCGGCACATATTTTCCATCCACCGAAGTTGGAGAGAGAGGCTGCCATGTGCCCAGGTCCCACACCATCACCGTGCCGGCGCCGTAGTTGTCTTCGGGGATGATGCCTTCGAAATCGAAATAGGAAACCGGATGATCCTCCACCTGCATGGCCAGGCGCTTATCGGCGGGGTCGAGCGACGGGCCCTTGGGCACAGCCCAGGATTTCAGCACGCCTTCCATCTCCAGGCGAAAGTCGTAGTGCAACCGCGTGGCGTCATGCTTTTGCACCACGAAGCGGTGACCGGCCTTGGAGGCGAGTTTCGGCGGAGGTTCAGGCGTCTGCTCAAACTTGCGCTTGCGTTTGTATTCTTCCAGTGCCATGGCGAAGACTATTTAACCACAGAGAAAACCAAATCTGCGCGTTGTGGGGACGGGCGCCTTCGCCCGTCCATGCCGAGCAAAGCTCGGCGGCTGCCGATGCCTACCGCAACTCCCAATTCCCTTTAGAATGCTTGCACGCATGAAACGCGAATTCCCCGAGGTACCGCTGGTTGGCGTAGGCGCCATCATCATCGAGAACGCCCGCGTGGTTCTGGTCAAGCGCGCCCATCCGCCACTGCAGGCCGAGTGGTCCATCCCCGGAGGCGTGCTTGAAATCGGCGAACTGGTGCGCGCCGCCGCCGTTCGCGAGGCTCTCGAGGAAACGGGACTCACTGTCGAACCCGGCGAACTTCTCGGCGTCTTCGATCGAGTTCTGCGCGATCCCGAGCAACGCGTGCAATATCACTACGTTTTGATTGATTTTCTGTGCCGCCGGGTTGCGGGGGATCTCGCCGCAGCCAGCGACGCGGCCGAAGTCCGGTGGTTTACGCGAGAAGAATTGCCTGGCTTGAAGCTGGCGAAGGACACGCTGGATGTAATCCTTAAGGGCTTTTCCCAGCTGCCGGCCAATCCATAGCACCGGCCGACCGCTAGTCCAGCCGCATCCTACGGAGTTTCCCATCGGCCAGACGCGGCCGACTTAAAGAGCGCTTCGATCACGGCCATGTTCTTGATGGCATCTTCGAGCGGCACAGGAACCTCTTTGTTCTCCAGAATAGCCTTGGAAAAAGCATCGCCCTGCATGGTGTACTGATTGGCAGTTGGAAAGGTTTCCGTGGTGATGTTTTTGCCGGAGAGGTCGCCGCCGTCGTCGATGAAGATGCGAGTCGGGCGGTCGATGGGGGCGTTGAAGGGGATTTCGATCTCAATGCGTCCGCGAGTCCCGAGGAACTGCACCCGCTGGTAGGGAACCAGCTGGGTGCTGCAAGTAAAGATGGACTGCCCGCCTGGGAAATAAAGAATCGCTGAGGTGAGACGGTCGATCTTCGTCTTGGGATCGCGGTCGATGCAAGCCACCACGCGCGTGGGTTCCTCGGCGAACGCATAACGCGAGGCGTGGACGAGGTAGCAGCCGATATCCATGAGAGCGCCCCCGCCGCATTCGACCTGGTTGCGGATGTTGCCGGGATCAACGTTGAAGTAGCTGAAGAATCCCACGATGGACCGCAGCTCGCCAATGCGGCCCTGATCGAGAAGTTCGCGCAGGCGCAGCCATTGCGGAAAACTGCGGATCATGAAGGCTTCGCCGATCTTGACTCCGGTACGGTTGCGGACGGCAAGCAGAGACTGCGCTTCCGCGACCGTGAGGCTGAGAGGTTTCTCGCAAAGTACATGCTTGCCGGCTTCGGCGGCCTTGGCCGTCCACGGGACGTGAAGCTGATTGGGCAGCGGATTGTAAATCGCGTCGATATTGGCGTCGGCGAGAAGTTCCTCGTAGGAACCGTAGGCGGTCGGGATTTTGAGCGCCCGTGCGGCTTCCTGAGCCTTTGCGAGATTGCGGGATGCAATGGCGGCGACGGTGGTGTACTCGCCCTGTTGCATTGCAGGAATGACTTTCTTGAGACCGATGTTGGCGGCGCTGAGAACTCCCCAGCGGAGCTTGGTGGACATGGCCGTCATGATAATGGCAAACGGCATGTGTTGCGTCGTTTTTCACCAACTTGAATCGCACGCTTCGAAGAATTGCGGGTCCGCCATCCGCCGGGGCGTGGTACCTTACACGGTCATAAACTTCTGACGAGAAGTTGATCGACGACAAATGACGATTACCCGACGGCAGTTCATCGCCAGAATCGCGCAGGCAGGCGGCTTCGGCGCGGCTTTCATGACCATGCACACGCTTGGCCTTCTGGGCATGGTCGAGACGGAACAGCAGAAGGATTTTCCCCTGCCTCCATCGGCAGGCCGGGGAACCAGGGTGGTCATTCTCGGCGCGGGGATCGCCGGGCTGGTATCCGCTTACGAAATGCGCCGGGCGGGCTTCGACTGCACGGTGCTGGAAGCGCGCGAGCGTCCCGGCGGACGCAACTGGACGCTGCGTGGAGGATCGAAGCTGGTCTTCAACGATGGGACGTCGCAGGAGTGCACCTACGACGAAGGAAATTACTTCAACTGCGGTCCCGCGCGGCTGCCTTCCATCCATAAGAATATTCTCGGCTATTGCAGCGAACTCGGAGTGGAACTCGAAGTCGAGGTGAATTCCTCGCGCAGTGCCCTGCTGCAGAATGACAATTTCTTCGGAGGCCAACCCGTCCGGCAAGGGCAAGTGATCAATGACACTCGCGGTTACGTTGCCGAACTGCTGGCGAAATGCGTGCGCAAGGGCGCGCTTGATCAGCCGTTGACGCCTGACGATCAGGCCGCGATGATGGAATTTCTGAAGTCCTATGGCGCCCTGGGAAAAGATTACGAATATAAGGGTTCGTCGCGCTCCGGCGACCGGCAGTTACCCGGCGCGGCCGATCAGATCGAAATCCCTCGCGAGCCTCTTCCCTTCACTGACCTGCTCAAGTCGAAACTTTACCGGCCAACGCTGTTTGAAGAAGTGCTCGATATGCAAGCCACCATGTTCCAGGCCGTGGGCGGCATGGACAGCATTCCTTATGCATTCGCGCGCTCGCTCGGCGAACTGGTTCGCTATAACTCGCCGATCGTCGAAATCCGAAAGACACCGAATGGAGTGAGGGTGTTGTACCGCGAGGGAGAGTCTGGGCCGGTTCGTTCGATCGAGGCGCCGTATTGCATTTGCACACTGCCGTTGACGATTCTGAAGACGCTGCCGAATGATTTCGATCCGCGGGTGAAGTTTGCGATCGAGCAAGTCACCTACGATTCCGCTTACAAAGTTGCCTGGGAGTCGCGGCGCTTCTGGGAGCAGGACGGCGATAACATCTATGGCGGCATCTCGTTTCTCACGAGTGGACCGATCCCGCAAGTGTGGTATCCGAGTGCGAAGCTGATGTCGAAACGCGGCGTGCTCATCTCCGGCTACGCCATGGAGAACTGGGGTGCTTTCGGAAAGCTGCCGTCGAATGAGGCGAAGCTTGCCGCCTCGCGGGCCGCGGTGGAGAAACTGCATCCGGGCAAGAGCAAGGAACTGGAGAAGCCGATGTATATGTGCTGGGGCAAAGTGCCCTACAGCCTGGGATCCTGGGTGAGCCGCGGGCCTGATTATCCTCCGGCGGACGAGTCCGCCTACTATGACGGGCCTTATCGGGCATTGATCGTTCCCGATGATCGTATCTATTTTGCGGGAGACCACTGCAGCCACATCATTGGCTGGCAGGAAGGAGCTGTGCTTGCCGCACAGCGGGTGATCACGATGATCGTCAGCCGGGTAAACCAGGGCTGACTAGTTATAGCGAAAGTCCCCGCTAAGGGATCGATCCTTCTAGGAATGTGACTCGCTCCTGCCGCCGTCAGCTCCGTCATCCTCCCACTCCGCATCGCAGGAATGGCAATGCCAGGCGGGGCGCTGCAGGGGCATCGGTACACGGAGGAATGCACTCATGTAGGCGATGGGGCGGTCCAACTCCTGGAAGTTTACGTCCAGGGATTGACAGTGGGGACAACGCGGCTGCTCATAGAGTCCGACGCCGTGCACGTAGAGGCCTTCGAGAATCGGTTCGTTGAGAATCTTTTGCGCGTTGGCTACATCCGGCCCGCGCACCTTGAGTTTGATCCCGCCGATGAAGTTTGAAATGAACCAGTCCAGACGAACGAGGTTCTCGTCAGCGAGAAAACATTCGATGCCGGAGGATTCCAGACTTCCTTTCGCCAGCAGCGCCTCGGGCAGATCGCGAAACTGGCGGATGGTCACGAGTTCCCGGATTTCCATTTGCTGCCGCGGCTCCGGAGCATCGTCGGAAACTTCCAGATGACGGCGGTCCATTTCTTCCTCGAGCGCATCCCAGGCCAGCTCGGTGAGAGACTCGGCATTTCGCGCCAGGCGCTGCAATTCGCCGTCCGTCATGCCGGCGTAGTTTGCAGCCAGGCGCTTGCGCTCGCGTTGGGCGTTTAGAAAAGACTCGTCCAGATATGACACTCGCCAAGGATACTTCGATCCCGGTCAAACCGCCAACTCATGGCTTCCGGGGCTGGATACGGCTCTCCGTTGGAATTAGTCGTGCTTGTCATTTCTTGTTTAGGGTTTCGATCTGCTGGACCGGCGCATCAATCTCTTCCGACGTCAGTTTGCCGGCGAACTTAGGCATGTGGCCTTTGCCGTTTGCGATCATGTTGCGCAAGTCGTCGGCGGAGGCGGCGCTGACCTTCGTGGAGACCAGCGACGGTCCGGCGAAGTGGCGACCCTCCGCGGTTTTCCCGTGGCACTTCGCGCAGTTTTTCTCGAACACCGGGTTGGTGGTCAAGGTTGCATTGGAAGCCGAGGTTTGAGCAGAAACCATGAGGTCCGCGCAAAACAACCAGCAAGCGATAACGAGGCAGGGAAGGAATTTCAAGTCGACCCCTCGTGGGGAGATTGTCAGCATCAAGAATTTAGATGCTTCGCTCGAAGTCTACGGCAATTATGAAGATTATACTTAGCGTTGGTTGCGCCCGCCGAATAGCCCGATTGATTCGTTATTGATTGCGCTTTTCGGATGAGACACGGACTGAGCTCCGCGCTTCTGTGATGGGCAACCGCAGCTTCCACCGGCGGCATCAGAAGGGAGATACGGGAAGAAGCGCCGCAAAAGCATTTACTTGCTGTGGCTCTTGCAGATCAGGGTTTGACGAATCACGGCTTCGCGCGAGCGAATGGATTCCAGGCTCGCGTATATTAACTATGCCAATCTCTCAATCGGTCCGTGCCGATGCCTATGCCGACTATGTGAATCCCCAGTGGTTAGCGCCTGAACGTGCCGACCTTACTCCAGGAAAATAAAACCTGGGAGATATATGCCGTCTTCCGAATCTAATTCGACGGTGAGGGCAACCGACGTTTTCGTAATCGGCGGCGGCCCGGCAGGGCTGGCGGCAGGGATTGCGGCGCGTCAACGCGGACTTGATGTCGTTGTGGCCGATGGCACGCGGCCTCCCATCGATAAACCCTGCGGTGAGGGTTTGATGCCTGATGGCCAAGCCGCCCTTGCGAAATTGGGGATCTACGTCGCGTCAGAGAGCTCGCACCCTTTTCGAGGAATACGATTTGTCAGCGGCAACCTGAGCGTGGACGCGAGCTTCCCCAACGGGAATGGCGCGGGCGTCCGCCGCACTGTGTTGCATCGTCTCATGGTCGCGCGGGCGGAGGCTGCAGGCGTGAGGCTGCTGTGGCAAACTCCAGTCACCGGTTTGCATCCGCAGGGTGTGCTGCTCGGCGAACAGAAAGTGCATGCCCGCTGGGTAGTGGGTGCGGACGGAGGACACTCGCTGGTGCGGCGCTGGGCTGGGCTGGACCGCTACTCCTCCCATCCGACCCGTTTTGCTTTTCGCCGCCATTACCGGGTTTCTCCGTGGAGCAACCACATGGAAATCCATTGGGGACCGAAGTGCCAAGTTTACGTCACTCCGGTCGCAGGGGACGAAATTTGCGTGGCGCTGGTTTCGAACGATCCACATTTGCGTTTGGATGCCGCGATGACGGCATTCCCGGAGATCGCTTCCCGCCTGCGGGGTGCGGAACAAACATCCATGGAGCGCGGTGCAACTTCGTGCACTCGCAAATTGCGTCAGGTCTTCCAAGGCAAAGTTGCGCTGATCGGCGACGCTTCGGGCTCCGTCGACTCGATCACCGGGGAAGGCTTATGCCTCAGCTTTCGCCAGGCGAACGTGCTGGCGGAATGCTTCGAGCACGGAGATTTGCGAGGTTATCAGCGAGAACACAGGGCGCTCGGGAGGCGTCCTGCATTCATGGCCAAGCTGATGCTGGCGCTCGATTGGAACATTCCGCTGAGGCAGCGGGTGATGCGGGCTTTCGGTTCCAATCCGAAGTTATTCGCGGCCATGCTGGCTATGCATGTTGGAGAGCTCTCCCGGAAGGAATTTGCCGCCAACAGCTTGTCGCTGGGATGGCTGCTGCTGAGTACGTAGCTCCTTCATTTTTGCATTCTTGGCACCGTCCGTTGCTCCTGAAACCCATGAAGTTGACTGCGGGGGAAGTCTGTTCCTCAGCAAAAAACAAACGGCCCGCAGCCTCATACGAGGTTGCGGGCCGTCCGGTGGACTGTTTGGGATTGACCAAGAGGTGGTCACTCTACGTGGCCTCTCACGGCAACTCCCGGGTCGGGACCGAAGCCCCAAGGAAGAAGCATTTGCGCGACCAACGCGATGCATCCTCCATACTCACCGGCTAGTGTGCGGGCTGTAGCTCCTGGCGCTTTTGGCCGATCCTCGTGGAATCGGTCAGCGATCCGGAGCCCCGCTTAGAGCAACCAGCTCTAAGTCTCAGCCACCTCACCTGGTCTTAGACTCCCACACGAGCCACTACAATCAGAACTTGTCATTCGACCACCTCCTTTCCGGTGTAATTGCAGATTAGTATGAAATGCGGTGGAGCGTCAATCGGCACGAAGGTGGGTGTCGAGACTGTCAACCGGCGCTCCGCTTGCCCGACTACCCGGGCTCGCGGTGATCTCGGTCGCCAGCTGCGACTGGAATTCGCTGCTCATTCTCTTCAATCGAGCAAGCGTCTTCCCGGCCTGCTGGGCAATCGTTGCAAGTTTTTTCGGACCAAAGATCATCAGGCCCAGCAAGGCAAGGAAAACCGTCTCCGAGAGACTCATGCTTTTTCCCCCGGTCTCTTTGAAATCGCCTCGTCCAAGGGCGATCCTTCTTCTCTTCCCTGCATTGCGGACTTGAAGCCGCGGATGCTTTCGCCCAGTCCTTTCCCGAGCTCAGGCAGCTTTTTGGGACCAAGGATCAACAGGGCGAGTCCGGCAATCACCATTAAATGCATAGGTTGAAACAAGCCTTCGAACATCGTGTTCCCTCCAGTAGTGAAGCGCGTTGTAGAACCATTAAGAAAAATGGGCGCTGCGACCGAATCACAAATCCGCAGCGCCCGCCGCGGCGCGTGAAGAGACCCTCCCCCGAAGGCTTCCACGCGATTGCGCGAATTGTTACATCCCGCGTTGAGCCGCGTCAGCAGCGGCGGCCAGAGCCTTCAGCGTGCTGATGAACTCTGGTGATTGGCCGATGAAGAGCCCACTGGCTATGAAGCCGTTGGCCGCAGCCACTGCGCCGGCAAATTTATCGGTTGTGGGACGAATCATTGAGACTCGCGGAAGGTTGGGCCTGAACTCGAATGGAACCGGGAAGATCAGGCTGGGTTGAGTCGTCGGATTGTCCGGATTGAAGAAATTGGGGAATTTCAGGCCGGAGATGGGGTCGGTAAACGGCGCGACCGGGGCCTGCACTCCATTGCCTGAGAAATCCACCCACTCCAGAAAGTGAGCGATCTCGTCTCCACCGATGCCAAGGGTAATCTGGAGGACTTCCGGATCCGTCACTTTTTGACTCATCGCTGCGTAAAGACTGGTGCCGCCTTGCTCGATCTGTCCGAAGTGAAAGGCTGCTACGTTGGCGATGGCCTGGATGTGATCGTTACCCGGAAAGTTGGGGTTGGATTTGCCATCGTAATCGGCATCGGTTCTCGGAATGGCAGTAACTCCTTTGAGAGTGAGTGCCTGAGGAAAAGTAGCGCCGAAGTCGGGACTGGCCGTGCTGCGATAGCGGACGAACCAACTAGTGTCGACGTTGAGCTTCGTCAGGTTGGTGAGGCGAGAGGCGCCCGTGGATCCTGTAGCCGTGCTTCCCGCCAAGGTTACGAACTCCTGGAAGTTGACCGGCTCAGCGCCCCTGGACTCGAGATAGGCATTGAGGAAAGTAGCGTGGCTCACTTCATCCAGCGTGTTGCTGGCGATGTATTGCGGGCCGTCGGAATCGAGGTTCGACAAGGCTACTTGATATGGGTTCAGCGGCTGGTTCGGGTCGACTTCGATGGGTGAATTGTTGCCGATGCCACCCAGTTCGGCGTACTGGGTCCAAAGATCCGATTCGATCAGTTCGGCTGCCGCGAGGAATTGCAGGATCGCAATATCCCCTTTGCTTAGTGCTGCACTGCTGGTTTGCTGGGCAAACACGGGTAGCCCGCTGCCCAGGATGCCGGCTCCTACAGTCGCCACGGCTCCGGCGACCAAGCTGCTTTTGAGAAATGTGCGCCGGTTGGCGGCGCGTTCCAGAACTTCCGTGAGTTGCTTCATCGTTTCCTTCCTTTCACCGCATCCATGGCTTGCCTCCGATCACGGTGTAAAGGGAGAGTAGCTGGCAGCCGGTTGGAGCCTTGTCACACGGCAGTCAAAGATTTGTATCTTTTTGGAGTATTTGTCTCCGAAAAATTTCGCAGGGGCCAGCAGCGCCTGCAGATTTGGGATCTGCCGAGGCCGGATGCGCGGGGCAGTCGTATTCTTCGTGTTGCGCACAGAAAAACCTGACCAGTGTTCCCACGTTATAATTAGGAACTTAAATACCTTTACCTACATTTACGTGTCCACTTGCAACCCTCCAGCATGCGTCTGCGTTCTTACCTGGTTTCGGCAACGACACGCTATGAAGCTATCCCCAGGGCTTTGTTGAATCGCTGGGGATGTGGTCGCCCGGGTGCGCGCTGGTTGAAAGGAAAAAACGTCGAAATGATTCGCTTGGCTGTAACGATCGCTCTGATCTCCTTGCTGAGTTCGTGCGTTTTTGCTCAAAGTTCCACGCCGAAGGTGCAGGTGTTTGGCGGATATGCCTTCACTTACGTGGACAATGGGGGACTGACGGGCGAGGACATGGACTATGCTCTGCGCGAGCTAAACAGCCCGTTCGGAATAAATTCCGCCTTTAACGGCTGGAATGCGGAGGGTCAATACAACGCGAACCGTTGGATCGGAATCGTGGCGGACGTCAGCGGCCGTTACGGCAAGCCATTCACAAACACGAGGTTCAGTACGCTCTCCGGACTGCCCGACGCCAATGCGTATTCATTTCTGGTTGGGCCCGTGTTTACTTTCAGGGGCAAATCAAGAATTACGCCTTTCATCCATGTGATGTTCGGTTTTGACCGAGCCACGCTGAGTGCCAGCACCATCACGGGAGTGTCGACTCCGGTGACCTCGGTGGCGACAACTTACACCGATGCGGCTATCGCGCTGGGCGGCGGGGTCGACTACAAATTGTTTCGGCGATTATCACTGCGGCTGATACAGGCGGATGACCTTCGCACCTATCACAACTACAATAAATTTTACGAGAGCGCGTACCCGGGCGCCCTGTTTTTCGACATTGCTCAGCACCAAAACAACTTTCGGGTTTCCACGGGAATCGTCGTGCGCTTCTGATATCTGTTTTTCTACGGTAGGGCGAAGGCGTACACGGCGCTGCCCGCCGCAATCGCCACGTACTGTTTTCCATCCACTGCAAAAGCCATGGGCGCGGCGTAGACCGCGCCGCCCATCTGGAAATGCCACAGCGGCTTGCCCGTCGCGGCATCGAGAGCGATGAAATTTCCTTCGGCATCGCCGGTAAAGACCAGGCCTCCGGCAGTTGACAGCACACCTGACCAGGTGGGCGAAGTGTGCTCAAATTTCCACTTGACCTCGCCTGTGGCGGGATCGATCGCCTTCAGAAATCCGCGATACGGTTCGGCTTCTTCCGAGGGAAAATACGCGCTGCCGTAATACGCATGGCCAGCTTCATAAGGCTGCGGCGCGGTCGAGAAAATATCGCACTGATCGCGGGCGGTCACGTAGAACAATGAGGTTTGGGGATTGAACGCGGGCGCCATGAAGTTTGTTGTTCCGAGCGCTCCCGGACATACCGTGTGACCTTCGAGCGTCGGCGAAGCTTCCTTCCTCGCGATGGGACGGCCGTCGGCATCTTTGCTATCGCTCCATGTGATCTTGCCGTAGGCGTTGGCCGAAAGCAGCTTGCCGGTGGTGCGGTCGATCACGTAGAAGAAGCCGTTGCGGTTGGCCTGTGCAATCAGATGTTTGCTTCCGGCATCTAGAATCACCGGGACCTGCGTGGCGTCCCAGTCATGTTCGTCGTGCTTGGTGAATTGAAAAAACCAGTTCAGCTTTCCCGTGTCGGCATTAAGCGCAAGCAAGGTGTTGCTGTAGAGGTTGTCCCCGGCGCGTCCTTCACCGCGGTTCGAGGGAGAGGGATTTCCCGTAGGCCAGAAGATCTGGTTGGTCACCGCGTCGTAGGTTCCCGTGTTCCATGCGGGGGCACCGCCGATCTTCCAGGAATCGCCCTCCCAGGTTTCGTGTCCCGGCTCGCCCGGCCCGGGGACGGTGTAGAAGCGCCATTTGCGCTCGCCGGTCGCGGCGTCGTAGGCATCGATAAATCCGCGCACGCCATATTCGCCGCCGGAAACGCCGATCACAACAAGACTCTTCACCGCGAGCGGCGCAACGGTGAAGCTGTATCCTTTTTGATAGTCGGCAGCGATGACATCCCAGATCACGTTGCCGGTTTTTGTGTCGAGCGCGATGACATGCGAATCGAGGGTTCCCAGGAAAACCTTATCGCCTAGAATGGCGAGCCCGCGGTTCACCCTGCCGCAGCACGGACGAATATCTCCCGGCAGTTGATGCTGGTAAAGCCAGATGGGCCGACCGGTGCGTGCATCCAGGGCAAAGGCACGGTCATCTTGAGCCGTGGCGTAGAGGATGCCGTCGACCACCAGAGGCGTGGTTTCAAGTTTGCCGGTTGCGCCGGTCTGGAACACCCACTTCGCCGTCAGCGTGTGAGCGTTCGCAGTAGTGATCTGATCGAGCGCACTGAAACGCCGGCCAGAATAGTCGCCGGAATAGGTCATCCAGTTTTGCGGCTCTTTTGCTGAGTTCAGCAGGCGGTCGAATGTGACCTGCGCCACTACCGGCGAAACGAAGAAGGCGCAAGCAGAGAAAAATAAGAACGAAGCAAAAAAGGTTTTCCGAGCTCTCATTTCGCCGCCACGCTGACGAGGTAGGCCACGATGTCGTCAAGATCTTTATCGCTCAGAAGGTCTGCCGTGTAGGTGGGCATCATCGACTCCCGGGTTTTGCGGAACGACCGCAGCTTGTCTTTTTCCAGCAGATAAATCTGTTCACTTGTGTCCATCATCTGCACGCTAAAGTTGTCTTCGTTCAAGGCCACGCCCTTGATTTCCTTTCCGTCGGAAGTCACCACCGTGATGGTCTCGTACTCCTGGGGAAATTCTTTCGTGGCCTCGGTCAATCCCCAGGCCAATCGACGGCTGGGATTGCGCACCGAATCAATGATGGCAGCTCGGGTCCGCGATCCGCCAACGCTGGTAAGTTCTGGACCCAGCCGCCCGCCTCGGCCCTCGACCATGTGGCAAAGCGAGCAGTTCGCATCGCCGTAAAAAAGGTCCTTGCCATGCGCCGCGCTTCCTGCGGGCGCGGCCGGCGGCTTTCACTTCAACGCTGCGGATATAAGTGATGATCTGCCAGATCTCCTCGTCGGTCATGCCAACGCCTTGCCCGTTGGTTCCGTTCGCCGGCATGACGGTGCCGGGAATGCCGTTGCTGATCACCTGAAACAACTCCGCATCGGAGTGCGCATGCTTTTTCTGTGCCCGCGTCAAGTCGGGGCCGCGGCCGCCGCCGTGGGCTCCCAGTCCGTGACAGAGAGCGCAATTGATGCGGAACTCGTATTCGCCCGCCTTCGCGGCCTTCGGGTCACCGGCATAGGGGTTGTGATCGTCTGCCACAGAGGCGATTGCAGAGATCAGAAGAAGCACGCAGTAGACGGACGCCGGGAAAAATCGCCGCGGCCAAGGTGACGACGCCAACTTTATTCGGTCACTTCGCTCGATAGTCAAAGGCATCCGTCAACCTGTCCGGGAATTTGACGCATTCTACGCTAAGGCCTCGGGATCGTCGCTTTGGAAATCTCGGACGTCAGTTCATTCTGGCGATGGAATCCCGTCGTACATGGCCCCCGGACATCTGTGAGCTGGACCTGAGGATCTCTACACTTAAGATTCCCGACCCTGAAGCCGATCTTCCTTTAGGAAGAAGAGTTTTTCTCTGTAGGCCGGTAAGCGCTTGATAAGTCAGTCCTTCCAGCGGAATGCGTCAGGTTGGGGAAGGCCCAGATGGGCGAGGACGCGATAGGCGAACTCGCGGGCCAGATCATCTAATTTTGCGGGGCGGTAATAGAAAGCGGGAATGAGCGGAAAAATGGTCGCCCCGGCATCGGCAGCCCGGTACATGTTGCGGATATGGATTTTGTTGAGCGGCGTTTCGCGTACGCAGAGCACCAGCGGACGCTTCTCTTTCAGGCAGACGTCAGCCGCACGCTCGATCAGATGAGAGGCGATGCCGTTTGCGATGCGGGCCAATGTGCCCATGCTGCAGGGGAGGACGACCATAGCGTCGGCGGGATAGGACCCGCTGGCCACGTTGGCTCCGATATCCGCGTTCGATTGCTCTTTAATTTTTTGCTCTTTGATTTTGGAGGAGTTGTTTCCGTTGGCAAGGATCTGGCAGACAAGATTCGCCCGGCCCTGGATGCCGAGCTCCTCGGCCAGCACGCGCAGGGCAGAATCCGATGCGATGAAGTTCACGGTGTGAACGCGCGCATCGCGTTCGACGCTGATCAGTAACTGGTGCAAAAAGACTGATCCACTGGCGCCGGTGGTGGCAATGGTCAGATTCTGCGGCGGGTGATTCGGCAAGGATTCTCCGGCGGGCGGGAACGGTGCAGCCCGACTTTGGAGGATAGGGAGTTGCCGAAGAAGAAGTCAAGGCGAAGAGCGGGGCTAGAAGCAAGGAGCTAGTAGCTAGAAGCTGTTTTATGGCATCGACGACCAATTTACGATCTCGGCGCAGCGCCGCGGAACTTCACGCGCTGGAGGGAGTAGAACGCGAAATCCGCGCGCAGGATTCGAACGGCCGCCGCAAATATCTTCGCGAGTTCTCGCAGGCCTTCGGCAACTACGATTCTCTTCTAGATCGTGAACAAATTCAGAATGCTCTGCAGGCAGCAGATGTGGTCCTGATCGGCGATTATCATGCTCTGCCTTCGGCGCAACGCTATGCCGCGTCGCTGTTCGAGCAGCGCGCCCTGGCGGGAGACCGCCCTGTGGTGCTGGGGGTCGAAACCATCTTTGCTCGCGACCAGCACATCCTCGACGAGTGGTGGCGCCGCGAAATTGACGAGGAAGAACTGCGGCAGCGCATTCGTTTCGATCTCGACTGGGGCTACGACTGGGCGCCGTTCCACGAGTTGCTGGTGGCCGCGCGCGATCATGGAGAGGGCCTTTATGGCCTGGATTGCATGCCGCGGGAGAATCTGCGGAAAATCGGCGCGCGCGATCGTCATGCCGCCGTCAAACTTGCCGAAATCCGACAGCGGCATCCCAATGCGGTCATCTTTGTGCTGTTCGGCGAATCGCATCTGGCACCGGGACATCTGCCGCGCGTGTTGCACAAGGAACTTCCCGACGCCAAGATCCTGACGGTGTTGCAAAACGTGGATGCCTTGTACTGGCGGGCGGCCGGCGAACCCGTGGAAAAGGTCGAGGCCGTGCGGGTGAACGACGAAGTACTCTGTGTCTTCAATGCCACGCCTCTGGAAAAATACGAAAGCTACCGCCTCTTCCTGGATCAGTGGAGCCGCTGCGATACCGGACCTGACTTCGCACCTACGATCTACAACCTGATCGACAGCCTGGCCAGTTTTCTGGAGATCAATCGCTATTCGCCGCACAACAGCACGCAACCGAGGTTCCTGGTCGACATGCTGCCGGAAGTTCATGGCGGTGAATCGGACGCGATGCTGCACCGCCTGATCTCGCGAAAGGCCATCCAGGAGCGGCGATTGGCGAGCATGCTCGCCAGTCTGGAAGAACGCGGGAGCGCTTACTTCCCGGAAGTAAATGCATTCTACGTCCGCGAGTTTCAGCTAATGCACGCGGCCGAGGATGCCGCCCGTTTTCTACATCATGCCTGCCGAGGTCTGCCGCAGCGTTTGAACGGCCATGGCGTCGGTGATCACGCGACAGATGAAAGCGACATTCACGAAACTTCCAAGCCACCGACGCCGATGGATGCATTTTATACGCGAGTGATTGAACATGCCGTGGCCTACTTTGGCTCGCGAGTGCTTTATCCCGCGCGGCGCGCGCCCGAAGCGGAGAGCTCTTTCGCATTGTCGTGCGTGGCCTGCGAAAAGGCTGCCGTGGCGGCGATCCGCAGCGATGGCGAGAAGTCGGAAGCGTCCGCAAGAGATTGGGGATACCGCCTGGGAAGCATGCTCTACGATGCTTATCTAACTGGCCGAGTGACGCCGGGTGGATTGCGCCGTTTATTTCTCGCTCATCTCAATCAACCCGGCGCCGCGCGCAAAATTTGCCGCGCGGTGATTGCCCGGGTTCGTAGCCTTTCCCGCAGTTCGCGCGCGCCAAAAGGCCAGAGCTCCGCTGACCAGTGCTAATCTAGAGATTGCAGCTCGTGCGGAACGGCGGCTGCCTCCCACTGTGAACGCCGAATCCATCCGCAAACTATTTGAGCAAGTGCGCCAGGGAAAACTCGACCCCGACGATGCGGTGGACCGGTTGCGGCATTTGCCGTTCGAAGATCTTGGATTTGCCAAGGTGGATCATCACCGGCGGCTGCGTGCGGGTATGCCTGAAGTGATCTTCGGAGAGCGCAAGACCGCGGCACAGGTGGGAGAAATTTTTGCGCGGCTGGCCAAGCACGGCGGCAATGTGTTGGCCACACGCGCCGACAAGAAGCAATTTGCCGCGGTGAAAAAGAAAGTGTGCGCGGCGGAATATCGTGAGCTGGCGCGGACGATTGTGCTGAAGCAGGACCTGCACATCTATGGCAAAGGTACGATTGCGGTGGTATCCGCGGGAACCAGCGACATCTCCGTTGCCGAGGAAGCGTTAGTCACCGCGGAATTGATGGGCAATACCGTACAGCATTTCTACGATGTCGGAGTGGCTGGAATCCATCGTCTCCTGGCCAATCGGGAAGCGCTGACGAAGGCGCGCGTGGTGATTGTCTGCGCCGGGATGGAGGGCGCGCTACCCAGCGTGGTCGGAGGTCTCGTGGGCGTGCCGGTGATTGCCGTGCCGACCAGTGTTGGATATGGCGCGTCGTTTCAAGGGCTAACCGCGCTCCTTGGCATGCTGAATTCGTGCGCGTCGAATGTGAGCGTGGTGAATATCGATAATGGGTTCGGCGCGGGATATGTAGCTTCCCTGATCAACCGGTTGTGAGGGAGTCTGTTTCTATGAAGCGTTTCTTGATTGCAATCATCCTGTGTGTTTTTGCTGGCGTTTCATTTGCGGCAACTACGACAACTATCCCGCTCGCCGAGATAGCTCAGCACGCGGTCGATCAATCCCAGCTGACATCGCCGGGGAGCGCGCCGTTTCATCTGAAAGCAGAGATTGTCGAGACTACGAATCCTGGTTCGGACTACAAAGGGCAAGTCGAAGAATACTGGGTATCGCCCGAAAAGTGGCGGCGGACGACCTCGTCGCCTGGTTTTTCACAAACGTTGATTGTGAACGGTAATCAGGTCTCGGAGGAAGACAAGGGGGACTATTTCCCGTGGTGGCTAAACGACTTGGTCACGGCTATCTTCGACCCCATGCCGATGCTGGAAAGTTTGAGGAAGGTGAATGCCTCGATACAAAAACCGGGCAGATCGGAACGCTCGAGCAGTTGCGCCCGCCTACAGATGAAAGTTGGCACGCCCCCCGCTGAGAACAGCGCGTTCCTCGTGTTTTGCTTCGAGGGTGGGCAGGGGCTCCTCGAATCGGTAGTCACACCGGCCTACGACGCCGAATTCAAGGATTACCATGACTTCGAAAACAAGAAGGTCGCTCGACGATACGTAATCGACCCGGAGCCAGATACCACGATTGAAGCAAAGATTATCCAGCTGGAAGAACTTGCCAGTCCGGATGAGAGCCAATTCGCGGTGAAAAAGCCAACGCCTCCGGGGGCGCGAATCGACCGTATCAGCATACCTGAGGCCACACTTCGCGGCCTGTCCGTGTCTACGCCTGACATCCTTTGGCCGCCGGTTCGCAGCGGTAAGACCTCTGGCGTGCTGAGCATCTACATCTCCGTGGATCGGAACGGGCAAGTCCGCGAAACCTGGCCGTTGCACTCAGACAACGCAGGACTCGAGGGCGCAGTACGAGAGCAGGTCATGAAATGGAAATTCAAGCCCGCCAAGCTGCACGATGTCCCAGTGCAAACGGAAACCGTGCTGACCTTTGCCTTCAAAACAAAGCTCGGTAAGTAAGAAAAACGGGCGCGGATTGCTCCGCGCCCAGACTCACCCTTCCAACATTACAGCCCAGGCTGGCTTGAATCTTTTTCGACCACCAAGTTGTTCTCTACGGTGAAGGCGCCAAAGAGCTGGTTGGCTCGGATTCCGGCGACATTCTTGTCCATGGTGCTATCCACGGAACCGTAGAGCGTCACGTGGCCGTTATCCACGATGATGCGAATCGGACGCGCCGGGTCAATCGCGTACTTGCTCAACACAGGATCGCGATAGATGACGCGAGCTGCGCGCAGGCGCAGGCCATCATCAAAGAGCGAGACCGGCTCCAATGAAATGTTCGCGATCACGTCCTTCACGCCCGGCATATTCTGAATGTCGGCCAGAGCCTCGTCGCGGCCGACGCCCGTGCGATCCTGCCCTTCCACCGTGACCACGCCATCCTTTACGTTCAGTGCGAAATAATCGAACGTGATGTCATAGCCAACGCGCACGTAGCGCAGCTTCTTTGCCAATTGCTGCTCCAGTTGCGCGTCGGACACGTTCGGCCCCGCGACTGCGATCAGGTTATGCACGTCCCGCACACTCGCAGTTTTTCGAGCGAGCTTGGCCGCGTCCAATTTGCGCTGGTAGAGATCGACCGTGCCGGTGAGGGTCACGACCCCATCTTGTACGCTGGATTGGACGCCGCGGAATTGATTTTTGGCCGCGAGCTTCTGCGTCAACTTGGCTTGAATTTGATTGTCGTGGCCGGACGCATCCGGGGATTGAGCGAACAGCGTCGCGCTCAACAATCCCAGCGCCAGCAGCGCACCCACAACTTTCTGCAAGCCTGCCTTCTTCTTTCATCACCACTGTCATAGGTCACCTCCGACCCAATTTGACGAAACTTTACGAACTAACCACTTGGTTAATTCCTTCGATGCCGGGATTTCGGGAGAAGATGCATGTGGCGCAGCCATGCGGCAAAAGCGAGGTTGACCGCAACTTTGCGGCGTCAGCTGGGTTAGATCAGAATGTGAGGGGCGAGGCTAGCGGGTGTTTCGCGTCCGCGGGGGACGGGCGCGAGCGCTGGACTTTGCGCGGCTCGCCTCTTTATTGGTCTGGAAAACGCGCGCGAAAATCTTATCCACATTCTTCAGTTGCCGCTGGCAGATCGAATGCATACTCGATCTGCTTGCGCGGAACTTTCCCTGTGATTTCCTTATCGGCGAGCACCAACTGGTGAAAGTCCAAACCTTCTTTCCACGCGCGCATCGCGTGCCCCTGCACCAGACGATAAGCGTCCTCGCGGGAAACTCCGTGCTCTACCAGATCGAGCAGAAGTTGGCCGCTGAAGATCAATCCATGCGTGCTCTCCAGGTTGGCCAGCATTCGTTTGGGATACACGAACATGGTTTCGATCAGCGTGGCCGTCTTGCTCAACAGGTAATCGATGAGCGTTGTGGAATCGGGAAGAATGACGCGCTCGGTTGACGAGTGCGAGATGTCGCGCTCATGCCATAACGCAACATTTTCAAAACCAGCCTGAGCGTTGCCGCGCACCACGCGTGCCAAGCCGCTGATCTGCTCGCTGGTCACCGGATTTCGCTTGTGCGGCATCGCAGAAGATCCTTTTTGCTTCTCGCTGAAGAACTCTTCGGCTTCACGAACCTCGGTGCGTTGCAGGTGCCTGATTTCGGTGGCGATCTTGTCCAGCGTGGAGGCGATCACGGCGAGCGTGGCAAGATAATGGGCATGACGGTCGCGCTGGATCACCTGCGACGAGACGGCCGCAGCCTTCAATCCCAGACGCGCGCAGATTTTTTCTTCAATCTCCGGCGTGAGATGGGCGAAGATTCCAACCGCGCCAGAAAACTTCCCGACGCGCATATCTTCGGCTGCCGCGTTGAAGCGGACGATGTTTCGTTGCGTTTCCGAATACCAGTTCGCCAGCTTGAAGCCGAAGGTAATGGGCTCGGCGTGAATGCCGTGCGTGCGCCCTACCATGGGCGTGTCTTTGAATTCCCAGGCGCGCCGTTCGAGCACTTCGGCCAGGCGCGCAAGGTCCTGCGCAATGAGGGCTGACGCCTGCTTGATCAGCAATGCCTGCGCAGTATCGACGACGTCGTTGGAAGTGAGTCCGTAGTGAAACCAGCGCGCGTCGGGCCCGACGATCTCGGCCACGGCAGTGGTAAAGGCAATCACATCATGACGAACTTCGGCTTCGATCTCGTGGATGCGCTCCACGCTGAAATCGGCGCGTTCGCGAATGGACTTGGCCGCCGCCTTGGGCACCATCCCCACCTCGGCCAGTGTCTCGGTGGCAGCCACCTCCACGGCCAGCCAGGTGCGGAAGCGGTTTTCGTCACTCCAGATTCGACCCATTTCCGGGCGAGTGTAGCGCGGGATCAAGGGGAATTCGCCTCCTGTCGATGCGGTCGCAAAGCGGGACAGAGGATTCTAAATGGTGTCTGGAAAAGAGGCCAGCGGGTGGATTATCCGAAGGTCGCTTTAATATTATATCGCGTGTACGATATAACATTGAGAAGTAGATCGCGGCACGATACAATCAGCGCCATGAAAAGGCTTAACTTGTCGGACTATCAGGCACTGGCGGAGTTCCGGTATCAGATCCGGCGGTTTCTCCACTTCAGCGAGGAAGCGGTGAAAAAAGCCGGTTTGGAGCGGGGCCAGTATCAACTGATGCTGGCGATCAAAGGAATACCGGCCGGAATGCGCCCTCGAATCCGCGATTTGGCCGATCGCATGAAGATCCGCCACAACAGCGCCGTGGAACTGGTGAATCGCCTGGAAACAGGAGGATTTGTCCACCGCACCCGGGCACAGGATGATCGTCGCGAAGTGCTGCTTGCGCTTACCCCCAAGGGAGAGAAAGTGCTCGCCGAACTGGCGCTGCATCATCACGAGGAACTCCGCAGCGCCGGACCTGAACTGGTAGCCGCTCTTCGCCGCATCATGCGGGAGGGTAACGATAGCTCTCCCGAACGCTCTGCCGTCCTGCACGAAAAGACTTCGCAGGATAAAGGAAAGACCAGCAAGCATCCATGAGCACGAAAGTCGACTGTTTCCTGAAGCATGGTTTGCGTCGTAGTATCTATCGCCGATTCATGAAGATCTCGCCGTGGTACACGCGCGTTCATTCCCGCTTTCATTGGAGCCGCTGTGGCCTATGCGGTCTTGGGCGACGCGTCGGCTTCCGGCGACCAACACTTGGATGAAGGTGAAAAAGAGCGGGAACCAATAGGCCTGACGCTGTGGAGTGACTCCCCAGCCGCTTGCATCCAAAAAGTCCGCTCCACTCGCCAGATGGGCCGTAGACGATACGAGGATTTGTATTGCCAACCGCCCGCGACTTTGAGTATCCTTCCGGAATCCCCAAACCCAGAGCAGTCTTTGGGGAAAGCGTGTATCCGATGGCGATGGCTAAACTCAAGCGATCACCTTTATACTCCCGCAGCCCACTTCTGCAAGTGCCGGCACACGACTGGCTGCGGCCATTCTTCTTCTGCTGTCGATCCGCTTGTCCACTCGTCACATCTCTTCTGTTTCAGCAATAAATAAAATTCCATTCCGAACTCAGGGAGAGGCAATGCCAAAGCTACTAGGTAAGTTGATCTGGATCAGTTTTCTCACCATCTGCTTTTATCACCCGGGCCGGCGCCCAAGGTGGGGCAACGGGAGCGATTACGGGCACGATTCAGGACCCCAGCGGCGCCGTGGTAGCCAATGCCGAAGTGCGCATCACGAACCAGGAAACGGGAGTGTTGGAGCGCAGCGTCACTTCCGGCTCCGACGGTACTTTTACTGCACCGCTTCTGCCGGTGGGTGAATACACGGTGAGCGTGCATGCCGCCGGGTTCGCCGAGTCCACGTTTCGCGGCATCGTGGTGCGCGTGACCGAGACCACGCGCCTGATCGCAAAACTCAAGACTCAGGCGGTGCAGCAGCAAGTGGAAGTTCAGGCCGAAGTGCAGGAAGTCGATACCACTGACGCCACGACGGGCCAAGCCATTGAATCGAGCACCATCAAGAACCTGCCGCTGGCCACGCAGAACTTTCAGCAACTGCTCACGCTCTCGAGCGGAGCGCAAGGCGAATTGAATGCCGCCTCGCAGCTGGGACGCGGCAACGTGCGCATCGAAGTAAACGGCCAGCGCGAGGACAACAACAACTATCAGATCGAAGGCATCAGCGCGACGGACTACAACGTCGCCGAACTGACGACGACACCGTTGCCGAATCCGGCCGTGATTCAGGAATTCAAGGTGCAAACCTCGCTTTACGATGCGACGCAGGGCCGCAACGGAGGCGGCAACATCAACGCCATTCTGAAGACGGGCACCAACACATTCCACGGCGAAGCTTACGAATTCTTTCGCAACACCGTGCTGGACGCGAACGATTATTTTCTCGCTGGAGCGGGCGAATCGCGGCCCGTGATTCAGCAGAATATTTTTGGTGGAGATTTGGGCGGCCCGATCGGGACGGGCGGAAAGCTGGGATTCTTCTTTGTGAACTATTCGGGAACTCGGCAGCGCAGCGGCGATTCTCCGGGAACGATTATCAGCACGCTGATCCCGTACATTCCCGCGGCGGATCGTGGGCCCGCTGGTCAGGCTGCTTTGGCGTCTGCTTTTAACGTCGCCAGCATTGATCCCGTTGCCGCGTCACTGATCGCGTTTCAAAGCAACCAGTTTGGCGCCGCCGCGAACGGCTATCTTTACCCCCTGCCCAATGTTGCTGCCGGAACCAAGGCGGGCGACGTGGTTCCGTTCACCACCAGCATTCCGGGAAGCTATACCGACAACCAGTTCACCGCTACATGGGATCGCGAGTTCCGCAACTCGAAGGACAAGCTCTCGGTTAATTTCTTTTTCCAAAACTTCGAGTCGGACGTGCCGTTTGGGGCGGGGGGCCTGACAGCTTCCCTTGGCGGCAGCATCAGCAGCGGAGATCTCAACTTTCCCTACCAGCTTCCGGTGAAAGACCGAGTCTTCTCGTTTACCGAGACGCACGTTTTCTCGCCGACCCTGGTCAACGATTTCCGCCTGGGTTTTATTCGCATCAACAACAGCGACATTAACGTCGCCCCCGTAACTGCAAGCCAGGCCGGCATCGACCGTCCCACCAACAACCTCACGGACAGCATTTACAAGTTCACCTTCGTCAGTTCCGGATTTCAGTTTGGACCGACGCCGCAGGCCAACCAGTATCAGGCGCAGAACAACTTCAATTTTATTGACACGCTAGGTTGGGTCCGGGGCAAACACAACTGGCGGTTTGGAGGCGAATTCACGCCCGTCGCCCTCAATAAACAGTTTCCTCAGGTCTTCAACGGACAGCTTTATTTTGGCAATTCCACTACGAGCCCGGTTACCGATTTTGGCAATTTTCTGCAAGGCGCCCCAGAATTCAGTTTCGGTGGCGGAGGGGTTTACAACCACAACTACCGTCAGAAAAATTCCGCCCTGTTCGTGCAGGACGACTGGAAAGCAACTCCAGACCTGACGTTGAATCTTGGCTTGCGCACGGAATTTTTCGGCGCATGGAGCGACAATGCCTGCCACATCGGCAACATGGAATCCGATCTCACCAAGTCCGGTCAATATCCTTTCATCTATCCGAAATGCGTCAACAAGCTGGGCGTTCCCGGCCTCACCGGAAATGCCGCCGGATCGACTTTCAACAACAGCGTCTCCACGGGAATCGGGCCACGTATAGGCTTCGCCTATGATGTTTTCGGCCATCACAATACGACCCTTCGCGGAGGCTACGGCATCTTCTATGTTCGAGAGGATGTGGGCGCGGTCGACCAGCTCAGCTTCCAGTCGCCGTTCATCCCCATCGTGTTTTTCGGACAAACCCCCGGCTTCACCATGTCTGATTTCTTCACCGGCACTCCCGCCACAAATTCCAATGCAGTGCCTGCGGCGGGACAACTATCAGGGGCCTGGCTTCCCTGCCTGGCGCATCTCATCAGCTTTGCGCCCAGCAATAATCCGTCAGTGGGAGACGGAACCTACGCCTGCACGGGCGGTCCGGGCGTGAATTCCACGCAGAATCTGTTTGTGTTGGAAGTACCGCGGCACTTTGTGGTCCCGAACACTCAGCAATGGAATCTTACGGTGCAGCGCGATTTGGGCCGCAAGTGGGTACTAGAACTTGGCTATGTCGGCACGAAGGGAACGCACCTGCGAGAGACGCGCGACGCCATCCAGTCGGTAAACGCTACGCCGGCTAATCCGTTCATCGTCACGGACACGAGCGGCAACACCTACACAATCACCAACAATACTTTCTCTAACGCGATCGCGCGCACGCCCACGCCCGGCTTGAACGGGTATTCGGGCTATCAGATTTTCGCCAACGACGCCTATTCCATTTACCACTCTTTTCAAGGCACCGTATCGCGGCGCTGGGAGCGCGGCTATATTCAGGCGGCCTATACGTTTTCCAAGAACATCGATGCGACCTCGACCGGAAATACGGCCAATAACACGGCGTTCAACGACGAGAGCACCATCAACGCTTCGCGTGGAATTTCCGACTTCAATCGGCCGAACGTGTTGAAAGTGAGCTACGTCTACGAGCTGCCGTTCTTCGCTCATGCCGCCGGTTTCGAGCGCGCGGCGCTGGGCGGATGGTCGGTGAGCGGCGTCACCAGCTTTCAAAATTCTCTGCCGTTTTCGGTCTTGGACTCCAATGGCGGCAACGCCTTCCTGGGAGCCGGCACGTCCCCCGTGAGCGCCAGCCTGGCTCTCGACGCGAGTATTGGCGGCGGCATGAGTTCGGGCAGCGTCACCCAACGTCTGAGCGGATGGCTGAACCCGGGTGCCTTCACGACTGCGCCTTTGCTATATCCGGCGCAATGCGCTACCAGCGCCGACTTCTGCACCACTGGCTTTGGCAATCTCGGCCGCAACATCTATCGCGGACCGTTCCAGCAGAACTGGGATTTCTCGCTTATCAAGCACTTCAGGATCACAGAGCGCCAGGACCTCCGCTTCGCCGCGGATTTCTTCAACTTGTGGAATCATCCGAATTTCGGCACGCCGCTCGTAACCGACTACGAGCAATACCTGGCTTGGGCAGGGGGCAGCCAGACTAGCCCGGACCCCTTTGGCCGGATCGTAAGCACAACCGGAACTCCGCGTCTAATCCAGTTCTCCCTGCGTTGGGCATTCTGATCGGTGGCCAGAACCGAAAGCCGGGAAGCGACGCTTCCCGGCCATTTTTCTGTCTAGGGCTGAATCGGTTGGGATGAATCTACTGTCGCTTCTGCGCTTCCTCGATCAGCGGGCGCAACGTATCCACAGAGAATCCCAGCGTGCCGCCGGAAAATCCGTCGATGTAGGCCGAATTGACTCCAATCACTTCTGCGTTGGAATTGAACACCGGACCGCCGCTGCCGCCGTGAGCTGTGGGAGCATCGTAGATCAGCTTATCGCCCACCACATCGCCCAGATGGCCACAAGTGGTCGAAGGACGGATCAGCGACAGCGCAGCGAGTTCGCTTGCTGCCGTGATGTCGTTGTGACGGTATGCCAGGCGTTGATAAATCCCGCTGGGAGACTTCGCAACCATTCCCGCAATCCCCATGGGATAGCCAATCACGGTCACCAATTCTCCGGGCAAGGCGTTTCCTCTTGCCAGCGGAAGAACGGCGAGACCGTGCACGGCATTCTTATCCTGAATCCTTAGCACCGCCAAATCGCCGGTGGGAGAAACCGCGCCCGGAATCAGGCTGACAGGCGTTGCAGAGCCGGGAAAAAACACAACTAGACTCTCCAGCATGGCGGTGGCGCCACGATGCATCAAGGCTTCCGCCTCGCTGTCGCCAAACCAGGGTTCGGCCACGTGCCGGTTGGTGGCGAGCAGTCCATCGCCCACCAAAAATCCCGTGCCCGAAACACGCGCGCGAATCGCTGCCGTCTGGTTGGCAAATCCCACCTGATACACGCCGTAAATGTAGCCAATGGAATTGCGATAGCGGTTGAGGACCAGCGCGGGCATCGCCTGGTCTTTTTCCAGCTGCGCTACTTGCTGGGTCAGGGCATGCACCTGCTTCTGCAGGTCGTCCGGCTGGGGATTCTGAGCCGCAGCGGGCCCATAGTAGTGGAACATAGCCACCGCGCCGATCAGCAGGACCAAGCCCAGCACGGCTTGCACCGTCTGCTGCCAGCTTTCGGTAACCTCGTTCGACCCCTGCGGAAGTTCTGGTTCGGACATGAGTTTGTGGTGCCGCCCGCTCCTCCAGCTTTTGCGTCAGGGGAACGCGCACCGGTGCTGAATGACGGGGAGTATTCATGTTGCCTTGCGTAGGAGAGCTTTTCCACGGTACGGAAGATGATGTACAGGAGATACCGAAAGTGCAAGGAGGAGTGGCCTTTCGGCATGGCGCTGCAAGCTGAGGAGATCAGGGCTTTCCGATGCCGAGCCGCCTTGCCATCTGATCGTAAAGAAAGCCTTTGCCCGCGACATAGGGCTGCACCCATTCGCCGTCGATCACGAATTGAGGAATGGCGCGCTTGCCAGTGCGCTTCACGACCTCGTCCAAAGCGCCGGGCGTGCTTTCGACGTCAACCTCTTTATAGGGGATATTGTGCTGGGCGAGAAAGCGCTTGGCCTCGCGGCAATCCGGACACCAGGCAGACGAGTAAACGATCAGTTCCATAGACCTCGTGCGTTCACACGCAATAATGCTGCCGTGCTTGATATCAATCCTACACGCGTTCCAGATGTTGCAGTGTGAGCTCGTTCACCACGTTGCCGGTGTTCAGCGTGGAAGCTGGTTCGAATAGCAAAATCCAACATTCCTCGTCCGCGACCGGGCGATGCTCAACTCCCCGCGGCACGACAATAAATTCACCTTCTTCGATCCACTCCTGCCTGTCGCGGAATTCCATGCGGAATCGTCCCTTTACCACCAGAAACAACTCGTCTTCGTTGTCGTGATGATGAAAAACGAATTCGCCTTTCAGTTTGTCGAGCTTCACATGTTGGCCGTTGAGTTCGGCCGCAATGTAGGGCTTCCAGTATTCGGAAATCTTGGAAAATTTGTCGGCTATATTCACCTTCTCCATGGTGCCTCCGCAAATGAAATACATCGCAAATCCAGATTCGTTCGGCAGTGAATTGGTCGCAAAATAAGGTCCCCCAGGCCTTTGTCCGCGGATCTCTCGGACCTTGGACTAAGAAAAACCGCCGGCGTTTGCCGGCGGCTTGAGTAACTGAGTTGAGAAGTCAGACAATCCCTAGCTTAGGAACCTGGAGTCTCCGCATTCAAGTGTCGGCCGTGCAAGGTCATGCGCACACCGCGCTGCATATTCACCCGGGTGGTGGTGGTCCAGTCCACATCGTCCATGCTCACCACACCGCCGCCTCCGTGGGCGAGCGTGTAGGTGATACGACCGTCCTGGTATTGATAATTTCCTACGTCCAAAAGCATGCCGGTCTTCAGAATGAAAACCGGTCCACTCGAAGCGGCGACTGGTGAAGAATTTACATCCCGTGTAACCAGACTGGCATAGGAGGCACGGGGAATTTCTAATTGTGCTGAAACCTGAGCGCTCGACGTTGCCACGCTGCCGCGGATAGCGAGTTCAGGCCTGTCAACCCCACTATTAGACTGGTCAAAGGACTCGTTCTGCGGCTTGGCAAAGTAATGCCATCCAGGTTTCAAAGAGGCCACTTGAGGCACTTGGATATCATCCATCAGCCGCAGGCTGAGAACGGTTTCGCCTTTGAGTTTGGGACGCGGACCCCGCGCCGGCAGCATGATGACTTTCCACGGCCAGAGCGGCGGCAGCATCCATTCGGCCACGTCTCGTTTAGCATGTCCTTTGCCGTCGATCTTGCCTTCCTTATCCACTTTATAGCCGCGAGTTGCGATCACCTTCGCTTCCAGCGGGAGATCGCCTGTGGGCAATCCGATGCGATCGAATTGCAGCTTCAAGTAGCCCTTGCCGACAAAATGTCCAGGATCCTTGGCGGCTTCGAGATGTCCTACCAAATAGCTCCCCCGTGGAAATGCCTCCTGGCCAAATTCGGTGACCCCGCGCAGGTGGCAAACGACGGGATCTCCCACGTCGGCCGTTGCCGAGGAGAAATTGGGTTCGTTCAGAGTGCATTGCAAGAGAGTTCCGGCGGGCAGGACAACTTCTCGCGCACTGGCCGTCGCGGCTAGGGTTAAGACGGTTGCGGCAAGGGTTGCATAAACCAGACAGTACTTCATACTTCCTCCTCGGATTCGCACGCCCTTGGGTCAGGCTTCGGCGCTGAGGACGCGCAGTGCTGCGCATCTAATCACAGTTTTTTCGCCGGGTCAATCGGGTTGATGACGGAAGTCTGCGTTTCCGCCCAATCTGGGAAGTTGTGAAAGAGCAGTTGGCAAAAGGTTTGAAAATCCTGGCCGAGGAAAAAGCCGCCAGCGTTGCGCTGACGGCTAAATGTCAACTTCTTTTCTATATGCGCTTCATTCTTTGTCGGGTCAAATCTGGCCCGCCCCGCCGTCCACGCCCAGGTCAACCCCGGTAATATACGACGCCTCGCTGCTCGCCAGGAAAAGAACTGCATGGCCCACTTCCTCAGGGGTGCCGAAGCGCTTCATGGGATTGGACGCTTTGATATAGTTCGCGAACTCGTCGACTGCAGCTTGCGGCAATCCGGTTCTTCCGAAGATCGGCGTTTCGATCGGCCCCGGACTCACCACGTTCACCCGAATTCCGCGGTCAACCAGTTCCGCCGCGAACGTGCGTGCGAGCGAGCGCACTGCCGCTTTGCTGGCTGAGTAAACGCTCGTTGTGGGACTACCCTTTGCATTTACCACCGAGGAATTCAGAACGATTCCGGCACTGTTATTAAGATGGGGCAGCGCCTTCTGTACCGTGAAATACAACCCTTTCACGTTGATATCGAAAGTTTCATCGAACAGTTGCTCGCTGCTTTCGCTCGCCGGAGCAAATTTCGCAATGCCCGCGTTGGCAAAAATCGCGTCAATCTTGCCGAACTTTCCCGTTACCTGCGAGTACAGCCGGTCGATGTCCGCCAGCTTGGATACGTCCGCCTTCACCGCCAGCGTCCCGTTGCCGATGGTTTTGAGCGCCTCATCCAGCGTCTTCTGGTCGCGGCCTGAGATGGCGACCTTTGCTCCTTCATCGTGGAACAGCTTGGCGGTAGCCAGCCCTATGCCGCTGTTTCCGCCCGTAATCACAACCGTCTTTCCTGAAAATCTCTTCGCCATAAAATTGCTCCCGTCTAAATTTTGCGGCCGATGGGTTAATCCCGCCCCGGCCGATACTTGTACAGTTTGATGAGCATCAAACTACATGGATTCAATTTCCTGAACGCGGCATGCTACATTGAAATTAGAGTATGGAAAAAAAAGAATTATCCAGAATTTCTAAGGCCTTAAGCGACCCCACTCGCCTGCAGATTTACGAAGGAATCTCCGCCTGCAAAGAAATGTTTTGTAGGCAGGTGGTCGAGAAGTATGGACTTACGCCAGGTACCATTTCGCATCACTTGAAGATTTTGGCAGACGCCAATCTGATCGAGACGCGGCGGGAAGGGCAATTCATCTATCTCAAATCACGGCCGGAAACCATCCGCGAGTATGGCCGGTCTCTGGCAAAAATGGCCGGCAAAACAAAAGCCGCCAGCTTGCGCTGACGGCTGAAAATTGACGCTAATAGTGGAAGGCTAGCTAGCTGTTCTCGTACAGCAACACGCCTTCGGTTTTCTCAGCGTCCACCGGACGATAGAACAGCTTGTTGTCTTCGAGGAAGACCTCGATGAATGCCGGACGCGTGGTAATCGTTCCCTGAATCAGCGCCTCCGACAGCGGGTCTTCAATGTATTTCTGCAAGGCCCTGCGCAGCGGTCGAGCGCCGTAGGAGCGATCGGTCAGAGTTTGGCTGAGGATCCATTTCTTGGCTTCGTCGGCGACGGTGACCGTGATCGCTTTCTGCGCCAAGTTCGCGTTGAGTTGCGTGACCATGAGTTCCAGAATCTGGATCAGGTCGGCCTCGCTCAGAGCCAGGAAGAGAATGATCTCATCCAGGCGGTTCAGGAATTCGGGATTGAAGGTACGCTTCACTTCGCCCTTCACCAGTTCCTCAACCTTGCCCGAAACCTGGTCTTCCGCGGTCGACTGGAAGCCGAAGCCTTCGCGCTTCTGCAGGTGCCGAGCCCCGATGTTCGAAGTCATGATCAGGATGGTGTTCTTGAAGTCGACCGTGTTGCCCAGACCATCGGTCAACTGGCCGTCTTCAAAAACCTGCAGCAGGATGTTGAACACATCCGGATGCGCCTTCTCGATTTCATCGAGCAGGACCACTGAATAAGGCGCCCGCTTCACGCGCTCGGTAAGCTGGCCACCCTCTTCATAGCCCACGTATCCCGGAGGCGAGCCGATCAGCTTCGAGACCGAATGCTTCTCCATGAACTCCGACATGTCGAAGCGGACCAGAGCTTTCTCCGTGCCGAACATGAACTGCGCCAGGGTGCGAGCTACTTCCGTTTTGCCGACGCCGGTCGGTCCCAGGAACAGGAACGAGCCAATCGGCCGGTTCGGACTCTTCAATCCCGCGCGCGAACGCCGGATCGCCCGGGCCAGCGCGCTGATCGATTTATCCTGCGAAATGATGCGCTTGTGCAGCTCTTCTTCGATGCGCAGCAGCTTCTGCGTCTCTTCTTCTTTAATCGAGGTGATGGGAACGCCCGTCCAGCGCGAAACCACATCTTCGATATCTTCGCGACCGACTACTCCGGTCGAAGACTCATCCAGATGATATTTCTCGCGCAGAGCGCGCAGGTTCTCGCGCTCCTTGCGTTCTTCGTCCGAATAGAAGCGCGCCTTCTCGAACTCGTGGTTCGCGATCGCGTTCTCCATGCGGTGCACGATGAACTTGATCCGCTTCTGGACTTCCGTGATTTCTTCCGGCTGCGAAGTCTGGCGCAGCTTTACGCGCGCTCCGGCTTCATCGACCAGGTCGATTGCCTTATCCGGAAGGAAACGGTCCGGAATATAGCGGTTCGAGTGCGAAACCGCGAAGTTGATGGCGTCGTCGGTATAGGTAACGGCGTGGAACTTCTCGTAGCGGTCCTTGATGCCGAACAGCACCTTCACCGCGTCCGCCTCGTTCGGCGGCGGAACTTTCACCGCCTGGAAACGCCGCTCGAGCGACCGATCTTTTTCGATGGATTTGCGATATTCGCCCGGCGTGGTTGCGCCGATGCATTGAATCTCGCCGCGCGACAATGCCGGCTTCAGGATGTTCGCGGCATCGAGCGACCCTTCCGCCGAACCCGCGCCCACCAGCGTATGCAGCTCATCAATAAAGATGATGGAATTCTGCGACTCCATCAGCTCTTTCATGATGGTCTTCAGCCGCTCTTCGAACTGTCCGCGGTATTTCGTTCCGGCAACGATCAAAGAGAGATCGAGCGCGAGAATTCTCTTGTCTGCCAGGAATGACGGAACCTCACCGTCGGCAATCCGCTGCGCCAAACCCTCGACGATAGCAGTCTTACCCACACCCGGCTCGCCGATCAGCACTGGATTGTTCTTGGTGCGGCGGCACAGAATCTGCACTACTCGCTCGAGTTCCCCATCGCGTCCCACCAGAGGATCGAGCTGGCTGTCCATCGCCGCCTGAGTGAGGTCGCGCGAAAACTCGCTCAGCAGCGAAGATTCCCGCTGCCGCTGCGGCTGCGCTTTTTCCTGGCTGGTACGGGCTAACTCTTCGCGAATGGTCGAGAGCCGCAGGCCGCGCTCGTGCAGAATCTCCGCGGCAAAGCACTTCTCTTCTCGCAATAAACCCAACAACAAATGCTCAGTCCCGATGTGCCGGTGCGAGAGCCGCTCCGCTTCTTCCGCGGCATAGGCCAGCACGCGCTTGCACTCGTTGCTTAAGGGCAGGTCCACCGAAGTCGAGACTTTTTCCCGAATCGTGGTGTGACCCTCAATCTGCTTGCGGATGGACTCAACCGAGGCGTGCGAGCGCAGGAATCGATTGGTCAGGGCTTTGTCTTCGCGCAGGAGCCCCAGCAGCAGGTGCTCGGTCTCTATATAAGGAGACCCGAACTGGCTTGCTTCGTAGCGCGCAAAAAAGATGACGCGCCTGGCTTTCTCCGTATAACGTTCAAACATAATGCGCTTCCCCCTGAACCCTTCCGGCCGAGAAGGCGCTAGCTCCGGCTCGACCTACCTAAATCCTCGCCCGATGTCGTAAATGTCTTGCATTCCGATCCGTGTCTCCAGCTCATTATGCAATCAAACGGCCACCGAACCCAAGTACTGAATCGTTACTATAATGTTACCGAAGGAACCTGTTGAAATCTTCTCGAACTTTTCGCCTGTCCAATTTCTTGCACTTTGTCTTACTAATCTTTCACTGAACCGGCAACGACTCCGGCCGAATTTCCTCGACGCGACCTTCCTGCAGACGTAACACTCGATGGCAACGCCGCGCAAACGAGAAGTTGTGTGTCGCAATGAGGGAGGTGAGTTGGTGCTCGCGATGCAATCGCGCTATCAATTCGAAAACCGCTTCGGCCGTGTGTCCGTCGAGATCCCCGGTAGGCTCATCCGCCAGCAACAACTTGGGACCGGTAATGAGCGCCCTTGCCAGAGCCACCCGCTGTTGCTCGCCGCCGGAAAGCTCCCCCGAACGGTGATGCCCGCGTTGCTCCAGTCCGACCTCACGCAGCCAGCGTGAAGCTTCCGGCGCCGCCTCTTCCCAACTACGCCCGCGCACCAGAAGAGGCATGGCTACATTCTCGGCTGCCGTGAATTCCGGCAGCAGATAATGAAATTGCCAGACGAAGCCCGTCTCGCGATTGCGAAACTCCGCTGCTTCGTCCGCCGACAACGCATTCAGCTTCAATTCCGCGCAGTATACGTCACCGGCAGAAGCGTGATCAAGAGCGCTGAGGATGTGCAACAAGGTACTCTTCCCTGCTCCCGACTCGCCGACGATTGCGAGCATCTCGCCCCGCTTCACCTCAAACGACAAATTCTCAAAGAGCACCAGGTCCGATTCGCCGGACCGGAAAACCTTCTTCAACCCTTCCACCCGCAGCAGAGATTGTTTCTCCTCTACTACTTGATTGTTTAGATGCACTCGGCCCCCGCTCGGGTCCATCCTGTCCCACCCTTAACGAAGACGGGGTGGAGACAGTAGAATGCGCCATCTTCTCACATCAGCTCCCACTCCACATGGCACTTTCGCACCATAAAGATAGTTAGATGCGAGCGGGTTGCCAATTCTCGATTGCCGGCAGCCATCTACGAAAACTGTACTCAAGGCTCGCTGGCTCTGATGTGATGCGCGTCACGCAGGTGAATGCGGGGTCACGCAGCGGCGGTAGCAGTGGTCAGTGTCCAGTGATCAGTGTTTTCCGATATGGACCGCTATTGAGCTCTAGGCTTCGACCTGGGCCTCCGCGTCCGCGAGCTTCTGCAGCGACTCCGCGTAGGGCTCGCGGGCGATGCCGCGCTCGGTGACGATGGCAGTTACATACTTCGCAGGAGTCACATCGAAGGCCGGGTTTTCGATCGACACACCATCCGGCGTCATCTGTTTTCCGGCAATATGCGTGATTTCGCGGCTGTTGCGCTGTTCGATGGGAATGTGTTCACCGTCTGGGCATGCTAGATCGACCGTCGAAATCGGCGCAGCGACGTAGAACGGGATGCCGTTTTCTTTGGCCAGGACCGCGACCGTATAGGTTCCAATCTTGTTGGCTACGTCACCGTTGGCCGCAATTCGATCGGCGCCAACCACAATCGCTCCAATCTTGCCCTGCTTCATCATCGCGCCCGCCATGTTGTCGGAGATCACCGTGGTCGGGATGCCATCTTTCATTAGCTCCCAGGCGGTGAGCCGCGAGCCTTGCAGAAACGGCCGGGTTTCGTCGGCATAGACGTGAATTTCTTTCCTTGCTCCACGGCTGCGCGAATCACGCCCAACGCGGTGCCGTAGCCAGCCGTAGCCAGCGCGCCGGCATTGCAGTGCGTCAGGACTCCTCCTTCGCTAGGCATGAGCGTAGCGCCGTGGCGCCCCATGGCCTGGTTGGCAGCAATATCTTCCGCGTGCATGCGCTTGGCTTCTTCCACCAATTCCCGCTTGATCTGCGCGATGGGACGAATCCGAATGCGCTCAAACTTCTCCTGCATGCGGCGAATCGCCCAGAAAAGATTTACCGCCGTCGGCCGCGTTTTCCCGATGACGTCGCAGATGTGATCCAGATCGCGCTTGAGATCAGCGACCGTCTCCGCCTTGGAGTTCTGTACGCCGATCGCAATCCCCATCGCTGCGGCCACGCCGATCGCCGGAGCTCCGCGCACTACCATCGTCCGGATGGCGTCGGCGACCTGCTCGTAGCTCTTGCAGGTAACGTAGGTTTCTTCCGTGGGCAGCTTCGTCTGATCGATGAAGCGCACGCCCTGGTCAGTCCATTCGAGTGTTTGAATCATTTCGCTTTTTTCATCCTTGTCATCCTGAGCGGAGGTTATGCTTCGCGAATGCGAAGCATAACCGGAGTCAAAGGATCCCTTGCAACTCTGCGCCACCAATCGCCTCTGCAAGGCATTTCCGTCAAGACGCCGACGCTTAGTCTCGGTGTCTGAAAGCGCTACGCTCGGTGCGCCTCGCACAAATTCCGCGGGTTGTTCGTCGCCGCCGGCCGGCCGCAGACTTCACAGACTGCCGCGACGGCAAAGATCACCGGCTTGGTGTCGTCCGTTTGCCGAATATGTTCGGCGCGCACGTCGCTCGCAGTAAAGATCGAGACAAACGGCGCTGGAGCCGCGGCCTTCTCCACATTCGGCCTTCCCTTCGCTTCCTCGCGCTCCACCAGGCACATCGCGCCCACGACGGTGAATCCGAATTCGCGCGCAGTCTCAATCGCCTGCACCGTGGAAGCGCCGGTGGTGCAAACGTCGTCCACGATCACCACCCGCGCACCCTTCTCGCGAAAGCCTTCAATGCGCTGTCCGGTTCCGTGCTGCTTTTCCGCTTTACGCACCAGAAAACCTTGCAGGTCGCCACTCACCACCGACACTGCCACGACAATCGGATCAGCTCCCATGGTGAGGCCGCCAATGGCCTGCGGCTTCCAGCCTCGCTCGCGAATTTCGTCGAGGAAAACCTGTCCCGTCAGCCGAGCGCCTTTGGCATCGAGCGTTGTGGTCCGGCAATCGATGTAGTAGTCGCTGGTCCCGCCGGAAGATAGTTTGAACTCGCCGAGCCTGAACGATTTGTAGGCGAGCAACTGCAGCAATTCCTGGCGCGCGGAGTTCATCTGATCTAACGATACCATGGGAAATCAGGCTCTGTGAGCCTCAAACCATCGTTCGAGCAGGCAGCCTCGATCTGGCTGACGTGTTAACCTTACAGTTTCCCCACAACGATGCTCAGAGGTATGAAATTGTCGAGTACGCGAAAGCTTTTCTTCTTTCTCCTTTATATTCTCCTGACAAGTGTTTGCGGTTCTGGGCTGATCTCCACGGCATTCGCCGAGGGCACTCGTTCCTGGGAGCAGTCCAAATTTGACGAACTCACCAAAGGCACAGCCACTGGCGTTGCCATTCGCAGCGCGGGCGGACTTGAACTGGCTCCGACCTTCAAGAGCCTATATGCGACGCCTTCCACCTATATTTGGGCGATCGCAGCCGACGACTCGGGAAACGTGTATGTAGCAGCGGGAGCGCCCGCCCGCGTGTACCGCATCACGCCGGATGGCAAAGCCAGCATCATTTTCGAGCCGAAGGAACTTCAGGTACAAGCTCTGCAGATTGCACCCGGAGGCGCAATCTATGCCGCCACCGCGCCCGATGGCAAAGTGTACAAACTCGAACACAATCGTGGCGACAAAACTCTGTCACGGGTCGGCCGGCTTCTGAGAAAGACGCCGCGAAACCCGCCGCCGATCCCTCCTGGAGTTCATCCGTCTATTTCGAACCCGGCACGAAATATATATGGGATCTCGCGCTGGATAAGTCCGGCAACTTGTACGTTGCCACCGGCGACCATGGGGAGATATTTCGCGTCACGCCAAAGGGTGAGCACTCGGTATTCTTCAAGAGCGACGAAACTCATATTCGCGTGCTGGCTTTCGATGCGCAAGGCAACCTGATTGCCGGCTCCGACGGCAGCGGACTGATCTATCGAATTTCTCCCGCCGGCGACGGTTTTGTACTCTACAGCGCGCCCAAGAAAGAGATCACCGCACTGGCCCTGGATGGCGCGGGCAACATCTATGCGGCGGGCGTTGGCGAGAAAAAGCCGGGGAGCGGCTCCAGTTCATCAGGGCTATCCGCCGCTCTTTTGACAATGGGCTCACGGTGCCGCGCCGGGAGTTGGCGCGCCGCAGGTTCCCGGCATGACCATCTCTCCTGCCCCGAGCCCTGCACTGACAGGGACTTTTCCCTTTCCCGGCGGCGGGGTAAGCAATGGCTCCGATGTTTATCGGATCGCGCCCGATGGTTCGCCCACCCGGCTGTGGACGTCTCACGAGGATATTGTCTACGCTCTCTCATTTGATTCGCAGGGACGCCTGCTGGCCGGCACGGGAAATCGCGGCCACATCTTTGCCATCACCGGCCTGGACGAATTTTCCGATCTGCTGAAAGCGGCCGCTACGCAGGTAACGGCCTTCGCCAAAGCACCCGGCGGTGGCGTTTACGCAGCTACCAGCAATCTGGGAAAGGTCTTTGTGCTCGGTCCCGGGCCTGAGGCCGAAGGCACTTACGAGAGCGATGTCTTCGACGCCAAGATTTTTTCGCGCTGGGGACGCGTCGAATTCCGCGGCGTCGGCAACGTGGATCTCTCCGCCCGCAGCGGCAACGTAGATAATCCCGACCGTAACTGGAGTCCGTGGAAGAAGATCAATCTCGGCAAAGACGACGAAACCGGAATCCCGGCGGCTCGTTATGCGCAGTGGAAAGCCGTGCTGCACGCGGGAAGCACAACGCCCCGCGTGGATAGCGTGGCCTTGAATTACCTGCCCAAGAATGTCGCTCCCGAGATCGACGATGTCACCGTGCAGGTCGGCGTGAAGTACCAACCACAGCCGAAACCTTCGGGCGCCAGCCTGGGATCGGATTCCTCGGGTCTATCTTCAGCTACGCATTTCGAAGCTCCGCCATCCAGTTCGCATGATCGCGATTCCATCGGCGTGAAATGGACGGCGCACGATGAGAACGACGACCAACTGGTTTATTCCATCTACTACCGTGGCGACGGCCAGAAGCGTTGGCTGCTGCTCAAAGACGATATCACCGACAAGGCTTATTCTTTCGACGCCAGCCTGCTGCCTGACGGCGGCTACACCGTAAAAGTAGTCGCCTCCGATGCGCCCTCGCACTCTCCTGGCGAGGCCTTGACTGCATCGAAAGAAAGCCGCCGCTTCGAGGTCGACACCACTCCTCCGCGCATCGAGAATCTGTCCGCGACGCTGGAAGGCGGCGGAATTCACGTTACCTTCCGCGCCGTAGATGGTTTTTCTCCCATCAAGCGGGCCGAATACTCAGTCGATGCCGGGGACTGGAAATATGTGGAGCCTATCGGCCAGCTTTCCGACGCCAAGACGGAGAATTACGATTTCAAAGCCACGCCCGAAGCGGCCAAGGATGATTCATCTTCTTCCGAACATGTAGTGGTCGTGCGGGTTTATGACCGTTACGACAACATGGGGGCGGCCAAGACCTTGATCCGGGCGAAGTAATTATCACGGCAATCGCACCGGGATTTCGCGGCTTCAGAGGTCAGCCGCGACCTGCGTCAAGCCAGACCGGACCTTCCGTAATCTCCCATTCTTGCGGAAAGGCCGCATACTTAACTTTAGTCACATGCCGTACTTTCCCACCACCGGACGCCCGACGGCGCGCCCCGCGAACCTCATTCGCGGAAACCACCCCTGCTGTCCTCCGCTTCAGAACGGACGTCGCGTGTCGGGAAAATTGCAGGTTATCTCGCTCACCGGCGGCTTGCTCTGCTTGCCGAGTCCGCAGGTTCAGGGCTCTCAGGTAAAGTTGATGTTTCTCACCGGAAAAGGATCGGTGCTGGGCTCAGCTGAAATGCTGTGTCCGATCTCCTGGAGTCTTCAGCCCTTCAAGTTCGTGGGACTCTACAATGACGATCAGCAAAAACTGCAAGCTGCGATCCAGTCATCCCTGGATCAGAATCGCCAGGATCGTGGGCAAATGGAACGACACCGGGCCTGGTAGTTCTTCTTGCGAATGGATGATTTGTCGTCCGCATCCCAACCTTCGCACGATTCCAATTCGAGTAACTGGCACTCCAAGTGGACGTTCGTAATTTGAACGTTGCTTACATGCGGTAGTCAAATCAGTTTGCCCGCCACTTCATTCAGGTAAACTTTGGCCTCTTCACTGAGACCGAAGTACGCCTCTGCAATATTCAGATTCTGGCCGAACTGGGGTTTTGAGCAGTCATGTCTCGGCTGAAAACAATTCTCTGCATCGATGACCACTGGAATGGGCTCATTGGCCGCAAAATGTTTCTCGAAAACAACGGCTATGAAGTCCTGCAAGCCAGCGGCGGGGACGAAGGCCTGAAATTGTTCCGATCGCATGCCGTGGACGCCGTCGTTCTCGACTACCAGATGCCCGGAATGAAGGGGGACGTGGTCGCGAAGAAGATGAAGCGCGCCAAGTCCCACGTACCGATTATGTTGTTATCCGGATATGGACCGCGCGCAAGGAAAGCTGGAGGCGGTGGACACGTTTCTCTCGAAGTCGCAATCGCCGCAGATTCTCTTATCTACCCTTCAGGATCTGCTCGACAGTCAACCTAAACCGTTCTTTAGCCGATGGCTCGAAAGCTGGAGGAGCCGGAATCAAGGAGTAAGGCAATGAATTTTTTGAAGCTGGTTTTAGGACGAGGCTGCCAGCACCGGTTCTCCTGGCCCCGCATCGACTCCAAGGGCGACCACTATCAGATCTGTCTGCTCTGCGGAACCGCTTATGAGTATGACTGGCGGGAGATGCGGCGCACCGATCGGTTACTGCCCCTAGCCGTCCCGCACAGCCTGAGGCCGACTGCCACACCGGCGTCCTGAGGTCCAGCCACAATCGGGGAGGGGTTGCGACTGGAGGCCTTTCGGTTCACAACAGGTGCCGGAAACGCGCTCAGCGGCGCCGGCCCGAGTTCCTCCCGCATTCCCGATTGACGCTGCATGTCAGCCCCGCTAAGATTGCGGGGCTAATGATCGGCCAGACGATTTCCCACTACAAGATCACGGGTAAGCTCGGTGGCGGCGGCATGGGAGTCGTGTATAAGGCCGAAGATACGCGACTGCATCGCACCGTGGCGTTAAAATTTCTGGCGGAGGATTCCGCCAAGGATCCCGCCGCCCTCGAACGCTTCCGGCGCGAAGCGCAGGCCGCATCGGGACTCAATCACCCCAATATCTGCACCATTTATGACATCGGAGAAGAAGGCGGTGCTGCCTACATCGTCATGGAGTATATCGACGGGCAGACGCTGAAGCACCGCATCGAAGGCAAGTCGATGCGGCTCAGCGAGGTGCTGGAGATCGCCGTGCAGGTTGCCGACGCTCTCGATGCGGCGCACGCGCAGGGCATTGTCCATCGCGACATTAAGCCGGCGAACATTTTCATCACGCGCAGCGGCCAGGCGAAAGTGCTGGATTTTGGCCTGGCGAAATACACCGCCGAAGCGCACTCGGCGCATACCGGCGTTACCAGCTCCATGCCTACCGCGGTCAACGTTGACGCCTTGACCAGTCCCGGCATGGCGGTCGGAACGATCGCGTACATGTCGCCGGAACAGGCCATGGGCGAAGATCTGGACCGGCGCACCGACCTGTTTTCGCTGGGAATTGTTTTGTACGAAATGTCCACGGGCCGGCCGGCATTTTCCGGACCCACCAGTGCAGTGGTATTCGATGCCATTCTCAACCGCGCTCCCACCCCGCCATTGCAACTCAATCCTCAACTTCCGGCAAAGATGGGAGAGATTCTCGAGAAGGCTCTGGAGAAGGATCTGAAGCTCCGCTACCAGACCGCCTCCGATTTTCGCGTCGACCTGCAACGCTTGCGCCGGCAGACGGACTCGCACACCAGCACAAAGATCGCGACCCAACCCGATGCGCCGGGACCGGTAGCCGTTCCACCATCCAGAGAGCCTCGTTCGCGGCGGGCGGTCGTCGCTGCGGCATCGGGGGTGGTCGTTCTTGCCTTGATTGCAGGAGCATATCTTCTGGGAAAGCGCGAGGGACTGTCTCACAGCATCACTCCGCCGACCTATCATCAGCTGACCTTCCGGGGTGGCACCATCCGCATGGGGCGTTTTGCTCCGGACGGGAAAAACATCGTCTACAGCGCCGCGTGGGAAGGAAACCCGATCGAGATATTGGTGACCCGGCCAGACAGTCCTGAGTCCCGGCCTTTCGGGTTATCGAAGGCCGAAGTTTTGTCGATCTCGACGGAAGGCGAGATGGCGGTCCTGCTGAATAGCCACAACATCGATCCTTACATCAACGCGGGCACGCTGGGCCGAGTTCCGCTCGGCGGTGGCGCGCCGCGCGAAGTACTGGAAAATGTGCAGTGGGCGGACTGGTCGCCCGACGGCACAAATTTCGCCGTCGTGCGCGAGTTCGGCGGATTGAGCCGGCTGGAATATCCCATCGGAAAAGTTCTCTACCAGACCGGCGGATGGCTCAGTCACCCGCGAGTGAATCCTAAAGGTGACGAGGTAGCTTTCATCGAGCATCCGGTCCGGCGCGACGATGCAGGATCGATCGCGGTCGTCGATCTTTCCGGGAAGAAGAAAACTTTATCCACCGGCTGGGAAACGGCCTGGGGTTTAGGCTGGTCTCCGAGCGGAGACGAAATCTGGTTTTCCAGCACCCGGCTGGGCTATGGACGTTATCTCTCTGCCGTGACGCTGTCAGGCAAAGAACGACTTCTGGCACGCGAGCCCGGCACGCTGACTCTGCAGGATGTAGCGAAGGACGGCCGCGTGCTGATCACCCGGGATGTGCCCCGCGTAGGAATGGTTGGGTTGACCGCCGGCACCACCAAGGAGCGGGACCTTTCCTGGCTTGACTGGTCGGCACCCAAGGATTTATCCCCGGATGGCAAGAAACTTCTGTTCACGGAATCCGGGGAAGCGGGCGGGGAGAACTATTCCAGCTATCTGCGAGGGACCGATGGGTCGCCGGCGATCCGGCTCGGCGACGGATCGAGCTTTGCGCTGTCTCCTGATCAGAAGTGGGCGTTGGCGGGTCTGCCCAAGCCACCCGTTCAGTTCAACCTGCTGCCTACAGGTGCTGGAGAATCGAGACAGTTGACTCACGACCAGATCAATCGCCTCGATGCCCGTTGGTTCCCGGACGGCAAGCGACTTTTATTTTCCGCCGACGAGCCCGGCAAGGGCGTACGGCTTTACTTGCAGGACCTGGATGGCGGTCCGGCGAAGGCCATCACCGAGGAAGGCGTGAACGGTAGCCTTTTCACCATCTCCCCTGACGGCAAACAAGTGGCGCTGGTCACCCCCGATCAAAAGCCTGCCTTACTCAAACTCGACAACGGTGAGATTCGGCCGATTCCCGGCATGAGTGCTGGAGAAGCTCCTATCGCTTGGACTAGTGACGGACGCTCCCTCTTCGTATACCGGCTCGGCGAAGTCCCGGCGACGGTGAACCGGCTGGACTTGGCCACCGGCCGCAAGCAACTTTGGAAACAACTGGTTCCTCCGGATGTCTCGGGTGTCACCGACATCAGCTCCGTCCTCATCACTCCCGACGGCGACAACTATGTCTACGAATACGGCCGTACGCTTTCCGATTTGTACTTGGTCAACGACCTGAAGTGACGTCCAGGATGGCGGTCAGTAAGGGCGAGCAGCGACTCTGGAGTGAATCCCGAACTAATACTTCCACATCCTGATTTCATTTCCAGGACGTTCGATCTGGACTTCGTCCATGAGCTGCCGGATGAGGTAAACGCCGCGTCCGTGATCGGAATACATATTCTCTTCTTGCTTCGGATCGGGCAGACGTTCTGGACTGAAGCCGGGGCCTGGATCGGTAACAGAAATCAAGATTCGGCCCTCCGGATTGGACTGCAACCGGCATCGGACCTGTTTTGACGGGTCGTTGCCACAGCCGTGGACAACGGCATTGGCCAATGCCTCCTGCACCGCCAACGCAATCTCAAACCGCTTCTGCTCCGGAACTTCGAGATGCTCCAGGGTTTCCGAGATGGCGTCCACAACACTCGCGATGGCCTCGGCATCCGCAGGCACGCTGAGGTCGAGCCGTTCCGACAGTCCGCTGTTTTCCGGGGCACTGCTGTACTCAGGGGTCATACGGGCTCATCTGGTTCTGGAATTCACCGTTGGATCGAGCGATCTAAACAAAAGACTCGACAGCCGCGTCGTCGTTATCAAAAATCTCGAACAGGTTGAGAACACCCACCAGACGCAAAGTCTGCACGGCGAATTTGGAGGGTTGCGCGAGCTTCAGATTCCCGCCCTTCTGCTTGATCACGGCCAGATAGCGCACCAGCAAGCCAATTCCGCTGGAATCCACCATGGGAACCTCCGAGAGGTTCATCACCATTCGCGTGTCTCCGTTACTGAGGGCTTCGTCCATGGTCTGGCGTAAGCTGTCCACCGCCGGGCCCATGCGGAGAGCTCCCCTAAGCTGGATCACCTGCACTTGGGAACGCTTCCGCACGTTGATGTCCAAAACTATCCTCCTCAGAGCGCGTTCCAAGTTACGGGAAGCAGCAGGGATTTGCAAGTGCGAATGCCGTTCTGATCGCATAAAGATAAATATTTCATCCTGAGAGGTCGAAAAATTTGCCATAATCGGTGGCGCTCAAGGAACGCCCTATGCGCTCGCCCAGTACCGGTACCGAAGCCGACCGCTTTGCCATCGTCATCGTCACCACCGACGAACGGGTGCATCCCGAAGCCGAGGCCTACCTGGCTCCCGAGCACGATCTGAGCATGCTCCAGACATGGGAGGAACTGACCGCATTCATCCGCAAGCATCCGCCGGACGCCGTCCTGCTTGACCTGGACACGATCGGCGACCGCAGCGAGGACGGCATCACGGCCCTTGGCGAACTGCGCGCCCTCGGACCAGATCTGGTGCTGGTGGGCTTGACCCGTTCGAACAGCCACAACCTGCGTTTGAAGGCGGTGGCCGCCACCGTGGATGAATATTTCGTGGCGCCTGTCAATTTTGAGGAGGTACGGCAGGTACTCAACCGGGCGCTGGAGAAGCGGGCGCTCAAGATCGAGTGCCGGCTGCGACAGGGTGAGCCGAGCGAGCCGGAGTCATTCTGCGAATTGATCGGCAGCAGCGAGCCGATGAGGCGGGTGTACGAGGCGATCCGGAGAGTCGCAGACAGCACCAGCACGGTATTGATCCGTGGGGAAAGTGGGACTGGCAAGGAACTGGTAGCGCGGGCGATCGTAGAGCTGGGGCCGCGCGCGAAAAAGCCTTTCGTCAGTCTGAATTGCGCAGCTTTGCCGGAGAACCTGATCGAGACCGAACTCTTCGGGCACGAAAAGGGTGCCTTTACCGACGCGCGGACGGCCCGTGCCGGTCACATCGAACTGGCCCATACCGGCACGCTGCTCCTGGACGAAATTGCGACGCTTAGTCTGGCCCTCCAGTCCAAGTTCCTGCGGGTACTGGAAGACCGCGCGGTGACCCGGATCGGTGGCCAGAGCGCCAGGAAGATCGACTTCCGCCTCATCGCCGCGACCAATGAAGACTTAGAACAGATGGTGCGCGCCGGCCGCTTCCGTGAAGACCTCTACTACCGCATTAATGTTGTACCCATTGTGTTGCCGCCGCTACGCGACCGGCCGGGTGACGTTCCCCTGCTCCTGAATCATTTTCTGCGCTCTTACTGCGCCTCTAACATTGTTCCATTGAAGGGGTTGGAGCCGGAAGTCATACAGATTCTTGAGGAGGACAGCTGGCCGGGAAACGTGCGCGAGCTGCAGAACCTGGTGCAACGGCTGGTGCTGATGGTGGACGGGCCGGTGGTGAAGGTTCAACATCTGCCGCAGAGGCTGCTTTACAACAGTGCCGCGAGCCAGGAGTCCATGCTCATTCCGGAGGGCGGGGTGAACTTTGATAAGGAAATCGCGAAGATCGAGGTTGCCTACTTGACCGCGGCGCTTCGGCGTTCCGGTGGCAGCAAGATCGGCGCGGCGCGGCTGCTGCAGGTCGACAAGCAGAAAATGCACTACCTTTGCCGCAAATACCATGTCGGTCGGGATTGAAAAATTCATTCCCCTCGCGGCAAGTATTAAAATATCATCCACTGTGGATTAATATTTAACCCGTCCACATCTTCGCCGCCGGCTCCGTTGTCCCTTCCTTCTGCTCAATTAAAGATTAACTAGCTGATTTCCTTGGATTTGAGGGAGACGGCAGGAACCTGCCGCGCTTTGGCACCGGAGTTGCTATCCACATAACCGAGCACGGACGGAAATCGAGAAAGAGGAGAAACCAAAATGTCGATCCAAAAGAAATCTTTGATCGGGAATCTGACGGCCGCTAAGAAGGCCAACATCGCGACGGCTTCCGTTAACCCAGTCAAATCGACTCAGCACGCTCAAATGGCCAAGCTCGGCAAGTTGGGCAAACTCGGTAAGCTCGGAAAGTTGGGTAAGCTGGGAAAGTTGGGTAAGCTGGGAAAGCAGGTCTAAGGTTTGCCGAACTAAAGAGGGGAGGGTTCACGGCGCTGCGAGTTGGGGGACTTGCCGCGCTTGATCCTTCCTCGCTTTCGGTTTAGCCGCCATCATTACCAAAACTTTCGCTGAAGCGCCTGGCGGACGGTTTCCCATACCAATCCAGCTATGCTTTGCCGCCTGACCTGTACTTTTGCTTCCCCTGACATTCCTGACCGCAAATTCCCTTTCGTATTCGCAACCAACACCGTAGCCACGTAGTATATGGGTGGCGCGATGCCTTTGTATTTCTCCTCCTCGACAAGACCGGGTGCGATCTCAGAGGAAGCGGGAGCAATCGAGTTTACCTGCCCTCGTACAGACCAGAACAAGGATCTCAGCTTTAAAGAAACGAGATCTCCGGCTCGAATTTGTTGGACCTGGAACTCCGGGATGAAGATTCGCGCCTTGAGGTTCCTGTTGTCGTCCACTTCGACTACCACATCTCCTTCCTGAACGAATGAACCAAGCCGGTCGCGGATTCTTGGTGTCGCTACTACGCCGGCGATTGGACTTGCAACCTGCAGCGCGGCCACCTGTTCGAGAACCGACCGCGAGCGTCCCGCTTGCGACGCACTCTCGGCTCGCGCCGATCCCACGTTCGTATACGTCAATTGCGCCTCGCGGGCGCGCGCTTCCGCGCTGCTGAGATCAGCCCTGGCAACATCCGCCTGGGTTTCAAGCCGTAGATTGCGCAGAGAGAATAGCGGCGCTCCGGCCGCCACCAAGCACCCCTCGTCAGCCAACACTTGTGAGATCTGCCCCGGCACCGTCGCACGTACAACGGCACGCTGCTCCGGTTCGAGAACAAACCGCCCCCCAACAGTTTTGCGCCACACCGGCGCGAACAGGACGAGGCCGACCGCTATGGAGACGCCTATCGTCTTGTGCGGCTTATTCCAAAACGTCCAAACACTCTGTTTCTTATCCAGAATAAAATCCTTCACGAACCTCATCGAGGAGCGCAATCGCACTCGCAAGATTAACCCCGCGAGTAGGAGCGCCGGCAGGAATGCCCACTGCGGGCTGACGTGGGAGAAAACGTTATAAGCGAAGCGCACCGCCGCAAATAGGATGAAGTAGCTGTAGAAGCCCGAGAGAATTGCATAAATCACAAAGAACCAACGCCGCCGCGGGAGCAGATAAGCAACCTCTACCGGCAGCCGGAACACGTGACGCTTTACCCAGCTGGAAAGATAGTCTGTCGAATCCTCCTTGAGCGTCGGCATCCCGATCAGCTCGCCAAAGAGATAGTAGCCATCGAGTTTGATCAGCGGGTTCAGGTTCATCACAACCACAGCCACACCCGTGATCATCATGATCTTATAGGCGAAATCGTGGATCGGGACTGCCGGGAGGAGTTCCCCACCAGATGATGCTTGCCAAGGAGCAAAACATCAGCTCAACCCAAATTCCGGCCACAATCGTAGCGATTCGCGACCACTTACCTGCGTATACGAAGACCTCTCCCACTTCGCAAAAGAAGGCGGGGGACAGATAAACCAGCATGAAGCCCATGCTGTGAACTGCGCCGCCGAAATGCTTGCAGGTCAGGCCGTGAGCGCATTCATGAAAGTATCCCAGTCCGCAGAACAAAAGCCAGAACTCGGCCAGGTCGCGGGCACTCTTGTCGCTGAACGTGTAGTACCGCACCGTGTCGCGCCAGATCTCACTCCATCCGCTGATGAAGATGAGGACCATGAGAGCGAACGCTCCCAGCGTCAGCAAGGTGAACCATTTCGTGTACATGAAACTCAGGCGCTCGTGGACCCGGGTGAGGTAGTTGTCGGGATCCCAGGTGGAGAAAGTCATCAGCGACAGATCGATGTCCTTCTTGGCCTTGCGACGGCGCTCGTCCGCCTGTTTCTGGCCAGCTGTAGTGCTGATCTCGAGCGTCGTCTTGTACCAGATCCCGCATTCCTCGAGTGGATCAACAAATTCTCGTATTTGCTGTTCGGTGATACCTATGCCTGTCTCTTTCTGGAAAACTTCTGCAATTTCGCTGAAAGATCGCTTTCCGTCGAATAGTTGCGCCAGCTTCCATTGTTCTGGACTGAAGCGGACAATATAACTCACTGCCCGAAACCATCGCGACGATCGTGGGAACGCCGCCCTCGATCTGTTCGCGCGCAATCATCTTGGGATGAAGCCGAGGATATCCCTTCATCCGGCTGAGCCGGCAGCTCGGGAAGCGCGACATTCAGGACTTCGGCAAGATTCATTGCGGATTCTTCAGGCGGATGTTGGCGGTCATTCCCGGTCGCAGGTCGGCGGATGCACCCTTGCAGTTCGGCGGTGACGTCGATGGTGTCGCTCGAAGGGTCAACCACGGGACCCACAAGAATGACCCGAGCCTGGTGGAGATCGGAAGGGGTCGCCGGCGGTACCACGATCAACTCCGTGCCTTTCCGGACCCGGCCCAGGTAAGCTTCGGGAAGGGCGAACTTCACTCGTAAAGGCGCGACGGCTGAAATCCAAAACAAGCGATCGTTCTTCGCGACTTCCTGTCCCGCGCGAATGTAACGGCGAGCCACGACACCATCGAAGGGAGCAGTGATTCTGGTTTTCTCCACTTCAAGTTCCAGAGATCGCTGCGTCTCTTGTGCGACTTTTAAGTCTTCCCGTTGGCGCTCAACTTCGAATTCGGTTGCGTCGTATTGGTACTTCGCCTTCTCTTCTTCGGATTTCGCGATAATGTTGGCAGCCCACAGTTGCTCAGAGCGATCGCGCTGGGTCTTCGCAACCTGCGCGCTGGCTTCCCAGTTCTTAAGGTCCGCTTCCACGCTTCGCGCCTTGGCAGCGGCAGCATCTTTGTCGGCGGCAAGTTGCCGGTCATCAAGCTGGGCGAGAATCTGTCCCTTTTTTATCGGTGCGCCGGTCTCGACGAAAACCTGCGCCACCAATCCGTCGCGCTGCGCGGCGAGGTCGACTTGGTTCTCAACGACGATTGGTCCAGAAGCGATGTAGTCTGTGGGCGCTGGTTGAGTCTGCGTGGTCGTTTCGACCGCGGGCTTGGTGGGGTCAGCTGGAGCGGCTCCCGCAACGGTCGGAGTGGAACTGCAGCCGCACAGCAAACCAGTGAGTCCAAACGCCGCCAACAGCCAACTGCAAGATGAAGACTTCCGCATAACCGACTCCCCAAAAAGCGATTCTTGCTACCAACCGAACCACGACCACAACTTGTCCCAAAGCCACATCGCGGTACCACGCAACAATACATACCCGGCAGGATGCCAGCCCACGAACACCTTGCCGCGTCCCTGCATACCAGGCCGGATCGCACTGTCGGGATTGGTGACGCTGACGCGTGCGACGAAGGCCCGGTGATCGGAATCGACCTGGCTTTGCGGGCTGATGACGGCTACGCTGCCTCGGAAAGTCTCCAGCGGAAAGCTTTCGAGCTTGATGGAGGCTGTCTCACCACTCCGCAGCAACGTTGCGTCTTCTTCGGGAATCGCAACGTCCGCGGTCACAGGAGAAGTCTCGATGACCTCCGCAAAGATGTCGCCGTGAATCAGACGACGTCCCACCGAGTTCTGCACTTGCGCTGTAGTCACGATTCCATCGAAAGGAGCCCGGATGATGGTTCGATTCAGTCGTTCGCGGGCGCGCGCCAGTTCCGCTCTCAAGTAATCGACTTTCACCCGCTCGGTTCCCGCCAGGGTTCCGTCATTCTGCGCCAGAGCGCGATTCATGGTGGACATGGCTTCGCTGTACTTGGCCTCGGCGTCCGCCAAATCGGCGCGGTAGTTCCAGTCTTCCAGCTCGGCCAGCACTGCGCCCTGCCTGACAGAATCGCCTTCACGAACGTGCACATTCTTGACCACACCATCGACCTCGGCCTGCACCTGCGCCGATCGTGTCGATGCCACCGTGGCAACGCCGTCCACGCGCATGGGCAACGGACAAAATATAAGGAACAGCCCCACGGCCGCAGCGATGGCCATCATGAGCCGGCGCCGGCGTTTTTCCATGGCCAGGAAGCGTTTCTTCTTCTGCAGCAACGGCTCCAGCAGATTAATGAACGGGACTTCGCGGTAGAGTGAAGCATTGCGCAGCGCGACTGTGGCTTGACCGGCCAGCACCTTAATGATCTCGAGATGCGCCACGGTGAGGAAATCGGGATCGCTGCTCTCAAAGGACAAAATGCCGAGCCGCCCCTGATCGTCGATGAGCGGAAGCGCATAAAATGCCCGCATGCCACTGGCGGCGAAGTAAGCGGCAAACCTGGTCTGGGTTTCCGGGCGCGGGTCGTCAATCTTGTCGCCGTGCTGGGTGACGTTGGTCTCATTCGTGGAAATCGAGGCCCACTCCAGCATTTCCTTCAAAGCAGAAACTGCGGGATCGGCGGGATTGATCTGCGTCATCCCCGAGATGGCTTTCAGATGCAGCGCGCCGCGCTGTTCCAGGGCGATCGCGGCACGTTCAAAGGGAACGATGGCTTGGGTATGGTTCACCACCGATTGCAGCACGCGATCGAGGTTGAGCGTTGACGTAATCTCGCTGCTCACCTGCACCAAGGTTTGCAGGATCTCGACCTTGCGCTCCGTCTGCAGCAGGCTGGCGTTGTGCAGAGCGTTGCTGGCGGTTTCGCAGATGTTGGTCAGAAGGAACTGGTCGTCTTCGTCGAAGGGCTCGCCATCCAGACGATTGACCGATTCCACCACGCCCACCAGGTTCTCGTGTTCCATGAGAGCGGCGGCCACCAGAGAGAATATCGGGGTATCTTGATGCTCGGCATTGCGCTTCTTCAGGCGCTCGTCGGCGGGATCGGTGATCAGCACAGGCTCGCCGTTGTCGGAGATGTCTCCGGCCACGCCTTCGCCCGGCCTCTGTACTTGGCCCACGGCGACTGTAGGATCGAGTCCTTCCGAGCTCACCAGTTCGAGGGCATCGTTATTAACCATCCACAAATTGATCGCTTGAACATTCATCACTTCCTGGAACTTCTTGGCGATCGTGGGGAGGAGCTCGTTCATCTCCAGGGTGGAGTTGAAGACCTTTTCCAGGTCGTACATCTGTGCAACGCGGCTGATGGAATGAAGACTGGTGTTGCGTTCGCTCTCGTACGATAAGGCGGCAGCCAAGGCGGGAGCGGCCAGTTGGGCGATTTCGTCGAGCCCTTCCTGTGTCTCCTCCGGGAACGCCTCTTCGTAGCTGATCACCTCGATGGCGCCGAGAAGAGTTTCGCCCATCAGCAGGGGCATGTAGACGAGCGAGGTGACGGTGCGCCGGATATCGAGGTGCGCGTATTCTTCACGGGCGAGATCGCTTGCGTCGAATTCGGCAAACTCCCTGCTTTCCGCTACCGTGCCGAGCGTTCCGCTCTCGAATTCCATTCCCCGAGCTACGGTGATCTCGCCGAAGGTGGCCTTCGGTGTCCAAGACGGGTCTTGCTGGTTCTCGATGACGTACACCACGACTGCGTCCGCCGGCAGAAGTTGCGCAACTTGTTCGGCGATGACCTGCGAGCGTGCGGCTACCTCCGGCCGAGCCAGCAGGGCTGCGGCGAATTCGGCCACAGGAACGGCGAATTCGGATCTTCGAGTCGCCATCAAAGGCGCTCCTCACGGCGCAGATTCATCGCGGAACTGTGCCCGCGTTTGGGGGGAGATTGCCCGGTGACCTAGGGCGATTGCGAATCTTAATCCGGTGGCAGGAACAGGTCAACCCTTGATTTGAGTCTGAAGCCCTGCGGCTTCATCTAAATTGGCATGGCAAGAGGGCTAACAGTTTCCGTATTGGATCTGGTCGGAATGCGGCCGGGTGAGGCTGCGGGCAGCGCGATTGCGCGCTCGGTGGGCCTGGCGAAGCACGTGGAAAAGCTGGGATACAAGCGCTACTGGCTGGCAGAACACCACTCGATTTCTGGACTGGCCTGCTCCGCCACTTCGGTTCTCATCGGACATGTGGCGGGCGCGACGAAGACGATTCGCGTGGGGAGCGGCGGGGTGATGCTGCCGAATCACGCACCGCTGGTGGTGGCGGAGCAGTTTGGCACGCTGGAAGCGATCTATCCAGGGCGAATCGATCTTGGGCTGGGACGCGCTCCGGGCGGGGACTTTCAGACGATGCGGGCGCTGCGGCGCGATCTGCAGCAAAGCGGAGAAGATTTCCCGGCGCTGCTCGACGAACTGCGCTCCTACCTCGGCCCCGAAAAGCCTGGACAAGCGGTGAAAGCGATTCCCGGGCAAGGAAGCAATGTGCCGATCACGCTGCTGGGCTCGAGTGGCTTCAGCGCGCAACTGGCGGGGGTTCTGGGCTTGCCGTTTGCGTTTGCGGCGCACTTTGCTCCGGACTATTTGTATGAGGCGGCTCAACTTTACCGCGAGCGCTTCCGGCCAAGTGACTCTCTCCGACAGCCTTATTTCATGGTCGGGGTGCAGGTGATTGCGGCGGAGACGGATGCGGCGGCGCGGCGATTGTTCACCACTCCGCAGCAGCGATTTTTGCGGCTGATCCGAAATCAGCCGGTCGAATTGTTGCCTCCGGTGGATTCGATGGAGCCGCTGTGGGAGGACTTAGAGCGGGCGGCGGTCGAGAACAGATTGGGCGCGGCGATCGTGGGATCGGATGCGACTGTGAAGGCTGGGCTGGAGAAGCTGGTCAGCGAGACCGGTGCCGACGAGGTGATCGTGGTGACCGATACATATGAACACGCGGACCGGCTGGAGTCTTATCGGCGGCTGGCCGGCATTGCTGGGATGATCGAAGTGGGGCCGAGCGTCGGAGTTGGAGCTTGAGCGATCTTTAACGTTAACGTTGCGCTTGGGTACCCCTCCCCCCTCCCCCTCTTGTCTTGCAAAATCTTCAGGATCATCGAGTTACCGAAAATCGTTCCTTGCAAAATACGTCCTCTAAAGGACTTACAGGTAAAATCTTTGTTTTCAGTTGCTTCGGAGTCTGGCCGCTCTGTAAGTCTTTTAGAATCAGTGATGACCATTCCTGAGGACCTCGCTAAAGTATGGATGTCAAAGAGCTTAGGTACTGAAATCCGGGAATAAAGACTTCGGTCGGGACTCGCTACCTTATTTGTTAGGCGTCACGGCCTCAACCATGATTGCGGAGTTTGGCTGTGGAAGGCAAGGTTGGATATCACAGCGCGGGACCCGGCAGCGCGCAGTCCTCGGGAGCGACGCAAAGGACAGCAGGTTCCTCGCCGTTCTCGCCGCTAATCGCGGCTACGAACGGCTTCGGAATGACAAGGAGTGGGGTTGGGGGCTGCCCTCTGCCGCCCCTGTATTTACATTGTGTAAATACACTTCGTGCGCTAGGCTGGGGAAGAAGAGGACGTTTATTTATGCCGTCGGAAAAAATGACGAGAGGCGGATCATCTCGGCGGGGCCGCGAAGGCAAGACTGACTGGCGCAGGCTGGATGGCATGAGCCCCGCTGCGATCCGCAAAGGCATCCTCGCGGACCCGGACGCTCGCCCCACCGATGCCGCATTCTGGAAAAATGCTAATCTAAGGTCGTTATGCCGTCGCCGAAAACCATCGTGACCATGCGGCTTGATACCGACCTTCTCCGCTGGTTCCGGCAACAGCGCGGCTACCAGACCCGCATCAACGCCATCTTGCGCGCCTATATGGAGGCGCAGGCCTAAAAGGGGGCACCAGACAATCCGGGAGCGAGGCAGCATCAGCGCTAACTTAAGGAACAAGGTTTTAGTATTCATGGACCCAGTCCAGGTTTTCTGGCGCTCGCGGTCGCAATACTAGTTTTCGCTGCCGCCACCGTGTTTCTGTTTGCAGAGCTTGCATTCGGTCGGCGCCTCTGAGTTGTCTACGCGATGCTTCACAGGTTTTGTTGTCCGAAGGAAGGCAAAGATCGCCTTGAGGTCGTCATCGGTTAGATTCTTGTAAACCATTACGGGCATGATCGGGCTTAGCTTGCGGCCTCCGACCAGTCCGGTGCGCATCACCTTCAAGAAAAGAGCCTCGTCGTAATACGAGATTCCAGATGGATCGGGCGTGATATTCGCACTCGCGACCGTGCCCCAGGGGCCTGTGAAGGGAAAGCCACCGGCGAAGTCCATACCGGAGACGTCTTGTCCCCGCACTTGAGCTGTATGGCAGTCGATACAACCGGCCTGGTCGACAAGATAGGTTCCGTATTTGGACTGGTCGAGGGAGGCGACGTCGGCGACCGGCGCGGCAATCGGCTCGGGAGCGCTGCGGATCAGGTACTTTACGGGGAAAATGATTTCGGTGGCCGGAAGCTGGTTGTGGACAGCAGGCAGGGACCGCAGGTAGACCACAACGGACGCCATGTCCTCATCCGACATATTGCGGTAGTGTTGGTACGGCATAATGGGAAAAAGGGCGCGGCCATCGTGGCCGACGCCTTCGCGTATAGCGCGGGCCAGTTGATCATCAGTCCAACTGCCCGCTCCGGTTTCCTGATCGGGGGTAAGGTTCGGCGCCACGATGCGCCCGGGCAGACCAGCGTAGGGCAGAACCTCTCCGGAAGCTTCTTTGCCAGCCATTATGGGCGTGCCCGGGGCGGTCCAGTCGTGCGGGCTGTGGCAATAGACGCAACCGCTCAACGCCGTCACGATGTAGCGGCCTCGCTCGAGGCGTTGCTGCGTACGCTCGAATGTGCGGTTCGTGAGAGCACGCGCCCTCGGGCCGAGAAACGGTCTCCACCCGATGGTCGACGTAATGCCGATAGCCAGCAAGACGGCCAACGAACCTAAGGTGAAAAACCACTTCCCGACTCGCCTCACTTGAACGTTCCTCCTTCGATAGCTGCCAACAATACCATGCCTTCAAAATCGGGCGTTGCGGTCTTCAATGCTTCGAAAAGAAAATGTCAAGATCGGGGTATTTTGACTCTGCAATGAGGTCGCTTACATCGTGGCGGAGCAAGTCAATAGCAGAACCGGCCGTGGCGGAAGTGACGTAAAGGGCGTTTGTGTCGAACACCACCTTCAACTGCGGTGGTCGGTGGCGTTTTCGCTTTTTCTCAGTTGACCCTGAGAGCGACGGATCGGGTGGCATTGACCTCACTCCTGGGGAGCGATTCTATCGCGAAGCGTCCTCTACTCCTTCACCCCCAGCTGCCAAAACAGAAACGAATACACATCGGTGAACTCTTCGATCTGCTTGGTTACTGGCTTCCCTGCTCCGTGGCCGGCTTTCGATTCGATCCGCAACAAGATGGGACGGGTTTTGCTGGCGCCGTTTTTGGCTTCGGCTTGCATCTCGGCGGCCATTTTTTTGGCGTGCATGGGATCGACGCGGGTGTCGGTGTCGGCGGTCATGAATAAGATCGCGGGATACTCCGTTCCCTCTTTCACGTGGTGATAGGGGGAATAGGCGTAGAGCCACTTGAACTGGTCGGGATTGTCGGCGGTGCCGTACTCGGGAATCCAGAGCTTGGCGATTTGGAAATTCTGATAGCGCAGCATGTCGAGCAGCGGGAACCTGGCAGACGACGGCGCGAAACAGATCGGGACGCTGGGTGATCATGGCGCCCATGAGCAGGCCGCCGTTGGAGCCGCCCTGAATGGCGAGGTGATTGGTGTCGGTATATTTTTCGGCGATGAGATGTTCGGCGGCGGCGATCATGTCGTCGAAGACATTCTGCTTTTTGTCCAGCATTCCGGCGCGATGCCAGTCTTCGCCGAACTCGGCGCCGCCGCGCAGATTGGCGACGGCATAGACTCCGCCGTGCTCCATCCAGAGATAGGCGGTGCGGCTGAAGTTTGGAGTGAGGCTTACGTTGAATCCGCCATAGGCGGTGAGCAGCGTGGGATTGTGGCCGTCCTTTTTCAATCCTTTCTTGTTGACGATGAACATGGGGACGCGGGTGCCGTCTTTGGAGTGGAACCACTCCTGATTGACTTCGTAGGCGGCGGGATCGATGGAAGGGGCGTCGACCTTGGCCCAGAGCGTGGTGGCTTTGGTCTTGAGGTCGTAACGATAAACGGTGGGAGGAACGGTGAAGGAAATGAAGCCGTAGAAAATTTCGTCGCGATTCCATTTGCCGTCGGAGCCGAAGACCGTGCCCAGCGCGGGAAGCGGGAGGTCGCTGATTTTGTCTCCGGCGATATCGAAAACCTTCAGCTGGGAAGTGGCGTTCTGTTCGTACTGGGCGAAAATCTTTCCGCCCCAGACGGCTGCGCCTTGCAGGACGGCGTCCGGTCTGCGGAATGATTTCTTTCCAGTTGTCGCGTTCATAGTCTCCGGCTTCGGTGACGAAGACGCGGTAGCGGGGAGCATCTTCGTTGGTGACGATGTAGACGCGGCCGTTGTAGATGGAACCGGTATAGAGAAAATTCTTGCCGGTGGTGATGCGGATGGGCGGCGTGCCTTTTTTCAAGTCCATCAGGAAGAGCTCGGTCTTGGTCCAGCCTTGCTCGACGGTGATGAGGAGCAGGCGGCCATCGTTGTCGAGGCTGACGCTGGGCCAGTCTTCGGGGTCGCGGCCTTCGCCGAAAATTTTCAGGTCGGTGTCGGGATCGGTGCCGAGGTCGTGATAGAAAATGTGGCGGTTGTACATCTCCTGGCCGTCGGGAACGTCGCCTTTCTTGGGATAACGGGTGTAATAGAAGCCGGAGTTGTCGGGAAGCCAGGCGATGCTGCAGGCGCGGGTGCGCTCGATGGTGTCGGGGAGCTGGTTGCCGGTTTTGGTTTCGATGATATGGAGGGTGCTCATTTCCGAGCCGCTGGGCGAGGTGCCGTAGGCGAGATACTTTCCGTTCTCGGAAGGCTGGAACCAGTCGAGGGCGATGGTGCCGTCGGAGGCGAGCTGGTTGACGTCGAGCAGGACGCGATCTTTGGCGTTGGTTTTTGCTTCGGCGCCGCCTTCTCGGACGTAAAGCACGGGCTGGTTCTGCATGCCTTCGCGGCGGGTGTAGAAATAATATTTGCCGCCGATTTGTGGCTGGCTGATGCTGCCGATGCTGAGGAGTTCGGTGAGGCGCTGGTGAATGGCGTCGCGGCCGGGGAGGGGATCGAGGAGAGCGTTGGTATAAGCCATCTCCTCGGCCACCCACTTCTGAGTGTCGGGACTGGTGCCATCCTCGAGCCAGCGGTAGTTGTCGACGATCTTCACTCCGTGGAGCGTCTCCTCGAGCGGACGCTTCTCCGCCTTGGGCACCTGCGCGGGCGCGGAAGCCTTCACATCATTGCCAGCGAAGGCCGCAGCCATCAAAAGAAAAATCGAAGTAGCCATCAAACCCGCTGCACTCATCGGTCACCTCGGAACTGAGTCACGTCGCAACTGGATAGCGTACCAAAATCCCGGAGCGGCTGTTTTCAGCGGGGGCGCGAAATGTTATGATTGATGGGCTTCAGAGGCGTGCTCACAAGCGCGCTCCTCACACTCCTCAGTAGCTCAATGGCAGAGCATTCGGCTGTTAACCGAAGGGTTGTAGGTTCGAATCCTACCTGAGGAGCCATCCTTTCAATGGCTTAGCTTCCTTTGCGCTCTGTTTGCGCTCCGTTCGTTTGGAAAACAAGCTGAGCGACCTTACTGCTCGCGGTAGTCATCTCATCCGTAACAACGTCGCCATAGATGTTGAACGTGGTTCTGATGTCCGCGTGGCGCATCATCTTTTGCTGTACGGCCACGGGAGTGCCCACGGCGTCAAGCCATGAGCGGTAGCTGTGGCGGAATGCGTGCGTACCGATGTGCCCGATTCCAGCCGGTATCACGGCCCGCACAAGTTCCCGCCAAACGCCCGTGTAGGAGTACGGGAGCCTTCCGAGTTTCATGGGACTAGCGAAAATCCAGTCCTCAGGTCCCGAAAATTCGGAACGCTGTTTACAGGATTTGAGCCGGTCCAGCAATTCGCCCGCAAGGGTGAACGTCTTCGCGGAGCCTTCGGTTTTCACGTCGTCCACAATCTGCTCAACAATGCCGCGCCGGATGCTCAGCCGTGAACCTAACCAGTCCACATCAGACCATCTGAGTGCCAAAGCCTCACTGATGCGAAGGCCCAGGCAGACGCAAAGCAGCGCCAAGGTTGCGAACGGCTCATGCAGCTCCCTCAACAGAGCGTGAAACTGCTCTACTGTTAAACTGCGGGCCTTCCGAGTCTTTCGCGTTGCTCCTTTGTTCTGGACAAGCGCGATCGGGTTCCGGCTTATGTCCAGGACTCCGGCCCACATCGCAAACTCCACAAGCCCGTGCATAAGAGACCGCACGTGCGTTTTGGACTTTGGCGACAAGGACAACTGTCGGAGCCACAATTCAACCGGGCGAGGCTGCACATCTCGTATGAGTGTGTCTCCCCACTTTGGAGTGATGTGATTCTTGAGGAAAGAGCGATACACCCGCGCCGTAGTATGGCGTGAGGGCATCCGTTCCACTTCGTAACGTGCAATTACGTCCCGCACTGTATCCCCGGTTTGCTTTCTTGGTTGCCCAACCTCTAGCCTCTCAACTTCTTTCCACGCGCTTGCTTTGGTTGGGTAATCCTGCTTGGTTCCAACTAGTTTTGACCGGCGCGTGCCGGACTCATACCAGAGGTAATTCCAGGTCCTGCGCCGCTTGTCGAAGCGCACGGATCCCCTTGCGTGTCGCTGTACTCTCATGCTGCTCCTTTATCAGCAGAGTCAGCGGATGACAGGCCAAGCATAGCATCCAATTCTCGCTGTAAGAAACGCCAAACACAGCGACGGATGCCGGATAGCCGGTGAGCGGGGACTTTCTTCTGACGTGCCCAGAGTGCTAGGGTGCGGGGATTGATTTTCAAGTATGCTGCTGCTTCATTGAGTGTGAGCCATTGGCTTTCCACGTTGAAACTCCATTTTGTGGATGCTCCCCAACACCCAAGATTGTCCTATGTTGCGCTGTAAGCTTGCAGACTGCTTAAGAATGCTCAAAATCAAATCTATTCTTGTGTACGTA
>CAVXFD010000010.1:0-48284 GCA_963760855.1 uncultured Acidobacteriaceae bacterium | reverse complement strand
GTAAGGTAGTGGTCGAGATCCCCGCCTGGAACCGCAATTACATATCGGAAGAACACCACTAGGAAGCAGTTTCAGGTTTCGAGTTTCCAGATTCCATCAACCTTAAAATGCCGGACGTTACGGTTTCCGGAAACTGGAAACCATAAACTCGAAACTGCAGTTAGGAACTTTCCCATGCCCAAACCTCTTACTTGGGACGACGCCGAAGATATCGGCATCCTTCTATCCGAAGCTCATCCCGAGGTCGATCCCCTCACCGTCCGCTTCACCGATCTCCACCGCTACGTGACCGAGCTGCCCGATTTCAAGGGCGATCCCGGAGCTTCCAACGAAGGTAAGCTCGAGGCCATTCAGATGGCTTGGCACGAAGAATTCCAGGACCGTACCCAAGGCTAGCCAGCCGACGATAAGGTTCAGCCTTTCTGCCGCCAGCCGCCGTTGCATCCCGCCGGAATGCCAATCTTTTTACATTTTGGTGACAATTCTCACCCCGCTGCCGTTTACGCTTATCCACTGCTGGAGCGCGGCTTCGCACAGTTCCCCGCTATCAGCATTCTCTCTCCGCATCAACTGCAAAGGGCACGGCACCCTGCCGTGCCCTCCTTTTTCATGCTCTAACGGTCGACTTATCCGACCGTAGCCGGAACCGGCTCTTCCACACTCGCTTCACGGAGAAATTTCGCCGCTTCTTCCGGCGGCGTTGGATTGATGTAGAACCCCGTACCCCATTCGAATCCAGCCGTCTTCGTCAACTTCGGCATGAATTCCATGTGCCAGTGATAGTGGTCGTTGGTAGAATCCTGCGCCGGTGAAGTGTGAATCACTAGATTATAAGGTGGATTATCCAGCACCCGGTCCGCCTTGATCAGCAACGTCTTCAGCGCCTTCGCGAGATTTTCGAACATGTGCGAGGACGAGTTCTCGAACGCCGACTCGTGCTGCTTCGGCAGAATCCAGGTTTCAAACGGAAACCGCGGCGCGTAGGGCGCGATGGTCAGGAAGTTCTCGTTCTCGGCTACCACTCGGCTGCCATTCTCAGTTTCCTGCCGGATGATGTCGCAGAACACGCAGCGCTCTTTATATAGGAAGTACTGCTTCGCCCCTTCCAGCTCCTGGACCACGTTGATCGGCAAAATCGGCAGCGCAATCAGTTGCGAATGTGCATGTTCCAGCGACGCACCCGCAGCCTCGCCATGATTCTTGAACAGCAGGATGTATTTGAATCGCCGGTCTTTCTTCAGATCAAGAATGCGGTCCCGAAACGTCCACAGCACATCCTCAATTCGCTTTGGAGGCAACGTCGCCAGGCTGGCGTTATGATCCGGCGTTTCGATAATCACTTCGTGCGCCCCAATGCCGTTCATCCGGTCGAACATGCCCTCGGCTTGGCGATTCAGGTTACCCTCAATTCCCAGCGCCGGAAACTTGTTCGGCACCACTCGCACCGTCCACCCAGGCGTATCCCGCTGCGACGCCGGCCCGCCATTCGATCCTGGCCGGTAGGCCTGAATTTCCGGCGGCGTCTTGCTCTCGTTTCCGTAGCAAAAGGGGCAGAAGCCGCCCTTCAACTTCACGTTCTCCCGGGCAAAATCCGTGGGCCGCTTTGCTCGGTCTGTGGAAATAATTACCCAGCGGCCAACAATGGGATCTTTTCTCAGCTCTGGCACTCAGAAAACCTCTTTTGTCTAGATAGACGAATCTTTTATCCTACGCCGACAGGGAGGAATTACGAAATATCTCGATCTGCGGTCGGCTGGTTTTTGAATGCCCATAGTATACGCTGACCACGTCGAAGCGCCACTGGCACGAAGGTGGAAAGCGTCGCAAGTACTCTCGTACTACCGCCGCCACCTCCTGCCGCTTGTGCCGGTCCACGGCCGCTTCGCCAGGCTTCACGTCGCGCGTGCTGCGGGTCTTCACCTCCACAAAGCAAAGGACATCCCGCTCCCATCCGATCAGATCGATTTCGCCGCGGCAGCGTGGCGACCGGAAGTTCCGCGCTACCATGGTGTAGCCCAATTTTCTGAGATGAAAGTAGGCCGCTTCCTCACCCCGGCGACCGGTTTGCTGGTGCGCTGGAGTCTTGTCCGGCGGCAGAATACGTCCTGCCAGCCAGTCAAGGCAACGAAGGATCGCTCGCGTAGTTCGACCCGAAAGCACAGATTGTACCCTTTAGGTCATGCTAGTCGCTGCAGACCAAGGTGTGGCGCAATCTTGCTCAGAATCATCGGGACCAAGACCAATCCGGGAATCTGCTGGATCGGCTGGCCGAACCCGGTCGCATCTTCGGTCAGCGCTCCCCATGCCGTAGTCTCCCAAGCGGGTTTATAATCTTAAAAGCCCTACTGAAGGCCCCCGTTCACGCATGACTGATCAACTTAAGAAAAAACTGCAGGAAGAAGTCGACGCGCTCGAACACGAACTCGTTCACGAGTTGCCCAAGGAGATCAAACGAGCTGCGGCTCTCGGCGATCTCAGCGAGAACGCGGAGTATCACATGGCCAAGCAGCGCCAGGAGTTCGTCAAGGCGCGCTTCCGCCAGCTCGGCAAACGTCTGGCCGATCTCTCTTTGACCAACATGAACAATATCCCCAAGGACAAAGTGGGGCTCGGTTCCACCGTCAAGGTTTACGACAGCACCAAGAATGAGGAGATCGAGTACAAGCTGGTCACCAGCGAAGAATCGGACGTGGCTTCTGGAAAGATTTCAACCACCTCGCCCATCGGTCGCGCCCTGCTCAACAAAAAGGTTGGCGACGAAGCCACCGTGATCACTCCCAACGGCAAGCGAGAACTGGAAATCCTGAGCCTAATCACTGTTCACGATGAAGCCGAAGCCGGCCCGGAGAAGGCGGAAGCCTGATGTCGGCATCATGGACCAGCGCCTTTGGCCGCGCCTGCGGTGTTCTACTCGATACCATCGTGCGCTGGCTGGCGCTGTCGCGCATCAATCCGAATGTGCTCACGTTCATGGGCCTTGTCGTAAACACTTGGGCCGCGATCCTTTTCGGTTCGGCAAATGCATCCACCCAGCGTCACATGTTTTTCCTCGCCGGACTCGTCATTATCTTTTCTGGTTTTTTCGATCTCGTGGACGGCCAGGTAGCCCGCGCCACCAACCGGGTCACCCGCTTCGGAGCTTTTTTCGATTCCGTGGTCGACCGCTATAGCGACGCCTCCCAGTTCTTAGGTCTGCTGGTTTTCTACGCCCGCGGCGACCGCTTCTTCTACGTCGTCCTTACCGCCTTCGTCATGGTCAGCGCTATCATGGTCAGCTACACCCGCGCCCGCGCCGAGTCGCTCATCGGATCTTGCCGCGTCGGGTTTATGGAGCGCCCGGAACGCCTGGTTCTGGTAATCATCGGCGCCCTCTTCAACCGCATGGCGCCCGTGCTCTGGATCATCGCTGTTCTCTCCACTCTTACCGTAATCCACCGCATGCGCTACACCTGGACCCGCACTCAGGACGCGCCGCCCGCCGCTTCCGCCAAAGCCGGCCACGCCGCCTGATGCACCTCAGTTTCCTCGCAGCGCGATGCTAGACTATCCAGTCATCTCACTTCTTCCGGGGACGCTCCTTGCAAATTAATCCTGTTCTAGTCATTCACGGCGGTGCCTGGGCGATCCCCGACGACATGGTCGATGCCCACTTGAGCGGCGTCCGAAAAGCTCTCGCGGCAGGCTGGCAGGTGCTGGAACGGGGTGGCCCCGCGCTCGATGCCATCGAAGAAGCCGTCGTGATCATGGAGGACGACGAGATCTTCGACGCCGGCCGGGGAAGTTTTCTGAATCGCGATGGCAAGGTGCAATTGGATGCCCTCATCATGGACGGCGCCACGCTCCGCGCCGGCGGTGTGGGATGCGTCGAACGACTGCGCAATCCCGTGCGCGCAGCGCGCAAGATTCTGAGTGAGAGCCCGCACGTCTATTTCGTGGCTGAAGGCGCGGAGCGCTTCGCCGTCGAGCACGGCATCCCGCTGTGCAAGAACGAAGACTTGATAGTTCCGCGCGAACTGGAACGCCTTCGCGAGTATCAGCGCGAAGAGGCGGGCCATGGTTTGGCAAAACATGGAAATGAGTTGTTCGCGCCCAACATCTCTCACGACACGGTCGGAGCCGTGGCCCTCGATCGCCAAGGCAACATCGCTGCCGCGACTTCCACGGGAGGCACGCTGAACAAGGCGCCCGGGCGTCTGGGCGATTCCTCGCTGATCGGTTGCGGCTGCTACGCTGACAATCTCAGCGCGGCTGCTTCCACCACGGGTTGGGGCGAGCCGATCATGAAGTTGGTCCTGGCCAAATGGACCGCCGATCGCGTAGCGGCAGGGAATCTTCCGGAATGGGCCGCGCAAGAAGCCATGAATTATCTAAAGCAGCGTTTGAATGGCCATGGCGGCATCATCGTCCTCAACACCCAAGGACAAATCGGCATCGCGCACAATACTCCGCGCATGGCCTGGGCCTGCAAGACGACCAACAAAGAGGAAGCCGGCATCGAACGCAACGCCCTTTGATCGTTGCAGCAATTCGCATTGCCTTTTGAAAGGGCGCGGCTTCAGCCGCGCCGTAAAGTCCCGCAAAACTAACCGCGGCTTTAGCCGCTGGACTTCCCCATGGGAGGCCGTCAGAATAACTCTTGCGATGTTACGTTCCATGGCTCAGAAGTTCGCCATCTCGATCATCCAAAACCTCCGCCAGCACGGCTTCCAAGCCTACCTGGCAGGTGGATGTGTCCGCGATCTGCTCCTGAAGCGCCAGCCCGCAGATTACGACGTCGCCACCAGCGCAACTCCAACTCAAGTCATGGAGATTTTCCCCCAGACTTTTGCCGTAGGAGAGCAGTTCGGCGTTGTTCTCGTCCCCCTACCGGAGTCCGAACGCGAGTCCAAAACCCAGAACGCGCCGCCGAAGTCCAACGCCGTAGAAGTCGCAACCTTCCGCAGCGATCTCGGCTACTCCGACGGACGCCATCCCGATGAAGTCCGCTTCAGCCAGGATCCACGCGAGGACGTCGCCCGCCGCGATTTCACCATCAACGGCATGATGCTCGATCCCGTCAGTGGCGAGCTGCTCGACTTTGTCGGCGGGCAAAGAGACCTAAACGCAGGCATCATCCGTGCCATCGGCGATCCCGCGCGGCGCTTCGAAGAAGACAAGCTTCGCATGCTGCGCGCCGTCCGTTTCGCCGCCCGCTTCGACTACGCCATCGAGGTCGAGACGCTCACCGCGATCCAGCGACTCGCTCCTGAAATTCAAGTAGTTTCCCGCGAGCGCGTTCGCGATGAAGTCACCAAAATGCTTACCGAAGGCCACGCTCCCCGCGCCTTTCTTTTGTTGGACGAGACCGGTTTGCTCGACGAAGTGCTGCCAGAGATTTCTGCCATGAAAGGCGTTCAGCAACCGCCTGAGTTCCATCCTGAAGGCGATGTCTTCGTCCATACGCTGCTGCTCTTGGAAAACTTGCCCTATCCCTGCTCCCCCACGTTGGCCTGGGGTGCGCTGTTGCACGATGTCGGCAAGCCCGCAACTTTTCGCGTCGCTCCTGACCGCATCCGTTTCGACGGCCACGTCGAGGTCGGCGTCAAAATTGCCGAGGAAATCTGTGAGCGTCTTCGCTTCTCTAATCACGACACAGCCCAGATCCTCGCCCTGGTCGACAATCACATGCGCTTTGGTCATGTCATGCGCATGAAAGAATCCACGTTGAAGAAGTTTCTCCGCCTGCCCGGCTTCGATCAGCATCTCGCCCTGCACCGTGCCGATAGCCTTGCCAGTCATCGCAACTTGAGCACTTATGATTTCCTCCAGAAGAAGCTATCCGAGATTCCGCCGGAGAAGATTCGTCCAGCATCGCTGGTCTCTGGCGACGACCTGATCGCCGCCGGATACATGCCTGGCCCCAGGTTCCGCGAGATTCTGGAAGCGGTGGAAGACGCCCAGCTCGAAGGCAGGCTCCTTTCACATGAAGCCGCGCTCGAGTTCGTCAGGAGTGAATTTCCCATCCAAACCGCAATCCCCGAAGGGAGAAGATGAAAGGCGCTTCAAACCCCGGCAGTGACATGGAAGAGCGGCGCTCTAATGCCGCTTAGGGTTCAGAGTCACCGTGGAAGAGTGGCGCTTTAGCGCCGCGCAAGCGATGGCAGTTAGCGCAGGCTTCAGCCCCTGTAACGCAGTGAGAAACCGGAGTGCTAAAATCGAAATCTTACCGATTGATTGCGAGAAATTGCCGACGAGGAGCTGCCTTGGAACAGGCAGGCACTGGATTAGAAAAGATCGTTTTGGGCTCGCTGCGCCGCGTGCCGCAGGCTGAAGCGCCGCTGCTCGCTTGGCCCTTGGTTTGTGGTTCGGTGGTTGCCGCCCGTACGCAGGCCTTGGAATTCTCCAACTCAGTATTGCGCGTCGAAGTTCCCGACGCCGGATGGAAACGTGAAATGCAGACCCTCGCTCCGCGGTACCTCGCCACACTGAATCGTTATGCCGGGCAAAAAGTAGAGAGGATCGAGTTCGTGATTCTGCAGGAGAACAGGGCCAAGTCACAATGATGAAAGTCACAGAAAAAGACGTCGCCTACGTAGCCGATCTCGCCAACCTGGAGCTTTCCGCCGACGAGCGCACCGGCATGGTCCGCGACTTGAATTCGATTCTCGATTACATCGACAGGCTCAACGAATTGGATACCTCCACCGTTGAACCCATGGCGCAAGTCTCGGACCGCTACGGCGTCGACCAATCGAAACAGGGAAGTGCGAGATTTGCCTACGCGAATCGCGAAGATGTGGTCGAAGGCCTGCGCAAGTCGCTTTCGCAGGAAGCAGCTCTGGCCAACGCCCCCGATGCCGACGGAACCTTCTTCCGAGTGCCCAAAGTGATTGAAAGGTAGTGGTCAGTGCCCAGTGATCCGTGGCCAGCCACCGGGCATGACGGTTTTTACTGACCCCTGACCACTAGCCACTGACCACTTTGAGTTTTCCACAAATGACCTTCCTCACCATCGACGCCGCCCGCTCCGCCATACAAGAGCGAAAGATGACTGCGCTCGCGCTGGCCGAGTCTCACTACGCGCGCATCGAGAGAGAAGACGGCCAGATCGGCGCTTTCCTCACTCTGTGCAAGGAGCGCGCCCTCGAGCAGGCGGATCGCATCGACCGCATGGCCGCCGAGGGCATGCCATTGCCGCCTCTAGGCGGTGTGCCCGTCGGAATCAAAGACGTGATGTCGACGTGCGGCGTACGCACTACCGCGGGCTCGAAAATCCTGGGTCACTACATCCCTCCCTTTGACTGCACCGCCGTCGCCCGACTGGAAGCCGCCGGGGCAGTTGTTCTCGGCAAAACCAACTGCGACGAGTTCGCCATGGGTTCCTCGAATGAAAACTCCGCGTTTCGTCCCGTGCATAACCCGCGCGACTTGACTCGCGTGCCCGGAGGTTCTTCCGGCGGTTCGGCGGCCGCCGTCGCCGCTGACATGGCTGTTATCGCACTCGGCTCCGACACGGGCGGATCGATTCGCCAGCCCGCCGCGTTCTGCGGCGTAATCGGATTGATGCCCACCTATGGTCGAGTCTCACGCTACGGCCTCATCGCCTTTGCCTCTTCGCTCGATCACATCGGTCCGCTGGCGAAGACGGTAAAAGATGCGGCCATCGTGCTGCGTACGATCGCCGGCCGCGATCCAATGGATTCGACCTCCGCGGATTTGCCAGTACCGGACTATGTGGCGGAACTTGAAAAGCCCGTCCGCGGCCTGAGAATAGGTGTAGCCAAAGAATATTTCGCCGAAGGCCTCGACGATGAAGTCCGCCATGCGGTTGAGTCGGCCATCGACAAGTTGAAGAACCTGGGTTGCGAGGTGCTGCCGGTCTCCCTGCCGCACACGCCGTACGCAATCCCCACCTACTACCTGATCGCAACCGCGGAAGCCTCCGCCAATCTGGCCCGCTACGATGGCGTGCGCTACAGCTACCGCGCTGGGGGAGTGAAGACGCTCTCCGAAATGTATCGCCGAAGCCGCGATGAAGGTTTCGGTGCCGAAGTGAAGCGCCGCATCATGCTCGGCACCTATGCCCTGAGTGCAGGATATTACGATGCCTATTATCTGAAAGCGCAGAAGGTGCGCACCCTGCTGACTCGGGACTTTGACGAAGCCTTCCGCAAAGTAGACGCGATCGTCACGCCAACCAGTCCCACGGCAGCCTTTCGTCTGGGCGAGAAATCAAACGATCCCTTGGCTATGTACCTGGCAGATATCTACACCGTCACCGCAGACCTGGCGGGCATTCCCGGAATCTCAATTCCCTGCGGCGAGACCAAAGAAAAACTTCCCATCGGTTTGCAGATTCTGGGAAAGCATTTTGACGAGGCCACAATTCTGCGCCTCGCGCATGCCTACGAGCAGGCGGCTTAGATCGGCTCGTAGTAACTTTCTCCCGCACACGCGCAGCACAGCACTTTTCCATCGCGCCATACTTCTCGGCGAAAGTTGATCCCTTCCCCGCATACTTCACAAACCACTCGCTCACCCTTGTATCCCGGAAACTCCTCCGGCGGCAATTCGACCTTCACCCACTGCATTGCAAATAGGTCTTCGTCCGAGATTTCGCGATAAGCCAGCATCTGCTGTTGGTTCTTGTCCGCGATTTCTGGATGCATCTGCCGCGCCAGCGCCTTCGAAGATTCTTTGGCTGCGATGCGAATCCCCTTGCCGGTACTTACGTCCACAAACGTCGCCGCAACTTTCCCCCAGTCACGGAACTTCAGCGCGCGCTTGCCCAATCGGCAGCCTGTGACCACAGCAACCGCATCGGTCGCGCAGCGATCGATCTCGACGAAGGTGACCAGCCGCTTGCGATCCTTTCCCCGCGGATCTTCGATCCCAAGCTTCGCCAAGCCCAGCATCGCCAGCCGCACGCCCAGCACTTGTCCAGCGCAGAGATGCCCGTGCGCGTGCTCGGCATCGACAAGATATTCGTCGAGGGATTTCATCAGAGCCGTCAGCTTTGAGCCATCGGCTCTCAGCTTAACATTCGAGATGACTATTTCCGGCGCCATCGCACGCCATCTTTTGTATTTTCGATGACAATGCCGGCAGCCGTAAGCTCCGCGCGTAGAGCATCGGAAACCTTGAAGTTACGGGCCTTGCGAGCAGCTTCCATTTCGCCGATTTTCTTCTCAATATCCGCCATCAGAGAGTTGGCCCGACTGCACTGCCTCGCGTAGCTCCGTGCTAATGTCTTTTTCCCGGCCTTCGCTCATCAGCCCAGTCGAGAACCTGCCTCATCTTGGGGCCATCGTCATCGTTGAGCACGGCGAAAACCTCGTCGAACTTCTCCAGCACGCTAAGCAGCGGCTGGACATCATCCTTCTTGATTCCGCCCGCATCCAACGCCGCGTTGGCGGCACGCACCATCTCGAACAGCGCCGCCTGCGCCTGAGCTGCATTAAGGTCGTCGTCCAGAGCGTTCTTAATCCTATCGATCGTCTCACTCGCAAGCGATTGCATTTCGGCGCGCGATCCCGACGCAAAACTTCCCGCCGTCAACCGCTGGCGAAAATTCCTCAATCGATCCACCGAAACCGCCGCCTGCTTCAACCCATCGAATGTGAAGTTCAACTGATTCCGATAAGGCACCGATGTCAGCAAGTACCGGATCGACGAGGGTTTATGTCCTTTCAACACCAGATCGCGCAAGGTATAGAAGTTCCCCAGGCTCTTCGACATCTTCTCGCCTTCGACCAGCAGGAAGCGCACATGAAACCAGAAACGTGCGAACGTTTTTCCCGTGAACGACTCCGACTGCGCGATCTCATTTTCATGATGCGGGAAGACCAGGTCTTCTCCTCCCGCGTGCAAATCAAAGCTCTCGCCCAGTTCCTCCATCGACATCACCGAGCACTCCAGGTGCCAGCCGGGCCGCCCCGGTCCAATCGCTGTATCCCAGAAAGCCTCCCCCGGCTTGGGCGCCTTCCACAGCGCAAAGTCGCGCGCGCTGTCTTTGTCATACTCGTCGACATCAACGCGCGCTCCGTCCAGCATCCCCCCGAAATCTTTCTTCGAGAGTTTCCCGTACTGCGGAAAGCTCGCAATGCGGAAGTAATAAGAGCCATCATCGGTACGGTAGGCGATCCCTCGTTCGGCCAACTTCGCCACGAAATCCGCCATCTGCGCGATCTGCTCCGTGGCCCGCACCAGAATCGGCTGCTCAATGCTGATCATGGCGGAGTCTTCGAGAAATACGCGCTGGTACTTTGCCGTATATTCCTGCACGCTCACGCCGTCGCGAGCCGCATTGCGGATGATCCTGTCGTCCACATCCGTAATGTTCATCACGTAACGCACCTTGTAGCCGGACTGTCGCAGGAATCGCTGCAGCATATCCACGGCAACGAAAGTGCGGAAGTTACCAATGTGTCCGTAGTCGTATACGGTCGGCCCGCAGGCATACATGCGGACTTCACGATCGCGCAGCGGATGGAATTCCTCGACTTGCGAGGACATGGTGTTGTAAAGGCGAAGGGCCATAGTCGGGTGCAGCGCTCAGAGATGAACTCTCAATTCTAGGGGGGCCCGCGAAACAGGGTCAACTAGCCGGGATGTCGGCGGAAGAATGCGCCGCCAGTTCATGAGTATGCAACCGCAACCGGTGTTGCACCAGAAAAACATAATGCAGCGCGGAAATAATCGTGAAGGAGAACGTGGCTCGTAGAAATACGGTGCGCGTAATCCAGATCCAGCGCTCAGGTCTCACGGAAAACAGCATGACAAAAAAGACCGCGGCGATCTGCGAAAACGTATTCGCCTTGCCAAAAATGCTGGGCCGAAAATCACGCAACCCCGCTATAGCGAACAACACTGCGCTGGCCGCTAGGATGGAAATATCTCGGCTGAATACCAGCACGGTAAATTTCCACGGAATTTTATGCAAAATCGAGAGCACCAGAAACATAGTGCTCAATAAAAGCTTGTCTGCGATCGGGTCGAGATACTGCCCCAGCAACGTTTGTTGATGTAACTTGCGCGCCAGCAGTCCATCCAGGCCGTCGCTGAAGCCGGCAATCACGAACAGGGTTAGGGCCCAGAAATAGCGCCCCTCGACTAGCTCAATGACGATAAACGGAACGAATACCATCCGCAGCAAAGTGAGTTGGTTTGGAGCCGTGAAGATTTGCGAGAGCCTCATTCCGGGCCCTTCTTAGGAGGAACCCCGGAACTCGCGACCGGATCGCTCGTTCCGACGGCCAGGGCGGAACTAAGTGTCGCCGCTGGATGGATGCCAGTCTTGGCAAGAAACCGCTGGGAAAGCGAAGGAAGACTCCCGTCCGGAAGGTCCACTTCGATTCGTTCGATGCGGTGCATCGGAAAGAACACCACAGCGGGGGTGAACGGCTCGCCATCCTTCACCATCACAACCAAATCCTCAAACGACGCCAACTCAATTCCAGCCAAGCTCAACCCTTCTGGAGCCAGCGACAGAATCATGCCCCAGAATTTATCCCGGGGATTGCCCAGGGTGACAACCACCATCGCCCCTGGCATAAAAGGGCCGCGGCCACCAATAGGGGTGCCGGCGCTGGAACCGTCCCGCTGAGAGCTTTTTGGCATGGAACGATTGTCGCCGCCGCAGCCGAGACTTTGCAACTGCCAGAGCACCCGAAAGCACCGCAAGCAGATTGTTGACCCATCTGCGCCAAATTCCTCCCTTCATCCTTCTGACTAACCCAGGTGGGTAATTGCAAGAAATCGCTAAAAGGATGAGAGTTTTTGCAACCGCCTCCAAAACTGATTCTCCCCCCAGCTGCCAGGCGCCATGAGGAGCGTCCCTGAAATGAGAACACTCGGATTGTCTTCGTTTTTAGTACTGGCACTCGCTTTGATCCCGGGGGGTACGGCATCAGCTCAAAACGTTGGTGATAACAGCGTCTATTTCACCACCTACTATTCCAACGCGAACACGCCTGGCGCGCAAGACCAAACTATTCGCGTCATCAACGATGGAGACACGGGAGCGAACCTCTGGGCGTCCTTTTATGTGTTCGATGACAACGAGGAAATGCAGGAATGTTGTAGTTGCGAGGTGACTCCAGACGGTCTGACCTCGGAATCTGTGAACCATAATCTCACCGCCAACAGCTTGACCCGCAAAGTGAACGTAAAGGGACTCATAAAGGTGATTTCGTCTTGCGTCGCTGCCGGCGGTCCGGCGAACTACACGAACAACCCGTCGCCCGGGCTGCGTGTCTGGGCCACTCACACCGAAAGGGCCTCGCCGACCGCGGGAGCTTTTTACACAACCGAAACCCCGGCAGCCGACTCGAACCTTGGGGCGTCGGAGAAGACACTGGTCGAGGAGCTCTGCTTTTATTTGAATCTCCTGGGCGGTACCCAGGGACCCTGCTCCTGCACTCCGGAAGATACCGACTTTTAGCAACCCAAGAAATCGCCCGCAAACTGAGATCAGTGGAGCGCGAGCCAAGTTCGTTCAGGGCCTTTTGCAATAGACACGAGGATGCAAGGTTTCCTTGCAGTTTGCAGATAACGGCCGGAGTTTTCTTCCGGCCGCCTTTTTTTTCACCGTCAAAAGCTTCAGTTTTCCCGTCTCGCCTCTTTTAAGAGGTGCTCACTGCTTTGCGGCTACTGGTCGGCGACTGCTTGACCGCCGTCCGCTCAACGCGGCCATGCATCCGCGTCTTCCCTCAGAGGCGGTGCCCTGCCCGTTAAGGAAGTAGTAAGAAACCTTCAGCAGAAAAATGCTCTGCGGGGCGGCCACCCTCGATGGCTCTGTGGGAACGCGCATCTATCGCATGCAGTATCGCGGATTCCCCCAGCGATCACGACTCCGAAATGGTGGTCAACGTCACCTACAATGCTTCCAATGCGAAGCACAGAATTGACATATGTCCTTCAGCGTCTCAGAAAGTTGTTCTAGTCGGCATTGTAGTGCCAGAGGCCGGGCCGAGCTTCACCGGATGCCGTACCACGGTTTAGCAATACACAAGCGGGTTCTGCACCGTTAAGAAAATCTTCTACTGTATTCCTCTTTTCAACGGGTTACAAATCAATCCATTTGAGCGGCGACGGCTTATCGCGGAATCAGACGTATTACCTGGTCCCGAATTCCGGCCCCAGCAATTTTGGAACGTTGCAGGAAATTACCCCTAACGGACTTCCGCGGGTTTTGCAGTTTTCTGCACGGTTCAACTTCTAAAACCCCGCACAGAAGTGGCATTCGGTGTAAAATGGCATCCATTTCTAGACCCCACACAATTTAAGATTCAATCTTTTCTGGATCACGCGAGGCCAAGAAAACTACATCTTGAGGAGGGAACATGCGACGAAAGATGAGCTTTTGCTTTTGCGCTGTGTCGACTCTGCTACTCTGCCTAATGCTACCCGCGCTGGCGGGCGGTCAGACGCGGAACGCAGCGTCGGTTGGTGGCAACCTTCTACCCAACGGTTTCTACATTACTCCTACTGCCGCGCCCGGCTCAATTTTCCAAAACCTACCCACTGGCCTGCGCCCTGATGGTTCGGCCAATGCAAATGGCGCAGTAAACACTGCGCTCAGTCCCGACGGCACTGCTCTGCTGATCCTCACTACGGGTTACAACACCGGGTTCTACACTCAGGGTCTGGACGGTACTGCCATTGTCTGGCCGGCGCTCGATCCTCTCACAGGAATTCCGTCGACGACGACAACTCCGAATGCGGAATGGGTATTCGTTTTCGATGTTCGTGGCACGAGGCCAAAGCAGAAACAGCTAATCAATATCCCCAACACCTATCACGGCTTATTGTGGGATCCGTCCGGCACGCGCTTTTACGTTGCCGGAGGCATCGATGACCGCGTGGAGATCTTTAAGTCGACGACCACGGGAGCCAGTGCCGATGGTACCTACGTGCCTGATGCTCCGTTCGTGCTCCTGGGGCATAACACGCCCGCTGATGTTCCTGTACAGCAATATCCGACGGGCGGATTGTTCAGCACGACACCGATCAACAGCAACCCGATTGCGCAGTACATGTTTATGCCGTTCAGTGCGCTGGCGGCTGGATTGGCCATCAGCCCGGACGGCTCGACGCTGTACGTGGCCAACTACCAGAACGATTCGCTGTCCATCATCAACACGTCAACGCGCACCGTATCCAAGGAAGTAGTTTTCTTCGCGCCGGGACAGAAGACTGCAATCGGAGAAATGCCTTACTGGCCGGTTGTGCTATCGGATTCCAAGGGCGCTCCAGTTAAGACCTATGTAAGCAGCCAACGCGATGGCGAAGTGCTGTCGGTGAGCCCTTCGGGATCAATCAAGGTGATCAAGGTTGGAGGCGAACCGAATCGCATGGTGCTGTCCGCCGATCAGCTCCGCCTCTATGTGGCCAATGGCGATCTGGATGAGATTGAGGTAATCAACACAACCAAAGATGCGCTCAACACTCGAATCTCAGTCGCTCGACCCGGATACCATTACAAGGGGTCCAGCCCCAACTCGTTGGCGCTTAGCCCGGACGGCCGCCGCCTTTATGCCACTCTGGGTGGTGAGAACGCCGTAGCTGTGATCGACGTGGCTTCGCAGCAACTGCTCGGTCGTATCCCAACCGGCTGGTATCCAAGCTCGGTAACGGTCAGCGCGGATGGGAAAAAATTGTTCGTGGTGAACATGAAATCCGATCCCGGTCCGAACCTGGAGTACCGGTCGGACTGCCCCGGGGAAGGCATACCGCCGGACTATTCGAGCCTTCTGTGTCCACCACCCAATCCAACCTCACGCAACGAGTACATCCTGGCCTTGCTGAAGGCGGGGTTCCTGACGATACCTGTTCCCGACATCGACACTCTGGGTTATCTGTCGGCTCTCGTGGACGCTAACAACGGCTTCTACCAACGGGGCCCCGACCCAATGATGGCGTTCCTGCATGAGCACATCAAACATGTGATCTTCATCCAAAAGGAAAACCGTACGTACGATCAGATTCTCGGCGATCTGAAGCAGGGTAACGGCGATCCGGCCCGGGTGCAGTTTCCGCAGCCCATCTCTCCCAACCATCACCTGCTGGCGACCCGGTTTGCTCTGCTCGACAATTTCTACGATGCCGGCGACGTAAGCGGCGACGGTTGGAACTGGGATACGCAAGGTCATGCCAACGATGCCACAGTCAAGAATGTGCTCGTCGGTTATGGCAACGCGAATTACAACATCCCGTTCGACTGGAATGGCAATCCGCGCAATATCGGCATTGCACTGCCCGACACAACCGATGGAACGCCCAGTCCAAGCACGGTACGCATTACCACGCTGTTCGATCCGACTGGCGGCTCATCGATTGAACCGGGGACGAAAGACATCACGGCATCGCAAGGCGCCGACGACCTGGATCCCGACGCGCTCGGAGGCTACATATGGGACACCGTGATGCGCGCCGGGCTGACGGTTCGCCACTACGGTCTCTACGCCGACGAGAACTATTATGTCGATCCTTACGCGGGCCCTCCGTTCTATATCCCCATCGTGCGTGACGCTTTCGCGCAGAAGGTGGTGCAGGCGGTACCCGTGCGTCGCTCTCTGCTCGGCAAAACCGATGTCTACTATCGCGGTTGGGACCTCAATACTCCTGATCAATACCGCTTCGAAGAGTGGAATCGCGAATTCAATGAGTATGTGAAAAACGGCAATCTGCCCAACTTCGAGATGGTCGACTTCATGGAGGATCATTTCGGCAACTTCTCGTCGAACGCCGCAAATCTGGAAAACCCATTGGCACAGTTCGCCAGCAACGACTACGCGGTGGGCCGTCTGGTCGAGGCCGTGTCGAATTCCCCATACTGGAAAGACACAGCGATATTTGTGGTGGAAGACGATGCGCAAAATGGGCCGGATCACGTGGATGCACATCGTTCTACGGTATTCATCGCGTCGCCCTATACCAAGAGCGGCGCCGTTGTGCACACCAACTACAACTCCACCAACGTCGTCCGAACCATCGAGGATATTCTTCGCGTCAACTACCTCGGTCTCAACGATGCGAACGCTGTTCCCATGTCCGATGTGTTCATCAAAGAACCCAACCTGCAACCCTATGTCGCGCCCATCCCGGGTATCTTGTGCCAGCCTCCGGTGGACCCAACGCTGGTTCCCGAGTGCAAGAATCCTGGAAAACGCCCAGTAACGGTCGCGGTCAAGTCGCTCCACGACGGCATCTGGTGGGCCCAAGCAACCAAAGGCTTCAACTTCAAACACCCTGACATGATCAATTCCGATTTGTTCAATCGGATTCTGTGGAAGGGGATCATGGGAGACGATAAGCCTTACCCCGGCGTCGTCAACCAGCAGGCGAAGGGAAAACTGGACGATGATGACCGCGATTGACTCGCGGCATTGTCACTCCTTGGAAACGGCATAAAGACTAAAGAGGGCCGGTGGCGCTATGTCATCGGCCCCTGGGGTCCTGAATCTGGCTCTTCAGTCGGACGGATTGTTGTTTCGAGCGATCCGCAGACCGAGAGAAGTCTCCGAAAACTCTTACGCTCCCGGACGAATCAATCGCACCAGCCAGAACGCAATTGCCGCTACCAATGCCGACGCCGGAATCGTCAAAACCCAGGCCCACACGATCCGCCTGGCCACCCCCCAACGCACGGCTGAGAGGCTGTGAGTCGCGCCCACTCCGACGATTGCTCCAGTGATGGTGTGCGTAGTGCTCACCGGAATCCCGGCCAAAGCGGTCGAGAACAGAGTAATGGCTCCCGCGGCCTCAGCGCAGAAACCTCCCACCGGTTTGAGTTTAGTGATGCGCGAGCCCATGGTGTGCACGATCCGCCAGCCACCAAAATATGTTCCCAGAGCGATTGCGGTATGCGCGGCCAAGATGATGGGCCAATGAAACTTTCCCCAGTCTCCGACCAGCTCCGTCGAGGTTAGAAAGTGCGCCCCATACAGCGCACTAGCCACTATCCCCATTGTCTTCTGCGCATCGTTGGCTCCGTGACCTAAGCTGTAGGCAGCCGCGGAGAGAAGCTGTAGCTTGCGAAACCAAACATCAATTTTCTGCGGAGGCTTATCGCGGAGAAGCCAGAAAATAGCGACCATGAAAGAGAAGCCCAGAATTAGTCCCATGATGGGAGCGACCACGATGAAAATCAGGGTTTTGTACCAACCCTCCGCAATAATCACATGCCATCCCGATCGCATCACTGCGGCTCCCGCAAAGCCCCCAATCAGGGCGTGCGAGGAAGAAGTTGGCAGTCCCCACCACCACGTCAATAGGTCCCACACAATGGCGCCGAGGAGGCCCGTGATGACTACATACTGCGTTATCTGCTCGATGTGAATCATCCCCGAACCGATAGTTTTAGCCACTGCGGTCCCGAGGAGAAAAGCGGCGACGAAATTGAAGAATGCGGCCCATAAAACCGCGAGTTTGGGGGACAAGACCCGTGTGGACACGACGGTCGCGATGCTGTTGGCGGCGTCGTGAAACCCATTCAGGAAATCGAAAATCAGGGCGACTAGTACTGTGACGATCAGCAGCAGCAGGTCAAGCTTCACAGTTTTCCTGTTTGCTTGGATTCATCGACTTTTAGGTGTTCTTTAAGACGACGGTTTCCAGCACGTTGGCTACGTCTTCCGCCTTGTCAGTGGCCCGCTCTAGGAATTCCAGCAATTCTTTGACTTTGATCAGGTTGATAGGATCCTTCTCGGACTCAAACAGCTTGCCAATCGCCTCTTGAGAAACCAAATCCGCTTCGTTTTCCAGGCGGTTAATCTCCACGCAATGGATGAGGATATTGCCGTTCTTTTGCATGAGAGACACCGCTTTTTGCAGTTCCAGGCACTGCATCAGGATGATCTTAGCTAGCTCTCCAGCGGCGGCCGGCGGATCGGTAATGCGATACATCACGATCCGGGCACCGGAGGCGTTAATGAAGTCAAGGACATCATCGAGCTTCGAGGCCAACTGGTGAATGTCCTCACGGTCGAAGGGCGTGATGAAAGTCTGGTTCAGTTTGGTCAGGATAGCGTGCGTAAGCTCGTCACCCTCACGCTCGATTCGGTGAACCTCATCGATTTTGTTTCCGACGTCTTGGTAGTCGTTGAATAGATCTACCAACGCTCGAGCTCCCGCGATAAGGTTTTCAGACATCGCGGAAAACATCTTAAAGAAGCTGGTATCCTTCGGGATGAGCCAGACCATTTGGGAGAAACAAACCTGGTTTCGCGATGAAAGCCAGCCACTATCTCACGCCACACCAATCAAGTCAAATCATGCATCGGGAATGATAGACCCACGGGCCGCGAAACTCGTTATGCTGATGGAAGACGATGAGGATATTGCGCGTCTTGTTGGTACATCATCTTCAGTCTGGCGGTTTCCGGACGCATCGTCCCTCCCGGCCGGAGGCTCTAATCTCGGAAGCCGAGACAGAGCAGCCAGCACTCTTCATCCTAGACCTTATGCTCCCTGAATTGGACGGTTTTGAGCTTTGTCGGAGCATACGAAGACATCAGGGTCTCGGAAAGATCCCGATTCTGATCCTTACTGCGAGGACGGGGGTGGAGGAGCGAAAAAGGGCAATGGAAAGCGGCGCAGCTAGTTATATGACGAAACCCTTCACTCCGTCTGAGCTAATGCAGGCTGTACGAGGGCTTTCAGGCGGAGATTATCCCGCGGGCGGTGGTGAAGAAAGGTGCTAGGGTCTCGTGCGACGCGTGAGGGCGCCCATTGAACGTCGAGGTATCCAAAGCCGTGTAAGGAGGAGCAAAACAAATACGATGCCTGCTCCGAGTGAAACTCGATGGAGAAAATCGAGGACAGGGGAACTGATGCTGCTCATTCCCCGATTGTGCAACCCCGGTGGCGAAAACTCGACATTACGATGATGCTGGAACTAAGGTTTCAGCAATTGATTGCATGCAAATACAGGAGGGCCTGTGTCACGCATGGCCCGACTATTGAAACTCGTGTTACGCCTGACTCGGTTACGAACAAATCCAAATAATTATGGCTATTAGAAAACTACCATTTCCTAACGTCGGCAGATAAAACCAAGACGTCCAGTCTCTACGGCGCTCCAAGTGGGCGACTTTCAGCAGGATTTCTGCCACCCCTGGCGCAGGGGCTCGAGACGTAACCGAAAGCTAGATGGCCTCTACCGTATCCAGGTAGCGTTCTCGGTCAGCGATCTGGTTGTAACGACATTGTCACTGATCTCGTTACTCGCATGGTTCCTAACTGGTTTGAAGTTTCGTGCCTCAGTGCGCCTGCCTTTGAAGCGTCATAGGGAACGATGCAGAGGATAGTTTCCGGATTGCCCCTCACGGGGTCAGAAACGTTTTGGTTAGCTGGCTCAGCGGTAAACTCTCCGCGACTACTCAGTCATTTGCTACACTCGTGCACACGCAGAGCGTAGAACTTTCTTCGATCCTGCGGAATAGCCACTCCCATCGAGGAATGCCAGTGAATTTCGGCCGCCGTTCGGTGTTGCAGGGAATTACCGCGTTAGCCGCGGTTGCAGCAGGAAAACCCTCTGCGTTCGCGGCCTGGTCCATGAATTCCGGGCCGTCCGATTCACTTCACTGGCCCAGGCCGCTGGGCAGTCCTGTCACCGAAAGCCTACGGCCGGTCATTGCGAACTCGCGCGATGTGCACACCAATTACGAAAAGATCATGGAGATCGCAGGCTGGATGGCATACGAAGAACTGCCCATGCCGAATCTGGCGGTGCCTTATGGCCTGGAGAAGACTCCCGATATCGCCATCGACTTCGTCATGGTGGCCAATACGATTGATACGGCGTTCACCGACTTCAAGACTCATGTGAAATTCCAGACCGACTACGCGGGCGCTCACCTGTCGGATTCCGAGGCCATGTTCGCCTGTCTGAAACGCGCCATGGATAACGGTATTCCCATTCTCGATGGCAAGTTTCTGGCGACCATCACGCGCCGCGACATGGAGAAGATCTTTGCCGGCAACATGGAAATCCCCATGCTGGAGGAGAAGATGGGGCTCTTCCGCGCGACGGGCGCAGTGCTGGCGGCAAAATATGGTGGGCGTTATTACAACTTCATCCGCTCGTGTCCTCCGCGCCTCTATGACAACGGCAAGGGCCTCGTGGAGCGGCTGGCTCTGGAGTTCCCACGCTACAACGACGTGAGCCTGTACGACGGGCACGAAGTGAAATTCTACAAGCTGACACAACTCGGCTTCTGGCAGATCTATTCAGGGTTGGGGGCCGCGGGAGGCTTCAGTCTGGAAGATCCGCAGAAAATGACCGCCTTCGCCGACTACATTGTGCCGGTGGCGCTACGCTTGATGGGCATGACCAGCTACTCGCCGGAACTGGAGCACGCGATCAGCTCCTACCAGCTGATTCCGCGCGACAGCCGGCAGGAGATCGAAATTCGCGCTCATTGCCTGTATGCGACCGCACTGCTGGCGGATGAGATCAACAAGCTGCGTTCGTCGGACCAACAGGTGATCATTCCGCAAATTGACGCTCGCCTGTGGACACACTACCACACCACGCCCTGGCCGCATCACCTCACCCGCACCATCATGTACTGACGCTGGCCGGGGTGACGCTGAATAACTTCCCAGTAGCTCGTAACTCGGGCGTTTCAAGAGACCTCACACTTCTCGAGGACACATAAGTACCGTAAAACGGGCTTGTCGCCAGTTGTGCGATTGGTGACGACAAGCCGACTTCTCGTTACTAATCTCCTGATGCCTACACGCTCGGTCACGTGAAGCTGTGACCTCGATCACTGACGGCAGTATGGTGGTTGGACCATAAGTGTTAATTACGTTCGCAAGTGCTTCGGTACGGTTAACGTGAACGGGGATAATTCGAACGAACGTTCGATAATTCCCGGAAGGTGGATTGTGGAAGTTCCTCTCGCCACCGCCTGTCAAGACGTACCCTTTCTGGCCTCGTGTCTTCGATTGCCATTACATCAAGAACAATCTGCGGGCCTTTCCGGCGGCTATCAACTGAAGGGAGGGTTTCAGCTTGGAGCTGATGTCTTTCATGGAGGGGAACGCTTGCTGTTTGACGCAATGCGTCCCGAGATAGGACCAACAGTTAAGGATACAGTCGAACGCCGCAATAACGGATTGTGAGAACCGAGAACAGAGCAGCACCAATTCAAGTTCGGTAGGAGGTACAGCATGGTAGCTCGACTTGCCGAAGAATGGTTTGCTATATGCGGAGGGTGCGAGGTAACCATCCTCGACATCGGTGAACCACTCCTAGACGTACTCAAACAAGTGCAGATCGTACACATGCCGGTTCTGATGGACCACAAGCTCTACGGTCAGACCGGTGAAAGTACAGAGATGGAAATACCAGCGGCGGATGTTGGGCTCATATCTGGTGGAATCCGCAGTGAAGAACACAAGAAACTGGCGCAGGAGATGCGCAAGAAATGCAAGACACTGATTTCTCTGGGTTCCTGCGCGTGCTTTGGCGGTGTACCGGCGTTGGCGAACCAGTTCAGCACGGAGGAGTTGTTGGAGAAGGTCTACCGCGACAGCGTGACGACCGAGAAAAACGGTCTGCCTCATGAGCAGATTCCCGCCCTTACTGATAGGGTCTACGCGGTCCACGAAGTGGTGAAGGTGGACGCCTATCTGCCCGGGTGTCCAACTACGCCAGAGATGGTAGCCGGAGCGTTGATTGCTCTCCTTGAAGGCAAGCCCCTGCCCGTTCTGCCCTCGAAGAGCGTTTGCGACGAGTGTCCGACGAAGCGTGAAAAGAAGGCAGTCACCACCCTGAAGCGCCGCCTGGATGCGCCGGACTTCAAGCCAGGAGCGCCTTTGAGCGAGATGCGCTGCCTGATGGAGCAGGGCATCCTGTGCCTAGGGCCCGCGACGCGAGCCGGTTGCGGTGGCAGTGATGGCAACCCGCGCTGCATCCGTGCCTACATGCCGTGCGAGGGTTGCTTTGGTCCGTTGTCCGAGAAAGCCAATCCCATGGTGGACATGATGGGCGCGCTGTCCTCAATTGGACTCGATCCAAAACAGATTCCGGATCGAGCCGCAACTTTCAACCGTTTTTCTGGCGCTGGCCGTCTGCGGCCGATGCCTCGGAGGTGATCCATGGCAAAGACAATCGTCATTCAACCTGTCACCCGCATTGAGGGCCATGCCAAGGTGACCATTCAACTCAATGATGCCGGTAACGTGGACACCGCCCGGGTGAACGTGATTGAACTGCGCGGCTTCGAAAAGTTTTGCCTCGGAAAGCCAGTGGAAGATCTCCCGCGCATCACGCCGCGCATTTGCGGTGTATGTCCGTGGTCTCATCATCTTGCCTCGGCCAAGGCTTGCGACGCAGTCTTTGGAGTCGAGCCACCCCCGGCAGGCAAGAAGCTTCGCGAACTGTGTAACAGCATCGCCTACATGGAAGAGCACATCCTCCATTTCTATTTCCTGGCGGGAGCCGATTTTCTGCTCGGTCCGGACGCTGACTATTCCATCCGCAATGTGATCGGCGTGCTGCAAGCGGCGCCCGATATTGCCACAAAGGTCGTGAAAGTGCGCCACCTCTGCGCCAAGATGCTCGAAACCATAGCTGGCAAGTCCATCCATCCGCAGGCTGCCGTTCCTGGCGGATTCAGCAAGCCTCTGGCTTCTGCTGATCGTGACGAGTTGCGGAAGCAAGCAGATGAGACGCTGGACCTCGCTAAGTTCTCCATTGCCTTTGCCAAGCAGAATGTCTTTCCCAAGTACCTCGATGTGGTGAAGTCGCTGGGAGTGATCAACACCGGCTTCATCGGTACCGTCAAGGAGAATGGCGCGCTTAACCTTTACGACGGAAAGCTTCGCCTGATGGCCTCCAACGGCGCATACCAGGACTTTCCGTACGATCGCTATACCGAGTTCATCTCCGAGCACATTGAATCGTGGAGCTACTTGAAGTTCCCCTACGCCAAGCAGTGGGGTGAGGGTTTCTCCATGGATGTCGACAATCCCAAGGGCGTCTATCGCGCCAACACGCTGGCACGCATCAACGTTTGCGACTTTATCGACACACCGTTGGCACAGGCGGAGCTAGAGGAGTTTCGTGCGAAGTTCGGCCGCCCCGCGCAACTCACTCTGCTCTATCACTGGGCGCGGCTGATCGAACTGCTCTACAACGCGGAAAACACCATCCGCTTGCTGGACGATCCCGAGATCACCAGCATTGAAACCCGGGTGAAGGTTACGCCGCGGGCGGCGCGAGGCGTGGGTGTGACCGAAGCGCCACGCGGCACGCTCATCCACGATTACACCACCGACGCCGATGGTCTGATCACCAATGTCAACCTGATTGTGGGTACCACGCACAACAACGCTCCCATCAATATGTCGGTCACACAGGCCGCCAAGAGTTTGATCCACGATGGCAAATACGACCAGGGAGTGCTAAACAAGGTAGAGATGTCGATCCGTGCCTACGATCCATGCTTGTCCTGCGCGACCCATCGCCTGGACGGGAAGCTCTCGGTGAAGCTCGATATCTTCGACGCCGAAGGCAAGTTGCTCGGCTCGCTCGCCAACTAAACGGCAGCGAAGAAGGAGTAAGTATGCGGGAGATCGAGCAATCCGAGATTGATCAATCTGAGGTCGACCAATCCGATCTTCCTGACTTCTGCCGGAAGCCGATCTTGGTGCTAGGCGTTGGCAACATTCTGTTTGGAGATGACGGCTTCGGGTGCGAGGTAGTGGCCTATCTCGAGTCACACTACCAAATACCTGAAGCTGTCTGTTTGCTGGACGCCGGCACGGGCGTGCGCAAGCTGTTGTTCACGCTCTGCCTGAGTCCGACGCGTCCGCAGCGCTTGCTCATCTTAGATGCGATCGATGCCGGACGCACTGCCGGCGAGATCTTCGAGATCAATCCTACCGACATTCCTGTGGCCAAACTGGATGATTTCTCGCTGCACCAGTTGCCCACATCGAACCTGCTGCGCGATTTGCAGGAATCCTGCGGAATCGAAGTTCGAGTGCTGGCCTGCCAAATCGGGCCGTTGCCGGAAGAGATCTCCCAAGGATTGTCGAGAGTAGTCAGCAGCGCCGTGCCGCAAGCGGCGGATTGGCTCGTCCGCGAATATTTCCCTCACGCCGCGTCGTTAGCAAGAAACTCTTACGCAGCACCATGTGCGCGCGTTGGAGGTTCAGTATGAGCTCGAATCTCGCAATGATCAGCGGCGGAAAAAAATTCATGTGGGATGGGCAGCCCTACGACAACAAAGACGAAGCATCCCGCGCGGCGGAGTCCTATGAGAACGAAGGTTTTCAGGTTCAGCTCATAGAGGAGGGCGGAAAGTTCCTGGTCTATACCAGGAGGACTGTCAAGGAATGGCCCGTCGCCGTGCAGTAGCGGCACCATTCGGTAGAGGTGGCAAATGGCTGCAGGCACATTGCAGGTTCAAAGCGATCCTACACTGCTGGCCGATATCCGGCGCTATGGAAAGTTCGATCCCACGGGCTGCTATCAGTGCGGAAGCTGCACCCTCTCATGCGATCTGGTCGGGAATTCTGTAACTTTTCCCCGCCGGAGTATTCGCCTCGCCTTGCTCGGCTTGAGACAATCGCTCCTCGAAAACCTGGACCCGTGGGTCTGCCACGACTGCGGCGACTGTTCTCTGGTTTGCCCGCGGCAATCGGAGCCGCGCATCTCAATGCTCACGCTGCGGCGCTTCCTCAGCGCGCAGTACGACTGGACGGGCATTGCCTCCAAGCTGCTCCAGTCCAAAGCGTGGTATCTCAGTTCCTTAATTTCCGTGGCGTTTGTCGTCCTGCTCCTGATTGTTGGCTACCACTTGTGGTACGTGGGGATGGGGGCCAAGGATTTTGCTACAACGCCGTTCGGGTTGGATCACATGTTCCCAATGATCACCTACTACACGCTGACAGTGATCCTGGTTCCCCTATTGCTTTTGTTCTCGCGTGTCTTCCGCATCTGGCGGCTCACCATGGGTGGCGAAAGGCAGGCCCGCCCGCAGCTTTCCCTGTACGTGCTCGAGGCCTGGGTCTATGTCTACCAGACCGTGAGCGAGTCGCTAATGAGAAAATGCCCGCAGAAAGGCCGGTGGTTGGGGCATTGGATGATGGCCAGTGGCGTGGTCATAATGTTAACCATCAAGGTCTTCGCTCTGCGCTGGTTTCAAACCGACAACATCTACCCCCTGTACAATCCGCAGCGCTGGCTTGGATACCTCGCCACGGGCCTCATCCTCTATGGTCTCGCAGACATCTTCGCCGGCCGTCTGCGCGCACAGAAAGAAATTTACAAAGAGTCGTCTTTTCAGGATCTCATCTTTCCTATCCTGCTGGTGTTGACCGTGTTCAGCGGTCTCGCCGCCCACACGTTTCGCTATGACGGCTTTGCCCTTACCTCTCACTACATGTACGCCCTGCACATCATCATCGCGACGCCCATGCTGTTGGTAGAGATGTCGTTTGGAAAGTGGTCGCACATGGTCTATCGGCCGCTAGCCCTTTATTTCCTGGCGGTCAAGGAGAAAGCCGCGCAGCAGGCGCCGGCGGCGGAGGTGATTCCCCATGCGCTCTAAAGAATCCCAAACTCCGCCGGTGGGTGCTGCCCTGGTCGTGGGAGGCGGTATCGGCGGCATGCAGGCCGCTCTTGATCTGGCCAACGGAGGCATCAAGGTTTATCTCGCTGAGAAAGGCGCGGCCATTGGCGGGGTGATGGCCCAGCTCGACAAAACTTTTCCCACCAACGATTGCGCCATGTGCACCATGGCCCCGCGCCTGGTCGAGGTCGGCCGCCACAAGGATATCGACATTCTCACCTTGACTGAGGTGGAGCGCGTCGCAGGGCAGCCCGGAAATTTCACAGTCAGTCTCAAGCAGCAGCCGCGTTTTATTGACGCGACGAAATGCACAGGTTGTGGCGCTTGCACCACGGAATGTCCAGTAACGCTGCCGTCAGAATTCGATCAGGGACTAGGGCAGCGCAAGGCGATCTACCGGCCGTTCCCGCAAGCCGTTCCCAACATCTTTACTATTTCGCGTCGCGGGACTTCTCCCTGCGAGGCCGGATGTCCCATCCATCAAAGCGGGCAAGGCTACGTAACTCTGATTGCGCAAGGCCGCTTCGCCGAAGCGCTCCAGGTCATTCTGCGAGACAATCCGCTGCCCTCGATCTGCGGCCGCATCTGCACCCATCCGTGCACCGCCTCCTGCACCCGCAACAGCGTCGACGACCCGGTGAATTTGCCCGCGTTGAAGCGCTTCATTACCGACCGCTTCTCCGACTTCAAGTTGCCGCAACCCGCCGCGCCCGAACGTCCGGAGAAGATTGCCATCGTGGGCTCAGGCCCGGCCGGCCTGCTCTGTGCCTATGAGCTTCGGCAGAAAGGTTATGGCACCACGATATTCGAAGCTCTCCCGGTAGCAGGCGGGATGCTCGCGGCCGGCATTCCTTCCTTCCGCCTACCCCGTCCTTTGCTGAATGCTGAGTTGGACCGGCTGCGCGCGATCGGAATCGAGATCTTGCTGGATACGCCCGTCGGCCGCAGCATCAGCTTCGAAGAATTGCGCAAGAGTTATGCGGCCGTCTTCATCGCCATCGGAGCGCACGTGGAACGGAGACTCAGAATTCCCGGCGAAGATCTGCCGGGCATCACTGGCGGTGTGGAGTTCCTGCGGCGTGTGAACCTTTTCCGTCGGGCAGCTCCGGGGCAGCATGTGCTGGTCGTCGGCGGCGGTAACTCCGCACTGGACGCGGCCCGCGCCGCCCTGCGCTGCGGAGCTGCCGAGGTCACCATCGTCTACCGGCGAACCCGGGCAGAAATGCCCGCAGACCATCGCGAAATCGAAGACGCGGAACGTGAAGGTGTCAGGTTGATGTTCCTCGCCGCGCCCAAATCATTCCATGCAGGTCACGGTGGCCGCGTATCCGGCCTTGAGTGTACGAAGATGAAGCTTGGTCGCCCCGATGCCAGCGGCCGGCCCGCTCCCGAGCCGATTCCCGGCTCAGAGTTCGTCATCCCCTGCGATGCCGTCGTGGCTACGATTGGCCAGGTTCCAGACGTGAATGGTTTGGGCGAACGCCTCGGTCTCGCGACCACAAAATCGGGAACGCTTCGCGCCGATCCTGTGACCCTCGAGACCGAACTGCCCGGCGTATTTGCGGGCGGCGATTGCGTAACCGGTCCCGACGTGGTGGTGACGGCCATGCTCGCCGGCAAAAAAGCCGCCAACTCTATCGACCGGTGGCTCAATGGCCGGGACCTCCGTGTGGATCGCGAAATGGAGGGTCCGTATCACACGGCGTACACCGTGGACACGGCTGGCGTGCTGATGCAGCGCCAGATACCCGTGCAAGCCCTCGACCCCAAGACCCGTGGAAGAACCTTTGCCGAGGTTCACGTCGGCTACACACCGGAAGAAGCCATCGCCGAAGCCAAGCGCTGCCTCGCCTGCGGAATCTGCTGCGATTGTCATCTCTGCCAAACCGCGTGCCAGGCGAATGCGATTGACTATTCTCAGGCACAGAAGACTCGCCAGTTAAAGGTAGGCGCCATCGTCCTCACCCCCGGATACGAGATTTTCGACGCCCGGTTGAAGAAGGACCTGGGTTACGGCCGCTTTCCGAATGTCCTCACGTCGCTCGAGTTCGAGCGGATTCTCTCTGCCTCTGGGCCCTACTCCGGCCACGTGAAACGGCCCTTCGACCAGCAAGAGCCTAAGCGCATCGCCTTTTTGCAGTGCGTTGGTTCGCGAGATTTCGACCGCGACTACTGCTCATCCGTCTGCTGCATGTACGCGACCAAGGAAGCTATCATCGCCAAAGAACATCTCGGCGAAGGCCTGCAGTGCGATGTCTTCTTCATGGACCTGCGTGCCTTCAGCAAGGGCTTTGAGCAGTATTACCGCAGGGCTCAAGAACTCGGCGTGCGCTATATCCGTTCTCGCGTGCCGAAGATCGAAGAGGTCCCAGGCACCCGGAACCTGATCGTCAACTATCTAGGCGAGAACGACAGAAAGCTTTCCGGAGAATATGACCTGGTTGTTCTGTCGGTGGGCATGCAGCCACCGAAAGAAGTAAAAGTGCTAGCGGAACGGTTCGGCATAGCTCTGAACGGGTTCAACTTCTGCCAAACCCCGACGTTCCGGCCTGCGGAATCGTCGCGGGAAGGAATCTTTGTGGCCGGACCATTTGCCGAGCCCAAGGACATTCCAGAAACTGTGATGCAGGCCTCGGCGGCCGCGTCCCAGGTGCTCTCGCTCTTGCGCGAAGCCCGCGGCACATTGATTACTTCCAAGGTCTACCCACCTGAAAGAAAGGTGAAGGGAGAAGAGCCGCGCGTCGGAGTTTTCGTCTGCCACTGCGGCACTAATATCGCCGGCGTGGTCAATGTCCCGGACGTTGTGGAATATGCCAAGACCCTGCCCAACGTCGTGTTCGCGGACGACAATCTTTACACCTGCTCCAACGATACCCAGGATCGGATTAAGGAGAAGATCGCGGAACACAATCTGAATCGCGTGGTGGTGGCCTCCTGCACGCCGCGAACCCACGAGCCGTTGTTCCGCAACACAATGGCCGAGGCCGGACTCAATCCCTACCTGTTTGAGATGGCCAACATCCGCGATCAGTGCTCCTGGGTGCACATGCACGAGCCGGAAAAGGCCACGCAGAAATCCAAAGACCTGGTGCGGATGGCGCTGGCCAAGGCCCGGCTGCTGGAGCCGCTCGACCGACAGACGGTCAGCGTAGAAAAATCCGCCCTCGTAATTGGCGGAGGGGTGTCCGGAATGACCGCGGCTCTTACACTGGCACGCCAGGGCTTCGATGCCTATTTGGTCGAGAAGGAAAATGAGCTGGGCGGAAACTTGCGCCATATTCATTACATGCTGAACGGAGACAAGCCACAGCACGAATTAGCCCGCCTGCGCAGCGAAGTTGGACAAAACAGCAGAATCCATCTCTTTACTGGGGCGGAGATTGAGAAGATCGACGGCTCAATCGGCAACTTCAAGACAACGATCGCAGCCAATGGCCAAACCACTGATGTCACGCACGGTGTCGTAATCGTGGCCACGGGTGCGAAGCAGTACCAACCAAAAGAATATTTGTTTGGGCAGGACGACCGCGTCATTACGCAGCAAGATCTCGAAGCCCGACTGGCTTCCGGAGATGGCTTCCTGTCGAGGGAAGGCAATCAACCCGCAAAGACCGTCGTGATGATCCAGTGTGTGGGCTCACGCGACCCCGACCACCCCTACTGTTCGCGGGTATGCTGCGCCGATGCCATTAAGAATGCACTGAGGATAAAGACGCTCTCGCCTGAAACGAATGTGTACGTCCTCTATCGCGATATCCGCACCTACGGCTTCAAGGAGAGCTACTACACCAAGGCGCGCCAGCAAGGCGTCGTCTTTGTGCGCTTCGACGAAGACCGCAAACCGGACGTGTCGCAAAATAGCGAAAAACTCGATGTCATCGTGCATGACCAGACTCTCGGGATGCCAATAATGATCTCCGCCGACATGGTAGTTCTGTCTGCAGGGATCCATCCCCACGAAGACAATCGCAAGATCGCGCAGTTCCTCAAGGTCCCGCTCAACAGCGAGGGATTTTTCCTTGAGGCCCATATGAAATTGCGCCCCGTAGACTTCATGACCGACGGCGTCTTCCTGTGTGGTCTGGCTCATTCTCCGAAGAGCGTCGACGAATCCATCCTGCAGGCCCAGGCAGCCTCCGCGCGGGCTGCATCCGTCCTCGTGCAGGATCGCCTCGAACTGGGAGCGAATATCTCGCAAGTGGTGGACGAGAGTTGCGACGGTTGCGCCTACTGCGTGGACACCTGTCCCTACAAAGCGATCACCCTGCTCGAATACAAGTGGCAGGGGTCGATTAAGAAAGTCGTCGAAACCAACGATTCCACCTGCAAGGGCTGTGGCTGCTGTCAGGCCACGTGCCCGAAGAAAGGCGTATTCATTCGTGGATTTACCCTCGAAGAGATCGAGGCCCAGATCCATGCGGCTTTGGGAGTAGAGTGATGGACGACAACTTTCAACCCTTGATTATCGCCCTGTGTTGCAACTGGTGCTCCTACGCGGGCGCGGACTTGGCGGGTGTCTCCCGCAGCCAATACCCGCCCAGTATCCGCATCGTCCGTGTTATGTGCTCGGGAATGGTGCATCCCAACCTAGTGATTGATGCGTTCACCAAAGGCGCCGACGGAGTTCTCATGTGTGGCTGTCATCCTGGCGACTGCCACTACCAGGATGGTAACTTGAAGGCAGAAAAACGCGCGGAAGCCATCCGCCTGATGCTCGCGGATTTCGGTATCGAGGAGGAGCGCTTTCGCCTGGAATGGGTTTCGGCTGCCGAAGGTCCAAGGTTCGCACAACTGGTCCGCGACTTCACCGATCAGGTGCGGCAGTTGGGAGTTAGTCCCTACAAGTCATAATGTGATCAGCCAGTGGTTAGCGTCGATTATTGTTTGGATAGTGCTCATTGACTGTTTTCTAGCGGTTGCTGGCTTCTTGCTCGCCGAATGAATAACTTTCGTTTCGAAGGATCGCCTCCAAAAGGAGGTGAGCGGTATGGTCTTCATCATCATGGGACCCGCACAATCGGCCAGAAACACCCTCGGCAGACTCCTCGCGGAAGCCTTGGGATGGGAATTTGTCGATGCTGAGGATCTTCATCCTCTTGGCAACTTCGATGCAGGCAGTCGCAGCACTTCGCTGGCTGATGCTGACCGAATCTCGCCGATGAAAACATTGACAACCGCGATCAACTTCTGGATCTATGAATGGCGCGACATAGTGGTTTCATGTCCGGAACTAATGGAAAACGATCGAAGGCAACTTTCCCAGATTTCCTCGCTGGTCAAGATCGTCTCGCTGGAGGCATCGCTTGCAGCCTGTCGCAGTCACGTCTCTCATCGATCAGACGCCGTTATAAGCTCCCAGTTGCCTGCCGCTTGGCGGACAGCATGCGATCATGGACAGGATTCGCTCAGTCGAGATTCATCCTGCCTAGTGGAAGAGATTATCGCGGACTTGACGGCCGTGCTTTTCACGTCAAGTTGTCGCGCTCATAATTAGGATTTCAACCCTCGAGCATAGCGGAGGAAATAAGAATTTCCCCCGTTCAGCATGCACACGGCCAGCATCAGCATGTCCGTCGGCTAGTGGCCGCGCGGCGGGTCACAGAGTCTGAACATGGACAAGTGTGTGCGCACGATCGCGCAAAGTGCCGGAGTACCGGGCAATCCGGACAAGTACCGATAAACGCGCTTGGCGTCACGTTGCTGCTGGATCGTCGACAACTCGTAACTGGCAGGAGCGTCGCTTGGTACAATCCCTCGCGAGGGGGGAACTCAATGAACAATGTAACGGGACTCGTCCGGTTGTTGAAGAAGGAACAAGAACGGTTGAGCAACGAACTTCGCGGGATTGGTGCTGCGCTCGCAGCTTTCGGTAACGCATATGGAAAGAGGACAGGCACTAGAAAACTGTCGGCATAAGCTCGAGCGCGGATCGCGGCTGCACAAAAGGCACGGTGGGCCAAGGTTCGGGAAACGGCGAAGGCTGTTCCAATACGCGGCAAACGGACACTCTCGGCAGTCGCTCGCAAGAGGATCGCCGCTGCACAAAGGGCTCGATCGGCGAAGGTGAAGGCGGCGAAGAAAACGGCTTAACGGGTCATTGATCGCGTCATTCCTGTGGTTTGATCGGCTTTTGTGGAATCCCCATCCACTCAAGCCGGTTTTCGCGTTTGAACTCCTTTATGCCGCAACCTGCATCACATAGCTATGATCTCGAAAACAGATCCTGTACGCAGGTCGACAACAACCCGCGAACGAATCTTGTTTTTGGATTGGACCCCAACGGACCCAGATTTTCGGAAGGGGGCCTGGGCAACTGAATGAAAGATATGGTAGGCACGAGGAGACTCGAACTCCTGACCTCTACCGTGTCAATTCCCCGACCGATGATGGAGAGAATGAGAACAAGTAGGCCCAAGTTGCAGACGCGCAAAGCTCTAAGTCGATTTCGGACCGAAGTGAGTTGGCCCTCGTTGCAGGCGTTTGCAAGCACTTGGAGGGGGATGGATGCGAGGGTTACGTCACAAGTCGCGTCACAAGATCGTGCTACGCCGCGCAGAGCTGAGCGAGTTCTTGGCAACCGCTCAGGATGGTCTTAACTGTAGCTGCAATCGTTTCGACTGCCTCTAGCAGCATGGCAGGGGTTACGCGGTAGGTCGCCAGATAAAAGTCCGAGGGCGATTGAATCCCGAAGTACGAACCCACCACATACGCGGTAGCCTCAGCCTCTAGTTCCCGTTGCTGCTTGTCGATTTCCTTGCCGTCGCGAGTCGTAATCCGCTTGCCGTCAGGCGTGAAATGGAGCAACGAATGGGCGATTTCATGGGCCAGGGTAGCGGCTTGCGTCGTCACATCCGTCTCGCTCGTTCGGATTTCGATCTCTGTTCCCCTCGACGTTCCCGCCGCGCCATTAAGGGAGCACTTTTCAACGAAGCGGACGACAATCCCCCGCGATTCTGCGAACCGCAAGAGTCGGCTAAGCACGTCATGGCCTCGTTCTCCCGCAGACCTGGTAGGCAGCTCTGGCAATGGAGTACCATCCGTTTGCGAGATGTCGAATACGTAAACCACTTTGAACCAGATTCGAGTATTTTCAGCGTCGTTTCCATCTGCCGTCTGTCGTTTGTCTTTAAAGAACATCGGTGCGAGTATCGCGATTCCCTTTTCCCCTTTGCGAACGAATCGCCCACACTTCAACCAGGTATTGAACCCACCCACGAAGCTGGCATCTGGCTTCTGACGCCAGATCAGCATCTGGTTATGCCAGGAGTAATTCCAGAACGCCGCTGCCGTTCTCAGATAATCGCGGAATAGCGCAGACTGCCGTGCTGCATCGGTCTCTTGCGCAAGTTGTTCTATCGTTCGTCGAATGCCAGCGTTTAGTTCAGTTGCATTGTTTTCCATGTTGCCCTCCGCGATTCGGATGGCAACCGAGTGGCCAGTTTGTTTTTGCCAATGAATACAGCGGGAGAGCCCTTCGAACGGAGATAACGTGAGATTTTTCTCGCTAGGTTTAGGCTTATCGCTCGGGGGGTGGCCATCGAATGAGGGATGGGACCCGCGGGCGAGAAAATTTTAGAAATCTGAAAAATGGGGCGGGTCAATGAGTGTAATCGCCTGATTTCGTCAACCAGCACCAACATCCACTGCGGCCGCCAACACGTTCTCAAGAAGAAAACCGGAACCGCGCGTTGTTTCCTGCCCGGTTCCGGCAAAGAAGTTCAGTACCAGTTATACCAAACATACTCAATCGTAGTGTTATTCCACACAAATGGCGCTGAAAGCAGATGGCCCGTGCTGTTGTTGAGCATGAAGATCATCTGATTGTTGGCTCCAAGGTAGTTTATCAATCCGATGTTAGTAGGGGTCAGGCCACCGGTAGTTTCCAAGGCGTACGCATCATACATCCAGGCTTCTTTGTAGTCCGCCAGATCGTAGAACGTTCCTGGTGGGGCGCCCGCTACTCCGGGCGCCTCCATGATCCATTCCGCCTCCGTCCCAACTATGTTAATTTGGTCGAGATTCGTGCAGTTCCCGTCAATCACTTGCCCGAGGCAGTTGGAGACGAATGCGTATTCGTGCTGCGTAATGTCTTCGACAACCGCGTTGGCAAACATCTCATCCCATAGCTGCGGCTCCCCGTTCCCATTGTCGACCTCCACTATAGTGAGCATCTCGTCGCCGGGCGACACGTTGAAGTTGGGCAGCGTCTGACCCGTTTGCTGACGGGGGAGGAACTCAGTCCACGCATCGTAGCTGGTGAAGTCGAAGCTGAAGATCCACCAGCTATCGTTCCAGCTTTGTTGGTCGGTTCCGGCCTGCCATAGATCCGTAAATCCAGCATCGCCATCGAGTCCAATCCACAAAGAGGAGTTTGTGGTTTGATTGGCGATGGGGTTGCCCACCGTCGGCACATACCACACACCGTAAACCTGATCGTAGCCACCGCACTGACCGCAAACTGGGTTGCGCAACTCGAATCCGCTCCAGTTACGGCCGACTTCCCAGTTGCTGGCGCGAATCTCCGTCGCCACCTGCCGGGCATCTACTCGCCGCGCCGGCTGAGTCACCGCCTTCAGCCAATCAGCAAAAGCTTCGGGTGCCCGGTTGGGATTGGGCCGCCTCGGATACTCGCGTTTGACGAGTTCGTGGTCCGACAGTTGCAGGGCCTCCGCTTTCGTAAGCGCCGGGCGAATGAAGTCGGTCGCTTTAGGCGTGCGTTTCTCCACGGCCGGAGCCGGCATGTCCAAGCGGGGAGTAGGGCTGGGTCTCAATTCCAATCCGAACGTGCGGGATTGGCCGTCCGTGGTGCAGTCCACCGCAAAGGCCGCGACCTCATCCGCTTCCTGTCGTGGATTGACATTGAAGCGGATCATTCCCTCATCATCAGAGAACAGTTTGAACGAGTGCGACGTGTCATTGTCGCCGTCCACGTGCAGCAGGCAGGTTGCTTTGGGCAGAGTCTTCATCGCGATCCGCGAAGAGGTTTGCGGAGCGACCGTCAAACGCAGCGGCTCGCTCGGACTGGATTCATCATTTTGAGCAAAGCTTTTTGGCGACCCGATCAGCAAAGATCCAATCAGGGCGACACAAGGGCCGTAACTGAGCAACTTCACACATTTTTCGTAGGATTTCATGGTCGTCTCCTTGGTCTTAAACACGGATTTGCATTCCTGATTTGTAACCTTCATTCGGTCACGCCTTCTCCAAAGGCATCTACTGCGCCAAAAGGCCACCAACCCAGATGCAAGGCGGAACGCAAGCGATTACAACAACTTCTCGGTAACGTTGGAGCACAAGAAGCCCCCCTCTCTGCGATAGAAGGGCCGAAAGCTATCCCAGCGGTGAGACGGGCTATCGGATCGGAGAGAGATCACAGGCAGACGCTGGCAGTTCGGGCGGGGGGGCGATTGGGGCAGTTCGGGTGCGTATGTTCTAGCGGGACAGAAACAAGCGTGGAGGCCCTACCCCACCCCTTAATCCTGAAATCGAAAACGGCAGGCAAAAGACGACACGTGGAGGGCAAAAGTTTTTTGTAGCTGCGGACGGAACTGGCAAATCACTCGTAGCAGCCATGCGTTGTTACGGGTAGTTCCTCGGCTGGAAGATCGGGCCAAGTTAATCAGCGAAAGGTTCTTGCACGACGCCTTGGAAGTCAGTTGTCGATAAATCCCGATTTCACTCACCGACCCGTACGGCCAAATCTCAATGCGTGTAGTCGCCTGTTAGAAGAAATCATCGTGGAAAGTGCTGCAGATTCAGGGTAAAGTGCTGGCGATGGAAGCCGCTACGCGAAATTCCATGCATTCAGGACCATTGAATCGTTGGAACCTTGGGGCACAGCGATGGGGCGTGGTCCTGCTTGTCCTCAATTTCATCGGTGCCACTCTCTATGTATGTCTTGCTTCGCATGCTTGGGCGATACCGCGAGAGCAGGGTTTGCATTCCGAAACAGCAGAGCCTTTTATCTGGTTTCTTTTTGTTGCTCCGATCTTTACGACCTTCTTCGTGGTAAATGTTATTTGGGGCGCACTCATTCTTGCCAGCCGACGGTGGCGAAGTGGATATTTGTGGCTACTGACTGCGCTGATTTGGCTGGCCGCTGCAGTGATTGATTTTGCGCACCACTGACCCTGATTGGTGAAACATCCCCATTACACTCGTTGACAGTCCTCGATTCTCAATCAGTGCTAACGCCTGTTAACGACAATCGCCAGCCAGAAGAGCTAAAATACCGGTGCGATAGCTAGGAACTCTCTAAAATTCGTAGGGAGAGAGTCATGACAAAGCCCGCGAATAAAAGCAGGCGGGTAATCTTTGCCACTGTCCTGATTTGCGCGAGCATCCCGGTCTTTTTCCTATGCGCAAATGTTTTTCCTGACCAAACCTCTCGTGCGCTATACACTGCGGAAACACTGTACGCCAAAGCGTTGCACGCAGTTGGCAGAACTGAAGAAGACAAAATCCATGAAGCAGTTCTCCGGTACTTGGTGCAATCACATAAGCTTAGTGGACCCGTTTTTCTCCGTATCGACGGCAAAGACCCGAGTGGCAAGTTGATCGCCCGGTTGTCGGGGATGAATCCAGCCGTGAAGCGAGTCTCGGAAGCCGAATTGGCATCACACATTTGTGTAGATCCGTCCACGGGTGAAAGCGGAGTATTGCTATCGCTCGGCCCCGTCCGATGGTCATCCCTATATCGAGTTGAAGTGGATGGAGGTGTCAGAAACGGTGGGGGCGGCATCTTCGGCACCTACGCAGTTGTGAAGAATATTGGTGTCTGGGCTGTGCAATCCTCCGACGAGGTGTTTTCACTATGTTAGTCCTGTTGCCGAACTATGTGGCCGTTTAAGAAAAAACCGCCTCTTGAGCCTCAGGCCCCCGAAGTTCCGCCCGATGTCGATCAAGAGTTTGGTATTTTCGGCCCATTATTTCAGGACACTCCCGGCAATCCGCCTGGCTATTTAGCGCTCTTACATCTTGATAGGCCGGAAGCAACGCGGGCCATCTCGTCGGTTATGAAATGTTGTGCTTCAGCCCCCAGTCCCTATGAGGAGATTTGCCGGCTTTTGCGTCAAACCAATTGGCGGCATCATCTCGTCGGTGCCGTGGCAATTGCGACTCTGGCTTCCAATTCAAAAGCTAACGATGAACTATGGCTCGCGATCGATAAGGGTAGCTGGGTGACACCTCAGCTTGCTGCTGTCGCGTTCTTGCATGATCAGCTGTTCGCCGATCATGCGCGGGAGCGACTGCGATCTGGCTGCCCTGTGGACACTTCTCGATCTGCAGGACTAGGGGCAGCGGAACGCCATTCTTCAACTGGCCCGGGCGGGTCCGTTGAGCGATCAGCCAAGACTGCGGCCTCTCTGATCGGGCTCGTAGGGCTCCTTCCGCAACAGACCCATTGGCTCATCGCCGAAACATCATCTGTCAAGATGATGAATCTTTTGAAGAAGGATATCGACTCATCGGGGCTGATTGCACAACGTTGGTTACAGATGTTGAAGGAGAAGTTAGCCGATTTAGATGTTGCTGCAACCGGCGGAGCGTCCTGAGCATGACCCCAAACGCGCCGCTGTGGCGTTCTGTGACCGCAGCAAATCACAGTACAACGGATTCATTGGTGTTAAATCCCGATTACACTCATTGACCCACGGGAAGCGGCCAACTCTTAATGAGTGTAATCGCCTGTTTTCGTCAACTAAGGTCACAGACTACAATGTTGTGCTCCACAAGAGAGCTATGCATGTTTGAAAGGTACACAGAAAAAGCAAGGCGCACGATCTTTTTTAGTCGCTATGAAGCGAGCCAGTTCGGGTCTCCTTACATCGAGTCCGAACATCTTTTGCTCGGTCTGCTGCGCGAAGACGAAGATCTTGCCAACGCATTTTTACGCTCACACGGCGGCATTGAATCCATCCGTAAGCAGGCCGAACGGCAGACTCCGGTCCGTGAGAAGGTCTCGAACTCGATTGATTTGCCTCTCAGCAACGAGTGTAAGCACATTCTCGCCTACTCGGTTAAGGAGGCAGATAAGCTTTCGCACAAGTACATAAGCACCGGGCACCTGTTTTTAGGCGTGCTGCGGGAACAGCATTGCCTTGCCGCAAAGTTGCTTCGAGAAAGGGGCATCGCTCTCGAGACGGCTCGTGATCAGATCGGGAGTAATTCATCAGAACAACTTGGCCCAATCGATCGGCCTGCCTCCCTGCGGGATATAAGTCCCACCGACTTATGTACAACAAGGCCTCCGAGACACTCATTCTTGAACTGCGTGCCAGTTCGAGGGTTCTCCTCCCGACCCGGTTGTTTGTGAGACACAAGGACAAAGAGGCCTATGAACAGATAGGCAGTCCCTCTGCGGAGGTGTCTTACGAATCGCCCGTGACTTGCGAAAGCTTCCCACTTGTGATGTTCAACTCTTTGAAGCGGGGAAAACTGGGCGTGGATTGGGAGGGGGTATATTCTTACAACCTCAACAGCAAAGAGCTTAAGCTCTGCATTTCCCCACAACATTTGCGATTCTCAGAAGCCCACGGGCGGCTATCGATTTCAGAACTCGTTTCATTATCGGAGGATGCTCAGACACTTTGTGTCAACATCGCCGTCGATGGGATCCATCACCAATACCTTGCGAAGCTCGATTTAAGAGATCAACAGGCCAGTCTCTTGTCACGATTGCTAGACGCCCGCTTCTGAGCGCTTCGCTTCCGTTTGTCAGTTGACGTAACATGTATGGTCCGCCGCCGAACTGCAAGAAGAATCGGTTGCGACGAGAACAGTCTGCGAAAATGTATTCGGCCTCTGGTGGAGACGGATCTCCGGGCGCATGATGATGATCCGCACGTGCCTGTCCTTGATAATCGCCACGGTCGTAGAAGACCTCGTTACGTCACAGGTTTTCAGGCACGTCGTTTGACTGTGTTTTCGTCGTTCCTATCTTCTGCGGACTCCTAGGAAAAGAATTTCCGATTCCACTTCGTCTAGTTGGAGAACACGGCCGCTTTGTGCAGGGGCTGATAATCGTTCCCACTGGCCAAAACTGCCCAACTGATCCTGGCCAGCTTGTTGGCAGTTGCGACGATCACCACATTGCGTGCGGTTCTGGTTTCCAATGCGCTAATCCACTTGCCCAGACTGGAGCCTTCGCGTTTGACACGTAACACCGCGGCCCGTGCTCCATGAATGAACATCTTGCGCAGATAGGGATTCCCCCGCTTACTGATGCCCAGCAGTTTGGCCCTGCCGCCAGTTGACCATTGCCGTGGCACAAGTCCCAGCCACGCCGCAAACTCCCGGCCCTTTTTGAAAGCCGCACCGTTCCCGATAGCCGATACGACGGCGGTCGACACCAATGGACCCACTCCAGGGATCTGCTGCAATCGAACACAACTCGGATCACTGCTCGCAATCTGTTCGAGCTGGGTGTTCAGGCTCTCGATCTGCAACTGCAGGCCTTTCCACTCCTGCCACAAGAAATCCAACAGGCGACGCATGGCTGTGCTCAGTGCTTCGTCGGCATTTTCCAGGATCTCGGGCATCTGCCGACGCAGGCTGGCCGGCCCCTTGCGAAAACTTATCCCCCTCTCCAGCAGGAAAGCTCGAATCTGATTGATCACGCTCGTCCGGCGTGCCACTAATCGGTCGCGCACTCGATGCAGCGCTTGCAGATCGAGCTGATCCTCCGTCTTGATGGGAACGAAACGCATGTTCTCCCGCTCCACGGCTTCGGCAATCGCCTCCGCATCGCGGTAGTCGTTCTTGTTGGACTTCACGAACGGCCGCACAAACTGTGCCGGAATCAGGCGCACCTGGTGCCCTTGTTCGCGCAGGGCTCGTCCCAGAAAATGCGATCCCACTCCCGCCTCCATCCCAATCAAAGATGAAGGTAAATTGGCCATGTACTCCAGGAGCTCTGAACGTGAGAACTTCTTGCGGATCACTACCTGGGAACGGTCTCCCAGCGCGATGAGGTGAAAGGTAGTCTTGCCCAAATCGATTCCGATTGATTTAATCTGCATGGCGATGATCCTCCGTCTGGCTGTTTGCCGACCCAATCATTACTCCTGTTGGCTTTCCTGACGGCGGACCATCTCATTATCGCCATTACACTCAAATCGCCTTCGCCCCGGTTCTCTCCTCGCCGCAAAACGGGGTCATCAGCCGAAATGCAGTGGTTCGGGCCGACTTTAAGCTACCGTCGAGCCGGGTGGCCTTCCAATCTAGGATGGGACCCGCGCGGACGAAAATTCTGGGAATTTGGTTGGGGCGCTCTCTCATAATGCATTGACATCTCTGAATTCGAGGGTAGGCCAAGCTCCTTACCGTCTCGCAACCCCTGCTATGATCCTAAGCCGTGAGGGAGGAACCAATGGGAAATCTGTCTGGAGTGGTTAAGCAGTTGAGCAAGGAACGCGCACGACTTGAGAGTGAACTGCATCGGGTCACAGCCGCCTTAACCGCCTTCGGAAAAGTTTACTTCTCCGGGGTCAAATCGAAGCGAACGATGTCGGTTGCTGGACGCAAGCGAATAGCAGCAGCACAACGTAAGCGATGGGCGAAGCAAAGAGCTGGCAGCAAACCCGTAAAACCTAATCGCACAATGTCAGCGGCTGCTCGAAGGAAAATTGCAGCAGCTCAAAGAGGGCGATGGGCAAAGATTCGAGCAAAGAAGGCCACTTAGCGACATGCATCAAATGAGGTATTGCTACCCCTCGGGATTGCGGCGATTGCCTTGCAAATCCACGCACTATTTCTCAACGGGCCGATAGCTCGCTAGTGCCGTTGTCTGTTGGCTCTTTTCCCATGCCGCGAAGTTCTCTCGTTGCTGTGTGTCTGCGATAAACTTCGAGAAACGACTGCTTTCAACGAGGCTTAAACGGTAGAGTTGTGTTTTGTATTGCTCTCTATGGCTGGGATCGGTATTCAGGTAGCAAACTGATAGCTTTTCTTCTCGGGACATCACGTCCTCAATTGGACTTTGAGCGAGCGCATTTGGACCGTACAGCGTGGTGTATTCAGACTCGTACGAGTCCAATTCCTGAGTAATTGTCCGCAGATCCGAGCGGCACTGCTTTACGGCCTCCGTTTGACCGCACCCCAAACAGAGCAACAAAGCCGCTATACTTGTCAAAACGCCAAGAACTTTCATAAAATCCCCCTGCACTCAATTCAAACACTCTGCACAGAACCCAAGACGCGGGCCGATAATAACGGCGACCAAAGTCTCGGGCCCACGGTCTTCTGAGCGGCATGCCGACAAGCGAATGCCTTCGTCATAAAGCCCCCGTAAGCCCCGTATCATTCGAACATCCCATCACTCGTTTCAAAAGTAACTACAGCCCATAAATTTCCTTCGTCCGCACGGCCAACCACGTCGGTGCCATCCCCTCACCCGAAGGTCGCATTCTTTTCTGGGCATCGCAGAGAAGTGAGCGCGCGAAACAGGCCACCAATAAACACCTCACTTTGCTACCCGCGTGAGGCTGCGCGGTGAATTGACCAAGAACTGCGTCGCGACGATGGATATGGATTCCAGTAAATCCATCTGGGAATGCAAGTAGGCGCACAACATTGATTCAAGCTTCGGAGTGAAGTTCTCGTTTGGTCTTCAGTGTGCCAGCAGCGTCGGCAACAAAGCCACCAGGGCAGGACTTTCTCAGGCTATTCTAACTTCGCGTACTCAGCCTTCGCTTGCTTCGGGATGGGGATGTCGGGGTCGGCGTCTTTCCAGAACGCAGCCATTGGCGAATGAAGGATCATCTCTTCTCTTGTAACGCAAAGTTAATTAGTAACTGAGTTTCGACCTCGACAGGACGGCCATAGAATAGATAGGGTCGATAGAGCCACTGTTTCGCTGCGTCCATCGCTGCTTGAGTCACGTAAGGAAGCGGGGAACAGAGAAACCCAAAGCCGGCACACAGACCAGCAGGGGGACGCTATCGACGCCGGAAAAAACGATGACGCAGACAAGACCCTGGAAGGCCAGCGCAATACGCGCTCCGAAATAATAGCTGGCATGGCGGGACTCGCGGAGTCCGGCTTGAATCAGCAATGCGCGCGTCTGGGTGAGACGATGTCCGGTCATTGTTTTATCTTGATAGTCTCTCTTTGGGGTCCGCCAAGAATTTCTATCTCATAAATGTTCGGAATCTCTGGCACTGATTGCACAGTGCGTTTACTCGCGGCACGTGCAAGTTCTCATTCCCGGGTGGGGTCGTTTCTTGTTTCGTGTCGACGTTACGCAGGGTTAGTTGGTGACCCTCCTGCATAGCCAGTGCCAGCTTTTCGGCATCTTCTGGTGAAACGACTAGCGTCACCACTTGCGCCGCCAAGCTGCCGTGGTCAAGACGCCGGCCTGATGCTATTACTTTCACATTTTGCAAAATCGTCACGTTGCGTGGTTCGTTCGAGCCGCTGAAATTGACTGTTGCCAACACGTCGACTCGCGTGCCCGGCGCAACAAAGCCTGCCGCCCCCAACGAGGTCACATCGATGGAGACGGCGCGCATATCCGGCGGAATCAAAGGATCTGCAAGCTTCGGCGGCCCACTTTGCGCCTGCAACATGCGATAGACCTTCAAGCTGACGAGACTGCCAAGGGCAAGAGCCGCAATTCCGATAAACAACAGTCGTCTGCGATTCATGAACTTTCCTTTTGAGGCGCGGGCTATTCTAATTCTGCCGTTCTTCCCTGTTGCACGCTCCAGGGCCGGTCACTACTTCACGTGGGCACATCAAATTGCAGTACCCCTTGTCCAAACCTTGGCCCCTGCGGCAACACTTCCAAACACCCCAGAGAGACACAGATGAATCCTCGAGGCTCGATTCCTGAGTCGAGTCTTACCATTGCGCTCGACGGCCCGGGCCAGTACTGATCCGTGAAGCAGTTCCTAAATCTCGTAATCCTCCCAGTCTTGCCTGCATGCGGATGCGGTTTGCCGTCTGGCCGAGTCGGTCTAACCTTGACGTGCATTCCCTCACGAATGCGTTCTGTTGGCGACTCGGTGATTACAGGTTGCCTACGTGGTTCCTGTACGACATTTACCTTGACCAGTGGCTCACGCGGACCGAGGCCGAAGATTTCGTCGAGGATTTCGTGGGACAGGCGTTCGCGCTCGGCGACGCTGAGATGGATGGCCTCGTTGTTGACTGAGTTCCGGATTAAAATGCGAGCTTCAACGCGGGCGACTTCGATAGTGCGGCGGAGTTTTTCTAGATCAAGGCGGTCGAGGATTTTGCGATGCAAGTCCGCCTTCACCCGCTGATACTCGCTCTGCCCGTGTTGTCGATGGTGAACACGCCGCTCGGATAATCTTTTTGAACGCGGGCGCTCGCCGGTGATCATGTGAGCAAACGCTCTCACAAGTTCGTCGGTGGTGGTAGGACGCCCGAGGAATTCGCGGGCACCGGTCCGCATCGCCTTGACGATCACTGAGGCCATCACGCTCGGGTACGCGATGGCGAATATGGCGGTCTCAGGTAATTCTTGGTGCAGAGTTCAATGGCGCGCAAAGCAACGTCGGGATTACTACTGGGAATATCGATGAGGATCACATCGGGATCGGCGGCTTGTACACGTTTGGTGATAGGATCGGATGCTGCCACCGGAAAACTGTCACAAGTAAGCACCGTGCGGGCCACGCCCGTGGCGTCGACCAGTCGTTGAAGCGCCGTGCGCTGCTCATTGTCAGTGGCGACGACAACAACGGAAAGCTCGGGCATTGCCGCCGCAGCAGTCGTTGGCCACACAGGGTCTCGGCGCAATGTCCGCGATGCTGTTTCCGGCGTTGCGTCGGCAGCGATGAAACGGTAGTTGCGACATGAATCAGACGGTAGCATGATGCTCCTGTCGCCTGACGCTAGTTATTCTATAGCCGTGAGACCAGTTGCGTGCTCAATCGACTGCACGGCGTCTTCTTTGCATTCAAAAGTTGCGTCGCCTCTTTGAAGATAGCCCTTGCCCCAAGACAGGGCCAGTTTGCCGTCAGCGTATTTCATTCCTGTCACCAAATCTCCAGGCACGTAGGTCACAGTGTAGCCATGTGTAATTCTGAGCCAGTGTCTATCGACTACAAGATCGACATTCGTACCTTTTTTGAAGTACTTCAGCGTGCCGGAGGTGTAGGTGGCAGGATAGCTGCCACGTCCGTATAACAGGTTGAAGCGTGTCACGGGCCAGGGGATGTCTCGGTGTTGAAACCAAACCCTGTAAGCGGCTGCATCTAGCAGCAAGAAGACTACGAGCAGTGCCCATTTTAGCGTAGTCATTTTGATGATGAGATCACAGAGTCTTGTGGAATATAAAGGACGGCTCCAAACGAGAACAGATCGCTCCGCACATCCAGCTCCTTCGATTCGCGCCAGCCTTGTAGACCACACCCATGCCGGTGCCGCCGCCGCCGAGCTTCTCAACAATTCGGTAGTGCGAGATGGTTTGGCCGATCACTGGAGCAGAATCTTAAGTCTGTGAAACAACCAAGTCAACGAAAGCTGTGGAGTTGGCAGCGCCTCGAAAGGATTGTTAGTGCAATATCACTCGTGGCCAGGTCAGTCAGCAACACTCGGGGTTTTCAGGAGCACTGTGGGAAGCGGTGTAGGTCAATCACCTTCGGCCAGCACCCTGGCCCGGTTCTCTCCTCGCTGCAAAACGGGTTCGCACGCCAACGGGTCATCGCTAAATTTTATTCGTCCAATATCGCAAGGCAGATTGGAATATCGCGTTGGTATGCTGGCCGCATCCGCGAGGGCTATCGACCGCATCCGAGGCATTGGGAGAGGTTGGCGGAGTGTAAACTGATCTTTTGGGAGCAAAGAAAAGGTCAAACCGCAGCGTTCCCCTCACTTCACATGAAACGTGAGTTCCACGAGACCGTGTCCCTTTGGGTCGGGCGTGTCGACGTCATACGATTCTCCCGAACCCACAACTTCAAACTTGGATGATCCCGTAAAATCACCAATTGCTGTGACGGTCGCCTCCATAGAACGAAAACCGTTCTCGCGGATGCGTTTTCGTAGATCGCTCATCTTAAACGTGTTGCCTCGCTCCAGAACAATTTCAAGCAATCCCTTCTTCAAACTTACGTTTATTGACTTCACCCCAGGCAGCCTCTCGACAGACGCGGCGACACCGCGAGCGCAAAGTTCGCAATCTAATCCGTAGACGCGAAGCTGAATCCTGAGATACTCCGCATGCAGCGGCGCGGCTGCCATCAAGACTACAACCAGCAATGCAAGGCGGAGCCTGAAGTTGGAGAAGAGAATCATTTTCGCCGACCCAAAATGTAATAGGTAAATCCTACCACTGCCCGAATATCTTCATGCGATTGCAGGCCATTCGGTTGGTCGAAGGCAGCGAATAAGACGCCCCCCTGGAATGCCACGCTCTTGTATGTGCAAAGGAAGGACGGACCTGAGAACACTGCGGTGTCTCCCGAATTGCGCAGGATTTCGATAGGGGACGGAAAAGGGGGGATGATGGCGTTACGAGTGAGGATGGGGAGAGTCCGGACGGCATCATGGTCATGCCCGGTGGTGGTGCCCCCTGGAGTTCTCTCGCGCCGGGCCAAACCCACCTCCTCGCCCGTTGTCTCCCAAAAGAAACGCAAATCAGGCTTAGGATAATCCTTGTTCAGAAATGGTGGCCGCCAACCTACAGCGAGGCTGCCAAGTAATGTGTTGCTCTGATGGTCGTGTACGCCCGTCTCCCATTCGCCATAGCGCTGATAGCCGACTCCCGCCCAGATGTCGTAGGACCTAGCGACTCGTCCTGTAGCTAGGGCGACATATAGAGCTGGCTCGCGCAGCAGCGGAGGGGAACCGGAACGCGGCAAGCTTTGAGTGGTAGCAGAGCCGCCAGCATAAAAGGTGGCTTCGTTGCGGGTGCTCACACCAGGAGTTGCGTGATAAAACCGCCAACCTACAAGGACCTCGGCTTCTGGAATGCCGGGCATCATCGCGGTGAACCGACCGGTGGGATGGTCTCCATGCGTGATATGAAAAGGCGATGAGAAAGAGATTTGCAGGTTCGGCCGAAATCCATAGACAACCCGTGGGCCGAACATCACAGCTCCGGCTCTCCACATTACTGTTGTCTCAAAGCCGGCGTCGCCCTTTCCAAGAGTCGAAGTTGAATACGCAAACGCAGGCCCGTGGCCGTCGGCACGACTGGGCGTCACCAGGCAGCATGAAATCCCAGCAGAAAGGGCCAGCTTCGCGGCTAAGCGAGCTATTTTCAGTCTTCCCACCCTCCTGTCGTTACGCACCGGCCCGAGAACCTTCCAAGTGCGCTGGCACAGGATTCTACTATCGGTGGTTTCGGCCCTGCAACCGAAGTCGCGCAGACTCAGACATCGCGAAATGGAATGCCACCTGAGTCGACTTTGCGCTAGCGGTTTGGGAATGAAATGATCCCAAGCCGACCTGGTTCTTGTCCACTTCGACAAAAACCACGGTGGAGCTGTTCACAACATAAGTCACGAGGTTCATGGAGTTGGATGTAACGGTTCCACGCCCCGGTGCGGTAGCATCGGTGGCATAGGTGGCAGAGAACCTCTGGGCGAAACTGGTCGCTCCCTGGTCGTTGAAGTCGATCAGTCCGCTGAGCGCCGTGTTGTTCATTACGAATTCAGCAATGTCATCTTCTTCGCCGGAAGAGTTGGAACCGCTGAGATTCATTCCAAAGCCTTGGGACGAGGCGATCGACGTGGCGGTTTGCGAATATGCGACTCCTGTGGTCATTCCGCCGTCGTCGATCTCGAGCAGTTGAAGTCCGCCGATGGAAGGATAAGCCGCGAATTGGCAACTGCTACAGGCCTGCCCACCTGTGCGGTTATCAAAACCAGTCAGGGAGAGCACAGAGCGCCCCTGGTTCAAGCCGGTGTACGATCCCGTGATCGTGCCTCTGATCGTGGAGGGGGCTCCGGCATCATTGATGTCCTCTATCGAATCCGATTTGATATTGCCGCTTCCATCGGAGTCGAGAATACCCGCCGCGGTGAAGGGACCAGCATTGACCGAATCAAATCCAGCCAAGGTGAATACGTTGTTTCCGCTTGGGACGTCGGACGATTGGAGGAAGACATCTCCAGCCATGGTGGGCACCGAATCCGTCTCAATGAACTTCAAGTGCGTGGTGTCAACCGGAAACACATCGAACTGAAACGCGGCGAGGCTGCTCACGAGTGTGGCTGTCCCGGGATTTGAGGCAAGACTGACGGACCCTGAGCTAATCTGCAAGTTGGTTCCGCCGGAAGAGATGCAGTTTTCGTTGAAGTCCTGCACACCGGATGTGATATTGCCACTCCCATCTAGCGTGAACGCTCCCACAGCCGAAAATGGCACCGGGATCGGAATCGCAGTGATAACACCGCAGATCCCTGTCGCCAGACCATAGGTGCCCGTCAGGTTAAAGGCAAACGACTGCCCGGCGAGATTGGACTGGACGACGTTGGATTGCAGATCGAGGGTCCCGCTGCCGCTACCGTTAGAATCGAATTCTGTAATCAGCCCATGCTGAGACGAGGACAACACGTAATCGAAACTATAATCAGTGGAGTTGGTTCGCAAATTCAACAGGCCTGACGTGCTTGCGGGACGCCCGTCCACGCCGACGCTGTAACCACCTTGAGTCAACGACTGAGCGAGCGATAGGCCGCGGCCACTGTTATTCACGTCGATGATGCCGCCTGAGATTCCGCCTTTCCCATCAGCAGTGAAAGTGCCGGCAAGCACAAACAGGTTGCTGTTGATATCGCTTCCGCTAACTGAAAAGACATACGTCCCATTCAAATTTCCATCCCCGAAACTCCCCGATGGAGGAGGCGTGGGCTTGATTGTCCCGCTTCCGCAATCAGCTAGGAGTCCTAAAACGCACACAACGATTGGCAGAAGAAAGCGCTTGCGCGGCACTATGACTCTCCTGGAAAAATCTAGCAGAGACTGGAGTGCACCGTCCAGGCGAAACCCATCCAGTTGTGTTCTGCCCTTAATCCTTTCGAGAAGTTCAAAGTGTCGATGGTGATCGTCGAACTGCTGCGTATTGTATGGCTTTCTGTTACGGCGGTGATGCGCACGGGTCTAGTTGGGTAGTCTTGCGCGAACGTCACGCTGTTCGTGATGGAAAGCGGGAACAGCATTACCAAAACTGTTTAGTTCACTTTCACTAAAAGCACCGGGGTATCGGTCAAGAAGCTGCAGTTCCTTGGCGTGGTGGACTACACCACCAGGTCCCAGTCCGAGTCGCTCTGCGTAAATTGGCTCCAGCTTTCGGAAAAATGCTCGTGCTGTAGCAGTTGTCTCAGAAGAAGGTGCCGCAGCCCATTGCTCCGAAAAACTGATCCAGTCAGCAGGCGAGAGGCACATGAGATTCCTGTTGCTCGAGATTATCCGCAAGGATTTGAATCAGGCCTATGAAGGTCTGGACAGTCTAATTGCAGAAAGGGAACTTTTGCGAGGTACGCCGGAGTATAACGAGCTCGTCCGAGATGTGATCGATAGAGCCGCGCAGTACATTGACAACCACTATGGTAGTTGGTTTGTCGTACGGAAGAGTCTCCGATGAAACGCGCGGCGCTTGCGGCTCACTCACGGCCAGTATCAACCAGTTATGCATCCCCGCTCAGCCGCTCGACATTCCCGGCAGGAACCGGCCCGGGGGGGTGTAGCATTTTCCCTTCAATGCGTAATACCCCGTCACCCGTTTGACGGGTAGGT
>CAVXFD010000009.1:0-18375 GCA_963760855.1 uncultured Acidobacteriaceae bacterium | reverse complement strand
GTGCGGCTTTCGGGGAAAGACCATCGAATGCTGTGGATTTCGTGGGCTTTGCGCCCGGTTCCGAGTTCGTCGTTGCAGTCGCCCGTAAAGTGATGCGCAAGCTATAATTGCGCTCGCATGACTCTAACCTCTGGCACCAAACTCGGTCCGTATGAAATTGTCTCCCCACTTGGCGCGGGCGGCATGGGCGAGGTCTACCGCGCTCGTGACCCGCGTCTCAAACGCGAAGTGGCGGTCAAAGTGTTGCCGCAGACATTTTCTTCCGACGGGGATCGGCTGCGCCGTTTTGAGCAAGAGGCCCTCGCCACCGCGGCTCTGAACCATCCCAACATTCTTGCCGTATTCGACATAGGCACAAGCGAGGGTTCGCCTTACGTAGTGTCGGAACTGCTGGAGGGAGAAACCTTGCGGGAGCGACTGCGCAGCGGATCGATAGCGGTGCGCAAGGCCCTGGACTATGCGTTGCAGATCACACACGGACTGGCTGCGGCTCATGAGAAAGGCATCATCCATCGCGACCTCAAGCCGGATAATCTTTTTCTCACTAAGGATGGACGGGTCAAAATTCTGGACTTCGGGTTGGCGAAACTGACTCAGCCCGATTCAGGCGTCCACACATCGGCGCCCACCCTCACCCACGCCACGGAGGCGGGCATTGTGATGGGAACCGCAGGATACATGTCGCCTGAGCAGGTGCGTGGCGGTAACGTTGATGCACGGTCCGACATATTCAGCTTTGGGTCCATTCTCTACGAGATGCTTTCGGGAAAGCGGACGTTTCACGGCGATACTGCTGCGGATACGATGAGCGCAATCTTGAAGGAAGACCCTCCCGAGTTGAGCGGGAGCAATCGCAATATTTCTCCGGCGTTGGAGCGGATAGTTCAACATTGCCTGGAGAAGAATCCCGAGCAGCGCTTCCACTCGGCACGCGATGTGGCGTTTGATTTAGAGACGCTTTCGAACCAATCGGGCACTGGCTCCCGATTACGGGTCGTGGCCGATCAGCGGAGGTCTTACTGGAAACAGGTCGGCGGTAGCCTCATCGTACTGCTCGCTTTGGCGGGCACGTACTATGCGGCCCGGAAGAGTGCGCCGATTCTAACACCTCACTTTCACCAACTTACGTTTCAGCGCGGTTCAATCTACGGAGCAAAGTTCGCTCCAGATGGCCAAAGCATCCTGTACAGCGCAGCCTGGAACGGCGCGCAGAAAGAGCAAGTTTTTGCCACTCGAACTGACGCCCTGATGTCGCGCCCAATCGACTTACAGGACAGCGAGATATTGAGTATCTCATCCAGGGGAGAGATGGCCCTTCGGCAAAAATCGGATAATGGGGACGTTCCGCGCGGCATGCTATCCGTGGTCCCGCTGACAGGAGGTGCGCCTCGCGAACTGCTGGGGGATGTGCTGCAAGCTGCATGGAGCCGGGATGGGGAAGCTTTGGCGGCGGTGCACTTCGTGAATCCAGAGTGGCGCTTGGAGTATCCGATCGGAAAAACCATATATTCGACCACTACCGGATACGTTTCGGATGTTGCGGTCTCTCCGGACGGCAAGCGGATCGCTTTGTTCGATCATCCAAATAATGGAGATACGCGAGGATACGTCGCCGTCGTGGATTTATCGGGGAAGGCGAGCCGACTGACCAAAGAATGGAGCGATCTTACCGGCCTGGCGTGGTCGCGTTCCGGGGATGAGATCTGGTTTACGGGTAGTGACGCGGGCATCAACAGCGCGCTCTATGCCGTGAATCTCAGTGGTCAGTTGCGAGATCTCCTGCACATACCCGGCCGATTACATCTTTTTGACATCAGCAAGGAAGGGCAGGTATTGATCGCCAACGAGGCCACTCGGCAAGAAGTTTACGGCCACAGAATGGGACAAGACGGAGATGTTGACTTGTCCTGGTTTGACTGGACGCTAGGACGAGCTCTCTCCACGGATGGTAAGTGGGCTGTGCTGGAAGAAGACGGCGAAGGAGGGGGCCCGGACTACACTGTTTTTCTCCGCCAGACGGATGGCTCACCGGCTATCCGTCTCGGGTCTGGAATGGGACTCGCCATTTCACCGGACGATAAGTGGGTAGCGTCAACCAGTGTGAAGCAGCCTGCACCTACGGTCTTGCTGCCAGCCGGCGCTGGACAACCCGTGACACTTGGGGACAGTCAACTGTTTCACACTGCAAACCTGCACTTCCTGCCGGATGGTAAAGGCTTGATGATGGTCGCCACTGAGAAGGGGGGCGCTCCCCGAACCTACGTCCTAATGTTGGACGGCTCGCCGCCAAAGCCGTTCGGGCCCGAAGGCTTCCGAGGTACGTTGGTTTCCCCGGACAAAAAGTATGTGTTAGGGCGCAAGGATGGCGCTTACTGGATGATTCCCTTCATAGAGGAGCAGACACCTCAACCTTTGTCTTTCGTTCGGACCGATGAAGTAGTGATGGGATGGACGGCCGACAGTAAGTCAATCTATGTTGGCGATAATTCCTCGATGCCAGTCAAAGTATACGTGGCAGACCTGAAGACGGGACAGCGCCGCCCGCACCATCGACATGCGCCCGGTGATCTGGCGGGTGTTGCGGGTGTGGGCGCAGGATTGATCACCCCGGACGGAAACTTCGACCTGTACACGTTCGGACGGACGCTGTCTTACCTCTATGTAGTCGAAGGCCTGAAGTAGGGTAAGGCGAACTGTCTAAATATAATTTTCCCGTCGATATTCTGGCCGAGACGGGCAAACCGGAGAAGGACTGCCCGCACATTCGAGCCTTGCAATTAAGAGGTAGGGCCGCAGCCTCTCGCGGCTTGGCGGCTGGGTCCTTGTAGTCATGGCGACTATTTTTGAGCCCTTTCCGCGGGGGATGGCTGCTCCGCTTTCTGCCATTCATTTTTGAGTGCCCAATGCTGGTGGTTTACGCGAGTGCGGCTTTTCGCACGCCGTTGTTGTTCACTTTTTTCTGTGTCTTCCCGAGGAGGTGAGTTCGCAGCTGGCCGCAGCGCGCTCGATGGGACGGACTAACCGGAGCGGTTATGCCAAAAGGATAAGTCCACAAGAAATAGTTGACTCTTGGGGTACGCACACATATGCTATGTCGGTCCTGTCCCCCCGGAAGAGGAGTTCTGTTGAGAACTGTGCTCTCAGACTCCAACTTACAACCCAGGTTTTCCTGTTAAGCCTCCAGGCTACCGATGTGTCGCGGACGTTTATCGTATTGCCGATTTCTCCCATCGACATTCATTCTCGTCAGCCATCGGTAAATCGGCGGGAGTCTTGTGTCTGCTCAGCCGTGAGGGCGCGGAAATGAGTCGGTACAGAATCAGGGAAGCCGAGTCAGGAATGAAGTGCAGTGGTGCGGTCCGATACGACTGCTAAAGCAGCGTTCGGTTCAAAAGGAGGATTCATGACACAAGGGATCAAGAGATTTGTTATTGTGGCCGCTATCGCAGCTGTGTTGGTTATCACAGGGGGCACAGCTGCTTGGGCGCAGAGTAGCTGTCCTACTTCTCCCACCTATAGCCCCGATTTCTCAAACGCGACCACTAACTGCCTAACGCTGACCGGCACGCCGGCAATGTCGGGATACCCTGGCTTCTTCCCGCAGGCTTCTACGCTGACACAGCCGAGCGGAACGCCGAACCCGGCTCAGCCTGCGCCAGGCGTCGCGACGGTGTTGCGCTTGACGCCAAACTCGACCTTTACATCAGGGTCTGCCTGGTACAACACGCAGCAGCCGGTTTCCGGAACTTTTTCCACCACGTTTACTTTTCAGTTGAGCGGAGCCAGCAGTTACGTTGCCGACGGTTTCGCTTTCGTGATTCAGAACTCGTCAGTGACTGCCCTGGACCCTGACAATGGTGCGGACGGTTGCAGCCTCGGATTTGGCGACGCGCCCGACGGCAGTTGCACGAGTACAACTGGCGGCATTACGAACAGTCTAGCGGTAGAGTTTGACACCTATCAGAACAATGACATCGATGATCCTAATGGCAACCACGTTGCGATCCAGAGCTGCGGGATGGGCGCGAACAGCGTGGAAGGCCCTCCATTGCCGGGCAGTTGCCAAATTGTGGACAACACCCTGGCGGGCCTGCTGGATCCTCGGGGGAATCCGCTGACGTTGGCGGACGGGTACCCCCACACGGTGACGATCACATACGCGCCGCCCAGCTCGACTTGCGGACCGGCGGGAACTTCGCCTTGCCCCACCATGGATGTGATCCTGGATAACAATGACTTGTTTCCAGCGACCGGCGCGAGTCCGAATCCCGTGTTCTTCAATTTGAGCCAGATAGGTTTAAACAGCGGCAACGCGTGGGTCGGCTTTACGGGGACAACGGGCGGTGGCGATGACAACCAGGATATTTTAAGCTGGACCTTCACGCCGCAGGCACAGAGTGCGGTGATTTCGCAGACCGCGCCGACCTCGCTAAACTTTGCGAACGCAGCAGGAGCTAGCGAGTACTCCTACACGGCACAGTTGACAGCTCCATATGCTACGCCTGAAATACAGGTCCAGCCGATATTGATGACGCAAGCAGCGTGCGATGCTCTGGTGCAGGAGAACTTCTGGCCCGCCCGCTGCTTTGTCTATGACAGCGCTGAAAACACAGGTGAGAATATGTCGGTGATGTTCTCAGTTACCTGTCCGACGTCTCCAGGCGGAGTCTGCGGGAATGGCACGAATTTTGATGCAGCGCTTGGCACCACGTTCAACTACGTGCAATCTGAAAATCCATTCTTCACCTATCCGGGGATTCTCGGCCTTTTGAACCCCTTCCCTGGTTGGCTCAAGGGCGGCACGGGAACAACGCCATGCACTCCGATTCCGAACACGCCGTTGTTCCAAAGCAACCAAATCAGCAGTTTCATTATAGATAAGGGTGTTACCAAAGGAGGCAGCGGAGGCGGGGCTTCCTGCTGGGTAGCAACCTACGATACACCGGGCGAGATTTGGCCCGGTATTACGATTAGCTCGCCTAAGTTCACCACTTACAAGCAGAACCAAACCGTTACGGCGAGCTACACTTGCACCAATCCGTCTACGTCAAAGCCGCTGACTAGCCCGACGGGTCCGTACCTGACCGTGGCAAGTTGCACGCAAGGTACGGGAAGTCAGACCGCATGCTCGATGAATCCGAGCACAGGCGCTATTAGCTGTACGGGCACCGTTCCAACTTCCTCGAAGGGACTGCAGATCTTCGAGGTGACGGCAGTTGACTCGGGCCATAACCAGAACGTGGATGTGGTTATATACAACGTTAAGTGAGGATAACAACTAGCTGATTCTTCCCAATCCAAGGGTCTGGGGTTGCCGTGCAGCGGCAACCCCTTTTCTTTTGCATGCAACACCTGTCCAAGTTGACTCCGAGACGAGGAAAGGCTTTGGGGGATCGGAATCAATTCTCGGTTTCGGAAAGGACGTCCGGCCAAACTCGTAGAAATATCGAGAGCTTCGGGTTCATGCAGTATCTTGCGAATAATGACAGTGGAAAGCGCGTTGGAATTGTGCCTCTTGATCCGCTGGGTTATCTGGATTTTCTTTCGCTCGACGACTGCGCGCGTATCGTGCACACGGATTCGGGTGGAGTACAGGAGGAAACGACGGTCCTAGGGGTACCCGCCTAACGCTGCGCGAAAACACGGAACGGCCTGCAACGGTCGAGCACGGCACAAATCAAGTAGTAGGAGTGGATCCGGAACGCATTCTTGCCGCCGGCCGGGTTATCCCCCAGAAGCCCGCACGGCCGTCTACAAATCCTCCACTCTGGGACGGCAAAGCGGCATCCCGGATCGTTGCGATTATTCTTGAGTACTTGATGAATCCGTAATACTTCTGCGATCGACGAGCTTGTTAAGGGCGCGCACAGGTTTAGCAGGATTTAAGAGTTCAATTGCATCGCTTAGCAGCGATTCCCTAGGTCAAACCTTAGAATTATCCGAGCACATCCTTGTCGGGTTTCTATTCCCACCGGCCCACTTCCCTCACATACCGAGTAAGCACGTCGGCAAGACCCTCGAACTGCGTCGAAACAATATTCAAATGGTTGCCAGGAACGATCTCGGCTTCGAATTCCCGTGTCAGTTTTCGCCAGACCGAACTCGGATTGCCGGGAAAATAGGAATTGATCTCGGCCCCGACAAATTTTATTTTTCCTTTATAAAACTGGGGTCGATAGTGCCTCAAGGCCACGTATGCCCTCTCTTTGACGTGCAAAGTTGTCCGCGCGAGCGATAGGTGAGACTTCCGGAGTGCGATTTCCGCGGTTGCCTATTCCTGGAATTCGCAATCGGTGTTCGAGCCCGCGGAGGAAGTATGAGGCCGCTTCAGTGGCATCCATTTGCTTCATTTCGGAAAGATGCCTTCGGATGCGCCGGGCAAAGAGCCGAAGGCGCTGATCCCTGGATAGAAAGCGCGGGTGAGGGTAGGCGTCTATCAGAACCAGCAATGCGACATTCTCTTCATTCCGTGATAAGCGTTGGGCCATCTCCAGGGCCACCAAACCACCGAACGAGTAACCGATCAGAATATAAGGACCTTTGGGCTGCACCCGGTCTAGCGCGTCAAGATAGAACTGGGCCATGTCTTCGATCCGGTCGTAAGGCTCCTCCAACCCGTCAACGCCTCTGGCCTGAATGCCATAGACGGGGTGGCCAGTGCGGATGTGCTCAGCGAGCCGAGAAAAACTGGTAAGGCCGTCGAGGCCGTGGGCAATGAGAATCGGCGGTCTCTCGCTTCCGGCTTTCAACTGGACGAAGGGCGAGAACTGCGGGAGCGTTGGCTGTTCGAGAACAGAAGCCAACGTCGCGATGGTCGGAGCATGGTAGATAGTTGCACTGGGAAGTTCGCGCCCACACTCCCTTGCAATCTCGGCGAATATCATGTCCGCCGAGGAAAGACTTCCTCCGAGATCGAAGAAATTGTCGTCGATATTGACGGATGAACGTTGCAACACCCGTTGCCAAATCGAAGTCAGGATCTCGGGTACAGTGGGTGCGAGCTTAGGACTCACTCCGCGCTCTGATTGGGTGGATTCAAAAGAAGCCATTGAGATCAGCGGTCTGTGTCACGCACCTTGATCATACGAGCCCATTGGAGCAAGGAACAGATCCGAACGGCCACTGAAAATGGCGAACCGAAACCAAAGTAACTGTGACCGAACCAACCAGCTTCATTTCCGCTTTGCCATTCTAGGGCTGGCGTTTCAAAGGATGATATCTTTTTGGTGGGGAATCTACGAACGGAAGACGTAGGCGAACCGGACTATTTCGGCTCGTCGACCAGACAGATACCAGAGACCAATGAAAACCTGTCGGCAATTTTATATCGATGGAAAATGGGTCGATCCAGCTGTGACCCGCGATTTCACAATTATCAACCCCGCCAACGAAGAGCCGGTCGCGGTTATCTCGCTAGGCAGCGCCGTCGACGTTGACCGCGCCGTAGCTGCGGCCAAACGCGCCTTCGAGACGTATTCCGAAACCAGTCCGAAGGAACGGCTGGAGTTGCTCCGGCGGATCATCGAGGTTTACCAGTCCAAGATCGGGGAGATGGCTGACACGATTTCGTTGGAAATGGGCGCTCCAATCGCTGCTTTCCCGAAAAGCGCAGGCGCCCGCCGGACTGGCCCATTTGCTGGAGATCGTTAAGGTGCTGGAGCACTTTAGCTTTGAAGAGCTCAAGGGCTCGACGCTCATGCGGAAGGACCCGATTGGAGTGTGCGGACTGATCACTCCATGGAACTGGCCCATGAACCAGATCGTCTGTAAAGTAGCGCCCGCACTGGCGTCGGGGTGCACGATGGTACTTAAACCGAGCGAGATCGCTCCACTCTCTGCTTATCTCTTTGCGCAAATTCTTGATGAAGCGGCCGTTCCACCCGGCGTATTCAACCTGGTGAATGGCGACGGTCCGACGGTCGGCGCCGCGATTGCCTCGCACCCTGACGTGGCGATGGTTTCCTTCACGGGATCCACGCGAGCCGGTGTCACGGTCGCCGTAGCCGCCGCTCCCACTGTGAAACGGGTCACGCAGGAGCTCGGCGGCAAATCGGCTAACATCATTCTGGACGACGCCGACCTGGAGAACGCAGTCAAACACGGAGCACAGGAATGCTTTCGCAATACCGGACAATCCTGCAACGCTCCCACCCGGATGCTTGTTCCTCGCTCGAAAATGGCTGAGGCTGAAGCCGTGGCGAAACAGACAGCCGAGGGCACTATTGTCGGCGATCCACTCAGCAAGGAGACTGGCATCGGCCCACTTGCAAGCAAGGCTCAGTTCGACAAAGTGCAGCGGCTAATCCAGCAGGGTGTGGAGGAGGGTGCCAAGTTGGTGGCTGGTGGCCCCGGACGGCCGGAAGGCATGCACAAAGGCTACTTCGTGAAACCGACCGTGTTCGCCGATGTCCGCAATGACATGACGATCGCTCGGGAGGAGATTTTCGGGCCTGTTCTTTGTATCATTCCGTACGAAAACGAAGAAGACGCCGTTCGAATTGCCAACGACTCGCCCTATGGTTTGTCAGGTTTCGTAACTGGCGGAAACATCGAACGGGCTCACCGGGTTGCCAAGAGAATTCGTGCCGGCAACGTGCATATCAACGGCGCCAGAATCGACTTCGCCGGTTGCTTTGGCGGTTTCAAGCAATCGGGCAACGGCCGCGAATGGGGTGAGGCCGGGCTGGAAGAATTCCTTGAGTTGCAAGCCATCTTTGGTTACGCGAGCGGTGCAAAATAAATCCTGACAATCTTCGACTCTGCGTTGGCGGGGGTAGCTTACGATGGACGGGATATAGGGAGAGAACTCATGGCACTCGGAACCGGATGGTCCCAAACCTGGACTTATTTCGAGGGACAGTGGCACGAGGGCAATGTGCCGATTATGGGTCCGCGCACGCATGCCGCGTGGCTTTGCTCCCTGGTATTCGACGGCGCTCGCGCGTTTGAAGGGGTCACTCCCGATCTCGGTCTTCATTGTGCGCGGGTCAATGATTCTGCAAAGAAGCTCTATCTCAAACCGACGGTCTCACCTGAAGAATGGGTAAGGCTGGCGCGGGAAGGCGTCACGAAGTTCGATAAAGACGCGGCGCTTTACATCCGGCCGATGTACTGGGCGGAAAAAGAAGGGCCGTGGGTGCAGGCGCATGATCCCGACTCGACGCGCTGGTGTCTTTCCATCTATGAGGCGCCGATGCGCGTCCCGAAGGGCTTCTCGATCACGTTGTCCCCCTATCGCAGGCCGACCATCGAAACCATGCCGGTCGATGCCAAGGCCGGATGTCTTTATCCCAACAATTCGCGCTCGCTCTTTGAGGCGCACGATCGGGGGTTTGACAACGCGATCGTGTGCGACATGCTGGGCAACGTCGCCGAGCTCGCCACTTCCAATGTCTTCATGGCGAAGGACGGCGTTGTGTTAACGCCAATTCCGAACGGAACATTTCTGGCAGGGATCACGCGACAAAGGGTGATTGGACTCTTGCGATCAGCCGGGGTGAAGGTGGTCGAGACGACTCTCACTTACCAGGACTTCGAGAAGGCAGATGAGATTTTCGCGACTGGAAACTATTCCAAGGTAGTTCCCGTGACTCGGATCGGCAGCCGTCCGCTTGAGTTTGGTCCTTTCTACAAGAAAGCCCGAGAACTCTACTGGGAATTCGCGCATTCATGACGCACGCCGCCGCAGTCGAGTTTTTGCTCCCGCTGTGGCAGCGCGTGCTGCAGCGGCGATCGATCAATCTGAACGACAATTTTTTCGATCTTGGTGGCGATCCTTCGTCAGCCGAAAGGATGTTTGCCGAGATCGTTGAGCGGTATGGCCGCGATTTGGCTCCGCTCCTCATCTATCGAGCTCCGACGATCTCTACCCTCGCAGGACTGCTGGAACAGCCCGACGCACCGTGCCTTCCAGCACTCCTTTTGATGAAAGCTGGTACCGAGGGCCCACCGATTTTCATTGCACATGGTCTTGGCGATACAGTGTTTGATCTTTTCCGTCTAGTGGACACGATAGAATCGTCGCGCCCGATCTATGGGATGCAGGCTAGAGGGATCGACGGCGTGGGCGAGCCTTTTACCTCAGTCGAAGCAATGGCGGGGTTCCACTTCGACGCTATCACGGAGTTGCAACCACAAGGCCCGTATTCCCTGATTGGCTACTCGCTCGGCGGGTTGGTAGTACTCGAGATAGCCCAACGCTTGCTGGCCAGCGGCGAAAAAGTAGGCCTGCTGGCGCTCGTGGATTCTTATCCCCACAGAAATCAGCTCGCTGCTGACCAACGTGTGCTCCTCTCTCTTCGTCTGGCCAAGCGGCGTGTTTGGTCGCTTATTAGAACATTTCCCGACAGAAGCAGATCGAAGACTTCGGGGCACAATGCTGGAGGCGCGCCGCAACTGAACCATTCCGAATTCTCGTCGGCCAAAATGATGCAACTGATGCGGGATGCCGCGTCCTTGGCCTGGCGGAGTTATCGACCTCGGTTCTATCCAGGCACAATCAAATTCATTAAGGCGGAAATCAGCACCGATTTTCCCGACAGTCCGGTCGCGGTATGGTCGCGCCTCGCGGCGCAACTCGATGTTGAGACCACACCCGGGGATCATCTGGCCATGCTCACTGTCGAGTTCGGAAAATTGGGCGCAGTTCTCACTCGCTGTCTGAATGAAACCTTTTCCTAAGGCGCTACGAAGCCAGCCGAAAGCCAACCTTGGGCATCCTGCAGTTTCCAACCGCTTTTGAGGGCTGAATCGGCTTGCTTTCCAAGGCGAACGCGTGCATAATCCGCCTCCTTGGGCCTTGGCTTAAGCGAGCAGAGGGGATTTTCGATGTACCTCGAAACGTTCCATACGGTTCGTCGCACGGTCTGGCAGTGGGTGAAAAATCAGATTACGCAGGACGTAGCTGAGGAAGACGCCCTGTGCGAATATGACTGTCGTAAGCCGCAATGCACCAAAGAGGAGTGGTCGACCTGCGAGCGGCGAATCCACAAAGCAGCAGGGGAATTGTGGCCCGAGTCCAGCCCCGGGCCTTGCGGCGAGGCAACCCAATACGCAAAAATCTCGCAGACTGGCGCACAATCCCCAGAAGCCGAGAGGTTAAGCTATCGCCCAATCCCTCTTTCAGAATCTAACGACGTCAAGCCATGGCTGTATCAATCCACATGACATCAGTGATGCTGCGCTGCACGATGGAATCAAGTGTCGCGCTTACGAACTCTTACCAGCGGCAGCGCAATAATACCGACGGCTGCGATTCAAACGATAAGCTACAGGCCGAACTGCCCCGCGTGGCTTACGCGGCAGCCGAACTTCAGAAATACTCCAAAGGCGAGGTAGGCGACACAAGGAGCGTCAGAGCTGCTCGGGTTTACCTGCGTGCTCTAAGCTTCTTCATCAGTAATCGTGAACGCAGCGAACCTCGGATCAGATAATTGTTACCAGTGGGTCATCTAAGAACCCTAAACAGGGCCAAGAAAATTACTTCGTCGTCGAAGTCGTGACTTCTACTGCAGTTTCGCGTACTCCGCTTTCGCTTCCTTCAGGATGGGGATATCAGGATCAGCGTCCTTCCAAAGGGTTAGGAAATCCTTGTACGCTGCCTTGGCCCTGGCTGTGTCGCCGGAAGTGGCGTAGGCACGACCGAGTTGGAGACGGGCGAGGGAGCCAAGCAAAAAGTTCTGCACGACTCCGGAATGATCCAGGAACTTCTGGAATTCCGCAGCGGCTGCCGGACCGTTCTTTTGTGTCAGGTAGGCCAAACCGCGAATGTACGCGGGATACATTGTGGTTCCGGGAGGAGGTCCTCCGAGTTCGTACGGAAGGGAGGGCTCAAGCGCAACGATTGCCCGGTCGGGAGCCTGTTGTGCCATGGCAATGGATGCCTCGATCACCGGAAACCAATACACTTTCAAATAAGAGTTGCTGGGTTCGGACTTTTGCAGGGATTCGAGCAGAGTTTTCGATTGCGAGGCTTCGCCGGTGCGCGCCAGGGCCAAAGCCGAGAGGACTTTCACATCCCGACCGGGAGCGAGGGCTAAGGCGCGAGTAATGGTTTGCCGGGCGGCAGTGATGTTGCCAAGTTCAGCCTCGCGGAGGCCCTGAAAAGCGAGCCACTGGGCGCCGGTTTCCTTGGCATCGGAGCGCACGGCGGAATCAGCAGCACGGCGGGCGAGGTCGCGCGCTTTGTCCAAGTGGCCATAGTAGGCTTGGGTATCGGCGTCGAAGTTGAGCATCTGATCTTCTTCCCCGGGACGCCCGGCAGCCCACGCCACCTGACGCTCCATTTCCGCCGAATCCCCAGCCAGAAATGCCAAGGAGTAAAGATCGGCGCGAATGGTTAAGCCATCAAAGTTCTTCTGCTGTGCCTCCCGGATCGTCTGCCGTGCATCCGTGAGGCGATCTACGTTGATGTAGAAGGATGCGAGATTTCCATAGCCGGTGATAGCGGGTTCCAGCCGCTGCGCTGTTTCAGTCTCCTTAACCGCCTTGTCGTATTGGCCCAAGGCGCCATAACAAACTCCTAAATTACCGTGAGGCACCATATCCAGCGGGTAGCTTTTTGCCCAGAGTTCGTAGGCTTCGGTGGCCTTCTCGATTTCGCCGGTTACCTTGTCAAAATAGAATGCGGAGATGCGGTACCTCTCGCGTTCGCTGACGCGGTCGCGAAGATCATAGGCCTTTCTGGCATTCGCGGCCGCGAGGTCCGCCCGACCAAGATTTGAGTATTCGACTGCGATCCCCGTGTAGGCCATAGCGAAGTTAGGGTCCAGTTCGATGGCCCGCTTCATGAACGGAATGGCTTCTGCGTCACCCTTGGTGCGGCCGGTCGTGATGCCCATGCTGTAAGCCTTGAGGGCTTCGAGGGACGGAGTGGTGGCTTCCACGGGAACATCAAACTTCTGAACCGAGGCAAGAGATTCGCCGAGTTTAGCGCGCAGGCTGGCAACTGCCTTACCCAGTGCCTTCAGCACGTCTTGCTTGCTCGCCGCTTCTTCCTGTTCCTGGGCCAACGTATCCCCACTGCTGCAACCGACTGTGTCTACTCCGATCACGTACTGGCCACCGAGGTTCGAAATTGAACCCAGTACGATTGCCTTACTGCCAGTCCGAATACAGAGTTCTCGCGCTACATCGCGCGTGATTCGCTCATTTGACGGACGGCCCATCAGATGCAAAGTTTCCTCCACCTTTCGATCGGACAGAATGTTAATGAAAGGGGATTGTCCGAGCTGGACGCCCAGGGCTTGCTTCAACGCGTCATCGAAGACCGGATCGCCCGTAGTGTTGGTAAAGTCAGCTAACACGACCGTGTCTTTCTCGGTGAGCGTCGTAACCTTTGTCGCAGGCGCGGCCGAATGTGAGCGGAAGAAGAACGTTCCTCCAACGGCAAGAGCCAGGAGCATCACAGCGGAGGGAACCAGAACTTTCCAGAGTTTCCTGCCCGGTGCGGGAACTTCAGCTACTTTCACAGCACTTGAGGATCCAGGAGCAACAGGAGAGGAGCCGGATCCTGCCGACGGAGATGCGACCTGAGAGTCACTTCCCTGTGCGGACGTCACTGACCTCGAACTAGTCGGTACTCCGTGCCGAGATTCCGTTTCCCGTTTCAGCCGCTTCAAGTCGGTCCGCATATCCGCGGCGTGTTGATAGCGTAGGTCTCGATCCTTCTCCAAGGCCTTTTCGATGATCTCTTCCATCTTGGGTGGAAGGTCAGGATTCAGCCGCACTGCAGGAACTGGGTCACGGTCCAGAATCTCGCGGAAGATGACTGCGGAACTCTCTCCCCGAAATGGCAACTGAGCGGTGGCCATCTCGTACAGCACCGCACCGAATGAGAACAGATCCGTACGGGTGTCTAGGTCTTTTGCTCGCGCCTGCTCCGGCGACATGTAGGCTACGGTGCCGACCGTAGAACCCGGGCTTGTTAAGTGTGCTTCGGTTCGCGTAGCCTCATTCAGTCCACTGGTGCCCGAGGTCGTGACCTTGGCCAGGCCGAAGTCTAGAATCTTGGCGTGCCCGCGCTTGGTGACAAAGATGTTGGCCGGTTTGATGTCCCGGTGCACGATGCCCTCGGCGTGTGCCGCATCAAGAGCGTCTGCTATCTCGATAGCCAACGAAAGCAGCGTCTCCAAGTCCAGCGGTCGAACTCCGATCAGATGCTTCAGCGTCTGGCCGTCCAGAAACTCCATGGCGATGAAAGCTTCGCCGTGCTGGTCGTCGATTTCGTAGATCGTACAGATATTCGGGTGATTCAGGGCGGAGGCGGCTTGTGCCTCTCGTTGGAAGCGGGTGAGAGCTTGCGGATCCTTTGCAATTTCGTCGGGGAGGAACTTCAGAGCGACAAAGCGGTGCAGTTTTACATCCTCAGCTTTGTAGACCACGCCCATGCCCCCGCCGCCGAGTTTCTCGACAATGCGGTAGTGCGAGATGCTTTGCCCGATCAATGTGGAAGCTTCGCTCCGTGCGCGACCATATTAGGGGGCCAGACTAAGCAAGTCAATGCACTGGGCCATCTGAAACCTTCGACCAGCCACCCAAACACAACCGTATCACCCCGGGCCGGAAAAGCATCGTAAGGCGTCCGGCGCGGCCATTGCAGTGCGGCTCTTTTCCTTGACAGGCGTCATAAAATACAGCCATGCACGGTATGCGGATGAATGAAGGTTACTCGACGGTCCGGGTGGCGCAAATACTCGGAGTGAACGAGGAAATCGTGCGTTCATTGCTCGAGGTCAGCGGCACACCCAAGCCGGAAGAGGCGAGCAATATCGGTGTCGAATGGATTGGCAAGCGGAAGCACCGTTTTCACTGTCTCTGTGGTGCAGCATTAGTGACGAGCGAGAAAACCGTGACCTGTGACAATTGCGGTAAGACCATGAGGATTCGCCGAGTCAAGCACACCCATTGGCACATTGCTCCGCGTCGGGGAGTTCAAAGCCTTTTGCAGCTTGCGATTTACACTACCCTTTCCGCTTTGTTGCTCGGCTATCTTTACCAACTAACCTCAAGCTAGAGTGAAACGGAGGCGGGGGGCGACTCGGGTTTTGCCGGGTACAGACGGTCAAATTCCGGTTCGTCGTGAAGCGGGATGAGGTCCGGATCACGCCGAGCCCACGCGGAATCCTTGAACCCCGCTTCCCAGGATTTACGCAGGGCATCCAAGGCTTCCGGCTTTCTGTTCAGTTTGCAGTACAGACAAGCCGCATTGTAAAGAATCGAGGCTTCGTTGGCGCGCAAGGTAACCGCTAGGTTGAGTTCGCGCAAGGCGTCGTCCGACCGTCCCAGATAAGCGTAATCGCTGCCCAGCAGAATTCGTGCCCGCGCGTCTTCAGGCACTTGTTTCAAGTGGTTTTCGAGCGTCGCGATCTTGCGCTGGCGCACGTTGCGAAGGGCTTCTTCTTTACCCATGGCCTTGAGACAGTTCAAGATGGGCACAAAAACGTTGTAGTCCTCACCACTTGCATCGATGGCAGTATCGGCAATGTCAACCACTTCCTGGTAGCGACCAGCGGCGAACAAGGCGCGGCATAGCAGGTAATGGGCGCCCTCGCAGTCGCGCTTGCGTTCAATGGCCTTCTTCGCCATGCGCACCGCCTCGTCATGCAATTCTGCTGCGTAGAGCACCCAAGCCTGGCTGACCTGCACTTCGGGCAGGTCCCAGCGCAGAGCAACGGCCTTGCCTGAGGCCTCCCGTGCTCGTTCCACCCAAACCTGATCGCGGCTGTAGTTGCAGTAAAACATCGCGCAGGCATTGGCACTGGCAGCATACGCAAGGGCAAAGCTGGGGTCGATGGCGACTGCGTTTTCGAACATCTGCAGGGCGAACTCGAGGTCCTGCCGGGTCTGGCGCCGGGCATAGCGTTTGCCGCGCAGGTAGAGATCATAGGCCTGCAAATTTTCCGTAGGCTTGATGGCCAGCGCTTCCAGTTCTTCGGGCGAAAGCGTCACCCGCAGGGCCTCGGCGATGCGGCGGGCCATTTCGTCCTGAACTTCGAAGACGTCTTTCATCTCGCGATCGAAGCGCTCCGACCACAAGGGAAAATCCGTATGCGTATCCACGAGCTGCGCGCTGATGCGCAGCCGTGCGCCGGCCCGTCGCAACGTGCCGGTGAGCACATAGGCCGCACCCAGCTGCTGGCCCACCTGCGCTGGGGTCACCTGCTTGTCCCGGAAAGCAAGAACGGTAGGGCGCGAAAAGATGTTCAGTCCACGAATCTTGGAGAGTTCGGTGATGACATCCTCGGTGATCCCGTCGCGCAGGTACTCGTCCTCCTTAGCGCCACTCAGGTTTTCGAAAAAGAGAACGGCTACGGATTTTTTCGTTGGCTTGTGCACGCCGGAATCCGAATCGGTTTTGCCACGGGCGCGGCGTGCGCTGGATTCGAGGTCGCGCTTGAGGCGGTTGAGGTCGGTTTTCAGCTCGGTGGCTGTCTGGCACCGCAGGTTTCGGTCCTTCTCAAGGACCTTATCCAGGATGCGCACAAAATCAGGGGGCAGCATAGGATTCAACTCGGCCGCTGATCTGGGTTCTCGGTTCAGGATGGCATCGAAGATCACAGCCGACGTGTCTCCCTGAAACGGCAGCGTTCCCGTTGCCATCTGGTAGAGCACCGTTCCAGTGGAAAACAGGTCAGTCCGGGCGTCCACGAGCTGCCCGCGAGCCTGCTCCGGCGACATATAAGAAACCGTGCCCACTGCCGCTCCTGGTGAAGTGAGTTCGTTATTGAAGGCTCGGGTTTCCTCAGTCTCCAGCGACGCTCCCCGCGCAATCCCCCCAGGGCTCATCTTCGCCAGACCGAAATCTAGAATCTTCACCTGTCCGCGCTCGGTAAGGAAAAGGTTCGCCGGTTTTATGTCGCGGTGCACGATCCCCTTGGCATGAGCCGATTCAAGCGCATCGGCGATCTGAAGTCCGAGCGGCAGCAGCGCGTTCATTTCCATGGGCTGTCGGCCCATCTTTTGCGCCAGGGTCTCCCCCTCCAGCAGTTCCATTACGATAAAGTGCCGCCGTTCGTGCTGTTCAATGGCGTGGATAGTGCAGATGTTCGGATGATTCAGTGAGGAAGCAGCCCGCGCCTCGCGCTGGAAGCGCTCCAGCAACTGGCTGTCCTGAGCCATATCCGGAGGAAGAAACTTCAAGGCCACGCGCCGGCCGAGCTGGGAGTCCTGGGCTTCGTATACGACACCCATGCCACCCGAACCCAGTTTGCGGAGAATCGTGTAGTGCAATAGGGACTGGCCGATGAGCGGGTCCTGATTCATGTTCGCGGTTGATGGTATCCGGCGGAGCGAGTACCGTCAAGGAAACTGGTGGGACCGCTCGTGCCTTTAACGCAGCATGCCGCGGCATCTCTAAGAAGTCAGTTGCAGCATTTGAACGCACCTGCGGGAGGGGAAAATTGGGACGCGGGGACTCGCCCACTAACGATCGTGGTGGATAAGCGGCTCGGATATCGAAAGAGAGGGGCTCCCGAGGCAATCGAAATGGTCGGCCAACACTCTTAAAGCGGGGGATGAAACTTTTCAGGAATTGGGATAAACGCGGTCGAGAAGAACGGTACCCCCGAAGGATCTGTCACGAGTAGAAAAGAACCTTACGTGCAGAAGGTCCATTTTAGGTCTGACTCGAACTCTTGGCAGCTGTGCCCGGAAGGGCCCGAACTTGCCGAGGATGAGGTTCACGTCTGGCGTGCCGATCTCGATTGCGACGCGAGAGTGCTGCGTCGTCTCGAAGCAACACTTTCGACTGACGAGAAAGCGCGAGCGAATCGTTTCTTATTTCAACCGGACCGGAATCATTTTATCGCCACCCGGGGAATCCTACGCGAACTGTTAGGTGGGTATGTGAACCGTGTCCCAGAGCGTCTCGAATTCGATTATGCTCCGCAAGGCAAACCGAGTCTGCGCGCCGAACTACCGGAGACCTCAGTTCGATTCAATGTCTCGCATTCGCATGGCATGGCCTTGCTTGCGTTCACTGTCGGACGCCGAGTGGGAGTTGACCTGGAGTTGGTTCGAAAATTCGGGGGCCAGGAGATCGCGGAGACGCTTCTTTTCCCCTCAAGAGGTGATGGAATTATCGTGCTTGCCGCAGTCGTTACAAGACGAAGGCTTTTTTCTCTGCTGGACGCGCAAGGAGGCATACGTCAAAGCAAGGGGTGAAGGATTGAATATCCCGCTCAAGAGCTTTCACGTCACGCTCACACCGGGGAAGCCGGAGTCCTTGCATGCTACGGACGAGTCTCATTGGACTTTGCGTTCGCTCCGTCCAGACCCTCAATACGTCGGAGCTCTGGTGGCGGAAGGCAAAGGTTGGAAGTTGCGACAGTGGAACTGGCGGTCAGCGGACGAACCTTGATGGTGATTCAACTTCTG
>CAVXFD010000008.1:0-534972 GCA_963760855.1 uncultured Acidobacteriaceae bacterium | reverse complement strand
TGTGGTGGCCAGGGACGGAGTTGAACCGCCGACGCCAGCCTTTTCAGGGCTGCGCTCTACCACCTGAGCTACCTGGCCACGTTTCGAAACCCGCTCACACCGCAGGCCACGAGGATTGTTCGCTTCACGCTGATTGTCGCGGGAGTGCCAACCGAGAAACAGCTTCAACGCCGAACGCGTGCGGAACGCTGTTGATTATAACAAAGGTGGGCCCGCTCGCTCGACATCCACAAACGACAGCTGGTTGCAACCCGATTATTCTCTCTCCTCGTTGCACATTCGGGATGGCCTGCTTGTGTTTTCTTGCAGCCTATTGCCCTCCAACCGACGAGCGATGCTCTCCAAGCCACGACGCCAGTTGCGGTTCTTGCTGCGACTTCAGATCGACACAGTTGTTGATACGCTCAATCGATTGCCGATACGTGCGTTGCGCTCCCTCAATTTTGTGCGCCACGAAAAAGTCCACGACCTGATCGCGCATATTCGCGTCGCAAAATGAACTCGTAGCGTGCACAATTTCGGCACTCGCGAATGGGCCACCCGCTTTTTCTACAGACTTCCAGTGTGCCAGAACAAAGTCCCATGCCAGTTTTTCTCCTGCCGGATTGCGCATCACATCGCTGATGAGGCGCAGCGCGTCCTGCGAACGCACATCCGGAGAAATGGCATAGTCGAGAGTCCGCTGCAGCAGTTTCGAATCATCGAACCGCGGCAGAGCGAACAGAGCCATGTAATATTCCTCAGGCGACTTCGCGTTCTTCAGCGTGGCCAGCAGTTTGTCATAAAAGGCCTGATCGCCGTTCAAAGCCGCAAGTGCAAACGCACTGCTCGCCAATTCCCGATCGACGGACGCGGGATTATTCAGAGCTTTGTCGGCGAGTGTGCGGGCATGCGCCAACGCCACAGGGTCACGCGCATCGTAGCCCAGAGCATGAAATACGCGAGCCCGCAATGCTCTCTGCTCGTCGCTCTCGCCCGGTTTCGATTCCCAACCCACGTCTTTAAGGATTGGAGACAAATATTGGCGCAGCCAAACGCGATAGGATTCACGGTCGCCATCCGTAACCAGGTATTGGCCAATATAGCTGAGCTGCTCTAACACGGCTTCCAAAACCGCGCGGTCACGGTCGCCGCTCAAGCCCTGAACCAAAGCGAGATAATCGCCCACCGGCTCCCGCCCCACCCTCACCGATGCCCAGATGTCAGTTTGCAAAGCAATGAGTTCCGCGGGAGAAAGCTTGCTCTCGGCATCATTCGCCAGGGCGCGCACTGCGTCGGGCTGGTAGCCGACCCGATAATAGCCAGTCGCTCCGGCATTCGCCAATACCCAGGTCGAGCAACCCGGCAACGTGAAGGATCCCTGTCGCTTGCTGAGAAGTTCGCACTTTGGCGCGCCGTCGCCGGCTGATGACTTCATGCATAACGGCACTTCCCAAAGCTCATCATTCGGCGCCTGGAATTTCTCGCGGTCATAATAGTAGCGGCGCTGATCCAGGGTTACGCTGGTCGAGTTACCGGAGCATTGCGTTTTTACATCGATAATGGGAACACCAGGCTGCTTCACAAACGTCGCCATGATCTGGTCAACAGGCTTTTTTGAAGTCCTGGCCTGCGCGTCCCAGAAATCTTCGGCGGTGGCATTTGCATATTGATGCCTTTGAATGTAGGCGTTCACGCCCGCCCGGAAAGTTTCCTCCCCTAGATAGGATTCCAGCATACGCAGCACGGCTGCGGCCTTGCCATAGGCGATGCCGTCAAACAATTCCGTTATTTGGGCTGGAGTCTCGGCAGCCTGGTGAATCGGACGCGTGTTCGCCAGCGAATCTGTGTTGAGAGTTGCCGCCGTCTGGCTGACATCATCCAGATTGAAATTCCATTCCGGCTTCCATGCTTCAATCGGCTTGCTCGACATCCATGTGGCGAAACCCTCGTTGAGCCAAATGTCGTCCCACCATTTCATCGTGACCAGATCGCCGAACCATTGGTGCGCCATCTCATGCGCGATTACGGAAGCGATTTCCTTCTTCAGATCGACGGAACCTTGCTTGTCGTCAATCAGCAGAATGACTTCGCGGAACGTAATGCAGCCTGTGTTTTCCATCGCGCCCGCGGAAAAATCCGGCAGGCCGATCAGATCCAGCTTTCCGTACGGATATTTGATACTGAAATATTTATCGTAGTAGTTGAGAATGTGCTCCGCCGATTCCAGGGCAAACTTCCCCATCTCCTTCTTGCCCGGTGTGCTGTAGACGCGGATCGGAATACCATCCGCCTCACCTTCGATGTATTCAAAATTGCCAACCACTAGTGCGGCCAGATAGGACGACATCTTCACAGTAGTAGCAAAGCGGATCGTGTGTTTGTCACCCGGGCCTGGCGTATCGGAGACAACTTTTTGATTCGAGATTGCAACCTCACCTTTGTCGGCGACTGCAGTGATATCGAAGGTCGCCTTGTATGCGGGTTCATCAAACGACGGAAACGCGCGCCGTGCGTCCGTAGACTCGAACTGCGTGGCGGCGTACTTGCGCCCCTGATCATCCTTGCCCAGGTAGAAGCCACGCATCTGATCGTTGAGAATACCGGAGTAGGTGATGTGCAAAGTCGCCGCTCCAGCGTCCAGCGGCTTTTCGACCGCCAGCACGACCATCTCTTTTTCTTTCTCGGGGGTAACCTTCGCCCTTTGCATAGCTCCGCCGCTGGCGATGGTGACGTCGTGGAATTTAATGTCTGCTGCGTTCAACGTGATCTCGGAAGTCGGCTTCAACACCCGGATCGAGATGGTCTCTTCGCCTTCAAATGTAGCCTTCTCAAGATCGGGCTTGAAGGTAAGTTTGTAGTTCTCTGGAGTAGCAACTTCCGGCAACCGTTGTGCCGAAGCCAGAGAAAGTGCCGCTGACACAAAAATGAGTAACGTAAGAATTCGTTTCATAGACCCTCAGAATATAATTTGCTTGAATTTCGTTTCTTCACTAGTTCATCGAACGACTGTCTGCCGCGCCCCACAAGACGCAACTATCTCTAGTCTTTATACGGGAAATTCGTCGAAAAGTTCAGTGCGGATTGGCCACCGTTCCGCTCATCACCGTCATCGAGCATCGGTTAACTCCGAACCAGTAGGGAATCTCGCGATAATCTTCGACTGCGAAAACAGCGAGATCCGCGTCTTTCCCCGGTTCGATCGAGCCTTTCCGGTCTGCCATTCGCAGGGCCCACGCCCCATTGATCGTGGCCGCAGCGATCGCCTCCGCCGGCGACATCTTCATGTGTGTGCATGTCAGCGACATCGCCATGGGCATACTTAGAGTTGGCGACGTCCCCGGATTGTAGTCCGTTGCCAGCGCTACCGGCACGCCTGCATCAATCAATTTGCGCGCCGGCGGATATCCCTTGAGACCCAGAAAATAATTTGCTCCCGGCACAACCGTAGCGATGGTATCGTGCTTCGCCAGTTCGAGAACGTCGTCATCGCTCACGTGGTCCAAGTGATCGAACGACGCCGGATTGAATTTCAACAACGGCCCCAGAGCCGTCTCCGAAAGCTGGCCCACATGTGCTCGCACGCTCAGACGATTCAAGTTGGCGGCGGCAAAGATCTGTTCCGTCTCGGCGGCCGTAAATGCTCCCTTGTCACAGAAAACGTCCACAAATTGGGCGAGCTTCCGCCTCGCTGCCTGCGGAATCATCTCTCTACAGACGATCTCAACGTACTTTTGTGAGCAACCCTGAAATTCCTTCGGGACCACGTGCGCCCCCAAGAGCGTTGGAACGACCGTCCCTGGCCATTGACAGGCAGCCCCACGGATTGCCTCCAGAGACTTTATTTCCGATTCAAGCGTCAGGCCGTAACCAGATTTGGCCTCTACGGTGGTCGTGCCCTGTTCTGCCATGCTGCGCAGCGCGGCCAGGACTTTCTCGACCAGAACTCGCTTCCCTGCCCTGCGCACGCCCTCCAGGCTCGACCGAATGCCACCACCGGCCGCGGCAATCTCTTCATACGAAGCGCCCTCGATGCGCTTCTCAAAGTCGACCAGCCGCGGGCCGACAAAAACCGGATGCGTATGTGAATCGACAAAACCGGGCAGAACAACCTTCCCGGCGCAATCGATCTCGGTAACTTTCTTGCGGTTCTTCTTCAGCCAAGGATCGCGCAACGCGTCTTTGGTCGTGCCGACGGAAACGATTTTCCCGCCAAGGCAGAGGACCGCGGCGTTCTCGATGATCCCGAGTTCCCTGAGGTCGGGACCACGGCGCGGGCCACTCCCCCCAGTACCTGACTGAAGCGTGAGAAGTTGGCCAATGTTGGCAAGAAGCAACGGTTGAATTATCGGATCTGGTTTTCGAGATAAGCCCACGCCAGAGCAGTTTACCGCAGAACTAGAGTAACCAGAATTGCCCGAATATCGGGCATACGGTATAATCAGACATTCAGCCTGAGGAGTGTTTTCATGCAGTCGGCAAGGGTCGGAAAACGAGGCGCAATCGTTGTGCCAGCAAAGCTGCGCAAGCGCTTTGGCATTGAAGAGGGCAGTATCGTGATCGCGGAAGAGAAGGAAGACGGCATCCTCATTCGTCCCGCTATGGTGGTCGCCGTGGAGCATTACAGCCCCGAACGCAAGGCGGAATTTCTCCTGTCGAACGCTATCGACGCGGCTGACTACCGCAAGGCTCGGAAAGAGGTTAGGAAGCTGGGCCTTGACCCGGATTCCATTCCGCATCGGCCACCTGCCTAAATGGATCGGCTCTTTCTTGACGCCAATGTCCTCTTTTCTGCGGCCTATCGTCCGGGCGCAGGACTGCTCCAGTTTTGGAAGCTCAAGAACATAGCCCCTATGCAGCTCCCGCTACGCGCTGGAGGAAGCAAGAATCAATCTTGCCGATGAAAATCAGCGATTGAGGCTTGCCAAGCGGTCGGAAGTGGTTCGCCTGTTCGAGGCGGGCCAGAGGGCACTCCCGCCGGGGGTTTTCCTGCCAGATAAAGATCTGCCAATCTTTCTCGCTGCGATGGAGGCAAAGTCTACCCACTTGATCACCGGTGATGTTCGACACTTCGGCCCGTACTTGGGTAAGAAGATCGAAGGCATCACAATTGTGCTTCCGGGAGAATACCTGAGGAAGCGCGCTTCGTGAGAGAAGAGTGTAGTTCTCCTGGGGCCAGGCTCTGCGTCACTGCGCAGCGTCGCGGTATTTATTTTCCTGCCATCGGCACCTTCACGCCCACTTTCTTCGCGAACTCTTTCGCTTCCTCATATCCCGCGTCCACATGCCGAATCACGCCCATCCCCGGATCCGTCGTCAGCACGCGCTCGATGCGCTTGGCCATCATCTCGGTACCATCGGCCACGGTGACCTGCCCTGCGTGCAGCGAATATCCAATGCCCACCCCGCCGCCGTTATGAATCGATACCCACGACGCGCCCGCAGCGGTGTTTAGCAAAGCGTTCAGCAGAGGCCAATCGGCAACGGCATCCGTAGCCATCCTTCATGCTCTCGGTTTCGCGGAACGGAGACGCCACCGAGCCACAGTCGAGATGATCTCGACCAATCACGATCGGCGCCTTGATCTTCCCTTTCTTTACCAGATCGTTGATCGCAAGGCCGAATTGAGCGCGCTCGCCGTAGCCGAGCCAGCAAATGCGCGCCGGCAGTCCCTGAAACTTGATGCGCTTGCGCGCCAGATCAATCCAGCGTCGCAGAATGCGGTTCTCTGGAAACAATTCCAGAACTAAATCATCCGTCACATGAATGTCTGATGGCTCACCCGAAAGCGCCACCCAGCGAAATGGTCCCCGTCCTTCGCAAAAAAGCGGACGAATATACGCCGGCACGAACCCAGGAAAATCGTAAGCATTTTTCACGCCGCGCTGAAACGCGAACGTCCGGATATTGTTACCGTAGTCAAACGTGATCGACCCCATCTTCTGCAGCCGCAGCATGCCTTCCACATGCCGCGCTATCGCGTCAAGCGACTTTTCCTGATACGCCTCAGGATCGCGCTTCCGCAGTTCCATCGCCTCGGCGAGCGTCATACCGTTCGGCACATATCCATTCAGCGGATCGTGCGCCGAAGTCTGGTCGGTAAGAATATCGGGCACCACGCCGCGTTCGGCCAGCTCCGGAATAATGTCGGCGCAATTCCCCACCAGTCCCAACCGAGACATTCTCTTTCTTGCGCACCGCATTCTTCAGAATTCGCAGAGCCTCATCGAGCGTCGTCACCATGAAATCGCAATAGCCGGTCTTCAGCCGTTTCTTGATGCGCTCGGGATCCACGTCAATCCCGAGAAATGCCGCGCCCGTCATAGTCGCAGCCAGGGGCTGAGCTCCGCCCATGCCGCCCATTCCGCCGCTCACGATCAGCTTGCCCGCGAGGTCTCCGCCAAAATGTTTTTCTCCGGCCGCCGAAAATGTTTCGAACGTCCCCTGCACAATTCCCTGCGACCCGATGTAGATCCACGAGCCAGCCGTCATTTGCCCGTACATCATCAGTCCGGCGCGCTCCAGTTCGTTGAACTTCTGCCAGTTCGACCAATGGCCGACCAGGTTCGAATTCGCGATCAGCACCCGCGGCGCATGATCGTGCGTCTTGAACACGCCCACCGGCTTGCCCGATTGCACCAGCAACGTCTCGTCGTTATTGAGCTTTTTCAATGTCGCGACGATGGCGTGATAGGCCTCCCAACTCCGCGCCGCGCGACCCGTCCCGCCATAGACGACAAGGTCCTGCGGCCGCTCGGCCACGTCCGGGTCGAGGTTGTTCATGAGCATGCGCATGGCAGCTTCCTGCTGCCAGCCTTTGCAGCTAATCTGATTGCCCCGCGGCGCGCGGACCACCGTAGGGGACTGAGTGAGTTCCATTTCAACCGGCATAATTAGATGTTAGTGCCTGAGCGAAACGCGCGCAATGAGACAGCTCGGCCTGGCACTTTCCTTGCTCAGAACAGCATCCGCGCGGTAAGCACCAGTCCGTGGTTATAGGTATGAAACTGTGAAGTGGCGATCTGCATTCCTCCGCCGACAACCAGCGCCAGGCGATTGCGGGGATCACGCTCCAATTTGAACTTGCTAAGCATCACACCCGGAGTTACGAAGTTCTGCACCCGCCCGTCGTTGAGTCCGCCGTGGTAAAAGGTAGCGTTGTTTTCGATCTCTGGCCAAAAGAATTTGCTGATGTGATATTGCCCCACGGCGTTCCACACGACTGGACGTCCGAGTTTCGAAGTATCACCAGCGGGTAATACGGCTCCCAGCGTCGATTGCACATCGAAGCGCCCGAAGCCTTTGCCCGCGCACAAAGTAGGAGAAACAGTTGCTGCGAGACTTCCATTCTTGTAGCTTCCAGTGGGCAGCGTGCCCGCCCACGAGAAGCTCACCGAATAATCGCCGTTCTCCGCGTTCCCGGCTACTAGACGGTATTTCAGCAGCAAGGAAAAATCACCAGCGCCATCCTTGGCCAACGAATTGTGTTGGATGTAAGGCGGAGCCAGAGTATCGAATTCCACTCTGTACCAGGGCACCAAGGAGACGCCCTTCGTATTGCCATAGTTCCACGTATCGGTACCCGCGGGTGCAATTTGGCGAACGAAGTCGGTGCGGGCTACCTGCAACAGTCCCGACGACGCCGTGATTACCGGAATCGGCCAAGACGGCTGTTGCGCCAGCGTATCGCGGACCCGGTCTTCCCAACTCGTGAAGAACTCGGACGCTTTGTCCTGCCCGCTGCATGGAACCGAACCCACCATCGCGATCAATGTGCACACGAACACTACGAGCCTCATGAAAATCACGACATCTCCTGGTGACGACGCAAGCTTGTCTTAATTTTTTGTTAGGACTCAGTCGCTGCCCACAGCAACGAGTTCCAGCTTTTTATCTGGTATGTCGGGAGCTGTCCATAATTTGAATACACTAGCGCGGGAAAGCTAAAAGTGGAGAAGTTGCGAACGGAAGGAAAATCAGAAACCTGCTGGCTGCACTACCAAGTGTTGTATGCAGTCCCATCAGTACCGACAGTGGTCGACGCCGATTTCAAGTCGTTGATGCCAGGATCCTGCTGGTCCGCGGACATCAGCACATCCTCCTGCACAACTTCCCAATTGGCCTCACCGGTCATCGGATCCTTGGGAATGGCTTTGAGGTAGCCGGCAGTCACCAAGTCATCCAGCGACTGCGGAGCCTTCTGCTTATCCAGCGTGTACTGGGAAATGAGGGATCGCAGCTCGAACAAGTCGTTGCGCAGAACCGCCTCGCGCGAGCGGAGTACCGACTGGCTGTAAATGGGAACCGCAATCGAAATGAGGATAATCATGATGCTGATCACGATCATCATCTCCAACAGCGTGAACCCCGAGGCTCGCCTCGCTTTAATTCTGCTCGCCATTACCAGTCCTTATACTTCGTCCCGTCCAGCGCCTCGTCCTGCGACTTGGTGTAGACGTCGAAAACGCTCTGCCCTCCCCAAGAGTCAGAATCCGGATCATCCTGCATCGAACGAAGGCCCCACTCCGTGGTGCCCGTCATCGGATCGATCGGAATCTTGCGCAGGTACCGGATCTTCTTTCCCTGCACGTCTTCACCTTTCACCAAGGTCTCCAGATCGGGAGGATAGCCTTGGCTGTCCACTTTCGTTTGAAATGCTTTGCGGTCAGCGTCCATCTTGTAGCGGTCGATGGCGTCCCGCATCTCCCATAAATCGGCTCGAAGACGGCGCTCCTTCTCGCGCTTGATGGTCAGCCGTGCCATGGGAACCGCCATGGTAGACAAAATCAGCAGGATCGCAGTCGCGATGATCAGCTCAAGAAGCGTAAAGCCACGGATGGACTTCCTGCTCTGAAGTTGGCGAAATCTAACTAAGTTCATGTTCTACTTCTACTCTCAGCTCGTAGCCGCTACTGCACGGTCACCGAGGCCTGCGCCCCGTTCACGGTAATGGCCTGTAAGCCCGGATCGCGTGCCCCGCCCCGAGTAATAGTCAGAGGAGTCTGCCCGCTGGCCTTGGCCTGAAATGTCATCGTGACCACCGCGCCTTGTCCGGAAACTCCACCCGCACCCGGGGGCCGCGTGGCTGTAATCTGCAGCGTTCCCGTGGTGTCATCTTCCCGATGGACCAAGGCCACCGCCTGCCCGTCCTGGGAAAGAAACCCTCCATTTGAAATGTTGACCATCTGTAGCTTCGCCGGATCGTAATTCAATTGTACGGGAACGGAATAAACGTTTTGCGCCCCGGAGATCAAAAGATTCACAACAAACGTATTGCCCTTCGCCACCGTGATCTGACTCGGATCAAACAGGAAATTCGTGCCCTGCGCTGCTGGACTTCCACCCTGGCTGGAAGCTTGCTGGTTCGCGATCTGATTCGCCGACACTTGAGCCGCAGGAGCTTGACTCGCAGGAGCCTGAGCACTTGGTGCCGCTGTCGCCACCGGATGGTTGACATGCCGCAATTCGATCGAGTTGGCCGTGCCAATATCGATCGCACGCTGGTTCATCTCGCTGAGGCTGGTTCCACGAATGATATGAGGCGTAATCGCAAAGACCGTTTCGTCGGATGAATGGTCTTGCGTCACCTGTCCAAACAGGTATCGCAAAATCGGAATCTGCGCCAACCCGGGAAGGCCGGCCAGGGATTTAGTCTGGGAATCATCCATGATTCCACCAATCAAACTGGATTCCCCATCCTTCAACCTGATTTCGTGTTCGATTTTTTTCTGGCCAATAATAGGCTGACTGATACCGCCAATGCTTGCCTGGCCGATCTCCGAAGAAACTTCCATCGAAATCTTCAACGTAACTTCTCGATCCGCATGCACGTGCGGGGTCACGTCAATGTTCACGCCCACGTCGATGTACTGAAACTGGGTATTCACCAGCGGGTTAATCCCGACGCCGCCGATTCCAGGTTGGAACGATCCGGTAGCAACCGGCAAGCGCTCGCCAATCTTGAGCGTCGCCTTCTGATTATCCAGAGCGCGAACCTGCGGATTCTGCAACATCTTGGTGTCGCTCTCGCCCATCACTGCGGACAGATTGGCGGAAGGAATGGTCACTTGGAAATCCGTGGCGTTCAGGTTGCCCAGAGTGTTCAACGACAGGCCGTTGCTGCTCGTGCCGGTCGTGGTCGTACCGGTGGTCGTTGTTCCCGTCGTGGTGGTGGTATTGATGTTGCTCTGCAGAGCGACGGTGGCGCTGGTCGGCGGACTCAATCCCAGCGTCCTCGATTTGTCTTTGCTGATCTGAATGACCGCGATGTCGACGATCACTTCTGGACGAGCCTTGTCCAGATCATCCACCAATTTCTCCGCCAGCGCGATCTGGTCGGGGGTTCCGCGAACCACCAGCGCATTCTGCGACAGCAGTTGCTGCACGCGCTGCACATCGAGCACAGCGCGGATCGCGTTCACCACGTCCTGCAGTTCAGTGGGCTGCGAAAGGTTCTGCAGATAGAAAGTCTTCAGTACACTCTGTTCCAATTCTTTCCGTTTAGCCGGATTGTCCTGGGCAACGAAAATCGTGTTGCTGGTCACCGGACGCCAGAAAGTTTTCGATTCCAGCGCCGAAATCTGCAGCGCGTCTTCCAGGGTTACTCCGTTCAGTTCGACCTTGATCCGCCGCGAAGTATAGTCGGGATCGAACAATACGTTGATCCCGGCCAACTGGCCGATCGTCTGATAAATAACCTTGGAATCCTCGGTGAGTTTTACGGTGATGGGGACATTCGAGATGGCAGCCAGTTCCACCGGTCCGCCCGCTTCCCTGATCTTGCGTTCCAGACTGTTCGGCGGTCCAGCGGCTTGCGGCGGAGGATTTTCCTTATCGTTAATCATCTGCAGCGTCCGCTTCAATTCCTGCGACGCGATGAAGAGCGAGGGGTCGATCAATACTGCCCTTTGAAACGCAGTTACCGCATCCTGTAGCTTGCCTTGTTCGCGAAGTGCTTGGCCGTGATGGACTATGCTGGCCGCCGCTTGGAAACGCGAACGCTCGAACGCCGACCGATAGCGCAAGTCTTTCGGTTTCAGGTCGTAAGCCTGCTTGTAGAAATCGTAGGCGGCTTCGTAATTCTGTCGTGCCTCGGCGTCCTGACCCTTTTCGTAAAGAGTTTTGGCCTTATCAGCAATGGCAGGCACAATCACAACCAGAACCAGCAGCGCTACTGCCGCAGGCATCAGACGTCTCATTCGTCAGTCCTCGTCTAAGAAATCTTTACCGGAAGTCTTCGCCGGACAAGCAGTAATTCCCCTTACAGCCGTGAAACCTCAGCCATTCAAACACATGCAGGTAATAACTTTTGGAGCGATTATAGCATCGCGTTTACTCGCACCTGATCGCATTGCATGCGGGACAGTTATACTCTTTAGTCTTAGCCCAAGTGGGGAGGGCCGGGCTTGGGGTTCGGTACCGCTTATCTTGCTTCCGGCGGGTACCAGCGTAACACGTTCCACCCAAGCCCGAAAAGAGGAAATGCATCTTGGCCGAAGCCCGATAGCCGCGTTCCGAAGTCCACTGCTAAGATGAACCCATCTTATGGCCCGTCAGTCCACGCACCAAACCAAGCCCAGCCCCGAAAAATCTCCGCGCCGCGACCCGACAGCCTCCGGTCAGCGCGATGCCGCCGTTAATAGGATCGCTTCCCATAACTACTTCTTGCTGGAAAAATTTGAATGCGGTGTTGTCCTTACCGGAACCGAGGCAAAATCGGTCCGTGGCGGCCTCGCCAACCTCAAGGATTCCTACGGCTTGGTAAAAGACGGCGAACTCTGGCTGCTGAACGCTCACATCGGCCCTTACGAACATGGCAACATTCACAACCACGCCCCCTTGCGCACCCGCAAGCTGCTCATGCACAAAGAAGAAATCCGCAAGCTGATCGGCAAAACGCAGCAAAAAGGACTGACCCTCATCCCCGTCCGCATGTACTTCAAGAATGGCAAAGTAAAAGTCGAACTAGCCCTGGCCAAAGGCAAGCAGCTCTGGGATAAACGCGAGACCGAACGCCGCCGCACCGCCGATAAAGAAGCCCGGGAAGCCATCCGAAGCCGGAAGAAATAGGTTTGCAGCGCCGCCGCACCGACTGCAGTGGCGTTCCGTAGTGGACTTGAACCGGTGCGACTTCCAGTCGCGCCGTAAGAGCCCAACCATTTTCAATAGCGGCTTCAGCCGCCCCATGAAATGTTCCACTCTCGAACAAGCCTTGGATTCCCAAAAGCTTTGTCATTTCCGAGGCCTCCGTTCACCGAAACCCTGCCCTCCGAGAAGACCTGTTTCACGCTGGAATCGGGAAGGGCATGACATCGAGTCGTCCATAAGTCGTCAAAAACACCCCGCGCGCTTCAGCGCTCTTGAGCGACAGCTTCGTCCGGTAACCCGGTCAATGAGCGTAATCGGTATTTTTCACCAACTGACTTCCAAACCCGTCATGCAAGGCCCCTCGCTCAAATGACTTGGCCTGTCTTCCGGCAGAGGAAAGTACAGATAATGTGTAAATAGCTTGAACTCGACCTTACGGGCAGCGTTAGCAAGGCTCCATTTGTCGGACACAGAGTGGAATCCGATTGGGGGATTTCGAGCAGGGTCAAGGTGCGGCGGCGAGTTGATCTGCGGGTACGCTAGCGGGGTGCGGGCGCCCGGCCTTATGGTTGGCAATGGCGCAGACAGTTCGGGCAGCATCGGCGGGTGACGCCTCGAAGGTGGAGTCATCGACGGACCATCTCCATCCGTCAAGCAACACCATGCCATCGATATAGGTTGCACCATCGGGTGGCTCGGAGCCGCGGGACAGTGTGAGGCCCCGGCATTCGGGCGCGGTGACGAAGGTCCGGTCGAAGTCCAACTGATCGAATGCGGCACCGATTATGTTGAGTACTACGAGATGCGATCTAGGCGCGAAAACGCTTTTCAGTGTGTCAAGCGCTTGATTCTCGGGGAATACAACACCGCCGATCATGAAACCGAATAGGGCAGCAATTGAAATGGTGAGGCGCGCTACTGCTCTTGAACTCTTCTGAGACATGGACTTTGGTATCGATTCCGTCATCCTAGAGTCTGGCATTCACCGAGCCCCATTTTTGCAGCTCATAGAGCCAAGCGAACCAACACCGTTCCGGGAATCACCTACACGCTTGCAGGTGCTACTCAGCGCAGCGATTCCGATCCATACGACAAAACCAGTCCCCAATCACCGTTGATGAATCACAGCCGGAACATCCGGCGAAGCTCATAAACCTGTCCAGACTCATCGGACGGGATGCGCGCTGCTCTCTCCTCGTATGCGCTGTACGCGAACGCTTCCGTCTGGTCCTCTACCGCTCCTTCGACGTTGATTGTTTCATCGGGATTCATGGCATCCTCCTACCACCTCTGGACAAAGCAATCCGCACACCAAATCCGGAACGCGCTTCAGATTGTGGCCAGATGACGAGAACTGCCTGAAGCACAAGCAGATAGCTATCTCTTGCAATTTTCTCATTTGTGCTTTTGGGGAAAGCGAAGGATTCCCTGCCTGTATCTGAAGAGTTCGGCGTGTGTCCAATAGGATAGACTATGGCAATTCCTCCCAGATAGCGCCAACAGCCGCGCCTACCTTCACCGGTGTTTTTCCAAACCGGCGCAGGCAATTTGCGGAGGGATGCTAGTGTTGATGAAAACAGCCGTTAGCACTCATTGACCTGTTGATGAGCGTAATCGACGCGATTTCGCAACAGTTACCAGCCTTGCTTGACACACTCATGCATTCGGTATCAAATGGCCCCGCGCTCAGGCCGAGTTTTCACAGAATTACAAAGCAACAAAGGAGGCTCTATGAAGAGAGTTGTTCCATGGTGTGTGCTGGCTCTAGTCTTGTTGGCAACTGCCTCGTGGTCGCAGGCCCAGAAAAATGCCGGGACCGAAAAAGCTGTCGCCGATCTCGAGCAACAATGGCTCAAGTCGCAGCGGACAAACAATGTGGAGCTGGTTGAGCCGCTTCTGGCTGAGGGCTTCACCAACACCTCATCCGAGGGCAAAGTCACCAATAGAGCGGAATCGATAGCTCAGGCCAAAGCGACGAAATACACCAGTGTCGACTACCTCGACCTAAAGGTGATGGCCTTCGGCGATACCGCGATCGCCATCGGAAACTTCCGAGGCAAGGGCACCGATCCATCCGGCAAGCCTCTGGATGCCAATGAACGCTTCACCGACACATGGACCAAAATGGCGAACGGCAAGTGGCAATGCGTAGCCAGCCACCAATCGCCAGTAAAAATGTAAGCCTTCCAGCCACGCCGCAGATGGCGCGTGTGCCTGTTGAATTGAAATCGGTCCTCAGTTGGGTGCCCTATCCGCCGAAGTTGCGGGTGGGGGGCTTCTGTGTTCCCCTTAACGCGCGCGGCCATGGTCGAGGCCGTGACGGTTGGCAGAAGTCACTTCGCCGCGCGCCGAAGTCCTTTGTTTCATGGATTTTAGTATCTAAGTTCTTTGACATCCGGATTTTGCGGCGAATTTCCTGCTAACGTGATGATTCCAGAGATGGCCTTGGGGGGTAGGGGTACCCGGACATGAGCCCACGAGCAGCGATCCAACCCTCCCCACAACGACGCCCCAAAACCTTATTTTCCGCTCGGAATCCACAGCGATGAAAACCGTCAACCTCAAGTCCGACATGCCGCAGGTCCACGAAGCTCCGCAGCGACTCGACCGACAACTGGCGATCCCAGATCAGGAAAAAGCAAAGCGGACTAGTGAAGCAATCGCAGTCAAACCTGACAGTCTCAACGCGTGATTTACACTGAGAACTGAGTCGCCGTGAGTTCAAAGCCCACTATTTTCACGGGCGGGCCGCACCGCCTCGCCATTCCGCTGAGCAAATCCGAGGTCAAGAAGAATCATGACTCAAGATAGCTTCATTCCAGTTGCAAACAATCCCAAATCGCGAAATGACCTCGTCGAGCGCGGGTTCAGCCGTCAGCCTCTCAGAATTGATGTAGAAATAGCGCGTTCGCTGGAAGCGTTGGCCCATGCCGCTTGGTCCATTCCAAAGGACAAGTATTATGACGGGGGCGACAGGTATCGTTCCTTAAATCGCGTCCGGGCCGAGATTGTTGAGGGCGGTGTAAAAGTTTGGTCGAGCGAGGAGAACACGCCCTATGTGCAGCTGAAAAAATACAACACAACACTCGGCGGCCAGCAGCGAGAGTATGCTCCGCTGCCCTCGACGATCGCTGCTTCCGTGGGCGTTCGCAAGATGATTGCTCATCACCTTCATTACTTGCCGCTCTCGGCGCCGGGTAGGAGGTATTTGGTCAACGTCCATCTAATAAGGTTCACCGCTACGCCGGGTCGCCCGTGCGACACGAGCCCACCGGGCTTGCATAAAGACGGGGAAAAGTACATCGCCACGCATCTGGTGGGCTGCTGCGGCACTCGCGGTGGCGAAGTCATCATCACCGACAATGACAAACACGAAATGGATCGCTTCATTATGCGCGAGACGGGTGAGTGTTATGTCTTCGACGATGACTGCGTCTGGCATATGTTGACGCCAGTGGCGGTGCAGGAAGGCAATCAATACGCCTACCGTGACACGCTCGCATTCGACATGCTGCCCGAGGGCTGGGAGCCAGTGAAGTGATCCAAGGAGCGAGAACCAGACTTCTTATTGCGTCGTTGAAGAGTCCGTCGGGATGCTCTGCACTATCGCAGACTGTGCTAGAAGCTGATCTTCAGGATTTGACCTCCATTGCCCACGAACCATCCAGCTTTCGGATTATCGAAAGCCACCGCCCAATAGCCGCTCACGTCAGGTAATTGGAACCAAGTGCGTCCTTCGTCGGGAGTCCAAGCTGCCGATCCTGTATCGAAATTCGGCTCCGTCTCGGCAGTGACCACAACGGTATGGTCGTGCTCGTGGTCGGCTTCTTCATTATCATCATGGCGATTGCCGCGCACGTAGGCCAGGCAGAAGATGGCTCCGGCCACGGGCGGCTTGTTCGTAAGAGTCCACGTTTGCCCGCCATCGTTCGACGTTGCCGCGTCGGCAGAACTGTTTGCAGACAAATCGCCGCCACCCACAATGCCATTCCAGGGATCGCGGAAGGCCACGGAAATTGCGCCTGCGCTGGCTGAGCTCACAAGCGGAGTATCATAGGCGTTCCAGGTGTCGCCTCCATCTCTGGTGGCTAAGATCCTTGCAGTCGTTGAGCCGCCGGTAGCAATCCAGGCATTTCCTCGTCCTTGGGTTGTGATACAGGTTCCGCTTGCCGAAAACGAGGCTTCCCCCGGCAACGCGGGCGGCATAACGTCGGCGATTGAGTTCCAGGTCATTCCGTCGGTTGTGCGAATATCGGGAAATACTCCGTTCACTGAATCGCTGTGTGTGATGCCACGCTTCGGGGTCCAGAACGCGAAACAATCATAGAATGCATTCACCGTCTCATTCTTGAACTGGATCGTCCAGGTCGCGCCACCGTCGACGGTTTTGTAGATGCGAAAATCTGTAGTGTTATTTCCAATGGACATTAGATAGGCGACCTTCTCGCTCACGCCTTGCACATCGCGGAACTGCAGGGCTTCGGCCCCAGGCACGACACCAGCTTTCCAGGTCTCTCCGCCGTCAGTCGTTACCACATAAGTACCGCCAGTTCCAGCTGCCCAGACCACACGGGAGCTGACCGGGCTAACAGCAATCAGCAGCTGTGTAGTGCCGCTCTTTTGCGGAGTGAGCTTGGGTTGATGAAACTTCCAAGGTTCTTGCGCAAAGCCGACAGTTGCGGAGGCAGCAATCAGGAAAACAACCAGCGCACGTTTCAACATAGTAGTCCTCCCGGGACGGGCGGTCGTGGCGTGGAGAAGTATAGGAACCTAGCAGAAGGCGTGTCAAACCGGCAAGTTCCGGGTCGTTCGCTTCGCTCAGAATTTCGGCTGCGTACTCGACGCCCGCAGAACTCCCAACCTGTTATTCTTGGCACACCATTGAGCTGAGCGTGCCGGTTCAAACCCATCGGCGTTGTAGTTGCGCCCGGAGACTCTGGCCGCAGCAATCATTTCCTGCATCAAAGGTCAACGTGAAACCGCCTACCTCCAGTTGGATACCTGGGGTTCGCGGATCACTCGCACAAAAGCTTGGGGAGATAAAACTGACTATGAAAAAAATCGTGAAGAAGTTCAGTTGGTGCGGCATCCTGCTTGCGCTCACCATCCTCTTTCCGCCAAATCCAGCATCCGCTCAAGATCAAGACGATCCGCCCGCCCGCGTCGCTCGCCTGGGTTACATGGAAGGTTCGGTTTCCTTCCAGCCCGCCGGCGAAGACGATTGGGTGGGAGCCGTCCCCAACCGCCCCATGACCACCGGCGACAAACTCTGGGCCGATCAGAATTCGCGCGCCGAGGTGCAACTTGGATCGGCCGTAATTCGCCTCGCTCCGAACACCGGATTCTCCTTCCTGAACCTCGACGACAATACCGTGCAGATCCAGCTCACTTCCGGCGCAATCAACGTTACCGTGCGCCGACTGAATGAAGATGATGATTTCGAGATCGATACTCCCAACCTCGCCTTCACCGTCTCGCAACCCGGCCATTATCGCGTGGACGCCAGCGAAGACGGCACGAATACCGTGATCAGCATCCGCGCGGGCGAGGGCGAAGCCACAGGCAACGGCCAGAGCTACACTCTGCATGGCGGACAAGTGGGCACGTTCAGCGGCACGGGCTTCTTGAACGCCGACCTGGAGCAAATTGGAGAGCCCGATCCGTTCGATAGCTGGGCTGAAACCCGCGACCACCGTTACGATTATTCCCGCTCCGCACAATACTTGTCGCACGATGTTGTCGGCTTCGACGATCTCGATGACTACGGCGACTGGCGCGACGATCGGGACTACGGTCACGTCTGGTTCCCCAACCGCGTAGACGCCGGTTGGGCGCCTTACCACGACGGCCACTGGGATTGGATCTCTCCCTGGGGATGGACCTGGGTCGATGACTCATCCTGGGGTTACGCCCCCTTCCACTACGGCCGCTGGGTGAGTGTTGGCGGGCGCTGGGGATGGGTGGCCGGCCCGGTTGCGGTGCAAGCCGTCTACGCTCCCGCGCTGGTAGTGTTTATCGGCGGAGGGCCCGGTGGTTTCGGCGGCAACGTGGGATGGTTTCCGTTAGGGCCGCGGGAAGTTTATGTGCCGTCATATCACGTGAGTGAAGCGTACGTGACCCGTGTGAACATCAGCAATACGACCGTGAACGTCACGCAGGTGACGAACGTTTACCACACAACAATTGTCAACAACACAACCACCATCACAAATGTGACGTACGTGAACCGCGGCGTACAAGGTGCGGTGATGGTGGTTCCGCAGCATGCATTCACGAGTGCGCAGCCGGTAGCGCAGGCAAGAGTTGCGGTGAACGCTCAACAGATCGCAGCGGCGCCGGTGAGCGCAAGAGTCGCGGTGGCTCCAACGCGCGAGAGTGTTCTCGGAGCGAAGGCTGCAACCGCGGGTCACGTAACTGCGCCGCCCGCGGCGGTTGCAAACCGACAGGTCGTCGCCAAGAAAACGCCGCCTCCACCGCCCGTGCCTTTTGCGAAACAGCAGCAGGCGCTGGCCGCGCATCCCGGACAACCGCTGGCGCGGAATGAAGTACAGAGTCTGCGTCCGGCGAATGCGGCAGCGGTGCATCCGCTGGTGAAGGTGGCGCCTCCAGCGAAGCCGGCGACGCCGACCGTCGGTCATCCAGCGAGCCAACCCGGCAATGCTGCTCGACCGGGCCAGCCCGCGTCGATGCCGCCAGCCAATCGGCCGGGCAGTGCGCCAGCTGCGAACGAGCGACCCGCAGAAGTGAATCGCCCAGCACCCGCGCAGCCAGCCAACCGACCTGAGCCGAGCCGACCCGCAGCATCGCAGCCAAACAATCGTCCGGCGAATGCGCCAGCTGCGAACGAGCGACCCGCAGAAGCGAATCGCCCAGCACCCGCGCAGCCAGCCAACCGACCTGAGCCGAGCCGACCACCAGCACCGCAGCCAAACAATCGTCCGGAAACCGCTCCGAATCGGCCAGCGGAGCCCGCAATGCGAAACGATCGCCCACCCTCGGAACAACCGGCTAATCGTCCGGAACCGACACCACCGAACAACCGGCCGGCACCAACTCCGAACCGGCCGGCTGCTGCGCAGCAGAGCAATCGACCGGAAACGGCGCGTCCGGCTTCGCCACCTCAGGCTCCGAGGCAAGCGCCTCCCGCGAACGAGCGGCCGGAGCAAAGGACTCCTCCTCCGGCAGCGGCCAAGCCGTCATCGCCGCCACCGAAGCAACCGGCTAAGCCGCAGACACCTGAGGAGAAAAAGAAACAGCAGGAAGAACAGAAGAAGCCTCAGTAGAGGCGGCCTCACGTAAGAAATTCATTCACGCACCCTGAGATTCCTCAGGGTGCTTTTTTTGGTCTGGCAGCGGCGCGTATCGGGTAGGGATTCTTCGATTCGCGCCCGCATTCGCTCGCACTCGCTCAGAATGACAGCAGAGAAGAATATGCTGCGCTGGAGAATCCCTTACTGCAACGTATGACTGGAGGATTCCGAACCCGCGCCGCCGCTGATGTTGTAGCGTTTGAGTTTGCGGTAAAGAGTGGCGCGGCTGATGCCGAGCATTCTTCCAGCGAGAGCCTTGTCGCCTTTCACTTGTTCGAAGACGCGCTGGATGGTGGCGCGTTCGATGTCCTCGAGATCTGTTGTAGAGAGCGGGGCCGCGGTTGTTGCGCCAGAATTCAGAGCGGGGGAAGATTCGAGCTCGGAAACCGACTCAGGCGCAGTCTCTGGCGAGGATCGAGAGGCCGGCGAATCCATCGCGGCGATGGCTGGAGGAAGGTCGCCGAGATCGATGAACGTACCGTTGCCGAGAGCCACCGCCCGCTCCACGCAGTTTTCCAGTTCGCGCACGTTGCCCGGCCAGTCGTAGTTCATGAGCGCTTTCATGGCGACGTTGGAGACGCGCAGATCCGAGCCGGGAGCGTAACGCTCGCAAAACCAATTTACGAGCATGGGAATATCGCTGCGGCGCTCGCGCAACGCGGGAACGTGCACGGTCACGACATTCAGCCGAAAGTAAAGATCTTTCCGGAAGCTTCCGTTCTTATAAGCGGCTTCCAGATCGCGGTTGGTAGCCGCGATCACGCGCACATCCACTTTCACGCGCTGGTTGCTGCCCACGGGACGCACTTCTTTTTCCTGCAGCACGCGCAGCAGCTTGGCTTGCAACTCGAGCGGCAGTTCGCCGATTTCGTCGAGAAAAACTGAACCAGTGTCGGCCGATTGAAACAGTCCCTGCTTGGATTTCAGAGCGCCCGTGAAAGCTCCTTTTTCGTAACCGAAGAGCTCGCTCTCGATCAGCGTAGGCACAAGCGATCCGCAATCGACGGCGACGAAAGGACGATTGGCGAACGCTCCACGGAAATGAATGGCTCGGGCGATCAGTTCCTTGCCCGTGCCGCTTTCGCCGGAGATCAGAACGGAGGTGCGCGTGTCTTTGAGCCGCGAGGCCACGCGCAACACTTCCTGGATCTTGGCCGAAGCTCCGATGATGCCATGCACAGCCGTTTCTGAATCCATGCGCTGGCGCAGGAATTCGTTTTCCTCGACTAGGCGGACTTTCTCCGCCATGCGGCGCAAAAACATTCGCAGTTCATCCAGCGGGGAAAACGGCTTGGTGATGTAGTCATAGGCGCCGAGGCGCATGGCTTGCACGGCAGTTTCGATCGAGCCGTGTCCGGTCATCAGCGCAACTTCGGTACGCGGCAGAAGTTTTTTCACCTTCTCCAAGAAATTCGAGACCCGGACATGTGCGGCATGACCATATCACTGAGAATCATGTGCACCGGTTGCTCTTCGAGAAGAGTGAGCGCAGATTCTCCGCTATCGGCTTCGAGGCAAATGAAACCTAAGGCTTCGCCCACGGTCATGCAGAGCTTGCGGATGCTCTGCTCGTCGTCGACCACAAGCAAACGGACGCGGAGTTCCTCTTTCGTTAGCGCTGGACTCACCTGGCTTTCCCCATGGTTTTTTCAACAGCCGAGATCAGATCCTGCACGCGGAAAGGCTTCTCCAGATAGAGTGCACCAATCTTGCGCAGGGTAGTTACAGTTTCTTCATTGGCGTAATCGCCGGTAATGATTACTACTTTGTCAATGAGGTCGGGACGATTGGCGGAGATCCATGAATGAACCTGGGCGCCGTCGACTCCGCCCGGCGTCCGCATATCGGAAACTACGCCGAGGTATCGACCCTTTTCCAGCAGGCGCAAGGCTTCGGCGCCGGATTCGATGCACACGACCTCATAGCCATTGCGCTCCAGTGTGGCGCTCACCAGAGCCATGATCGAAGGTTCGTCCTCGATGAGAAGAACTGGCAAAGTAGCTCGTGGAATGGTTGGGGTTGTCATTTTTGTAATACTCCTGCGGCCACACCCAGAGAAGCAGTGTGGGGCGCTGCGGGAAAGCGAACGATAAATGTGGCTCCCTGCCCGTCGCTATTGTTATGGCAGAGAATCTCACCCCCGTGCTCCTTCACAATGCCGTAGCAGATGCTCAGGCCGAGGCCGGTTCCCTTTCCAACCTCTTTGGTGGTGAAGAAAGGATCGAAGATGCGATCGGGGTGGGATATACCGTAGCCATTATCACGGAAGGAAACTTCAACCGCATTGCCCACCTTGGTAGTCATGATTTCGATCCGGGCGGGGCGGCCAACTTCGTGCACAGCGTCATATGCGTTGTTCAGGATGTTGAGAAAAACCTGCTGCAACTGGTGAGCATCGCCAATGACGTCGGGAAGATCTTCGTCGAGGTGTTCAACGATATCGACGCCGTGGCTGTTGAAATCGTAGGAACGCAGTTGAATCGTGCGGCGCAGGATGAGATTGAGTTGCACCGCGTTACGCTGCGGTGGCATTTGCCGCGCGAAGCTCAGCAGATTCTGCACGATGGTTTTGGTGCGCTGGGCTTCCTGCAAGATCACCCGCAGGTCCTTGCGAGCAGACTCCGGAATCTCAGGATTCTCGAGCAACAGATCGGCGAAGCCCAGGATTGCGGTCAATGGATTGTTCACTTCGTGCGCGACGCCGGACACCAGTTGTCCGACCGCAGCCAGTTTTTCGGCGTGGACCAGTTTGTCGCGCAACTCGGCGGAGTCGGTGATGTCAGTCATGACTACGACGATGCTGTTGATATTTCCCTGCTCATCGCGCATGGGACTGAGGTTCACCGAGAACTGACCGGCATGGCCGTTGCCCCGCATGATCTGCAATTCGAGGTTGTCGACCTGCCCGCCGCGCAGAATGGCCTGCAACGCATCCGAGAGCGCACGCACGTAGCCGGGCGCGGCCAACTCCAGTAGCGGACGTCCCAGAAGTTCTTTCTGTTCGAAACCAGCTTCGTACCAGCGGCGATTGGCGTAACTGATAAGTCCCGCAGTGTCGGAAACCAGGATGAGGCTCTGCGTGTTGCTCAGAATCTTGCCCGAGAAATCGCGCTCGCGGTGCAGCTCCGATTGATACGTGTGAAGCCCGGTAACATCGAGCATCAACCCGCGTATCTGCTGCAGCCTCCCCAGATTGTCGTACATACCGAAGGCATTGATGAGGACGTAGATGGGAGAACCGTTCTTGCGGCGAAGCGTCGCCTCATAGTTCCGCAAGTAGCCGTGCTCTTCCATCGCCTGAGTATGGAGCAGTCGCTGCTCGGGAGAAAAATAAACCTGCGTGGGGATATCCACCTGCAGGAGTTCCTCGCGGCTGGAATAGCCCAGCATCGCGACCAGAGCATCGTTGACCTCGACGAATCGCCCTTCAGGAGTGCTGAAAAAAAGTCCTTCCTGAATGTTGTCGAACAATTCTCGATAGCGGCGCTCGGCTTCGCGGCGGTCGGTAATATCTTTGAGCACGTGGATGGTTTGCAAGCTCTCGCCGGAGGCGCCGTGAACCCGCGAAGTCGATACCAGGTACGTGCGATCGAGAGCGGGATGAACGAATTCGTCAGTCTCTTCGCCCATCGACCGGCAAAAGGGACAAGAATAAAGCGTGGGCTCACTGGTAAGAGCCAGCAGAGCCCGCATGTTGACGCCGATTAATTCGCTGGGAGCAACTCCAATCATCGCAGCCAGCGAGCGGTTCACGCGCAAAACTTTGTCGGTTTCATCGTGCACGACGATCAAGTCGCTGATCGCGTCAAAAATTTCCAGCCAATGGCGGTTCGCCTGCTCAATGCGAGTGAATAAGCGGGCATTTTCCAACGCCATGGCGGCGTGGCTGGCGATGGCTTCGAGCAAGTCGCGATCTTCGCTCGCAAGGGGGCCGGAGCGTCCCGAGAGACAGAGCGCCCCGGCAAGTTCTCCCGTAGAACCGGGAAGCCGTACAACCACGCAATCTTTCCAACCTAGACTGGAAGCCAAATCGGTTCCAAGTAGATCGGATGCTGTGCCGAAGAGGATGGCATCAGCGCGCTTGGCGGCCAATTCAGTAAGCGCCTGCGCCAGGTGTTGCTGCAGACGGTGATCTTCGCCGCGCGAACGCGCATCGGCAATTGGGTTTTCTGCAGAACGATTCTCCTTCCGCTGACTTTGGTTGAAATGATCGAGATGATCCTCTCTGGGGTGATCCTGACTCGTCCGATCATGACTTGTTTGATCATGGTCCGGCGGAACACTGGGAGAATGAGGAGCGACCTCGGAAACGCCAGCCAGTCCGCGATGTTCACTCGACACAGGCGCAAGGACGTGCGGCATCGGATTCAGGGCCGCCGTCTGGAATCGGCCGTCCTGAAACAGGGCAAGGGCCCCGGCGCGCGCCCCAGTGAGTTCGATGGCTCGCTCCACAAATTTGTGAGCGAAATCCGGCAGTCGCAGCAGTCCATCGACTTCGCGCGCCAGTTGCACTAACACATCGGAGCGCCGGCGGTTGAGTTCAGACTGGTGCAGGTTATGGGCGACCTCCATGATCACCGAAACCTGTGCGGCCAAGGCTCGGGCGCGGCGAATGTCCTCGCGCGAAATGCCAGTACCATCGAGGCGGTCGAGCACTCCGAACATGCCGAGCACGCTGCCGTCCGCACCCAACAACGGCACAGCCAGCAATTGCCGGGCATGGTAGCGAGCAATGATTTCCTGGTTGGCGCCAGCCTCCTGGCTGATGTCATCGGACCAGAAAACTTCCTTGGCGCGCAGCGCGCGAGTACCGATTCCCTCGGGGAAAATATTATCCACACGCTGCGACTCACCGCGAATGACCGCGTGGCGCACGCGAAACTGGTCGTCCTCCAGCAGAGCGATGAAACAACGCCCGAATCCGAGGAAATCGGCGGCGCGGACTACGAAGGCCTGCAGAGAATGCTCGAGATCGGCACTGGAGCTAAGTTCGGTGGATATCTCCAGCAACTCCTGAAGTTCCTGCGCCTGTCCCTGGGCCGTGGAACATAACTCGGCGTGAGCCATGGCCACAGCGCCGAAGCCAGCCACCGCGGATACCAACGATTTTTCTTCGGCGGTAAAAACGCCCTCGGCGCGCGGATAAACCAGGATCGCTCCTTGCGTTCTCGCCGTACGGAAGGGGGCGGCGATCAGCATGCCGGGGGAGATCACGCGGCCCAGAGAGTGTTGATCGCTGCTGACCGAAATAGTGATGAGCTCACCCGCGGAAACGGCACGTTGCGCCATGTCGGCGGCGAAGCGAATGGTTTGCCGGTCATGGCGGGCGCGGAAGGAGGTAGCCAGCTGCGGTGTCTCGGCGGAGACCGCACGCAGCTCGAATGGCCCCTCCCGTCGCAGAAGAACCGAGACTAGCCGCGTACGCAACAGGAGGCGGAGACGGTCGGCCAGAGCCTCCGTGACCGCGTCTAGGTCTGGAGTTCCATGCAGCGCGGTGGCAACTTCGGCCAGGACTTCGGAGCGCCGTCGTTCCTCGCGGGTGACTTCGCCCAGCCGCGTCGCCTCCAGCAGGCTGCCCAATTGCCCGGCGAGAATGGTCGCCTGGGCTGCCAGCTCTTCCCCAAAAAACTCATCCTCCGAATCATGTAAGAAGGTCACGGCGCCGATCACCTCATCGAATACCACCAGAGGGGCGGCCATGAGCGAGTGCGCGTCGAATTCCAGTGCCGCCGGAAAAAGAGCGGACGAAACGTGATTGACAAAAGTGGTTCGCCGGGAGCGTATCACCGCTGCGGTGACCGCGCTTTGCTGAGGAACTAGACGTAGACCGATAAAGCGTTCGGTCAGTTTGCCGTCGGCCTGTTCTCCGACCAGCTCATCGCCCGCGTGGCGGCGCCAGAAATAGACCCCGCTGCAGCGGAAAAACTCTCGCGTAGCATGACAGAAAAATTGGATCAGGAAACCAGGATCAGCGCTTTCCGCAGCCTTGGCCGCAACCCGCAGCAGGAGTTTCTGAAAAGCTTCGTCGGAATGGGTTTGCGGCCGGGCTTCTGGCGACGAGGTTGAGTTGCCTCCTGGCATATTCAGATCGTCACCGATTGCCGATAGATTCGATAGGTTCTCACAAGTGATTGAATCTAATGGAAAACTAACCCCTGATCTCAATTTGAGTCAAGCGAAATGGGGAAAGAGGTGCCAAAGTGGGAAATCCCGCGAATTCCAGGTGGTAGCTCTCTCACTTTGAGAATGACGCGGACAACTTCCAAGATGAGACGCGGTTGATCCCCATACGCGATCAGGGAACAGGTGGAGATTTCAGGCTAAGTCTTTGGTTCTGCACCCAGATCCAGAGTGTGACTTTGGTTTTTTTGAAACCCGATCCGTGGCCCCGGCGTTGCTCCGAAGGAGTCACCAGGATTATTGCCAAGGAGGAACTGTGTCTTTCGGAAGGACTGGAGCGTTGGTGGCAATAGTTGCCGTGGTAGTAGGTTCGGGCTCGGTGAATCTTCCAGGTCAGGATTCCGGAAGTGACATTGTGCGTCGCGCCAAGAGCAAAGTGCAAGCAGTGTATCCCGAGTTGGCGCGAAAGATGAACATCACCGGTACGGTCAAAGTGCAAGTGGTGGTCGCCCCAAATGGCACGGTGAAAGATGCGAAGGTGGTAGGCGGGCATCCCGTACTGGCCGGCGCGGCGCTGGATGCGGTCAGGAAATGGCGGTTTGAACCTGCGCCGGTAGAGAGCACGGGCGTGGTGGACTTCAAGTTCGAAGCACATCAGTAGATCTTCAGTAGCGGGACGAGGGCAGAGAGCCGCCGGAGGAAACGGCATGACGATCGGCAAGAAGCTTTACAAGAACTTTGGATACATCCTCAGCTTGGTGGTGGTGCTGTTCATCGTGAACCTGCTGGCGGTGCAACGCGAGCACGCGGCCAAGGCGGCGGCTACCGCTTCCTTGCAGTTAGCGGACGCCACCAATGAAGTTCGCTTCCAGATGATGCAGAACCGCCTGTATCTGAGCAACTACCTGCTCAGCGGCGACAGCCGAGAAGTCGACCGGATGAACGAAGGTCTGCACACGCTCGTCCAGAAATTGCAGCAGGGCAAGTCATTGGCGAATTCCGAGCAGGAGCGCGCCGCTCTCGACAAGGTAGAACAGTTGGAACAGGGCTGGAGCAAGGAGTTTGCTCAGCCGCTCATCGAAAAGCGCAAGGATGTGGACTCCGGCAATGCCACCGTCGCGGAATTGCAGATTTACTATCTTCAGAAAGATGCTTCCTCCTGGGTTAAGAATTCAACCGACGCGCTCGATGTCGCGGACGTGGAAAATCGCAAACTGGTGGAGGCGGGCCGCAAATCGGATGAAACCGCCAGCGCTCTGACCATTTTCTTCTCAGTAGTAACGCTGCTGATTGCGCTGAGCGTGGGCACTTGGGTCGCCATCACCACGGCCAAATCGATCACCGGACCGCTCACCAATCTCATGACCGTGTCGCGGCAGATCGGCGATACCGGCGATCTGGAACACAACATTGACGTCACTCGCCAGGATGAAATCGGAGAACTGGCCCGCACCTTCGCCAAGATGGTTACGTATCTCAAGGAGATGGCCGCTGTCTCCGAATCCATCGCCGGCGGAGATCTCACCGTTGAGGTGAAACCGCGTTCGACGCACGACACGCTGGGCAATGCCTTCGCGCGGATGGTGGAAGGCTTGGGACGGCTGGTGCGCAGCGTGCGCGATGCCTCCGCGCAGGTAGCCAGCGCTTCCGGCCAGGTTGCAAATGCGTCGGACGATTCGGCGAAAGTCGGTCTGCAGGCTTCCTCGGCCATCGACGAAGTCACCAGCACCATGCACGAGATGAGCGTGAACGTGCAGAACATGGTGAAGAGCACGCAGGTGCAGGCCTCCAGCGTGAGCGAGACCTCAGCTTCCATTGACCAGATGGTCGCCTCTATCCAACGCGTGGCAGATACGGCAAAAGTCCTGCTCGACATCTCCAACCGCTCGCGCGAAGAAGTGCACAGCGGCATTACCACGATGGAAAAGGCCACGGACGGCCTGAACCGAATCAACGCCACCATCACCAGTTCTGGAGAAATCATCGGAGCGCTGGGACAACGCGCCGACGATATCGGCAAGATTATCGAAGTCATCGACGATCTGGCCGAACAAACCAACCTGCTTGCCCTGAACGCAGCCATCGAAGCGGCGCGCGCGGGTGAGCACGGCCTCGGCTTCGCCGTGGTTGCCGACGAAGTGCGCAAGCTGGCGGAAAAATCGGCGCAATCCACCAAGGAAATCTCCGAACTGATCCAGAGCATTCAAAAGGAGGCGCGCAAGGCTGTCGAAAATATGGACCGCTCCACCGGAATCGTGAACGAGGGCCTGGATCTGGGCGGCGAATTGAACGCGGCGCTGAAAAAGATTTCGAACGTGGTCACCGAAGTCTACAAATTCGCGCAAGAGATCGGTGCGGCCACCAATGAACAATCGCACGGCTCGTCGCAGATCGCCCGCGCCACCACGCGGCTGAACGAAATCACTCACGAGATCAATTCGGCGGTGGAAGAACAAGCCTCTGGAGCGCAGGCTGTGGTGAAGGCCATGGAGCGGATGCGCGAACTGGTGCAGCAGTCGACCTCCGGGTCCACCGAACTGGCGGCTTCGGCCGAGCAGATGTCAAAGATGTCGCGCGGACTGCTCGACTTTATGGATCGCTTCACCCTGGACGAAGCAGCATCGCGGCTGTCTGCGGAGGAGAAAACACAGAGCGCCAAGCGGGCGGCAGCGGCGGGATCGCGTTACTAGCACCGTATCAGGAGATAAAGACCAGCGATGAGTCGCGAACTCCATATCGTGGGCTTCCAGATCGGGCGCGAAACCTATGGCGTGCCCATCACTTCGTTGCACGAGATCGTGCGCGTTCCAGAAATCACGGCAGTCCCCGACGCGCCTGATTATCTGGAGGGCGTGATTAACCTGCGCGGCAAAATCGTTTCGGTCATGGATCTGCGCAAGCGTTTCGGCATCAAGCAGGCCGCGCTGAAAAAAGGAAACCGCATTCTGGTGGTGGAACATTCCGGAAGGCTGGCGGGGCTGATCGTGGATTCGGCGTCGGAGGTCGTGAAAATCCCTGCCGAAGACGTGGAACCGCCGCCCGCGGCATTTCAGGACGGCGGGCTGAACTGCGTCACAGGACTGGGCAAGGTTCGGGGCCGCTTGATTGTGCTGCTGGACATGAGCAAGCTGTTAGCACCGGCCAGTTTGCTGCAAGCCAAGGCCAACCTGGAAGGCAAAACAACTGCCGAAGCACGCGCAGCGGCGGCCAAGTGATCCGGATGGAAGCCTGACCAAGGCGCAGTTAGCGAAAGGCGAATGAGGCAACAGAAAGCATGAGCGCATTCGGAGCGGCACCGGCTCCCATCCTGACCGAAGCGGAGCTTCGTCTTCTGCAAGCATTGGTGTATCAGGAGTGCGGCATGCATTTCGACGAGCGCCGCACCCACTTTCTGCAGGACCGTCTGCTGAAACGTCTGAAAGAATGTAAAGCCGATTCCTTCTACGCCTACTACCGCCTGCTGATCAGTCAGGACGGCAAAACAGAACTTGCCAATCTGGTGGAGAACCTCACCGTCAACGAAACCAGCTTCTTCCGCCACAAGGCTCAGCTCGATCTCTTCCAGAAGTACGTGCTGGAAGACCTGCTCAAGCAAAAGCAGGCGCACCGCGAGTATTCCATTCGTATCTGGAGCGCGGGTTGCTCCACCGGGCAAGAGGCTTACACGCTGGCCATGATGTCGGTCGATTCTCTGGCGTATTACTACCTGCGCAATCCCCTGCCGGTGGAAATTGCGTTACCCAAACCGCTGATTCCTCCGCCCTGGCGCGTGGAAATCCTGGCCAGCGACATCAGCTACTCCGTATTGCGCACGGGCCAGGAAGGCGCCTACAACGAACACCAGATGGGCGCCGTCGATTACGGCTTCCGCCTGCGCTACTTCGACAAGGTTGGCGACCGCTACGCGGTCAAAAAAGCGCTGAAGGAAATGGTGCACTTCGACTTTCACAACCTGAAGACGGAGTACCTGCCGCAGCGCAACGACGTCATCTTCTGCCGAAACGTCATGATGTATTTCGACGAGGCGGAACAGAAGCGCTTGATCGAAAAATTCTACCGCTGCCTGAATCCGGGCGGCTATCTGTTCGTGGGCCATGCCGAAAGCCTGCTGGGCCTGACCGATAAATTCCAGATGGTGCACCGCGATAGCGGAACCGCTTACCAGCGGATTGAGGTGCGGGAGTGACCGATACACCTGACGAGCGTGGCGCGGAACTGCGGGAGTTGTTCTTTGAGACCTCGCAGGAATTGCTGCAAGCGCTAAACGAAGAATCCCTGAAGCTGGAGAACCATCCCGGCGACGAGGAGATTGTGCGTTCCATTCGACGGACCGTGCACACGCTCAAAGGCGATTCCGCGGCTTGCGGGCTGCGCGAATTGAGCGAACTGGCGCACCAGTTCGAGGATGCACTTTCACTCGAAACCGCCTCCGCGCACGGAGCGCTGGCAGAAATCGCCTTTGCCGCGGCGGACGTCTTCGCGGCCATGCTTGCCGCTTACCATACCGGAAGCCCGATGCCCGCCACCGACGCTCTGCGCAAGAGGATCAGTGAGCTGACCTCCGCTCCATCCGTCAAGAAACCAGGGCGCAAGAAAAAATCTGCCGGGCCCGGCGTGAAATCCTCCAAAGATTGGACGGATGCAGAGAAACGCGCCATAGCGCAGGCACAGGCCGCGGGCTCGGGTCTTTATGACGTTGTGGTCAAAATCGATCCCCACTGCACCATGCCGATCGCGGCCCGGCAGCTGATTCAGAATGCCATCAGCAGCATCGGGCAAGTGCTGGTGGTGCGGCCGGACGCAAAATCGCCCGCCGCCACCAAGCAGGTGGAATTTGTCTTCGCCAGTTCGCACTCGGAAGAGCAAATCGCAACCAAGAGCCGTATCCCCACGATTGCGGCGGATGTGATTGTGACCTCGATCGCTCCGGCCAAAACGAAATCCTCCGTGAAGCTTGACGCACCGGTGGCAAATTCATCGTCGCTACAAGAAGCTTCAGGCGCGGCAAGCCAGACCTCGCCGGCTGAATCTTCTGCCCCACCCTCCGACGCTCAGCCAGCCCAGCCCGAAGTTCAAAGTCCATCTCCAGAAGCTGCGGCAGCACTGATTACGGAAAACATTTTGCGCGTGGAAGCGGGACGCATCGACAGCGTCCTCAATCTCGTGGGAGAACTCATCATCGGCAAATCGATGCTGCAGCAGGCGCTGAATGAGTTTGGCAAACGCTACCCCAAGGAACTGCTGCGTGGCAAATTTGCCGATGCCATGGCTTTTCAAGCGCGCGTTCTAAACGATCTGCAACGCTCCGTCATGAAGATCCGCATGGTGCCCGTCGATCAGCTGTTCCGGCGTTTTCCACGCATCGTGCGCGACGTGGCGCGGCAGTGTGGGCGCGAAGTGGACCTCGAACTTAGCGGGCAGGAAACGGACCTCGACAAAGGCATTCTCGACGCCATCGCCGAACCGCTCACGCACTTGGTTCGAAACGCCGTCAGCCACGGCATCGAACCGGCAGAGCAACGCCGGAGTTTGGGCAAGCCCCCGCGGGGAAAGATCCGCCTCCATGCCCAGCATCAAGGCAATCAGGTGGTGGTCGAAATCCGTGACGACGGTCGCGGTATCGACTACACAGAAAATACGCTCCAAGGCAATCGAGCTGGGAATGATCACCGCCGAGGAAGCGGCGCGCTTGACGGAAGGCGAAACCTTGGAACTGATCATGCGGCCGGGATTCAGTACGGCAGAGGAAGTCACGGAAGTTTCCGGGCGCGGCGTTGGCATGGACGTGGTCCAGAGCGTACTGCACCGGTTAAAGGCGACGATTCACATTGAAACCCGTCCCGGCCAGGGCACCACCTTCCGGCTGAAACTGCCGCTCACGCTGGCCATCATCAAGGCCCTGATGTTCTGGGTGGAGCAACGTTTGTACGCCATTCCGCTGAACGCGGTCAACCAGATCGCCCGCACCACTGAGGCCGACGTTCATCAGGTGGATAACTACGAAGTCTTGCAATTGCGCAATCAGGTGCTGCCCTTGCTCCGCTTGGGACGCCGCACCTCAGAGGGCGATGACCGGAAATCCAACAAGCTTTTCGTGCTGGTGATCACGGTCGGAGAAAAGAAATATGGACTGATCGTCGACGCCTTGGAAGGAGAAGAAGAATTGGTGATCAAGGCTTTGGACGACCAGACCTTCGCCACCGACCTGGTGAATGGGGCTTCGATTCTCGGCGACGGAAAAGTCGTGCTGATCTTGAACCTGGCGGCCGTCGTGGAACACGTTTCGCGGTCCCGTCCCGACGAACCCGGCGTGGCGAACTTTGGACTGTTGCTGAACCAGAGCGACCGAGCACGGCTGGCACTGAGTGCAGTGGGAGGTCAGGCGTGAGCCAGAACAAGGTGCGCGTGCTCGTGGTGGACGATTCTGCGCTGATGCGGAAGCTGATCCCGCAGATGCTCGAAGCCGACCCCTCCATCGAGGTCGTAGGCACGGCCATGGACGGAAATTTCTGTCTGAAAAAAATCGAAGAGCTGCAGCCCAACGTGGTCACGCTTGATCTGCAAATGCCGGGCATGAATGGCATTGACACTTTAAAAGAAATCATGCGCCGGCAACCCTTGCCGGTGATCGTGGTGAGCTCCCACTCCACCGAAGGAGCCTCCATCACGTTCAAGGCTCTGGGACTCGGCGCTTTCGACTTCGTTACCAAGCCGCAGGACGCCTCGGTGCACATGGCGGAAACGACGCGCGAGCTGATCGCGAAGATCAAGGCTGCCGCCGATTGCAAGGTGATGCGGCCTGGAACCCTGCGCGGAGCGCTCCCTCGCACGGAAAAGATTACATCCGCCAAATCCGGTCCGCTGCCAACCCGGATTGTCGCCATCGGCATCTCCACCGGCGGACCGCAAGCTCTGGAGTTCTTGCTGTCGCAACTTCCGCCGGACTTTCCCGGAACCATCTTGATCGTTCAACACATGCCCGAAGGTTTTACTGAAATGTTTGCCCGCCGGCTCGATGAGTTATGTGCCCTGCGCGTAAAGGAAGCCCAGTCGGGAGACGTACTGCAAGCGGGACGCGTAGTCGTCTGCCCGGGAAGCCGGCACATGACGGTAAAGCGCCTGCCCATGGGCAACGTAGTGGTGCTGAACGATGACCCTCCGGTGAACGGTCACCGCCCCAGCGTGGACGTTCTGTTTCGCAGTGTTGCGGAACAATTCGGAAAGCAAAGCGTCGCCGTGTTGATGACCGGCATGGGTGACGACGGGGCCGAGGGCCTGGGCGCAGTGAAGAAGGCGGGGGGAATGACGATCGCCCAAAGTGAAGAATCTTGCGTGGTCTACGGCATGCCCAAAGCAGCGGTCGAACGTGGCTATGCCACGCGGATCGTCGCCTTGGACGTGCTTTCTTCCACTTTGCAGGCGCTTTGCGGCCGCAGCGATGGGTACGCCGACGGCGGCAGTACAAATAAGTCTTTCGGCGCGGGGCGCTGAACGACTTTGCTGGAAAGAGTTTCACGTTCTGGTGACTTGAGTCATCTGGCCGGCGGGAAACCGCCGTGTTGAAATGAGAAGGGGAGGGTTGTTATGGAGCAGTTCGCAGCAGTCAAACGCAGCAAAGACGGACAGGCCGTGCGTTACCTGATCGTAGACGATTCGGTATTCGCGCGTAAAAACCTGGCCCGCATGATCGAAAGCTTCGGCGGACAGGTTGCGGGCGAGGCCGGCGACGGCTTGACGGCGATCAGTGAATTCGATCGCACGCATCCCGACATCGTACTCATGGACATCACCATGCCACAGATGGAAGGCATCGAGGCCGCCGAGAAAATCGTGCAGGCGCATCCCGAAGCCCGCATCGTGATGGTCTCCTCGGTCGGCTACCAGGAAAACATCGTGGCCGCGTTGCAGCGCGGGGCGCGCCATTTCGTGCAGAAGCCGGTAAAGCCGGAGGTGCTGTACGAAGTCATCAAGTACGTAATGGGAGAAGACGGCGCCGTTGCGAACGTGGCTGGCGCGGGGGTCTAGTCGCATGAAGATGGAGCTGATTCAGCCTTTCATCAACGCAGCTGACGCCGTGTTGTCGCAAGGCCTGCAGGGCACCACCAAGGTAGGCAACCTTTCGATGGAAGAAGAAGGGTATCGCCGTAAAGGTGTGGCCGGCATGGTCGCGCTCACCGGCGACATCGAAGGGCGAATCATTCTGGACCTCGAGCCGCAAACCGCCGTACGCGTGGCCAGCCACTACGCGGGCGCCCAATTACCCGAGTCTGACGGTCTCATCAAGGAAACCATTTACGAACTCGCCAATCAGGTCGTCGGCAACGCCGTGAGCGCGCTCAACGATCAGGGCTTTCACTTCCGGGTGCATCCTCCTCTCCTGCTTACCTCCGCCGAAGGCGATAAAACCAGTGAAGACGTCGAGGCCTTGATGATCTGCTTTGAAACTTCTCTTGGCAATGTCTATATGAATGTCGCGCTGCGCTACAACAAGCGCCGCATGGCAGACCACGCAACTGCTGGAAGATCGTAAACGGCACCTCTCAGAAATCTTTCCCTCTGTCCTGCACTCTCTCGGGATGCAAGCCTCGCGCCTTTCTCCGCGTCCTCTGCGGATTTTCTCCGCGCATCTCTGCGATGAAAAGCTCTAAAAAAGCTGAGAGGGACGAGAACTTCCGCGGAGAGCCAGGAGAAGATCAAGCCAGCAGGGACAACTGATTTCCTGTATCCTCGCCCCCCTCCGCCGGATCGGCGAACCTTCTCAGTTCGGGATATTTCTCGATCAGCGTACGCGGAGCCGCGACTCGCCGCTTGCCGATCATCGCCTTCAACTCCAGCGCATTCACGCCCGCCTTGCTCTCGAAATGATTGTTGGTAATCACGTACGTCGTTGGCGCCCGCCGAGCAACACTCTCGATTCTCTCCTTCCAACTGGCGAGTTCTTTTTCGCCGTAGAGGTAGTTGTAGCGATCGTTGCGATTGTCGGAATCGAACCACTGCTCGTAATTGCGCCCGTGCAAGCGCACGTAGCCAATCGCTCCAGTCACATGCGCGGTTGGCGGCAATGATCGGCCCAGCACTGGCTGGTCAATATTGCAGAAGCCCACATTTTTCTGAGTGAACGCCCCCAACGTGTCAGCATTGTTCCAACTGGAATCCCGCACTTCGACCACGCGCGGATATTCGATGAACTGCCTGAGCAAGCGATCGAGGTATTCACGATTGAGCGAAGTGTTCTTGAACGACACCGGAAACTGAATGAGCAATGCGCCCAGCATCCCTTCCGTGGCAATCGCATCGAGCCCTTCGCGAGTGCGAAGTTCATCTTCGTCGGTCGGGCGAATGGTCGCCGCCGAAGTTGGTTCCATCACCGCGATGGGCGAGTGCGTGAAGGCGCGGTAAAGCTTGGCCGTAAAGAGAAATTTCTTGTTCACCCCGGCGACCTTACGGCACCAGAGTTTCGCCAGTTCCGGCTTCAGCGGTCCGTAAAACGAAGTGTTGATTTCGGTGGTATCGAAGAAGCGCGCCAGGTATTCCAGCGGATGCTGCTTGCGGTGCTGCATCCCCGGAGGATAGAAAACGCCGTCCCAGTCTTTATAAGACCAGCCAGCCGTGCCGACGCGAACTTCGTTCGAGTTAACCTGAGGCAAACGAACTTGGGCTGAGGATTCCATACTCGGAACCGCAGACGAGGGGCAGGGCCAAGGTTAGCACAGGACAGGTGCCTCGCTTCAGTCCAGCGACAGCACCAGCCAATACACGCCCGTTGGATACGTCTCCGTGTGCGCGTAGCACGCGCCCACCGAGAAGCTGTGCAGGTTGTGGCCGGAGAGCGCGTGGCCGGCATTTTCAGGCAGTGTTTCCGGATGCAGGCTGGTATAGCTAAGCACGGTGTAACGCTGGGCGAGTTGATGAACGGGAGAGGTGCCGAGCTTGTCCGCTTGCGCCATGGAACACGCCGCACCGTCGGCTTCTGCCAAGTCACGGCGTGCGAGCTCAGGCTGGTTGGCCTGGCGCCGCGTTCGCGCTACGGCTGCTGCAATCAGCTCCTTCACTTGTGCTGCGGAGTAACTGGGGAGGGCATGGCCAAAATCCTGCACAATGTACAGCCGATCTCCGTTACGAACCACGCCCAACCCGACCACGTTGTAAGCCGGGTTGAGCAGGTTCGCCCGATGCGGAGGGGAAAGCATCAAATGTTGTTGGGCCGCGGCGGCATCGAAATCTAGTGCAACGTTTTCGCCTTCTTGATCCAGCTGTGTGCGCGTCGCCGCCGCCAAACGTTGCGGCAGCGAGGTCTCACCCTCCAACTGGTGCGATAGCTGCCGAGCCGCAAACATCGCTTCTGCGTGGGCTCGGGCTGCCCCGCTCAGTCCCGCATCCAGCGTTAAAGGCGGAGCTCCCGCCTGTGCTCGCGCCTGATTCGCCAGATCCAGCAGCTGCCGTTCCGTCTCGGAATCGAATTCAGTAAACGGAATGTCGGGAGCGGTTGACGAGGCTGATTTCAGAGTCGCGCTCTGTGCCGACTTCTCCGCAGCCGTATTTCCGTCGGAGGAGGCCATCACGCTCGTCGACGGCGAAACTGAGGCGGAGCTCAGGAGCAGCAAAAGCACGATTGCCAGCCTCATGCCGATGGCTCTTTTGTCCGTCGATCTTCGATGGGTGGTTCCCGGAATACTCACCATGGGCTGCGCCTATGCAACTTGATCCGGGGGGAGGACACGGATACAGGCTCAAACTGCTCCGCTGGTGCTACGCTAGAAGCTGCAATCCACATTGAGAAGTTACCTTCGCTATGGAACCAGCTGTCATAGGGGTCATCGGCCTATTGTTTGGAGGTTTGATTGCTTGGCTGGTGCTGCGCTCGCGTACCGCTGAACTGAACGCCCGTTTGTCCTTGATGGAAAAGGAATTAGCAGCTGAAAAGGCCGGACTGGCGCGACTTCAGCAGGCTCACACCGAACTGGTGGCGGGCAAGGCCAGGGCGGAATCCGCTCTGGAAGCGGAACGAAAGGCCAGCGACGAGAAGATCGAACTGATCACGCGCGCCAGCGAAGAACTGCGCAACGCCTTCAAAGCCATGGCAGCCGACGCGTTGAAGAGCAACAATTCGTCTTTTCTGGTGATTGCAGAGGAGACCCTAAAGCGGTTCCAGAGCCAGGCCAAGGGCGATCTCGAAGCCCGCCAAAAGGCAGTCGCCGACATGGTCGCGCCGGTGCGCGATTCCCTGAACAAGGTAGACGCGCAGATTCAACAGCTGGAAGTAGCTCGTGGCGACGCCTACGGCGAGTTGCGCGCCCAGGTGCAATCGCTGATCACCACGCAGAAAGAATTGCAGTCGGAGACGGGCAACCTGGTGCGGGCGCTTCGCACTCCCAACGTCCGAGGGCGTTGGGGAGAAATTCAGTTGCGCCGCGTAGTTGAAATCGCGGGCATGCTTTCCTATTGCGATTTCGCCGAGCAGGAGTCTGTGACTACGGAAAACGGGAGGCTTCGTCCCGACCTGGTGGTGAAACTTCCCGGCGGCAAGCACGTCGTGGTGGATGCCAAGACTCCGCTGCAAGCCTTCCTCGATGCTTTCGAAACCACCGACGAAGACGCGCGGCGCTCTTGCCTGGCCAATCACGCGCGCCAGGTTCGCGATCACATGAACACGCTCAGCGGCAAGAAATATTGGGAGCAATTTGAAGCCACGCCGGAGTTCGTGGTGATGTTTCTTCCCGGCGAAACATTTTTCAGCGCAGCGCTCGAGCAGGATTCCGGATTGATCGAACACGGCGTTTTGAACCGCGTCATTCCCGCATCGCCCACCACGCTAATCGCGCTGCTGAAAGCCATCAACTACGGATGGAATCAGGAAAAACTGGCGCGCAATGCGCAACAGATCAGCGAACTAGGAAAAGAACTGCACGACCGTCTACGCCTGCTTGCTGGACATATAAGCTCCGTAGGAACTGGTCTCGACCGCGCTGTCGAGTCCTATAACAAAGCGGTCGGTTCGCTGGAAAGCCGCGTGCTGGTTTCGGCACGCAAGTTTGCCGAGCTGGGCGCGTCGGTAGCCGAAGACATCCCAGAACTGGAACCTATCGAAACCACCGCACGGGCGCTCTCGTTTGACTGGGATGAAGCGGGGATCACGCCAGATTCTCCCGGCTCGAATTCGCGCCAGGCGGGCTGACCTCGGCCGCTTCATCAAGAGCCGGTCAAGTCTTCAAATATTCTCACCACTCGCGGACCTAAAGCCCGCGCGGCACTGCGCCGATAGCGTAATTGGGACACTGTGTTGCGCGGCACTCGCAGGCAAACGGAACGACAAACGGAACTGGATGTATCTGCGTCGCTTTGTCCGATTCAGGACGCCGCGCAACATCCTGGGGGCGGGACGATTACGAGAAGCTTGGCAATAAATACCCATGTTCGGAAAAAGTAGCCGACATTTCAGCCAACAAAAGACATCACAAGGAGAACCAGCCATGCCAAAGCCAAAGATTCTTGTAGTCGACGACGATCCTGATCTGGTGCGCGCTTTACGGCTGCGCCTGCGGGCCGGCAACTACGATGTATACCACCGCTTCCGACGGCTATTCGGCCATTGCCGCGGCGCAGAAAGAGCATCCCTCCCTGATCATTCTTGATCTGGGACTCCCGGGTGGCGACGGCTTTGTGGTTCTGGAGCGGCTGCAGAACAGCGATACCCTTTGCGGCGTTCCCATCATCGTGCTGAGTGCGCGCGATCCCCAAAGCCGCGATCCACAAAGCAATGAGGAGCGCGCCCTGAAAGCCGGGGCTGTAGCGTTCTTTCAGAAACCTGCGGACAATGACGAACTGATGAACATCATCCGAGTCAAACTCGGCGGACAAGCCCAGCTGGCACCCTGGCCCACGTAATACAAGCAGTCCGGAACGCCACGTCGCCCGCCCGACGTCTCCCCAGCTGATGAAAGTCACGACGGGGATGGTGCGCTTCTGTCTGCGGAAGCCCAGACCAAACCTTTCTCTGATACATGTCTTCGAATGATTATGTCTTCTGATCCGTTATCCAAAATCGCCTAACTTGCCGCCAGGCAGTGGGATACAGAATTTCACAGAAACATCCGGAAAGACGTAATCGCTGTTCGAAAATCCATTTATAATCCCGGAAGTGCCCTGGATGCAGCACTTAAGCATTTCCGAAGTGGGATCGACATGGCAGCGAAGTTGCTCATCGAGGATCGGCGGGACGTGATCGGCACGCCTATCCAGCCCTCTACGGGTTCGGGACCGCCGCCGAAGCCCATGAATCGGGAAAGCCAAGTCCGCTTCGTCGCCGTTCTTCTGTTCCTGCTGACAGTGGCTGCTGTTGTATTTGCCGGCTTCAATTTCGACGCAGAATTGCGCGCGTCCGTCCCGGACGATGGAGTCTGGTGGGTCGAACACGGTGGGCGCCTCACCGCCGATCGTGTTGACCCGAACGGACCCGGTGCCCGCAGCGGCATCAAGCCCGGCGATCAACTGGTTTCGATCAACGGTCAGGAAATCCAGAATATTTCAGGGCTGGAACGCCAGCTTTACCGCAACGGTGTCTGGTCGAAGGCGGCTTATTCCCTGCTGCGGCAAGCCGTTCCCCTCGATTCCAGCGTCATTCTGGTTCCGGCCGAACGTTCGCTCAACAACTGGCTGCGGCTCATCGCGCTTATCTATCTGGGCATCGGTCTTTACGTTTTGCTGCGGCGCTGGACCGCTCCCGGCTCCACTCATTTTTACATTTTCTGCCTAGTCTCGTTCATCGCGTACTCCTTCAAATACACCGGCAAGCTGAATGACTTCGACTGGACCATCTACTGGGGCAATATCGCAGCCGGAGTATTGCAGCCAGCCTTGTTCCTGCACTTCGTCCTGACCTTCCCGGAGAAGCACTATACGGTGCGCAAGCATCCCTCGCTCCTGGCTCTGATCTATGTTCCGGGAGCCACCCTGCTGGCCATCCACGTCGCCGCCATGCGCTGGCTGCAGGCCAGTGAACGGCTGCGCTGGAACCTCGACCGGATGGAGATGTCCTACGGGTCGCTCTTCTTTCTGGCCGCCGCCACCGTGCTGTGGTACAGCTATCGGCGCGCCAGCACAACGATTTTGCGGCAGCAGCTGAAGTGGGTCACGCGCGGCACCATTCTGGCCATCATTCCGTACACACTCTTCTATGTTGTTCCCTACCTGATGGGCACACTCCCGGGCGCGACTATGAAAGTTTCCGCGCTCTCCCTGGCGCTGTTGCCGCTCACTTTCGGTTATGCCATCTTCCGTTACCGCTTGATGGACGTCGATCTCATCTTCAAGCGTGGAGTGGTCTACACACTGGCCGCGGCCATCGTGGTCGGCATGTACTTCGGTTTGGTGGCTGGCGTTGCCGAACTGGTTCACATGCGCCAGCCCAGCAGCGGTCCGGTTGGTCTGATTCTCGCGGTCGTGGTCACGGCGCTTCTGTTCGATCCCGTACGCAAGTGGATCCAGGATCGCATCGACCAGTTCTTCTATCGCACGCGCTACGACTATCGCCGCACCCTGCTGGAGTTCGGACGCGAACTCAGTTCCGAGACCAATCTGAACGCGATGCTCTCGTCGCTGATGGAGCGGTTGTCCAGCACGCTCGCGGTCGACCGCATGGCGATTTTTCTGGCTGGAGAAGATGCGGAGCGATTTGTGCTGGCGAGGTCGGTCGGCCTGTCGGTGCCCGCAGCCCTTGATATGTCTTTTCTGAGCGCGCCTCGCCCGGAATCAGCTGGACACTTGTTCTTCGAGAACACTCACCAGGTGCCTCGCGAGAGCACCGGCGCGCAGCAAACCATCGCCCGGCTGGACCTGAATTACTACATCCCCTGCCACGCCCAGCAGAAGACCGTTGCCGTGCTCGGTCTCGGCAAGACTACGCAAGGCGATTTCCTCTCCAGCGAAGACATGGAGTTGCTTGAAACCTTGGGCGGATATCTTGGCATCGCCATCCAGAATGGCCAGCTCTATGCCTCGTTGCAGCAGAAAGCCGCCGAGTACGAGCGTCTGAAAGATTTCAACGAGAACATCGTCGAATCGATCAACGTAGGAGTGATGGCTCTTGATATGGAGGATCGTATCGAGAGTTGGAATGCGCAGATGGAAGTGATGTACGCGGTGCCGCGCTGGCAGACTCTGACGCAGCCGCTGAAATCCATTTTCCCCGCCGAGTTCGTCGAAGAGTTCTATCGTACGCGGCAGGATGCCGGCATCCACAACCTGTACAAGTTCCGCCTGAAGACCCCGGCTGGCGAAGTCCGCACCGTCAACGTCGCCATCGCCCCGCTGGTCACGCGCAAATTCCAGGTCATCGGACGGCTTATCATCATTGATGACATCACCGAGCGCATCGAACTCGAAGCGCAGCTCTCCCAGGCTGACAAGCTTTCGTCCATCGGATTGCTCGCCGCCGGCGTAGCTCACGAGGTGAACACTCCTCTCGCCGTCATCTCCTCCTATACGCAGATGCTTTCCAAACAATTGCAGGGCGATCCGCAGAAATCAGGCTTGCTGGAGAAGATTACGCGCCAGACGTTCCGCGCCTCTGAAATCGTAAACAATCTCTTGAATTTCTCCCGCACCAGCGGCAGCGAGATTGGCGACGTCGACGTGAACAAGGTAATCGCCGATACGCTCGCGCTCCTGGAGCATCAGTTCAAAGTAGCGAAAGTGGAAGTCGAACACGCGCCCGCGCCCACGCTGCAGCCGATTCAGGGCAATCCCGGACGGCTGCAACAAGTATTTTTGAACCTCTTCCTGAACGCCAAGGACGCTATGCCCGGCGGCGGCAAACTGCGCGTAGCCACCATGAATGGCGAGAGTGTCAGCGTTTCCGTCTCCGACACTGGTTCCGGTATCGCGCCCGAGCACATTCAGCGTATCTACGATCCGTTCTTCACTACCAAGACTTCGCCTCGGGAAGGCCAGTCGCGCGGCACCGGCCTTGGCCTTTCTGTGACCTACGGCATCATTCAGGAACATGCGGGGAAGATTCGCGTTGAAAGCCATCCGGGCGCCGGAACTACATTCACTCTCGACTTCCCACTCAGCAGGAAGGCGGTCCATGTTTAAACCCGGGATGCTTAAACAAACGATATCCCCGCCAAGCACGACGATACCTGATGTATCCGAGGTCGCATATGTCTGACGTTGTAGAGATTCCGCGCACGGCGTCGAACGGAAACTCGGGTCTGGCCGGCGCGGTGCTCATCATCGATGATGAAGCGGAGATTCGCGAGTCTCTGCAAACCTTGCTGGAAATGGAAGGCTTCGCCGTGGAAACGGCAGCGACCGGAGAAGCGGGATTGCAGCGCATTGGCGAGCATCCTTTCGACCTGATCCTGCTCGACCTTACTTTGCCGGGCCGCAACGGCATGGAGATTCTGGCCGAGATTCGGGCCCACGAAACTGGCTTGCCGGTAATCATGATCACCGCCTTTGGCACGGTGGAAAACGCCGTGCGCGCCATGCAGGGCGGCGCCGTTAATTTCGTTCAAAAACCTTGGGACAACGAAAAACTTCTGGCCGACGTGCGCGCCGCCGTGGGCTGGCGCCGCGCCGAAGAAGAAAACGTCCAACTCAAGCGCGCCCTCAAACAGCGCTACAATTTCGAAAACATTGTCGGCAAAAGCGAGCCGATGCTGAAGATCTTCGACCTTGTTGCCCAGGTCGCTAACAGCCGCTCCACCGTGCTGTTGCAAGGCGAGAGCGGCACCGGCAAGGAAATCATCGCCAAGGCTTTGCACCTGCATTCCCCGCGTCACGACCGGCCTTTTGTTCCGGTGAATACCGGCTCCATGCCCACCGATCTGCTCGAGTCCACACTCTTCGGCCACGTGAAGGGCGCGTTCACCAGCGCCATCGCCTCCAAGAAAGGACTGTTCGAAATTGCGGATCGCGGCACCTTGTTTCTCGACGAGATCGCCACCATGAGCCTGGAAACCCAAGCCAAGATTCTGCGCGTGCTGCAGGATCGCAGGTTTATGCATCTGGGCGGAGTGCAGGAGATGCAGGTGGACGTTCGCATCATCGCCGCCACTAACATCGATCTGCGCCAGCTGGTCCGCGAAGGCCGCTTCCGCGAGGATTTGTTTTACCGCTTGAACGTCATCAGCATTGAACTGCCTCCGCTCCGTCAGCGCCGCGAGGACATTCCTCTGCTGGTGCAGTTCTTCCTGAAGAAGTATGCCGAAGAAAACGACCGCCCCGTTCGCCGCATTACGCCCGAGGCGCTGCGTCCGCTGATGTCTTATTCCTGGCCCGGCAACGTGCGCGAACTGGAAAACGTAGTCGAGCGCGCCGTGGTTCTCTCCTCCGGCCCCGAGATCACCATCGATCTTCTGCCCGATAACCTGCTGGGGCGCGGCTCGGCGCTGACGTTGCACGATCCCCCCACCGACGCTTCCCTGTTCGAAATCGTGGAAGACGTCGAGAGGCGGATCATCGGCGACATGCTGGAGAAATGTAACTGGAACCAAACGGAAGCCGCCGAGCGCTTCAAGGTTCCGCTCTCCACGCTGAATCAGAAAATCCGCCGCCTGAACATCGAGATCAAGAAAAAAACTCGGGCATGACCCACTTTCAGGCAGCTTTCACTTTTAACGTCGTTGCACTCCGAAGCCTGCATGGTTCTCTGCTATAGTTCGAAAAAGCGCGGTTCAGTTCGCCTCGCTTCCAGACCCGCATGGAACTGATCTCGCTCAGTGACCTCGCCAAGACAAAAGTCCAGACGGTTCAGGATTACGTTCTGTTTTGCCTGCAGGCGGTCGCCAATCTCTTCCGCAAGCCGTTGTATTTTGTGGACATGCTCCAGCAGGCGGATGCCATCGGCGTGGGATCGCTGCCCATCGTCGTGCTCACTGGGTTTTTCACCGGAGCCGTGCTCGCGCTGCAAGCCTCCAACACTCTCGAGCGCTTCGGGTCGATCACTCTCGTTGGGCAGCTGGTCTCCACTTCCATGGTGCGGGAATTGGGCCCGGTGCTTACCAGCCTGATGGTCGCCGGCCGCAACTCCTCTGGCATGGCGAGCGAACTGGGATCAATGATCGTCACTGAGCAGATCGATGCCATGCGCGCCCTGGGCACCGATCCCTTGAAAAAATTGGTGACGCCGCGCGTGGTGGCCACGGTGTTCATGCTGTTTTTCCTCACCATCATTTCCGATCTCGTAGGCCTGGTCGGCGGGCTCGCAATCGCCAAACTGTTGTTGCGCCTGGATGCCCGGCAATACTGGTCGAATGCGTGGCAAACACTGGTGTTTCAAGACATTTTTATGGGGCTGATCAAGCCAACGATCTTCGGCTTCATCATCGCTACCATCGGCTGTTTCTACGGAATGAACGCGCGCGGAGGAACCCAGGGTGTTGGCCGCGCCACTACGCAGGCCATGGTGGCAGCTTCGGTTCTGATCCTCGCTATGGATTTAATCGTTACTCGTTTCCTGATGGCCACGCTTTCTTATCACTGATCCCATGTCTGCGCCGACCTTGCCTCTCGATTCCGCCAGCTCGCCGATCCAGGATAGTTCTGCGCCCGTGATTGTCTTCGAAGACGTCGTGATGTCTTTTGCGGACAACGAAGTGTTGCGGGGAGTTTCTTTTCGTTTGCCCCGCGGCGAGACCAAGGCGATTTTCGGCGTCGCCGGCTCCGGCAAGAGCCTGATCCTCAAGCTCTCGCTCGGACTCATCCGGCCGGACTCCGGGCGCATTGTGGTTCTTGGCGAGGACGTAACCCAGATGCGGGAACAGGAGCTTTTCCAGTTGCGCGGCCGGGTCGGCATGGTCTTTCAGGAAAGTGCGCTCTTCGATTCTCTCACCGTTCGCGAAAACGTTGCCTATCGCCTGGTGGAAGAACACGGCATCTATGATGAGAATGTCGATCGCAGAGTTCGCGAGTCATTGCGCTTCGTCGAACTGGAGCACACCCTCGATCTGTTTCCTTCGGAGCTATCGGGCGGCATGCGCCGGCGCGTAGCCATTGCCCGCGCCGTGATTACGCAACCCGAACTGCTCCTCTATGATTCGCCCACCGGCGGCCTCGATCCAGTGACGTCCAACACCATCATCGAATTGATTGTGAAGCAGCGCGACGTCAACAAGACCAGCGCCTTGCTCGTGACCCACCGCCTGCAGGATGCCTTCACCATGGCCACGCATCAGTTCGACAACCAAGCCAATCGCATGCTCCCGCTACCGCCAGGAAAGCATTGCGACGTTCCCATGAGCTTTCTGGTGCTGCGCGACGGCAAAGTCATTTTCGATGGAGACTTGCATCAACTGGCGAATTCGTCCGACGAATACATTCGAGAGTACATCTCGTAGCTTCGTTCGCATACGCTTCTAAACTCCAAGGACCCTCGGCGCCACTCGATGGAAAGTAGAATGACCAGAATCAGTGCTGAATGCTCAAGCGATGTGCACTCCGGGGCGGTATGACCACGATCGATTTCATTCTCGAAAAGACGAAAGAGCGCGATCGCTTCGAACTGGAGTTAAGCGATACCTTCGACGTGAAAGCCAGTATCGTTCTCCTTATTTTGACATTCCTGGGAACCATATCGGCAACAATACTAACCGCCGACAGACTGGCCCAGATGGCAAAGCTCGCACAGTTCCCGGTAATTGCGGGCGTGGTGATCTCCGGGATATTTTGCGTTGCCTGTTTATGGCCTAAGGTTTATCTGCTGGATGACCTGCCCGAAACCTACTCGAAGTCGCTCCCCGGCCTGGGGCAATCTGACGCTGAACGGCTTGAAAAAGTCACGAATATCAGCATCGAGCTTGCAAACGGAAGAATCAGCCACAATCACGCCCTAAACGCAACCAAGAGTTGGGCCCTCAATCGCGCGTTCTGGTCCATGTCGGCCGCTCTTCTTTTCGAGCTTGCCGCGATCGCTTATATAGCGTTCGCTATCCACCCTTCTTGAAGGGCTGATTTTGCGGGAGTGGACCCGCTGGAGTGCGCTGTGGCGGCTGTGGCTGTTGCTGCTGTGGATTCGGCATATCCGTGCCTCTTTCTTATGATATCAGCCAGCCAGGCATTGCTCCAGTGCAATCGCATTGTCCGCCCAAGCTTGCCGCCGCCCCATCACATTCACTTTCCTGCCATCTCTCTTTCCACATCCTCCGCTTTCGACGGTAACGCCGCGCTCAGTTTGATCAGCTTGCCGTCCTGATCCACGTAATAGTCGTCCTCAATCCGTACTCCAAGACTTTCCTCTGGAATATAAATGCCCGGCTCAATAGTGAAAACTTGCCCCGGCCCCAGCGGCACACTGGAATCAGTGGCGTCATGCACGTTGAGGCCAACAGGATGTCCCAAACCGTGAATAAAGTATTTCCCCAGAGGATCTCCGTGCAAATCTTTGCCGTGCGTGTTGATGTAGTCGTAGGCGACCTTGTACAGCGAGTCCGGGTCATCACGCTTCATGTTCGACTTGCCAGACTTGAAAGCTGCCTCGGCAGCCTGCTGCGCTCCCAGTACGATGTCGTAAATTTCGCGCTGCCGCGCAGTGAAGTGGCCATTGATTGGAAGCGTGCGCGTAATGTCGGAAGCGTACATCGAATATTCCCCGGCCGCATCGATGACCACCACGTCGCCAGACTTCATCACGTTGGAGTCGTCAGAGTAATGCAGCACCGTGGAATAGAATCCGGAGCCTACGATGGGCGCGTAGGCAGGCCGCTCGCAGCCGCGCTTTCCCCATTCGTATTGCATGAGAGCCGAGACTTCACGCTCATTTACGTTGGGCTTCACTGCTTTGAAAGCCGCAAAGTGAGCCGCCACCGATGCATCCACCGCCTTGCGAATCAGCGCCACTTCTCCCGCATCCTTGGTGGTGCGCAGGGAATAGATCATGGGTTTCACGTCCTGAAAACTCAGGAACGAATTCACTTCCTTCAGAAACGCCAGCGGTTCTGTGCTGGCCGAAGTCTGATCGTGCGAGGCAACATCCGTATAAATAACGGGCCGCACGCCTGAGATCACTTTCATGACCTGCTCCGGAAGTTGGGTCATGTCTTCGATATGATCGAAGCCGGTGATCTTCGGTGCCTCGGGATTTTCCGGACCAAGTTTCGGACCAGTCCACTTCTCCTGCGTCAGATTCCGAGGCGCAAGAAAAAGAATTTCCATGTAGGAGTGCGCCGGCCTATCGCCCTTGGCCTCTTCCGCCGGCGCAATCAGTAGTGCCGCTCCTGGCTCGGTCGAGCCGGAAAGATAGTAAAAATTGTCGTCCTGCCGAAAACCGTAAATATCATTCGGCCCTTCGCTCTCCATGGGCGCAAACAGAACAATTACTCCTCCGGCTTTCTTCGCTAGCGCCTCGCGGCGAGCGTGGTAGTCGGCATTCGGCTGGCGCTCGAGCGCGAAACCCGCCTCAGCTAGAGCAAGCAAGAACAAGCTGGCGAACACAATCGTCTGACAAACTACCCGCCGTGGCTTTCGCATCGTGCTATTCATCCTGAGATTCTAAAGTAGCCGCCTCAAAACACACATCGATTCACGGATCGGCCCATCAAAGAGCGATCCTTCCGTCTTCTATTTCTGCGGTCCAGTCGCGCTCTGCTTCGCCTGCAGGAACGAATCCACATTGCTCTTGTCGATAAGCGCTGAACCAGTATCCACAAAGGCAGGAATCGGCGCAAAGCTGTCCTTCGACCAATCGGTCTCGAGCGAAGGCGGTTTGTGATGATAGAGATTGTCGAGCATCTGCATGCCCACGAACGCCATGGTATACGGCTTCTGGGAAATGGTAGCGGCAATCGCCCCGCTCTGGATCAATTGCAGCGTCTCCGGATCGGTGTCCATGGCCATCACAACTTTGCCGGTGATGTGATAACTATTGAGCACGCCGGCCACTTCCTTTCCCGACTGCGCCTCCAGACAAACGAACGCATCCACCTGATCTTTCTCTTTACCGATAATCTGCGTCGTGGTATCGAATGCAATGCGCGGATCGCCCTGGATATCGACCACGCGTGTGATCTTGATGCCAGTGGTATGTTCGAATGCGTCGCGATAGCCGTGCAGACGATCCTGCATATTGCGCTGGTCGGGCATGGTGAAGACCACAACGTTGCCCTTCCCTTTCAACTCCTGCGCCAGGCGCTGGCCGCCAGTCGTGCCAACCTCATAGTTGTTGGTGCCGATGAAGAAGAGCCGCTTGCTGGCGGGTGCATCGGAATCCATGGTGATCACCGGGATTCCGGCGGCGATCGCCTTGTCGATGCTGTCCTTGAGCAGCGCCGGATCGGTAACCCCAAGCAAGATCCCAGTCGCTTTCTGCTGCACGGCTTGGTCCAGCGCGTCGCGTTCCGCCTTCGGGTCGTAATTGTTGGGACCAACAAACTCCGCCCGCACCCCGAATTGCTTCCCGGCCTTGGTGAACCCCGAGCCAGCCGCCTGCCAATACGGCACCTGCAGATTGGCCGCTACGAACACGAAGTACTCGTTGGAATCGTGAGGACCGCAACTGATGAGCGCGCTGACAATGAATGCCAGCGCCAAAAAAGAAAATAGCTTGCGTGAGCGGAGCATCGGAACCTCCTGGGAACCGCGAAGTTACTCGCGAAGTTCAAATGGCGTGCCGGGCCCGATGAGAAACTTTTGGCGACTGGATTGTAACCGAGTGGTCGGGTGAAAGAAAGCTTCGCAAGAAAGAACTTCGGTTCTACACGCCCACCGGAAATGGCTTCGTATGGGATTCCGCACTCAGTGCCACGCCCGAGAAGCGTCCCTGCAGCAAGGACATCAGTCCGGTATACCAGTACCCAATCACGAACAAGAGGAGGAATGGAACCGTAACATAATTTTCATTCTCGACAGCGTAGAAAACCGTTAACCCAAAGTAAGTACCAATCACCAGTTCAAGCCATGGCACCCAGCCCAGGCGTTTGCGGTACTTGGTCGACCCGACTTTGTCCTTCTTCGATTCCACATGATATTTGGGCGTGCGTGCGAAAGCGCTCTCCTTGCCGATGAGCGCCTCGATCACCGCTTTCGTATTCGTGATACTCAGCCCGATGCCAAGCGCCATCAGGAATGGCAGATACAGCAGAGCGCGTGGCCAGCTCTTAGGAAAAAGCTCGCGCTGCGAAACCAAATAAAAACTTGAAATGGAAAACGTCGACGCCATAAACAGCGGCAGGTCGATGAACAACATCTGAAACCATCCCTGATAAAACCGGATGATCATCGCGGGCAACATCAGCACCGAAAGCACGATCATAAGCGGATAGCTGAGATTCGCAGTCAGGTGATACCACGCTTCGACCTTCGTATGAAATGGCGCATCGCTGCGCAAAACCCGCGGCAGAATTTTCTTTCCCGTCTGGATTAATCCCTTGGCCCATCGTGCTTGCTGAGTCTTGAACGCGGTCATCTCAACCGGCAACTCGGCCGGGCACTCGACATCCTGCAAATAGATAAACTTCCATCCTTTGAGCTGCGCCCGGTAAGAAAGATCCGTATCTTCAGTAAGCGTGTCGTGTTGCCAGCCGCCGGCCTCATCGATTGCCGCACGTCGCCACACTCCGGCAGTTCCGTTGAAGTTGAAAAAAACGCCGCTGCGCGCGCGTCCGGAGTGCTCGAGCACGAAATGCCCGTCGAGCAAGATGGCTTCCACCTGGGTCAGAAACGAATAGTTGCGGTTGATGTGAGTCCAGCGTGTTTGCACCATACCGATCTTCGCATCGGTGAAGTGGTGAATCGTGCGCAACAGAAAATCTTCCGGCGGAGTGAAGTCCGCATCAAAGATCGCGACGAATTCGCCCTTCGACGTCCGCAGGCCGGCAGCCAGCGCCCCCGCTTTAAAACCCTGGCGGTTGGTGCGGTGGTGATAGCTGATCGGATTTCCAAGCGCCGCATAACGCTCCACCAGGTTGCGCGCCACGTCGATAGTTTCGTCCGTCGAATCGTCCAGCACCTGAATGTCGAGTCTCTCCCTCGGATATTTCAGCTTGCAAACCGATTCCAGCAGCCTCTCCACCACATACTGCTCGTTAAAGATTGGCAATTGCACTGTGACTCGCGGCAATTCTTCAAACAGCGCAGCCGGCTCGGTTGTGCGGTTTTTCTTGTGCTTGTAATACAGATAGACCAGAACGTAGCGGTGCATCCCGTAGCCAGCCAGCAGGACGAGCACAATAAAATACGGAATCAGTAGCGCTCGATCGAACGCATCCGTGTGGTAAAGTCCCTGAAAAGTCTTATCCAGCAAATGCTGGCGGAGATAAGGCCCAATGCCCTTGGGGGCAAACCATGCGGCCAGCGTCGAAGACAGGATGAGATCAGAAACCAGCAAGTCGGTCGGCTGAAAACTTCTATTCTACCGGATTTCATCGACCAAGGATTCTGCCCGAAATTTAAGCCTCTGCAAAACGGGCCCCTGCAGCAGCTAGTAGGAAGTTGACTGCCGGCCACCGCCGCTCTCTGAACCCTGCAACAGTGGATCGATGCACCGCTCAGCCTTATCCAGCAGAATCTCAAGTTCAAGCGCAAAATCCTTGCGGGACTGAGCTTGCAGCCGCCACTGATCCTGCACCGGCGCGCAGACGTCCGGAATTAAATTCTCAAAGCGCTCCAGCGCTCGCGTAAAGTAGTCAACGTCTTTCTTAAGCAGGCGAACAAATTCTGCATCGCTCACTGCGGACATACGCTACCTCCGAGATACGCGCTATGCTAACTGCAATTCACATGCCAAGATCGTCAACGGGCTGTGGAAGTCCATAAAACACTGCATTTTCAGATTCCTAGTGCGTCCAGCGTCTTGGCTGCATATCGACCACCCTGTGCCTCTGAGTCCGACGGCGGGTGTAAAAATTTCGGTAGCTTTTCGGGCAGGTCTACGGCTGGTCGCCAGAGGTGGGAATAACTTTCACTTGCACGCTAAAGTGTTCTCCTTCTGTTATGTGCAGCGCTTTCCCCTGGCCTTCGTAGCTCTTGAGAAATTCGGAGTTGTAGTAAGCTCCACCATCCACGCTGTCCCACGAGAAGATCGTGTAGTTGCCAGCAGACAAGCCTCGCAGCGTGAAGTGTCCGCTTTGATCACTGACCGCCCTACGATAGCGCTCGGGATGACTGCGAAGGCGCGCTTCCGGAACAGCGACAATCACAGCATCGTTGACCGGCTCACCCTTCTCATTTGTGGCCACGCCTTCCGCGGTCGCACCATTGGCACTCGCCACCACATCCAGCGGCGTGACGCCACCACTCACGCTGAATCCCGAATCCAGCGCATCGCGCCCGCCCGCTACCACGGATTTCAGAAACCAATCTGGCATTCCACTGGCATCCGCAATCTGAACGGAGTAACTACCTGCGGGAACATTCTTCCATTCAAAGCTGCCGTCCACCTTGACGTGCGCCAGCGTCGAGGATCCTTCCCCCATCGTGACCGTGCCCAACATCTCGTCATCGCCATCCAGTTCGTGCAGCAAGAGAAACATCTGGCTGGGATCGAGCCGGACCTTACCGCCAGACTCCATCCGCAGCCGCCCGCGAATGGTTCCGCCGCTTTGAGGCGCGAGCCGGAGGCCGTCTAAGTTTTCCGCCAGTTGCAACGATTGACGCGCCATCATTGGCGTAGCAACGTTATCCACGGTCGCCAGAATCGTATAGGCTCCAGGAGAAATATCGCGAATCTCGAAGCTGCCGTCCTTGTGCATCTCCGCACCGTTCAAAACCAAGCCGAAATCCTTGGATTGCAGCATGATTGCCGCCGAAGAACCTGCTGGCAGATTCACCACCGAGCCCCGGATCGTCAAGCTGGGACTCGGCGTCAACGAGAAATTCATCGGAAAATCTTCGCCGGCATGCAACTGGATTGGCGCTGCCTGCCCACGATCGCGCGTGCCGGGATAGTAAGTTGTTTGGTAGGCCGTGGGCGTGGGCTTGTCGAAAGCCGTAGCTGGACGGCTCGCCGCCGTGCCGCTGGTCTCAATCAGACTTCTGAAATCAGGCGGCGGAGTCACCGACACAAAATAGTTACCCGGCGCAAGACCTGCGATACGGTATTCCCCAAGATCGTTCGTGCGCTCGCCTCCCACCTGCTCCCATCGGCTGCGGCCCGCCACGAAGGTCTGGCGCAAAACCGCAACCTGCGCTTCCGCCATAGGATCTCCCTCTTCGTCTGTGACGCGTCCTTCCACCACCGCCGCAGCTTGCAGACGAATTACGAGATCCTTCAACTCCTGCCCCGAGCTCAGTGTGAGCTCGCGCCCATCGGTCCGGCGGCGCTTGTCGACTTCGCGGTAGCCGGTGCGCTCCACAAACAAGCGATACCGTCCGGGCTCAATGTTCTCAATGCGAAAACTCCCATCCGCTCCGCTGATTGCGGTGTAGTTCCCCCCTTCTCCCTGACTCTCGGCGATCAACTCGATCAGCGCCTTCTTTACGGGCTCGCTGCCAGGATCTTTGGTTACGATTCCTTGCAAGCTCGCCTGGCGTGACGTCGCGGATGCAGCCGGAACCGCCTCCTGCGCCCTGAGTGCGCCGACAACCAGCAGCGCCAGCACAAATGCAGCGGCAATTTTCATCGTAAGTCGACCATCAGTTCGCGTTCCAATCCGCTTTTGGACAAAATTTGGAATGTTGTGGGGGTCTTTCCTTACACGCCGGCCGTGAGGATCGGCCGGCCAATTCCTCGCTCTATTCTATCCCGCTCTGGCCCGCTGCAAAAACACAAAAAACCGTCCGCAGTTTCTCCGCAACCCCTTCCGTTGACGGGCGCTTTCTGCGTCCGTAAGATGGAGCGACCCGAAAAGCGGGCGGGCACCTCGAAATGATCGATCAGATCATCTCCCACTATCGCATCGTCGAGAAGCTTGGCGGCGGCGGGATGGGCGTCGTCTACAAGGCAGAAGACGTCAAGCTCGGACGCTTCGTCGCTCTCAAGTTCCTTCCCGAAGAAGTCGCTAAAAACGCTCAGGCCCTAGAGCGATTTCAGCGCGAAGCCCGCGCCGCCTCCGCCTTGAACCATCCCAACATCTGCACCATCCATGAAGTCGATGAGCAGAATGGCCAGGCATTCATTGTCATGGAATACCTGGATGGCGTTACCCTGAAACACCGCATCGCGGGACAGCCGATGGAGACCGAGTTTCTCCTGCAACTCGCCATCGAAATCGCCGACGCCCTTGATGCCGCCCACGCCGAAGGCATTGTTCATCGCGACATCAAGCCCGCGAATATCTTCGTGACCAGGCGAGGCCACGCCAAGATCCTGGATTTTGGTCTCGCCAAGCTCGTTCCCACGTCCCACGTCAACGCGAACGCCGACACGGCCATGAACGGGCCGACTGCGATGGACGATGCATTCCTCACCAGCCCAGGAACCGCCGTCGGCACCATCGCCTACATGTCGCCCGAACAAGCCCGGGGTAAGGAGTTGGATACACGCACCGATCTGTTTTCCTTTGGGGCAGTCCTCTACGAAATGGCGACCGGTGCGGTGCCCTTTCGTGGCGACACATCAGCAACCATCTTCGAAGGAATTCTCAGCCGCGCGCCGATCCCGATTGTCCGGCTTAATCCGGAAGTTCCTCCGCGGCTGGAAGAGATCATCGACAAAGCGCTCGAGAAAGATCGCGACCTGCGCTATCAGCACGCTTCCGAGATTCGTGGCGATCTGAAACGCCTGCTGCGCGATAGCAGTTCGGGACGAAGGCCAGCCGCTTCGGACTCCTTTCCCTCGGTCGAGACTCCAGTGCCCGCCGCATCCGGTTCGGGCCGTGCTACGGCCGCGAGTGGGCCGTCGGTCGCTGCCTCACAGGCCGCATCACCCGCCGCCGGCAACAGTTCCAGCGTGACCGCCGTCGCCCGTGAACATCGTGTGGGAACCACCGTCGCAATCGTCGTTGTCCTCGCACTGGTCGCCGCCGCAGGCTTTGGCTTGTATTCGTTCTTCAGTCGTTCCGGTCCGGTGCCCTTCCAGAATTTCACCATCACGCAAATTACGAATACGGGCAAAGCCTTGCTGGCGGCGATTTCTCCGGATGGAAAATATATTCTCCACGTTCAGAATGACAATGGGATGCAGAGCCTGTGGCTGCGCAACATTCCAACGGGCAGCGATACCCAGACGGTTCCACCCTCGTCTGCGTTCTACAGGCACCTGGCCTTTGCTCCCGACGGAAATTATGTTTATTTCGAGAAGGCCGCGAACCACCAGCACACGGAGTTCGATTTTTATCGCGCCCCGGTGCTGGGCGGTGATCCGAAGCTTGTCGCTCACGACGTGGATAGCAACCTGACTTTCTCCCCCGACGGAAAACGCATTGCTTACATTCGTGCGAATGACCCCGAACCGGGGAAGTATCGCGTGCTTTCTGCGAATGAGGATGGCAGCGATGAAACCATCTTGCTGATCTCTCACTCCACGCGCGGAGCGGATCCCCGGCACATCAGTTGGTCCCCTAACGGAAAACAGATCACTTATTCCTTCGATTCCTCAGGCGAGGCACTCAGCTACGTCGAGAGTCTCGATGTGGAGAGCAAGAAAGTTACCGCGCTAGCCACACTCAAGGACGATGATGTGAATGCTCTGAAGTGGCTGCCGGGCGGACATTGGCTATTGTCGATCTTTCAACCCAAAGGGTCGAATTTTGAACGCGCGCAGATTGGACTGTTGTCCGATAAAGGCGTACTTCAGCCGATTACCCGCGACACCAATCGCTATGCCACTCTGACGGTCTCCGCCGACGGCAAGAGTGCCTCCAGCGTGCAGTTAAAGACCAACCACACGCTAGCCACTCTGAGTGGCGACGTCTCCTCGCAAAATAGTGCGAAGAATTCTGCGGAACCAGCGCCGCTGTCGCAAATCGCCGATCCCCGATTGCTCGATTGGACGCCGGACGGAAAATTGCTGGTTGCCGATGGTGCGAGCGTCACGAGGATGGATGCTGATGGACATAACTCCTCTGTCCTGGTTTCCGACCCGAACGCCACTCTGTGGGGATTCTCTTCTTGCGCAGGCCGCTACGTTCTGCTTACCTGGTGGTTCCATGCCGGGGTCTCGACTTTCAACATTTGGCGGGCCAGCGCCGATGGAGCCGCGCCCCAGCAAATGACCTTTGGAGGATACGATTCCAATCCGGTATGTTCTCCGGATGGCAAGTGGATGTATTACATCGATCACGTGGGCCTCGGTACGCTAAAGCGGGTTCCGATCGAGGGAGGCAAAGCCGAACCGGTACCCGGCACCGCAATCCCGGACCAGTTTGGCTTCGAATCCATCAGCTTCGTTTCTGCCGATGGCAAGTCGCTCGCTTATGTCGTGGATATTGCCGACCCAGTGACGCATGACGCAAAGTCCAAATTCGCCATCGCGAGTTTGGATGGCACTTCGCAGCCGCGGGTCATTGACCTTGATCCGCGTTTCGTTGGAGGCGGGGTTCTTATACCCACCGTTCAACTTGTCCCGACTACCAATTTGCTGGCGTACAAAGTCAGCGAAAATGGGACGGAGAACCTCTGGCTCCAGCCCCTCGACGGTTCCCCCGGCCACCAGTTGACTCACTTTACCTCGGAGAAAATCACCGACTTCCATTGGTCGCCCGACGGAAAAACCCTGGCCGTCGTCCGCGAACACGACGTTGCCGATGTTGTTCTCCTGCGGGAAGGAACTCAGTAGGTACCAACTGCCAGTCCCGAAACGAAACACCGCTTGAATAAATGCAGGATAGAGGCCTGAATCCTTGTCACGACTGAAGTAAGCTCGGATTCGTGGGCCTGTGGTGTAATGGCAGCACAGGACCCCGTCAAGGTCCGAGCGAGGGTTCGAATCCCTCCAGGTCCATTCCTTCTTTGGAAGGATTGTCTCTCAGGGACAAGTGGAGGGTTCGCAGGACGGGGTGCAACCCTCCTTAAAGTAACTTGATTTCCAGTGGGATTGTCTCGATAATAAGCGTGACCTTGACGGGGTGCCGATTTATCGGTTCTCACGACGGCCTCGGAGATTTCCGGGGCCGTTTGCATTTTCGGAAGGCGGCGAAGACGGGGGCGGTTCTTGACCGAAGCCCACGGAGAGCGCGAAGATCCAATTATGGCGACTCAGAAGAGCTACATGAAGTGTCCCAACTGCGGAGGCCGATTTTCACTGTGCGCGATGTATGCCCAAATCTAGAGTGCAGCAGCGCGAAGTTAAAGCTCGTGGAATCCGCGCTCAGTCGATCGAAGCGCGGAGGTCGGAAGACCGACGACAAGATCAGCCACAAGTAGCGGTCATACCTTCGCACTCTTCCATCAGTTGCACGGCTCGCACAAGAGTTGGATGTTTCGTTCGGTGTTGCTACCGCCAGCAACGACCGGAATGATGTGATCGAACTCCAATCGTTTTTCGTGAGCCGCGACCTTCAACATGGCGGAAGCAACTTTAGTTCAGAAAATACTGCCGATACAGCGTATCCCGCTGCGCAGGCCGGAAGCCCGCATCGCGGATGATGCGGCGCAGTTCTTCTTCGGTGGTGCAGTTTGTCACGCCAGCCGCTCGCACCACGTTCTCTTCAAGCATCACCGAGCCGACATCGTTGCCGCCAAAGCGCAATCCCATCTGGCAGACTTTGAGCCCTTGCGTGACCCAGCTCGATTGCACGTTCAGGAAGTTCGAGAGATAGAGGCGCGAGATGGCGAGCACCTTCAGATATTCCACCGCCGTGGCTTCGTCCCAGTGCCGGCCGCCCAGCGCCGTGTTCTGCGGCTGAAAGCTCCACGGAATAAACGCTGTGAACCCGCCAGTTTCTTCCTGCAGATCGTGGAGTTCCTGTAGGTGATTGATGCGGTGTTTGTAATCCTCGCCGACGCCGAACATCATGGTCGCGGTCGTGCGCATCCCAATCTGGTGCGCCGTGCGATGTACGTTGATCCAGTCTCCGGTCAGGCATTTCAGGCGAGCAATTTTGTAGCGGACTTCGTCGTCCAGAATCTCCGCACCGCCGCCAGGAATGGAATCGAGCCCGGCATCACGCAAGCGGAGGATCGTGTCCCGAATGCTCAGCCCGCTGTACTCGGCGATCGCAATAATTTCGGATGCGGAATAGCAGTGCAGATGCACTTGCGGAAAACGCTGCTTGATTCCGCTCAGCATCTTCTCGTGCCAGTCAATTTTCAAGTCAGGATGCAGCCCGCCCTGCATCAACACGCCAGTACCGCCGAGTTCAACCGTCTCCCGAATCTTTTCGTAAATCGTGTCGAAATCGAGAATGTACCCTTCCTTCGCCGCCGGCCCTTTCAGCGGACGATAAAACGCGCAGAATGTGCAATATTCGGTGCAGAAGTTCGTGTAATTAATGTTGCGGTCGATGATGTAGGTGACCGTGCCTTCGGGATGAAGCTTGCGGCGCACTGCATCCGCCTCCATCCCAATGCCGATCAGGTCATCGGACTCGAACATCTCCAGGGCTTGCCGCTTGGTTAGGGACATACCTGCACTAGATTCTAACGGAGGATGCTTGCCGGCTCCAAATGCCGCGCGCCTACTAGGCCTTTCTCATGCGCTTATATTCGATGAAACTCATCACCGCGCCAATAATCGCCAAGCCGATGAGGATCGCCATCGCGGGCTTGTAGTAGTGGCGGAAGAAACGAAGGATGTGGGTGCCATAGTGAAATCCCAGGCCGGCGGCAATGGCGTAGCGAACGCCGCGGCCCAGCGTTAATGCTCCCAGAAATTTTTCGGCGAATACTGCATGGCGCCAGCGGCCAGCAGAAATGGCACGAAGGGAAACGGCGGAGGCATCAAGGCGGGAACGGCAACGGCGAAAAATCCCCAGCGCTCAAAAGCTTGCGAAACCTGGGTTGCGCGCTTCTTCGAGAGCTTGCGCTCCATCGTTTCCTTGCCACCCTTACGCGCCAACGCATAAGTAATGTAGCCGCCGACAACCGCGCCCAGCGTCGCCATGAAAGCGTAATAAGGCCAGGGCTCGCGGTGTCGCGCCGCCAGCCATATGGTCAGGACATCCATGCTCCCGGTTAGAGGAATCACCGAGTTGTCGGCAATGCCCAACAGAACCAGACCCGGCCCGCCCATGCGGCGCAGATGCCGCCATACAGACATTGCCAGCAGAGGATGGAGATGCGGGAGCATTCAGGTTGTTGGAGTTTACAGGTTAGGCTCTTGATCGCGCTATATGAGGCCATTGCCGTGCTCAGAAACTTCATCTCAGGAGCAGCTGGCAACGCTCCGATCTCCGCTGCATAGCGATAGAACAATTGCAGGCCTTCGAGGCAGGGTGCATCAAGATTGTAGTAGATGTTTTCCGTGAGGTAGGAACGAACGTCGCCTTCGCTAATACCGAGCTTGGCAGCCCACTCAGAGCCGATTTGCGCGAGACTGGCAGGTTCAAGACCGTGGTCGCGCGATTGTTGAAACACCGCGGCCAAATCTTGCGACGGCGAGGACTCCTCCAACGCGGCCTCGCGCACCACCCAGAAAGCAAAGACGAAGGGCTTGCCGGTGTAGCGAATCCATTCCTCCGCGAGATCGAGTGTCAGGTAACGCGATCGATCGATTCGCAGAGCCGGATCTCCGATCAGCAATCCAGCGTCGTGCCCCGCAAGCATCTTATCGATGTCCGGCGCCATCGAGGTAAACGCCCGCCCACCGCCCAGCCATTTTTCGAACAAGACTTTCGTCAGCGCGACCGACGTCATTGAGGATGTATCCAGCGCCACAGTGCGGATTTTTTCTACCGGCACTCTGCTCACCAGCAGGATGGAGCGCACTGGCCGTCGTGACGCAATCGCGACATCGGGCAACACCATCAGCCCGGGAATTTGTGTGTAGGCAGCGGCCGGAATAATTCCAATGTCGGCCGCCCCGGCTTGTAGCTCCCGCGCGCAGGCGGATGGGAGCGTATAAGTAATGTCAAAATCACCGCCCGCCTTGCCGTGCTCGAAGTCCCACATCAGGGGCGCGGTATTCAGGTAGGAAATCGCAGAGATGCGCAGACGTCTCATTCCTCTTTTGATTTTAGCAGACACATTTTCCCTGCCCTGTGTGACAGCTTTCCTTGACAGTGCCTTCCACGAATGACTACAGTCCGCCCAGTCAAGGAAACCGGAGCACAAACTTGCCTACTCCCGTCGCCGCGCCTGCGACTCACCTCCTCGAATGGCTCGCCATCTCGTTGACTCAAGGCCTGGGCCCCACCAAGGCGCGAAAACTTGTCGAGCATTTCGGCAGCGCCGAAGCCGTCTTCCGCGCCTCGCTAACAGAATTGGAAGCCACGGGGATTCAGGCCGTCTCGGCGCAGTCGATTGCTACCGGAAAATCAGCCGAACTCGCGCGGGAAGAAATCGCACGCGCTGCTGCCGAAGGCGTGACGGTAATTTCCAGTGAAGACTCGTGCTATCCATCTCGGCTCAAAGAAATTTACGATCCGCCACTGGTGCTGTACGTTCGCGGCAATCCCGAACTTCTAACGAAACCTGGCATCGCCATGGTTGGCACCCGGCATCCCACGCCCTATGGCTCGGGCATGGCCGAGCGGCTGGCGTGTGATCTGGCGGCGCAAGGATTAGTAATTATCAGCGGCATGGCCCGGGGAATAGACACCGCCAGCCACCGCGGAGCGATCACGGCAAAAGGCAAGACCCTCGCTGTGTTTGGCACGGGTGTGGACGTAATCTACCCCAAAGAAAACTCGCGGCTGTCAGAGCAGATTCTGGCGCTCGGCGGAGCGCTGATCTCTGAATTCCCCATGGCAACCTTCGCCGCGCCGCAGAATTTCCCCATCCGCAACCGAATCCTGAGCGGCATGTCAGTGGGAGTCCTCGTCGTAGAAGCCGCTGAATATTCCGGAACCCGCATCACGGCGCGCTGTGCTCTGGAACAAAACCGTGATGTTTTCGCCGTTCCTGGCAATGTCACGAACAAGAATTCCTGGGGCCCGAACACCCTGATCAAGCAAGGCGCAAAGCTCGTCGCCACTTGGGAAGACGTATGGGAAGATCTGCCGACAGAAGTGAAACTTGTACTGACCCCGCCACCCGCGCCTGAATCCACTGGCGCGTCTCCCGCATCTCTATTTCCGGACGAAGGCCTCCCTCCGCACGAGAAGCGCATCCTCAGTCTGCTGAAATCAGACGAGGCCACGCACATCGATGAGCTTGTAGAAAAGCTGGAGGACGAAATGTCGTCTTCGGAAATCTTCGCGGCCCTCTTCGAGCTGGAGCTGACCGGCAAAATAAAGCAAATGCCGGGAAAGAATTTTGTGAAGAGTTTTTAGATTCAGCGACTAGCTGCTAGCTTCTGGCTGCTAGCTCAACGAGGAGGGAGGTGCTTTATGGAGGACTTTAAGGATTTACGGGTTTGGCCAAGGCGCACGAATTGACGCTGGTTGTTTATCAGATGACGCGCTCTTTTCCCAAGGAAGAAATGTACGGGCTCACCAGCCAACTGCGCCGTGCTTCCGCTTCGGCCGGCGCGAACATTGCTGAAGGCTGCGGCCGAAGATCAGATGCGGAAATGAGACGGTTTGTTCAGATCGCTCGCGGCTCCGCGAATGAGGTCGAATATCATTTGCTGCTCGCGAAGGACTTGAAATCCTTAAGCTCTGACGAGCACAAGAATTTGGAAGAGAAAATCTTCGAAATCCAGCGCATGCTGGCCTCGCTCGTCCAAAGCCTGAAAGTCACGGCCTTAGCTAGCAGCCAGTAGCTAGAAGCCAGAAGCTTCCTGCCAGTAACTTGTTGTCTTCGTCCCATTCGTGCTAGCTTCGGAGCTAATTCTTTACGAACTGAGGATACATTGGTAAAAAGTTTAGTCATCGTCGAATCGCCCGCCAAGGCGAAGACCATCCAGAAATATCTGGGAAAGGGATTCACTGTCGAGGCTTCGCTCGGCCACGTCAAAGATCTGCCTAAGAGCACGCTGGGCGTCGATACCAGCAACGAGTTCGAAACCGACTACGTCGTGATTCCCGGCAAAGAAAAAGTTCTGGCCAAGCTGAAGAAGCTGGCTGGCCCGATGGACGCAATCTATCTGGCGCCTGACCCGGACCGCGAAGGCGAGGCGATTGCTGCTCATCTGGCGGGTGAACTTGACGGCAACGGCGCCAAGGCGAAAAAAGGGAAAAAGAAGAAGGCAGATGCGGATGCGCCGCCTCGGATCCAGCGCGTCACCTTTAACGAAATCACCAAGCGCGCGGTGCAGGCGGCGTTCGAGCATCCCCGCGCCATTGATCAAAATCTCGTCGACGCCCAACAGGCGCGCCGTGTGCTCGACCGCCTGGTCGGCTATCAGGTCTCACCATTATTGTGGGATAAAGTCCGCCGCGGCCTTTCCGCCGGACGCGTTCAAACTGTCGCTCTCCGTTTAATCGTTGAGCGCGAACGCGAGATCAAGGCGTTCGAGAAAAAAGAATATTGGACCATCGACGCCCACCTCGCCGCCAGCAAGCCGCCTGCGTTCGACGCCCGCTTTCTAGGAAAAGGCGAAGAAAAGATTGAAGTCACCAATGGAGAAGATGCGGAAAAGATTCGCGCCGCGCTCGAAACGGCCAACTGGATCGTCCGCTCCGTCGACAAGAAAGAACGCCGCCGTAACGCCGCTCCTCCCTTCACCACCAGCAAACTGCAACAGGATTCTTCGCGCAAACTGCGCTTCAGCGTCAAGCGCACCATGATGATCGCCCAACGCCTCTATGAAGGCGTGGAACTGGGCGAAGAAGGTCAAGTCGGCCTCATCACCTACATGCGTACCGACTCCACTCGGGTCGCGCCCGAGGCGATTCAGGAAGTGCGCGAATATGTCGGCAAGGAATACGGCGCCGCGTACCTGCCCGAAACGCCCAACATATATAAAGAGAAGAAGGAAGCGCAGGCGGCCCACGAAGCGATTCGGCCGACCTCCGCCATGCGCCATCCCGACCAGATCAAGCAGTACCTAAAAGAAGATGAGTTCAAAGTTTACAAGCTGATTTGGCAGCGCTTCGTGGCGTCGCAAATCATGCCCGCGGTCTTCGACCAGACCACTGTCGACATCGACGCCAAGACAAAGAACGGCGATGCTTTCTGGTTCCGTGTAACTGGATCGGTTTTGAAATTCGATGGCTTCCTGCGGGTCTACGAGGAATCCAAGGAAGGCAAAGACGAAGAAGACGAAGAGTTGAAGCACAAGCTGCCGGCGCTGGAAGCCGGCCAAAAGCTCACGCTGAAAGAACTGAAGCCGGAACAGCATTTCACCGAACCGCCGCCGCGCTACAACGAAGCGTCGCTGGTCAAGGAGCTGGAAGAACGCGGCATCGGCCGGCCTTCCACGTATTCCGCCATTCTTTCAACGATTCAAGAGCGCCAGTACGTGCAGAAAATCGGCGGGAAGTTTACTCCGACCGAGATCGGCCTCGTTGTCACCGATCTGCTCGTAGAAAATTTCCGCGACATTTTCGACGTCGCCTACACCGCCCGCCTGGAAGAAGGACTCGACGAGATCGAAGAAGGAAAAGAGAAGTGGACCGACACTCTCGCCGAGTTCTACAAGAAATTCCAGAAAGATCTCAAATATGCCGAAAAGCATATGGAGAACATCAAGCGGATGGAAAAACCCACAGACGAGAAGTGCGAACTCTGTGGCGCGCCACTGGTGATCAAGTGGGGCAAGCACGGATCCTTCTATGCGTGCAGCACCTTCGACAAGGAAGATCCGAACACTTGCAAGTTCACGAAAGAAAATCCCATCAACCTGCCGGACTTGGATTCCGCCGACGTGCAGGAGACCACGCAGGAAGAGTATTGCGAAAACTGCGGTCGCGTGATGGTGCTCAAGCGTGGCCGCTTCGGACAGTTCATGGCGTGCACGGGCTATCCCGATTGCAAAACGACGCGTCGGCTCGACCAGGGCAAGAAAGTTCCAGACATTCCTCTGGAAGAGCTTTGCCCCAAATGCGGCCGCAACATGATGATCCGCCACGGACGTTTCGGCGAATTTACTGCCTGCAGCGGATATCCCGAATGCAAGTACGTGAAGCAGAATTTCATCGGCGTGAAGTGCCCGGAATGCAAAGACGGTGAATTGGTTGAGAAGCGAGCGCGTAAGGGCAACACATTCTACGGATGCGGAAATTATCCGAAGTGCAAATTCACGTCGGCCCACAAACCGATTCCCGAAAAGTGTCCGAGTTGCGGCAGCGAATATCTGGTTGAGAAAAATCTGAAAGCAGGACCTGTGATTGCCTGCCCGAACAAAGAATGCGATTATGAGCGGCCGGCACCTCCGCCAGAAGCAGCGGCCACCAGCGCGTAAACGAATTGAGTGACGGGGTAAGTCTGGCCGATCCCATTACTCTGCTTCACCGGGTTTTCAATTACAAAATTACTCAATCACCTGATTACAAAATTCCAATGAGGAGCTTTCATGCCCAAGAAGCCGACCGCTGCCGATGCTCAACTGATCCTCCAACTCTACGATCTGCGCCGCGAAGCCGAAATGCGCAAAGCGCGGAACTGGTGGTTTACCACCTTCTGGCCGACCAGTGCCGACGATTTCATGAAAATAGCGTCCACCCCGGGAACGCAGGAGAATAACTGGCTGCGCCAGGTGAGCGGCTACTGGAGCATGGCCGCGTCGTTCGTGCTGCACGGTGCGCTGAATGAGGAGTTGTTCATACAGCCGGCAGTGAGCGGTGAAATGTTCATCGTGTTCGCGAAGGTGCATCCCTTCCTCAAGGAACTGCGCGAAAAAACCGGTGATCCGCACATATTCGCAATCATCGAGAAAGTAATCATGGGCTCCAAGTTCGGCCGTGAACGCTTCAAGTTCATGCTCAAGCGAGTGGAGATGATGCGCGAGAAAATGGCCACCGCAAAGTCCAGCTAGCGGATCGATAGCGTCTTAGTTTCGTCGCATCGCAACGTCTGCCTCAAGTCGTATCAATCGAGCGTCGGCCCAAATCCGGCGCTCGCATCACTTTTTCCCAGCCGCCAATCTGTTATCCTAATCGGCTGTGCGGATGATTTGGTGGTTCCTGATTCTGGGTATGAGCACGCTGGTCGTAGTGTGCGTTGCAATCGCCTTGTACATGCGTTTACGACGCCACCTACAGGCGGCCCATGCAGCCCAGGAAATCAGCGCCAGCCAACTGGACGGCGATCATCACGGCAACACTGAGGCCTGATTTCCGCGCGTTGAATATTCGGAGGCTTGCCATGCAAAAACCAGCGATTCCAGCTTTAAGCAATCCGACGGAGCGCTACCTCGTTCCCGAATTCGCGCAACAAGTCATCCTGGTGGTTGGCGGCAGCCTCTTCGTTGCCTTGTGCGCCCACATTACGATTCCTCTTCCGTTCACCCCGGTACCGCTGACCCTGCAGAACTTCGCAGTGCTGCTGGTGGGTTTGCTGCTGGGCAGTCGTCGCGGTTTTGGCGCGCTCGTCCTCTATTTAGCGGAAGGCGCCGTCGGACTACCTGTATTCAGCCCTGTCGGTCCAGCGGGAATCGCGCACTTGTTTGGACCAACCGGCGGATTTCTTCTGGCCTATCCGCTGGTCGCGTGGGTCGCGGGATACGTGATGGAACATGGACGCCGCAGTTTCGCTCGCGCGGCAATCGGCGGCCTTCTCGGCGAGGCTGTACTTTTCACCGGCGGTCTGGCATGGCTGGCGGTCTTCACGCATTCCATAGTGCAAGCCTTCCGCTGGGGGCTTTACTGGTTCCTTTTTGCGGAAGTCATCAAGGTAATGATGGCTGCCGGCATTGCGGCGCGGTGGCAGCGCTCTCCAGTCGACAGCACAAAAGCACGGTAACGAGAGTTTTGGAGTTTAAGAGATGACGGTAATTTCAGAAACAGAAACCAAACATTCCGGTGGCAGCCAGTCGTCGCAAGTACGCGAGATTTCCATTGCGCACAGCCCCGATTCCGACGATGCATTCATGTTCTATGGCCTCGCCACCAGCAAGGTTCGTGTCCCGGGACTGCGCTTCACCCATACCCTCTGTGATATCGAGACCTTGAACCAGAAGGCGCGTGAAGGTGTCTACGACGTAACTGCGATTTCGTTTCACGCCTATCCTTATATACAGGACTTATACGCGCTGATGTCGTGCGGAGGTAGTGTAGGCGAAGGCTATGGGCCCATGATCGTTTCCCCGCGCCCGTTCACGCAAAGTGAAATCAAGGAAAAACGCATTGCGGTTCCCGGAACTCTGACCACCGCGTATCTCGCGCTGCAGCTTTTCGCTCCTGGAGTGGAGACCGAAGTCGTTCCCTTCGATCAGATCATTCCGCAAGTCCTCGAGGGTAAGTTCGAAGCCGGGCTCATCATCCATGAAGGCCAGCTAACCTACGACAAGGCCGGCCTGCACCGTATCGTCGACCTTGGCCGCTGGTGGCAGAAGATGACCGGATTGCCCCTGCCGCTCGGAGGCAACGCGATCCGCCGCGCGCTGGGTCCACCGCTGATCTCGGCGGTAAACAACGCGCTGCGCGACAGCATTCAGTACGCGCTCGACCATCGCGACGAAGCATTATCTTATGCCATGCAGTTCGCCCGCGATCTCGACCCGCAAACCGCCGACCGCTTCGTTGGCATGTACGTAAACGAACGCACACTCGACTACGGCCCAGATGGACGCGAGGGCGTTGCGCGTCTTCTGGATATGGGCCACAAGGCCGGCATCATTGCCCCAGAGGCGCGCGTGGATTGGGTAGCGTAAGAGGCTTTGGCCCTTGGCTCTTGGCTATTCGCTTCCCCAACGAATGACGACATTTATCATGCTCACTGGATAACGATTGAGCCAAAAAAAGCCAAAGGCTAAGAGCCCAGAGCCAAAACCTTGTCCCCACAAACCCTTCTCATCGACGCGGACGACACGCTCTGGGAAAACAACATCTACTTTGAGCGGGCGATCGCGCGTTTCATTTCATTCCTGAATCATCACGAATTTTCCCCCGAGCAAGTCCGCGAAGTGCTGAACGATGTGGAGCGCGAATGCATCGTGAAGCATGGTTACGGCCTGCACAGTTTTGCGCATGCCCTGGTCGACACCTTTGAGCGCCTCAGCGTTGAGCCGGTCACGCCGGAGTCACATGCGCAGATCAACAGCTTCGCCCACACCGTCGCCGACCACCCGATGGAGCTTCTTCCAGAAGTTCCCGAAACACTTGAATATCTCGCAGCGAAGCACAAACTCATCCTCGTAACCAAAGGCGCGATCGTCGAGCAAACGGGAAAGATCGAACGCTCAGGATTAAAAAGTTATTTCACCGCAACCGAAATCGTCGCCGAGAAAGACTCCGAGGCCTACGAAAGGATCGTTGAAAAATTCGTGCTGGAGCACGATTCCACCTGGATGATCGGAAACAGCCCGAAGTCCGACATCAATCCCGCGCTAGCTACCGGGCTGAATGCCGTCTTCGTCCCGCATGGCAACACCTGGATTCTCGAACACGACGAACTCGACGCGGCTCACCCTCCGCAGCGTCTACTCATTGTTGGAGCCTTTGCCGAACTTAGCGAGCACTTTTAAACCTATCCTCAGATAGGTCAGAATCAGACTCGTAAACCTGCGCTAACTTTCAGCACCAAACTAACCAACAAGCGTCTATCACGCTGCGCGTTTCCCGCATGTTACGCTCGTTCTGTCCAAACGTTTCTATGCATTACCTCGTCTAACGTGGAAACAAATAATTTCCGCAGGCTGTTGCGCACGGTGGAAGCTCTCTCCGATCTCGGACCGGAGCTCACAGCCGAACGCGATTTCACCGAAACCTCACGCCGCATGCTCTCCGCCGTCATGGAAGCCGCCGGCGCGCGCGAAGGTGCGCTTTTCGTTTTCAACGAGAAGCCCACCATGCTCACGTCCGTGGCGTCCGAAGGCTTCGCCATGCTGCCGGAGCCGGCCTTCATCCCTCTTCTTCCTAAACACGCTCATGCCCTCACCGCTGCGCGTGGACCGATTGTGCTCAACGCTTCCACCTATTCCGTGTTTCTCAGCTCCAACGGCAACGTCGCTCCCGAATTGTTCAAGTGCATCGCGCCGCTCAAATCGGTCGGCAAGCTCGCCGGTGTCATCGCTCTGGGACGTCGTCCGGGAGATGCGTCCTACATGGAAGCGGAGCTGGACGCACTCGAACTCCTGTGCAGCTACATCGGCCTGGCCGTGCACAACCACGCGCTGACCCAGACGCTGGCTCAGCGTGTAACGGAAAATCTTCGTCTGATGGCTTCACTGCACGGCTTCTATGACAGCGCTCTTGAAGCGTTCGCCACCGCGATCGACGTGAAGCACGTGAACATTCATGGTCACTCGTTGCGCGTGGGGCGTTACGCCGCTGCCATCGGCGAAGCCATGGGTGTCGATCCCGGCGAAGTCGCCGCTCTGCGCAGCGCTGGATATTTGCATGACATCGGCAAAGTCGCGGTCGATCGCCGCTTGTTCAGCAAGCCCGGAGCTCTCAATCCCGAAGAGTTTCGCGAGATGGCCGATCACACCGTGGTGGGCCATCAGATTGTCAGCAGCGTCGAGTTCCCTTGGCCCAAGATTCATGAGTCGGTGCGATGGCATCATGAACGCAGCGACGGCTCCGGATACCCCGACGCTCTCGCGGGCGAGGATTTGCCGGCGCCTGTGCGCATCATGGCGCTGGCCGATACCTTCGACGCCATGACCAGTCTCCGCCCCTACCGCGAGCCGCTCTCGCTCGGCGGGGCTCTCAGCGACCTGGTGCGCATGACCCCGCAAAAATATGATCCCAACGCGGTGCAAGCCCTTTTGATCCAGGTGCGCCGCGATGCCGTAGGCAGCAGTCGAACTCCACTCCTCGCCGACCACATGTCCGTGAACATCTCTCCAACCGACGTCGACCAGTTAGCCGCAACCCTGCTGCACAAAGTATCGCGCGGCAAGATGTATCTAACTTAGCTTCCATCTACTAGTTACGACTCCCGAAAACCCCACTGTCTTTGGTAACCGCTGGCAACTTTTCTTTACAGTTTGGGTTGATAATTAGCAGATTGTCGTCTTGCCAACCGGGAGTTCTCATGCCTCTGGGGCGTATCAAGTTTGCCGCCGTTTTTTTCTCCGTCAGCTTGGTCTGCGCCGTCTCGCCCTTGCTGGCGAAAAGGAAGGAGAAACCGGCTTCCAGTGCCAGCTACCAGCGCCGCGCTCTACACGCTCTGAATCGCCTGAGTTTTGGTCCACGTCCCGGGGACGTACAGCGCGTGATGGCCATCGGCGTCGACAACTGGATCGATCTGCAACTGCATCCAGAAAAAATCGATGACACCGCGCTTGACGCTCGCCTGGAACCGTTCCGCGCCACGCGCATGGGCTCGCGGGAAATCGCCGTGGAATTTCCTGACGGTGCGGAGATCAATCAGGTGATGAATGGCAAGAGACCAATGCCGTCCGACGCCGCGCTGCGAATGGTCTATCAGGTTCAGATCGACCGACAGCAGGAAAAGAAAGAACGCTCGGAAGCCGCAAAAAATTCTTTTGCGCCGTCCACAACGCCGTCGAACGCAACCGCCTCCTTCGATCATGCCGCAATGAGCACCGGCTTACCCAGCAATGAGACTGCGGATGCGAACGCTAAGAGCTCTCCAGAAAATGGCGACGCGACCCCACCCCCCGCGCTTCCCGTAAACATGGCCGCTGAGGAAAAAGAAGAGGCTCGCCGTCGCGAGGAACAACTTTACACCGATCTCGAAGTGCAGCAACTGCCAGGCATTCCGTCCGACCAGCGTTTCAAGAGAATTATCGACATGTCGCCAATGGCGCAGTTAGCTTTGGCTGATACATTGCGCAGAGGCAAAGCTCAGGATTTTCTCGAAGGCCTGCCTCCGAAACAAAGGGAAACCCTGCTCGCCCTGAACAATCCCGCCGGAGTGGTCATCAGCGAACTGGCGCAAGCCAAGCTTCTTCGCGCCATCTACAGCGAGCGGCAACTCCAGGAAGTGATGACCGATTTTTGGTTCAACCACTTCAATGTCTTCGCGGACAAAGGACCCGATCGACTCCTCATCGCCAGCTACGAGCGCGATGTGATTCGACCGCGCGCTCTCGGCAAGTTCGAAGACTTGCTCGTGGCCACGGCGAAGAGTCCCGCAATGTTGTTTTACCTCGACAATTGGCTGAGCATAGGGCCGAACTCGCCGCAAGCTCTCGGCATTCCCGCGCATCCCTCCAAGTACGGACGCCGTTACCCACCAGCGCGACCAAATAAGGGCAAACGTCCCAGCGGCCTCAACGAGAATTACGGACGCGAGTTGCTGGAACTCCATACCCTGAGCGTAAGCGGCGGCTACTCGCAGCGTGACGTGACGGAAGTCGCCAAAGTGTTTACTGGCTGGACCATCGACAAGCCTAACGAAGGCGGCGGCTTTAAATTCGAGCCCCGCATGCACGAGCCCGGACCGAAGTTCGTCCTCGGCCATCGCATCAAACCCAAGGGCGAAGGCGAAGGACTGGAACTCCTGCACAGATTGGCCAGCAGCCCGCAAACGGCGCATTTCATCTCGCTCAAGCTGGCAGAGCGTTTCGTTTCGGATGATCCGCCTCCCGCACTGGTCGATCACTTGGCGAAAACTTTCCTGAAAAAGAAAGGTGACATTCGCGAGGTTCTGACGGTGCTTTTTCAATCGCCGGAGTTTTGGGATGACGGGACCTATCGTGCCAAGGTAAAAACTCCTCTTGAATTCGTAGCTTCAGCGGTTCGCACCACCAGTGCTGAAGTCGACGACGCGCTGCCTCTCGTCCGCCAGCTCAACAACATGGGCATGCCGCTTTACGGTGCGCAGCCGCCGACAGGCTATTCCATGAAAGCGGAAACCTGGGTAAGCTCATCCGCCCTGCTCAATCGCATGAATTTTGCCTTGGCACTCAGCAGCGGCAAGATCAAGGGCGTCAAGGTAGACGTGACGCAATTCGCGCACAGCAATTCGCCACCAGCGGATTCGATCGCGACACTCTCCGCACTCGAACTCGCCCTGCTCGATGGAGACGTTTCCAAGCAGACGCACGACTCAATTGCCGCCCAAATCGTTGGCGCGGCAGCCAGTACTGCACCGCGCAAGCCACCGGACAAAGTGCGGCCACCGGACGTGAGCACAATTGCGGGCCTGCTGCTAGGCTCGCCAGAGTTTCAGAGAAGATAGCTGCTAGCTTCTGGCTACTAGCTTCTAGCCAGAACCTAAAGATGCCGGTTAGTTACGGCGTTAAAGCCAGGAGCTAGCAGCCAGTAGCGGTTTCTTATGTCCATCACTCGTCGGGTATTTCTTCGCAACAGCGCACTCGCCGTTGTCGGTACGGCGGCGGTACCGAGTTTTCTCGCTCGCGCCGCCATGGGCGCGGTTCAGCCGGGCACGCGCACCAAGCGCCTGGTCGTAATCTTTCAGCGCGGAGCAGCGGACGGATTGAACATTGTCGTGCCTCATGCCGAGCCGCAATATTACGCGATGCGACCCAGCATCAACATTCCCCGAAAGTCGGCCATCGATCTCGATGGCTTCTTCGGCCTGCATCCTTCGCTTGCGCCGTTCCAGCCGCTCTGGCAGCAGCGTCAACTGGCGATCGTGCATGCCGCCGGATCGCCCGATCCCAACCGGTCCCATTTCGATGCCCAGGACTTCATGGAGTCCGGCACTCCGGGCGTCAAGTCCACCGAAGACGGATGGCTCAATCGCGCCATGCGCAATCTGCCACAGCAGAAATCGGCGTTTGAAGCCATCGCCATGGGCCCATCGATCCCGCGTATCCTGAGTGGCACCGAGCCTGCCATCGCCATCAACAACATCAACGATTTCTCCGTCGGCGGACGAAACCAAAAAGCCTCGCCAGTCGCCAATACTTTCGAGGCCATGTACGATCACTCCCTCGATACCGATCTTCACGGAACCGGCGAAGAAACGTTTGACGCCGTCAAGATGCTCAAGTCCGCCGACCCGTCGAAATACAAACCAGCTCCCGGCGCCGATTATCCCAAGGGCCGCTTCGGCGACAGTATGCGTCAGCTTGCTCAGTTGATTAAGGCGAACCTCGGCGTGCAGGTAGCGTTTGCTGACATCGGAGGCTGGGATCATCACGTCAACGAAGGCTCAACCGAAGGCCAAATTGCCAACGTGCTGCGCGACTTCTCGCAATCGCTCGCCGCTTTCTGGACCGATCTCGACGACCTCGGTGAAGATACCGTAGTGGTCACTATGTCGGAGTTCGGCCGCACGGCGCGCGAAAACGGCAATCGCGGCACTGACCACGGCCACGCCAACGTCATGTTCGTGCTGGGCGGCCCTGTGAAAGGCGGCAAAGTCTACGGACGCTGGCCCGGCCTCGATCAGTCGCATCTTTATGAGGGCCGCGATCTGGCCCTGACCACCGATTTCCGTCAGGTCCTCGGCGAAGCCGTGGCGCGGCACATGGGGAACAAGAATCTTGCGACGGTGTTTCCGGGATACGAGAATCAGCCGGAGAAATTTCTGAGATTGTTGGGATAAGAGCGACCGAGTCTGAGCACAGCCCCACTAAATCTCAACTAGCACGTCCCCGCTCTCAAACTTCAGCGGATACACGGTAACCTTCATTCTGGGATCCTGCGCGGCCTCGCCGGTTTTTGGGTCCCAGGCCCAGCCGTGCCACGGGCACACAACCTTGCCGCCTTCGATCATTCCTTGCCCCAGTGGCCCGCCGCGATGCAGGCAGACATTCTCCATCGCGCTGTAAGTGCCGTTCACATTAGCCACGCAGACGGTCTTGGCGCCGCAGGGAAATTCTTTGGCTTCGTCAATGGGTGGAAGTTCGGATTCGGTGGCGAGTTTGATAAAGTTCGGCATTTCCCCACATTGATTGCAGAAAGCTGATAGCTGAAAGCTGACGGCTATTTCGGCTGCACAGTCTGTGCGATCATCACTTGCCGCTTGAAGTTCTCCACCATATTCGCATCCAGCCGCACTTCCGTAGGCCGCTTCGCGATCGTCATGGTATCGATCTTGTCCTGCAGCTTGAGCAGCGCGTAGAAAAGATTCTCCGGCCGCGGCGGGCATCCGGTCACGTAAACATCCGTGGGCACAATTCTGTCCACTCCCTGCAACACGGCATACGTATTAAACGGCCCGCCCACCGACGAGCATGCGCCCATCGAGATCACCCACTTCGGGTCGGGCATTTGGTCGTAAATGCGCTTCACCACCGGCGCCATCTTCAACGTCACCGTGCCTGAGACAATCATCAAATCCGCCTGCCGCGGGCTGGGACGAAATACCTCCGCCCCAAAGCGCGCAATATCAAATCGCGAAGTCGAAGCCGCGATCATCTCAATGGCGCAGCAAGCCAGCCCAAACGTCATCGGCCAAACGGCGGACTTGCGCGCCCAATTAAAGACGTAGTCGACCGTGCTAATCATGAAATTCTTTTCGAATTTATTTTGCAGCCAGCTCATCAGGGGACCTCGGTCCGTGAAGGTTCGGAACAATTATACGTTCAATCATGCGGAAAATGGCGCGAAGCGCCGCCGTCCAGGCCAGACCATCACCGGGTGCAGTCACGCCACCGCTGTCGAGTTGCCGCAGCATCGAGACTCAGCTACAAATAGAAACATCCATGGATTCAAGCTCAGCGGTGGCCGCCGCCCGCAAACGCATCCCGCCTCAGCTTCTCGATGCATGGGCCAGCATCCGCACCTCGCAATTCTGGATGGTCGCCATCGCCCTGTTTCTCCGCGTCGGCTGGATCATCGTCGGACACACCTACAAGTTCAAGAGCACGGAAAATAACTTCGGCTTCGGTTGGGAGATGGGACGCATCGGCGCCGCCATCGCCTCCGGCCGCGGCTTCAGCGATCCATTCGGCGCACCCACCGGCCCCTCGGCCTGGGAGCCACCACTTTATGCTTACCTGACGGCCGCCGTCTTCCACTTCTTCGGTATTTATTCGAGAGCTTCGGCATTCATCCTGCTGACCATCAACAGCATTTTTTCCTCACTCACCTGCATTCCGATTTTCCTTATCGCGCGCAGAATTTTCTCGGAGAAAGTTGCCGTCGGCGCAGCCTGGACCTGGGCTCTTCTTCCCTACGTCATGTTCTGGTGCACGCGCTGGGTGTGGGAAACGAGTTTCTCGGCCTTGCTGGTTGCCGTTATTTTATGGCTGGCGCTGACGATGGAAGATCGCGACGGGCTGAAACCGTGGCTGCAGTTCGGCCTGCTCTGGGGAATCGCTGCGCTCAACAGCACGGTGCTTGTCGCATTCCTTCCCGCCTCGGGATTGTGGGCGTGGTATCACCGCGCAAAGCTGCGCAAGCCTTCGCTCGCGGGCGTGGTGCTGGCTTCCATAGTCTTCATCGCCTGCGTCACTCCGTGGACGGTGCGCAACTATCGCACCTTCGGCAAGTTCATTTTCATTCGCGATAACCTTGGCGCGGAACTCCGCCTGGGCAATGGCCCCGGCGCCGACGGCACCTGGCAGCAGTATCTGCATCCCACGCAAGATACCTTCGCCATGCGTCAGTACACGTCCATGGGCGAATTGGCCTACATCGAACACCGCAAGCGCCAAGCGGTCGATTTCATCGAGGCGGATTATCCGCGCTTCGCCATTCTCTGCCTTAAGCGCTTCATTTATTTTTGGGCCGGACCGCCGCGTCTCGCAAAAATCTGGTGGCTGGCCGAGGTGAAAAATTCGCTCTTCCTCGCCTCATCCGTCCTCATGTTCTGGGGACTCGGACGCGCCCTGCGCCAGCGCAAACCCGGCGCCTGGCTGTTGTTCTGGCTGATCCTGCTGTATCCCGCAATTTACTACGTGGTCTATCCCGGTCAGCGGTATCGCCATCCCATTGAACCAGAGATGACGATCCTCGGAATCTATTTGCTCACCGAAGCCGGAAAGAAAAAAATCAGCTCTCAGTAGATCGGCGCTCAATAAATCGTATATCCCGGAGCCGGCGTCCGCAGATCAGGCTTCGATGCCACCAGCAACAACGCGCCTTCCCGTTTGAACGCCCGCAGATCGTCCAGACTGTGAAACGACTTCGTCTGGTAGTCGTCCGGCGTGGGCGTGTCATCCGGAATGCGAAAAGCCGCAACGTTTTCGAAAGCATGTTTCTTCAACAGCTCAACGTACTCCGCCTCCGAGCGCACATGCACCGGCACCTTCAGGTTGTCTACCCACTGCAGCGAGTATTGATTGTCTGTATATAGGTTGATCAGGATGAATAACCTTCCCCGCGGCGCCATCACGCGAAACAGCTCCATCAGCGCGCGATCCTGATCGGCATAGTAGTAAAACGACTCCACCGACAACACCTTGTCAAAGAAATTTTCTTCCCAGGGAATCTGCTGCGCCGATCCCCAGACGTAAAGCACGTTATCGAAATCCTTCGAAGCCGCGCGCGCCTCGCGAATCATTTCGTCAGAAACGTCGAGCCCCACCACCTGCCCAAACCCATCCGGCCCCTCGCCCACCAGCCGCGCCAGCAGCCGCGTCGCCCATCCCGATCCGCAACCGAGGTCGAGCACGCGCTCACCCGGGCGCAGTTCCATCCGGCGAATCGTCTTCGTCGTAATGTCGAAGTGATGGCTCTCCATCTTCGCGCCTTCGCCAGCCGCGGCCCAGCGGTTGAATTCCTGCTGCAGTTTCTCGTCGGGAGTGAGGGATTTGTCTGGCATGTTCTTACATTCTAGATGTATAGTCCCCAACATTCTACGTTCGGAAGCCCAAGCCAGGAAGCGCGCTTGCCCTGGCTGGGTTCGTCTGATCCGAGACTTCGCGTCATCTGAATGAAGGACCGCTCCATGTTCATCCGAATCATGCTCAAGAGACTCTTGATTGCCGGCTTATTTCTTCTGGTCGCATCTTCTGCAATTGCACAATCTCTGCCCGAGATGCGCATGACGCCAGCAGAAATCCAAGCCACCTCCCAAGATCGCAGCCAGATTGGCACTTCCGGTGTCCCAGGCGTTCATACTAAGGTCATCTTCGGCGACCCTACAAAAACGGGCTTTTACACGATTCTGATCTTTGTACCCGCTCACACCACGATCCAAGCGCATTCGCATCGGGATAACCGCGTCGCCACCGTTGTGTCGGGCGAGTGGCACTTCGGCTATGGCAATCGTTTCGATTCGAAGTCGCTGAAGACACTTCCTGCCGGAAGCGTGTATTCGGAACCGGGAGGAGACAATCATTTCGCCCAGACGCAGAATGATCCAGTGATCGTGCAAATCTGCGGCTACGGCCCAACCGACACCCGCTATTTCGACATGGCCAACGATCCCAAATCAAAAGAGAGCAAGTGATTCAGTTCGCTTGCGCGTGAACCGCCAATGCAACCTGATGTTCGTTTATTCCGTCGCCCAAGGGGCTGTGATACAGTTTTCTTCCTCATGGCGACACACCCTCAGAACCCACCACCCGAGCCTGACCCCGGTTCGCTTTACTGCCCGAACTGCGCCGAAGAAGTAACCGATCCCCTGACCTGCGGCGACTGCTCCGCCGTCATCTGCCGCCGTTGCGGTACTCCGCTAGAATCTCCCGACGAACTGGGAATCGGATAATGAACCCAATATCCGTCACCACCAACACCGGAGCCGCCGCCGAAAGCCGGAAGCCGGAAGCCGCTCCTCCCACCTTGGTTCGCGGACTCGGCCTACTCGATTCCGTGCTGCTGCTGGTCAGCGGCATCATCGGCTCCTCAATTTTTCTCACCGCCAAAGACATCGCCGGGCCACTGCCGCAGCCCATGCTGTTCTTGCTGGTGTGGGTGATCGGCGGCGTGATTTCGCTTTTCGGCTGCGTCGCCTTCGCCGAGCTCGGATCGATGTTCCCTGAATCCGGCGGCCAGTACGTCTATCTTCGCGAAGCCTACGGCGACCTCGTCGCCTTTCTCTACGGCTGGATGCTCTTCGCCGTCGCCAATGGCGGCACCATTGCCGCGCTCTCCGTAGCGTCCGCCGCCTATACTGGCCAGGTTTTCCCCATCGTTTCGCAGGATCATGTGGTTCTCTCGCTCCTCGGCATCACCATCACTCGCGCGCATGTTTTCGGTTTGTTCCTCATCGCCGTCCTCACCTACGTGAACGTTGTCGGCCTCCGCTGGGGCACGCTGCTACAAAATCTTTCCACGTGGACGAAGTTCGTCGCCATGGCGGCCTTCGTATTTCTCGGCTTCGCCATCGGCAAAGGCGACTGGTCGCACTTCCGTTCACACGGGGACAGCCTCACTATGGGACTTCATCCCACCGCGCTCATCTCCGCCATGGGCATCGCCTTGATCGCCGTCTTCTGGGCTTATGACGGATGGGTCTACATCACCTGGGTCGCGGGCGAAGTCAAGGAACCCCGCCGCAATGTGCCGCGCGCCATGGTGCTGGGCGTGCTCGTGGTCGGCGTCATCTACATGGCCATGAACGTCACCTATCTTTACGCCCTACCGCTCGGCGAGATCGCGCAACACGAAACCATCGCGCACGCCGCCGCAGCCGCGCTGTTTTCTCCTCATGCCGCCATGTGGCTCTCGCTCATGATCGCGGTCTCATGCTTCAGCGCCGCCGCCACCTGCACGCTGTCCGGCGCACGCGTATATCTAGCCATGGCGCAAGATGGAGTCTTCTTCAAGCGCATGGCCGTGATCCATCCCAAGTGGCGCACGCCCGCCTTCAGCCTGATCGGTCAGGGCATCTGGGCCGCGCTGCTCACCATCAGCGGCCGCTACGATCAGCTCTATACCTACGTCATCTATGGCATGGTGCTCTCCTACACGTTGACCGTGATTGGAATGTTTCTGCTACGCTGGAACCGTCCCGACATCCCGCGTCCCTACCGCTGCACGGGATACCCATGGCTCCCCGCAATCTACGTCCTGGTCGGCGCCGCCTGGACTCTGAACACCATCATCACTCGCCCCACCGAAGCCTTCTGGGGCACGGCAATCGTGCTGATCGGAGTGCCGGGATATATGTATTGGAAGCGCGCCAGCCGGAAAGCCGCCGCTGTGGAGTAGCAGATGTTCGAACGATACACCGAGAAAGCGCGGCGTGTAATCTTCTTCGCGCGCTATGAAGCCAGTCAGTACGGCTCGCCGGAAATCGACACCGAACACCTGCTCCTCGGTCTAATACGCGAGAATAAAGCTTTGTATCGCTGGCTGCCGAAAACAAATGCCCTAGCCATCCGCCAGCGAGTCGACGAGGAGCATTCGCCGAGGCTCCCGTCGATCCCCACCAACATCGATCTGCCCCTTAGTGACGCAGCCAGGCGCGTTCTAAAACATGCCATGGCCGAAGCCGATGGCCTCTCCCACAGGCACATCGGAACCGAACACTTGTTCCTCGGCCTGCTCGACGAGGAAGACTGCTTTGCTTGCGAGCTGTTACTAGAAGGCGGAGCCGACGCCGCCAGCATTCGTCAGCAACTCACAAGCGAGGCCGAGAAGCAGTCGATGCCCGGAATCTACGAATCCATTCGCACGCGGAGCTTCGGACGCTCGGGGGGCGCCATCCTTATCCACGGTATTCCCCGCAGTGCCGACCGTATTCACGACGCCGTCCAGCGCTGCCGTCTATACAACTGGCACTGGGACAAGCGCGCGTGGACGAACGCTGACATCGCAGTCGCAAAAAACACCGGCAAGGTTTCCTTCGATCTGCGCCTCGCCGCGGACAAGGAAAATTTCGAGCTCATCCAAGGCGGCTGGAAAAGAGATCACTGCCTGATCTGCGGCTGGGAACTTTTCGAGTCAAAAGACGACCCCGACCACGGCACCGGGTACTCTAACGGCCACGACTGGTTATGCACAGAGTGCTACACGAAATTCTGGCAGCGGCCGGATTTCTTTTCCTCTTCGTATTCCGACATCACGTAACGCTTCGCTCGCCAGAATCGTCGTTCTCCAATTTTTTTCAATTGGTGCCTTGGTTATACGAACAACCACTGTTCGTTTTTCGTAACAAGCACAAGAGACATCTTGCGTTGTTCTCAGTCTGCTGCTACTTTCCAGCTAACGAACGGGCCAGCACTGATTTCGTTGATCGTGGTGAGCTAGGCTCATTTCCTGGGGCTTCTCTGAGACTTTTTTTGAATGCTTCTCTGCTTTTCTTCGAACCAAACATGGCCCAATCGAAAGGAGAACTATGTCCACTCCGAAAACACGTCTTCCGCTTGCCGGTAGTGAGCGCGCTCCGCTGCAGGGTGCGCACGAAATAGGTCCAGCCAATCCCACTGAAATCGTGGACGTCACGATTCGTCTGCGATCTCGTGCTGGGAAGAAGCCGATCGTTAACTCCGAGGAATTCACGAAGCCGGTAGAGAAACGCACCATTTTAAGCCGCAAGGAATTCGAGCAACGCCACGGCGCGGACCCCGAAAGCATCGCCCGCATCGAGTCCTTCGCCCGCGAACACAAACTCATTGTCAAGGAGAAGAGCCCGGCACGCCGGACTGTCATTCTCTCAGGAACCGTCGCGGCCATGAACCAGGCCTTTGGTGTAACGCTGAAGGAATACGAACATCCTTCCGGCAAGTACCGTGGCCGCACCGGCCCGGTTCACCTTCCCGCGGAACTGCACGACATCGTCGAAGGCGTTTTTGGTCTGGATAATCGTCCCCAAGCCAAGCCACATTTTCGTAGACGGCACGGGCGGGCCGGGGCCCGTGCCGCCGCCGTAAGTCTTTCCTACACACCGGTACAAGTTGGCGCTCTCTACGACTATCCCACCGGCGTGGACGGATCCGGAGAATGCATCGCGCTGATCGAATTGGGCGGCGGCTACAATCCCGCGGACTTGAGCGCGTACTGGAGTCAACTCAAACTCTCCAAAACGCCCACTGTCTCGGCAGTTTCGGTCGGCAACGGCAGCAACAATCCTACCGGCGATCCGAGCGGTCCGGATGGCGAAGTGATGTTGGATATTGAAGTCTGCGGAGCGATCGCACCGGGAGCCAGGATCGTCGCTTACTTTGCCGAAAACACCGACGCCGGTTTTCTCAACGCCATCACCACTGCTGTCCACGACAGTACGAATAATCCGTCTGTGCTCTCCATCAGTTGGGGTGGCCCCGAATCCTCTTGGACCCAGCAGGCCATGACGTCCATGGACGAGGCATTTCAGTCCGCAGCCGCAATGGGCGTAACCGTTTGTGTCGCGGCAGGAGATGATGGATCCACCGACGGAGTCACCGACGGCCTGAACCACGTGGATTTTCCTGCATCCAGTCCCAATGTGCTGGCCTGCGGAGGCACTGAACTGATCGCCTCAGGCAATACCATCACCGATGAAACGGTCTGGAACGAAACCGCGAATAACGAAGGTGCCACTGGAGGCGGCATCAGCGACGTGTTTCCTCTTCCCAGCTACCAGAGTGGGGCTGGCGTTCCACCCTCAGCCAATCCTGGAGGCCATGTAGGCCGCGGGGTTCCGGATGTCGCCGGCGATGCCGATCCCTCCACCGGCTACGTGACTCGCGTCGACGGTCAGCCCGACGTGATCGGTGGCACCAGTGCCGTGGCTCCGCTCTGGTCTGGATTGATCGCTCTCATCAATCAAAGCATAGGAAAGCCAGTAGGCTTCATCAACCCGCTGCTTTATCAGAGCGCGGGCACGGCCGCCGACTTCCACGACATCACCTCAGGCAACAACGGTGCCTACTCCGCAGGCCCTGGATGGGATGCATGCACCGGGCTCGGGTCGCCAATTGGGAACCAGATTGCTGCCACCCTCGCGACCCCCGCCTCTTCGGCGCAGGCCAAGAGAACCGGCACCTAAGCTCAGAATACTGAAATGGCGTGGCCTCGTTGGGCCACGCCACTCCTCATTATTTTCGTTTAGAATCGTACCTATCACACTCTCACGTTTACCCTTCGGATACCTACCATCGACTCTCGCCAGGACTGGAGTGTGACCGCAGTAACTTTATTTGCACTCCCACTTGCAGTACCTTGGTGTAGTGTCCATAAGTTTGTGATCGTTTGCACATTCGCGCCTTCTTTGGAGAAGAAATGAGCCGCTCAGTACTTGTGCGTCTGTTTGTCATCGGGTTCTTCATCACCGCCCTGTTCACCGGATGCTCGCGGGATCCCAACGTCCGCAAACAGAAATTTCTGGAAAGTGGCGATCGCTATTTCGACAAAGGCAAATATCGCGAGGCCGCGATCCAGTATGCCAATGCGGTGCAGGTCGACTCCCGCTTCGCCCAGGCTCATTACAAACTGGCACAAACTTACCTCAAGCTTGGCGACGGCGGCCACGCCGTTCAAGAGCTCTCCCGCACCGTCGATCTTGCTCCAGACAACTATCCCGCCCATATCGACCTGGCGAATCTTTGGGTCGTGGGTTCGCGAGGTCGCGATGGCTCTGTCAACGATGAATACCTGAAGCAGGCTCGCGTCGAGCTCGACCTTCTCCGCGAGAAGGAGCCTCAGAATCCAGCCGTCTTCCAGGCGTGGGCTGACTACTATGCCGCGCAGAATAAATTGGCCGAAGCCCTGCAGGAGTTGCAGAAGGCCATTGCCGCCGATCCCAACCGCTCGGACTCTTATCTCGACCTGGCGATCCTTCAACTCCGTTCCAACCTCACTGACCAGGCCGAAGCGAATTTCAAGAAGGCCGCCGCCCTTGACCCCAAGGCCATGAACGCTCAACTGGCTCTTGGAAGCTTCTACCAGTCCCGCAACCGTATGCCTGAGGCCGAGCAGCAGTTCAAGCACGCCATCCAACTCGCGCCTCGAGATCCCGCCCCACGCGAGGCGCTGGTGCGGTTATATATGGTGCAAGGCAATCGCAATGAGGCCGAGGCGCTGTTGAAGCAGGCCAAAAGCGACCTCTCGGACACTTCCGAGGGCTACCGCATGCTGGGTGATTTTTATTACGCCACGGGCGACCTGGATAAAGCCACTGCGGAGTACTCTTCGCTCAATAGCGACCATCCCAGAGACCCTCGCGTCAAGAAAAATTACATCCAGCTTCTCATTCTGAAAAACCGTCTGGACGAAGCGACCAAGCTGAACAATGAAGTTCTGAAGGCAAATCCGCATGACGTCGACGGGCTGGTCTATCGCGGCCAGGTGCAGCTCCGCCAAAACGACCCTGCCAGCGCCGTGGATTCGCTCCAGCAGGCAGTCAAGAACGATCCCAACAATGCGATCGCTCACTATCAACTTGGCATCGCTTTCGATATGCAGCACAACGACGCCCGCGCCGAATCGGAGTGGCGCGCCGCCGTGGGACTCCGCCCCGATCTCACCGAGGCGCAACGCGCCCTGGCCGGCCTGGAGCTGGCTCGCGGCGATTTCGGCGCTCTCGCTCAAACCGCGGAGCAAATTATCACGGCCGCTCCTTACTTGGCGGATGGCTACCTGATGCGCGCCGTGGCCGAAATGAATCGGCGACAATACACCGAGGCCCAGCAGGATCTGACCAAGGCGATGGGGATTGCACCGACAAGCCCGTCGCCCTACGTGCAGATGGGAAATCTTTATAAGTTGCAGAAGCAGGACATGGAGTCGATCAAGTATTACCAGCAGGCACTCGATAAAGACCCAGCCTCCACCGACGCCTTGCAGGGAATTATGAATGTCTATCTCGCACAGAAGCAGACTGACCAGGCCATCGCCGCCGCGCGGACACAGATCGCCAAGTCACCCAATACCGGCGGCTTCTACGATTTGCTGGGCACCGCGCTGTTCCAGAAAAAAGATCTGAGTGGCGCCGACGCGGCTCTGCGCAAGGCCATTGAACTCGACAAGAATAGTTCGGACGCGCTTTTGAAATTAGGCCAGGTTCAGGTGGCCGAAGGCTCCGTCACCCAGGCCCTCGCCACCTATCAGCAGTCCATCAAGGATCACCCGCGCGAGATTGGATTTTATATTCTCTCGGGTGAGATGTATGAATCGCAAAGCCAGTGGGACCAGGCGAAAGCCATGTATCAGAAGGCGTTGGAAATTCAGCCCAATAACCCGCTGGCCTCAAACAATCTCGCCTACGTGATCCTGCAGCAGGGCGGCAATGTCGACGTGGCACTCGCCATGGCGCAGACGGCCCGCCGCGGCATGCCTGACTCCTCCAATGCCGCAGATACTTTGGGCTGGGCATATTTCCAGAAGGGCGTCTATCAATCCGCCATCGATATGTTCCAGGAATCGCTTCGCCTCAATGAAAGACGCGGCGCTCCAGACGATCCCACGGTTCACTACCATCTGGCACTCGCCTATGAAAGAGTGAACCAGCCCGCCCAGGCTCGCCAGCAACTGGAGCGCGTGTTGAAGATCAATCCGAACCACGCCGATGCCCGCAAGGCGCTCTCGGAGTTGCGCGGGTAATCGCCCCTGCAGTGCAACGGCGTCAGCCTCGCGTTCGGGAACGTTGCAGAGTCTCGGAAGGCTTTTCCCCAAAGCGCGCCTGGTATTCCGCCGCGAAGCGGCCAAAGTGTAGAAATCCCCAACCGGAGGCGGTTTCAGTCACCGTCGTGGTCTGCTTCGCTTGCGAAAGATCGTCGCGCACGCGCTCCAGGCGCACGTTGCGCAGAAACTGCAGGGGAGTGTATCCCCGTTTGCGCTGGAAACCGTGTTGCAGTGTTCTTGAGCTCACTCCTGCGGCCATGCAGATATCCCCCAAAGATAGCGCCAGGTGAGCATTCGCACTCATATATTCTTCAGCGGCGCGCACCTGCCATGGACCAGCGTCGCGAGAACGAACCAGCAACCGCGTATAGTTATGCCGTTGCGATTCGAGCAGAAGCGATACCAGTTCATTCTCCAGCGCGCGCGCCGCCAGCCAGTGCGGACCTTTTTCTTCGCCGCACGGTTTATTGTCCTGTCGAACCTTCTGGCCGACCTGGCCGCACAGACTCAACAACAGGCGGCGGAATCGTCGTCCAGCCTCCGATCCCAGTTTGAAGCATGGCGAGAAGACCAGTTGTGCGTTAATTCCTCGCACCAGCATCTTCTCCAATTCCTGAATCAGATTCTCCCGGCTGAGTCGAAGAAAAAGCAGTTCGAAGCTTTCGGGAGTGCGCACTTCTACGGCCTGCAAGGGCGATTGCACCAGGCCCGACCCCGGCCGCACCAAGACGAGTTCCCCTTCGACTACGTGCTCTACTTCTTGGCCCAGGGCGAGGACCACGGCATACGCATCCTCTGGCAACTCGGCGTGCACCTTCATGGCTCCAGTTGTCTTGACGCGTGACAATTGCATTCGCGGACTCTGCGCGACGAAGATCTCCGTTGAGAAAGTTGAACTCGGACCCAGCAATTCGGCGTGATAAGGAACGGCGGACTCGGCGAGCAAAGACGCTGCTTCTTCCGCATCTGCAGTTTGCAGTGCCAGAGGATAAGAAAGCAGATGTTGCTGAGACGGGTCTACACCTTCCGAAAACATCGCCCCTCTTATGATGGTTTGAAGTACCTTATCTTCCGGCATCGCAGAGCGCAAGAGTAATATCTCAGTGAAACGATTCACTACGATCTCCCCGCCCGCCGCTGTACCTTGGGCATCAATGCAAGCACGCCCAATTGCGTAAACCGGATTGCTGAATCTGTCCGCTTGTTGACAATCACTAAAGCAGTATTAGAGCGCCTTTTCGCGAGGTGGAGGGTGATTGGTACATCGTGACACAGCACAACCGCAACAGCGCCGCTGGGAACGCTACCAGGTAAAGATCCGTACCAAGGTCACCCTGAACAGGAACGGCGAGACCCTCAGCTTCCACGGAGAAGCCGCCGACGTCAGCCAGGGCGGACTCAGACTGTTCATGCCGCGCGAGCTGGAGCCGGGCATCATCCTATTGCTGGAATTTTCTCTTCCCTACAACTCACGGGTCATGGCGATTCGCGGCCTGATCAGGAACCGCAGCGGATTTAGCTATGGGGTCGAGTTCATGCGCCCAACCGTAAACCAGCAACAGACGATGATCCAGTTATGCAAGACCCTGCAGCTGTTGCAGTGAAATCCACCCCAAAGACATTCTCATTATGGATGACACGCCAGGCCGATTCATGGAACGTTCGTTGATCTGGATCGAGGGCAATATACCTGGCTGGTCCTGCTCAAACTGTCGATGGAGATTCCTGCTGCCAGCGCCACCGAGTGGAGAAGAAGCGATGGCCACTTACAACCGGCTTGCTGCCGCAAAGTTTCACGAGCATAGCTGCGAGCCCGCCGTGCCGGATTCTTCCAATGCAACAAAGCCCGACGCGGATATCTTCTCCGTCGATCGCGCGCGCATGCTCATTATGCGAGGCTACAAGCCACAGTATGCTGTCGAACTTATACTGCAAGAAGTGACGTTTGCGTCGGGTGGCGACGCAAGGATTATCGCCAAGGCGCGAGCCGATGCCGAGATTTTTTTGTCCAGAATTGGCCAGGGCCTGATCTGAATACGCACAGTCTGGCAAGTATCAAGGATTGCGACTCTCGGAATCAGTCGGCGGCCAGATCGTTTTCTTCAGGCTCATCGGCCTGAGGACGGCGGGCCGAACGATTGGAGGGCAGCCCGGCGTCGCGAATCTTATAGAGCAGGGCCCGGTAGCTGATGTTGAGGGCGCGTGCTGCCCGCTTGCGGTTCCAGTGGTGATGTTGCAGCACCTTCAGAATAATCTTCCGTTCCAATTCATGCACCGCCTGGCGGGTTATCTTCTTCAGCGAGATAGGCCCGTCGACCGCGATGTCGGTACTGAAGAAATCTTGTGCTTGCGGGCGCAGGTCGCCCGAGATGGCCTCTTCAGTCCCCAGGATGACGTAGCGCTTGATCAGATTTTCCAACTCGCGCACGTTACCGGGCCAATGATATTTCTTCAGGCTGTTCATCAGATCGGTGGACAAGGGCTTGGCGCGCGAGTTGAATTTCCGGTTGTAGCATTCGAGGAAATAATTGATGAGTTCCGGAAGGTCCGAAACACGTTCCCGCAACGCCGGCATGTGTAGATTGACTACGTTGATCCGGTAGAAAAGGTCCGCGCGGAAAGTTCCGTTCGCGATTTCCTCTTCCAGCTTTCGATTCGTGGCGCATACCACCCGCACTTCTACTTTTTTATCTTCCTGGGCGCCGATGCGGCAGAACTGACCATCCTGCAGGAGTTGCAGTAACTTCGACTGCAAGCTCATATCAAGCTCGGAGATCTCATCCAGAAATAACGTGCCGCGATGCGCCATCTCCACGCGGCCCGGCTTGGTGCCAAAGGCGCCCGTGAAAGCTCCCTTCTCGTAGCCAAACAGTTCGCTCTCCAGCAGGGTGCCGGGAATCGCAGGACAATTCACCTTCACCCACGGCCCGCTCTTCCACGGCGAGGCGGCATGGATCATGCGCGCGATAATATCTTTGCCAGTGCCACTCTCCCCTTGGATCAGCACAGGAACGTTGGCTCCGGCAATCTTGGCGAGCCGCTCACGCAGAGCCCGCATCGCTTCGGTCCCGCCAAAAACCACCGCTGGAGGCGGCATCTCCCCGAGGGGCTGGACCAGAGAACTAACTGAGTTTCCAGAACTCATAAGATTTTACCCGCGCCGCCGCACACGCTACCGTGTGCGTGCATCCCGGGAACCAAACACATCCAAATGGGGTAGTACCGATAAAGGCTAGTCTATCTAGTTGACGAAAAGCAACTTACTAAAGATTGTAAGAAAACACAGCCAGTAATCGAGGGAGGATTCGTTTCAGACTTATCGCTACGGTAAAAGAGAGAAAACTTTTTCACACGAAAGAACCTTGCTTCCGCTGTGACGCCGGGCGTCTGGCGCGATCCTTCAACAGCGGCCGGGAAAACTTCAAGCCCACTAGGTTGTAGGCCTCGGCGTGTTCGGTTCGAAGCACCTTCGCTCGCAGCGTGCGCGACGCTCTCGGCAGGGCCGCCAGAGCCGCTAAGGGTGCGCTGGGAATCTCCAGCGAAACCTCCGCCATTGCAGGCAGAGAGCGCCGCACCGCTACCAGCATTCCACCCGCGGAGACATTGAGCGCCGTAGCGAACTCCAGGAACTCCTTATCTTGCTCTACCCGGGTTCGAACGAAAACCGGAATCGCCAAAGGCAAGCGTGGCCATCGCCGGCGCTCTACGCTTGGAGCCTTTGGGATCACGCACACCCTTTCCGTCGTTAATTTACGCAACAGTTCAAGCACCTCAGGGGCCAAATCGGGCTGAAACGCGAAGGGCCTCCCTGCAACTCCTGCGAAAACCTCAAGTGTTCAATTGTCTTCGCCCGAGGAACGGGCAATAGCAGGAGAAACCACAGTCTTTCCATCGCTTTCCGGGGTTGCCGCGGTTCTACCACTCAGTGGTCAGGGCAGTCCTCTTCACCCGCCCCGAAGTGCAAGCTTTTGCTACACTTGGGTAATCACCTGTCATTTTCCGTTGACAACGAAAACTAACCTGGCATACGATTTTGATACAGCGTTCTTCCGTGGAACAAGCAAGTCCCTCCCCTCTCTGTGTAACGCCGTCGTGCTCCTTATGGCCACTGGGCAAAAAAATTTGTACGTCCCGGCGCTAGGCGAAGAAAAGTCGAATGCCACGACCTCGGAGGGAGCGGCGTCTTCGGGTTCGGGTCCAGGAATGCCCAGCCCTGAGGATCTTCCTCAGGCCTATGCCGAGTTGCAACAGCGCTTTCAGCGCACCACCAACGCCTTGGGCTCCGCCGCCCACGATTTGAAGACGCCTCTCGCCATTCTCAACGGCTACGTCGAACTGCTCCAGAGCGAGAAACTGGGACCGATCAGCGAACGCCAGCGCGAGGTGCTGCACGACATGCAGGCCAGCGGCAAACGCCTGCAGCAGTTCATACAGGACTTCCTCACCTACAGCGCCTTGGAAACCGGCGGCCTGAAAATGCAGTTTGCCGTAGGCAACATCAACGAATGCCTCTCCGAAGTCTGCCGCTTGTGGTCGACCCGATTCCAGGCAAAAGGATTGGCTTTATATTTTCTGCCTAACGACAAGTTGCCGGAATTTGAATTCGATCTTCCCAAGCTCGAGCGCGTTATCTCGAACCTTTTAGAGAATTCTTACAAGTTTGTTCCCCAGGGCGGCACGGTCTGGTTGCACGCCGAGCCCTACATGTGGGAGCGCCGCGCCACTGCTCAGCCCGCCTCTTCCGGCGAGCGGCGTCGCCAGATCAATTCCCAGCCTAACTCCGTGAAGGTCAGCGTCTCTGATACAGGTCCGGGAATTTCAGCGGAGTTTCATCAGGAAGTCTTCGACGATTTCTTCCGCCTCCCGGGTAATGAAAATCAGGATGGCATGGGCTTGGGACTCGCGATCGTGCGCCGCCTGGTCCAGGGCATGGGCGGAAAAGTCTGGGTGGAAAGCGATCTCGGCACTGGCTGCAAGTTTTCCTTCTTAATCCCCTTCAAACCCTCCTCGACTCCGACCGGCAAAGGTGCCCCCGGCAAAGGAAAGAATCGATGAGCGATACCGCCAAGATTCTTCTGGTCGATGATGAACCGGCCATGCTTCGCTATATCCGGACCTTGCTCGAAGTCGACGACTACAAAGTAGAGACCGCTTCCACCGGCGAAGAGGCTCTGCAGCGCGTGGAAAAGGGCATGGAGCCTGACCTGGTACTCCTCGATGTACTCATGCCCGGGATCGACGGTCTGGAAACCCTCGAACAACTTCGTCAGAAACGGCCCGGAGTCAAAGTAGTCATGCTTTCCTGCGTCAGCGACACGCGCAAGGTCGTTCAGGCCATGAAACTCGGCGCTCACGACTACCTGACCAAACCTTTTCAGAAAGCGGAACTGGATGCTGTCATTCACCAGTGCCTGGGCCAGGGCAAAGGTCCAATCGGCGGTGAAGTCGAGGAAGTCGCCGACGACGTGTTCTTCATCGCGGCCAGCCCGGGCATGCGCAAGATCCGCTCGCAAGCCGCCCTCGTCGCCAACGTCGATATTCCGGTATTACTCTTAGGCGAAAGCGGCACCGGCAAGGAAGTGCTGGCCCGCTTGATTCACAAACTCTCGCCCCGCGCCCATCGCACATTCTTGAAGGTGAATTGCGCGGCCGTCCCCGCCGACTTGCTGGAAAGCGAGCTATTCGGCTACGAGCCCGGCGCATTCACCGGGGCAACTCATGCCAAGCCCGGCAAGTTCGAACTCTGCAACAAAGGCACCATCCTGCTCGACGAAATCGGAGAGATGCCGCCCGCCCTGCAGGCCAAGCTGCTGCACGTTTTGCAGGACCAGCAATTCTCCCGGCTGGGCAGCCGTTCCATCATCAAGGTGGACGTGCGCATCCTCGCGGCGACAAACATTGACATCCCACAAGCGTTAGCCACCAAGCGTCTCCGCGAAGATCTTTACTACCGCCTCAACGCTTTCACGTTGCAATTGCCGCCGCTGCGCGATCGCAAAGAAGAAATTCCGGTTCTGCTCAAACATTTCATGACGCATATGGCGGAACAGTATGCCCGCCCTCAGCTTCCTCTCTCTCCCGCCTTGCTCGCGGCGTGCCAAAGGCATTCCTGGCCCGGCAACCTGCGGGAACTCAATAATTTCTTAAAGCGTTACTTGATCCTGGGTGATGAAAATCTCGCTGCCGCCGAGTTGCAGCCTCTTCACGACGGCAACGGAGGCGCTGCTCGCACCGATTCCGGAACGAAAACTGGAGACGGCGGTGGCGGATTGAAGTCGCTGGCTCGCAGCGCCAAAGATGAAGCCGAGGGAGAAGCCATCCGCCAAGCGCTCGAACAAACCAACTGGAATCGCAAACAGGCAGCCGGAATCCTGCAGATCAGCTACAAGGCTCTGCTTTACAAGATCCGGCAATACGGAATCGCCGAAGCCAAAAGCCACCACAAACTCTCAGCCGGCGCCTAGCCCAACCACGTCGGAACGCCTCATTCGAACCTAATGCTCTCCCGTTCTACTGCACCGTCAGGCTAAACCCGGTACTCTGTGTGAACGATCCTGAGGCCGCAGTAACCGTGAGCGTATAAGTCCCGGCCGGCGTTCCGCTCACGACCGGCTGCTGCTTGGCTCTACTACACGCCGGCAGCGGAATGATGAACGAGGAAAGTGCTAGCACCAAAACCAGGCCCAGCAGACGATTTCGTCTGCCTTTCTTCCCACCCAGCCCAACCAGAGCCATCCCCGGAACCATCAGCAAGAAAGCATAAGTCAGACCGCGCCCTCTCGTGGAACTGATCGTGGTCGGAGGCCGCGATGTCGTAGTCAGGCTCAAGATGCTGCTTTGAGCGCTAGGCCCGTTAAATGTGAGCGACTGCGGATTGAATCCGCAACTCGCCCCCGCCGGGGCGGAACTGCAACTGAGGGAGACGTTGGCCCCAAACGTCACCACCGGGGAGACCTGCACGGTGTACGTAGCTGTATTGCCGGCGACCACGGTTTGACTGGAAGGATTGATATGCAGAGAAAAATTGGTCGACGTAAACGAGGCCGTAGTCGTCGAATTTACGTTTATGTTATTGGCGTTGGTCGCCGTCGCGATCACCTGACCAGTGCCCGCCGTGGTCGGCGTCACCGTAAACGCAACAGTCACGATGGACCCTGCTTGCAAAACCGGGATCAGGCAAGATGCCGTTGTGCCGGCCGGCGTACTGCAAATGCTGCCAGGCCCGCCCGTGGTGCTGGCGCTGGTAAACGTAGCCGCCGTATTGCTGGAAACCTGACCGCTTACGATGACGTTTATGGCCAAATCCGGCCCGTTGTTGAGGACGGTAAAGTTCATGGTGATCGGATTGCCCGCGCTTATCGCACCCGAAGCTGGAGACAACACGGGTGCCACGCAGGTAATGCACAACCCGTTCACCGGCCGCAACTCGACCGCGAACGCGTCCATCGTCCCTTGAAAAGTAGGCTGATACGACCCTTGCATCTGCAAGTCGCTGGAGGTTGTATTGCCCGCAAAATAAGTGTTGAGGGTGGGATCGACCGTGATGCTGGTTCCTTGATCGGACCCGCTGCCTCCGAAATAAGTGGCGTAAGAACCGATCGTATTCGTACCAGAATTCGTCGTCGTATTGATGCGGGCGAGGAATGCGTTCTGCGTGCCGCTAAGCGAACTTTGGATCGCTCCGGTGGTAACCGGGAAATCGACGGCCGGGTTAACTACGTTTACCACCCCCGAATTGGTCGCCCCGGTGACCAGTGCGCCAGACCCGGTATCCACCGCAATCGCCAGACCGCTATCGTTGCCCGTTCCTCCCAGGTACGAAAAGTAGCCAAGGCCAGTGGCGGTTGTAGTGGTTCCCGACGTCTCGGTTGGGTTCGAAAACTTCGCCACGTAAGCATCGGTGTTGGTGACATTAGTATTTGGACACGACGCCAGCGCCACGCCGGGAGCGTTCAGGCAAGGCTGAAATACTCCGGATCCCGTAGGAAATACGAAGTTGTCGGACTGCGTCGAACCGGTAATGTAGATGTTGGAGGCAGTTGTATCGATGGTGAGCGCGGTCGAGGAATCGTCATTGTTACCGCCGAAGTACGTCGAGAAAAGCAACTGCGCCGCATTGGTCTGTGCATTGTTTGGGTTCAGCTTGGCCACGAATCCGTCCGTCGGCTCGGGGTTGGTGACGGCCGCGCAAGTTACAGGCGGGACAAAGCTAGTCGGTGGAGGCGTGTTGAGGCATGGCTGGTACGCGTTCAAGATCGGGAAGTCGCCGGGCGTCAGGACTCCACTCCCATTCGTCCCTTCTCCACTGTTGTAGAAGTTTGTCGTACCGCTGAAATAAACGTTCCCAGTCGTGTCGACCGCGATGCCACCGCCGACAGCCACCGCTCCGGTAGCCGGGATTCCGCCGCCGAAGTAGGTCGAATACGGAACACTGTTCACGCTGAGCTTTGTGTTCACCTCAGTCACAAAGAACTGGATGCTCGCCAGCGAATTCAATTGAAAGGCCGCAGGCAGAGTAGTAGCAGGAAAGCGATAGCTAGTACCCGCATTTGTGGAGGTCGTGGTCCCGGTGACGAAGGCATCGCCATTGTTGTCGATCGCCAAACCGCTGGCTATGTCCGTTCCATTGCCCGAAAGATAAGTCGAGTAATTAAGCCCGGAAAAAGTTGGATTCAACACGCTCACGAAGACGTGAGTACCAGCCGTTTGAGGCGTACTTTGAAACGCATTCCTCGTAGGAAAATTCGACGAAGTAGTGTAGCCCGCAACGTAGGCATTGTTGCTATCGTCCACAGCCAAACCGACGGAAGTATCCGTTCCGCTACCACCCAGGTAAGTAACGGCCACCAATCCGCCAGTCCCCAACGTCGGATTAAGCTCCACGACGAAAACATTCTGCGCACCAGACCCGCCAAGGGCGCTTTGGAAGGCAGTCGTGTCCGTCGGCGGCACAATGCCCGAAGAAGAGGTCGTCGATCCCGCTAGGTAGATGTTGCCGTTCCCATTGACAGCAATCGAAGTACAACTTGCCGGAGCCGCGGGACTGGCCAGAGTCGAGGGACACGGCTCCGCACCGTTGCCGCCAAAGAACGTCGAGTAACTGATGGTCGGATCAATCACCAGTTCCCGCGTGCGATCGTATGCGCCAATCTCGAACCCCACTCGATTCGCTGCGCGAAGAACAAACCGTCCATCAACCGGCTGCCGCCCGCCGCCAGTACTCTGATAAACCCGCGGAGCCTGCAGGCGCACATCAGCTCCGGTTCCCTTGAGAATCAAATCTCCGCCGCTCAGTTCCAGCTTCGTTGCTCCATCAAACTGCAACTCGGCTCGCGACGGGTCGGCGCCCGGCGCAACCTTGAAATCGTATTCCAGTTTCCCCTGGCTTCCATAGAAAACCAGATCGATTCCCGGATAAACGCTCTGGTAGTGAACCCCAGCAAACTGCGGAATCCCCGTATGCCACTTCTGTGGATCGTTGCCGATGAAATAGTTGCTCTTTCCAGGAAGCGGCTCGTTTCCCGCGACCACCGCCGCCGGGTTGGCGCCGGCCAGCGTCATCCGTACCGCCCGCACGCTCCGACGAGCTCCACTTTTTTCTCCCGGTAACGCCGGCTGCGCCGTTTGCATCGCCAGCGTCGCTCCTGCGGGATCGAGGTACAGGCTATATCCCGGCCCGCGCGAGACAAATTTCACGCTGGAATCGGCTTGCCCCTGATTGGGCTCGAAGATCAACGGCAGCTGACCCAAAATGGCCTTTGCGTCGGGCTTGGAACTGGAAGAGGATCTGCCAAAGACGCTTGCAACCGGCGAGAGGGGAACCTGGGCGGAAGCCTTCAGCGAGTAGCGGCGGGATGAGCCCACGCCGAGTATCCCGCAAGCCGCCAACACCAGAACCAAGCCCGCTCCTGCGGCTCGAAATCCCTTCCACCTATGCTTGGATCCGTTTCCCGTCAACGCCTCACGGCCATTTCCCATTACGCTTTTCCTCCGCTGCACACCGATCATAATTTGGAGAGAATCGAGCCGGCGCGCGAGTTTTCACCCGGCGGCGGCGAAACCGCCCGCTGCTGACATGTCACTTAGGAACTGGCGGAAAATAAACAACTACTTAAACATCTGACGGATAGCCAAGTCAAGCGAGCGCCCGCGCCACCGAGCCCTCCCCGACCCATCAGATGCGTTGCCAGCTGAGGAAAGATGCCGCAGGTGCAGCTAAAGTAGCAAGGCATCGACGCTCTCCCTGAAAATCATCCAGCAGCGCTCAAGAACTCGGGACTGCGGCTTTGTGTTGAAGCGGCCGCAGCTTAGTGTGGTAAGGAGCTGCAGCTTAGTGTTGAAAGGGCGCGGCTCCTAGCCGCGCCGAAAGTCCAACAAAACTATGGCGCCGGGGGCTAAGGCATTTACCGACTCAGCTCTATAAACCTTTTTGCTGTTGCAAACTGCCCGCAAACCTATAAAGTGAAACTATCAGGGCCCCTTCCCAAGCAATGGTGGTGGCCCGCGCCTTCCAGCCTGGCTGTTGATTCCGTCTCGCATTTGATTTGGTTTCTTGGGGAACAATGCTTTCGGAAAATACGCCACGGACGAACCCGGAATTGCAGGAACGACGTTTGATGCGGCGCTTCGACATGCGCCTGCCCGCAGTAGTCCGTCTGCATCAAAGCGGCCTGGGTCAACTTAGCTCGGATCAAAAAACGGAATTTCAAACCGAAACCCAGAACGTGAGCGCCCGCGGAGTCTTCTTTTACCTCGACCACCCGGTTCCGTCAGGCACTCCCTGCGAAGTTACCCTGACCTTCCCACCCCACATCACGCTCACCGATGCGGTCCGCGTACGCTTCACCGCCCGTGTCATCCGCACCGAATCGCCACTGCCCTCATTGCGCGTCGGTACAGCCGCTATGATCGAAGAGTACGAGTTTCTGCGATCCGCCACCAGCACCGATCTGTTCAGCGCACTCCCAGCGGAGTGGAAAACAACAAATTGAAAATCGGCGTCCGGCTTCCGCTTACCGGAAGCCGAGAGCCGGACAGCGGAAGCCGCTCTTACGTCCCCAATTCCTTCATTTGCCGGTGCAGCCGGTTGTAGCGCCGTACTACGCTTCCCAGATACAGTCCATGAATAACCCAAGTCGCGATATAGGCTGCGTAGAGAAACTTGATTGAATTCATACCGTCCCCGGCCGTGATGGAGTTTTCTTCAATGCTGATTTGCGTCGCCCAGAGGTCGCCGGAAGCCCTTCGTTCCCCAACAACGCCTCCAGCGCCTGCGCTTCTTCAAGGTCGCGCTGCAATAGTTCGAGCTGGTAACGCCACCAGCAAACCAGGAAGGCGAAGCAGGAGAATGCCAGCCAGTTGATCAGCAGCACATGCAACATGCGGGGGTCGATCGATCCACCTCCGCCAATCACCGGCTGCGGATGCTGTGTGCGGAAAAACCAGATCGAGAAATAAACCAGCGGCACATCCAGCGCGCCAAAAATTGCTAGCACCGCCGCCAGCTTCGGAGTCTGCGAGCTGTCCGAGAACCGCCGCAGCACCAGATAGCTCACATAAATTAACCACAAGACCAGAGTCGTGGTGAGTCGAATATCCCAGGTCCACCAGATGCCCCAAACCGGCCGCGCCCAGATCGGCCCCGTCACCAGCACCACCGTGCAGAAAACCACGCCCACTTCCGCCGAAACCAGCGCCACGGCGTCCGCCTTCGCGCTTTTCCAGATCAGGTAGACCACCGAAGCCACCAGATTCACAAGGAAAAGCAAAAACGCCGTCCAGGCCGAGGGCACATGGTAGTAGAAGATGCGCTGCACATCGCCCATCGTCCGCTCCATGGGTGCCACCCACAGCGCCTCATAGAAAGCGTAAGCGAGCAGCAGCGCCGTCAAAACCGCCAGGATGGGGAAGGCTCGTTTCATTCCGCCTGCAGGATGGTTTCGAATAAACCCAGACAAGCTGTAGTAAACACCACATCGTAGGTGAGAAGCAACACGATCCAGAACCTCGCCGACCCGTCACCGGCGAGGATGATGCGCGTAGCCTCCACCATCGACTGCACGGCCGGAATTGAGATCGGAAACAGCAGCAGCGGCAGCATAATTTCGCGGCTGCGCGTACGCAATGACATGGCCGCGAAAAAAGTCCCGTTCACCACCAGCGCCCACGTTCCCAGAATCGCTACGGGAATCAATTGCCATGCCGGACCCAACGCGCGCAGGTTGTAAAAAATCATGAACAGCGGCGCCATCACCGCTTCCAGTAAGCTCACAAGAATGAAGTTGCCCAACGCCTTTGCCACGAACAACGCATTAGCCGGAGCCGGAGAAACGCGATAGGCGTCCAGTACCTGGTTGCGCAGCTCCCGCGCCCAGGTCTGATTCAAAGCAACTACCGCGGCAAACAGGAACGCGACCCAGATCAGCCCTCCCGCAATTTCGCGCGACTCCTCAGCGTTAGGATCGAAAGAGAAGCTGAAGATCACCACCACCAGCAGCGAAAAAAACAGCATGGAGTTGATCGCGTCGCGAGAGCGCCACTCCAGCCGGATATCCTTCGCGAGCGTCGCCAGAGTGATCGAGCGCAGCGAACTCATCGTGTCTCCGCTGCAGCCAGGCTCGACGTGCGTTCCACGATCTGCCCATCCTGCATCCACACAAACTCGTCAGCCACACCCTCCAGCAGCGGCGCCTGATGCGTCACCACAAAAATCGTTTTGCCGCCATCACGCATGCCCTTCAGCAACCCCACCATCTCGCGCGCCGAATGCACATCCACATTGGAGAACGGCTCATCTAGCAAAAGAATCTTTGGATCGTGCAGCATCGCCCGCGCCAGCGACATGCGCTGCCGCATCCCCTGCGAATACTGTCCCACCGGACGCGCCAACTCCGGATCCAGCCTCACCGACCGAATCACCTGCTCGCAACGGCTGTCTCCTGCAATGCCATAGAGTCGCGCAAAGTAGCGCAGATTCTCCATCCCGCTCATCTCGTCGTAAAGCAGAGAGGGATGCGCCATATAGCCAATGTCGCGGCACGCATCCTGCGGACTCTTCCCCAGGATAGAAATCGTTCCTCGCGTGGGATGGGCCAACCCGGCCATAGCCCGCAGCAGCGTAGTCTTCCCCGCCCCGTTATCCCCGAGAATCACGTGAAACTTCCCGCCATCAAATTCTGCATTGACCCCGCGTAACGCGGCAAACCGGCCGAACTGCTTGATCAGGTTGTTGACGGCAATAATCGAGGCGGCCGGGATTTCAGGGGCGCTCACAGGGATGGGAATCAATGCGATTCAGTCGAAAGGTAGAAGATAGCGGAAGCGTGCAGCGAAGTCGAGGACGCAGGACCTGCTGCATCCCCTATCGGTTGTCATCCCGAGCGAAGCGAGGGATCCCTACCTGCGTTGCAGCTGACGATATTCTAATTCGAGACGCCGCCAGAGGTCGGCGGTTGCACCTGCGTCACGCTCTTCGTGGGTTCAGCTTGCATCGAGTTCCCCGGCTGTTTCGGCGCATATTTCGAGGCGCATTTAGCTTGCAGCGCCTTCGCGTGAAAAACGCCGTCTCGCCCAAAACTGCCGTCGGCCAGTGCTTGTGAGTCGTCCTTAAAAGTATCCGGAGGCGCCTCAGTTCCCGTGTAGTCCACCGTAAGCAATTGATCCTGTTCCATCAGCACAAACTGCACGTGCGTCCCGGTTCGCTTGATCGACCCCGGCTGCACGTTCCCCGCCACCCGCAAACGCTTGGTGTAAGCCCCATTCCCCATTTTGTGCAGCTCGCTGATGGTGACGTAGTAGCTCTTGCTGTCCTGCACGCCGGTGTATGCGAGATAGCCAAGCAGCAGCAGGATCACGACAACAGCCGAGCCGAACTTTAAATAAGTCTTGCCTTGACTGGACATAACCCACCCCACACATACGTTCCTTTGATGACTCTATCCTTCCTCAAGCCCAGAATCAAGATTCCGCAAAAACTGTCGTCCCAACCTAAGCCATTCCGAACCCGAACATTAGGCAGTAGCTCAGCAGAGAAAGACAGTAACGTTCGGAGTATGTCCTTGCTTTCGTGGCCGCCCTCATCGCGACCTATCCTTTCGCCGTCGCCGCTGCTCGCTCTCCTTTATGATTTCGCTCAAATCCGCAACCGGCCGTATCTCAACCGGTCCAAGTCCATACTTAAAGCCCGGAAGCTGTGAGACCAGCTGAACGGCATGATTGAGGTCTCGCGCCTCAAGGATTTGAATGCCGCCAAGCTGTTCCTTGGTTTCCGCATAGGGGCCATCGGTCGTCGAGACTTTGCCGTTTTTCCAGTACAGGGTCAACGCGGTCTCCGGAGGCTGAAGAGGTACTTCGGCGACAAGATGTCCGTTGGCGCGCAGATGGTCGTTGTACTCAAAGCAATCGTCGAACGTTGCGTGTCGCTCGTCCTCGGTCGTCCCTTCGAACTTTCCTGGCTCGATGTATCCCAAACAGATGTATTTCATGGTTCTCCTCCTTTTGGTGGGAGCCGGCGGCACACCCTTGCGCGCTGGATCGTTCATGCTAATAGTCGTCGGGCACAGGGAACATCGACAGCAGAGGCAAACTATTTTTATTTCACGAAGAAAGTGGGGACAGAAACTGGGGACAGGACGGGACGTTTTCCGTTTTTCCTGACGGGAAATTGGGAACGTCCCGTCTGTCCCCGATTTTTCCTTTCGCGCGAAATTCGAGTGGGAAAGAGGCCGTCTACGCGGATTTGGAGCTATCCATGTCATCGTCGTCCGCCCGCCCGAACGAGGGGAGGTACCGGCCGAAGTTCAATTCGAAGTCGCTCCGAATACCGTAACCAATATTACGAACCTTCGCACGGCGCGCCTGCGCACCTGGCAAGGCCAGCAGTGGGAAGAACAGGTCGATGCTCGACTGAAGCTCGGTAGCTGTCGGCGTCCCGAACCGATTGACTTGGGCCTTCGCCGCGGCCAGCGTTTCACGGTCGAACGAGGCCACACGTTGGGCGAGCGCATCGACAAACGTGTCGAGGTCGTCATCGTCCAGCGTGCGGTTCACCCAGCCATAGCGCTCGGCGATATCAGCGTCAAAGTCGTCACCGCTAAGAACGATTTCAAGTGCCCGCGAGCGGCCGACCAAACGCGGGAGCCATTCCAGCGCTCCGCCGCCCGGGACCAGACCGACGCCGACCTCAGGGTTGCCGAACAGGGCGCTTTGCCGGCTGGCGAAGCGCATGTCGCAGGCCAGCACGAACTCGTTACCGATGCCGCGCGTGCGGCCGCGAATCTTGGCGATGCTCACGACTGGCGTGGACGAGAGGCGCAGCACAAAGTCGCGCCAAAGACCCAGCACCTCTGGCCGTTCAGCTGCCTTGGCTACGTCGAGATGGGCGATGAAAAAATCGGGATTCGCCGACTGGAACACTACGACCTTCACGGACGGGTCCGCCTCGAGGTCGGTCATTAGCGCTCCCAATTCTTCGATCGTTGTGGGAACAAACATGTTGATCGGCGGGTTGTTGAAGGTAACTCGCCACAGGCTTGCATTCTGGCGCGCAATCGATAGTTGATGCGGTGTCATCTTGAGAGTCTCCTTGATCGGATTTGGCGGGTGGCCAACCTCTAACGATCCTTGCGTGCACTATTCCGACCGAGGGTGCCCCATCCTTGCGTTTTTTGCAAGAGCCTGTCCTGAGCTTGTCGAAGGGGTAGCGATGCTCCCGACGCAACTTTTGTCCGTTCTGCACGCACTTCCTAGCCGGCGGAAACCGGAATGAGATACCGTATTAAAATAAGTAGCCTATCGAAATTGGAGCCATCCATGGACAGCGTACAAATTGACCAGAAGAGCTACGAGATGCCCCCGCGAGAGGGGATCAGCATCGCACAATTTCTCACCGTCGCCGATATCGAGCGATCGGCTCGCTACTACGAAAAGGTCTTCGGCGCTCGCATTCTGAGCCTGGGTGACGGCAACGCGCCTGGGTACCTTCAGCTGGCGAATATCTGGATGATTCTGAACATCGGGGGCGGGCCGACCCCGGATAAGCCGACGGTAACGCTCAGCGTCCCCGACCCGAATCACATCAACAGCTTTATGAATTTCCGCGTTGCGGATATTCAAGCGTGCTACAAATTATGGAAAAGTCGAGGAGCGGAGTTCATCACGGAACCGATCCCCAAGTACGGCGAGATACGCTGCTACATCCGCGATCCTGACGGTTATATCATCGAAGTCGGGCAGAGCACCGATCTCACGTACGGTTAACCCTCGGCCCGGATGGAATGCGGATTTAAACGGTTGCGGATGTTCGCTTGAGGCCTTACGGGCTGCAGTGTCGAGCCAGTACTTTGATCTTGCTCGATACGTTCGTTGATGGATTCGTCGTCGCGCTCCGGCGACCCTGCGACGCTCATGCCGCGGGGCCCTCGGCTCGATTTTAGCGAGGCATGCACCCTGTTGTGTTTTTGCCGGGTGGCCGACCTTTAACGATCTTTGCGTGCACTGCACCCACTGTGTTGAGAATGCCCGCAAGCTGAAAAGCCCGGGCCACCCTGCAGCACAGCCGTGCAGATTTTTCTGTCACTGTTTCAAGTAACGAAGCGCAATACTTCCCGATTGAAAAGTCTTTGACTCAACAAGTTTTAATCGGCGGTTCTTCGGCAGGTGGACACCTTCAAACAACCGTCTCCCTTCCCCGGCAATGATTGGCGCAACGACCAAACGATATTCGTCAATCAGGCCAAGCTCCATCAGTTGTGAAGGAACATCTACACCGCCGACCAAAATATCTTTGCCTGGTTCTTGTTTCAATTTAAGTATTTCGTCGCGAAGGTTTGAGCGGACAATTCTCGTATTTTTATCTTCAGCGCTGGCCAACGATCGTGAAAAAACAATCTTGTTGAGAGAATCAAATGCTTGAGCAAATTCGATATCCTCTTTGGTCTCGGACTGGCTTTTTGCGATATCAGGCCAATAAGGAACCATCAATTGGTAGGTTTTACGCCCATAGACGAGCAGCCCAGCGTCATCTCGCAAGAGGTGCGTGTAATGTTCAAGTAAGTCTTCAGCGGGATTGAATTTGGTGTGGTCGCAGCAGCCATCCAGGGTAAGGTTGATTGCGTAGATTACATTTCTCATTGGATTGCCCTTTCTTATGTACCAGCGCTTGTCCGCTCTTTGCACACTCCGGTTTAGCGGCCTTCCGTTCCGTCCGACCACCGTTGCACAGGAATCACGAACTGCGTCAGGTGCTCCACGGGGTCGCTCATACCAACGACGGGGGAACCCGGCAGATTCGCTCCCCAAATTGCCGGGTCAGTGTCCGAATAGAAAAACATGAGGTGGGGAGGCCAGTGGGGGCTGCTGTCGCCACCGTAGCCTTGCTTCGACAGCATGTAGCACATAGCTCCGGATTCCATCGCCGGCAGTTCTTTTTTGGCGATGGCAGCCGTGACGACCTCGGTCATCTGAGCTGGCGTACGCCCCGCCAGTCCCCACTCGGTCTCTTTGGTGATTCGTAGAAGGTAGGAATGCGCGGCTGCTGCATTCACACACATCGGTACCCGCACTTTCGGATCCCAAAAGTCAGCATCCGCAGCAGACGTCCATGAACGTCCCACGATACACACGAAACCATTTTTGCCTTTGACCGCCGTTTCGAAACCATGACGTCCAAGAACCTGCACCTCGGCATCACGTGCAATAGACTCCCGTGCCGCACTGCGGGCCAGGGTTATCTCCGCACTCTGATCCGTCATGAGGTATTGGTCGATCGGGGCCATCTTTATCGGGGCCATCTTTGCCGGGATAATGTTCGGATAAGATGTCGGGGCATCCTGTGCCATCGCCTGATTCGCCGTACCGAGGTTCGCCGCACCGAGCACGACAAGTAGTGCGAAGCTCATGATCAAGACTGCGATTGCGCCAACCTTCTTTTTCCGCATCGTTTTCCTCCTGAGAGTGGCCCAAGTCCGCCGCCCATTGGATCGCTTCTTCTTTGGATTTCACCTCATAATGCCAGCCTGTCAGGCCGGCATCGCCAAAAACTCGCGCACCTCGACCGGCGCCCGACAGGCAACGGCAGCCTTGCGCCCCCACGCCAGTGCATCATCGAGGTCAGCGGCTTTCAGTATCCAAAAACCGCCGATGTGCTCCTTGGTCTCCAGGTACGGTCCGTCGGTGATGAGCACCTTGCCACCCGGCTGCGCCCGCAGCGACTTCGCGTTGCGGGCCGCAGAGAGGCCACCAGCGAAGATCCTCACACCGGCAGCGATCATCTCTTCGTTGAGCACGTCGATATCGCGGTGCATCGCTTCGTCCTCGAGCGACCCGTCGTATCCGTCGGGGTGGTGTATAGCAACCAAATACTGTGTCATGATTTCTCCTCCTCCTGTGGCGGCTACATAGGCGTCGTACGAGGCGTCGCGAAACCGACAAAGCGCCGGTTTTTTTTACTACTGGCGCATCTCAGCAGCTACGTCGTCGCCGAACTTCTCTTGGATATACTTTTGGGTCTCAGGATCGAAGTCGGTCATGTCAAACATCCGTCGAACTTCGACCATTTCGTTATCCTTTCCGGGGATGCGCGAGGCCCATTCGAGCGCCTCTTCGCGCGACTTCACCTGGATGATCCAGTAGCCGCCCACCACTTCCTTCGCCTCGGTAAACGGACCGTCGGTCACTTTCGATTTTCCGCCTTTGAAGGTGACGCGCGCGCTCATCGTCGCGGGCGGAGTCAGCCCGTCGAGCGCGCGTAGCACGCCGGCTTTCCCTAGTTCCTCGTTGTACTTGCCCATTGCCTCCATCGCTTTGAGGTCGGGCACCCAGCCGGGCTTTGCGTTTTCGTAGTCTTTCGGAAACATGATCATCATGAAGCGCATGGTGTTCTCCTTGTGTAATGAGTATCGAGTGTTGTGCGGACACCGTATCAGGGCCGCTACTTTTCTGAACTTCGATTTTTGGCACAGCGGGACTTAACGTTTGCCGCTGAGTCTTTACATGCTCGGCGCCGGCGTTCCATCGGACCATTTGTCTGCTCCTATTAAGAAGACGGACAGTGGTGGGAAGGATTTGAGTTGTGGGTAAGATTGCTCGGAGATGTACCAGTAATTTACAGCCATGACTGGGGAGTTTGCGAGATTTGCGCCCCAGGCTGCGCCGTCTTTTACTGTTTCGTAGAACATCAGGTGGGGGCCGTTGTGGCCGCCGTTGTCGGTTAGATACGAGCCCTTCGACATCATGTAGGAGATGGTTCCCTGCTCGAGGGGTGGTAATTCTTTTTTGTCTATCGCTGCTTTGATTGCGGCGATGACTTCGGGTTTGGAATGGCCAGCCAGGAGTAGTTCGGTGCGTTTGTAGGCGTATGGAAGAATGGAGCGGGCGGCTGGTGGGTTGAGGCAATCTGCGGCGCGAACTTTTGGATTCCAGAATTCTGGGTTATCGAACATGGCCAGCCAGCCGCGTCCGACCCAGCAGACCCAGCCGTTTTTTCCTTCGACTGCGGTTTCGTAGCCGTGACGGGTTAGGACGATGACCGAGGCGTCGTGGGAGATAGCGTCTGGAGCGGCGCTGCGGGCTAAGGCGATTTCGGCGTCGCGATCCATCAGATATTGTTCTACCCGGGCCATCGTTGGATATGGTTGGTTGGGGTCTTGTGCAGCTGCGAGCCGAGTTGCGATCAGCGCGGAGACGAGTACGAATGCGCTCAGGAAAATGCTGTGTCTTTGATTTCGAGTCATCGCTTTCCTCTATACTTTTTCGTTTTCTACTGCTCCTTGGGTGTTGCGCCGACACCGTATCAGGGCCGCTACTTTTATATAAGAGCCTGGACTGCGCTGGGCCTGGAAAGTTGCGAGTTGCCAGGCGCCGGGTGCGCGGTGCGGCTCCACTTACTAGTCGAACGGGGTGGCGGGGAATCGACACCCGATTTGCAGATTTTTCGCGTAGCGTATCCCCCAGGAACCACTTTCTGGAGGGCCGGTTGTCCGGCCTTCACCACATAGTCGAACGGTCCCACCGGAATTCGACAAGTCGTCCAAGAAAAGTTTCTTCTTCTACTATCCTATGCATACGGAGAAGCGGGATTGGTTCAGATCAACGACTGGTCTTGGTGGGAGGAGAAAATTCGACAGAGTGCTGGCTGGGGGTCGGGAGGGTGTCGGCGAAAAGCCCCACTTCTAGCAAAGAATGCGAGAAGTGGGGCACCCGGCTAACCTTCCGCTGCCTGGACTGTTACAGCGTCACGTTCAGTTGAACGTTCACGCCTGGGTAGACGGGATTACACAGGTAATACACGCCGTCAATGTCGACCACATAAACATCCTGCGTGTAAAGCCAGTTGCTCGGCCACACGCCGGCGAATCCGAACCAATAGCCGCCGTATTGAAAGCGGTGATTGCGGTAATCGCCTTCGCTAACCCGAAAACTGTGTTCGCGTCCAAAGTTGGCCTTGTAGCGGTCGGCGGGAATGCGGCCCGCGCTAGCGTGCTGTTCCTGTTTCTCGGGCTTCGCCGACGGTGCGCGTTGCTGCTCTTGCTTGGCGTTCTTCTCTTCCGGCTTTGAGTTTTTTTCTTCCGGCCTAGCATTCTTTTCTTGCTGCGCGCTCCTCTCCTGCTTTTGGTCTGGTTGTGCTTTCTTCTCCTCCTGCGCAGGCTTGGCTCTTTCTTCTTCCTTCTGGTCGTGCTGTTCCTCTTGTGCGTATACCGGAGCGACGATGGTAAGTGACAGAACTGCTGTGCCGATGGCTAAAAGTAGTCTCATAAGTGTTCCTCTCATTCTGTGTGTGGACGCGGGCGGATATCGCCCGCGTCCGGCTTGCTCTAGCGCAAGCTTCCTGTAGTTGCGTTCACCGGAGTCCCAATCGCCTCGCCGGAGACGAGCAGTTCCACTCGGCGGTTCTGCTGGCGGCCGGCAGAGTTTTCGTTGGAGGCCACCGGCAGCGTATTGCCGAAGCCTTTGGATGAAACCGAGCCGCTGGCTACGCCTTGCTGCACGAGATAATCCCGCACCGAGCCGGCACGATTTTCAGACAGAGTCTGATTCATGCCATCGCCGCCGACGTTATCCGTATAGCCGCCGACTTCGATGTTGAGTCCCGGATAGGCGAGCAGAATTCCGGCAATCTTCGCCAGTTTCTCGCGCGCTCCCGGCTTCAAGGAATATTTTCCGCTGTCGAATAACACATCGGACATGCTGACGATCAGGCCCCGCGCGGTTTCGCGGGTCTGAAGAATGGAATTCAGTTGCTCGGATAATTTCGCACGCATGGCGGCTTTGTCGGCATCCGCTTGTTGCGCGTTCAATTGCGACTGCTGTGCGGCGGCGCGGGATTGGTCCGCATCGGCCTGGGCAGCCGCGAGTGCCGTCGCTGAGGCAGCCTGGCTGTTGGCCATATCAGCATTGGCTTTCGCGGCCGCAGCTTGTGAGTTCATTGCGTCGTTTCGGGCTTTTGCCGCGTCGGACTCGGCCTGCGCCTTGTCCGCTTCAGCAACTGCCGTATCGGACTGCGCTTGCTGCCTTTGCCGAATCGCATCTTCGGTCTGGCCCTGCGCTTTCATCTGTGCATCGGCTGCATCCTGGCGTTCGTTTGCCAAGCGCACGTCGTCCATCTTCTTGACGGCGATGGCACGCGCATCTTCGGCAGTCTGCACGGCCTCGCGGGAGACCGCAATCAGCGGCTTCCGGTCGATGTGCTTACTCGTGGCATATTCGTCGGCACGATTCATCAGCTCGATGGCATGTTGATAGCTTCCGTTGGCGTACTGTTCCGCGCCTTCGGATTGAGCAATACGCACCGCATTGCGCGCTTCGAAAAATTCCAGCGGAAGGTTCGCGTTCAGGACAACGGGATCGAACTTATAGCCAGTGGGGATGTAGCCGCCGCGTTCCATCAGTTCATATTTGGCGTTCACGGCTTCGGTTGTACCCTTGGTCTCATCGCGGACTACGTTCTCGAGGACCACCAGATTGCTGGGCTGACGAACCGCATAATAAGGTTCCGCAGTCACGATCAGCGCGAAGGCCTGAAGGTCGGTGGTGACTCGCAGCTTGCTGCGGTGATTTCCGCCAACCAGAACTTCGCCCAGATTTACGGCGCGGCCTTCGGGCGAAATCGCCCACAGTACGTAGGTTAGATATTCGTTGCCGAAGGTCGTCGGCTGGTGCAGATCGCCAAACTCTGCTTCGATCGCAATGGATCCGCGCTTGCTGTTCACTTCGGCGACGCCATTCGCGGAAGGCATCAAATCGGTGCCCACGAAATCCAGTTTCGACGAGCCGCTGCGGTGCTGGTAGTTGACCGCCTGCACGCTACGGCTGATGACAACTACGCGGAAGGTTGGGGTCGAATTCGAATTTCCGACTGCGACCGTGGTTTGAGAATTGCTCTGAGCTACTGCCGGCAAGCTCAGCGCGACTGCGACCGCTAACAAAAGTTTTGTCCTCACACTATCTCCTTGCGGCAGGTATCTGCCGAGTTGTGTTTCTTCGGATTTCAGACTTGTTGCGTATTTGGTAGATGCGCCGCTCTCATCCTTTTCCAAGGCGGATCACGGAAAGCGAATGAAACAGGCCAAAAACATTCAGCAGCCACAGAACAACGGCAATGACCACCACGCCGTTCAAAATTGACTTGATGGACGACTGCATGGGGATGAATCGGTTCACCAGCCACAGAAGAACACCCACCACGATTAGAACTTCCAGGAGTTGAATTAAAGGCATGATCTTTTTACCTTCCTTCTTTGCCAGCTAACGCTTCCCGGTTCGGCGGGAGCGTTGCCGGCTGTTGCGAATGCTTCGAGAGCTTAGGGTCGTGTTCACCGCAGGTTCGCGGCATTTACACGGATGGAGAGCTGACGCTGGATGTGGCCGCCTTCGAAGGCGGCCTGGTAAGTGAGCTGCGAATCAGCGTCCGCGGCTCGGTCTGCACACTCAGAGATCAAAGAATGACAGGTGTCGACTGCGGCGTCTGAGCAAGACAGCTCACATGCGTGAGATTCAAGATCGTTGCATCCGAAACACCGACGATAAGAGATAAAGAAAATAGTTGCCGGAGTGAGCACAATTGATCAGTGCGTGGCCCATCAAAGGAGCATGATCCGGCCATGAACGCGGTAAAAGATCCAACCCTTGCCATTCGTTGCCCTACTTGCGGAGCTAAAGCTGGAAAGAAATGTGAGCTCAGCACGGGTAAGCCGCGCATTTCACCCCATCGCGATCGGCGTCTGGCGGCTCTGGAAAAATAACTCTGCCGGCGCTTTATTCGGGCCACTCCCGGTCGTGGGCTATACTGACTGACCATGAGCCCGGCTCCCGCGATTAATTTCAATCCTGAAACCTTCCTTGCAACGATTGGCGCTGGCAGAAAGATTCTGTCTGTCGCCAAGAAACAAATAATCTTTGCGCAGGGGGACAGCGCGGACGCCGTCTTCTATGTCCAGAAGGGCAAAGTCCGGCTCACCGTGGTCTCGACGGCGGGCAAAGAGGCGACCCTCGCCATCGTGAGCGAGCGGCACTTTTTTGGTGAAGGCGCGCTGGCGGGTCAGGTTGTGCGCATGGGCACGGCGGCGGCCATGATGGATTGCGAGATCCTGCGGATCGAGAAGAAGACGATGATGGATGCGCTCCACCACCAAAACTCGCTCTCCGACATGTTTGTCGCGTATCTCCTGGCACGTAATATCCGCTACCAGGAGGATCTCGTAGACCAGCTGTTCAACTCCAGCGAGAAGAGGTTGGCCCGCGTCCTTATCTTGCTCGCTCACTTCGGCAAAGAAGGCATTCCGGAAACCGTGGTCCCTAAGATCAGCCAAGAAACTCTGGCCGCAATGGTGGGAACGACTCGCTCCCGGGTAAGTTTTTTTATGAACCGGTTCCGTAAAATGGGCTTCATCGACTATGCCGGAGGTGTGGAAGGCGCCCTGCAGGTCCACAGTTCGCTTCTCAACGTGGTTCTGCACGACTGAGCGCCTTTTGCCGCTGGCCGTCGCTAAACTACGCCTCGCCGTCCGCTTATCAGGTTGATTACGAGAACCACCAGGGCTACCACAAGCAACAAGTGGATCAAGCCGCCCGCGATATGCAGGCTGAAACCTAAGAGCCACAGAACCAGAAGCACCACAAAAATGGTCCAAAGCATATTTGTCTCCTTCTTGCAGGGTCGAGGTCATTCTGCCGGATCGTGAGCTGCGATACTGAGCAATTCAGACCAGCTATTCTTTCTGGCCTCAGCGATCATGCTTAGCAGAGACGAGCACTTCTTCTCTCTCTTTCAGGTCCTCTGAACTAAGTCAGCCATCTGAAGCTTTCTCTCCTTAGTTCCACCGCCCTGAAAGGAACAATTCATGAAAAAGACAATGTCACTGCTGTTGATGAGCTTGATCGGCATGGCTGGAACGTACGCATTTGCCGGCTCCGACCGGGAAGAAACCGTTGACCGCATGCAGAAATCAGTCGAGGTTCTGCAATCCATCATGTCGACACCCGACAAAGGGATTCCCGAAGAAGTGTTGAATGGCGCCAAGTGCATCGTCGTAGTGCCGAACTTACTCAAGGGCGGATTCATCTTTGGCGGCAAGCATGGACGCGGCGTGGCGACTTGCCGCACGGCTGAAGGCTGGAGCGCACCCGCATTCGTTTCAATCGGCGGCGGCAGCTGGGGACTACAGATTGGCGTTGAAGGCGTCGACCTGATCATGCTGGTCATGAATGACCGCGGCTTGCAGCACTTGCTTTCGAGCAAATTCGAGCTTACCGGAGAAGGATCGGTAGCGGCTGGCCCGGTCGGCCGTCACACCTCCGCTGGAACTGACATTTTGCTGAACACCGAAGTATTAACCTACTCACGATCCAAGGGCGTCTTCGCCGGCCTGACCCTGGAAGGTGCGGTAATCGAGCAGGACAACGACTCGACTCGCGCCATCTATGGCCACCACATGATGTTCCGCAACATTCTTTCAGGTAAGGCAAGAACTCCTGCGAGCGCCAATGCGTTTCTAAAGGCAGTGTCCGAAGCCGGCCATCAGTCACACATCGCAGAAGCAAGAGAAGACAACAAGCAGTAGTTGCTCGGAAGCTCGAGCCGTTCCTAACTGGCCGGAACAAGATACAGTTCCGGCCAGTTTTAGTTTCACATGTTCTTCGCAGACGGGTCGCGGATTGCGTCAGCCGGGTCAGCCAAAAAACCTGGGAACATGGGGACAGACGGGACGTTCACCAATTTCCATTCGTCGAAAAATTGGGGAACGTTCGATCTGTCCTCGGTTTCTCTTAATCTCGATTATTTTTATTTCAGCTGCCGAATCCGCTCTTGCAGGAATTGCCGTTCTGGTTCCTGTTGGGTCAGCGCCAGAGCTTTCTCATACGAAGCCCGAGCCTCAACTGTCCTGCCGAGCCTGCGGCACATATCCGCGCGGGCGGAATGCGCCAGGTAATAATTGGCCAATTCGCCATGTTCCAACACCGCGTCGATCTGCGCCAGACCTTCCTCTGGACCATCGCGCATGGCAATTGCCACGGCACGATTTAGCTGTACAACTGGCGAAGGCTGAATTCGTAGCAATCGGTCGTAAAGCGCAACAATCTGCCGCCAGTCGGTCGCAGCGACCGATTCCGCCTCCGCATGAACGGCCGCAATCGCAGCCTGCAGTGTGTAAGCGCCGAAGCGGCGGGACTTCAGGGCTTTCTCCAGCAATGCCACTCCCTCCGCGATCTGCTCCCGGTTCCAGAGCGAGCGATCCTGGTTCTCCAGCAAAATCAGCTCTCCGGTCGGCGAGGTTCTCGCGGCGTGACGGGATTCCTGCAGCAACATCAGGGCAAGCAGCCCCGTTATTTCTGAACCCATCACTTCCTGCTCTGGCCGAAGCTCGGCCAAATGAAGCTCGGCCAGCAACCGGCCCAGTCGAATCGCCTCGCCGGTGAGCTCGGCCCGCGTTACGTTCGCTCCCGCCGCAGCCGAATAGCCCTCGTTAAAGACGAGATAGATCACCTGAAGCACCGCGTCCAGCCGCTCCGGCAATTCCTGCGGCGTCGGCACCTCGTACGGAATTCGTGTCTCTCGAATCTTTGCCTTGGCGCGCACAATGCGCTGCGCCAGCGTCCGCGGAGTGGTGAGGAAGCCCTTCGCGATCTCCTCGGTCGTCAGTCCGCACACCTCACGCAAGGTGAGCGCAACGCGCGCTTCCGGCGCCAGCGAGGGATGACAGCAGGTAAAGATCAGCCGCAGCCGATCATCCTCAAGCCGATCATCCTCAAGGCTGTTCTCTGCATTGGACCTATCCGCCGAACTCCATTGCGCTTCGAGATGTCGCACGAGCTCGTCTTGAGACGCATCAAATCTTGCTCGTCGACGTAGAGTATCAATGGCTTTGAATCGGGCCGTCGAAATCAACCATGGTCGCGGGTTGCCGGGTACTCCACTCTTCGGCCACAGGCTAAGAGCAGCCGCAAAGGCTTCGTGCATCGCCTCCTCGGCAAGATCAAAATCACCGAGCAAGCGGATCAGAGTCGCCAGGATTCGTCCCGAATCCACGCGATAAAGGGAGTCGAGCAACTCGCGTATCTGCTCGGTAGAACGCTCGGACATGACACGCTCGGACATGACGACGACCTTAACAAACCAGCTACCCCGAATCAATTTGGCAAACGGCGCGGTCAGGGTTAGGCTTCGGGAGACATTTCCACAAATCCCCCCGTGACATCCAACCTTGTTCCTCCTTCAAAATCAGTCCATCATCCTGAAGCCAGGAGGAATACAAACTTGGGAAGACTCCGCCCGCAAATCCTTTAAGCGCAAGATTCTACCCCTAAGTGACTGGAGCTCTAAGATCTTTGCAGGATTTTCCGCTACCACGATGATTGCAATAGACCGAGGAGGAGGGGGGACGCCCCCAAGAACGATCAAAATTCTCACTTCACACGCATGCCCACCAAGAAGTATTCACGCCAGGAAATCCACAACAACGTCCATAAGAAGATCTGAAAGCTGAGAGCCAACAGCTGAGAGCTCCAATCCTCCGCTAAAATAGAAGCAGTTCCCGAATCCCATGATCCATCCCTGGCACGACGTAACTCCCGGCGACAAACTCCCGCAGGAATTCGACTGCGTCATCGAGATCCCTTTCGGATCGAGCGTCAAGTATGAACTCGACAAAGCAAGCGGCCTGATCAAGCTCGACCGCATCCTCTACTCCGCCGTTTACTATCCGGCGAACTACGGCTTCATCCCGCAAACCTTGGCGGAAGACGACGATCCTCTCGACGTTCTCGTCTTCTGCCAGGAACCCGTGGTTCCGCTCACCATCATCCACGCCCGCGCCATCGGCCTGATGACGATGATTGATGGTGGAAAGCCCGATCACAAAATTATCGCCATCGCCACCGAGGATCCCGAGTTCAATTCTTACCGCGAAGCCGCGGAGATGCCCCCTCACCGCATGCTCATGCTGCGCCGCTTTTTTCAGGATTACAAACAGCTCGAAGGCAAGGCCGTCGAAGTCGACGAGATACGCCCCGCCGGCGAAGCGTATCCCATCATCCTCGACGCCCTGCACCGCTACAGCGAACAACGCCGCAAGGGCTTCAAGATTCCAGAAAAGCACTGAAGGGCAGATCGCATTCCTCCGCGCCAAACGCCCGAGCCAGCCTCAACCATTCAGGCCTCCGGCCTCGCGCTCGGCGTGAGCACCTTGATCACGCCGAACCAGAAAGCCGCTTCGGTGTCGGTTTGGGCACGTCGGTAATAATGCGACGCCTCGCTGCGCGCTTCCGCAATATCGTCGTCGCAGATCGTGATGAGTTCCTGCGCCTCGTGTACCGGGTGCGGAAGTCGAATGGGTTGAAGTATTGGCATAAGTTTCTCGCTTCACATTGCTTTGAAAACGAAACTGATCTCCTTGGTTTCGTTGGCGCAAATCGTGATCGTCTGCGTGGACGTACCCAGCTTCTCGTGCCACGCTTTGATGGTGTAGGTCCCAGGCGGCAGACTGCTCAAGTCGAAACTCCCGTCCTTGCCCGTCACCGTGAAATACGGATGCTTGAACACCGCAATGTAGCCGTGCATCCACGGGTGCAAATTGCACTTCACCGGGATCGCGATCTCCTCCCGCGCAAACGATTCGTCCACGCTCGATCCCGGCGGCTCCGCCTTGTTCCATTCGCGGTTATTCGCGGGCGTGGGATGAATATTGTGGGACGTGGGATCGTCATTGACTACGTGCAACGGCTGGTTTGCCCGTACCGCCAAAACATGCGGCATATACATGCAGCCTTTCTGCTCAACCACGACGGGCTGTGTGGGCGGATCAAACGTGCGCTCGCCCAATCCTTCCGCAACAAACACAATCACGTTTTGCAAATCACCTTTTGAATCTGTCATCACCTCTTGCTCAAACACGGGCGAGGAATGTTGTTTGGCGCAGCTTGGGTCTGCGGCCATGCTGATCGGCTCGGGCTTCGGTACCACCCCTTCAAATCGGACTGTACCCTTCACGTTGGCGGCGCCGGCTGCGTTGGCGCTCGACGGAACTGCGCCGGCCTTGGCCACACGAGTGCCGATGACGCAAATTGCCAGGGAGAAAAAGATCGACAGGGAAAGGGCGAATAGGGAGAGTAACTTTCGTTCATGCATAACGCAACACCTCAATTCTTTTTTGTTGGACCTTTGTTTCTAAGGCTCGATGCGAGCGAGCGTTTCGTTGTATCCACGGCGATACCCCGCCGTGAACATGGCGCGGTCCTGTTCCGTGGACCAGCGTGCAATAGCCGGACGCAAGGGTCTCCCGCCTTCGGCTGCAAGCTTGCCTACGTACATGCCATCGCGGAACGCACCGTCGGCCGCCAATCGCTGTTCTGCGGTTTCGTATGGCCGGTTGGTTCGTTGACTGTTGTCGAGCATCGCCGTCGTTCCCAGAGAGACGGCAATCGCCAGTGCGTATGTAGAAAGTTTGCTCATCCTTTTCTCCTTTTCGATGGAGCGAACCGGTTAATGCTTGAATAAACCAATGCCTCGGCCTCTCTGCAGAAGCTTCTGCACTCAATTCATTAATTCGGTCACAAAATTCTTCGCTCGAGGTGGATCGAGACTACGCGGCGTGAGAAGAGGCATTGTCACAATGCAGTCAAACGTGAGTCATTTCGTCGTCACGTTTTTGTCATCGACACTTGCCGCCCAGTTGCGAGAAGAAAAAAGCCCGGCAAGGTAGGCCGGGCCGTTGTTCTTTATTTTTGGAAGTGATTACTTCACTGCGCTACTCACCAGACGTGGCAGGCATTCTCCGCAACCATCGGCTGCCCCGTCTTGCATCCCCAGGCCTTCTGAAACTCCGGCATATTCTGCACCACGCCATTCACCCGATATTTCCCCGGTGAATGTGGATCGGTGAGCACCCGGGTGCGTGCGATTTCCGGACGCCGCTTCTCGCACCACACGCGTCCGAAGCCCAGAAAGAAGCGCTGCTCCGGCGTGTAGCCGTCAATTTTTTCGTCTTCTTTCCCAGTCTTGTCCTCGGCAATCATGTGCTCCAACGCCATCAAGGCAATGCGTGCACCGCCATTGTCCGCAGTATTCTCGCCGAGCGTGAGTTGGCCGTTCAGCTTGAGGTCATCCACAGCCACAAAGTTGGAATATTCGTCGGCGATGCAACTGACGCGTTTCTCGAACTCCTCGCCATCCTGCGCCGTCCACCAGTCGTGCAGGTCCCCCTGCGGATCATATTTGCGGCCCTGGTCGTCGAAGCCGTGCGTCAGCTCGTGGCCAATCACCAGGCCGATGCCCCCAAAATTGACCGCATCGTCCATCGACTTATCGAAAAAAGGCGGTTGCAAAATTCCCGCCGGAAACACAATCTCGTTGAACGACGGGTTGTAATACGCATTCACCGTGGGCGGAGTCATGCCCCACTCCTTGCGGTCCAGGGGTTTGTCGATCTTCCCGATCTCCCGTTTCGATTCGAATTCTTCCGCCCGGGCGATGTTGCCCACCAAATCGTCAGGCTTGATGACCACCGAACTGTAATCGCGGTAAACGTCCGGATAGCCGATCTTGTTTCGAATCGCGTCCAGCTTCACCTTGGCTTGCTTTTTCGTTTCCTCGCTCATCCACGACAAATTCTGAACATCCTCTGCGAGCGATTTCTCCAGCGCGTCCACCATCTTCAGCATCCGTTGCTTGCCCTCCGGGCCGAACGTCGCATCCACATATCTCTGCCCTAATGCTTCCCCAAGCTCGCGGTCGGTCAACGTGATGCATCGCTTCCATCGCGCCTGAATTTCTTTTTGTCCGGTAAGGTTTTGCTGGAATTTGAAGTTAACGTCTACGAACGATTGCGAAAGCCACGGAGCCGCCTCGTTCAGCACGTGCCAGCTCACATAAGTCTTGAGCGAATCCAGCGATTCGGATTCCAGAACTCCATTCACCTGCTTGAAGAAATCTGGATTCGTAACATTGAGCTGAGTAAACTTCGGCGCGCCCACCGCCTCAAAATACCGGTTCAAATAGAAATCCGGTCCCAGCGCCACCGCTTCCTCGCGGCTCATTTTATGATCGCGATTCTTCGGATCGCGCCGCGCCGTGCGGTCCATCGACGCTTTGGCCAGAGCGGTCTCGATGCGCAGCACCGTCTGCGCCGAATCGCCTGCCTGTTGCGGCGTTTGCCCCACCAGCGTAAATGTTTGCGTCACGTATTCCACTAAGTGCTGACGCATCTCTTTCATCTTCGCGTTATCGTCCTTGATGTAGTAATCGCGATCGGGCAGCGTCAACCCTCCCTGGTCGATGTAAGCGATCACTTGGTCCGCATTGTGCAAGTCAGAAGCTGAGTAAAAGCTGAACAGCGATGTCCCGCCGACCAGGTGAAGATGCGCCACTTCGTCCATAAGAGCGCCCTTATTCTGAGCCGCCGCCACGCGATCGAGCTCCGGCTTGACCGGAGTGATTCCTTTGGCGTTCACCGCCTTCTCGTCCATGCACGAACCGTAGAGATCGCCGATTCTCTGGTCGACTGGGTCGCGGCCAGCTCCGCCGGCGGCTGCCTTTTCCAAAATGCCGCGCTCAATGTCGAGATTGCGCTCGCGCAGTTCCACAAAGCTGACCCACTGCGACTGGTCGGGAGGAATTTCAGAATTCTTGATCCAGTTGCCGCAAGCGTACTGGTAAAAATCCACACACGGATCGGCTGTCTTATCGATTGTGTCGAGACTGAAGCCGGGAGCGGGTCTCGTCGAGGAGGAGAGGAGGATGTTTGGGCAAACCCGCCAACACTCGACCAAAACCAATAATGCCGTCAGGACACGGAACACGCGCATAGCGAGACTTCTCCTTTGAAGAACGGATGAGATTCTAAGCTCCGCTCTCCGCGGGAGCAAGGCCGCGCCAGGAAAGGATCGAAGACTATGAGGCCGTAATCCAATTGCTGCGCTCGATAAACGTCGGGGGTTCGTATGTCTGTCCTGCCGCCAGCCGCCGCGTCTCTCGCCGCGTAGACCACAATAAGACAGGCCCCAGGGATGCAGCCGTGAGCCGCGCCACCACCGGAAACTCTTTTTCAACTTCCCGGCGCAGCTTGTGAATCTTGTCGCTTACGTTGCGATTCACTTTCCTGAAATCCCGCTCCATCGCCCAGAGCGCCGCATTGTAAGCGCCAATAATCTTCTTCACCTGCCGCGTAAACCGTTCGCGCACCCGCGGATCGGGATAATCCTTGTAGCGCTGCCAGCCTTGCAGCATGGTCTGGCAAAGACGGTAAAGACTCGGCCCGTTGCGCTCAAAGTCGCGCCAGAATGCCCAATCGAGAAATCGCTTGGAATCATCACGTGAAATCGCGCCATGCTGAAAGTTGAATTTGTATTGCCCATGAATATCGGCGTAATCGACATTCGGCAGCAGCCGCCCCTGCTCCGCCATCTCCTGATAAAGCGGCGTGCCCGGAACCGGCGTGTACAGCATGAATTGGTGGAAGTCAGTCTCGTAGTCCACCGCTGATTCAATTTCCTGCACGATATTTTCCGGCGTGTGGTGTTCGAGTCCGATGATCGTCGAGCCTTGCACCCGTATCCCGTGTTCGCGAAGTTCGCGCGTCAGCTGCGTGAGGTCGTGCCCTTTCAACTTGCCATAACTCGATCGCGGAGATTCCAGCCCCATCCACACCCACGAAATCCCCAGCTCCACCAGTTCCAGCATGGTGTATTTTCGAATCGCATTGGCGGAGGCAAACACGGAAAGCTCCCAACTCTTGCCCGCTTCTTTCATGCGCTCCAGCAACCGCATCGCGCGCTCGCGGTGCAGCAGAAAGTTCTCGTCCATCACAAAAAACGACTTCACTTCCAGCTCCGCTTCGATCCCGCACATCACCTCAAACAGTTCATCTCCGGTTTCGTAGAAGTTGATGAACTTTCCCTTGCCTCCAAAAAATGCCGACGTGGTGCAGAAGTTGCACCCCATCGGGCAGCCCACCGAAGGAATAATGGTCGCGGCCGTCCCGCCCTTCCGCTGCGGCAGCTTCACTCCCATGATGCGAGTCTGCAACCCCGAAACAATCGCCGGATGCCGGATCGGCGCGTTCTCGTCTTCTCCCAGGTACCGCCGCATCCACGAGATTCCCTCTCCGCGCACGATGTGGTCGGCATCGATCATCGCATCCAGCCCCGGAACCGCAGCCACATGTCCGCCCACCACGATCACCGAATCCGGCGAGAGTTCCCGCACCATACGGCACATCTCCCGCACCTTCAGAACATTCACGATGATCGATGAAATACCAACAATGTCGTAGCGGTTCGTGGTCAACTCGTGGGCAAACGCTTCGCGCGTAGGAAAATCCAGCACGCTGCACGGCGCCGAAATATTTTCCTGGATCATCATGATTCCCCACGAACGATGAAACATGCGCAGCGAGAAGCTGCCCTGCGCCCGCGTCACCTGGTTGTGATAAAGCTCCATCGGATTGATCGACCGGCTGCCAAATTCATCGTCTTGCGCGTAAGGCCCAAATACTGAACTCAGAAGAATGCGAGCATGACTGCCTTTTGGATGAGTTTTCATTTTGGTTGTGTCTCCAACCTAGCGCCCCCACTGGCCTCCACGCCGTGATCCCTGACACATTACGAAACTATTACATGCGGCCAAAACCGCCCTCCGCACAGTCATTTGCCCGTTTGCACCCCGAACACAGGTATAATCAAAACTTCAGAAAATCCCAGCGAGGACTGCTCTATCATGACTCTCCCTAATTCTTCCGACGGTAACGGCAATAATGGTTACAGCGTTCCTCAGCCGCGTGCAGAGTGGCTTGTGCGGCGCAAGCAGGAAAACTCGACTGGCAACTTTTCCCAGCTGCACTACGCTCGTCAGGGCGTCATCACCGAAGAAATGGGTTACGTAGCCCACCGCGAAAAGTTAGCTCCCGAGTTGGTTCGTGACGAAGTGGCGCGGGGCCGCATGATCATTCCCGCTAACATCAACCATCCGGAACTCGAGCCCATGGCGATCGGCGTCGCATCGCTCTGCAAGATCAACGCCAACATCGGCAATTCGGCAGTCACGTCTGAAGTCAAAGAAGAATTGAAGAAGCTGCACACCGCCGTGCACTACGGCGCCGACACCGTGATGGACCTTTCCACCGGCGGCGACATTCACAACATTCGCGAGGCCATCCTCCGCCACTCGCCCGTGCCCATCGGCACCGTTCCAATTTATGAAGCCATCGCCCGCGTCAAACGCGTCGAAGATCTCAACGCCGAAGTGATGCTGGAAGTAATCGAAGAGCAAGCCGCGCAAGGCGTGGACTACATGACCATTCACGCCGGCGTCCTGATCCAGTACGTGCCGATGATCTCCAAGCGCATCACCGGCATCGTCAGCCGCGGCGGCGCGATTCTCGCCCAATGGATGGTTCACAACCACAAGCAGAATTTTCTCTACGAACGCTTCGAAGACATCTGTCAAGATTTTTAAGAAGTATGACGTCAGCTTTTCGCTGGGCGACGGCCTGCGTCCCGGCTGCGTCGCCGACGCCAGCGACGAAGCCCAATTCGCCGAACTGAAGACTCTCGGCGAGCTGACCAAGATCGCCTGGCAGCACGATGTGCAGGTCATGATCGAAGGTCCCGGCCACGTCTCCATGGACAAGATCAAGGAGCAGGTCGAGAAGGAAGTCGAGCTCTGCTACGAAGCTCCGTTCTACACGCTCGGCCCGCTGGTCACCGACATCGCTCCCGGCTACGACCACATCACCTCAGCCATCGGTGCGGCCATGATCGGATGGTACGGCGCAGCCATGCTCTGCTACGTCACGCCCAAGGAGCATTTAGGTTTACCGAATGAAAAAGACGTGAAAGACGGCATCATCGCCTACAAGATTTCCGCCCACGCCGCCGACATCGCCCGCGGACGCCCCGGCGCCCGCGACCGCGACGACGCCCTCAGCTACGCCCGCTACAAATTCGATTGGGAGAAGCAGTTCGAGCTCTCCCTCGACCCCGAAACCGCCCGCTCCATGCACGACGAAACCCTGCCCGACGACCATTACAAAGAAGCAGCCTTCTGCTCCATGTGCGGCCCGAAATTCTGCTCGATGAATTATTCGTCGAAGGTGGACGCCTACAACAAGGAAGTCCACGGAATCGAGAAGAAGGATTATTCGGAGCTGGTCGAGAAGCTGGTCACCCTGAAGTAGGTAAAGCCCTTCAGGGCCGCGTCGGCAGTGGAAAATTAACTTGTAGGGACAGCCGCCTCGGCTCTCCGCCTAGCGCAACTCCGCACGCCGGCGATCCAGCCGAAGCGAGATCAGATTACATTCCTCATTGCGCTCGCCGCGAACGACACAGGTTTTCACACCAGACGCTCGTCCGGGGATAGCGTATTGAATTGACTGGAGAAAAGCTTGGGACTCTGCTTGCCGAATTGTGAATTGAGTCCCGGAGTTGCCTTGTTGCCCCTTGTCCTACCACCAAGCATGATAGTTCCAAGCGAGCATCCCAGGATTTCCAGCGCGAGAAGAATGAAGACGCTTACGTTAAAGATGGTGGTCCAATCGCCGCGCGCCACCATGAAAACGTTGTTTTGAGAGGCATGCAGGAAGTGCTCATAAAGATCGGCACTCATTGCGGCCAAAAAGAAAATCACCGAAACAAACCCAGCAAATTTATCGCTGAGCTTCCATAACAGAATGGATACGACCGCGTGCCCTGAGGTTATCAAAACTATGGCGAGCCAACTAACGTGGTTGTTTGGGGCGGGGAGAATCCTGGCCGCAACGAACAGGTGCCAGATGGCGACAATCCAATGTGCGGCGATAACCAGTAGCGCGAGCGCCCGTGCTTTTGTCATAGTCTGATCCCTTCATCCCTGAGCGTAGGCCATACTTTCGGAACTATATTACCCCAGTGTTTGTCCGGATTTGCACAGAGCGTTTTCAGCTCCCGAAGTCCGCCACCCCGTCCCACACCAACTGAACAGCAATGGCCAAAATCAGGAAGCCAAAAATCTTGTTGATGGCTCCCACCGCGCTCGGACCCAGCCGCCGCACCAGCGGCCCTCCCAGCCAGAAGAACAACAAAACCGAGAGCGCGATCCCGGCGATGCCGATAATCATGCCGATGTACGACGCCGCGCTATCCACGTGCGCAGCCAGCGCCATCACCACCCCAATGGCGCCCGGCCCTGACATCAGCGGCATCGCCAGCGGCGTGAGCGAAATATCTTCCTTGTCCTGCGCTTCATGACTTTCCTCCGGCGTGATCCGCGCGTGAGACGTAACCATCCCCCACGCAGTGTTGGCCACAATCAATCCGCCGGCAATTTTCAAAACCGGCAACGAGATACCGAAAAAATAAAGCACAAACCGCCCAAAAAACAGAAACGTGACCAGGATGACAAAAACCCAGATGCCGGTTTTTACAGCCGTGCGCTGCCGGTCTTTGGCGGTCCAGGTCGAAGTCATCGTGAAAAAGATCGGAATGCCGCCAAACGGATCGACAATTGGAAACAGCGCAAGAAATGTCGCCGCCGCCGAATGCGGCAGCGTGCGCAGAAATTGCCCGAGAGCGTGCGCAGCGTTCATCCGTTATCGATATCCCTCCAGTGCCTTGGCAGCGCGCTCAAGCGCCGCAGCCAGAACCGCCAACTGCTGTCGCGCACGCTCCGCATCCCCTTTGTCGAGCGCCTCGTTCACTCCCGGAATCACCACTGCCGCATATCCGGTGTATTCGCCCGGGGCATAAATTGCATGGCGAAACCACGGACGGTGGGGCAGCCCTTCCGGCACTAGCAACGCCCGCTCCGCCGCCAGCAGCGCCTGGTTCAGCCGTGCAGTATCACGCGGCGGATTCCTCTGTTTCGACAAGATTTTCGCTCCCGCATCCTGAAAGTGCTTCGCAGCCCCGTTCACAGCGCTCCACTCGAGCGCGTGTTCGCCAAACTTGTTCTCCGCCCGGTTTCTGGCCGCATCCAGGTAGACCCCAACTTCCTTGCCATACTCTTCATAATCGTAAGGCAGCACATCCGCGTCGGCCATGCGCAAGGCCTCGAGACCAAAAATTCTCGCCATTTCCTGCTCATACGCGAAATCGGGATCGCCGAATTTCTTGAACCAAGCGAAATTGTCGAAGACCGAGTGATACACCCCATAAGGCCCCGTCGAACTTATATCAGTCGAGGGCACACCGAGGTGCTGCTGGAAAGCGCTGTAATCGGAGCCGCTACCCAGTTCGCCAACCAGAGCATCGTCCTTCACCGCAACAGCAGCTGTGCGCCGACTCTCCCCCGCAGATTCCGCCGGCGACTGAGTGATCGGAGCACTTGGCTGATCGCCTTTCTGCCATGCCGCATACACAGTTCCACCCTTGGGACTGGGCACCGCCTTGGTCACATCCCGCAAAAACTGTTTCAGGCTCGGCACCGCCGAAGCTCCAAATTTCGCTCCAGAAACAGCCACGTCCACATTGAAGTACGCGGGAGCATGAACCAGTTCGGATTCATGCTGCTCGGCCCACTCGGTCGAGCCCATCAACCCTTCTTCTTCGCCGTCCCAACTCGCAAAAATCATGGTGCGCTTTGGCTTCCAGCCTGATTTCAATAACTCACCCACACCATGGACCGCTTCGAGCATCGCCGCCGTGCCGCTGTTGGGATCGACCGCCCCATATACCCACGCGTCGCGATGATTCCCCGCAACCACCCACTCGTCCGGTGATTCGCTCCCGCGCACTCGTCCAATCACATCCCACAACGTCCGGAACTGATACTCCTGTTTGAGATGCATCTTCACCCGCACCGGCCCGGGTCCCACGTGATAGGTAAACGGCAATGCCCCCTGCCACTCGCGCGGGGAATCCGGTCCGCCGAGATGCTGAAGAATCGGCCATGCATCATGGTAGGAAAGTGGAGTTACCGGAATCTTCGGCATCTGCGCCGACTGCTCGGGAGAAATTCGTTTGCTCTCCGGCAACGAAGGTACAGATGCAAATCCCGGAGTCGTCGGATCGCCGGGAAACTCGAACATGTATCCCACCGAACCGCGCTGCACGCCGGTATCCGGCCGCCACGGGCCATCGGGATATTTGTCTCCTCGCCGCCAGCCGTCATCGAAGGGATCCGAATAAAGAATCACTCCCGTCGCGCCGTGTTCCTGCGCAATGAATTCCTTCACTCCACGGAAATTTTGCCCATACCGCACCAGAACAATCTTGCCGCGCACATCAATCTTCAATCTCTCCAACTTTTCGAAATCTTCCGGCGTTCCGTAGTTCGCATAGACCACTTCGGCCTCGACATCTCCTGACGGCGACATGCCACTGAATGGCATCACTACGCGCGGATCATCGTCATAAGGATCTCCCGCGACATGCTCCCGCGTAGGTCCATGCATTTCCACTCCGGCCGGCGCGGTAATGTCCACGTTGATTTCCTGCGGATAGTTCATCCACACTTTGTATTCGACGATTTCGGTATCGAGGCCGGCATCGCGAAACTTCCGCACCACATAGTCCGCCGTAGCTTTGTCCTCAGGAGTTCCCGCCATGTGCGGAGCCTGGGTCAGCGTGCGCAAATGCTCTTCTGCCAGCTTCGGATCAGGCACAGCAAGAAAACGAGCCTCGGTGGCGTTTTCGGTACCGGCCTCGCGAAAACCGAAAATGGCTGGAACGGTACCGGTCGAGTCCGAAGTACGACCACTCACGCTCGCCAAAACAAAGCAGAGAAATACGATTAAACAAAAGATTGCAGAATAAACGAATCTCATGATCTTTCGCTGCGAAAGTAAGTAAGGTAGCACAGCGCTCCGAAGTATGCAGAGGAGCGCCGGAATCAGGCCCACAGAGGCAGCCTATCGCACCTGTCCCGTCCCAATGATCTCGTATTTCGAAGAAGTCAGTTCCGCCAGCGCGAAAGGTCCTCGGCAATGCAACTTCTGTGTACTGATACCCATCTCAGCGCCAAAGCCGAACTCTGCCCCATCGGTAAAACGAGTCGACGCGTTCCAATAAACAGCCGCAGAATCCACACAGCGCAGAAACTTGTTGGCATTCCCCTCATCCCGCGTCACGATGGAATCGGAGTGCTTTGTGGAATAGCGATTGATATGGGCGATAGCCTCGTCTACGTTCGCCACCACGCGAACCGCCATGCAAAGCCGCAGATATTCTTCGTACCAGTCTTGATCCTCTGTGGGGACCATGTTCGTTCCAACCGCCAAACTCTGTGATCTTGCATCGCCACGAAGTTCCACCCCCGCGTCGCTCAGCTTCTTTACGATTCGCGGCACATACTCGGCCGCAATCCGCTCATGCACCAAGAGTTTCTCCGCCGCATTGCACACCGAAGGCCGCTGCGTCTTGGCATTGATCACGATCGCGTCCGCCATCTCAAAGTCGGCAGATTCATCCACGAAAACATGGCAGTTCCCTGCTCCTGTTTCGATCACGGGCACAGACGAATTCTCGGTCACGAACGAAATCAGACCCGGGCCCCCGCGAGGAATAATTACATCGACTATTCCGCGAGCCCTGATGAGCTCCTGCACCGACTGCCGCGAACTCGAATCGAGCAATTCGATCGCCCCCTCGGGCACTCCCCGTACGGCACTGAGAATTTCCACCAGCCGCTGATTGCTGCGCGACGCTTCTTTGCCGCCGCGCAACACGATGGCATTGCCGGTTTTCAGCGCGAGCACAGCCGTATCAACCGTCACGTTTGGCCGCGATTCGTAGATAATTCCCACTACACCCAGAGGCACGCGCACCTTGCGAATGCGCAGCCCATTCGGACGCGTCCACTCCGCCAGAGTTTCTCCGATGGGATCGTCGAGCGCTGCAACATCCCGCACACCCTTCGACATCTCCTTAATGCGCTCGCTGGTCAGCAGCAAGCGGTCGCGCATGGCGCCCTCAAGGCCCGAACTTTCCACGTCTTCCTGGTTCGCTGCAAGAATGGCTTGAGTCTGAGCTTCAATCGCATCGGCGATGGCGAGCAGCAACGCGTTCTTTTCCTTCGTGGAGAGGAGTGCCAACTCCGTGGCCGCGGCACGCGCGCGCACCAGCTTCTCCTGCGTGGAAAGCGAACTTGCCACGGTTGTCCCCATCAGAGCTTTCCTTTTCGAGGAGGAAAATAAGTTCCAATCTTTCGTTCCATGCCCAGCGTAATTCCCTGCGGATGGCGTCCATTCACAATCGCCACATGAACTCCCGCTTCACTGGCCAGCTTCGCCGCGCGCAACTTGGAAATCATTCCGCCGCGTCCCAGCGTGCTCTTGCCGTTGCATTGCGCTTCCAGTTCCGGCGTGAGCTTGCGCACCACGCGCACCAGACGCGGCTTCTTGCGCCCGTTCGGCAAGTAGAAACCGTCGACGTCGGTGAGCAGCAAAAGCCAGTCCGCCTTCACAGCAGTCGCCAGCAATGAACTCAGCTCATCGTTGTCTCCGAAAGCTCCGACTAACTCCTGCACCGACACGCTGTCATTTTCGTTCACGATGGGCACAACTCCCAGCGAGAGCAACTCAGCAAGAGCGTTCTGCAGGTTGCGGTAGCGCACCGGCGAAGTGAAATCGTCACTCGAAAGCAGCAGTTGCGCCACAATCTTCTTGCCGAAGAACAGGCGCTCGTAGGTGTGCATCAGCTTGCTTTGCCCAACCGCCGCGCAAGCCTGCATTCCCGGAACGTCGCTGGGCCGCTTGCCCAGTCCGAGCCCCGATATCCCCGCGGCAATCGCGCCCGAGGTGACGACCAGGTACTCGTTCCGGCGGAGATCGAACTGATCCACCACGCCGCGCAGCAGCGTGGCGTCAATCTGCCCGCCGGGAGCGATGAGGCTGGTGCCGACTTTGATGACGACTCTCATGCGTTACAGGATTCCGTGGCCTGCTTGGAATGGTATCGTACTCGGCGTCCCAGAGGAATTCTCCTGCTGTTTATGAATATTGCTTCTCGAAATCGCTGGGTCTTGAGGCCCCGGGGGCTCCATTGGAAGGACAGCATCCCTATCCTCCAATTAAAATAAAGTTCCATGCCTGTCGCCAACTCCACCAGCCGTTTTTCCGACCGCGTAGAGAACTACGTGCTATACCGCCCGGGATATCCTCAGGAAGTGCTGCGGACCCTCCAAGCCGAGTGCGGCCTCGCACCAACTCACTTGGTGGCTGACATCGCTTCCGGAACCGGCATTTGGACGCGCACATTGCTGAAAAATGGCAACTCGGTGATTGGTGTCGAGCCCAATGCCGAGATGCGCGAAGCGGGTGAGCGCCTGCTGGCGGAATTTCCAAAGTTCAGCAGCGTTCCGGGAACCGCCGAGGCCACTACGCTGAGAGATCGCGGCGTAGACTTCGTCACGGCGGCGCAAGCCGCTCACTGGTTCGACCGCCAACGGGCGCGGCGCGAATTCGTTCGCATTCTGAGGCCCGGTGGTTGGCTGGTGCTTCTCTGGAACGAACGCCTCACCGATTCGACGGCATTCCTGCGGGACTACGAGCAGATGTTGCTGACGTATGGCACCGACTACCAGGACATTCGCCACGAACACACGACTTCCGAAATGAACCAATTCTTCGACCCCGCTCCTTTTCAAGAGCGAACCTTTGACATGCGTCAGGAATTCGACTACGCCGGGGTGGAAGGCCGCCTGCTGTCGTCCTCATACGCGCCCGGTCCGGATCACCCGCAGCATCAGCCCATGCTGCGAGAGTTGCACCGCATCTTCGACGCTCACGCAGTCTTGGGCCGCGCAGTCTTCGAATACGCGACCCGGCTTTACTTCGCACAATTAAGTTAAGACAAAACAGAATCTGCTCTAATACGATCTGCTCCGGTTTGATCCACGAGGTCTACTGTGTCCGACAAGTCCTTCCACATGACGCCCGACGAATTCCGCCGCTACGGACATGCCGTGGTCGATTGGATCGCCGACTACCACTCTCGCATCGAGTCCTTCCCCGTGCTCTCGCAAGTGAAGCCCGGAGAAATTCGCGCCTCGCTTCCGGCAAACCCTCCGGCACATGGAGAGCCGTTCGACGCGCTGCTCAAAGATGTTGAGAAGCTGATTCTCCCCGGCGTCACACACTGGCAGTCGCCGAATTTTTTTGCCTATTTCCCATGCAACGCCTCCGGCCCAGGAATTCTCGGTGATCTTCTTTCTTCCGGCTTGGGCGTGCAAGGCATGCTCTGGTCTACCAGTCCAGCTTGCACCGAACTGGAAACGCATGTGCTCGACTGGCTGGTAACAATGCTGGGATTACCAAACAAATTTTTATCGTCCAGTACCGGCGGCGGCGTCATACAGGACACCGCTTCGAGTGCCGCTTTGTGCGCACTGCTCGCAGCCCGCGAACGCGCCACGAACTACGTCAGCAACAAAAGGGGATGCGACGGCCGCATTGTGGCTTATGTCTCCACGCAAACTCATTCCTCGTTGCAAAAAGCTGCAATGATCACAGGCATCGGAGTCGACAATCTACGCGCCATCGACGTGGACGAACACTTCGCCATGCGCCCGGACTCTCTCGCTCGCCAGATCGAAGCCGACAAACGCGCAGGCCTGGTTCCGTGCTTCGTCTGCGCTACCGTCGGCACGACATCTTCCAACGCCATGGATCCGATCACCGAGATCGCCCGAGTCTCGCAACAACACAATCTCTGGCTGCACGTGGATGCCGCTATGTCGGGCACCGCCGCACTCTGTCCCGAATTCCGCCATCTGCAAAACGGAGTCGAACTTGCAGACAGTTACAATTTCAACCCGCACAAGTGGATGTTCACCAACTTCGACTGCAACTGCTTCTGGGTTGCCGATCGCAAAGCGCTCATCCAGACTCTATCCATCTTGCCCGAATACCTGCGCAACCAAGCTACGGAATCTGGCGCGGTCATCGATTATCGCGACTGGCACATCCAGCTCGGCCGCCGTTTCCGCTCGCTGAAATTGTGGTTCGTCATCCGCCACTACGGCGTGGAAGGTCTGCAGCACCACATCCGCCGCCATGTGGAAATCGCGCAACAGTTCGCAAATTGGGTGCGCCGCGACGAAGATTTCGAGCTGGCCGCACCTGTTCCGCTCAACCTGGTCTGCTTCCGCCACAAAGCCGGAGACGCGGCCAACCAATCCATCATGGATCGCCTTAATCGCAGCGGCAACCTTTTCCTCACCCACACTAAGCTGAACGGAAAACTGACGCTGCGGCTCTGCGTCGGCCAGACCAACACACAAGCGCGGCACGTCGAACAGGCATGGAAAAGAATTCGCCAGGAAGCAGATAAATTGAACGCCCTCCCATAAGCCGGCTCATACCCGAACCTCTCGGGCAACTTCGGCTAAAGTAAAGTATGCGTACCATTCTCGGCCAGCGCCCCCTGCGTTTCGTTTTCGCCGCCAACGTGATCTCCATGTTGGGCAGCGGGATGAATTCGGCCGCGGTCGCCTGGTACATTCTCGAAGCCACGCACTCTGAAATGGCGCTCGGAACTTTCGCCGTTCTGCAGACCCTTCCCGCCATGCTCATGCTTCCCTTCACCGGCGTGATCATTGATCGCGAAGATCGCCGCCGCCTGGTCATGTGGCTCGACGCCGTACGCGCCGTGATCATCGTGACCGTTGCCATTCTCGCGTTCCGCCATCGCGTGCAGGTCTGGCAACTCTATCTGATGAATACCCTTGTCGCTGCTGGCTTCTGGATGTTCTGGCCCACGATTACTGCGCTGATCCAGGAACTCACGCCCGAGGGTCAGTTCGTGGAGTCAAATACTTTTCTTCTGGCCGGAGTGCAGGGAGGATGGCTCATCGCCGGCTCGCTCGTCGGCTTCATGTACAACCACATCGGCCTCGGCGGCGTGCTCCTGATCGACGTTTCCACCTACGTGGTTTCGTTTCTGTGCTATTTCGCGGTGCGCAAGGGACGTCACGTTGTCCTGAGCCCGCAAGAGTTGCGCGCCGATATTCTTGCCGCGGAAACTCAGTTCCAGCGCTTCTGGCGCGATATGCGAGAAGGCCTGCATTTTCTTCGCGATCATCGTGCCGTCGTGTTGCTGGGAATCAGTTGGGCGTTATTTCTAGGTGCCATGATCACGGGAGTGGTCGTCACCCCTTCACTCAGCGAACGCATCTTTCACGCCGGCGCGGTCGGCTACGGATGGCTCAACGCCGGATGGGGCACGGGCGCGTTTCTCAGCGCTTTGTATGCTCCCGCGATCATCGCCAGTCTGGGCGGACGCCGCTCGGTTGCATTTTCCATGGCGCTGCTGGCCGCGTGCGTGGTTTGCGCTCCAGTCTCGCACTGGCTGGTGGCCGCGATCCTGCTGTACGGAGTGATGGGCTCCGCGCGCGGTGTCGGCGGCATCGCCATGAACACCAGCCTCATGGAGATGGTCCCCAATCATCTGATGGGACGAGTGCAAAACACTTTTTATTTTTTCGGAACATTCCTTCAGCTTGTGCTCGCGGTAGCGGTCGGCGCAGTCGCGCACAAGGTCAGCCTCGTGGCGGCGTTCGCGATCCTGGCATGTGTTTACGGGCTATCATTCGTTGCCGCCAGTTGGCCGATCGGAACAGTACCTCCCGAAGCAGTTTCTGCGGATTAGTCGAACCTGAAACGCTGCAGACGCGTCGGCGTATAGTCACAGGCAGTCTGTATGACGCGACGCGCAAAGTTCGGGATCGGACTATTATGTCTGCTGACTGGCATCGTGGCGCTCCGGCCACTCATGCTGGACTTATCATCCAAAACATTCTTGAACACCGGTCCCAACGGGCCTGAAACACCTGCTTCTGTTGGACTCGCTTTTGACCGGCTGAAAATTCCCAGCGGACGTCGCGTTCTCGATGCCTACCTGGTGCGCGCCTCTGCCACCTGCCAACCGCGTGTCGCAGTCTTGATCTTTCACGGCGTCATGGAAACTATTTCCGAATGGGTTCTGGCGCAGAAGTTTCTTTACGACCACTGCATCTCCTCGATCGTATTCGACTACTCCGGTCACGGAGACAGCTCACCTCCAGGAACCATCGGCCACCCTCAATGAAGACGCGATCCCGGCCTACGCCGCGTTCGCCTCGCGATTCCCCGGCGAGCGTCTTTGCCTGCTGGGTCATTCCATGGGCAACTCGCCGCTGCTCGAATCCCTGCCGCATTTTCGCCCTCCCCCATCCTGCGTGGTTGTGGCGAACGCCTTTTCTTCCTTGAGGGACGCGGGCCGAAAGCGCGGAACTGCGCGCGTGTTGCTCTATCTGATCCCGGATGCCTGGGACAACGTCGAGAATGCCAAACTGCTGCGACTTCCCTTGTTGGTCGTTTACAGTGACGCGGACAAGGTGAATCCACCTGCGATGGGCCAGAGCATCTTCGACTCTGCGCCGGAACCGAAGCAGCTTGCGGTTCTGCATGGGTTTGCCCACAACGCGCTCTACCGCACCCCAACCGAGGAGTGGTGGGCGCCAGTTTTGAGTTTTCTTCATTCCCAATAAAAGCCGATCCCGAACTCCGCATCCCAACTCTGCCTTCTGACTTTTTGCGGCAACCTGATATTCTTTCCCCTTCCAAGGAGCACTCATGTCCTCTGACTTGCAGGGCCGTAACGCCGTCGTCTTCGGAGTCGCCAATAAGCGCTCCATCGCATGGTCCATCGCGCAGGGACTGCACGCTGCTGGAATGAAATTGGCGATCACCTACCAGAACGAACGCCTGGAGCAGGAAGCTAAGGACCTTATCCTCTCTCTGCCCGGCGCCGAAGGTTACATGTGCGACGTCAGCAAAGATGAAGAGATCGCGCGCCTTTTTGCCACGCTGAAAGAACGCTACGGCAAGCTGCACACGCTGGTGCACTCCGTCGCCTACGCTCCCGCTGACGAACTGAAAGGTGACTTCATCAATACCACCCGCGAAGGCTTTCGCATCGCCATGGATATCAGTGTCTATTCCCTCGTCGCCGTTTCACGCGCCGCCGCGCCGCTGATGGAGGACGGCGGCTCGATCCTCACCATGACGTACTACGCCTCCGAAAAAGTGGTCCCGCGTTACAACGTAATGGCGGTCGCCAAAGCTGGCCTGGAATGCTCGGTGCGCTATCTCGCGTATGAATTGGGGAAGAAAAAGATTCGTGTGAACGCCATCTCCGCCGGTCCCATCAAGACTCTCGCTGCGCGTGGCATCGCCGGCTTCGGCGACATGCTCAAGGGCCACGAGGAACGCGCCCCGCTGGGCCGCCGCGTGGAAGTCGAGGAAGTTGGCTCAACCGGAGTCTTCCTGGCCTCCGCCGCCAGCAGCGGCATCACCGGCGAAGTTATCTACGTGGATTGCGGTTACAACATTATGGGATTCTGAAGCCGGTTCTCGGTTCTCAATCTTTTCTCCATGGGATAATGCATGTGTGGGAAGCAAGCGCCTCATCTTCGCCTTTTTCGCCGCCGCGATTCTCTTCTCAATGGTGCGCGAGTGGAGCGCACCCGCCTCGTGTCTGCGCGCGAATCTGGATTCGTCGGTGGCAAAACAGGGCAGCCGCTAGCTTGTAATCCTGATCCTCCGCCCGCTCTCCCCATCCCGCTCCAAAGAAATCTCCACATCGCGTTCGCGAACGAGTCCCGGGAACTTTTCTCCCCACTCAATCAGCAGGATGCTATCGCGCTCGGAGCGCAGATCATCTAGGCCAAGCGTCTCCAGCTCGCGCTGCGTATCGATTCGGTAAAGATCGATGTGATACAGATTTGCCTGCGGTCCTCGATATTCATGGATCAGCGTGAAGGTAGGACTGGTGACGTCTTCTTCCGCAGCCGCCTCAAAAGCCGCAGCAATCCCCTTGACCAGCGTGGTTTTTCCCGCGCCCAGATCTCCGCGGAGCAATACAAGTTTCGGCGGCGCTAGCAACTCCGCTAGCGTCCGCCCGAAGGCAATCGTCTCCTCCGCCGAATGTGTAGTGATCTCCCGCGTCATCTACCGAAGCGTCTCCCGGGATGCTGGTCGCAGCCAAGGCGCGAAACCACGACCAGTATAGCGAGAACGTGGCATAGAGCGGCGTCAGGTCTGCTTGGCGCTTCAGCGTGAGCTAAATCGTCTTCGGTATCACGAAAACGGACGACTTCAGCCCGAGCAGATTCCGGTCTGTGACGTGATCGACCGAGCTGCGCAACCGGCGATGGTCGTCGTCCTCGAAGGCGACGAAACGAAAAGGCTGCAGCACACCGCCAGCCGTCCTCCGCATGGGGCTGAGAATCTCCGCCATGCCATGGATTGGTCCCGATTGCGTCTGGAAGGCCAGTTCCACGAACGAACCGGTTCCCAGCGGATTCTGCAATCGCAGCAATCCACCAGTCACGGAAATACTCTGCAATTTTGCTCTTGTACGCCGGCCATCTTCTAAACGAATCGCAGCTAGAACGGAATCTCCTAGCTGGACCCGGGCCGCGCGCCTAGACGGGTGCGGTTGGGGGAAGTGGGTCATAAGTGCATTCACTATGCCACGCCAACCGGACAGGTAACAGGTTACGGAAGCAAATGTCCGGATTCCCGCGCTGCTGGCCCCTCTCCGAGCATCCAAGCCTTTTGCCCCTGAGCACTTAGCCCTCTGTTAACTATTGATACAATGTCCCCGGAGCCGCGAGAGCCACCTGTTATCGCCCCCGGCACGGAACCCTCAATGCGTTTCTCTTCATTCCTAGCCTGTCTCGTATTTGTCGTCTTATTCTCAACCGCATTTATCTATGGCCAGAATGCCCCACGCGACACTCGGCCTCCGCTGCGCGTTGCTATCGTCGGCCTGGTTCACGGGCATGTTCAGGGATTCTTCGAACATTCGCTCCACAATCCGGACATTGAAATCGTCGGTATTGCCGAACCTGACCAGTCCCTCGCTTCCCAATACGCGAAGCGGTACAGCCTCGATTCGAAATTGCTCTTTCCAGACCTGGAAGCAATGCTCGAACGAACACATCCGCAGGCCGTACTCGCCTACACCAATACATTCGATCATCGCCGCGCGGTTGAAATCTGCGCCCGGCACGGCGTTCACGTCATGATGGAAAAGCCTCTGGCAGTTAGCCTGAACGACGCGAAGGCGATCGAGAAAGCGGCAGCCGACGGCAAAATTCAGGTTCTGGTCAACTACGAGACGACGTGGTACGCCAGTAATCGCGCCGCATACGATCTCGTCCACGAGCATGCGCTCGGCGACCTGCGCAAGGTCGTCGTCCACGACGGTCACAGCGGGCCCAACGAAATTGGCGTTGGTCCCGAGTTCCTGAGCTGGCTCACCGATCCCAAACTGAATGGCGGAGGCGCCCTCTTTGACTTCGGCTGCTACGGAGCCGACTTGATGACTTGGCTGATGGACGGGCAACGTCCGCAAACAGTTACCGCTGTCACGCAGCAAATCAAACCGGAAATCTACCCTCGATTGGATGACGAGGCGACGATCATACTGACGTATCCGAAGGCCCAAGCCATCGTGCAAGCTTCATGGAACTGGCCCTTTGACCGCAAGGACATGGAGGTCTACGGCCAGACAGGATACGTGATCACGGTAAAGCGGGGTGATATTCGCGTGCGGCGTGCAGGAGGCCAGGAAGAACAAGTCGCCGCCAAACCGCTTCCCAGTCCTTACGATAATTCGATATCACTTCTAGGAGCAGTAGTGCTCGGTGGGATGAAACCGGACGGGTTGTCCTCTCTCGAAACCAACATGACAGTGACGGAAATCCTCGACGCAGCACGGCGTTCCGCGGCGGAAGGAAGGACCATTCATCTTCCTGCTTCTAGATGAGCGTAATCGCGCGTACTTACTCGCCCCAGCACACTAACTTTTCGCGCGCCGCCTTCTGCGTGCGCCGGAAAGCCTCAGGCAGTCCCTGCAGCAGGTCCGTCGCCACGAGCGAATGCTCGCCCACACTTTCGCGCATTACATCTCCGGCAAGCCCGTGCAAGTGCACCGCTGCAAGCACAGCAACAAGCTCATCCTTCGTGTGCTGCGCCATCATGCCCGCCGCGATGCCCGTCAGAATGTCCCCGGTGCCGCCGGTTGCCATCCCCGGATTGCCCGTCGTGTTCGCCCATGCTTCCCCATCCGGCCGCACCACCAGCGTGCGATGCCCCTTGAGCACGACGATTAATTGATGTTCCCTTGCGAACTTTCTCGCCACTGCAAGTCGATCCTTCTGCACGTCGGCGATGCTTAGCCCCGCCAGCCGTGCCATCTCTCCGGGATGCGGCGTGATCACTAGCGTTCGGCCCTCGCCATTCAATTCTCTGGTTCGTCCTTCGAATGCATTCAGGCCGTCGGCATCCACGACCATCGGCGTCTGGACTTTCGCGACCAGACTACACACCAGCTCTGAAGTCTGCGGATGCCTTGAAATTCCCGGCCCGATCCCGATGACGCTCTTCCCTTTTGCCAGCTCCTCAATTTGAACCTGTGCGTCCGTCGAAATTGTTCCCGCATCGGTCTCCGGCAAGGGTTCGGTCATCAGCTCCGGATGAAATCCCGCCGCTGTTCCCAGCACGGACTCCGGCGTCGCCACCGTCGAAAGCCCCGCTCCCGCGCGCAGGACGGAGATACCCGCCATCGCCGCCGCTCCAGCTTTTCCCCGTGATCCTCCAACCACCAATACGTGTCCGTAACTTCCCTTGTTTGACTCGGCCGGACGCAGACCAATCAATCCCGCGAGGTCGCGCGCCGTAATCACATTCAATTGCAGCGCCGAAACAATCGCTTCTTCCGGCGAGCCGATTTCAGCTACAACAGTTTGCCCGGTTGTCAACAAGCTGAACACATGCGCCGGGCGCGGCGCTGTAAAAGTAACGATCGCATCGGCTCGGGCGATGATCCCCGTCTGCGTCGTCATCGCGTCCGCATCCGCACCGGAAGGAATGTCTACGGCAATTACGGGTGCTTCGCTCGCATTCATGATTGCGATTGCGTCGGCATAAAGCCCGCTCACCGGAGGCTTGAACCCAGTGCCCAGAATCGCATCCAGGTAAAGGTCAGCATGCAGAGCGAGTTGCACTCGGTCACTCCTGAACTCCTCGCTGGAAAGCAAAGCCATCGCGGGAACCGATAACTTCCCAAACATCATCGCTGCATCACCCCGCAACTCGTCCGGGTTCGCCAGCAGAATCACCTCAACCCGCTTTCCCGCCTGATGCAACCGCCGCGCCGCCACCAAGCCGTCGCCGCCGTTATTCCCCTTGCCGCAGAAAACCACGATGCGCCCCGCAGCAGCATGGCGCGAGAGCGCATAATCCGCTACAGCGGCCCCCGCATTCTCCATCAGGGTGTGCGAAGGCACTCCGAAGCGCTCGGTAGTGGCACGGTCAATCGCTCGCATTTCCGCCGCAGTAACAATTTTCATGACCGGGATCTCGCGGCCTGTTCCAGTCGCCGCAGTTGGGAAGGTTCGCCCATTGCAATCAGGCAGTCTTCAGGCTCAATTCGTTCATCTGGCGCAGGATTGAACCGCATTCCCGCCTGCCGCTTGATGGCAAGAACAATGACTCCACGGTCCTGGCGGATGCGCGAACCTTCGATGGTTGTCCCCGCAAACCTGGACTTGTCCGCAATATGAATCTCGCCGATCTCCAAGTCCATGCCGAGGTGAGTTGTCGCCGTGTCGAGAAAGCTGACCACGTGAGGTCGCAGAAGCGACTGCGCAATACGCCGTCCGGCAAAGGAGTAGGGCGAGACCACTGAGTCCGCACCGGCCGCGAGCAGATGCTTTTCCGCGTTGTCCTCGCTGGCTCGGGCGATAATCTTCAGCCCGGGATTCAATCCTCGCGCGGTGAGCACGATGTAAAGGTTGGTTGCATCCGTGGTGGTAGCGGCGATCAGGCCGTGCGCCTTCTCGATCTGTGCGCTGCGCAGAACTTGCTCTTGTGTGGCATCTCCGGCAACTACCAGCCAATTCTCGGCGCTGTACCGCTGCAGCTTGGATTCAGCACTCTCAATAAAGACGAACTGTGCCGGCTTGCCCGCCAACTCCCGCGCCACGCTGCGCCCTACGCGTCCCATGCCACAGATAATGTAGTGGTGGTCCAGACGCCCGATGTCGCGCTCCATGCGCCGCCTTCCAAGAAAACTCTGCAGCTCGAATTCTAGCAAAGCCTGGCTGAGCGCCCCCACGCCCAACAACACCAGCGAGACCCCGGTCAGAATGACAACCACGTTGAAGACTCGTCCCGCGTGGGAAAGCGGGTGCACCTCCTGATACCCGATCGTCGTCAACGTCGTGACCACCATGTAAAAACCGTCAAACCATGTCCACCCCTCAATGAAGTGAAATCCGGCCGTTCCTACCGCCATGACGATCAGCAGCAGAGCACCGATCACGCGCAGGTTGTAGACAGCTTTCATGGAGATGCAGTCGACGGTGGTGAGTGCTCAGCAAAAGCAAATGGCACCGGCCGCTTTTTGCTGACCACCGATCACTAACCACTGACCACTTTCTTCGACCGACTATAAAACAAAAAAGCCCTCCGCGCTGTGCGAAGGGCCCATTGCACTGACTGGCCACTGCTATTTGTGGAGTACTTTTGCCTCAGATTCCAACTGCAGCGCCTGCACGCGGCTGTGCTTCACGCTGTAGGTGAAATAGACGATCAGTCCAATGATCAGCCAGACCACCAATCGGATCCAGTTCCATATTCCGAGCTTGTACATCATGTAACCGTTGGAGACAACTCCAAGGATTGGAATCAGCGGCACCCAAGGCGTCCGGAAGGGCCGCGGCTGGCTAGGATTTGTATAGCGCAACACCATCACGGAAACCGATACGATCACAAACGCCAGCAGCGTTCCGATGTTCACCATCCGTCCAATGTCGTCGATCGGAGTCAAACTCCCCACAACCGCCGCCAACAGACCCACCAGAATCGTGTTCTTCCAGGGAGTGCGGAACTTGGGATGAATATCACCGAAGAATTTCTTCGGCAAAAGTCCGTCGCTCGCCATGGCGTAAAGCACTCTCGTTTGCCCTAACAGCATCACCAGCATCACGCTGGTGAGTCCCGCCAGAGCGCCTATGGTAATAATGTGCGATGCCGTACTCAGCCCGCGATCCAGAAAGGCGCGCGCAACCGGCGCTTCAATGTTGATCTGCTGCCAGTGCACCATTCCCGTGAGCACGCCGGCCACCGCAATGTATAAGACCGTACAGATTGCCAGCGATGCGATCATGCCGATGGGCAAGTCTCGCTGTGGATTCTTGGCCTCCTGCGCGGTGGTCGAGACCGCATCGAATCCAATGTAGGCGAAGAATATGTAAGCGGCTCCCGCTCCAATCCCGGCCAAACCGTTGGGCGCGTACGAATGCCAATCCGTGCCCCAGTTGCTGACATTAATGTAGCGAGCGCCCAATGCAATCACAAACAGCACAACGGAAACCTTAATCACCACAATCCCGGTGTTAAACTCCGCGCTCTCTTTAATGCCCACCACCAGAATCGCGGTAATAATGAGTGCAATGATAAACGCTGGAAGGTTCAGGCCCACTTCCATGCCAAACAGGTGCGGCGCTCCCAACAACTCATGCGCCCGCTGCAACAATTCGGGAGACTGCGTACCAATGATCGCGCTCACCTTATCGAGAAACCTTTGTGTGCCCTCCACCAGAGAAGGGTCTGAAGCCTGTGCCATCTGCCGCGCCACAATATTCTCGGCGGTCTTCAGCGCCGTCCAATGATCGTAAGCTAGCCACAGCGGCATCTTGATGTGAAAGATTTTGAGCAGTTCGATGAAGTGATTCGACCATCCTGAAGAGACGGCACTCGCGCCCATGGCGTATTCGAGCGTCAGATCCCAGCCAATGATCCACGCCAGCAACTCGCCCAGCGTCGCGTAGGCGTAAGTGTAGGCACTGCCGGCCAGCGGGATCATCGCCGCAAATTCCGCATAGCAAAGCCCCGCGAAAGCGCATCCGATCCCGGACAGAACGAACGATAAAGTGAGCCCCGGCCCCGCATATTGGGCTCCCAGTCCTACCATCACAAAAATGCCCGCACCAATCACCGCGCCCACGCCCAGCGCAGTGAGCTGAAAAACTCCCAACGTCCGTTTCAGGCTGTGCTCCCCCGTTTCGCGGGATTCCTCCATCAGCAGGTGCAGTGGCTTGGTTGCCAGCAGATTCGCCATTCGCTCGTTTCTCCTTGGAAAGCTACGCCGCTACGCCCTTCGCGCAGGTGCTTCTCGACCACGCGAAATATACTGGGACCCCCAGCAACACCACAATGAGCCCCGGCCATGTGAACTGCGGTTTGTAGCGCAATAGTACGACATCAATAAATAAAGCCATTGCAATATACATCCCCGGCAGCACGGGATAGCCCACCGCACGGTAAGGCCGCTCGGCTTCCGGATGCGTGCGGCGCAACACGAACAATCCCACGATCGTCAAAATGTAGAAGACGAGCACCGCAAAAACAATGTAGTCCAGAAGCTGCCCGTAGCTCCCCGACACGCAAAGAAAGCAGGCCCACACCATTTGCACCATCAGCGAAACCGCTGGCGTTTTGTATGTAGGATGCAGTTTGGCGACGCTTCTGAAAAACAAGCCGTCCTTGGCCATGGCATAGTAGACGCGCGCCCCGGAGAGAATCAGGCCATTGTTACAGCCGAAACTGGAAATAAGAATCGCCCCCGCCATCAACAAACCGCCCGCGGAACCGAACATCTGCGTCATCACCGCGGTTCCCACGCGATCCTCAGCAGCGTACTTGATACCCCGCTCCAGAACCGTTGCTGCGCCCGGTGTCCCGTCGAGCGGGAGGGCATTCAGATAAATCAGGTTGCAAGCAATGTAGAGCGCAATCACCACTCCAGTCCCCAGAGCCAGCGAAAGCGGCAAGTTGCGGCTCGGATTTTTCACTTCACCTGCGGTGAACGTTACGTTATTCCAGGCGTCCGCAGAAAATAATGATCCGACCTGCGCTACCGCAAGAATCGTCAGCGTACCCACCATGACCACCGGCCCGCCCACTCCTACCTGCACGACGTGCTGCGCGCCCAGGGACGCGTTGTGCCAGAAGTTTGCGCCAAAATTCGCAGCCAAAGCGTGAGCATTCCGCCCCAACGCCAATCCGAAAACAGCCAGTCCAAGAAGCGCCGAAACCTTCGCCGCAGTAAAAATATTCTGAATAACAGCCCCGGTTTTCACGCCAAAAATATTCACCACCGAAAGGAAAACTACGAGCAGCATGGCAACCAGGTTCTGCGTGTTGATTCCGACATCCATGTTGCCCAGAACCATGGGCCCCAGACGAATCGGCGGAACTTTCCAGAGATGCAGAATCCAATGGGAAGAAGAAATTGCCGGAAAGAAAACTCCCAGGAACTTGCCAAAAGCCACGCCGACAGCGGCAATGGTCCCGGTCTGAATTACCAGGAATAAAGTCCAGCCGTAGAGAAACCCCCACAAGGGACCGAGCGCTTCGCGTAAGTAAACGTACTGCCCACCGGCCCGCGGCATCATGGCCGCCAGTTCGCCGTAGCTGAGAGCAGCGACGACCGTCATGAATCCGGCCACAATCCACGCGCCGATCAGCAGCGCGGGCGAATCCACTTCGCGCGCGATCTCGGCCGAAACAATGAAAATACCGGAGCCGATCATCGACCCCATAACCAGCATGGTCGCGCTGGTCAGACCCAGCCCTTTGACCAGTTCCTTATCTTGATGGCTGTGAATTTCCCAGTCGCTGCCGGCAGCCGGCCGCGTTGTCGATGTACTCAGGATCCCTCCTTGAAGCATGCTCGCAGCTTGCGCGGTTCCACGGGCACTTTCAGGGTGGAATGACTTTACCTCAAGATGCGAAAAAATTCCTCTGCTGATTTGCGGGGTTCCCGTAACAAGTCCGATATCACCGCTACGGTATCGGCCCCTGCTTCGATCACCGAAGCCGCGTTGGCCCGCGTGATGCCCCCAATGGCCACCAATGGTCTTCGGGTCAAATGCCGCGCCCGGCGCACCCCTTCGAGGCCCACCACTGGATCAGGCTTCTCTTTGCTGGAAGTCGAGAATACAGGACCAATCGCAAGATAGTCCGCCGAGGTCAGATCCGCTTCCCGCAGTTGCTCGGGATTATGTGTCGAAACTCCCAGCCACTGGTCGGGTCCAATAATCCTTCGCACAGCTTCCGGCGAAAGATCATCCTGCCCCACGTGGACACCATCGAATTCCGCAGCCAAAGCCAGGTCTGCGCGGTCATTCATGATGAGCCTAACGGCGCCGCCGACACGCTTCTTCAACTCCCGCGCCTGCTCCAGAATTACACGCGCATGGCCGCTCTTATTCCGATATTGCATCAACCTGCATCCCCCCGCGATGAGCTCCTCGGCGAAGGCTGCCAGATCTTCCGTGGAGGAGAAGCATGCCACGTCCACAATCGGGTAAAGACGGGGGACGGAAATCACGCCGCCGATTCCTTCTTGCTGGCGGTCAGGAATCTCTCAATAAATCCCGTATCAAACTTCCCGGCGCGGAAGTCCGGATCAGCCAGAATTTTCCGATGCAATGGAATCGTCGTATACACACCCTCGACGATAAACATCTCCAGCGCCCGCGTCATTCGCGAAATCGCCTCGCTGCGATCTTTGCCGCGCACGACCAGCTTTGCGATCAGCGAGTCGTAATAAGGAGGAATCACGCCCTCCGCATACGCCGCCGTATCCACGCGCACGCCCGTGCCTCCCGGCGGATGAAACGCTGTAATCTTTCCCGCCGACGGGGTGAATTTCTCCGGATGCTCCGCATTGATGCGGCATTCGATGGCATGCCCGCGATGCACGATCGGTCCCTGCAGCACGTCCCGCATGTTGGCACCGGCGGCGATCATAATCTGGCTCTTCACCAGATCCACGTCGGTGACCATCTCCGTCACCGGATGCTCCACCTGAATCCTGGTATTCATCTCGATGAAGTGCAGCCGGCGGTCTTGGTCCATCAGGAATTCGATCGTCCCCGCGTTCGTATACCCAATCTCTGCCAGCGACTTGCACAGCACCGCGCCAATCTGATCGCGCAACTCCGGCGTGACCTGAGTCGAGGGCGATTCTTCCAGCAACTTCTGATGCCGCCGCTGGATCGAGCACTCTCTTTCTCCGAGGCTGACCACATTGCCGTGCTCATCCGCCAGCACCTGGAACTCAATGTGCCGCGGATGCTCGACATACTTTTCCATGTACAGGTCGCCATTCCCAAACGCGCCCGCAGCCTCCGATTGCGCCGCTCTGAACAATCCCGGCAATTCTTCTTCGTTGCGGACAATGCGCATGCCGCGTCCCCCGCCGCCCGCCGACGCCTTCATAATCACGGGAAAACCTACCTGACGAGCCCACTCCACGGCCTCGGCTTCGGACGCTATGATTCCATCCGATCCCGGCAGAATCGGCACACCCGCGCGTTTCATGGCAGTGCGCGCTTTTTCCTTTTCACCCATCAGCCGCGTTACTTCCGGCCGCGGCCCGATGAATTTGATCCCGCTGGTCTCGCACACTTCCGCGAAATTGGCATTCTCCGCCAGCAATCCGTATCCGGGATGCACCGCGTCCACATTGGCGATCTCCGCCGCGCTGATGACTGCCGGAATGTTCAGGTAGCTCAACGCCAGTTGTGGCGGCCCAATGCAAATGGCCTCGTCCGCGAACCTCACCGGCAACGAATGCCGGTCCGCTTCGCTATAAATGGCCACCGTCCGGATGCCCAGCTCCTTGCACGCGCAAATCACGCGCAGCGCAATCTCTCCTCGATTTGCTATCAGGATTTTCTTAAACATTTAGATCAACGTGAGGACAACCGAGCAGGTCACTTTGTAATTTTGTAATCGGGTAATTGCGTAATTGAAAAAGCCCGGGTTTTTAATCACAAAATTACCGATTACCTAATCACTCAATCTCCTTCGGCCTCACTCCTTCGCCCGAATGGCGAACAGTTCTTGCCCATACTCGATCGGCTGGCCGTTGCTCCCCATCTTTTTCAAAATCTCTCCGGCCACGTCCGATTCAATCTCGTTCAGCAGCTTCATGGCCTCCACGATGCACAGCACCTGTCCGACTTCCACCTTGTCCCCAACCTTTACGAAAGGCGGCGCACCCGGCGATGGAGCCTCATAGAACGTTCCAACAATCGGAGACTTTACGATGTGCAGATTTTCTTCCGGAGCGGGTATGCTCGGTGCCGGCGGCGGAGCGACGGCGGGAACCGCGGATGTCGTTCTCTGCTCCGCGGCACCGGCCGCATATGCCGGATAGGACGGCTCCGCAGGTGCGTGCACCACCGTGGTTTGCCCTGCACGCTTGATCTTGACCTTGACGTCGCCGCGCTCCAATTCGAACTCGGCAATGTCCTTTTCGATTAAGAACTCTATGAGTTCCTTCAGCTCTTTTTGATTCATTCGTATAAAAGGTGAGACTGCAGTTTCAGGTCTTAAGGTATTAGGTGTCCGGCATTAGACCTCTCCGTCTGATGGCGAAGCCTGACTGTATGGCAGCCCTCCATTGGCTTACTGCCAAAGACAGAGACCTAAGACCTAGCCCTGAGACCCATGACCTAAACGGACAGGAAATCCTTGCTCGTTGGAGTCAACACCTCACAACCATTTTCGCGGACAGCCACCATGTCCTCGATCCTCACACCCCATTTCCCGGGGAAGTATACTCCGGGCTCAATGGTGATCACCATGCCCGGCCGCAATATTTCCTTTTGTCCGGCCGCGACCCTCGGCAGTTCGTGGATTTCCAGTCCCACGCCATGCCCGGTGGAATGCGTGAAATAACGCCCTAATCCGGCTTTGCGCAAGACCCTGCGCGCCGCCAAGTCCACGTCGCCCACGCTGACTCCAGGACGAACCGCATCGATCGCGGCCTGCTGGGCTTCTTTCACCGATTCATAGGCGCGGCGGGCCTCTTTTGACTCGGAGCCCACCCAAACAGTGCGTGTCTGGTCCGAACAATAACCACCGAGTATAACACCGAAATCGCACACCACGAACCCTCCTGCGGCGATCGGCTCCTCAGTAGCTCTTCCGTGAGGCAATGCCGATCTTGCCCCCGAGGCAATGATGGTTGGAAACGACATAGCTTCCGCCCCGTGCCGCCGCGCGGTGTATTCCATCTCCGCCGCCACTTCCATCTCTTTGATCCCTGGACGCAATACCTGAACCGCCCGGTCAAACAACTTCGCGCCCAACTGCACCGCCGCGCGGATACTCCCCAGTTCATCCGAATCTTTTACCATCCGGTCACGCTCTACGACCGACGGCGCGTTCCGTAACAACAAACCGGAAGGCAACAGATCTGCCAGCCGTTTCTTTTCGGCCACCGTCATGTGGTCGGCTTCCACTCCAATCGTCCATTTTCCCGGCTTGCCGCGCCGGGACCGCATCCAGTCGCCAAGCGCCTGCACTAACGACTTCCGCGCGATCACTACTCTAGCGTCCTTCACCTCTTCTCGCCCCTGCGTGTCATAGCGCACGTCAGTGAAAAAGACGCTCCCAGCTTCCTCTACCAGCAGAAAACCGGCGCTGCCCGTGAATCCGCAGAGATATCGAATGTTGGGAAGATGGCTGATCAGCAGGGCGTCGAACCGCGTCGTGGCAAGCTGCTCCCGCAATTGTTTCTGACGTGCAAGATAGTTCATTGCTGCTGAGTTTAACAGGCAGGAGAGGCAAGAAGTACCGAGTGGCGAGTACGGAGCGGCCCAAACGATCAAAGCAGTTCCCTCCGAACTAGCTGCTCGCTACTCTCTTCCAAAGACAAAACCGCCGGCCCTGACAGGTTCGTCCGGCCGGCGGTCCTAAATCTTCAACTGCCCGCTGCTATGTCTGAATGATTCGCGGCGTGATGAAGAAGATCAATTCCTGGTTCGAAGTGTTCACCTGCGTGTGCTTGAACAAGTTGCCCAGGATCGGAAGATTACCCAGCAACGGCACCTGCGTGATGTTGATCGAGTTCTGCGTCTGGATGACTCCACCGATCACCACCGTGCCGCCGTCTGTCACCAGCACTTGCGTGGTCGCCTGCTGCGTGATCAACTCGGGGTTGCCCTGCACTTCCTGGCCGAAGTTCGGCGTGGTATTTTCCACATCCACGTTCAGGAAGATCGTATTTTCCGAAGTGATTTGCGGCGTAACCGTCAAGCGTAGGAAGGCATCGACGTAAGTTACAGTCGGAGGACCACCTAACTGCGCCTGGGTCACGATCGGTACGCGCACGCCCTGCTTCACCAGGGCCTGGATATTGTTTTGGGTTACCACCCGGGGCCGGGACAGAACCTTCAGCAAGCCGCGAGACTCGGCCATCGAAAGCACGGCGTCGATCCGTACCGTGTTGCTGGCGTTCAGGAACGTCAAGCCGCTGCTGGGTGAGGTCGAGCCCAGGTTCGAGAACAAGGGAATGGATGATCCCGTACTTGAACCGGTTCCTGGCACCGTGATATAACCTGGTGTCAAATTACTCACCGTAGTGGGTGAACTTCCCACCGATTGCGCGCCGCCGATCGCACTATGACCGTTGCCCCAGCCGAAGCCAAGCTGCGTACCAATATCACGCGCAAACTGCCGCGTCGCCGCGACCACACGGGCTTCGATTTCTACTTCCTGCGTCTTGCGATCCAGCTGCGACACCAAGCGATCGATGATCGGAATTACTTTTGGAATATCGCTGACGATGATGGCATTGGTGCGTTCATCCGCAACCACGTCACCGCGCTGCGAGAGGAACTTCTTCACCGTAAGCATCACATCCTTGGCGTGGGCATAGCTCAGAAAACGCGTGATGGAAACTTTCTCCACTGCCAGCGCTTCCGCTTCCACCTGCGCGCGTCGTCCATCCGCTTCTCGTTTCAGCGTGTCAACCGTAGCGATGCGCAGGACGTTGCCTTCCAGTTCCCGCGCCAGGTCGTTGTTCTTCAGCACGATGTCCAGCGCCTGATCCCACGGCACATCGTCCAACACAACTGTCAGGGTGCCGTGAACGTTCGGATCCAGCACCACGTTCAAGCCGCTGATTTCGTGAATCAGCCGGAAGAAATCTTTCAGATCCACATCTTTCAAGTTCACCGAAATGGGCTCACCCGTGTACTTGGGACCGGCCGCTGCGGGCTGCTGTCCCGCCTGCATTTTCTGCTCGGCTGCAAGGTTGACCGCCGGCTGTATGCCCGTGCTCGAAGAAACGCTCTGCGTTGCCTGCGCCGCGTTCATGGTCACCGGCAACAGTTCTGCAGCCGTTTTGTCGGCAAACTTGGCGGCCGCTTCCTGGGCGCGCTCCGTGGGCTCGGCTGTTGTGTCCGGAGTGTTCGCCTTTGTGTCTGAAGGGTTCGTCTTGGCCGCATAGGTAGGCTCAACGAATACAAAATCGCTGGGCGTAGCCGGCTTCTGCTCGGAGCGGGCCGCGCTCGCGGTTACAGGTTGCGAATTCAGTGCGTCGCTCACCGCAGCCGGAGCCGTCACTTCCGGCTTGGCTTCGGCTTTCACTTCCTGTTTCACTTCGACCACTCGCGGCGCAAACGGAGACACGCTCTTAAGAGCGGGCAAAGAGGAGGCTTGCGTCACTGGCTTGGGCATGCTTGTGCTCGCCACTGACGTGGGTCGCGTGTGCACTGTCAACACCAGTTTGCCGTCGGATGAGGGATTCAGCTCATAACGGCACGCGTGCTCCAAATCGACCACAATGCGGGTGGTGGGAGGCTTCTGGCCATCCATGGCGATGCGCACGCCCTTCACGTCCTCGCTGCCTACGCTGATCCGGCTCTGCCCGGTCACCATCACGGTGCCCGGCAAATCCACGATCAGGCGCGACGGCGAATTCGCCTTGCTCAGCTTGGGCATCACTGCACCGCGAGCGCTGATCTCGACCCGGACTTCATCCGTGCCGCGGACCACGTTCACTCGTTGCAGTTCGTTTCGTTGACTCACCCCTGGCAGCGCAGGAGTCTCTGCAGCTGAAGCCATCAGCCCCAGGAGCAACGACGTTAGGATTACACTCAGTTGCTTTCGCATTTCGCCTCTCCCCCAACTCGCGGATCTTTACCCGCGGGTCCTTACTTGGAACTCGATTTTGTTAGCGCTCCGGTTTCTCCGGCGCGCTTCTTGCCCACGCTAAACAGCCGGCGTGAATATTCGCTTGGTCACTTCCCGGATCATCGGCTTGCCCAGCTTGTCTTGCACGGTTTCCTGGAACACGACCGCATCGCCGGTAATTCTGATCACGTAGCCGTTGAATACCGGATCGTTTTCGCGCAGGAAGTAGGCCTTGTTCAGGCTGTTCGTCACTACCGCGATAAAGCCGTTTTCGGATTTCACCACGCCGCGCACATTAATCTGTCCGATCTCCAGACACTTTTTCCCGGTCGAGCATCCCGAACCAGAAGGCTGCTGCACGACAGGACTGAAGAAAGGATCGCGCTTCCCGCTCATCGCCCACTTCTTCTCTTCGGGCTTGGGCGGCTTGGGCGCTTCTGCGACTTTGCCGGCATCAGCGGTCTTGGCATCGGGTGAAGCTTTCGTCGCTGCAATCACGGTCTTGCCTGGCGCTTTCGGTGCAGTTTTCGTGGCCGAGACCTTCCCATTCGGCGTCGCAGCCGGCTTGGCTGCGGCGGCAGCTTTCGGCTTTGCAACCGCGGCCTTCACTGGAGCCGCGGCAGTCTTGACGGGTGCCGTCGCCGGCTTCACGGGCGCGACCGCGGTCTTCGCCGGTGCAGCCACTGGCTGAACTGCTCCCGGCTTTGCCGGAGCTCCTGGCGCCGGTTTCGTCGAAGGCGTGTTCGTGATTCTTAGCGCGGCGTTCGAGTCGTTCGTTTTCTGCTGCTGCACTGCGTTCATGGTTCCCTGCACGTTGTTGATGATGTTCGGATTCTGTGCCCAGAGCCCGCCCGTCATCATGCCCACTGCCAGAATGCCTGTCGTTAGCTTCATAGCGATTCCTATTTCACGCCCGCTGTGGCGGGCTTGGTTCCAGGTGCCGCTGCGGCCGGCTCCAAATCGTGGCTGAAGAACGTGGTCGCGGTAAACGTCGCCACTACGCTCTCGTTCGGCGCGTATTGATACGTATGCTTCGTCTTCGCCTTGCTGGGATCTTTCGTATTCGAGACCAGCAAGCCGCTGACGTTGACGATGCGCTCCAGCTTGCCCACGCGATCGAAGAAGTTCAGCATCGAGTAGTACGGCCCGTCCAATTCCATATCGAACGGAAGTTCCGAGTAGTATTCCTTCGCGGCGACTGGCTTGGCCGAATAACGTCGCAGCTCCACGCCCGCCTTGGCCGCTTCGCCATCCATGGTCTCGATGAAGCTGTCCACCTGTTTCTCGTCGGGAACGATGCGCGCCTCAATCTCCAATTGCTGTTTCAGGTTGGCGAGCTGCCGTTCCATATCTTTCAATTTGGGGCGGTAACCCTCGAGTTCGTTGTTTTCCCGAACCTTGTCCTGCAGCGCATGTTGTGCCGCGGCGTTCTTATCGCTCTGGTTCTTGTACACTGTGAAGTACAGCGCCGCCGTTACGATTGCGCCTCCGGCAAGCACCGCTGCCCACTGCTTCAGGCCCGACAGTTCGTTGAAATTGATTGCCATAGGTCCGCCTCTACGACTTTCCCTTCTCGCAGGTCAGCGTGAACTGGAACGCCTGCATGTCCTTGATCGTCTCGTCCTGGAAGGTTTCCTTGATCTCGACGTTTTTGAAGAACCCTGTCTTTTGCAGATTCGAAATCAGATTCGCCACTGCATCCGTGCTGAGCGCGGTGCCCTCCAAACTCACATTCGGTCCCGTATCATCCATGCTCCGCAACCAGACCGCTTCCGTTCCGTTCACAGTCTCGCCCAGCATGGCCAGCAAATTGACCGGACCCGACTGTCCCGCGCGCAAGGAATCGATCACATCCACCCGCCGCTTGTAGTTATCGGCTTGCTTCTGCCGTTCCAGATACTTTGCCTTCACATCGCTGAGTTCGCGGTTCCTTTGTTCGGCGGCCTGCATCTGCGTCGCAATCGTCTTACCCTGACGGTCCAGCCGGTACCAGTAACTGAAATTGACCAGGCCGGCCACCAGCAGCACCACCAGCACCTTCAGCTTGGGCGACCCCATGTCGCCCATTTCCATCGTGGGCATTACCGGGCCGCTGCCGCCGCCGCGCTTATTTTTTCCCTTGGAGGATTCCAGCAGATTGATTTTGATCATAGGGATTCAAAGCTCCTTAAAGCCAAGCCCACCGCTACCGCAAGCTGGCCCGGATTCTGCTCCACCAGCTCCGCTCCTGGTCCGTCCGCAGGTGGCACCACACGCTGGAATGGATTCAATAATTCGACCGGCATGGAGAATTCCTGCCGCAACGCTTCCATCAATCCCGGAACTTTGGCTGATCCGCCCGCCAGGTAAATCTTCTCGATGTGCTCTCCCGCCGCGCTGGCCCGGAAGAAATCGAACGTCTTCTGAATTTCCAGCACGATGATCTCGGTCACCTGCTGCAGGATCGGCGCCTTCGCGTCCTCGCTTACCGTGCCGACCTTTTCCCCCAGCTTCAGCCTCTCGGCATCGTCGAAGTTCAGATCCAGTTCCTTCTGCAGCGAGTCGGTGTACTGATGCCCGCCCACGCTGACGTCGCGCGGAAACAGCGGAGTCGTTCCCTTCACAATGTTGATGTTCATCACGCTGGCGCCCAGATTCAAAAGCGCCACCACCTGGCCCGGCGCCGGCTGGTAGTTGTACTCGTAGCAGTTCTGCAAAGCCAGCGCATCGATGTCCACAATAGCCGGGGTCCGGCCGGCCATCGAGAGTACGTTGGTGTAGTTCAAAATCTTGTCCTTCTTGACGGCGACCAGCAAAACATCCATCTGCGGGCTGCCCGCTTCCTCCGACAGAATCTGGTAGTCGAGGCTCACATCGGCGAGATCGAAAGGAATGTGCTGTGCTGCTTCCTTCTCGATCGTCTCCGCCAATTCCTGGTCGCTCATCGACGGCAGCGAGATTTTCTTGACGATCACCGAGTGGCCGCTCACCGCCGTCGCCACCGACTTGGTCTTGATCAGGCAGTCGGCGAACAACTTCGAAATCGCGCTCGACACCGTTCCTGAATCCACAATCATCGAGTCGACTACGATGTCCGAGGCCAGGGCTTCGAGTCCCAGGTGCGCCACTTCGATCTGCCCACCTTTCTTCTTCAGCTCCACTGCCTTAATGCTGGAAGAGCCCACATCCAGACCCACAATCGTCTTCGATCCCATTCCAAACATGTGCCCGCCTTTTCTTACTGTGACCCGGCGGCTTTCATCGCCGCCTTCGGTTTACGTTTTGCTCCCAACTCCATCTGGCTCGACTTCTCTTCCATCCACTGGTCCAGCCTCGACTTCTTGAAGCGCCAGCGGTTGCCCAGCTTGAAAGCCGGAATGCTTTGTTCACCAACGTATTTGTAGAGCGTGTCCGGACTCACTCCCAGATACTGCGACGCCTGGCGTATGTTCATCACTTCCCGCGAGTCGGCCATATTTCCTTAACCCTTGTCTTCCACAACATCGCCTTCCACAACATCCTGCGCCCATCTCTCCGGCAGCAGGTTCCTCTCGGCAGACGCTCTCGCCCTCTATGCTTGTCCGAGGGCTTTCCGTGTCCCGAGCATATATCAGCCCGGAAAAACCCTGCGGTCACGCGAGTTTCCGGTTTTTGCTGGGTTTTTTGCGGGTTTTCTGGAAAGGAGAAACTTGGAGTTTTTGAGCTTGTTCTACAGGTTGTGGGCTAGCCAACCATTGCGTCTATTAGTAGCGGTCGCTATGCACCTGGAGATAGGTCACCCGCGCACCGATAACCGAAGTACTAGAGACGGTACGGAAGTACTAAGTCTCTGGCCCAAGTGCTTGTTTCCATGGACTCAACCTGAAGCCGCACTTTGGGTGGAGAGAGCGACCATCAAGCTCGCTGAAGCGAATTCGAACAGGATTTTCCCTCGTCGTTTTTACTGCACGTCCGAGACTTTACCGCTTAGAAAAATCACCTTCATGTCTTTGTAGTAGTAAATCTGCTTTGTGCCGAGATTGACTTTCTTCTCGGGTTGGCCCATGGCCGCCTCGACTTGGTCGGCGGTCATTCCCTTTTCGATGCTTACCGGTTCGGCCGCGGGTTGCGGCGCGGCTGCTTGCTGCTGACCTTGGTCCTGTCCGGCTTGCTGCTGTTGCCCGCCGCCCTGATCTCCGCCCTGCTGATCGCCTTTTGCCTGCTGCTGGTCGTCGCTGCTGATGGAAAGCAGAGTTCCAATCGTATCCTCGACCTGACCCGCGCTCGCCGCCGCCAAAGATCCCTTGGGAAACACAAAGACCACGTTCGCCTTGTTGTAAGTCGTGGGGTCGGTCTTGTTGCAGGTATCGCAGGCCACGATCCCTAATGTCACCGTGTCCTTCTCCAGGTTCACATCAATCTTCGTGGGATATACCTTGTCACCCTTCGCGAACAGCTTGGTCGTCTGCTCCTTGCCGAACTTCTTCATGCCAAACCCGATGCCCTTCGACAGCATCGCGTTCGGCGCGTGCACCGTCCCGTTCTCATATTTGTTGGACTGGACGCTGGTGTCCGAATAGGGTACGCCTAGCAACCCGCCCTTCTGGATCGCCAGCAATGTGCCCTCTTCCACCACGGAATATCCGCTCGTGTCCGATCCCATCTTCACCAGTTTGTACTGCGCTGCCAACTGTTCTTGCAAAGAAACCGCTTGCGCACCAGCCAGCACTGGAGAGATGGCACCCGCCAGAAGCAGCTTGAAAATCATCTTGTAGAATGCCCGCGACGTCATAAAAACCTCCGCCTAACTCTCTTCCATGCATGGACTACTCTGACGGCAAATGCAGAGCCGGAAAAGACTCCGCAAGATTGGAGAAGGGAGCGTCGGAGTACGACGCTCCCGTGGTTGACGATCAGCAGAACCGCCGCTTTACAACTGCCGGTTCCTAGTTTCCGCCGCCTCCGCTGGACGCAGCTTCCTGCTTGACCTGCGATTCCGTCTGGTCGGCCTGCTGCTGTTGGTCTTGTAGGGTCTTCGCCACGGTCGTATCCGGTGGCGGAGGTTGAACGGCCCCAGGTTCGGTAGCGGTGTCGGGCGCTTTCGGCATACCACCCGTCCCCTGCTTCTTTGCCAGTTCGCCCATCCCGTTCGTGATGTTCTCCTGGAAGTGGTTGTACATCTCTTGCAGATCGTCCACTTTGATGGCAACGGTCTGCCCCGACGCACAATCCCCTTTCTTGGTAGCCGAGACGCTGGCATTTACAGTGTTATCCGCCTCCGGTGTGTCGGTCAGGCGTGTGACGACGTCACCCGACGTCAGTCCGCACTCCTGTCCGTTGGCCACCACCGTCACGTCGGAATCCACCACAAACGTGCGTTGCGCTGGATCGAGTGCCGGAGGCGGTTGATCGCTGGTCGGCGCCGGCGCGGCCGACGGTGCCGGGGCTGCCGAGGCTTGTCCTCCACCCTGCTCCCCTGCCTGCTGCTGCTGCGCCTCCAACTGGGCTTTCACTTCTTCGGCGATGGCTTGTTTCACCTCGGGAGTCAGCGTCACCTGCCCGGTTGCCACGGGTGCCGCATCCCCACCGCCGCCTCCATCACCGCCGCTGGCTGCCGCATCTGCCGCAACGGCGTCCGCATTGGCCTCTTGCCGTGCCGCATACGCAGCCTCCAGACTCGAGGCCAGTAGATAATCAGTCAGCCAGAAGTAAGGCGCCGCATACACGGGATAAGGATTCCACCAGCCGCCATAGAATCCCCACCATGGCGCTCCTCCCCAACCCCATGCACCAATTCCCCAAGCGATCGGAGCTCCCCAGGGATGCCACCCCCATCCGTAAAATCCGGGATGGTACCAAACCCCTGGGTAATATCCGTAATACATATGTCCACCCCAGCCGTAGCCGCGATAAAGCCCGACATGGTAGTGCCCGCCGTAAAACGATGTCCGCGAGTAATAGGCATGCCCTCCGCGGGTCACGTAGGCTCGCTGGACATAGCCTCCATGCCCTCGGGTAACGATACGCGCTCCATTGCGCTCGCTCACCACCGTGCGCCCACCCCGCACTCCGTGCTCAATGTGCATGCCGCCCCGATTGATGGAGCGAATCGATCCGTTCGGACGAATGTTTGCCGATCCTCCGCCCCTAAGAGAAACATTCCTGCCAGGAGGAGTGCGGCTGCCCACGTTGCTTCGACTGGCGGTCGCTGGGCGACCCCCTGCGGCTCCGGGACGTCCGCCCGCCGCTCCCGGGCGTCCACCCGCTGTCGTTCCCGGACGACCACCCGCTGCTCCCGGACGTCCGCCCGCTGTTGTTCCCGGGCGGCTGCCCGTCGTCGTATGGCCGGCTGCCGTTCCCGGGCGACCCGCCGCGGTTGTATGACCTGCCGATGTACCCGGTCGGCTGCCAGTCGTCGTATGGCCCGCTGTCGTACCCGGTCGGCTGCCAGTCGTCGTATGACCCGCCGTTGAACCTGCGTGGCTCGTCGTCCCACGCGAGGGTGTTGAACTATGCGACTGGGTTGCCCCGTGGGACTGCGTCGAACCGTGCGATTGCGTTGCGCCATGCGAAGGTGTTGAACTATGCGAAGGCGCCGACCCATGCGATGGTGCGCTGGGGTGTGAACCGCCTCCACCACCCCCGCTGGGTTTATGCTGCCCCCAGGCCCATGCCGGAGCCATTACGCATAACGAAAACACTAGCCACTTCTGCACCATCTTCTCGCTTCTCGAAGTGCGATTCATTACGGCCTCCTGATCTCTAACCTTCTATCGCGGCTTGTTCCGGCACCGCCCCGCGTACACAAGCGCAGTCTGTTCCGGCCCCTGTCCACCATAAACACGACTCTCGCAGATTCCACCCTGCGTCATTGAAAATTTCTTGAGCCAAAAGGGAAGGCCCGCAAGCTGCGGAACCAGATGTGAACCGGAAACCCCAATCCCGAGGCGAAAAAACGTTACCAGAACTTCGCCCGTCGTGCAATTGTTTCCCTCGACCCAACTCAAATAAATTCCCCCAAATCCTCCCGGCGATCTCACCGGAAACTTGCGCATCCCTCACCCGTCAATCCGCCAATCCGAACCGGTCATTTCCTTCTAACAGTTGCCTGCTGTAATCTATGTTGTCCTTTCTGGAGGAGTCTTGCACTACCTCGATCGTCTACAACCGCTCGCGCTTCTTGTCATGCGTCTCGCCCTGGGCGCCATCATGGTCGGTCACGGATATCACAAGGTTTTCGGCGGACTTCAACAGCATGCTCACTTCGTCGCCAGCCTCGGACTTCCCGCCTGGACCGCCTATCTTTCCGCCTTCGCCGAGTTTTTCGGTGGTCTGCTCGTCTTGATTGGTCTGTTCACCCGCGCCGCCGCTTTCGCGGTCTGCATCGATCTGTGTGTGGCCATTGCGAAAGTTCATTTCCACAACGGATTGATGGGCGAGCATGGCTACGAATTTCCTCTGGCTGTGGCCACACTCGCCTTCGGGCTGATCTTCTTCGGCGGCGGGCCAATTGCTTTCGACCACATCCGCGCCCCAGGAAGTGGCGGAAAATCGAAATAACTCAGGAAGCACTCAAGCTGGAACGCGCGTGAAATATGTACGGCTTCCGCGCAACTTTCTATTGGCTTCCGGGTTTGATTGCAAGTCGATAAACACCCCTGTCGGAACACCGGGAGTTAGCCGCTTTCTTGACATTTCTTTACAACAGCGTCGCTCCGGTTGAATCCGGTGCAGTCCGAAATTATGATGAGTGGTTACCAACTTTGTTGCATCCGAACGATTTCGTAGGCGCATCTTATCGCCTACCATACATTGACTGGAGGCTTCTCTTGAGAAAGCTAGCTCTTCTCGCACCTGTCTTCGCTCTGTTGTTCTCTTGCCACCTGGCCACGGCCCAGCAGGGCGACATCATGTTTTTCGGCGGTACTCTGTTGTCATCCTCGCCCAGCACGAATCAGCTATTTTCCGGAAACATCGCGGAAAAAGGTGGCACTTATCTCGGCGTCGGCGGCGATATTGTCGGCTTCAAGAGACGGCTTGGGTTCAATGTGGAAACCTCCTGGAGAGCGAGTCAGGCTAACTATCTCGGCTACGAAACCTATCGCCCCATCTTGACCGACTTTAACGCGCTCTTCGAGCCAAAGTTCGGGAAGAAAGTAGCCGTCGACCTTTTTGGCGGTATCGGCATTGCCAGCACCCGCTTTTACGTACCGTATGCCACCTCTTGCAGCTACTTTTCCGGCTGCATCAACTACAACACCCAGGATCACTTCATGCAGGACCTCGGCGTCGGTGTCCGCTACTACGTCTGGAACCACTTTTTCGTCCGTCCTGAATTTCACTACTATCACATCGATAACAACGACAACCTCAGCACTGGGGGCTTCACCTCCGACAACGTATTCCGCGTGGGCGCTTCCATCGGGTATACCATCGGCAACGACTAGGCGTTGACTCCTCCGCGGGTCACGGGTTTGATATCATCGGGACGAGCCGATTCCAAGAGCCGGGATAATTCTGTTCCTGCCGCCGTTCGCGGCTGCTTCACCGGTGCGCCATCCGTCCGGTGGCTGCATTCCAGAAGCCCGCAACGAACTGACAAGAGGATGTATTGAGAAAATTTGCGCTGCTCGCTTCCGCGTGTCTGGTCTTTCTATTCGCTAACTTTGCCTCCGCCCAGCAAGGAGACATCCTGCTCGGCGGCGGTACGCTCATGTCATCGACTCCGAACAACGCCTCGGTGGGCTTCCAGCCGCCGACGGAAAAGGGCGGCACCTACCTCAGCGTCGGCGCCAACTACGTCGGATTCAAGCACAACTTGGGCTTTAACGCGGAAGTCGCATGGAGGGACAAGACCCTGGGCTACCCCAACAATGGTGAAACCTACCGTCCCTTCTTCACCGACTTCAACGCCCTTTTCGAGCCGCGTATCGACAAGAGGTTTACGCTCGATCTCTTTGCCGGCGTCGGTGTGGCCACCACTCACTTCTCACTTCCCAACTCCACTTCCTGCAGCGTTCCTACCAGCGGATGCGTCTTCTACACCACCAGCAACCACTTTATGGAAGACCTTGGCGTCGGTCTCCGTTATTACGTCTGGCACCACTTCCCGCACGTCTTCGTTCGCCCCGAGGTTCACTACTATCACATCCAGAACAATGTCGAGTTCAGCTCCCCCAACGTGTTTCGCGTCGGCGCCTCGGTCGGGTATACCTTCGGCCAGCATTGAAATCCTCCGCGGAGTTACTACTTGAGATTTCGCGGTGCGCCTCATTTCTGAAATAAAAAAGCAGCGTCTTCTCGACGCTGCCTCAATTTCTTCCTGGTCCAATTCCCTACGGTTCCTGCATGCAAATTTCAGCTTCGTGGATCGCCGCATCGATATGCTCGATCGCTTTGGCGCGATGGCCATGGAACTCGCCATCGGCGTGTTCCATATGTTCCTTTGCATGGTGCAATTCCTCGAGCGCGTCGTGCACCCGCGGATGTGGTGGCATTGGTGCTGGGGCAGCTGCTGCCGGACTGGCCGGAGCCGCGGCCACAGCCGGAGCCGGAGCCTTGGGTCCAGCCGTCCCTGCCGTCAAGGCCAAGGTCAAAAGGAGCATTGCCATAATCACCAGAGTTAATAACCCGATTCTCTTCATGCGTTCCTCCTCGTCCGATTTCCGGCGCGGACGCCGCCAGTAAGATCGAGAAATCAATGCCCACGAACCCGCCTGCACCCCGGCACGCCCGAGACACCCGCACAGTATAAGCTGCTGCCCGCCACAACCCTCACCCGATAAGGTTGACTGATAAGGTGCGGTCTACGTGTCAAGCTGCGCCTTCCGGCTTCTCCTCCACAGCCACAACGCGGCCGCCACAATCACAACGGTCACCACCAGATCGAAGCGCCTGAGATCATCGGCGAGCCGTCCCCAGTGTCCGCCAAACAAATATCCCGCCCCGCACATCAACGACACCCACACTGCTGCTCCCAGGAAGTTGAACAGCATGAATTTCCGCCATGGCATGTGCAGCGCTCCCGCCAGCAGCGAGGCCAGCACGCGCATGCCAAAAAGAAATCGCGCCAGAAAAACCGTCGCCGCCCCATACTTCTCGAACAACTGCTCTCCCCGCGTAACGCTCTCCGCCCGAATGGAGAAGACATGCCGGTAACGTTCGATCAGCGGACGCCCCCCATGCCTCCCCAGGGCAAAGCCCAGCGCTCCACCCAAGGTCGTGGCCACGATCGCGACCACAATAATCCAGGAAAATCGCAGCTCATGTTCCGAGTAGGCCACGAAACTGGCCAGCAGCAGGATGGTCTCACCCGGCAAAGGCAGTCCGGCGCTTTCGAGCAGCAGCATGATCGCCACTGCCCAGTATCCGTGATGCACCAGCTCGCCCCGCAAAAGACTGATAATGTGGTGGGTCATCATGGGAAGTTCGTCATCCCGAGCGAGCGTCTTTTGCGCAGCGAGGGATCTGGGCGAGCCGCTCGGTGCGGCGCGTTCTTTGCGACGCAATAGTAGCGCGTCCGGCTCGCTTCCTTATCATCTTAGGCAGGAACCTTCTCACGCGTCAGGAATTCAATCAATGCCCGATTGAACTCCTCCTGACATTCTTCGTAAGGCAAGTGCCCGATCCCAGGAAAAACGATCAGCTTGGAATTCGGAAAATACTTGGCCAGCGGCTTCGCCGACGAAACGTACACTGCGGGATCTTTGTCGCCCCACATGAAGAGCGTCGGAATACTCCCGAGCTTCGGGAGAACCGATTCCAGTTCTCGCAAGTCTTGCGTCCAAGTCCGCACAATGCTCAAGGCATGCTCAAACAATCCCGCCTTCGCCAGCGGAGCCTCATACCCCTGAAGAGCTCCCGCAGGAATGCGGCTGCGGTCGGCATAGAGTCGCCGGTGCCAATAGGGATACGAGGATCTCGATCCGGCGATGACCCGCCGGAAAAGAGCAGCGCCAAAATCCGTCCCGAAAAAAGGCGCCAGCCTTCTTCCGTGCGCCGAATACGGATTCACCGGCGCCACCAGCACCAGCCGACGCAGCTGCAGCCCCATATTCCGGTCCAGACATTCGGAAGCGGCGAACATCGAAACTGCCCCCCCATGCGACGTCCCCAGCAAATCGAACGACGAAATCCCGAGCTGCTCAATAAATCGCAGAAGACGCAGCGCCGTTCCCCGCATCGAATAATCGATCCCCGGCGCACGATCCGAAAATCCAGCCCCCATCGCGTCGGGCGCATACACCGTGGCATAGGGCGCCAGCGCTGGCATCGTGTATCGCCAGGAAAATGAATATCCCATCAACCCATGCAGCAAAATCAGCGCCGGCCCCGAACCCGCGCGCAAATACCGCATGCGTGCTCCATCCATGTCCATCCAGCATTCTTCAACGCCCGGACTCCACCCTGGGAACCTCCCGGAAAAATTCTCCCGCTCCGTCGTCACCACCGCCGATTCTTGTTTCTTTCCGGACAACTCTTTCCCCACCGCCCGATTCTATTTAAATGAACATCGCCTCTGTTCGCTTCACTTGGGGAGCTTCGGCTCCCCGTTTTTTCACTGTCATCCTGAGCGAAGCAGATGGATCGCGCAGCGATCCATCTGCGAAGTCGAAGGATCTCTACTCAAGCACTCACGCCGCCACCTGCCGCTTCTTCCTCAGCAACTTCTTCAGCACTCGAATCCCCTTATCCACATGCTTCTCCTCCAACAAGAACGGAGGCAGAAACCGCACCACCGTATCGTGCGTCGAGTTGAACAGCACGCCCTCCGCCAGCGCCTCCTCCACAATGGGCCGCGCCGGAATTTCGAGATTGATTCCCTGTATAAATCCGCGCCCGCGCACTTCCTTCGCCGCAGGACTCTTTTCCGCAACCGATTTCAACTCCTGCTGCAAATAAGCTCCAACGCGATTCACGTTGTCCAGCAGCTTTTCATCTTCCACAATCGCCAAAAACTCCAAGGCAACGCGGCAAGCCAAAGGCCCCCCGCCAAAAGTAGTCCCATGCTGCCCCGGCGAAATCGCGTTGGCAAATTCTTCTTTCGCGATAAACGCGCCCAACGGCAGTCCTGCCGCAATCGGCTTGGCAATCGCCACAATATCCGGAGTCACTCCAAACGTCTGGAACGCAAACATCGTTCCCGTGCGCCCCAGCCCACACTGAATCTCGTCAAAGATCAGCGCCGCTTTATGCCGGTCCGCTGCCGCCCGGCACTCCTGCAAAAACTCCACCGAGCATTCGTAGATTCCGCCCTCCCCAAAAATCGGCTCCAGCACAATGGCGCAAGTATTGTCATTCACCGCCGCCCGCAAACCTTCCACGTCATTCTGCGCGACAAACGTCACTTCCTCCAGCATCGGCTCGAATCCCTTTCGATGCTTCTCCTGCCCGGTCAGCGAGAGCGCTCCAAACGTCCGCCCGTGATACGAACCCTCGAGCGCCACTAGCCGCGACTTCGCTTCGCCTCCCGCGCGATGTCCCGCTAGCCGCGCCAGCTTGATCGACCCTTCAATCGCCTCAGTCCCGCTGTTCTGAAAAAACGCGCGGGCATTTCCAAAAGAGCCACCCGCGAGCGTGCACAGCTTCTCCGCCAGCGCCCCCTGATACTCGTGGTAATAAAGATTGGAGACGTGAATCAGCCTCGCCGCCTGCTCCTTAATCGTCTTCACGATCCGCGGATGCGCATGCCCCAGCGCATTTACTCCCAGCCCCGAAACAAAGTCGAGATAGCGCTTGTCGTCCAGGTCGTAAAGAAACACGCCCTTCCCCCGCGTCAACACGATGGGATAGCGATTGTAAGTCCCCAGCAAATATTTCTTTTCCAGCTCCACGATTTGTTCAAATGTTTTCATAGGAAGATTAGATTCTACCGGAATAGGCGCGAGTCAAGACGAAACGCAACTGTGTATTTTCTGCTCGAGCGCGCTGTAGCGGGGCCGTATACCGGGACGGGAGCGTAGCCCGCGAAAACAGAATCCTGAGGGTGCCCTGTTCAAGCTCCGCTTGGGCGGGGACTTTGAATCTGATGGAACTCTCATCACGGCTGTACCACAACACTTTTTCCGAACAGGTGTTCATAATCTGTGTGCGTCGAGCCCGGGTATTGGCGAGACGTCAAATACGACCACGAGGACACGATATGAAGAAATGGCTTGCCCTGGCGGCGTTGCTGCTGCCTCTTTCGCTGGCTGGATGTTCTCATCCGCGGCCGGTGTATGACGAGCCCCCTCCGCCGCCAAACTATCCGGAGATTTCCCGGCAAGGTTTTCACGATGGATTCGCAGCCGCACGGCGCGATGTCGATCAGGGAAAACATCCCGACGTCGAGCGCCACCCACGATTCCGCAATCCTCCGGTCCCACCGTCGGCCTTTGAGGACTACCGCCGCGGTTTCAGAGAAGGCTACCAGGCGTTCCTCCGCCGGGGGTAGGCGTGTGGCGATGGGCCATTCTTTTGCAGTCCATGCGAGAGAAGGCCCACCACCCCAGCACCCCATCCCAAAATTCCCCGCCATCAGCCAGTTGTTAAGTAATCCGTTTGATCCCGCACGGCGACTACAGCTTTCCCTGTATTGTCCGCAGTCATTCATCCCGATAGTTTGCAGTCAAAAGATTCGAGATGAGTCCTAACTCCGCACAGAGGTTCGTGACATTGGGACCCGCACGACTAATTCTTTTTCGCCTTTTGGAAATGATGGCTTGCTTCAACCATCGTGAGCCCTGAACAAGTTATATGAGCCAACTCCGCGGCCCACTGCAGCCAACTGGTAGAGACCAATCTACCAATGGACTTACGCTCCGCTCAGACGGTGTGATTCATGGATTGTCCCAGCGTCGAGAAACTCCGGGATGAGCTCGAACGCCTGATGCGCGAGCACATTGAGAGCATGAAGAAACAAACGTTTTTGGGGATTACGCCCGAAGAATTGCTCCAGGAAAAGGAGCGCATGCAACGCATCCGCGAAGTGTCCGCCGATTATCTGGTGGCTTTGAAGAAACTTCTTCCCTAACTTATTTCGCAGAATGGCGTTGACTCTTTGTCTGGAAAGGAAAGCCGATGACGGAGAAGCCCAGTGTCACGCTGCCGGGAACCGTAGAAAAAATCATTAAGCCTTCTGAGCCTAGTGAGCCGGAGAAGGCGCAGATTGCGATCGAAGGAGCCGACGATTTGTACAAAGAAATCCGCATTCGAAAATTCCCTGACCACAGAAAATGGTGATGAAGTTCGCCTTAAGAAAGGCGCTCAAGTGGACGTCACCGTAGAAGCTGATCCCGAAGCGACCAGCCCCAAACGCGAATAGGACAGCAGCCTCAATACAATGCCTTTTCCCCCGGCGGACGCGTCTTCCACCTCCGGTGCACCCACAGCCACTGCTCTGGATACTTCCGCACGTAATCTTCAATGATCGAAGTAAATTTCTGCGTATTGGCTTGGATGTCCGCTTCCAAATCCCCCGTGCGCACCAACTCCACTGCCGGATCAAACCGCAACCGGTATTTTCCCAACTCCTCATCCCAGATTGTGAACGTCGGCACCACCGCCGCATCGGTGCGTTGCGCAATCCGTGCTAGCCCGCTCGCCGTACACGCCGGGATCCCAAAAAAATCCACAAAGATTCCCTGTGGCGGAGTCATATTCGTATCCATCAACATGCCCACTACTTCGCCCGCATGCATCGCCGAGAGCAGCCCGCGCACAAAGTTATCTTTGTCTACTGTCTTGTTCCCGTGCATCGTCCGATAGTCGCGGATCAGCCGGTCCAGATACTGATTATCGAGCGCCCGCATCACCACGTGCATCCAGTGCCCGTGCAGCGAATGCGTAAAGGCGGAAAGCTCCCAGCCGCCAAAATGCGCGGTTAGAAACAGAACTCCCTTGCCCCGCGCAAAAGCACCCTCGTAGTTCTCCAGCCCGTCATACACGACGACCTGCTCAACATTTTCCAGAGTGTACTCAGGAAAGTGACAGACCTCCGCCAGTTGACGTCCCAGCGAAGCAAACTCCCCACGCAAAATCCGCGCCCGCTCGGCCGCACTTTTTTCCGGAAACGCCATGGCGAGATTGCGCATGCCCACTTGCCGCAATCGCACGTGTAGAAGATAAACCGCCCAGGCCAGGCCGATGCCGACGCCTCGCGCCAGAGGCCGCGGCAAAATGCCAAGGATTTTTATAAACGGCCAGGCTGCCGCGTACTCAAGTCGCTGCCGCATCGGGGAAGCGTGACGGTACCACCGTCAAAAATTATTTGCAAACGAAGGGAAGAAGGTTGTCATTTTGAGGCTGGCGCGTTTTGCCCGCCGAAGGACCTGGGCGGGCCGCGCGAGGTGTCGCGTTCCTTGCGACACATCAATCGCGCGTTTGGCTCGCATCCTTATTTCGCCGCTTCCTGAGCCCACTTCGACAGCGTCGTCAGAAACGCATTCGCGCCCGCCGGCGGATCAACCTCTCCCGTCAGCGAGGTCCGGAACGGCACCATGCGTCCGTAAAATTCCCGCGTGCTGTCTTTGTCCTGCTTGATTACAGCACCATTCAAGCTCACGCCAGCAAACAGACCGCGCGCACGGGAATAGGTCAGCACTTCAGCTCGCATCTTCCAATCGGTATCCCCTGCTGCCTGGCGACCGACCGGGCCAGCCGCGACCGATGCGTCCGCGCCTAAGGAAAACTCACTCGAGAGCAGATGCTTCATCCCCTCTTTGTTCATGATCAGCATCACCAGGTCTACCGCCTGGCCGCCGATCTGAAAACCAAAGCTGCCGCCTGTCACCACGAAAAATGCCGGTGCACTCCATCCCTTCGGCGTACGGCAACTGGCCAGCCCGCGCCCATAATTCGCGCCCACGATAAAACCACCCTTCAGCATCGAAGGCACCACAGCCACGCACTCCGCCGAACCTAACACGTCTTGGGGAATACCCTTATCCGGCGCGCCTTGAATCTCGTTCAGCACATCCGCCGCCGCCTGCGCCCGGTCCACAGCCTTCGTTTCTTCATCCGCCGCAAAGCAGCCAGCGCCAAGCGCCACAATGAGAATCACCAACAAGAACTTTTTCATGGTTCCTCGTCACACAAGAATTCTCTGGGATCTGTTGCTTTGGATTGTAAACGAACGGTGCGCTTCAATGTCAGCTACCCGAAGCACATAAGGTACTCTGCGATATATGGGAAGAAGTCCTGCCTTTGGGTGGCGCAGCGCTTCCAGCGCAGCGGTTGAAACAAGTTGCGACTGAACCATTTACAGATGCGCGGCTTTAGCCGCCGAGTCATGAAACGGGTGGAAGATCGAAAGCGCAGGGACAAAAAAATCGGGGCTGAAAGTAGTGACCCTAATCGCCACTCTCAACCCCGTCTCCCAGGTTCTGTGGTAGGTAGGGCGATTATGGATTAGAGCTGTTTGGTCGACAAGATTACCGAGGTCATCGTCCCGAAGTAACTAAGCACCCACCCTCATCACGGGCAGCTCCAGCTAGAAGCTAGCAGCCAGAAGCTTATTTACTTCGCCGCTACCAGCGAATGCGTAATGGCATGCACGGAGAGAGCAATCCGGTTCTGCACGCCTACCTTGCGCATCAACTTCGCCACGTGTGCTTTCACGGTGCGCTCTTCAATTCCGAGCTGCGATCCAATCTCTTTGTTGGACCGTCCCGCCACCAGCATCTCCAGCACTTCTTTTTCGCGGTCGGTGAAGGTCACACGGCCTGCCGGAAAAATTCTCCCCGGCGCCGACGACACTCGCTCAATGAACATGGAAAGCACTCGCCGTGGCGCCCACACTGACCCCTGGCTCACGATCCGAATGGCCTGCGCAAATTCCGCCGGCGAAGCGGCCTCGTCCACATAACCCTTCGCGCCGGACGCAATCGCTTTCAGAATGGTCTCTTCGTCCACTCCCGACCCGGTCACAATGATCCGCAAATCTGGCCGCGTCGCCTTCAGGCTCGCCATCACATCAAACAAGTTCTGCCCGGAGCGGTTTCCCAACAGAATGAGGTCTACGTCCTGCAACGTGGAGATTTCAGGCAGTCCCGCGGAGATCAATTCGAACTCGGGCTCGGTATCGAACAAGGCGCGAAATCCCACAAACCTCAGCGGGTCGCTCTCCACCACGGCTATTTTAATGGTCGGTTTTCTCGCTACTGCTGCTTTCATAGGTTTCCCTGTAGGGCGTAGTTTATTAGGTAAAGCATAGCGGCAATTCCCCGCCCTGCAAAGAGAAGGTGACCGAAGTCGAATTACGGGAGTAACATGAAAAACAAGGTCGGGAAACCGTTGCCCAGCGAAATTCGCCCCGTTTTTTCACCAAGCCGCTCCTGGAGAACATTCAACATGAAGATTCGTTCTACTCGTTTCGCCACGCTACTCGGCTGCGTCGCCCTCGTCGCAACCACTCTGCTAGCGCCGACTTCCACACTATTCGCCCAGGCTCCCCAGGCCCCGACCAACGCCTATAAGCCGAAATTCCCCGGAGATCCTGCCCGCTCGGATTCCGAAGCCGCCGCACTCGCCTATATGCGCGTCGTTCTCCGCGCCCAGCACCACTTCGAGAACCAGTATGGCCACTTCGCCACTTCGCTCTCGGAACTCGTCCACACCGGAACGTTCACCAAGCGCATGGTCGACCCCAACCGCGGCGACTACACCGTCGGATTCAAGGGCAAGAAAGACAGCTTCATCCTAACTATGTCCCCCCAGCACCTCGACGCTGAACACCGCTCCTTCTACGCGGAGGACGATGGTAAAATCCACGGCGACGAAGAAAAACCCGCCGACGCGGACTCCCCAATCGTGAAATAATCGGCGCCTTGTCATCCTGAGCGGAGCAAGAACTTCGCAGATGCGAAGTTCATGCGAAGTCGAAGGATCCCTATTGCTGCTACGGAGCCATCGTCCAGGCATGGGCATTTCCGTAACCGGCCACTCTTGAGGCCGATCCTCGGTTTATGATGGGATCAGGAATTCATCCCAGGAATCTGAAAGGAAGCAATCATGCCAGCAACCATCGGCGCGCCAGCGCCTGAATTCACCCTGAAAGATCAGGATCAGAAGGAAATCAAGCTAAGCGACTACCGCGGCAAGAAGGTCGTCCTGGTTTTCTATCCCCTCGACTGGAGCCCGGTCTGTACCAAAGAGCACGCCTGCATGGTCAACGACAAAAAGCAGTTCGATCAGCTCGACGCGCAGGTCCTCGGCCTCAGCGTCGACAGCGTTTGGTCACACAAGGCCTACGCCGACAAGATGGGAATCCACTATCCCCTGCTCGCCGACTTCCACCCCCGCGGCGCCGTCGCCGCCAAGTACGGCGTATATCTCGAAGACAAAGGCATCACCGGCCGCGCCATTTTTATCATCGACCACGACGGCAAATTAGCCTGGCACAAAGATTACGACATCCCCGTCGTCCCGGATATCGATGAAGTCTCAAAAGCCCTGGCCGCAGTGAAATAGAACGAAGCTGTCATCCTGAGCAACTTGTCATCCTGAGCGAAGGTTGTGCTTCGCGAATGCGAAGCACAACCGCAGTCGAAGGATCTCTGTAACCAAGCAATTGCCAGGGTGGCCTTTTGACTCGCTACGTCCCTGCCTTAATCTCTGTCGCCTTCCCACCCTGATAACTCACCACCAGCGGTTTCCCACCGTTCGGGTACCGCACCGTCTTCTGATCCGACGACCCGCCCGCATCCGGCACTCCCATCCCCACCGCGAAATCCGCCTGCAGTTCATCCATCCCCGGCTTCACTTCATGCTGCCCGATCGCCTGCCACACATCGGCCGGCCAGTGCTTATACAACTCATGCGGATCTTCTACATAAAACATCTCGTCGGAATAGATCTTGTATTGCCCTTCATTCTCGAATCCAATCGGCACGGCGTAAGGCTTTCCGTCTTTCTGAAACACCGCCATCACCTGCCGCTTTCCAGCTGCGCTATCCGTGACCACATCCTTGATTTCCAGCCGCTCGATCGGCAACAGCAGTCCCGCGTCATGCCCGAAGTCAGCCTTCTTCCGCGCCGCGTCGTAGGCATAATACGTATATCGATATCCTTCCTTCACCCAAACCGGCTGCTCAGTCAGTTGCTTCGCCGACTTCAAATCATACGGATACAGCTTCTTCGGCGTGACGTAGTAATCCGCGTTCGAGTATCCGGCTTCTTTCGCCTGTTGCCGCTTCTGCGCCGCAAGATAATCCTCATGCCGCTGGTAAAGAATGTACCCCGCACGTATCCCGGCCACGACAACGGCCAGTGCCAGCGCAATCTGAATCCACTTCTTCGTCTCTTCACTCGTCATGCAAGCGATTCCATTCCCAGTGTTACTCTGTGTTGAAGGTTTTTTGGACAGCGACCTGCGCCGTGAGCCATCCTACGGTACACTGAAATGAAGGAAATCCATGTCCCCAGTGACCGAACACGATGTCCTGAGCGCCTTGAAGAGTTGTTACGATCCCGAGATCCCGGTCAACATTGTCGACCTCGGCCTCATCTACACCGTCAATTTCGCGCCCGTTCCCGCCGACGCGCAGGACGAAACCAAACAGGACCAGGCCAAACAGGACGTCACCGTCGATATGACCCTCACTTCACCCGGCTGCCCCGAGCACGTCAACATCAGCGCCCAGGTAAAGTCCCGACTCGAGCAGCTGCCGGGCATTCGCAACGCTGCCGTCAATGTAGTCTGGACTCCGCCCTGGACTCCCGAGCGCCTCAGCCCCGACGCCAAGAAGCAACTCGGCATCGAATAAAGTCAGAAATAAAAAAGGATGCAAGAGTGGCGCATCACGTTTTTACTTCAGCATTCTGACCTCTACTTTCTGCACTCCTACATCTCTTCCCACATGTCCACCGCGCTTTGCCCTGCCGCCTCAGTAATTCTCTTCCCGGCGCGCGCCGCCATCTCCATCACATGCATCCCGCGGTCGAAATAACCCGGCAATTGCCTGCGCACGTTCTCAAACTTCTCCGGATACTCTGCCGCTAGCATCGCCAGGGCCACGCCGCCCGCCAGCACTCCCGCCGCATTCTTTCTCTTCAAGAATAAAACCATCGACGCCCCAACCGAAGCCGCAACCACCGCCTTCTTCCAGCTATCCATGTGTCCCCCGCGAAATCTTTTCTTCACGCGATTGTACCCCGCTCCCTGACGATTTACGCACACCTCTCCGATGCCTATTCTCGTTCGTGCGTTGTCAGTCTCCGGCGCCCACGACCCTTGTCATTCCGAATCGGCAGAAAGCCCGGTGACAGCCTGCCCTGAGCGTAGCCGGAGGGAACCTGCTTCTTCCTCCCATCACAAACGCACTCATCCTTTATACTTTCCGGTTCTTCCGGAGGTCCCATGTCGCGCCGCTCAATCGCCCACGCTATGCCCAACCCAAATGCGGGTGACCCAATCCTGAAGCTCCCTTTTTTGCTCGCAATCCTCACCCTAGCTCTTTCCGCCTCAGCCCAATCCAAGCCCCGCGCCCGCGATCTCGGCGTCCCTTTCGACGGCACTCCCGGCCCCAACAATGCCATTACCGACGTCAAAGGTGTCGAGGTCGGCCACACCACGCTCATCTCCGGCAGCGGCAAGCTCGTTGTCGGCAAAGGCCCGGTGCGCACCGGCGTTACCGCCATTCATCCCCGCGGCAAAACCAGCAACGACGCCGTCTTCGCCGCCTGGTTCACTCTCAACGGCAACGGCGAAATGACGGGCACCACCTGGGTCGACGACTCCGGTTTCCTCAACGGTCCCGTGATGATCACCAACACGCACAGCGTCGGTGTCGTTCGCGACGCCGTCATCGCCTGGAAGGTGAACCACGGCGCTCCTGACATGGAAGGCTACTGGTGGTCGCTGCCCGTCGTCGCCGAAACCTGGGACGGCTGGCTCAACGACATCAACGGATTCCACGTCCATCCCGAAGACGCCTGGCACGCGCTCGACGTCGCTCACTCCGGCCCTGTCGAAGAAGGCAATGTTGGCGGTGGAACCGGAATGGTCTGCAACGAATTTAAAGGTGGCATTGGCACCTCCTCTCGCCTCCTCAACGCGAAAGCTGGAGGCTATACCGTCGGCGTTCTCGTCCAATGCAACTACGGACGCCGCGATCAGCTCCGCATCGCCGGCGTTCCCGTGGGCAAGGAAATTCCCGACCATCCCGCCTATGGCAACGATGACGACACCGGCTCCATCATCGTCATCGTCGCCACCGACGCTCCGCTCATCCCCACGCAGCTCAAGCGCGTCGCCAAGAAAGTTTCCCTCGGCCTCGGCCGCGATGGCAGCTACTCCGGCGATGGCTCCGGCGACATCTTCCTCGCGTTCTCGACTGCCAATCCAGGCGCCGTCGGAACCAAGGGCCTCCATCAACTCACGATGCTGCCCAACGATTCCCTCGACCCCATTTTTCTGGCGACCGTCCAAGCCACCGAAGAAGCTGTCATCAACGCCATGGTCGCCGCCGAAACCATGAAAGGCATCGATAACCACGAAGTCATCGCCCTGCCTCACGACCGCCTCCGCGAAGCGTTAAGGAAGTACAACCGCCTTGCGAAATAAAGCCTACCGACTAGACATGGAGCGGCGGACGCATTCGTCCGCCAGGCCCCGGACGAATGCGTCCGGGCCCCCACGTAGAACTGTCATCCTTAGCCGAGCCGAAGGGGATCCCCTGTTTGCCAGCGCCCTTTGCGGCCTCGGAGGAGTTTCAATCGCACCATCTGATTTTCGTCTGTCGTTCCCACTTCGAAACTTTTCCTCATTACCTTCGCTGCCCCACCACCGTGCCTTTCCCTCCGCCGCCAAAGGACTACACTCAAATCTGTGAAGCGCCTCTACACCATCGGACGCATCAAGGGCGGCATGAAGTTCACTTGCACCCACTGCGCCCACAATGTCAGCACACTCGACTTCGATCCCCGCGACGGCAACCTCCGCACCCAGGCCGCTACCGCCATCAACCGGCACGCCACCAGCGTTCACCATGAGCCGGTAATGTTCTCTTCCCTGGACGCCCGCCAGCAGATCTGGCGCAGCTAATTCTGCCGCTTCCAAAAAGAGAAAAAGAACCGGATTGGGCGTAGAATTGCCCCGCATTTGAATCCACCAAGGAGATTCCCAATGAAATCAATGGGGCTGTTGGGAACATGTTTGTTGGCAGGTTGTGCAATGGTCGTTGCGCAGGAACCTTCGACGATGGCGCCGCCCAAGGTCCTGTCCGTTACTCGCGAATACACCAAACCTGGCAGGAACGGCACGCCGCACGAAAAAACCGAGAGCGCCTTTGTTCAGGCCATGGCCCACGCCAAGTGGCCCACTCACTACCTGGCGGTGGACTCGGTCACCGGCAAACCCCGCTCTCTATTCCTCACCGGCTATGACTCCTTCGAGGCCTGGGAGAAGGATGTTCAGGCCACGCAAAAGAACGCCGCTCTTTCGGCTGCGCTGGATCGCGCGAACCTGGCCGACGGCGAATTGCTCGCCGCCACCGATCAGGCCGCACTCATCTTCCGCCACGAACTGAGCTTGCGTGAAAACGTTGATATTGCGCACATGCGCTACTTCGAGATTTCCCGCTTCCACGTCCGTCCCGGACACGACAAAGACTGGGAGGCGCTCGTCAAGCTCTACCAGAAGGGCTGCGAGAATATCCCGGACTGCCATTGGGCCGCATACCAGGCCGTCTACGGTGCGGAAGACGGTACCTACATCGTCTTCAACCCGATGAAGTCGGCCGAGGAAATCGATCACAACTTCGGGCAAATGAAAGCATTCTCTGACGCTCTCGGAGAAGATGGCATGAAGAAGCTCTCCGAGTTGACCGCCCTCACCATCGACTCGTCCGAGACGAATTTGTTCGTCTTTAACCCGCGCATGAGCTATGCCTCGGAAGACTGGATCAAAGCCGATCCGGATTTCTGGAGGCCCAAAGCTTCCATGGCCGAGACCAAGAAGCCTTCGACAAAACCCGCGGAGAAGCCGGCAGGCCAGTAACCCTGCACTCTGCACCGATTTGTTATCGTGAGCGCAGCCGAGGCATTGGCGATAGCCGATGCCTCGGCGGAATCGAAAGCGATCCCTTTCACTCTTCCGCAGGCACGTCGCAGCGGGGAGTTCCCGTCGCCAACCGCAGCGATCACCAATTAACGCCGTGAATCAGTCGGACAACGTCCCTAAAATCCGAATCGACCTCATAGGCAAATTCGATTGGACATGCCTCCACCAGCGACTTACAGTCCTTGGGTGCACCCAAGTCGTACTCGAAGCCGCGGTCTGCTCCGGCGCATAACTTTGCCAGAGTCTAGCCATTCCCTTTTTCGCCCACCATTCCGCAACTATCAGTTCGACAGCGCCTACGATGAAATGTTCGAGGCGCCAGGTGTGCCGCGCCCCCACTACCGCGCTCTCTTTCAAACCTTGCTCGACCTACCCGCTGAGGAACTACGAAAAAGCCAGCAAGCTGCCGAACTGTCTTTTCTCCATCAAGGCATCACCTTCACCGTCTACGGCAACTCGGAAGGCACTGAGCGTGTGTTCCCTAATGATCTTCTCCCGCGCATCATTCCCCACGACGAATGGCACAAGATCGAAAGCGGACTCACCCAACGCATCGCCGCTCTGAATCTGTTTCTCGAAGACATTTATCACAATGGAAGAATTCTGGCGGATGGAATTGTCCCCAAAGAGCTGGCCTATTCATGCCGCCACTTCCGCCGCGAGATGCGCGGTCTCAATGTCCCTCGTGGAATCTATGTCAGCATCTGCGGCACCGATCTCGTTCGTCTTCCCGATGGCAGTTTCGCCGTGCTGGAAGACAACCTTCGCGTCCCCAGTGGCGTTTCCTACATGCTGGCCAACCGAAAGGTTCTGAAAAAAGTTTTCCCTACGCTGTTCCGCGACTACGGCGTGTGCCCCGTTGATCACTACGCGCAAGCTTTGCTCGCCACGCTACGCGCTCTCACTCCGCCAAGTTTCTCTGGCCGCCATGAGCCCACAGTTGTTTTGCTCACTCCCGGAGTCTTCAACTCCGCCTATTTCGAGCACACTTTCCTCGCGCAGCAAATGGGCATCGAACTCGTCGAGGGCCGCGATCTGCTCGTCCACGATAACGTCGTCTACATGCGCACCACCGCCGGCCTTCGCCGCGTCGACGTCATCTACCGCCGCGTCGACGACGACTTCCTCGACCCTCTCTGCTTCCAGCGCGATTCCAGCCTCGGCGTCCCCGGATTGTTCAACGCTTATCGCGCCGGCAATGTGAGCGTGGCCAATGCCATCGGCACCGGTGTCGCCGACGATAAAGCCGTCTACGCCTACGTTCCCGCTATCATCCGCTACTACCTCGGCGAAGATCCCATTCTCGCTAATGTCCCCACCTACATGCTTACTGACCGCTCGCAACAGGATTATGTGCTCGATCACCTCGACGAACTCGTCGTAAAAGCTGTCGGTGAATCCGGCGGCTATGGCATGTTGATCGGTCCCCACAGTACCGCCGAGCAACGCGACGACTTCCGCTGCCGAATCCTGGCCGAGCCTCGCAACTACATCGCCCAGCCCACGCTGAGTCTCTCGCGCGCTCCCTGCTTCCTCGACGGCGAAGCCCAAGGCCGCCACGTCGACCTTCGCCCTTACATCCTCTATGGCGAAAATGTGACCCTCGTCCCCGGCGGCCTCACCCGCGTCGCTCTGCGCCGCGGATCGCTCGTCGTAAACTCTTCTCAAGGCGGCGGCAGTAAAGACACCTGGGTGCTCCGCGCATGAGGATAGCTCTATGGAGGATCGCCTTATGAACGACCACCGCGAATCCCCCATGCTCTCCCGCGTCGCCGACAACCTTTATTGGATGTCTCGCTACCTTGAGCGCGCCGAGCACACTGCACGCCTCATCGATGTCGATCTTCAACTGCGACTCGATCAGTCTCCAGCCACCGGCTCCGACCGCTGGCTCGGCCTGCTCGAAGCATTGCAGGTTCCGGCTCCCGAAAACGTCCCGCTCGACGCCGAAATTCTCACGCATCTCCTCACATTAGATCGTGCCAATCCTTCCTCAATTATTTCGTGCGTCGCCGCCGCCCGCGAAAATCTCCGCCAGGTCCGCGAGCAATGCAGCACCGAAATGTGGGAGCAACTTAATCGCCTCTTTCTGCAAGTCAAGAGCACCGTGTCCAGCGACGCTGGCGTGGCCGATTCTCACAGCCTTTTCCGCGCCGTGCAGGACGGCGCACACCTCTTTCAAGGCATCACCGACTCCACCATGTCGCACGGTGAAGGCTGGCATTACATTCAGCTTGGACGCTTCGTCGAGCGCACCGAAGCCGTTGCCCGCCTGATCGGCACCCACTTCAGCCGCCTGCCGCACCCTCTCGATCAGGCGGTTGAAAACGAGGAGTATCTCGAGTGGGTGGGATTGCTGAAGTCTTGCGCCGCCTTCCAGGCCTATTGCAAAGCACACACCGCCGAACTTCGCCCGCTGCGCGTCGCGGAATTCCTTTTGCTCAACCCAGGCTTTCCGCACTCGGTCGCATTCTCCGTCGATCGCTTCCACGCCGCGCTCACCGCCATCGCCGAATTAACCGAGCGCAAAGCCGAGCAACCGGTTCGCATTGCCGGACGCCTGCGCGCCACTCTCAGCTTCAGCCAGATCGACGAAATCATGGCCTCCGGCGCCATCGCCTACGTCGACAGCATCCGCTGGCAGTGCGCCCAAGCCCACACCGCCATCCAACAAGTTTATTTCGACTATTCCGTGGAATCGGCCCTAGTGGCGTAAAAACGCTCGCAGCACCGTGGTAGAGCGGCGCTTCAGCGCCGCGTAAAGCGCAAGAATGATTCGGGCTTTAGCCCCTGAGGAACCATCCGCATGATCTACTCCGTTCTCCACATCACCACGTTCTCCTATCAGCCCGCCGTCCGCGAGAGCGTCATGGAAGTGCGCCTGCAGCCCCGCAGTGACGGCCCGCAGCACTGCCTCACTTTCGAGCTCGAGGTCTCGCCCGCCGCCAATATCATGCAATACCGCGATTTCATGGGCAACACCGTTCACCACTTCGATATCGCCGGAAAGCATTCTCAAATCAAAATCACCGCCCGCTCCTCCGTCGAAATCCAACCCGTCGCTCCGCTCAACTCTGCCGACGCCGGCTCCTGGGACGACCTCGACTCCGCCGTCGCCGCCCCTTCTCCAAACGAAGATTATTGGGAGATGCTTCTCCCCAGCCAGTTCGCCAAGCCCAGCCCGCACTTGGAAGTCCTGGCCCGAGACCTCCGCTGCCAGCGCCGCGACACGCCCCTCCAGCTCCTCACCGAGCTCAACCAGTCCATCTACGACTCTTTCGCCTACGTCCCCAACAGCACCAGCGTCGACTCGCCCATTGACGACGCTCTCGTCTCCCGCCAGGGCGTCTGCCAGGATTTCGCCCACATCATGATCGCCCTTGTCCGTCCTTTGCGCGTTCCCTGCCGCTACGTCAGCGGATACATGTTTCCCCGCGCCGAATCGACTGAAGCAGAGACTGACGTCCAGACCGATCGCCAAAAAGACCGCTCCATCGAAGGCGCGTCCCACGCCTGGGTCGAAGCCTTCGTCCCCAACCTGGGATGGACCGCCTTCGACCCCACCAACAACCTGATCGGCGCCGACCGTCACATCCGCGTCGCTCTCGGCCGCGACTACGCCGACGTCCCTCCCACCCGCGGCGTCCACAAAGGCGAAGCCCATAGCTCCCTCAGCGTAGCCGTGACCGTAAGCCCCTCCGACGCTCCCCCGCCCATCCAACTCCCGCCGACTCTGGTAATCCAATCCCGCCCCGCTCCCCTGCGCACCCACCGCATCGACCACGAACAACAACAGCAGCAGTGAAGTTAATTTATCCAGGGACAGCCGCCCTCGGCTGTCCGCGGAGCGCAGCGACGCACCTCCGCATCTCTAATAAGCATTGGTCATTCCGAGCCGCCGAAGGCGGGCGAGGTACCTGCTGTCGCCTTTGGGTGGCGCAGCGCTTCAGCGCTGCGATCAAGTTCGCAAAAAATAAAACAGCGGGCTTCAGCCCCCGCGACAAACCCGACGCCACAAAGACACTTGGCATTTCCTCCCGCCAAAGAGTAAAAAGGAACCGGACTGTGAGGGGGCCACGGCAATGCCGTGGCCTTTTTGTTTCACCTACGGAGAGAGAGTATGGGTAAGAAAAAGGCCCCATCCTGCGGGACCATGACGGAAGTTCAGAAGAGAACCCTTTCGATGCTTTCCCCCATCACCACCCCCGACCCACAGCTCATAGTGCCAAGAACCAATCTGCCAGAGCAACTGCAGGCTGACATCGCCTCCTCGGACCCGGTGAAAATCTTTGTCGCAGGCCAGCGAGGGATGGGGAAGACCACGGAGCTACGACGATTCGTAGGCCTACTGGAGGACTCTGAGTTCCTGCCCATCTTCCTGCAATTTGGCGCCCAAGAAAAGATTGACCACCCGAGCTTGATTAGGCTAATGGCGAAGGCGCTCCAAGCCGAGCAGGGCTCGGCCGTCGACGGCCGCGTCTTTGAACGCGTTTCTGAGTGGTACTCCGTCGAGGAAACGGTGGTCCTCTCAGAAGAGGGTCGCGAAGGAAAAGCCTCGATCGGAGGGAAGGTCATCATCGCTGAAGCCTCGGGAGGCATCGTGAGCAAGAAAATGAAGAGCTCGAAGAAAACTGCCGGGGCCGACCGAACCATTGCAGCCCTAGTGGACAGGTTCAACTCCTGCATCCAGGAGGTGGAGAAGGCATCAGAAAGAAGGCTAGTGTTCGTGGTGGATGATATCGATAAAGTACAAGACTCGAGCTCCGTCAATTCGACCTTCATACACGCGTCACACCTCATCGGATCGATCAACTGCGCATGTATCTTCACCGTCCCGATTACCTATGCGACATCGAATTTCGTTCGCATAGCCGGACTTCCCTATAACGGGATACACCGGGTGCCTGCGGTAGATCTATTCGACGAAAGGGGAAACAGGAACGCGGCAGCACAACAATTCATGGAACGAGTCTTCGAACTCAGGATGCCCTACAACCCCATCCCGAAAGAACTCTTGCAGAGAGTATTAGACTTTAGCGGAGGCGTCCTAATTGACGCGATGCGCATGCTCCGAGGCATTTGTAAGTCGATCATCCTAGACAGCACCCAAAAGGTGGATAGCGGTTTGGTCGACGAACACTGCCAGCTACTAGTCGATGATTATCAGTTTGTCATAGACAGCCTCCCACTGTGGCAGGCCGTGGCTGAAATGGCAAATTCACAAAAGCGGCGAACGCTGATCGCTGAAGGGCTGCTTCCGGAGCTTCTTTACAAGATGATCGTCATTGAATATCGCCAAAAAAAAGCTTGGTTTAGCCTTCACCCCGCTGCAAAATTGCTCTACGAGCAGAACAAGGACACTCTCGACTTGGCACCCCGAAAATGACAGAGCAGAACCCCATTGCGCAGAAGCTCCGAGACCTACTGTTTGAGATCGAGGCAGGGAGGGAGGCCAAGTTCCTTTTGTGCGTTTGCGACGATCGGCTTGATCGTCGTGTCGTAAGGCGGAATCTAATCAAAGGACTCAGGCAACGTAGGAAGACGGTCTTTTCCATTTCCGCGAAGAATGCGGCGGGCAGGCTTCTCAACTCATTCGCGTTTGTTCGAGGCAGCGACACTGCGGACTGCGTAGACCTCTGGGGAATCCCGAGCCTGAAGGCGACGGCCGCCGAACGGGTATTTGCTGAGTTGAACTTCCACCGCGACGCGTTGGCATCGCTCGGACTCCCACTGCTCGTGTGGCTAACAAGCACACAAGTTCAGAAACTTGCCTCCACGGCCCCGGACTTTTGGAGTCGCAGGACCGCAGTCTACTTCTTCAATAAACCCTCCACAAAAGACTTGCTAGGGAGGCTGTTTGCCCGCGATAAGAAAGGCAAGGTCGCGCCACCGTCGGACGTCGAGTCCGCGCTTCTGGAAATTATCGCGTCCGAAAAGAAACTCGGCCGATGCCTCAGAAAGAGCCAGCACTTCTCCGTCGAGGCCGCCGACGCTCAAATCAAAATTCTCGAATCGAGCCTCGATCACCTTACCCAACAGTGTAAGAAGGGCCGACAAATCGAGGTCGCTCTTTGGCTCTGGAACGCAACGCATGTAGAGCGGTCTCTACGGTTCTTCGTAAATGGTCTGAAAGAACCGGGAATGAGGGACGTATACGGGTATGTCTACACTGACCGCTCGGAAGTGATCCTATATCTCGCCGAACGGATGCCAGAGATTCTGGCTGGCTATGGAAAATCCGTTAGGAAGACCGTGCGCCAGAGAAAACGCGCAAACCTACTAAACCTCTTCAGGGATCTTGCTTTCAAGAGAATGAACGAGGTTCTGGCCGAAATTGGAGAGCACGAGGAGCGATCCGTACATACGCTTCCGGTGTGGTCCGACGAGACCCTGGACGACTATGAAGGGGCGGAGATCGTCGGGGAAAGTAGCCAAGCGACATATGAGCTAGAGAGCTGGCTATCGGGATATAGCGCCAAGAGGCCGGACTATTTCTCGGCGTTTGAGGCGCGGATGCTAAAGGCCCTCTATTCAGAATCCTCCGAGCCCGAGGCTATCGCATCCGAAGTGGGACTATCAGTGAAGGAGACGAAGAAACGCATCTCCGAGCTAGAAGCCAAAGTCCGCTTATATCTAGCAGGAGAGCGACTCACCTTGCCACAAGCTCAAGCCGCGTCGACCCGTCATGCCGCAACAAGGAGCCTTCAGAGCTAGAGCGGCGATTCGACGCATATGGTGCCTCCCAGATTTCGCCACCGATGTGACATCTAACCTTGCCATCCACAGCCGGAACCACCGATCATGACAGCGGAGGCATTGCGCGGCGCTCCCTCTTCGCCCATGTCGCGCAGCGTAACTCCTATGCAATCAATATTTTGCCCGCAAGTTGTTGCAGCTCTAGGATTTTTCACACCTTTCGCCGCACCATGATGATTCCAAAAGACCGAGGGGGAGGGGGGGTATACCCCACACTAAATCAAAGTCCCCACCCTAGCCGCAAAAGATGCGACTAGGATGGGGCACCCGCAAGTCGGGTCGAGCTAGGAGCTAAAAGCCAAGAGCCAAGAGCTAGCTCACAGCCTTATCCGTGATCTCCAGGCCGCGATCGATGATGGCGAAGGCTTCGCGCATTTGCTGCTCGTTGATGCAGAGCGGAGGGTTGGTGAAGAAGGTGTTCCAGCGGACGAAGGTGTAAAGGCCTTGCTCGCGGAAGAAGCGGCCGAGGGCGGCCATTTCATCGGACGTGCCGTTGAAGGGCGCCATCGGCTGGCGCGTTTTGCGGTTGCGGATCAGTTCGACGATGCCGAACAATCCGATGGAGCGCACCGCGCCCACCGACGGATGTTTGGCCTGCATCTCCGCTCCCAGCTCTTTGAGGACGGCGCCCATTTTTTTCGCGTTGTCGATCAGTCCATCTTCTTCATACACACGAATGGTCGCCAGCGCCGCCGCGCAGCCCATGGGATGGCTGTTGTAGGTGAGCCCGCCGTAAAAAACTTTGTCCTGAAAATGCTGCGCGATGGGGTGACGCATGCCGACCGCGCCCAGCGGCAGATAACTGGAAGTCAATCCCTTCGCCATGCAAAGCAGATCGGGAACCACCTTCCAGTGGTCGACGGCAAACCACGCGCCGGTGCGTCCGAAACCGGACATCACTTCATCGGCAATCATCAGGATTCCATACTTGTCGCAGAGCTGGCGCACGCCTTCGAGATATCCATTGGGCGGAATGAGAATACCGTTGGTTCCGGTGACCGGCTCGAGGATGAAAGCGGCGATGGTTTGTGGGCCTTCTAACTGAATCGTCTCCTCGATCATGGCTAGAGAAGATTCGGCGGATTCCCAGCCGCGCTCGATGCCATGATAAGGATCGAGCACATGAACCACGCCCGGAATGCCAGGTTCGGCGGCCCATCTACGGGGATCGCCGGTAAGACTGATCGCGCCGGCGGTTGCGCCGTGATAGGAGCGATAACGCGCGAGGATCTTGTGGCGTCCGGTGAAGAAGCGGGCGAGCTTGATGGCGTTCTCGTTGGCATCGGCGCCGCCGTTGGTGAAGAAGAAAGTGTCGATATCGCCGGGAGTGATTTCGGCGAGCTTCGCGCCAAGGCGGGCGCGGACTTCCGTCGCCATGAACGGATTTGCATAGGCTAGCGTTGCGGCCTGGTCGCTGATGGCCTGAATGACGCGCGGGTCGCCGTGTCCAATGTTGACGGACATGAGCTGGCTGTTGAAGTCGATGAAGCGCTTGCCTTCCGGCGTGTAAAAATAAATCCCTTTCGCGCTGGCTACTGGAATGGGATCAACTTTCGATTGCGCAGACCATTCGTAGAGCGTGTGCTTGCGGGAGAGATCGACGATTTCTTTGCCGGACATCGTGGGAGTTTCGGTTGCTGTGCTCATATATGGTCCTTTTGTTTGCCTTCGTGTTCCACTGTGTCCCTGTGCTTAGAAAAATCTTAAACACAGGGGACACAGAGGATCACAGGGTAGGGCTGTTAGAACTTGCGGCTGTGTTCTTTGGCCCAGCGTTCTACTACTACTTTCTTGTCGGTATAGAACTCGATGGCGTCGCGGCCCTGACCGTGGAGGTCGCCGAAGAAGCTGTTCTTCCATCCGCTGAAGGGGAAGTAGGCCATGGGCGCGGCTACGCCGATGTTGATGCCGATATTTCCTGCGGGAGCTTCGTAGCGGAAGCGGCGCGCGGCGGATCCGCTTGAGGTGAAGAGCGACGCTTGATTGCCGTAGGCGCTGCGCTCGAGGAAGGCGAGGGCTTCGTCCATGCTGTCGGCGTGGACGAGGCTTAGGACCGGACCGAAGATTTCTGTGTCGGCGAGATCACTGGTTGCGGGAACGTCGTCGAGAATTGTGGGATTCACGAAGTTGCCGGATTCGTGTTTCGGGATCTTTGCGTTGCGGCCATCGAGAAGAACTTTTGCGCCCTGCTTTTCGCCGAGCCCGATGAGCGATTCGACTCGCTCTTTGCTTTGCGGCGTGATCACCGGGCCCATCTGCACGTCTTTGTCGAGGCCGTTGCCGACTTTGAGTTTGGAGGCAGCGTCGGCAATGGAATCACGGAAAGTCTTCTGCGCTTCGCCGATGGTGACCGCAACGGAAACGGCGAGGCAACGCTGGCCGGCGCATCCGAAAGCGCTGTCGCTGATGATCTGCGTGGCCATCGGCATGTCGGCGTCGGGAAGAACGATGACGTGATTCTTGGCTCCGCCCTGGCACTGCGCGCGCTTGCCGTTGGCGGCGGCGCGGGAGTAAACGTATTTCGCAACTGGAGTGGAACCGACGAAGCTGATGGCGCGAACTTTGGGATGGTCGAGGAGTGCATCGACTGCGGCTTTTCCTCCGTTGATCAAACCGACTACGCCTTTGGGCAGTCCGGTTTTCTCCAGCAGTTCGTAGACGTAGCGCATGGTGAGCGGGACGCGCTCGGAGGGTTTGAGGATGAAGGTGTTGCCGGTAGCGATGGCGTAGGGCAGATACCAGAACGCGATCATGCCCGGGAAAGTTGAAAGGCACGATGGCGGCGGTTACGCCGAGGGGCTGGCGGATCATCATCTCATCGATGCCGCGTGCGACGTCCTCGAGATTGTAGCCTTGCATCATCATAGGGATGCCACAGGCGACTTCGACGTTCTCGATGGCGCGGCGCATCTCCGCTTTGGCCTCGGTGAAGGTCTTGCCATTTTCCTGCGTGATGATGCGGGCGATGTCGTCGATGTGGTCTTCGAGCAGCATCTTCAGCTTGAACAGCGGCTGGATGCGGTCTTCGGGCGGAGTGCGGCGCCATTCGGGGAACGCGGCAGCGGCGGCTTCAACGGCTTGATTGACTTCGGCGGCATCGGCTAGCGGGACTTGGGCCAAGGTTTCGCCGGTGGCGGGATTGACGACGTCGCGCCATTCGTTGGCTTGGGAGTCGGTCCAGCGGCCATTGATGTAGTGGGTGAGCTTGATTGCGGGAGGTGCGGCTACGGTCATTATGATGCCTCTGCTATCGCGAAGAGTGTTGTGTTCGGGAATTCGCGACGGGCATTCGGCAACGTGAGAACTCTCTTGAACAATAAATAATGATACAGCGTGTAGGGATCCTTCGACTGCGGTTGGTCTTCGCTTCTCGCGAAGACCAATCCTCGCTCAGGATGACAAAGCCTTTTAGACCAACTGCGCCACGGCGCCTTTCTTATCGCATACAGCAGCGAGCGCGGATTCGAGAATGTCTAAGCCTTCGTCCATTTGTTCGTTAGTTGCGACGAGCGGGACCAGGACGCGGATCACGTTGGAGTAGGAACCGGCGGTGATCGTGATCAGGCCGTGCTCGTAGCAATATTGCGTGATCTTCTTGGTTTCGTCGGAGGCGGGAGTTTTGGTTTCCTGCGATTGAACTAGCTCGATGGCTTGCATACCACCGAGGCCGCGCACGTCGCCGACGATGGGCCAACGGCGCTGCCATTCGTGGGCGCGGCGCCGGAAGCGGTCGCCGAGTTCGTTGGCGCGGGCTAACAAGTTTGTCTTTTTCGAATAAGTCCAGGACGGCTAGAGCGGCGGCGCAGGAGAGCGGATTGCCCGCGAAAGTTCCGCCTAGGCCGCCGACTGCGGGCGCGTCCATAATTTCGGCGCGTCCGGTAACGGCGGCGAGCGGCAATCCGCCGCCGAGCGATTTCGCCGTGACTAGAATGTCGGGCTCGATGCCGTAGCGCTCGCTGGCGAAGAGAGTGCCGGTGCGTCCGAAGCCGGATTGCACTTCGTCGGCGATGAAGATAATGCCATGCTTGTGGCAGAGATCGATGAGAGTTTTGAAGTAATCGGGTGGCGGAACGACGAATCCACCTTCGCCAAGAACCGGTTCGGCAATGACGGCTGCGACTTCTTCATTCGCCACGACACGTTTGAAAGTGTCTTCCAGATGGCGCGCGCAAAAGAGATCGCAGGAGGGATATTTCAGGTTGTACGAGCAGCGATAACAATAAGCGAATGGAACGCGATAGACTTCGCCGGGGAACGGGGCGAAGCCGGCTTTATAAGGATGAGTTTTGCTGGTAAGCGCGAGCGTCATCATGGTGCGACCGTGGAAGGCGTCTTCGAAGGCGATGATGGCGGGACGCTTGGTGTAGGCGCGGGCGATCTTGACGGCGTTTTCGACGGCTTCGGCGCCGCTGTTGAGGAACAAAGTTTTCTTGGGAAATTTTCCCGGGGTTACTTCGTTCATGCGTTCGGCTAGACGGATGTAGCCTTCGTACGGCGTGACCTGAACGCAGGTGTGGAGGAACTTGTCGAGCTGGGTGCGGATCGCATCGACCACGGGTTCCTGGCGATGGCCAGCGTTGGCGCAGCCGATGCCTCCGGCGAAATCGATGTAGCGGTTGCCGTCGACGTCTTCGAGCCACGCGTCTTCGGCTTTGGCTACGTAGATGGGCGTGCCATGAGAGAGGCCGCTGGGCACCGCTTGGGTGCGACGGGCGGAGAGGGCTTTGGACTTCGGGCCGGGGATTTGGGTGTTGATTCGGATTGTACTCATGTTCGTTTCTCGTGAGAATGCCTTGAAGCGGCGACGGGGCTGTGGGAGCTATAGGGATCCTTCGACTGCGGTTGATCTTTGCGCTTGGGCGCGAAGATCAACCTTCGCTCAGGATGACAGGACACTGGACGTCGTTTCTTCATCGGTTAGTACCAGCCTATCGGGGCTTCGTTCAGATTGATGTAGACCTGTTTGGTTTCTAGATATTCTTCGATGCCCCAGGGGCCGAGTTCGCGGCCGAAGCCGGACTGTTTGTAGCCGCCCCAAGGGGCTTCGACATAAGTTGGCTGCATGTGATTCACCCAGACGATGCCGGCGCGCAGGGCTTTTACGGAGCGCATGGCTTTGAAAATGTCGCGGGTCCAGACAGCGGCGGCTAGGCCGTAGGGCGAATCGTTGGCGATTTTGAGCGCTTCTTTTTCATCGTCGAATGGGATCACGGCTGCGACTGGGCCGAAGATTTCTTCGCGGGCGATGCGGGCGGAGTTGGAAACGTCGGAGAAAATCGTGGGCTGGACGTAATAGCCTTTGCCGATTTTTTCGGGGCGTCCGCCGCCGGAGGCTAGTTTGGCTTCTTTCTTGCCGATCTCGATGTAGGAGTTGACGCGGTCGTATTGCTCTTTGCTGACCAGCGGACCCATTTTCGTTTCGCGGTCGAGCGGAGGACCGAGCTTGATTTTCTTAGCTTTCTCTGTCATCGCTTCCACGAAGTTTTTGTAGATCGATTTCTGCACCAGGATGCGGCTTCCGGCGGAGCAGACTTCCCCTTGATTGATGAAGACGCCGAAGAGCGCGCCGTCGATCGCGGCTTCAAAATCGGCGTCGGCGAAGAAGATGTTGGGCGACTTGCCACCGAGTTCGAGAGTAACGCGCTTCACGGTGTCAGCCGCCTGTTTGACGATGATCTTGCCGACGGCGGCGCTGCCGGTGAAGGCGATCTTGTTTACGTCGGGATGCTGAACTAGCGGGGCGCCGCAGGTTTCTCCGAAGCCGGTGACGATGTTGACTACGCCGGGAGGAAGGCCAGAGTCGGCAAAGTAATTTGCGAATTCGAGGGCGGTGAGCGGAGTTTGTTCGGCGGGTTTGAGCACGCAGGTGCAGCCGGCGGCAATCGCAGGAGCGAGTTTCCACGCCGCCATGAGCAGCGGATAATTCCAGGGAATGATTTGTCCCGCGATGCCGACCGGCTCTTTGAGCGAAAGGGACATTGCATTGTCTGGAACAGGATTCACGTAGCCGACAACTTTCGTGGCGAGGCCGCCGTAGTATTCGAAACAGGTGGCGGCATCGTTGATATCGAATTCCGCTTCGACGATGGGCTTGCCGGTGTTGCGGCACTCGAGTTCGGCGAGAGCTGGAAGATTGGCGCGAATTTTTTCCGAGAGGCGGAAGAGGACGCGGCCACGTTCCTGGGCGGTGCTCGTGCGCCATGGGCCTTCTTCGAATGCGGCTTTGGCGGCGGCCACGGCGCGGTTCACGTCTTCGGGGCCGGCGTCCGGGACTTGGGCGATTACTTCTTCGGTGGAGGGGTCGTAGACTGGGAAAGTCTTGGCAGACTTGCCATTCACCCATTCGCCGTTGATGTACATCTGATAGGTCTTTACGTCGGTTGTGACTCCGCCGGGCATTTGTTTCGACCTCCTGCTTACCTCAGCGGCTAAAGCCGCTGTCAATCTTGCTACATCTATCGCAGCGCTTAAGCGCTGCGCCACCCAAAATCAGATTCGCTGCACGGCTGAAGCCCTGCGCTGATAAAAATCTGTACTTCCGCGGCTAAAGCCGCTCGAGATCTGCCTCCTGTACGGCGTGGCTGAAGCCGCGCCCTTTCAAAACTTTGTGGCGGCCGTAGACGAAGAAGAAGAATGCCGCGAGACCGATGAAAAAGACGGTGCCACCGAACATCCATAGTTCGTAGGACCACAGCGATGTGATCTGCTGAGCCGGAAAAAATACAAGCGTGATGCCAAGCATTGTGGTCAACAGGCCGCTGGTGCCCGCGAGGAACATCGTGGCACGACTGTACTGGCCTTGCGGCTTGGTCTCTGTCACGGCGAAGCGAATGAGCGCGCCGAACATATAAAGGAACGGGACGAGTTGGAGAACCACGGCGAGCGAAAGGAGCTTCTGAAAAGTTTCCTGCACGCCGGCGCCGAGAAAATTCATGATGACCAAGACTGCCGAGACGATGGCCTGCACGATGAGCGCGGCGTAGGGCGTGGCATAGCGCGGGTGGACTTTGCCCAGCCACGATGGCATGTAGGAGTCGAGACCGGCGACGAAGGGGATGCGGGCGGAACCGCCCATCCAGGCGGAGCCGATGCCGGCAATGGAAAGGCTGAGCATGAGGGCGAAGGGGACGGTGATCCAGGCTACTCCGATGCGACCTGCCATGTGGCTGACGGCTTGAACGATTCCTTGAAGCACGTTGACGTTCTTGCCGACGGCGATGAGGAGAGTGAGCGTGGCACCGACGTAGAGGGCGCCGGAAAGAATTCCGCCCAAGGCCACTGCGCCAGGAAGAGTATGAGCGGGATCTTTGATTTCGTCGCCCATGACGGAAGCGAGTTCGAGGCCCACCAGGCCGAAGCAGATCACTCCGAAGGAGTTGAGAACGAAGCGTGGGTTCGCCGGAATCTTGAAATCGGCAACAGTGATCGTGGTGCCGAAGCGCGACCAGATCAATATGCCTAGGCCAATTAAGACAGCGGCAGCGATGAAGGTGCCGATGGCGCCGAGGTTGTTAATCCACTTGCCGACGCCGAGGCCGACGATGTTCATCACGGTGAGCAGCGCGAGCAAGACCAGCGACGTGGTGGAAGCGAAGAATTTGTTATCGGCGAGGCCGAGATGACTTGGGCCGAGAACGTAGACGGAGACGCCGACGAAGTAGAGCATGACGGTCGGCACGTAGAGCATGTTGTTGGTCCAGTAGCACCAGCCGGAGAGGAATCCGTGGAAGTCGCCGAAGACTTCTTTGGCCCAGAGGTAGACCCCGCCTTCACCGGGATAGCGGTGGGCGAGTTCTATGACGGCGATGCCTTGCGGCCAGAAGAAGAGAAGAAGAGAGATGATCCAGAGCCAGATGGTGACGCCGCCATTGGCGGCGATGGACGGGACGACGTTGAGGTTGAAAACGGCGACTACAAAGAGGAGGACGAGATCGCGGCGCCCGAGGGCGCGGATCAGATGGGGCTGGGTGGCGGGTTGGGTGGCGGTGGACAATTTTCGCGCTCTGAAACCTCAGCGGCTAAAGCCGCTCTTCGATTTGAGTCCGTGGCGCGGCTCAAGCCGCGCCCTTTCAAACCAGGTCGGTGCGTAGGGCGGACGAGGCATCCGCCCCTCCACGATCTAGTGCGCGGCTAACACTGGTTGGCCTGCACGTTCTTGTTGGGCTTTCGCGAGCGAAGCGGCGATGTCGTCGAACGCAGATAGATGCTTATCGATGTCCCCTTCGGTGTGCTGGACGGAGATGGTCCACTGCTCATCCCACCAGTAGGGCTGAGCCATCACGCCGCGGTTGACCATGCCGAACCAATAGTGGCGCCAGAGATCGATGTCGATCGTGGTCCAGTCGCGGTAGTTGCGAATTTCCTTCGGATAAAACATCAGCGCGCCGTTGGCGCCAGCTTGCGCGATGTAGGCTTGGAGGCCGACCTTGGCGATGGTCTTGCGATAGCCGTCGGCGAGTTTCTTGCCGAGTTTATCGACGTGAGCGTAGTTGTCGCGGGTAAGGACTTCGCGGAAAGTCGCGAGGCCTGCGGCCATCGAAACTGGATTGGTGTTGTAGGTGCCGCCGTGGAAGACTTTGTGTTGCGAGATGAGATCCATGACGGACTTGCTGGCCCCGAACGCGGCCAGGGGCAAGCCTCCACCGATCGATTTGGCGAGGCAGATCATGTCGGGATGAATGTTGAAGTATTCGCTGGCGCCGCCCCAACCGAGTTTGGCGCCGGTTTTTACTTCGTCGAAGATCAGGAGCGCGCCGTATTTCGTGGCGAGGTGGCGGAGGCCTTTCAGGAAGCCGGGTTGCGGAATGCAGAGGCCGACGTTCATGAGAATGGGTTCGAGAATGATGGCAGCGATTTCGCCGGGATTTTCTTTGAAGCGACGCTCGACGGTGGCGAGGTCGTTGAAGGTTGCGATTTTCACATTGTCGACTGCGGATTTAGGCACGCCTAAGCCGCCGGGCACAGGAGTGGGATTATCAATGTCGCCAAATTCGGGAGCGTGCGGCTTCACGCTGACCAGCGCGGAGTCGTGCAGGCCGTGGTAGGCGCCTTCAAATTTGATGATCTTGTCGCGGCCGGTCGCGGCGCGGGCGAGGCGGATCGCGTGCATCGTGGCCTCGGTACCGCTGTTGCCGAAGCGAACCATCTCAACCGGAAAGCGGTTGCAGATTTCTTCGGCGAGTTCCCATTCCATGTCGTGCGGCATACCGAACATGGTGCCGGTGGAGAGACGTTTTTCGACGGCTTTCATTACGGCCGGATGGCAGTGTCCTGCCATGAGCGCGCCGAAAGTCAGGTTATGATCGATGTATTCGTTGCCATCGAGGTCGCGGAACTTGCTGCCGCTGGCTTCCTTCACGAAGATCGGCCAGGGATCGTAATGGCGATAGTTGCTGGCGACGCCGAGCGGAATGCGTTTGAGATTCTTTTTGTGGGCTTCGGCGGATTTCGGCGTGCGGCGCTCGAACGTGTCGAGTTCCTTCTGTAGATCGGGATACATCGGACTGCTCCGGGATAGCTCAGGCCGCGCCATTTCGGTGGGCGGGCCGTTAGAATGCCGGGCGGCGAACCGCCCGGGAGTGCGGACTATTCACATCTTACACGGACAAACTAAAAGTAAAATTTAAGAGCGAACTGCACTTCCCGCGGATCGCGGGCTTGCTGGACCTGGCCGAAGGTTGTGTCGCTAAAGTTCCCATCGGGATTCACGAACTGCGTTTTGTTGAACAGATTGAAAATATCGGCGCGGAACTGGAAATATCTCGCCTCGGTAAGCGGAATTCTCTTCGAGAAAGTGATGTCCCACTCGTTCTGTCCGGGACCGCAGCAGATCGAACGCGGCGTGGTGGAAAAGCTGCCGAGAGGAGGATCGACGAAACTGCTGGCGTTGATGAAGAAATGCCCAGTCTGAGACGCCCCGTTAACTACTTGCGTGGTCACTTGTTTTCCGCTGAAGCGTTGCAACGGACCCGTAAGCTGGGGAGCATCGGCGCTGAGGAAGAAGAGGCTGCTGATCAACTCGGCATCGTCCTGCGTCTGGATGCGGATAGGGAAGCCGGTCTGGAACTGAATGATGCCCGACATGGCCCAGTCATCCAGAACTTTTCCTTTGAATCCGTTATACCTCTCAACAGGAAACTCCCAGTAATAATTGAGGACGAAGCGCTGGGCCGAATTGAATAGCGACAGAGACCGACTGGATTTGTAATTGAACGGATTTACTGTCTCTTCGAAGCTGGAGGCCCAGTCCAGAGATTTGCTCCAGGTATAGGCACCCTGCAGTTGAAGTCCGTGAGAGAAGCGCTTTTCCACGCTGGCTTGCAGCGAGTTGTAGGCCGAGGCCGCGATGGTGTCTTCGGCGAAGATGTTGGTGAAGACGGGAACGCCATCAATTGGGCAGCCTGCGCCGGTGAAAGGCTGGCAATTGGGAGAGGAGTAGGGCCGAAGTCCTACCAACGTGATGCCGCTTGGTCCAACAGTCGTTCCGCCGGGAATGAATGTGCCACCACTTCCGGCGTTGTAGGGTAAGTGCAAGCCTTGGGGAGCGATAGTCGTTCCGGCCGGAATGAAGAATGGATTGTCTTCAAGAAATGGACCACAGGTTCCGGAGCCCAGAGTGGCATTCAGATCCAGGCAAGTCTGCGGAATCGCGGGATCGATATCATGTGATGCGAGCAGGCGATGTCCCTGCGATCCTACATAGCCAAGTTGAAAGACTACATTTCGAGCCAGTTCCTGTTGGAGATTGACATTGTACTGGGCCGTATATTGGGTGCGCATGTGCGGCTGAAAGTCCCCGTATAGCAACATGGGACGGAACGACGCCCAATCTTGCGGAGTTCCGGGCTTGGGACTGAGTATCCCGTTGAAGGGGTTCGGGCTGACCGTGCCGGTTTGCGAGATGAACGGAGTGTTCAGGAACGTCGAGGGCAGGAATGTACTGCCTCCGAAAGGTGGCTCGGCGCCGAACTGCTCGAGCACGAGTTGCTCCATGGGATTGTAAAACAACCCCCAGCCACCGCGGATGGTGGTTTTGGGATTGATGCTGTAGGCAAGCCCTATGCGCGGAGCGAAGGCTTTGTAGTACGTCTGGGTGAGACCTGCACTGACGCCGGAATCGCCTGGAACAACCAGACCCGTAGGCTGCACACCTGCCGTGGTGCAGTCGCTAGCTCCGAGGCTCGCCTGCTCGGCGGGAGTCAGGACGCAAGGATAAACGGTTGAATTCTGACCCGGACGGAAGGTTTGAACGTGGTGGAGGGCGTCGGCGAGAGGCGTATCCAATTCCCACCGGAGACCGTAGTTTAAGGTGAGAGACGGTTTGATTTTCCAGCTGTCCTGGGCAAAGACGTAGACGCCAGTGTTGCGGATATCCTCTCGCTGCGCCGATCCCTGAGAGTAGCTGTCATCCAGGCCCAGCAGATAGCCGGGATAATTGTCGTTGTAGGCAACTGAATTTTCCGTTGTGCTGTTGAAGGTATAGTCGCCGCTGACGTTGTAGTAGAGAGTCTGGTCGAATTGGGCGCGGCGCACATCGGCACCGAACTTCATGGTGTGGCTTCCTTTTACCCAAGTCAGACTGTCGGTGGCCATGTAGGAGTTTCCCACCTGAGGAAGTTCACCTTCCCAACCATTGCCGATGGCGAAGCCACCGGACACGCCGATAAATGGAACGCCCTGACGATTCGTAGGCAAGCCGGTCGTGATGCCGTATTGCGGGCTGGTTGGGGCTAACCCTGCTGCCAAGAGGTCGGCTTGAATCGAAACCCCCGGAAGGTTCGAATCGGAAACGCCATTGAAGCAGACCGCCTGCGCCGCCGGAGACAGGCAAGAGTTTTGAACCAGATTTGTGCTTTGCGGATGCTGGAAGGTCAACTGGCCTTCGCGCATATACGTAAAGCGGGCTTCATTGATCAGGGAATTGGAAATCGTCCAAGTATGACTGGGATTGTACTGCTGATAGCGAGAGCCGACATTGGCACCGAATCCAGGAACATTAGCCCCTGAGGCCTGGAAATCGTAGAAGGGCTGAAAATTCGTGTCGTTGGTGAAGTAGTAGTAGAAGCTGAAATTCTGCCGGGCGTTGATGTGATGATCGAGGCGGATGGTGAACTGGTTCTGGGTGTCAGCGCTGACAGGCACTGCTTGATAGATGCTGTTGGGTCGATTTGCTCCTGGAACGAAGCGAAGCATGTCGACGGCGACGGGATCCATGCAGGCTGTCGGGATTTGGTTCTCTAACCCGGTGACGGTATCCGTAAAGATTCCTGGCACCGTCTGGTTGCTGCCGTTCACATAGGTGGAGTACCCAACGCCTGGTGCCGGGAGGGTTCCGCCCTGCGCCTGTATAGCTGCGGAGCAGCCTGGTCTGCCGTTAAGAGCATCGGCGGTGAACGAGTCAGTGATCGCACCTCCGAATGGGCTACCTGCCGAAAAATCTCCGCCGCGCTCGGCAAGGGTAGGCACGGCCACCGTTTGCCCGGAAATTCCCTGCCGTACGCGGCGGCCTTCATAGGAGACAAAGAAGAAGGTGCGATCTTTCACGATCGGACCACCGAATGTTCCGCCGAACTGATTCTGATTTTCTTGCGGCTTGACTGTATTGAAGTATCCCTGACCATTCAGAACCGTGTTGCGGAAATATTCGTAGACGTCGCCGTGCCACTGATTGGTGCCTGACTTGGTAATCACGTTGACGACGGCTCCGGAGTTGCGGCCGTATTCCGCGTCGAAGGTGTTACTGATGACGCGAAATTCGTCGATGGCGTCAGGAGTGGGCTGGATGGTTGGCAGGTTTGCGAACTGGTCGTTGGCATCGCCGCCGTTAACGCTGAAATTGTTGGCGCGACCGCGGCCGCCATTCACGGAAACAGCTCCAGCGTCGCCGCTGCCATAGAATGTGCTTCCACTGGAACCGAGCTGCGATTGCACGCCGGGCTGCAACTGCAGGAACTGATAGGTATCGCGAGCGTTGAGCGGGAGCTCGTTCACCGAACGATTGTTCACCACGGCGCCGAGCTGGGTACTGGCGGTATCGACGAGTGGCGCTTCAGAGGTGACGTCGACAACTTCTTGCGCGGCGCCGAGTTGCATGGTCATGTTAAGGGTGATGACTTGATTGACGTCTAACGAGATGTCCTTGCGGATGTCCTTTTTAAATCCGGTCAATTCAAAATTGAGGACATAGGTGCCGACGGGAAGGTCTGGAAAAACATAATCACCGCTATCGTTGGTCCGCGTGTCTCGAGTGACCCCGGTGGCTACATTAACCGCCGTGACTTTGACGCCGCCTAACACTGCGCCAGTGGGATCGGCAACGCGGCCCAGGATGCGTCCGCCGGTGCCCTGTGCCGAAAGCAGAGCCGGAGCCAGGAGAGAAACTGCGATGACGAGGCAAATCGTTTCCAGACAGATCGTTTTCACGCACATTGCGGTCCAGCGGGCTCGCAGTGACGGCATGGAACCTCCAGGCATCTTCGGGAAATTGATTTTTTTATTGAAAACGACAGCTTGTGTCAAGCGACAACCTTGCTATAATCCCGCAAGGTTAGAGAAGAGGGACGCGTACTGTCAAGGATAAAAACGCGTTCTCTCCCATAGAAATCTTGAATGCCTCACCGGCGAACAATGAACTCTTCCAGCGCGAAACCCTACTTGAAGATCGGAGATGTGGCGAGGCGAGTGGGAGTATCGCCGTCGGTGATCCGATCATGGGAAAACGTTGGGTTGACGCGTCCGCGGCGAACGGAAAGCAAGTATCGACTGTACACGGCGGACGATGTGAAATTGCTGAAGCGGGCGCGGTTTCTGCGGAAAGTGCGAGGGCTGAACGCGGCGGCGATTGTTGAACTGCTGCGGCGGGAAGGGCGGGCGCGTCCGGCGGCAGACGGAGGCGCGGGAGCGATCGGTTCGCACTTGCGCCGATTGCGGGCGAAACGGGGTTTGTCGTTGGCGCAGGTGGCGCGAGCGGTGAGCATCTCGGTAGGATTTCTGAGCGCGCTGGAGCGGTCGCAGATGAGCGGGTCGGTGGGAACGCTACGCAAGCTGGCACGGTTTTATAAAACCAACATTCTGGATTTTTTTGACGCGAACCGGGCCAGGCAGCCGGCGGGTACAGCCGGACCAAAGGAAAGTGCTGGAAGCTGGACCTGGAGTTCGCATGGAATTGCTGGCTTGGGGAAATACGGTGATGGAACCGCATCTGTTTCGGGTGGCGCCGGAAGCGGGCAGCGGCGACTCTTACACGCACGAAGGAGAAGAGTTTCTATACGTGTTGCAGGGCGAATTGATGATCACACTGGAGAAAGAGGCGTATCGGCTCAAGGCTGGAGACAGCTTTTATTTCGAGAGTGCGACGCCGCATCACTGGAAAAATCCTGGGCAGACGGAAACCTGGGTGCTATGGGTGAATACGCCGCCAACGTTTTGAGTTGGCGAGGGCAGAACAGAATGGGTAGAAGTGAGTCGCGAGGGATGTACGGAGGAGCGATGAAGGTTGCGAAGACGGCAGTTCTGCTATCCCTGCTGATGTTCATGCTGTTCACGGTCTCGTGCACGAAAAAAACTCCTGCCTTGAATTTGCTGGTGTGGGAGGGATACGCGGATCCGTCGTTCGTCAAAGCGTTTGAGGAGCAGCATCATTGCAAAGTGTCGGCGTCGTACATGGGATCGAGCGACGAACTGGTGGCCAAGCTGCGCGGCGGCAGCGCCGGCAACTATGACGTGATTTCGCCTTCGAGCGATGTGGCGACTTCGATCGCAGCGGGTGGACTGGCTGCGCCTCTGGATGTGTCGAAGATTCCGAGCTATGGACAGCTTTCTCCGCAGCTCACTTCCCTGCCGCTCGTGCACCTGAAAGGTCAAGTCTACGGAGTTCCGTTCATGTGGGGACCCGATCCGTTAATTTACGATACGACGGTTTTTGCGCAAGCTCCCGAGAGTTGGAATGTGCTTTGGGATCCGAAATATCGCGGAAAGATCTCGGTGTGGGACGATCTGTCGACGATCTACATGGCGGCGCAAGTTCTCGGTTATGAAAAACCCGATCCGTCGCAACTTTATAACTTGAGCGATGAGCAACTCCAGGCAGTGAAGAAAAAATTGCTGGAATTGAAACCGAACATACGGAAGATGTGGTCGACGGGCGGAGAGTTGACGAACCTTTTTCAGAATCACGAAGTGGTCGCGGCGATGGGATGGCCGCTGATGACCAACCAATTGCGCAAAATCAACTTTCCGGTGGGAGAAACGATTCCGAAAGAGAACACCACTGGGTGGATCGATCACCTGATGATTACAGCGGGAAGCGAGAACCAGGATCTGGCGTATGCATTTATCGAGTACATGATTGAGGCGCAGACGCAGAAAAAGGTGACGGACGTGACGGGATACACGCCGGCCAATCCGCAGGCGGCGCAGTTCATGACGCCGGAACAGATCAAGAGCCTTCACCTGGACGACGTCGACAACTATCAGAAGCGGCTTTATTTCTGGCAGAATGTGCCGCGACGCGCCAAGTACAACGAGATCTGGAATGAAGTAAAAGCGGCGCAATGAAGTGCGGGTAACCATTTCAGCAAAAAACTACGAGCAATGTCTTCCAGCACAATGCAAGAGAATATCTCGGGAAAAGTTGGCGGCTCCGTTGCGCCTGCCACGCTGCTGAGCATCCGCAAGGTGGCAAAGCATTTCGGCAAGAATGTTGTGCTGCGGGATATTTCCCTGGATGTAGCGGAAGGAGAATTTCTCACAATTCTGGGCGAGAGTGGATCGGGCAAAACGACGCTGCTACGGATTATCGCGGGCTTCGAGAGTGCAAGCGCGGGAGAGGTGTGGATGGGCGAGGAACGACTCGACCGCCAACCGCCTTACCGTCGACGCGTAAACACTGTGTTCCAGTCCTATGCGCTGTTTCCGCACCTCACGGTAGAAGAGAACGTGGCTTACGGACTGAGAGTAGCGAAGCGGCCCGAGGAAGAAATTCTATCTCGGGTATCGGAAGCGCTGGGCAAGGTGAAGATGTCGGCTTTCGCGAAGTCGAAGCCGTCGAAGATCAGTGGGGGGCAGCAGCAACGGGTGGCGCTGGCACGGGCGCTGGTAAACCGTCCGAGATTGTTGCTGCTGGATGAGCCACTCTCGGCGCTGGACGCGAATTTGCGGCGGCAGATGCAGGTGGAATTGAAGTCGCTGCAGCGCGAGGTGGGGATTTCGTTCATCTTCGTGACGCACGATCAGGAAGAAGCGATGGTGATGTCGGACAGAATTGCGTTGTTGCGATCGGGCGAACTGGAGCAGGTCGCAACTCCGAGAGAAATCTACGGACGACCCGCGACGGCGTACGCGGCGCAGTTTATTGGGCACACAAATTTGCTGAAAGGCGAGGTGAGAGGCGGCGTGGTGCGCTGCGGATCCTTGACGTGGACAGCGGAGCTTCCGGATGGACCGGTTCTCTTCTCACTACGGCCGGAAAACATTCGGCGCTTCACTCCGAATGCAAGTTCCGGTGATCCGGCCGCTGGAAACGTGCGGGTCCGCGGAAAGGTGATCCACCAAGCTTTTCATGGAGCTGTGGAACTGATTCGTGTGGAATGCGGGGATGGGATGGTGCTAGTGGTACGGACCCCGAGCAGCGACGGGATTCTCGACGAGGTCGATGTGGAGTTTTCTTCCACGGATGCGGTTCTGGTGCGTGAATCTCCGGAAAGAACCTGATGTTTTCTCGCGCCTACAAAGCGGCGGTGACTCTGCCCCCACTGGTGTGGGTCACGGTGTTTCTGCTGACGCCGTATTTGCTGATGTTCTGCTACAGCTTCTGGTCTGTGTCAGCTTCACAGACCATCGTGCATTCGTGGAGTCTCGCGAACTATGTGCAGTTGGTGCGGGTGGATGTTTATTGGCAGACTTTGCTGCGTTCGATGTGGATTGCAGCGCGGGTAACAATTTTCTCTTTGCTGCTGGGATATCCGCTGGCATATTTTCTTTCGTTTTATGCGGGGAAGAAAAAGGATCTGCTTTATCAGTTGGTGATCATCCCGCTGTGGGTCAGCTACCTGGTGCGAGCTTATGCGTGGAAGACGATTCTGGGTTCGGATGGCGTGCTGAATACTCTTTTGCAATATGTGCACCTGACGAGGCATCCGCTGGAGTTTCTGCTCTACAGCCCGTTCGCCGTGGTGTTGACGCTGACGCATATTTATACGCCGTTTGCGTTCCTGCCAATTTACGCGGCGCTGGAGCACATTCCGCGGAATCTGGTGGAGGCGTCGAATGATCTAGGTGCGGGTCCCGGGCAGACATTTTGGAAAGTGATTTTTCCGCTTTCGATTCCGGGCGTTCTGGCGGGGGCTACGTTTGCTTTCGTGCTCAGCCTGGGTGATTTTCTTGCGCCGTTGCTGCTGGGTGGGCCGAGCGGCATCATGATTTCGAACATTGTGGTGAGCTTGTTTGGCGCGGCCTACAACTGGCCGCTGGGGGCGGCGATTGCACTTTGCATGCTGCTGCTGGTGGTGAGCCTGCTGATTCTCTCTGAGCGGCTGGAGAAAAAGTGGGGCTTCTCGTGAGTGACAGCAACCTTGTGTCAGGCTCACGATGGTTGCTGGTTCATGCTTTTGCGGTATTCGCGTTCCTGTACTTGCCGATTGCGATCCTTATTCTTTATTCGTTCAACGGCGAGGGTGTGGGCGGATTTCCGCCGCATCATTTGACGCTGGACTGGTATCGCACGCTTTTTGCGGACGGGCCGATCTGGGATTCGGTGCTCAACAGTCTGCAAGTTGCTCTGGCGGCGATAGTGATCGCGCTGGCGTTCGGTGTGCCGGCGGCGCTGGCGCTGGATCGGGCGCATTTTCCGGGGAAGGCTTTTTTTCGGCGATTGGTGCTTTTGCCGCTGATTCTTCCCGGCATTATTACCGGGCTTTCGTTGGCGATGCTATTCCATGCGACAGGCATCAAGTTCAGCATGCTGACGATTGTTCTCGGCCACGGGACTGCGCTGATTTCCGTGGCGACGACGGAGGTGTTCGCGGGACTTCAGAAATTGGACCGGGCGCAGGAGGAGGCGTCTCTCGACCTGGGAGCGAACTACTGGCAAACATTTTGGCGGGTCACGGTGCCGAATTTGAAGCTGCCGATTATTGGGGCGGCACTGCTGATCTTTACGCTTTCCATGGACGAGATCGCGGTGAGTTTCTTTCTGATCGGGCGTGATAACACGCTGCCGCTGGAGATTTGGGGGCGGCTGCGACGGGGCATCACACCGGAGATCAATGCAGTGTCGACCATCATTTTTGTCTTCTCTCTGGTGGCGATCGTTCTCTGGTACCGCTTGCGCATGCGCGCGGAAGGGGCGGCGGACGTGGGCGCTGAAATCGTGGAAGCGGCGGAGGGCCGTGCGGCATGAGCACGAATCGCAGGGACTTTATCAAGTTTGTAGTGGCGGGGGCGGTGACGGCGGGATGTCCGATTGATCTTTCGCTGGCGGCCGCACAAACCGACGCGCAGAAAATCATGCCGCATGTGGACGGAGAAGACAATCGAATCTGCCACCAGGTGCGCGATGGCAAGGTGTTCACGCGGCCTCCGGCTTCGGCAAGGCATGATGTGGTGATTGTTGGCGGCGGCGTTAGCGGATTATCCGCGGCTTACCGTTTACAGCATCGTGACTTCCTTCTGCTGGAAAAAGAACCGCACTGGGGCGGTAACGCGTATGAAATGGAATATGAAGGTGCGGTTTATGCGACGGGGTCGGCGTTTCTTACGAAAGATGAATATGCCTACCACTTCGCGAGAGAAGTTGGACTTGAGCCGCTGCCAGTTAATAGTCCGGATGCGAGCATCATTCATGGCGAGTTGGTGCTCGACACTTGGGGCGAAGGCGTTAATAGGTTGCCTTATGCTGCTCCGGTGCGCGAGAGCTTCAAGAAGTTCAAGGGAGAAATGCTGGGGATTGACGTGGAGAAGCGCGGCAGAGAGCTCTTTGAGCAGCCTTTTTCCGATTTCCTGAAGGGGTATCCGGTTGAGTTGCGGCACTGGTGGGATAGCTTCGGGCCTTCGAACTGGGGAGCAACGAGCGACGAGACCGCCGCGGGACTGGCCATTGAAACGCTACAGGAGATGGTCGAAGAGAGCCGAGTGGATGACCGTTATACCTGGCCGGGGGGATTGGGCGCGCTCACGAAGAAGCTGGCGGACATTTTGCAGCCGAAATATAAGGACCGGATGCAAACGGGCGCGACGATCGTTGCGGTGGTCTCCGAAAAAGAAGAAGTGCAGGTGACCTACATGCTGGGAGGTGAACTGAAGACCGTGGCGGCGAAGGCCGTGATCATGGCAACGCCGAAGTTCATCACGCGGCGCATCGTCGAAGGATTGCCGGAAAAACAGAGCGGTGCGATGCACCAGATTCGATACATTCCGTATCCCGTGGTGAATCTCATTTTTGACAGGCCGGTGTTCAATCATGGCTATGACACGTGGTGCCCGGGCAATAGTTTCACCGATTTCGTAGTCGCTGATTGGGTCATTCAGAAGCGTCCGGATTACCGGCAGAAGTTGAATATCATCAGCTGTTACACGCCGATGAAGGAAGAAGATCGTGGATATCTCCTGAATGAGACTGGCGCGCGCAAGATCGCCGCTAACGTGTTGAGCGATTTTCAGAAGTTGATGCCTAATTTAAATGTGGATCCGGTTGAGGTACACATTTACCGGCGAGGGCATCCTTTATATATGTCCACGCCCGGACTGTACACGCAGGTTCAGCCACTGGCGCGGCATCCCATGGATCGCGTGTTTTTCGCCAATACGGATTCGGAAGGGCCAGAATCCACGACCAACGGGGGAATTCTGGCGGCACAGCGCGCGGTGAAGCAAGTCGAGGCGCGGCTGGCGGGAAGACCGGCACCAAAGCAGGAGGCGGTGGCGGGCTAGCTCGCCGCTTTGCTCTTCCCTTTTCAGACTTCCTAAGATTTCTCGTTCGCGCCATCTCACACCAAGGTCACCTAATCTCCTGCGAAGCTGCAAGCCATAGTAAAGTTATAGGTAGGGCATTTGGTGAGTGGATTGCCCATCTGCTCTCGCCGGCCGATCTAACCATAAAGGACAACCAAATTTTGAGTTTGAGTATTCGCAACATCGCCATCATCGCGCACGTGGACCACGGAAAGACGACGCTGGTTGACGCCATGCTGCAACAGAGCGGAACATTTCGCTCCAACGAGCACCACGTGGAACGAGTGATGGATTCGAATGAACTGGAACGCGAGCGCGGCATTACCATTCTGGCCAAGAATACGGCCATCTTCTATCACGATGTGAAGATCAACATTGTGGATACTCCCGGCCACAGCGATTTTGGCGGCGAAGTGGAGCGTGCGCTGAAGATGGTGGATGGCGTGATGCTGCTGGTGGATGCGAGCGAAGGGCCGCTGCCGCAAACGCGCTACGTGTTGAGCAAGGCGCTGGAAGCGAAGCTGCCGCCGATTGTGGTGATCAACAAGATTGACCGGCCGGATGCGCGGCCGCAGGAAGTGCTGAACGAGATCTACGATCTTTTTATCGATCTGGACGCGAAGGAAGATCAGCTTGATTTTCCGGTTCTGTACACGAATGCGAAGGAAGGGACGGCCTCGACTGATATTAAGGTGGTGGGCGAGAATCTGCGGCCGCTGTTTGATGCGATCTTGAAAACCATTCCGCTGCCTCAGGGGGATCCGGCGGGTCCGTTGCAGATTCTGGTGGCGAATCTGGATTACAGCGATTTTCTGGGGCGGCTGGCGATCGCGCGCGTGTTCAATGGAACGATGTATACCGGAGAAGATGTAGTCATTGCCAAGCGCGATGGATCGATGCACAAGACCAAGATCACGAAGCTGTTTTCTTTCTCGGGATTGAAGAGGACGGATATCAGCGAAACAGTGCTGGGCGATATCGTTGCCGTGGCAGGAGTAGAAGGCATCACGATTGGGGAGACGATTACTGACCCGGTGAATCCGGCACCGCTGCCGCCGATCGTGATCGACGAGCCGACCATCGCGATGACATTTACGGTGAACACTTCTCCGTTTGCGGGACGGGAAGGAACTTATGTCACGTCGCGCAACTTGCGAGAGCGACTAGCGAAGGAACTGCTCACCAATGTTTCGTTGCGAGTGGAGGAAATGGGAACGACCGATTCGTTCAAAGTGCTGGGACGCGGTGAATTGCAGCTTTCGATCACCATCGAGATGATGCGGCGCGAAGGTTACGAGCTTATGGTGGGGAAGCCGGAGATCGTCACCAAGCGGATTGATGGAAAGCTGATGGAACCGGTGGAGCATCTTACGGTGGACGTTCCAGAAGGGTTTGTAGGCGTGGTGATGGAGCAGTTGGGATCGCGCAAGGGCGAGGTCATCAACATGCACAACCACGGCTATGGGCGCGTGCGAATCGAGTTCCGCGTGCCCAGCCGCGGATTGATTGGGCTGCGCAGCCAGCTGCTTACCGACACGCGGGGGACCATCGTGATGAATTCGTTGTTCGACGGATACACGGAATGGCAGGGAGAGATTCCGCACCGGCTCACAGGGGCTCTGATTGCGGACCGGGCTGGGACGTCTACTGCATATGCGCTGTGGGGATTGCAGGAGCGTGGCGAACTTTTTGTGGGGCCGGGCGTGGAGTTATACGAAGGAATGATCATCGGCGAGAACGCGAAGGATGACGATCTGGATGTGAACGCGGTGCGGGAAAAGAAACTCACCAACATGCGGGCGTCGACGGCAGATGAGGCGATCCGGCTGGTGCCATTCCGGCAATTAAACCTGGAGCAGGCGATTGAATTTATCGCGGATGATGAATTCGTGGAGATCACTCCGAAATCGCTGCGGTTGCGGAAAAAGTTTTTGGAATCGAACAGCCGCAAGAAGCGGGCAAAAGAGGCCCTGGAAGAAGCGTGAAAACTCGCGCGAAGATCGAAAAGTGTGGAAAGTCAAAGACTCGGGCTGCGCTTCGAATGTTTCTCGTCCCTTGTAGTTGTGGAACGACTTTTGCGGCTCCGGAAAATTACGACCGTTGCGGAACTGCGTGGAGTCGATATCTGATTTGCCCATCCTGCGGCAAGCGGCATGATCCCAAGAACCGGCTGTTACAAGTCGGATATCATCCTGAGGGTTACTGGCAAGTGGACAAATGCTAGCGTGGTCGTTGCCAGTGGTTTTTCTCCGTGATTTAAGATGACTGGCTTGACAAACCTGCTATACTTCTGGCCGCATTTGACTGTTCGCTAGCTCTTGTCTCGATTTTCAGGAAGGTGTCCCCGACCTGCCAGTCTGCCATCGAGCTCGCACTTCGACAGCTCAATGCAGAGGGCGACGCTTGAAGAATATCTTTGTGGGGAACTTGAGCTTTAACACATCGGAAGACGAACTGCGCCAGATGTTTGAACCGTTCGGGCAAGTGGACCGGGTCAGCATCATGACGGACCGCGATACCGGGCGCTCGCGCGGATTCGGCTTTGTGGAAATGGCCAGCAACGACGACGGAGAGAAAGCCATCACTGCGTTGAACGGCACGCAGGTGGGCGGGCGCACGCTTAACGTGAATGAGGCGCGACCGAAAACCGAGCACGCCGGCGGCGGTGGACGCGACCGCGGAGGCCGCGGCGGAGATCGCGGCGGTGACCGTGGAGGCCGCGGCGGAGGCGGCGGCGGGCGGGGCCGCTGGTAAGATTCTTGTCGGAAGCAGTCGAATGGCGCGGCCGGTGGAGATTGATCGACCACGCAAGGCTTCATTGATGCTTCGGAGTCCATCCATGTAAACTGAAGCTATTGGTGTGCGCCCGTAGCTCAGATGGATAGAGCGATTGCCTCCGGAGCAATAGGTCGGGAGTTCGAATCTCTCCGGGCGCACCATTAAAACGTAAGATCCTTCGCTAGAACCCAGGCTCCGGATTTCGGTGCGGGCTCCCGCTCCGCTCACGCCCACAAAACGCCTCAAGTTCGAATCTCTCCGGGCACACTCCGTCGGCAGTAAATGGAATGCTCCGAATCTTGACTATTGCTGGAAAATGCGAGAGGCAGGAAGTTGTTCGAAGCCAACCTTAAGAAAAAAGCGTCCCAGACTCAGGTTCGGTCGTGGGACGCAAGTTTAGCTAGTTTGAACAGACCGCACAGCCCTCTTTCGTAGCGGCGCTGTTCGATAACAGCCTAGGCGGATTGGAAGTCGAGGTAAATGGCCTCTGCGTGTAGCCGGCGGTCACGTCCGTGCCATAAACAGACTCGAGCAGCGATTTGTGCGCAACGGTTCTTCGGTCTGGGAGTGGCTGCTGAGGACTGCTGCTCTGCTGGACAAATTGGTTGTCCAGGTTATGGCGCGGTGCGTCCGAATCTGTAGGTGAAGCTAATGCTCGCATAGGAGGGGATGCGAACACCCACAACCTCCTGAATGTCGGACGGATAAAAGTTCTCGGTTGTCTGTCCAGTGTAGCCGCCGGCAATCAGAAAGTTGACGCCGGCCGTAAAGCGTCCGTTCATGAAAGGGCGAACCACAGCGCCGCGAAATTCTTTCACCGGAGTTCCGATACATTCAGCATTCAGGTTGGGCAGGCATCCTGTGCCTAAAGGCTTGGTGCCAACATATTCAAATTCTCCGCGTGCTTGCAGACGGAGCGGAAGTCTCTGAATTGTTCCCAACAAATCGAAGATGGTGCGCGGAGCTTCCGGCGTGGGTTCCCCAGTATCAAGGTCGCGCGCGTCGGCTTTGGAAAAAGTTGCCAACAGCGAACCCTGGCTGAAGTTTCGGCGCACCGCAACCGTCAGAAAGCGAAGCCGGCTTGGTCCCAGGTTGAATTGCAACCCGGTGTCGGGATCGATTTTCGCCAGCTCTGCGCTGCTGGTGACGTGGCCGAGAGTAAGCCGGAGATCCGTTTTGTGAACTGTCTTGCTGGCGACGGCTTGATATGAGTGCGATGTGGCCACCGGACTGCCGGCGGAAGTTCCAGTGCCGATGCGAGGATCTTCCGTAAAAAAGGCCTGCCCAAAGCTGAGAGAGATGAGAGGAACGTACCAGGAATCTTTGGGGAGGAAAGAAACGGTGGCTTTGGGCGAATTCACGCCTACCCATTTCTGAAATGAATTCTGGGCGTGCAACAGATCGTCGTTATCAACATCAATTTGATCACGGCGCCAGCCGAGGTAGTAACGGAAGCGATGAGTCAGAGCGCCTTCCGCAGCCACGTAAGGCGTTAGCGATGAGATGGTGACGTTGTTTCCGTCGACGGGAGCGAAGGGACCGTAGTACGTGGGGGCGCTGGGATTGAAGAAGCCATAATGGTCGAGGTCATCGCGGCGAGGCGCTTCACGGTCGTAGTCGAAGCCAGCCAACAAAGACAGATATTCGGCAACTTTGTTCACATAATTCGCGCTGCTTCCGGCCACGGTGCGAAACTCGCTTTGGCGGATCAGACCTTGTCCAAAATCCGAAAACAATGAAAGGTTGTAGGTACGAAAAAAGCCGGAGAGTTGAAGTTGCTGGTTTTTACCAGGTTGCCAAATATCGTTCAAAGCTACAAGCGCGGTGTGGGTCTGATCTTTCTGCCGCGGATCGATGGTATCGCCATGGTTGGGGAAATCGCTGTCATCTTGATTTTCGGGGAAGATCGGGACGAGACCCGGAACATAGGAAAAGCCATAGTAGCCGATGCCAAACAAGGTGAGCCGATGCTGGCCAAGGTGGAACAGTCGCTCGCCGTTGAATTTGTATTGTTGCCGATGTTCCAGGCGATCTAAAAATCCATTGCCATAAGAGCCTTCAAACGCCATCCAGGAATCGGGAGTAGGGCTTACTCCGGCGACCAGATCCAGATCTCGATAATCTGCGGTGAGGGTGATGAAGGGATCGAGGTGAGAACGAAGGCCGTAGGTTGCCGCGAGATTGACCGAATGATTCCCTTCGCGAACGTTGAAGGCGCCACCATCGATTTGGACGCTCTCCAAAATCTCAGGAATAAATATGTTGGGGTCGGAATAGCCATTGCCATGGGCATTGGCCGAGAGATTGTTGGGCACGAGGTAGCTGCCGACGGCGATGTACTGAGCAATTGGTTCGCCGTGATCTCCGGCGACTCCGGGGGCAAAGTATTGCGGCGCCTTGATGCCGCTGGAAGCGGTTTCGATGGGGTATCCGGGAATCGATACGGGAGCGCCGGGACGTCCGGGATTTGCGTCGAGAAGATCCTGGCGCACAAAAACTTTTTCCCCAGGATCGGGACTGAGCACGTCGGTCTCGTTCACGTCCGCAGTAACCCCGACGTTCTCAATGTGAGCAGAAAGCTGGCCCATGCGAATCTCGATCGCAGAATTTCCGCCTTGCCGGACGGTGATCGGTTGGATGATGGGACGAAATCCGGAAGCCTCGGCTTTGACGATAAATTTTCCAGCGGAACTGAGCTTCAGTGCGAAATGGCCATCAGGCCCGGAGGTTGCGCGGGCCAGGACTTGATCCTGACCGACGATTTCGAGGGATGCGTTGGGGAGGGCGTTGCCGTCAGGATCGATGACACGGCCGCTCAGCATAATCTCTTGGGCAAGTAGCAGGCGCGGTGCAAGGAGCAACAACAGGACGATGAAGATTGCCACCAGCCATCGCAGAGCGTGGCGGATAAGATTGTGCTGAACGCCTGAGGGTTCGGGCGCTATCGGGGCGTCCATTGTGGGTGGCCGGAGAAGAGTCCGTTGGCGAAACCCATCTGATAGGCAAGGAAAAGACCAAAAGCCAAACTTACCAGGCCGGAAGCGAGGCCGAGCCAGTGGGAAAAATTCTCATGCCTTTTTCCAAAGAAGTTGAAAGCCGAGGCAATGCTCATGGTGATGAGCATCATGCCGCCCACGGTGCCGGCTCCGAAGACGAGCAGATAAACCATCGCCCAATGCGGGTTTCGGATAGTGGTAAGAATGAGCAGCGCAACCGCGGCCGAACCGGCGAGGCCGTGAACAATGCCCACGACTAAAGGTCGCAGTTGCTGATAGAGGCCGACCCTGCCGAAGATCCGATCGAGCCAGGTGAGAGGAGTTTGGTGAGTGTGGGCGTGAGCCTCGGGCGCGTGTCCGTGCGCATGGCTGTGCACGTAGTCCCCATGAACGTGGGGATGGGAATGAACGACGCGAGATTCTTCGTTAGCGGGAGCGATGGCACGCGTAGTCCGCATGAAACTGACGATATTCATCGCGCCTAAAACGATGAGCATGAGACCGACGGAAAGCTCCATGGAGAGGCCGATTCGGGCCGGAATCACGACGTCGAACAGGATGATGGCGGAGCCCACGACGAAGATGGTGACGGTGTGGCCGATGCCCCAGAAAATGCCGGTGAGCGCGGCCTTCAGCAAGTTGCGCTGACGGCTTACGATGGTAGTGACGGCGACGACGTGGTCGGGATCGGTGGCATGGCGCATCCCGAGAAAGAATCCCACTGCGATAATCGACAGGAAACTGATCATGACTTGCGAGAATGTTAGATTACCGCGCTCACGCGTGATTCCTCCAAACGCTTTCTCAGAAAACTGAGGAACTCTTCCATCCCCTCACCGTTTTTTGCAGAGAGTTTGAAAACCTGCATGCCGGGCCGCACCGCCTGGATGTTGCTATATGCCGCCTGCCAGTCGAACTCGACCGCCAGGGCCAGATCCAGTTTCGTGACCACGGCGATGTCGGCGCTGTTGAAGATTGTGGGGTATTTGAGCGGCTTATCTTCGCCTTCAGTGACTGAGATTAGTACCAAGCGAAGATTTTCTCCAAGATCGTAGGACGAAGGACATACGAGGTTTCCGACATTCTCGATGAAAAGGAAATCCAGTTGGTTGAGATCCCACGACTGGAGCGCATTTTGGACCATGGCCGCTTCCAGGTGACAGAGTGTACCCGTGGTGATTTGCTTGACTGGAGCCTGGCTGCGGGCCAGCCTCGCCGCATCGTTATCCGTGGCGAGATCACCAACCAGGGCGGCGACACGGTAATCTTGACGAAGCAACGTGAGTGTTTTTTCCAGGAACATCGTTTTGCCTGAGCCGGGACTGGACACCAGGCTGACCACAAACACTCCTGCTGCGTGGAACTGCTCGCGCAGGGCGCGAGCGTTCAGATCATTCTGCTTGAGAACATTTTTTCTGACTTCGATTAAACGGGGCGGTGATCCCATTCTTCAATCTCCAATGCAACCACTTCGAGTTCCTTGCCCTGCACTACCTCGGCCGACGGAGTGCCGCATTCCGCACAACAAAATAATTGTATGGAGCTGATGGTGCGCTGCGCGCTGGCAGTTTTGACAATAGATAAGGACGGGAACATCCTCCACGACCAGGCGCGCACCTTTCAGCGGAGTGTCTTCGCATGCCATCTCAAAACAACCCAGGAGAGCTTCTTTCACCACGCCAGAGAGCGCGCCAAGCTTGAGATGCACGGCACTCACTGGAACGCCCCCACGGCGGTCCGATTCTTCTTGCGCGAGTTCGATGATGCTCATTGCGATGGAGAGTTCATGCATGTTCCAACCGTATACTCTCGAGCCTCACTTGCTTCAGACGAATCGAGCAAAGGCCGCCAGGGCTGCCTGCCCCAGGCTGATGCCGCCATCGTTGGGCGGAACGGCATGATTCGTCCAAACCTCTATACCCGTGCCCTCAAAGAGCGACTTCAGGTCTTTCAAGAGTAACTCATTCTGGAAGACGCCACCTGAAAGAACTACGACATCGAGATGTTGCGTATCGCCCACACTTATTACGGCGTCGCGCAGGCCTTGAGCCAGTCCGCGCTGGAAGGCGCGCGCAATTTCTGCGAGCGGACGAGCGCGAAGGCGATCGCGAACAACGGCCTGGAGTAACGGGCGAAAATCCATTTCCTGGCCGATCCATGGAAACGGATACGGTTCCGTGGAATGCACAGTGCAGGCAAGTTGTTCCAGCCACATTGCTGCCTGGCCTTCAAACGTAATCTCGCGCGTAAAGCCGAGGAGCGCGGCGGCTGAATCAAAGAGCCGGCCAATGGAAGTAGTCGGAAAAGTCCTGACGTTCTTCTGGACCAAGTCCAAGGCCTGCCGATAGCGTTGTGGAAAGTTGAAGGGCGGCGTTGTCAGATCGGGCAAGCCTTCGATCTGAGACAGAAACCCGGCGGCGGCCTGGACCGGATATTGTGAAGCAGCGTCGCCACCCGGCAACGAAGCGCTGCGCAAGTGTCCGACGCGATCAAAACCATCTTTGATACTTCCTACAAAAACCTCGCCACCCCAGATGCTTCCATCGTCTCCATAGCCGGTGCCATCGAAGCTGACCCCGATAACACGTTTCTCCCACTCGCCTCGCTCCGCCAGCACGGATGCAACATGAGCGCGGTGATGCTGCACGGGCAGTCTTCGCGAAAGTCCCAACGCCAAGGCATGAGAGCTGCTGGCGTATTGCGGATGGGAATCGTATGCGACCAGCAGATCTTCGGGACGAACCTCATACATTGAGATTAGATCGTGAATCGTTTCTTTGAATGCACGCAGTGAGTCATAGTGGTCCAAATCTCCGATGTGCTGACTCATGAATGCTTGCCCGTCGACAACGAGCGTGATTGTATTTTTCAGGTCGGCGCCGACCGCTAGAATTGGACGCGCAGTCGGCAGCGTCGCTACTGCTCCCGGAGCATAGCCTCGGGCGCGCCGAACGATGACGGGACCAAACACGCCGTCGCGGGCTACAGAGTCATCTACGCGGCGCGCAATCGGACGCTCGCCGATCAGGAATGCGTCTGCGATTCCAGAAAGACGATCCAGGGCTTCGTCGTCTTCATAAGCGATTGGTTCACTCGATCGATTCGCGCTGGTCATCACCAACACTTCCGGAGCGCCTGCCGCGAAGAGCAAATAATGCAGAGGCGTGTAGGGGAGCATCAAACCGAGTTCGTTATTTTCAGGCGCAACTCCGGGAGCAACTTGGTTGGGTTCAGCTTTCGACGGCGCGAGCACAATGGGCCGAGGACTGGAGGTGAGGAGTTTTTCCGCTTCCGGGGAAAGCTCGACCAACTGCCGCGCGACTTGCAGATCTTTGGCCATGATGGCGAACGGCTTCTCTTTGCGGTACTTGCGCTCGCGCAAGGCCGCAACTGCAGCGGGACTCGATGCGTCGCACACGAGGTGATAGCCGCCTAGTCCCTTCACGGCGAGAATGGTGCCAGAGGTAAGGAGCTGCGCGGCTTGGCGAATGCTTTGCTCATTTTCACGCACTACCTCATCGCTTTGTTGCAGGTAATACCTTGGTCCGCACGACGGACAAGCTACTGGCTGCGCGTGAAAGCGGCGGTTGCCGGGATCGCGATATTCGGCCGCGCAGTAATCGTCCAGAGGCCAACGCTGCATCGTGGTGTTGGGCCGGTCATAAGGTAGAGACAAAACGACGGTGTAGCGTGGGCCGCAATTTGTGCAGTTGATGTAGGGATACCAATGACGACGGTCTGAGGGATCGAACAGTTCGCGTAGACATTCGTCGCAAACCGGAAGGTCGGGGGAGATGCGCACTGTGGGCCGCTCGCGACGATGGCTTTCGCGGATCGTGAATTCAATCAGGCCGAGAGGATCGGCGCGGCGGACTTCGATTTCCGTGATGCTGGAGGCTGGAGGAGGCTGGGTTTTCAAATCCTCGACGAACGCCAACAATCCTTTCTCGGCGCCCTCCAGGAAAATTTCAACACCTTCCTCGCCGTTCAGCACCCATCCGGCGAGAGTGTTGGCTCGGGCAAGACGATAAACAAATGGACGAAAGCCAACGCCTTGTACCACTCCGCGGACTCGAATGGAACAAGCGCTGGGCATTCTTACTCCACATCCTCACTCCACATCCACGAAGCAACTGCGTCCCTGCCAGCCGGTTTGAATCACCTTCCCATCTTCCACCAGCACGGGCACGCTGCGTTGTCCGTTTGCCAGTTCGCGCATGCGGCGCAGGGCGGCTGGATCGAGTTCAACGTCATACTCAACGAATTCGCAGCGCTTCCACTCCAGCCATTCTCGCATTTCCTGGGTGTGCGGGCACCGCGCCGTGCCAAAAAGTTCAAGCTTGACCACGCCGCAGCACCTCCAGAATTTCACGGATGATGTGGTAGATCGAAGCTTGCACTTCCTGGATGCGGGGGATGTAGTCGCATTGCACGATCAAAGGAAAGTCGGCCAGTTGCCGGCGGCGAATCTCGCCTCCGTCGTAGCCCAGCAACGCAACGGTAAGCATATTCCGCTTGCGAGCTTCCTCCAGCGCGACGATGATGTTCCGGGAGCCACCGCTGGTAGAGATGCCGATGGCGATGTCTTCGGGCCTGGCCTGCGCGATGAGTTGACGCAGGAAAACAACCTCAGTCCCGACATCATTAGCCACGGCCGTGATATTCGCGGGCTCCATGGAAAGGGATACGGCTGGTATTGGACGATAGCCGGAGGGCGGCAACACGCAGTCGATGGCCCAATCATTTGCATCCGTCGCAGAGCCGCCGTTTCCGAAGAGAATAAGCTTCCCGCCTTTCGCAAGTCGCTCATGAATCGCAATGGCCGCTCCCCCGATCTGTTCCGCTTGCTCGCAAGCCACTTGCGCGCGCAGTTTTGAATCGTCTTGAACTTTCATCATGATGGAGGCCGCCACTTCGGAGAGCAAAGTGTTGGTCTCCTGTTTTTCGTGGCCCAGAAATGGATAGAGAAATCCAGCGTCACCCACGTCGTGGCCCAGTTCGCGATGTTCGAGAAAGACGTGCACACTCTCCCACAGCGTGTGGTAGAGGATCTCGATCATTTCCTGATGAATGAAGGGATCCGGGGTGAACACTTCTACCGCATAGGAGCCTTCGCGGCCGGGAAGAGCGAAGGTCAAGGCATTTCGATCCAGGGCAAACCTCAGAGCAGCGCGGATCTCATCGTCGCCCTCGGGTGGGCCGAATCCCATCACGATATCTTCCGGATGGAGAATTGTTTCCAGCCAAGGTCGGAAGAGCATCGAAAGATCCAGCGCGGGAAGAGCTCGCTTTCCGACAATCACAGGATGAACAAATTCCACGGAGACGTGTTGCGCGTCGGTTGCGTAGGGACCGCGGCCGAATGCAAGCAGACGGCCTCCCTGGAGGAAGCGCTCAGACATGGAGCGACAGGCTTCCGCCAGGAGAGGCGCTTCGCGGGAAAAGAAATCTTCGACGATTCGATTGCGCGTCAGCAGGCGCTCTTCAACCTGCGTCGCGAGCCCGCAAACAGTGGCCATGGCAAATTCTCGGTCGAATCTTCCCTGTCAAATCTTAACAAATGCGCGGGAGGGGATCGCCGACCAGCATATCCACTATCCGACTGCCTCCGTAGCGTGTGGTAACGAGGACCGCACCGGAGGGCTGTTCGCGGACCTCTCCGATGATCTGGGCATCCTGACCTCCGGGCGCCAGGCTCAGCGCATTGAGCGCAGCGTTCGCATACTCCGGCGCGACTACCGCGAGAAACTGACCCTCATTCGCAATGTGCAGAGGATCGAGGCCTAACAACTCGCAGGCGCCGCGCACCGCGTCATGGACTGGAATGGTTTCTTCCATAAGGATGATGCCCTTCCCGCAGTCGCGGGCAAGTTCGTTCAAAGAAGTGGCGACGCCGCCGCGAGTGGGATCACGCATCCAGCGAACGCCGGGGGCGGCTTCATGCGCCAGTGCCTCAACCAGCGGAAGGACGGAACGAGTGTCAGAATTCAGATCTGCTTCCAAATCCAGTTCGCCGCGCGCCAGCAAGATAGTGATTCCGTGATCGCCAATTGGGCCGGAGAGCAGGATCTTGTCGCCCGGACGAACTGACCGGACATCGACCTTTAGCCCGGGCAGCGGCCTTCCAATACCGGTTGTGGTGATGTACATGGAATCGGCTTTGCCATGCTCGACCACCTTTGTGTCGCCGCCGGCGATCGTGACTCCAGCTTTGCGCGCCGCATCGCCCATGGCGCGCACTTCGGCTTCTAGAACTGGCGTGGACAGGCCGGATTCGAGCACGTAAGTGACTACCATCGCCTCGGCTCTCGCCCCTGAAACCGCCAGATCGTTCACGGTCCCGTTCACGGCAAGTTCGCCGATGGAACCTCCGGGAAAACTCAAGGGCTTGACGACGAAGCTGTCGGTGGTGATGGCGATTTTTGTGCCATTGAAATCAAGATGAGCAGCGTCTCCCAGCGGTTCTGTGGACAGAGCCAAACAGAAGAGGAGCGAAAAGACCTTCGACGAGCCTGCGGCTGGCCTTGCCTCCGGCTCCGTGAGCCATCTCGATTTGCGGCTCACGGAAGCGAAGGATCGGGCGGACGGTTGGAGCGTAGACCTGCGAACGGTCGGGCTCGGCAACGCTCAGGCCAGCGAGCTTATGCTCGTTACCATTTCCGTTTTGCGGTGTTCGTAATTGAAGTACGCTGCGCATGATCCCTCGGATGAAACCATGAGTGCACCGATCGGATGCTCCGGGGTGCACTCCTTGCCGAATAGCTTGCATTGATGCGGCTTGAGGACGCCTTTCAAAACTTCTCCACACTGCGCGGCCTTGGGATCGGTCACCCGTACTCCGGGGATTTCAAAGCGGCATTCGGAATCCCACTCCGCGTAGTTTTCCCGCAGACGCAGGGCTGACTGCGAGATGAAGCCAAGGCCTCTCCATTCGAAATAAGGGCGCAGTTCGAAAACTTCCGCCATGGCTCTGAGAGCAGCGCGATTCCCTTCCCAGGGCACCACGCGCTTGTATTGATTTTCGATTCGGGCTTCATCGGTTTTCAGTTGGCGCAGAACCATGACGACGGACTGGAGAATATCCAGTGGCTCGAAACCCAGAGACTGCGACCGGCTTGTTTTCGTTCTCCGCGATCCACTCGTAGGGACGGCAGCCAATCACCGTGGACACGTGTCCGGGACCAATGAATGCGTCGATGCGCATGTCGGGCGAATCGAGGATCGCGCGAATCGCGGGAATAATAGTGACGTGATTGCAGAATACTGAAAAATTGTGGACACCCTGAGCTTTGGCGCGCATCACGGTTAAAGCTGTCGAGGGAGCGGTGGTCTCGAATCCGATGGCGAAGAACATTACATGCTTGTCGGGATTCGCTTGCGCGAGTTTGAGAGCATCGGCGGGAGAGTAAACAATGCGAACATCCATACCGCGCGCCTTGTGCTCGAGAGGACTTCCCTGCGTGCCGGGCACGCGCATCATGTCACCGAAGGCAGTGAAAATTACGTTGGGATCTTGCGCGATGGCAAGACCGTCGTCGATCCTGCCCATGGGCAGAACACAGACGGGGCAGCCGGGGCCGTGAATGAGTTCGATGTTCGCTGGAAGAAGATCTTTCAGGCCGAAGCGGTAAATGGCGTGAGTGTGTCCGCCGCAGACTTCCATGATGCGGTAATGGCGATTGGGATCGGCCAGACGGCGGATTTCTTCCGAAGTTTTTGTGATGAGCTCGGGCTCGCGAAACTCGTCAACAAATTTCATGCGCGACCCTCTAGCGGCAACGTCTCTGTCAGATGCTTCAAGACGGCTTTCCGTTCGCGGCATCTGCCAGACCATAGCCTTGAATTTCCTGCATTGCGGCTTCACTTTCGCCCAAGGCTCGAAGATACGCATTTGCTCGAGAGCGTCCTCCTCGCTGATCTTGCTCATGGCGAAGCCGACGTGGATGAGGACCCAGTCTCCCTGCCTGGGCATGTCGTCCTGGAGCAGTCCGAGATCGACCCGGCGACGAACTCCGACGACCTCAATTAAAGCGGCGTTGGGCTGATCGGGAAAAAGCTGAACGACTTGTCCCGGGATGGCTAGGCACATGAGAGATATTCTCCGTTCGACTTGCCAGTCTGTTCAATGCTGATCATCTAATTATTCTTTCTTCCGAGCCACAATATTGAACGAACATTTCAATTCGTCTTTCACTTTGAGAGCACCGCCTGCGACTGAGGCGAGCTTCAGATCATAATCGCTCTGCAAGACGGTGAAGCTTCCAAACGCTCGCAGCGAATCCCCACTTAGCGCCACTCGCGCGGCAACAGGTTGAGAACGTGTGACGCCGTGCAGGGACAGATCGCCATTGAGGGTTACCGAGTATTGTCCTTCGCCGCTATTGGTGGAGGCGATGCTTGAACACTCATAAAGAATCTCTGGAAAGCGATCGGTCTCGAGAATCTCCTGTTGAATGGCGCGCTCCATCTCGCGGCGATCTTTGTCGGAGATGTCGTCCTTTACGGCCAACGATTCTGCTTTGATCGTAAGCTTCAAGTAAGAGCGTTCGAGACTATCCGGGTCCACCGTCGCCTCGCCGACGAAGTCGCAGATAGCGATCTTGGGATTGTGGCCGAAAGCCGACAAGAGGCCTCCGGAGAAAACCTGCACCGTGAACTGGCTGGCGCGAGTGTCCGTGAGGTAGTGAACGCTGGTTTCCGTTGTTGTCTCCATTAATTGTTCGGGTGCCTCACATATTTCTAAGTTTCAGATAGCGGTTGAAATCGGGTAGAGCGGCGGTGACGAAACTTCCCACTCCAACTTCTCCCAGATAGCGGCGAACGGTTGGGTTGGAAAGAATCAGCCCTGTGCCAAATAGCACCAGGGCCGCTCCACCAAGCAGGTAAAGGGTTTCCATATCAGTTCCAAAGTTATTCGTATCTTTCGACAAATCCATGGCCACGGCAGTCTCCTCTCAATGAGTGATATCAGCGGTCTTTGGGACGGAATCATCTCCGCTTGATACTTTTTCGATCGACGACTTTTCTGTCGCAGTTTTCCCGGTCGATATCTGTTCAATCAGTGACTCAACCAATTTCACAGCTTCATCCAGAACAGCCTCGATCGGCTCACTGAGGCCCATCTGACCTTCGTCCGGACCGAGCGTGGCAGGTTCACATCCAACCAACAACACTCGCTTCAGAGGGCCCATGGAAGAAGCGAGACGAAGCACATTCAATGGATTCATGCTGTGAGCCTCGACCGCGCTGTGTTGCTCTTCCGGCACCGAGGTGGCTCAGGTCTGGCTCGATTACATACAAAGTGCCCGCTGGTTCGCCGCGCGGACATGCATCGACCAGGATGGTTGTGTCGTAGCCATCGAGCAGGGCGTAGGCGAGATCGTAACCTCTGATGCCGAAGTCGGTCACACGTACGTTTTCGGGTAATTCTCGACTGGACAATCGCCGCGCCACTTCGACTCCGAAGGCATCGTCACCGAGGAAAATGTTGCCGATGCCAGCGACGAGAATGGTGGGCAACTTAACTTCGCCGCTGTTCTGGACGTCGGGCACAGGTTCGACTTCTTCGGGGGTGAAGAAGAAGCGATGACCGGGTTGGCGCATGAGGCCGATGTCCCTGCCTGGATCCTCATCGACGACAACGCAGAGATGGATCTTACCCTCGTAGTCCTGTTCGATGGATTCGATCACAGCGGTTTTGCCGGCGAGGGCGATGTCCATAACATCGCCGCCGGAGCGAGGACGGAGCTTGACACGACTGCCGGGGCGAACTTCGATACCAGAGATGCGCAAATCGCCCACTGGTTTTTTGGCTTCCAGGAGTTGCCATTCCCATTCGTTCATGGCATTTCCCCCTTCACCGGGCGAAGCTCCCTAAGCGTGCCGTGGAGTTTCGCGAGATGCTCCATCGGAAGTGATTCGGTTCTGTCGAGAATCCTGCGCGCACGATCGTCTGTGTCTCGCATCTCGCGCTTCTCTTCCTCGGTCATCGTCAGTATCCGGAGCGCGAGGATCTCGTCAATCTCCGTGCCGTCGAATAAGTCGCCGGGACTCTCCGGCGCAATTTGGGGATAGTCGTAGAGGATGATGGGGGAAGAAAGCATGGTGTCCCGCTCTCCCTCTGCACCTACCAGGACTGGCCACGTTCCAATATTTTGGCAGCTCGTGGCGATTTGCTTCAGGTCGTCCGGGGGTTCAAGCAGGGACACGAACTGGCCGTTGGTTACGCCAAGCAACGTGTGCGCTGAAACCAGTGATTGCATTAACGCTGAGTCACGGCTCGTCAAGGCCGGATCGTTCAACGGAGTTGCGTTGTTCACTCGCACCAGCAGCTTGAATAAACCTTCAGCCAGGCGCGTCGCATTGATTTCAACTGTTCCGCGAACCGACTGCTGTTTTCTATCAATTATCTTCACGGTGCGGCCGGTGTCATCGCGCACGAGTTCCGTTTCTTCTTTTGCAGGAAAAGAAAATGGCCAATCGAGTGGAGCTGCCGTCAGTCGATTTAAATTGCTTTTGGGCGGGTTAACTTCACATTCGATCGCTTCTTGCCATGGGGTTGACTCGCCATCGGTGCGTGCCACCAGCTTCAGAAAACGCACTCTGGCTTCGATTGCCGCCGCATCGCCCTGCACAATGCACTCTGTTTGCATGCTCCACGCATCTGAACCGCTCTGCGCCTCACTGTAGGATTGCGGATAAAGCACGCCGAAATTGAAGCGCTGGCGATTCTTCACCGAGGAACGACGGTAAGGGTAGAGCATGTAGCCCTCGTAGAGCACGGCACTGGCAATCGCGTCGATCGATTTTGTGTTCATCACTTGACCGACTCCTCAAGGGCGGGGAGGATGCTGTCAAACATCTGCTCCCAGGTGGGAATTCCGTTCTGAACCTTGTGTTGGTGGAGGCGCTCGAAAACGTCGCGGCGCAAACAAAGCCAGGCGGTGTTGGGATAATAAATCTCCATCATCTCGTGCCAAGCCTTGACTGGGAGCCGGAAGCGAGCTTCTTTGTCCCATGGAATTGGAGCGACCTGCAGCGCTTCGCCGTCGCCGTAGAAGACGGTTCCGCTGAATAGAAAATTCAGAGGGACGTCCCCATCGCCCAGACCGTGAAAATATTTTGTTGCCGCTACGTTGAAATCGAAAGTGCAGGGGACGGGAAGATCGACGACGGTGCTGCCCTGAAATGCGGGAGCCACGACGCTGGCATGAGTCCAGAGCATATTTTTCAAGGTTTGGCCCCAGCGCTCGGGCGTGCCGAAAAGATCGCGAAGATGGGCTTGATCGTCGGGGCTATATTGCCGGCGCGTGACCTCGAGCTGAATCTGACAACGCAGGGCGACGGAATGCACGGTCTCGTCTCTCGTGGCATTTGTGATCCGGAGTTTAAAAAGGAGTGTAGGTGCGACAGTGAAGCGCTGAGGTTCGGCCTTCTCGACTTGGAAGCTCAGGTCAGGCATTGGCTTCCTCTCTAACGACTTCGGCACGCTGCTTTAATCCGTCGAAGAAGCGGGCAATTTCCTGCCAGACTTCAGTTCCACCGGAGAGGCCGTGCCACTTGGCGCGGATCAGACCGACCAGTTTGTAACATTCGTCGATGGGGAGGACATAGTATTCCGCGGCAGAGAATCCGCGCGCGTGCCCGACACGATTGACGAGCAGAGCCTCCACGTCGGACTCGATTTGCTTGAGGATGGGATTGGCATCTTCAATGTCGTTCCATGTTTCCAGCGGCAATAGCGATTCGGTCGCTCCAGCCGGGCTGGGATAAAACGCAACCACTCTGGCGTCGGGAGTGCTGCGGAAAAAGAAGGCCATGCTGATGGGAACCATCAGGCTCTCCCACTGGCCGTCAGACAGATGGAAATGCGGTAAGGCCAAGACGCGCCGGGGGACGCGCTTGTACTTTGTTCCCATGCCGCTGAACAGGATGGCGCACGCGTTGCAGGTGCAGAGCAGCTTGCGAGTGGCGGGCTCAATAAGGTGAGGATGATCGGCACCGACTTCCGCACTACAGAGTTCGCAAAACTCTGCCGCGCGCTTGCGAGGCCGAATGAACTGGCGAAGCACGTCGAAAGCGTTTTCGGGTGCAGGCTCGATTGCCTTCATTATTGGCCCACGATCAGAATTCCCCACTGCGTCGCTCCAATTAATTGCGATCGAACCATTTCGTTATGACGTTGCGGCCGCAATCACGCCGCCCAGTTTGCCGAGTGGAACAAATCCGGAGGCGCTCGCCTCATCGTCGATGCCCTCGATCGACAGGGTGCGCATATCAGGTGCGGCCTCGTACAAAGCACCTTCGACTAAGGCTTTGAGGGTTCTCGTAGTGGAACCGCATGAGTGTCCGGTTACTTGCAGGTGCAACCGAACAACCTGTTCGTCGAGGCCGATCAGTTCGACCTCGCCTCCGCCCTTGCGAACCTGCGGCCGAATTTTTTCGACAGCTTGTTCCACGCGGCTTTCAAAATCCAACGGGTGCAGTCCGTAAAGAACGAGGAGGCTGCTGACGAGTGGATCCCGGCCAAGGTCGTCGATGGTGCGCAACCCTGCATCGCCAGCTTTGGCGACGATCTCCATTGCTCGCTCCAGAGCGGTGGCGTGCAAATCCAAAATCAGTTGCACTAGAGTTTTTGCGCTGGCGCGAGACTCAGCGTCCGGAATATTTTCGAGCGTCCGGACTAAGTCTCCGATGCGCTGGATCTTGGCTTGAAAATTTTTGTCGTCAGGCATAAATGCTCAAGGCAACGCCTCTTTCGAGAAAGTTCAGAAGTGAAGGCTGCGAGTGAGCCTTCACTCCTGCTGGTACCACCGATCTACCGCTGCACGCCAAACATTGGAGAATGCTGGGTCTTCAGGACCTTGCCGTCCCCAAGATACATGTGCACACCACAGGGCAAGCACGGATCGAAGCTTCGTACGGCGCGCATGATATCGATGCCCTTGAATTTCTCCGGACCGTTTTCCTCGAAGATCGGCGTGTTCTGCACTGCGTCTTCATAAGGGCCGGGCGTGCCGTAAATGTCCCGCGGATTGGCGTTCCACGGCGTGGGAGGATAGGGATGGTAATTGGCGATTTTGCCATTACGGATGACAACATGGTGCGACAACACACCTCGCACTGCTTCATGGAAGCCGCAACCGATCGCCTCTTGCGGCACTTTGAAATCCGACCAGGTTTTGGTCTTGCCGGCGTGAAGTTCCGCCATCGCTTTCTCCGCGAAATGAAGGGCGCAGGCGGCGGCATAGGCCTGGAAATAAGTACGAGCGCGGTCGCGTTCAATCGCATTGCTCCACTTCGGAACCTTCCATTCGAATTCGACTTCGGGCTTCGACATGGTTTTTGGCAGATAGATCTTCACGCTGTTGCCGGTGGCTTTGATGTAACCGATGTCCACAAGACCGGCAAGGGCTGTCGCCCACAGGCGGGCGATGGGACCGCCGCCGGTATCTAACGCGAGATGATCGCCGGTGCGTTTGTCGAGCCAGCGAGGGGACATGACCCAGGTGTATTTTCCATTGAAATCGCGCTTTTGCGGGCGAGGAATTGTGGTCTGGTTCCAGGGATGGTTCTTGTCGACCGGATTGCCCAGTGGATCGGTTTTCACGAAGGTCTCGGCATTTTTCCAGTCGTCGTAATAGGAACTGCCGAGCAGAATTCGGATGTTCAGATTGATGTCTACCAGATCGGTGGTCACTAGCTTGCCGTCGACGACCACGCCGGGGGTGACAAACATCTTCCGACCCCAGTTCGTCATGTTTTTGTAGGTATAGTCGCAATGCTCCGGATCGTTGAACGATCCCCAGCAGCCCAGCAGGATGCGGCGACGGCCGACTTCTTCGTAGCCCGGAAGGGCGTCGTAGAAAAAGTCAAACAGATCGTCGTGCAGCGGGAGAACCTTCTTCATGAATTCGACATACTTCATGAGCCGGACCACGTAGTCGGTGAAAAGCTGCACGGTGGGGACGGTTCCGACTCCGCCCGGATAAAGCGTGGAGGGATGCACGTGACGGCCCTCCATGAGGCAGAACATTTCGCGGGTCATCCGGCTCATCTGCAGCGCTTCGAGGTAGAAAGCTCCCGTGAAGGGATTGAGAGCGCGCATAATGTCGCCGATGGTGCGGAATCCATGCTCGTTGGCATGAGGAGCGGAGGTGGATTCGGCCTTCGACCAAACCTTGGGGTTGGTCTCCTTCACCATCTGCTCGCAGAAATCGACGCCGACGAGGTTGTCCTGGAAGATATTGTGATCAAACATGTACTCGGCAGCTTCGCCGAGGTTGACGATCCATTCGGCGATGTGCGGCGGCCTGACTCCGAAGGCCATGTTCTGCGCGTAGGTGGCGCAGGTGGCGTGGTTGTCGCCACAGATGCCGCAGATGCGACTCGTAATGAAGTGCGCGTCGCGCGGGTCTTTGCCTTTCATGAAGATGCTGTAGCCACGGAAGATCGAAGACGTGCTGTGACACTCCGCTACCTTCTTGGCGTCGAAATCGATCTTGGTGAAGATGCCCAGGCTTCCGACGATGCGCGTGATCGGGTCCCAATTCATTTCCACCAATTTTCTTGATTTACTGGGAACCTCTGTTACCGGCGCAGTGATGGTACTCATAGTGATCTCTCCTTTTACCTTTTTACCGTTTCAGTTTTCCGGTCGTTAGCCAGGCTTTAATAAGATCGTGGATGATATCCGGTGGTCAGCTCCGCACGCGGATGCCGCCATTTCGGTTCCTTGTTGACGGTATTTTGAGTTATGGCGCGCAAGGATCGAACGGCGCGGCCATAGATGCCGATTCCCGAGCTGGAGACGTGGGCGCCGGGAGGTTCGTCCATGAAGGGCATGAACTTGTCGGGAAAGCCGGGCATGGTGCAGCCGATGCAAATTCCGCCGACGTTGGGACAGCCGCCGATGCCGGCCATCCAGCCGCGTTTGGGAACATTGCAGTTCACCACCGGACCCCAACAGCCGATTTTGACGATGCATTTCGGAGAGCCATAGACCTCTGCGAAATCGCCTTGTTCGTAGTAACCGGCGCGGTCGCAGCCCTCATGGACGGTTTTGCCGAAGAGCCAAGTGGGACGAACTGGTCGTCAAGCGGAATCATCGGAGCTAAACCTGCGACTTGATAGAGCAGGTAGAGCACGGTTTCCATGAAATTGTCAGGTTGAACCGGACAGCCCGGTACGTTCACGATCGGCAAACCGGCCTTGGAGCGCCAATCCCAACCGAGATAATCGGCCAGGCCCATGCAGCCGGTGGGATTACCCTCCATGGCGTGGATGCCGCCGTAAGTGGCGCAGGTTCCGATGGCCACTGCCGCCAGTGCTTTCGGAGCCAGGCGGTCGATCCACTCATTGGTAGTAATAGGTTGCTTGGTCTCAGGATCGGTGCCCAATGCGGCCCAATAGCCTTCTTTCTTGATGTTCTCGTTGGGAATGGAGCCTTCAACAACCAAGACGAAGGGCTCCAGCTTGCCTTCTTCCGCGTCATAGAAAAACTTCATGAAGTCATCGCCGACTTCGTATGCGAGAACTGGATTATGAAGATGGACCTTGGGCAGGCCGGGGATCGCGCCTAGCAAAACATCTTCGACGCTGGGCTGTGTGGCGGCGGTGATCGAAACCGAGTCTCCGTCGCAGCCGAGGCCTGCAGTGATCCACAGTATGTGTACTTCCTTAACTGCCGGCGCTTTTTGCGTAGATCGACCATATGGAACCGTTGCTGTTCCCATAGCTGGAGTGCTCCTTCCCAACAAAACCTATCGCGAAAGAACTTCGCAACAAATCTGATTGGGCAGATTGATAATTCGAATCGAGAGTAGGATCGGCTGGTTGAGAATTCGACACAAGAGCAGTGGCCCTGTTTTCCTTCTCCAAGCAATTCCTAAAATAGTGATAGGGGATTCCCCTACAGTGTGGTTGGCACTGACGAAGGCTTTCACTTTACTGCGATGAGCTAATTCGGCAAAGAGGTCAGGCAGTCTTCTCGCGGACGGTCCACTCGATGGCGTGCTGCACAAGTTCGCGGGCACTTCGAAGAGAGAGCTTATCTTTTATGTGTGCCTGATAAGACTCCACGGTTTTTACACTGAGGTGCAAGGCATCGGCGATTTGACGAGTGCCGTGACCTTCCCCAATCAGGCGGAAGACCTCCAATTCACGATCCGTAAGCTCCGCGATTGAAGAGTGCTCTGAAGGGTTGGCGCCACGGACATAGTGTTGCAGCATGCTGTTGGCGATCTTGTCGCTGACATAAATCTCGCCGCTAAGGATGCGGCGTAGCGCCACCAATACTTTCTCGGTGGCTTCCTGCTTCATGATGTAGCCATTCGCTCCGGCGCGAAGCGCGCGCTCAGCGTAAATCGATTCGTCATGCATCGATAAAATCAGAACCGGCATTCGCGGAGAATTTAAGCGGACATTCTTAAGAAGTTCCAGTCCATCGGGGCCATTCAGCGAAATATCCACAATCAGGATGTCGGGCTTCACGGCAAGAATCGCCGACAAAGCGGAGTGCATTTCTTCGGCTTCACCGCACACGGTGAGATCAGCTTCCTGATTGATGAGCAGTGTCAGGCCCTGTCGCACGATGGGATGATCGTCGACCACAAAGACCGCTTTTTTCCTGGCCCCACAATTGCCGCTCACCGGTTTCGTCATCATTCTTACCCTCTTTAATCTCTGCTTGCCTTCGCTGGCAATGGAAATTGGCAGGTGATCATCACTCCGCACGGTCTGGCTGTCTCCACCTTGAGCGACCCGCCGATCATGCGGGCACGATAATTCATGATTTGCATACCCATACCCGAGCAATTCGTCGCGCTCGCGGGCAGACCTGAACCGTCATCCCTGATCTCAAGGGTGCCCTGTCCTCGTCTGGCAGAGAGGCTGATAACGATGTGATGGGCTTGTCCGTGGCGAATGGCATTGTTGACCGCTTCTTGAGCAATACGATAAAGATGAGTGGAGACATTCGCGTCATGAACAAGAACAGGTTGATCGATGCTGAATCGGCAGGAGATATGGAAAAGATCTTCCACCTCGGCGGACCAGCGCTTTAAAGCGGACATAAGACCGTGATCTTCCGAAATAACAGGCAGAAGTCCACGAGCCAGTTGCCGGGTTTTGTTGATTGCCTCATTGACTAACCCGACTATGCGAGCGGCTTCAGTGGCTTCCGCCAGACCTTTTTCGGCAAGTCTCTGTTCTTGAACCTTGCTCATGAATGCAATTCCGGTCAGGTGCTGTCCCAATCCGTCGTGCAGATCCTGGCCAATGCGGCGCTGTTCCGCGGCGCTTATTTCCAAGATCGCATTCTCGAGTCGCTTGCGCTCTGTGATGTCGATCCCGGTAGCGATGATGTAGGACGATTGATTTTCCTGGGGAAGAATCGTGCCAGACCAGGCGATGAGTCGGCGTGTTCCGTCGCGCGTGACCCACGAAGTCTCATAGTCTTTGGCTCCGTTTTCTGCGTGCAGGTAGTCGACGACTGTCTTGAATCGCTCGGCCTCTTCGGGAACGGTGCACAGATCCCACAAATGCTTCCCTTCGACCTCGGCAAAGGAATATCCCGAAACCTGCTCGCACGCTCGATTGAAACGCACGATGCGGCCCTGGGGATCGAGAACGACGACCAAAGATCCCACGGTGTGAAGAATTGCGGAAACGACGTTGCGTTCCTGCTGGAGCTCCTCTTCGATCTTCTTCAGTTCGGTGATATCGAAGCCAATTCCGTGAATGAACCATGGCCGACCATCCTTGCGGCGGATCATCTTAGCTTCGCAATGGAACCAAACGGTTCTGCCGTCGCGGGCGAGGACGCGATAGGCAGACCGCAGAGGAGTACCGGAGAGAAACATCTGCGCGGCCTCAACGCTCCAGCGTTGTTTGTCGTCGGGATGGATTTGCTGATACCAACGAATGGGATCCTCCAACCATTCTTCCTGCGAAAAACCGAGGCTCGCTTCAATTTGCGGGCTGACGTAAGCTTCGCCGATGCCCCGGTCCAGGTGGGCCATGAAAATCACGGCAGGGATTTGTTCAACCAAGGCTCGATAGACGGCGTCGGTCTTCGGCAATAACTGGTCTGGCTCCCCGCCGTTGAGGGGAGGTTCCGCGATGGATTGGTTACTCGAATTGCTGACGAATACGGCTGCAAGATCGAGGAGAAGATTCTCGGCCTCCGCCGGAGTAAGCAGATCGTTATGACTCGGTCCCAATTGATCGGATTCGGTAATCACAAGCGGTGCTCCGGCAAACGGTGTAGCCAACAAAGAGAACCTTGCTGCGCGTCAGCTATTCTGAGCCTCAGGCATCGCAGCTTTGCGGCGCCAACTTGGCTCTTTGTTGAGGGAAGCTTGAGTAAACCTGCGCAGCGCATGGATGGCCCGGCCATAGGTCATTACGGCATTGGATGACAAAAGTGAACCCGGGGGCTGGTCCATGAAGGGCATGAATTTATCGGGAAATCCGGGCATTGTGCATCCGATGCAAATGCCTCCGATATTCGGACAGCCGCCAATTCCGCCCATCCATCCGCGCTTGCCCACGTTGCATTGCACTACCGGACCCCAGCATCCGAGCTTTACGATGCACAGCTTCGACCCGTACTCCTCCGCGAATTCTCCCTGCTCGTAGTAGCCACCTCGATCACAGCCTTCGTGAACGGTAGCGCCGAACAGCCACGTCGGACGCAGGGCCTCGTCGAGCGGAATCATGGGCGCGCGTCCGGTGGCCATATAGAGGAGATAGAGCAGCGTCTCCATGAAATTGTCGGGCTGGACGGGACATCCCGGCACACAGACAATCGGGATGTTGGCGACAGACTTCCAGTGCCAGCCGAGATAATCGGGAAGTCCCATGCAGCCGGTGGGATTTCCTTCCATAGCATGAATGCCGCCGTAGGTCGAACAGGTTCCTGCGGCCACGACTGCCCAAGCTTTTGGCGCGAGGCGGTCGATCCATTGACAGGTGGTGATCGGCTGACCGGTTTTCTCGTCGGTGCCGAGGGACGCCCAGTAACCCTCGCTCTTATTGTTCTCGTTTGGGATGGAGCCCTCTACAACAAGAATGAAGGGGGCCAATTTGCCTTCGGCAGCCTGATGGAAGTGGCTAAGGAAATCGTCACCGTTCTCGATCGCAAGGAAGGGATTGTGCAAACGAACCTTGGGAATCCAAGGCATTGAACCGAGGACGATATCTTCAATGCTGGGTTGACTGGCTGCGGTCATGGCGATGGTATCGCCATCACAACCGAGGCCGGCGGTTATCCAGAGGATGTCGATTTGCGAAATCGACTGCGGAGCCTGCGCGTTGCCTTCTCGAATCTTCGTGGTTTCAGCCACTCGATTTCCACTCCCAAGGAATGAGGCAAGAAGAGCAGTCAGATCGACCGAACCCCTCAGCCGAGCCGGCCCAGCGCGTATTCTACATAATTCTGCCTTCCTGGGTAGAGGGTGAATCCATCTTAGAGTGCAGCCAGACGACGTTGCACCAGCAGGAAATAAAGCGCGAGTAGGACAAGCAGGAAACCGTTCACTCCTAAAACTACAGGCGCGGTAAAGATAGGAACAAGCCATCCGGATAACAAATTGCCCATGGGCATGCCACCTCGGAAGGCGACATTGTAGACACTCATTACGCGGCCGCGCATTTCGTTTGTGGTGATCAATTGCACCAGGGAGCTGACGGTGGCAAAGACTGCCATCATAGAGGCGCCCACCACTACCAGAAGGACTCCGCTGAGGGGGACGGATTTCGAAAGAGCGAACCCGGAAATACCAGCGCCGAGGCAAATGAGGGCAAAGAGGGCTACCAGTCCCTTTCTATTGAAGTTGCCGGCGGTGGCGATGGTCAGCGAACCGAGGATCGAGCCCAGGCCCATCAGCGCCAGAAGGTTCCCGTAAGTTTCGGGACCGCGATGGAAAATGTCCTTTACGAATACCGGGATGTAAGTACGCATCGGCATGCCCAAGGCGGTCATGCAGAACGCGAGCACGATCAGGGCTTCCATCGAAGTCTGCTTGCGGGCGAACTGGATTCCCTGCTTAAGGCTTGCGAACATCGTCTCTGTCGTCTTTGCAGGTAGAAAACGAGCGCTGATAAGCGACAGCGAAACGATGGGCGCGAGGAAAGAAAGCGCGTTGAGTCCGAAGCACCACTTCTCTCCGAGCTTTGCCAAGGCCTGCCCAGCCAAAGCCGGGCCCACCATAACAGCCACATTGAACTGTATGGAATTCAGTGCGATGGCGTTGGGCATGTCATCCCTATCAACGAGAGTTGGGATGAGAGCCTGGTAGGCCGGTCCGCCAAAGGATTGCGCTAGTCCCGAAATGAAGGATAGGCACAGGATATGCCAGACATGGACCAGGCCGGTCGCGACCAGGATGGTAAGCAGACCGGCGGTCGCCATTTGCACGTATTGGGAGCCGAGGAGAATTCTTCGCCGCTCTACCCGATCGGCAACGACGCCACCGATCAGGGAGAACAGAAAAATGGGAATCCCGCCTAGAAATTGGTCAAGCGCGAGCAAGAAGGCGGAGTGGCTGAGGCGGTAGATCAGCCAGCCTTGCGCGACGATTTGCATCCAGGTGCCGATGCTGGACGTGCAAGCGCCAATCCACATCAGGCGGAAATCGCGATATTGGAATGCTTTAAAGACCCGGGCAAGCAAACTAGGCGTCTCCAGAGGTTCTGGCAGAAGCGTACCACGGGGCTTTGTCAGTTCGAGTGCGTTCATTTGGCAACAGGCAGCAGTTCATGAGACGTTGTAGATGGGCGAATGTCAACGGCGGATTCAAGGTTGTGGGAAGACTTATTTGCCGAGTTTCCGTTGAACAAACCAATTTCGATATGATCTACGACGCTATTTTGGTGGTTTCGTTCGGAGGACCGGAATCGAAGGAAGACGTGATGCCCTTCCTGGAAAACGTGCTGCGCGGAAAGAATATTCCGCGTGAGCGCATGCTGACCGTGGCTGAGCACTACTACCACTTCAAGGGCAAGAGTCCAATCAACGAACAAACGAGAGAACTGATTGCCGCTCTGCAAGCAGAGATGGAGCGAGACGGGTTGAAGCTGCCCGTCTATTGGGGAAACCGTAACTGGCATCCGCTGCTAGCAGAGACTCTGGAGAAAATGAAACAGGATGGCATCCGGAGAGCCGTGGGTTTCGTGACCTCGGCATATAGCTCTTACTCGGGATGCCGGCAGTATCGCGAAGACATTGCGCGGGCGCAACGTGAAGTGGGGCCGGGTGCACCGGAAGTCGACAAGTTGCGTGCGTTCTTTAACCATCCCGGCTTCATCGAGGCTACGGTGGAGCGGGTTCGGGATGCGCTGCAAAGCATTCCGGCGAACGCGCGGGAAAACATGCAGATTGTGTATACGGCGCACAGCATTCCAGAATCGATGGCGAATACATCTGATTACGTCGCGCAGTTGCAGGAGGTGCGGCGTCTGGTTTCGGAGGCAATTGGACACAAAAACGATGTGCTGGTTTACCAGAGCCGCAGCGGCTCTCCGGGACAGCCTTGGCTGGGGCCTGACATTCTCGAGTATTTGCGGCAGGTGAAGGCGGAGAACCTTGTATCAGCCGTGGTGTTGGCGCCGATCAGTTTCATCTCCGACCACATGGAAGTGCTGTATGACTTGGATATTGAAGCCAAGCAGCTTTGTGATTCTTTAGATTTGCCCATGGCGCGGGCGAAGACGGTGGGAATCCATCCGAAGTTCATCGCCATGATTCACGAGTTGATTCTGGAACGAATGAATCCGACAACGGAGCGGAGAGTTTTAGGAGTGCTTGGGCCGCGGACGGATGCTTGCGCGGAAAATTGCTGTCCGGGGCCGCAACGGCCCGGACGGCCGCATGCGGGCTAAACCGAACTAGGAACCTTAGGTCGATCGTATTCCGTCGCTTTTGGCCGGCCCTCGACTAGATGCATGGTTTCGAGAATGGTCTGGATAACGGCTTCATTTCCGATCGCTGTGTTGATCATTACGTGGTAGAGGGAGCGGGTGGGCCAGTCGGCGTCGAAGTAGTGCTTCACGAAAGCAATGCGCTGACGATCGACAGAATCGACGTTTTCCTCGGCTTCCGATTTTGTGGATCCGTCCTCGATAAGGCGGCGGATTTTCTCGGCACGCGGGGCGTAAAGGAAAACGTGAAAAGCATCAGGATGCTCCCGCAGAAAGTAAGGCGCGCCGCGGCCCACGACGATGGAGTTCCCTTCTTTGGCGATTCTTTCGGTGATCTGCTCCATCATCCACATCATGCAATCGGTGTCGAAGGCAGCATTCGTGAGTTGGGAACTGGGCTCGTAACTGCCACGCCAGAAAGTTTTGGCCAGACGGTAAAAACGGCTGTCCATGCGCTCATCGCAGCGCTTGACAGCTTCCGGGTCAACGTTGGCCATGCGGGCAATCTCTTCCGTGAGGCGGCGGTCCCAGAGGGTCCACCCGAGATGCTGGGCTAATTGTGCGGCAATGGCGCCACCGCCGCAGCCGTATTCACGCTCGATGGTGATGAGGCGAAACATGGCTTGTTTTCGATATAGCGGCAATTAGTGTACCGCGATTCCTCCGCCGGGCTTACTTTTTTTCATCAGGAATACGAGGGGAACCATGGCCAGGATGGCCCAGGCGAGAAACCGGAAGTCGTCAAGATAGGCCAGCATAGTGGCTTGCCGTTGAACCGTTCCCTGAATCAAGGCGTACGCCTGCTGGGTAGCGAAGGTGGCGTTTGCACCGTGAGTCCGCATGGCCTGGGCGGTGCCTTGCAGCATCGACTGAAAGGCTGGGTTGCTGGCGCTCAGGTGGCGGGACAAATCGTTTAAATGCACCTGAGTGCGGCGATCGAGCATGGTGGTCACCAGTGAAATGCCTACGCTGCCGCCCATGTTGCGTGCCAGGTTCATCAGGCCAGATGCGGCATTATTCTTGTCTCGGGGAAGAAAGGCATAGGCGGCCGTGTTGATCGGGACGAATAGGAACGCCATCCCTGCGGCCTGAAGGATGCGAGCCATCGCCGCAGTGCGGAAGTCGATTAGCAGATCAAACCTGGTCATGTTGAATAGAGACAGAGAAAGCATGGCGAGGCCGAAAACAAGCGGCCAGCGCGGGCTATAGCGCGAGAGCAAGAATCCCACCAAGGGCAGCAAGAGCATGATCGTGAATCCGCCGGGCATAAGCGCCAAGCCTGATTGCTGCGCGGTGTATCCCAGCAAGGTCTGCATAAATAGCGGCAACAACAGCGTGCTGCCCAGCAGGGCGAACCCCAGCATGAACATCAAGAGGTTCGAGATGCCGAAGGTGCGATCGCGAAACAGGTGGAGATCGATGATGGGATCTTTATGCTTCCACTCCCAGAAGATCACGAAGATCAAGGACACGGCCGCGATGAGGGAGAGGATCACGATAAAGTGCGATTCGAACCAATCGTCGCGCTGGCCCTTATCGAGGACAACCTGCAAAGTTCCGAGGCCGAGGGCTACGAAACCGAGGCCGATGTAATCAATCCTGGTTTCGCTAAGTTTGCGACGGCGGAAATATGGCGGATCCTGAATGAGGCGTGAGGTAAGCAGGATGGAGATGATTCCGACGGGAATGTTGATGAAAAAAATCCAGCGCCAGGTGAAATTGTCGGTGATCCAACCACCGAGGGTAGGGCCGATAGCGGGAGCTGTGACTACGGCGATGCCGTAGACGGCGAAAGCCATTCCGCGTTTGGCGGGTGCAAAGGTATCGGCCAGGATGGCTTGTTCGCTGGGCTGCAGGCCGCCTCCGCCAGCCCCTTGCAGGACGCGACAAATGATGAGCGTGGCCAGGTTCGGCGCCAATCCACACATGAATGAGCTGATCGTGAACAGGGCGACGCAGCTCATGTAAAAATTCTTGCGCCCCATGATGGAGGAGAGCCAGCCGCTCAGGGGAAGCACGATGGCGTTAGACACAAGGTAGGAGGTGAGGACCCAAGTGCTTTCGTCCTGCCCGGCAGAAAGGCTACCGGCGATGTGCGGCAGAGCGACGTTGGCGATGGAAGTATCGAGGACCTCCATGAAAGTCGCCAAGGTCACGGTCACCGCGATGATCCAGGGATTGACCGCCGGACGCCAGACGTCTGCGTTCTCCACCGGCGGCGCGGCAGCGCTCATTGACGAATCCAGACTTTGGGCTCAACCGACATACCGGGACGCAGCGACTGATCGTTATTCTCTCCAGGATTGAGCACGATCTTCACGGGAATGCGCTGCACGACCTTCACGTAGTTGCCGGTAGCATTCTCGGGAGGAAGCAGGCTGAAACGGGCGCCGCTAGCACCAGCGATGCTATTGACCGTACCCTTGTATTTCCTGCCGTTGGCGTCGACTTCAATGGTGACGGGTTGGCCAACTTTCATATATCGAAGTTGGGTTTCCTTGAAGTTGGCCGTGATCCAAATGTCGTTGAGAGGAATAACCTTCATCAGTTCCTGGCCGGGAGCTACATTTTGTCCGACCTCGACCGTGCGATCGCTGACCACGCCGGCAACCGGAGCAATCACTTTGGTGTATTGCAAGTTCAGCTGGGCCTGATCGAGCGCCGCTTTCTTTTGCATGACCTGCGCTTCCGCTGATGCCGCGCGAGAGCGACTGATCTGCAGCTGTCGCGGGCCGGTCTGTGCGTAGCGCAAGTTGGCTTCCGCCTGCACCAATTTTCCCTGAGCTTGAATCACCTGCGACTGAGCGGCATCGGCCAGGGCATGCGCGGCGACGACGGCAGCCGCGTCGGCTGTGGCCGCGGCTACGGCTTGATCGTATTGCTGTTGCGAAATCTCCTGCTTGTCTACTAGCTGTTTATAGCGAACCAGATCGTTCTGCGCCTTGACGTTGTTCGCCTCGGCTTGGTCGAGTTGAGCTTTGGCAGCGTCGAACTGCTGCCGGGCACCCGCGATTCCCGCGCGGGCGCTGGCGACGTCGGCTTGGGTCGCCGAAACCTGGCTGGTGGTATTGACGTCTGTAATTGGGACGTTAACACCCGCGGCGGCTGCGGCGGCCTGGGCATCTTCGTAATCTGCTTTGGCGCGGTCGAAGGCAACCTGGTAGTCGGTGGGATCGATTTCCACGAGCATCGCGCCGGCCTGCACGTACTGGTTGTCGACGATATCCAACCTGATGACATGACCGGAAATGCGAGCGCTGATGGAATTAATGTGGCCGTCGATTTCGGCGTCGTCGGTGTCTTCATAGCTGGAGATGTAGCGGTAGACGAAAAATCCTACGACCAAGAGCACGACGACGCCGACAATCATCGCAATACGGAATCCAGGACTGGCGGTACGCGAAGGACGGGTTCGGAAATCCCTCTCGGTGGCGGGTAAAGGCTTATTGCGAATTTCGGGTTGTTGTTCCGGCGGAGCGGAAGGCGGGGGTTGCGTCGTCGGTTCCATAGTCGTTATTTCTGTTCGCCTTTCAAATATCGTTTGACTCCCTGCTCAGCATCGCCGATGGCGCGCGCTAGTTCTATTTTGGCCAGGTTGTGCGTATAGAGACTCTGGATGTAACTTTCATGAGCACTGGCGACAGACTCCTGGGCTTGTACCACCTCCAGGTTATCCGTCACCCCGGCACTGAAACGATCTCGTGATTGGGTGAGCGCCTCCTCCGCGAGTTCGACGGAACTACGGGTAACTTCAACTTGATCGGCAGCCGCATTCAAATCCAGCAAAGCGCTGCGGACTTCATAATCAATACGCCCGCGAAGGTCACCCAGCTGAGAACGTGCTTGCTTCAGCTGGGCTTCGGCCTCCAGGACGTCACTGTGGACTTTACCTCCGGCAAAGATGGGGATGTTGAGCCCGCCATCCACCTGCCAGGTTCCATTGGACTGGCCCGGGTTCACGCCGATGTCGCCATAGTTCGCGTTGAAACCAAGACTAGGATAGTGTCCCGCGGTAGCAGCCCGGCGCGAAAGCTCCGAAGCGCGTAGTTGCGCTTGCGCTGCCTGATAGTCCGAACGGGAGTTATAGGCGCGCTGCAGGTAGACCTCGACGGGCAAGGGAGTCAGCGCCTGGTAGGGAGCCTTTTCGGTCAAGACAAATTCCTGGCCCGGCGGCAGGCCGATGATCCGAGCGAGTGACAGCTTTTGCTTGGCGAAGTCGTTGCGAGCAGAGATTAGCTGTTGCTGCCGAGTTTGCAGCTCGACTTGAGAGCGCAAGGTGTCAATGGCGGGACTGAGCCCGGCCCTTTGCTGATCCACAGCCTTATCGTAGAGAGCTTGGGCATTCGTCACCTGAGCTTGCGCTGTCTCTATTCGGGCAGCATCGGCGATGGCAAGCAGGTAAGCGTTTCCCACCGCCAGCACCACGAGTTCTCTTGCATCTTTATAGTTGTATTGGGCAGACTTCAGGCGCTCGGAGGCGGCGCGCTCCTGCTCCAGATCCTTGAAGTTGAAAAGCGATTGACTCACGGAGGCGCGCGCGTCGAAATAATTGAATGGACCGATCACTCGGGGAACTGGGAAGGGGAAGACATTGCTTTTGAAGCCAAAGGCGGTCAGGCTTTCGGTCTGCACATTTTCCTGCAGCTGAGCTTGAAGGTTCGGCAGCAGATTACTGAGTTCTTTCCATCTTTCACCTCTGGCGGTAATGGTCTGATCGCCGGAAAGAAGAAGCCCGAGATTGTTCCGCAATCCACGGTCAAGCGCCTCCTGGAAGTTCAATTGCAGCACTTCTGGAGTGGCCTTGCTTTCGGGTTCACTTCCAGTAAAGGAACTCTGTGAGCCAGGTAGGGAGATGGAGGGCACGGGCGAGGAGTTTTGCGCCACGAGGCCCGTAACGGTAAACGGCAATAATAGAGTCCAGGCGAGTAGCCTACGATTTGGGCGGGCTATAGGGCGGCGCATTTCGGTTCTGAGCGAATCTCATTATAAATCGCAGGAAGGCCTTTTTCGTCGGATTAGAACTATAACGCGTTGGTTTTGATTCACTTATGCAACGAAGAGATGCAAAACCGATGTGTAATTCAAGGTTCCGCGCTTCGAACCAGCCGAGTGCACTTTCGCTTCACAGGAGATGGTGACCTTGGAGACTTTCCCGCAGCGTAACGATGAGGGTACAGTAAAGAGGAAGCATCTCACCGGATTAAGAACCCCAGCCTGCCCATGCCATCTGCGGACGCGAAGCAAGCCAAAAAGCCGGTCGACCGCCGTCGACGGCGACATCCCCGGTATCGTGGAGACTTTCAGGTCTCCGTCAGCCATCTCCTGGGAAATGAGTACCAAAAGATCGAGGGGCACTGTAGGGATCTATCGATAGCCGGGATCGGCATCATCCTGGCGGCGGAACTGGGGGAAGGAGAAGTGGTGGGCCTGAGTTTCTTGCTTCCGGGAGCAGCCGTTGGCTGGGACGTGAGGGCGGTCGTCCGTCATCGCCGAGGGTATCAATATGGGTTTGAATTTCTCTCCCTTTCCCCGGAGCAGCGGGATCAGCTCGATAACTTCTTCAAGGGCCTGCAACCTGTTGACTAAGGCCTGAGGAGGAGATGACTTAGGTCATCTTGTGAATGAGTGACCAGTGGTTCAACCTAGAAGCGCGCTTTGTGCTAGCGAATCCGGGTGCTCACCTCGATGAAAGAGTCAAAATCTAGCGTGCCGGCAGGAACGGACTGGACGGGATTGCTGGCCGATCCAGACCTGGCACGGAACCTCGGAAAGCTGCTGCAAATCTATCGCGATGCACCTCCCGACCGCCGAGAGCAAGCCTTGCTCGCGGCCATGCGTGAGATTAAGGGAGGTTCCAGCCCCGCGCCGACGCCAGGCAAGGTCGCTGAAACTTCATCCCATCCGTTGCCCACTCACCCTTCAGCCATACCTCCGTTCGAGCCTGACATTTTCAGCTCGAACAGGGGACTAGATCGACGGAGGCATCCAAGAATTAAATGCTTCGTCGCGGTCGAGTTGCGAGTGGACGACGGGGATATTCCGATCTGGGGCAACCTTTCCAATACCAGCATGGGAGGGTGTCAGGTGGAGACAGCGTCTCACATTAGTGGTGGCGCTAAAGTTGAAATCGGCCTGTGGGTCGCGAGCGGCAAGATATGGGTCAAGGGTTTGGCGCTAAACGGAGTGGTCACTCGCAGCGCGCCAACCGCCGGAGTGCGCATTCGTTTCGCCGGGATGGAGCGGCCTGAGAAAGAGAATCTTCGGCAGTTTCTGAAGTATATCCAGGAAACCACGCGAGCCTCGAGCAGTGAAAGCAGCTATTTGCAACTGTTAAAGTAATCTCCCGCATTTACTTTTCACCGCCTTGCTCCTCTTGAAGTTCCTTCAGATTTTCACAGGTCTTTTTCTGCTCTTTTACGGCACTGTGACGACACAGCCCAGCGGAAATTGATACACTCGGGTGCGTATGTGAAACTCTTTTCTACCGGCGGAACTCTAACTAGCTAACTGTGGAATAACACGATATTGTCCCCGAGAGGAGAGCGCTCCCCATGGTAGCCACCGAACAAGCGTTGATAACGGGCCAGCAACTGGACACGCTGTGCATCAATACGATTCGTACCTTGGCGATCGACGCCGTGCAGCAAGCCAACAGCGGGCATCCCGGGGCACCCATGGGGCTGGCTCCGGTGACTTACTGCTTGTGGCAAGAGTTTCTGCGATACGACCCCGAGGATCCGACGTGGCTGAATCGCGACCGTTTCGTTCTGTCGAACGGGCACGCATCGATGCTGCTCTACGCCATGCTTTATCTAACAGGCGTCCGCGAAGTTGATGAGAACAAGCAAGTGCTCAAAGAACTCGCGGTCCCCCTGGAAGAGATCAAGCGCTTCCGTCAGCTGGGCAGCCGCACCCCGGGACATCCGGAATCGCACATCACCTCCGGTATTGAGACCACGACCGGACCGCTGGGGCAAGGTGTAGGAAACAGCGTGGGAATGGCGATCGCGAGCCGGTGGCTGGCCGCGAATTTCAACCGGCCTGACTACGAAGTATTCAATTTCAACGTCTACGCGATGTGTTCGGATGGCGACCTGATGGAGGGTATTGGGGGCGAAGCCGCGTCTCTGGCCGGTCATTTGAAACTTTCGAACCTCTGCTGGATCTATGACAACAATCACGTCACGCTGGATGGGCCGGCGAGTTGGTCATTCAGCGAAGACGTGGCCACGCGCTTTATCGGCTACCAGTGGAACGTCACGCGGGTCCACGACGCCAATGATCTGGAGATGCTGGCAAGGGCGTTCAAAGTTTTCGCGAAAACGACAGATCGTCCGACGCTCATCATCGTGGACAGCCACATTGGATATGGATCCCCGCACAAACAGGACACGAACGCAGCTCATGGAGAGCCCCTGGGTGAGGAAGAAGTGCGGCTGGTGAAGAAATTCTATGGCTGGCCGGAGGATGCCAAGTTTCTGGTGCCCGAGGGCGTTCGCGAACACTTCCGGGACGGAATTGGAAAGCGCGGGCGTGAAGCGCGGGCGCAGTGGTCGAAGATGTTTGCAGGCTACTCGCAGAAGTACCCGGAGTTGGCGGATCGTCTGCATCGCATGCAACGGCGCGAGCTTCCCGAGGGCTGGGACAAGAATCTGCCGACATTCCCTGCGGATGCCAAGGGAGTGGCAACCCGAGAGAGCTCCGGCAAGGTGCTGAATGTGCTGGCGCAAAATATTCCGTGGCTGATCGGTGGCTCGGCTGACCTGGCTACGTCAAACAAGACGACGTTGAAGTTCGAAGGCGCGGGAGACTTTGAGGCTGGCAGCTATGCTGGACGGAATCTGCACTTCGGCGTCCGCGAACACGGGATGGCCGCAAGCGTGAACGGACTCATCGTTTCGGGAATCCGAGCATTCGGTGCCACGTTCTTTAATTTCAGCGATTACATGCGGGCGAGCATACGGCTTTCGGCGCTGATGGAAATTCCATCAATCTTCGTCTTCACGCACGATTCGATCGGAGTGGGGGAAGATGGACCGACGCATCAGCCGATCGAGCAATTGGCATCATTGCGAGCAATGCCGAATTTGATCGTGCTGCGTCCGAGCGATGCCAATGAGGTGGTGGAGGCGTGGAAGATCATCGCGCGGTTGCAGCATCAGCCTGCGGCTTTGGTGCTGACGCGGCAAAATCTTCCTACGTTTGACCGCACGAAGTATGCCCCAGCTTCCGGTACGGCGAAGGGTGCTTACGTTCTAGCGGACACACCCGGCGGAAAACCGGACGTGATTCTGCTGGCTACGGGCAGCGAGGTTTCGCTTTGCATCGAGGCTCATGAAAAGCTTAAGGCCGAAGGCATCGCCGCGCGCGTGGTGAGCATGCCCTCTTGGGAAATCTTTGAACGACAAGACAAATCTTACAGAGAAAGTGTTCTACCTCCTTCCGTGACTGCGCGCGTTTCCGTAGAAATGGCTGCCACGTTTGGATGGGAACGCTGGGTGGGATTAAAGGGGCGAAAAATTGGCATGCATCGTTTCGGCGCGTCGGCGCCGTTGAAAGACTTGCTGAAGTTTTTTGGTTTCACCGTGGACGCGGTAGTGGAAGAAGCCCGAAAAGCAATCGCGGAGAAATAGCTGCCGAATGATTCGGCACTTCACTGTGGTCACTAAATTCGACAGATTCACGAACGTAGTTCAAGAATCGAAGAGTTCAAGAATCGATGACGTCCGCCGTCAGTATCCATCAGGAGAATAATTATGCAACCGACTGGAGTTTTGGAAACCGCAAAGGCCACGAATCCTCTCAAGGCACTGCTGAGCTACGGACAGTCGATGTGGCTCGATTACATCCGGCGTGACTTGTTCACGAGCGGAAGGCTCAAGGCGATGATCGATGATGACGGACTCCGCGGGATGACTTCAAATCCGTCGATCTTCGAGAAAGCGATCGCTGAAAGTTCGTTGTACGACGATATGTTGAAGTCTCTTGCTTCGCGGCCTGATCTTGACGCTAAGGCGCGTTATGAACAGATTGCGATTCGAGACATTCAAGACGCCGCCGATATCCTGAAGCCGGTGTATGAGAGTTCCAAGTTTCACGACGGGTTTGTCAGCCTGGAAGTTTCGCCGCTGCTCGCTCTGAAGACGCAGGAGACCATCGACGAAGCGCGCCGTTTGCGGAAAGCCGTGGACCGCGAGAATGTGATGATCAAGGTTCCGGGCACGCCCGAAGGTTTGCCGGCGATTCGGCAGTTGATCGGCGAAGGCATCAACATCAACGTAACTTTGTTGTTCGCGCAGGAGGTCTACGAGGAGGTGGCGGAAGCTTACATTGCTGGAGTTGAAGACCTGGCAAAGCGCGGAGGTAATCTCAAGAAAATGGCGGGAGTCGCCAGCTTCTTTATTAGCCGCATCGATACGCTGGTGGATTCCATCATCGACGACAAGCTGAAAGCGACCACCGATGCGAAGCAGCAAGCGCTGCTGAAGAGTCTCAAGGGCAAAGTGGCGATCGCCAACGGAAAGCTCACCTACCAGCGCTACCAACGCATTTTTAGCGGCCCGCGATGGGAGGCCCTGGCTTCGAAGGGCGCGCAAACCCAGCGTGTGTTGTGGGCCAGCACCAGCACCAAGAATCCGGCTTATCGAGACGTTATGTACGTGGAGGAATTGATCGGGCCGGACACGGTGAACACGATGCCACCCGCGACGATTGATGCCTTTCGCGATCACGGGCGGCTGCGCAACAGTCTCACTGAGGATGTGGCCGGGGCGCAGAAGGTAATGGACGACCTGGCGAAAGCCGGCATCTCGATCAAAGAGGCGACCACCAAGCTGACAGCGGACGGGGTGAAACTGTTCGCCGACGCATTCCACAAATTGTTGACCGTCGTAGAAAAAAGCGTCGAACAAAAAGGAAAGAAAGCGTAAGCCGTTTCAAATCGTCGCGGGCCGGAAAGTCTTGCTGCTCGGAAGGACGACCATCAGCAATTGGCCGTTGAGTCGCAAAATGAAACGGCTATGGCCTGGTCGGCGGTGATTTCCAAGTGCTCGCGGAGCGCGGGTGGCGGGCGCTCGGTGCAACTCTCGAGCGACGCCGATTTAAGTCTGCGTACGTTTGTCGCGGCGGCTGAAAAGGCGCTCGCGTAGCTTCCGTTATATATTCGAAGTGCCGGCGGGACTCTTCGGCTTCGCTCAGGGCAAGCTGCCGGCGCTACACTTCTCAAGGAGCAATGGATGCAGCTGGGAATGGTGGGTCTAGGCCGCATGGGCTCAAACATGACGCGGCGACTGATGCGCGGTGGACATCAACTCGTGGTCTCGGACCTGAGCGCGGATGCGGTGAAGCAGCTCGCGGGCGAAGGCGCCAGCGGTGCTTCCTCCCTGGAAGATCTGGTCGGAAAGTTGAAAGCGCCGCGTGCGGTGTGGGTGATGGTTCCGGCGGGCAGCGCTACCGAGCAGACGGTGCAGAAGCTGGCGCAATACATGCGAGCCGGCGACACGATTATTGACGGCGGTAATTCTTATTTCAAAGACGATGTACGGCGCGCGGGTGAACTCAAGAAAAAGGGCATCAATTACGTGGACGTAGGAACCAGCGGCGGGGTATGGGGCCTTGAGCGCGGTTACTGCATGATGATTGGCGGACCTGACGAAGCCGTGCAGCGGCTCGATCCTATCTTCAAAACGCTGGCTCCAGGGAAAGGCGACATTCCCCGCACTCCCGGACGGGAGAAACTTGGCGGAACAGCTGAGGAAGGCTACATCCATTGCGGTCCTTCCGGTTCCGGCCATTTTGTGAAGATGGTGCACAACGGAATCGAATACGGCATCATGCAGGCTTATGCTGAGGGCTTCGACATCTTCAAGAACGCGACCAGCAAAGAGTTGCCGGAAGATATTCGTTACGATTTAAATTTGCCGGACATTGCCGAAGTCTGGCGCCGGGGCAGCGTGGTAAGTTCGTGGCTTCTGGATTTGACTGCCATGGCTTTGACGGAAAACCCGACGCTCTCCGAGTACGAGGGCTACGTGCAGGATTCCGGGGAAGGGCGCTGGACGATCCAGGCGGCAATCGAAGAAGCCGTTCCGGCGGAAGTGCTGACCGCGGCGTTGTACGTGCGCTTCCGGTCGAGGCAACAACACACGTTTGCGGAGAAAATGCTCTCGGCCATGCGGCAGAAATTCGGCGGGCACGTGGAAGCCGGTGCGGGCAAGAAGAAGACGGCATAACATAAGGGCGAAACTTAGTCGGAATCTTAAGGGACTTTATGATGGCACAATTGGCGGAACAACCTGCGTCGACGCTGCCCCGCATCGGGAAGCAAGGGGATCCTTGTGTCATGGTGATTTTTGGCGCGGCCGGCGATCTGACGGCGCGCATGTTAATTCCCGCGCTCTACAATCTGGCGCGAGCCAATCTTCTTTCTAAGGAGTTCGCGGTTCTTGGCGTGGCCCGGGCTAAGATGACCGACGAAGATTTCCGCAAGAGAATCCTGGACGACGTGAAAGAGTACTGTGGGGACTGCATTGAAGACGCGATGTGGGACAGCTTCTCGCGGCGCTTCTATTATTTTGCCGGGGACTTCAAAGACGATAACCTTTATCCTCAGGTCAAAGATCGACTGGCCCAGATCGATCGCGATCACGCGACCCATCAAAACTTCTTCTATTACCTGGCGACCGCTCCGAGTTTCTTCGGCCCCATTGTGGAAAAACTCGCCTCTAACGGATTGATGGAACAAAACAACGATCACTGGCGGCGAGTGATCATCGAGAAGCCGTTTGGCCACGATTTGGAATCGGCGAAAGCGCTGAATCAGCAAATTCTCAAGGTCGCCGATGAAAAGCAGATTTATCGCATCGACCACTACCTGGGGAAAGAAACCGTACAGAACATCATGGCGTTCCGTTTCGCCAACGGAATCTTTGAGCCCATCTGGAACCGGCGTTACATCGATCACGTGCAGATTTCCGTTGCGGAAACGGTGGGGGTGGAAGGACGCGGCAGTTATTTTGACCACGCGGGCTCGTTGCGCGACATGGTACCCAACCACATCATGCAACTCATCAGCCTGACCGCGATGGAGCCTCCGATTTCGTTTGAAGCGAATGCGGTGCGTGATGAACAGGCAAAGATATTGCATGCCATCCAACCCATCAGCGACGAGGAAGTTCTGAGCCGCTCGGTGCGCGGGCAATACGGCGAGGGCACGATCGGCGGCCAGCATGTTTCTGCATATCGCTCCGAACCCGACGTTGCTCCTGATTCGCGCACGGAAACTTTTGTCGCCATGAAGCTGCTTATCGACAACTGGCGATGGGCGGACGTTCCCTTCTACCTTCGGACTGGAAAGCGGATGCCGGCCCGCAATACGCATATTGTGATCCAGTTTCGACAAGCTCCCTTCGTTCTGTTTCGCGATACGTCGGTGGAACACCTGATGCCAAACCAGTTGGTGTTGCACATCCAGCCGGAAGAAGGGATTTCCCTGCAATTCGCGGCCAAGGTGCCCGGACCGGTGATGCGGCTGGGAACAGTGGACATGAACTTCGAATATCAGGAATACTTTGGAAAGCAGCCCAGCACAGGCTACGAGCGGTTGCTGCATGACTGCATGATTGGAGATCAGACATTGTTTCAGCGGGCGGATATGGTCGAAGCGGGCTGGAACGTGGTCAATCCCATGCTGGATCTCTGGAAGGCGCTGCCGCCGCGTAATTTTCCGAACTATGCGTCCGGCACCTGGGGACCGAAAGAGGCCGACGAACTTCTGGAGCGCGACGGCCGGCGCTGGAGGAACTTCGAGAAATGATTCTGGCCGGCGATATTGGCGGGACCAACGCGCGACTGGCCTATTTTGAAACGCAGAATGGCGATCTCCTTTTAACCTCCGAGCGAATATTTCCGAGTCGCGAGTACACGGACTTCGGCGACATTGTCTCCACCTTCCTGAGAGAATCTGCCTCGCGGCCGGAAGTTGCTTGTTTTGGCATTGCGGGGCCGGTGCACAACGGGCGGGTCGAAACTTCCAACCTGCCCTGGGTTATCGAGCAGTCCCGCTTGGCGAAAAGGATTGACCTTCCTGCGACTCTGCTCATCAATGACCTCGAAGCCAACGCTTGGGGAGTTGGTGGCCTTTCCTCAAAAGACCTTACGCCTCTCAATTCCGTAGCGAAGTCGGCGGGGAATCAGGCGGTCATCGCGCCGGGAACCGGACTGGGCGAGGCGGGATTGTTCTGGGACGGGAACCGGCACCAGGTTTTTGCCTGCGAGGGTGGACACGCGGACTTTGCTCCGCAAGGGGATTTGCAGATCGAACTACTGAAGTTTCTCGAAGCCCGGTACGGGCACGTCAGTTACGAGCGCGTCCTCTCCGGGCCGGGGCTCGTGAACGTGTATGAATTTCTGGAGAAAAAGGGCGGCGGCGAGGCGGGCTCGGGATTGCCGGCGCAGCCGAGCACTGGAGATCCTGCAGCGGCGATTTCCAAAGCGGCTCTGAGCGGCGCCGACCGACTGGCGGAAGAGGCGCTCGATTTGTGGATCTCCGTTTACGGTGCGGAGGCGGGCAATCTGGCTCTGAAGGCGATGGCTACCGGCGGGATCTTTCTCGGCGGCGGAATCTCACCGAAGATTCTTCCGAAGCTTAGGGGGCGGGTGTTCATGGACGCTTTTCTGCAGAAGGGCAGATTGCGTCCGCTTCTGGAAAGCATCCCGGTGCAAGTGATTACTAACGACAAAACAGGTTTGCTGGGCGCAGCACGCTGCGCTGCGGCCAAGGGCAGGACGGTGTTGGCTGGGACCTCATGAGCACGTCAGCCGAGGTTCGGAGGCTGAGCACGCCGCAGGAGCTTTTTCAGGCGGCCGCGGAGGACGTCTTGCACTCGGCGACGGATGCAATCACTCGGCGCGGACGGTTCACGATTGCGCTCTCCGGTGGTTCGACGCCGAGAAGCTTATATACGCTCATCGCTGCCAACGCGAGCGGCAGCCTGCCCTGGACTCAACTATTTTTCTTCTGGGGCGACGAACGTCACGTTCCTCCAACCGATCCGGAAAGCAATTATCGTATGGTGAACGAGACCTTGTTGTCGAAGGTTCCGGTTCCTCCGGCCAATGTTTTCCGGATCCCTACCGAAGATCCAGACGCTTCGGCTGTGGCGGAAGCGTACGAGAAGACTTTACAGAAGTTTTTTGCCCTGCAGCCCGGCGAGTTCCCGCGGTTCGATCTTATTCTTCTAGGCATGGGGCCCGACGGACATACCGCCTCATTGTTTCCGGAGTCTCAGGCGTTGCAGGAGAAGTCGAGACTGGTGGTCGCGAACTGGGTGGAGAAGCTGCATACCCACCGCATCACGCTCACGCTCCCCGTTCTGAACGCGGCGCGGCGAGTCGTTTTTCTGGTCAGCGGATCGGATAAAGCGCCCGTACTCCGTGAAGTTCTGGAAGGCACTGCTCCGGGCGAAAAATACCCCTCCAAACTGGTACGGCCGACCGATGGCAAACTGATATGGTTTGTTGATCGCGGAGCAGCCAGCCAACTTTCGTCGGGTCCGTAAGAACGAGGCCCAGAGGGGAGCTATCCGCGCCAGTCGCCGATTTCCTTTAGGCCCTTGCCGCGCGCGTGCTGAAAAAGCCGCACGCGATGACGGGAGTGCTCGAACTCGTGGATGTCCGCCCATACCTCAGCCCGCCACGCGCTGTCGTGAGTGGCGGAAGCGCCGCATGTGGCGCAACGAGTATGCAGGCTAACTACTGAGGGTTCTGTCACAATGGCGCCGGGCAACTCAAGGAAAATACAGCGAACCTCCTGGATCTCCTCGTTCTCGTCGAGCAAGTGCTCGTAACGCAATAAGTAACTGAATCCCAGCTTGCGAGCCTCGGCTTCCGCTTCAGAGCGAGTGTGAAATGGCCCATACTCCGCTCGCAGTTGCTCGGTGGAATCACAGGCCATCCAGAAAGTCTCTTTGTAAGCCACGTCCGCCCCGCCTTAGGGATTGCGGAGCCGGCTCTAGGTCCTGGCGAGCCTGCTCTCTCAGATCAAGTCTATCCGTGCAATTCTTGGGCCGAGAAGAGCTACAGATAAACCCTTTAATATCATAATTTTAATTAGACCGGCTTGGGCAAGAAGGATGATCGAACGCAAACCTTTTGCAGAAGTTGTGCCGATGAGTGATAACCCCGAGAAATTCATCTTCTCGCCGGGGCATGATGCGCCAGTGCGGTCAACTGGCTTTCGTTCGTCGCAGCGAGTCAGCGGAGGCTTCGGACTCCTCACGCCAATTCTTCCCCCCGTGGCTGGCGACATACATCGCCAACTCGAGACGGGTCCAAACGCCCAGCTTGTCAAAGGTACTGCGCAAGTGATTCTTGATGACCTGCTCAGTGGTACCCATGAGCTTGCCAATTTCACGGTTCGTAAGCCCCTGCCATACAAAGTTCGCCACGAAAATCTCCTTCTCGGTTAAGCGTTCTCGCGGCATCATGAGATCACCTCCTGATTCTCAAAAGCTGCAATAGCCAGTTTCACGCGCTTGCGACCATCCCGGATTCCGGCGCGGAGGAAAAGCGTTCGCAAGTGTTGCTTCACCGTGCGTGGGCTAATACTTAACTGCCCCGCGATTTCTTTGTTGCTGCAGCCCTGGACCAGCAAGTTAAGCACCTGTTGATCTCTTGGCGTAACTTTCATTTCGTTGAGGTCCATCATGTCACTCCTCCTAATCTTTCGTTTGGTTTCTCTCCGGTTGCACTCGGCATTTTGTCCATTGCACATCTTTCGCCAAACGTTCGCTGGAGGACGGTAGCATTCTAAGACCAACGTAAGCATGCACTTAAGGACAAGGAGTAAGGGTTTCAGAAAAAATTCAGAATGGCCGTGCTAGGCTAAGTCATCCCATATTGGTCCAAGCGCACGCAACTAGAATGGGTCATCCACAATCCGGACAGTGTTTCCCAATTCTCATTCAAGCCAATCCAGCCCAACCACAGAGGAGTTCCGGGACTTAGTGAGTCGATATAACGTCCATGTTTTTAAAATCCTGACCATGTCTGCGGCTGCGGCGGTTAAGCCTCGGGGTAGGGCTTGGAACGCTGGATTTCATTTGTTTCAACGACAGTGACTTGCTGTCCCGAAATGAATACGAGTGCGGTGGCGGCTTGTTCCAATCTGGGGTTGACAGTGATTCCCGCTATGCTTTTTGCACAGCCATCGTCGGAGGGAGTGAAGGTCTCGCGCGTAATCAGAGTACCCAGCTTAATTCTCTTTTTGTTGCTCGCGGTATTTTCTGCACATGCGCAAGGTGGTCCGCCGTATTACACCAATGATCCGGGCACTCCCGGGCATCTCAATTGGGAGATCAACGTGGGCTACATGCCCTTCTTCTATAGCGATCAGTCCGTCTCGCATACGCCCGACCTGGATATCAATTTCGGCATTGGCGATCGCATCCAGCTGACGTACGAGAACGCCTGGCTGCGAGTGCAAAATCCTTCAACTAAGTACGGTTTGGGTAAATCCAATCCCGGCGTTAAGTGGCGCTTTTACGATGCCGGGGAGTCAGGTCTGGGTGTTTCCCTGTTTCCCCAACTCTTCCTTAACAACCCAAATGATGCTGTGCGGCGTGGAGTCACGCCCGCGAGCGAGGCTTTCCTTCTGCCCTTCGAGTTCTCCAAGAAATTCGGCCCCATTGACGTGGATTACGAGATCGGGTATCAGTTTGTCCACAAGGGGCCGGACGGCTGGTTGACAGGGCTCGTCATCGGCCACGGGTTCACTCCAAAACTCGAAGGCGACATCGAGTTCTACAATCAAGCAACTTTCCATCCGTCCGGGTACCAGCCCAGCTTCGACATTGGCGGCCGCTACAAACTTCATAGTCCGATCATCCTCCTCTTCATGGCCGGACGCAGTTTGGAACCGGTGCAGCGCAATCAGTCTTACTTCCTAGGCTATTTCGGCATTCAGTTCTTGCTGCCTCCCAAGTCCTACAAAGCCGATCGACCGGAAAATGCTGCTCCGGCCTCATCGTTGCCATCGGTGCGAGGAAGCTCGCCCTTACGGAAGTAATATTGAAGTCCTCAGCACGCCAAGATGCCGGAGCATCCGGCTCCCCCATTTCAGTCTGCGTAACCCATTGAACTCAGACTAGTTGAAGTGCCGCTGAATCCCTCTCAAACGGGTAAAGAGCGTAGAGTGCTCCTAGAGAACAGCAGTGCAAAGACTCAGGAATCCAGGTTGTTTGATGAGGGAATTGCACTAGAATAGGCTTGGGTTTTGTGTGCTCCTGGCGAGCTACAGAGCCGCAAGAACAGTTTGTGGCGAACGACAAGAACAAACCGCGCCTTGACGAGCAGACCTTTGCCAAGCTGCTGGAAGCTGCCTACGTGATGCAGGAGCACAACCGCGAGATCCGGCAGGGAGCGGCGAGTGCGAAGCTGCATGCCGGAAAAATGCAATCGGAAGATCATTCAGCTCCCAACACCGACTACGCGCTGATTCTGGCCGAGATTGTGGAAGCGCAGCACCAAATTCAGCTTGGCCATCTGGAATGCGACCAGGCAATGGCAATGGTTGCGGAAAGAATCGCTCGTATCACATCTGGCAGTGGCGCTGCGATCGGGATTTTGGAAGGAAACACGCTCCGTTACCGCGCCGGAGCTGGAGAAGCGGCTTTACCCGTGGGGACCGAAGTGTCGCTGGAGAGCGCTATTTCTGTGATCAGTCTGCGCACCGGTCAGGTATTGCGAACTCCCAATATAAACACGGAAACGTTATTCGATCCTTCCTTGTGCCGCGAGCGGCAGATCTTGTCGTTGATCGCCGTGCCGATCTATCACGACGGAAATATTGTAGGGGTTCTGGAACTCTACTTCGATCGCTTGGAAGGCTTTGACGAACAGGATATTCAAACCTGCCAACTGATGGCGGGGCTGGTGAGCGAGGCGATTGGTCGAGGGGCCGAGTGGGAGCTGAAGAAATCCGTGGCCGCTGAGCGCTCGGCGATGTTGACGGCGATCGAAAAGCTCAAGCCGAATCTTTCAGCTCTTGCCGAGGAGGAAAACGCGGAGATCACAGTCAAGAACGATGTAGATGTTGCGGAACCGAGCGTGATCGAAACGAGTGTTGTAAAGCCGAGCGCGATGGAGGACTCTTTCTGCTGGAAGTGCGGAGACGCGCTCGTCGAGGAAGAACAGTTCTGTGGCAAGTGCGGGGCTTCGCGGGCGGGAGCAAGCGATCAATCCAGCATCCAGAGCAAGCTGGCCTCGGCGATGCGCATGCACTCCGTTCATGAACATTCTTTTTCAAGTGGAGATGAGATTCCTCCGAAGAGCGCAGCTGTATTCGCTGCCGAAGCGAAGGAACGTCTGGCTCAAATGCTCGCTTCGCCGGGATTACAGGAAGATACTCCGCTGCTGGAGCCATCCAACGGCGCGAGTGCGAACGATGGAGCGATCACGCTGCTGGCATCGACTGCGCCCAAGAGTGGCGAAAACGATCTGCAGACGGCTTCAATGCTGGCAACAGAATCGAATCCCCAAGATGTCGTTTGGAGCTCAGCCACGAAGGCACGGGATTTTCTGGAAGACATGGCGGAGCCCAGCACCGTGGGATCTCTGCGGCGCTTGTGGCGCGCTCGGCGGGGCGATTTCTATCTCGCGGTGGCAGTCATTTTGATGTTTTTTGTGATTCGCTGGGGAATGCTCTCCGGCAATTCGGTGGGCGCCAGCGCCAGAGGAACGGCAGTATCCGCGGCTGCGAATCGGCATAAGCCGCCCAACCCGAATGCGGATCTTTCGTTGTTCGATCGGCTCTTGATCGGGCTCGGACTCGCCGAGGCTCCCGATACCCCGGCTGAATATAAGGGGAATCCCGGCACCCAGGTGTGGATCGATCCGCATACCGCGCTTTATTACTGCCCGGACTCCGACCTTTACGGCAAGACTACGAAGGGCAGGTTCGCCAGCCAACGTGAGGCGCAAATGGATCAGTTCGAACCAGCGTCCAGAAAAGCGTGTGAGTGAGGCAATTTTCAAGCCCATTTCACGCGATGGAATTGACAACCTTGCTTGTCGGGAGTGCAATCATACTGTCTGCCTTTGTTCTGGAGAACAAGCGTGTCGCAACCAACGGACGAGCCAAACGCGAAAATATTGCCTGATCCGGAGCTGAACCCGCTACTGAATCCCCTTCTGGCGGCACATATGGGGCGCTGGGCGGAAGTCTATTTCACTACCCAGCCCGAGAAGCGCGCCGAAGCGGTGTCTCAGCTGGTTCGAGAGTTATCCAACAACTCCGCTCCGGCCGAAATCGCAGTCCAACCCACAAACCACGAGCGTATCCATGAAACGCTGGATGAAACGATACATGAGCCTTTAGAAGACCTTCGGGAGGAGGCTGAGGCCGGCGGCCCACCTAAGGAAGACGCGATTCTGATATGCGAAAACTGTGGGGGCAGAAATTCAGGTTCGCAGAGATTTTGCGGGATGTGTGGCTCGCGCCTTATACTCGCGCCGGGATCCGAGCAAGAGCAAATCGCTGAAGCAGCACCGACCCCACGTTGGGATGCACCGACACAGCATCTTCCGGGCGGATTTAGTGCCAGCGATGCCGACTCCGCCCCGGATTCTATCTCCCGCGGAAATAGCTTCGCCTCGGAAAGACCTTGGTTGAGGCCGACAGAGGAGAGTCCAGCGGAATTCCCTTCACTATCACAATATCAGCCTGAGCCTCCGTCCCATAATTACAAAATCTACGTGGGAGCCGCAGTGGCAATCATCCTCGCCTTGCTGGTGTATTCGAGCTGGCGCAGCAATACAGCGTTCTGGAGTAGCGGAAGTGCGCCGTCTGCGCTGCCGCGAGCGGTACCGGCTCCGTCAGACGAATCAGCGGCACCGCCGTCAAAACCTCCGGAGACTGCGACGGCTCGGCCACCTGCGAGCGACCAGGCGCAACCCCCGAGTTCTGCGGTGGCGCAGAAACAGCCTAACGAGAGCGCGGAAGACGATCGAGGAACGAAAGCGAGCCCCGCGCCTCGGATCGTTCCCGTGAGTGTAAGTGCCCCCTCTGGTGCCGCCGAGCAGAACGGCGCCCAAGAGCTGGTGACGGCGGAAAAATATCTAGATTCTGGCCCTGGTAAGGCTCGCGATAGCCAGCAGGCGGCTTCTTGGCTATGGAAGGCGGTGGCTAAAAAGAACTTGACCGCAGCCTTGCTCCTGTCTGATTTATATCTTCGGGGCGACGGAGTAACCAAGAGTTGCGATCAAGCTCGTTTGCTGTTGTACGCTGCCGCCCGCAAAGGTGGGGCGGGGGCGGCAGAACGACTACGTAACCTGCCAGCTTTCGGTTGTCAGTAAGTGGCCGGCGAAACCCATTGTGCGGTTCGATCCGGCAATACGGGATGTAATGGCGCACTTGGTCGTCGCGATTCATACCACAGCGCGAGTTCGACTCTGTTCCAGAGTCCCAGCTTGTCGTAGATCACTCGAAGATAATTCTTGACGACGTGCTCGGTTGTGCCGATTGCTTGGGCCACATCGCGATTCTTCAAGCCTTGAGCCACTAGTTCGATAACACGGTGCTCTCGCTCGCTGGGGACGCGGTTTCCATATCGTTCGTAGGGGAACATGATTGCCTCCGATATAAGAGTGTTGCGAGTTTTACTCGCTTGATTCCGTCATTGATTCCAAAACGGAGAAAAAGCCGGTTAAAATGAGCCTTCACGGTTCTGCGTGCCATCTTGAGCTGTTTTGCGATTTCCGCATTGTCACAGCCTTGCAATAGCAGTTCGACGATCTCTTTTTCGCGCGGTCCTAGGCGCACGGACTGCTCGTTCTTCACTATCCCTGCCCCCTGTCAAAATAAGCTCCGCACCGCTGTTCAACTGGATTGTTCACCTAAAGTTCTAGCACCTACCGTGCCACTTTGAGACCAAAGACTCAGTGACCAAAAAACATCCATTTCCACAGGCGCTTTCCCATCGAAAGCGAGCAATCTCAGTAATTCCGCGGCAATCGCGCTGCGCCAGATGAGTGGCGAACGGCGGCGGCAAGCTCTTAAAAAGCGCGAAAACCCGCACAATCCGCTGTTTTTTTTGCCACGAAGATGACGCCTTACGCCGCCGTGTGACCGGGCATAAGCGCTGGCCTTAGGCGCTGGCGTTTCGAATTAAATGTCGCCTTTTGAGGATAATTCGGGGCTAGGCAAGCGCTCAGGTAAACACCCTAGGTGAAAACTACTGGGACTGTAGGGATGAGGCAGAAGAATTTACACCTTCCCTTGGGAGCCCTGCGATCAGCCGATCGGCCCGTTCCCCGCACGCTTACGACCGTTTGCCGCAAAATACCGAGTGGGGAAAATTAATATAGCCGTAACTTTCCCTGAACGAATGGCAGTCGGCGACGCAGGTGTTTCACGTCTATGCCGAACCCTGCGACTCAGTCCGCTGCGCGTAGTAGCTGGGCTCGCCAGATTGTAGTTTGCGGCCCTTGTTGCTGAATCGGGGAAGTTGAATGAGGCCGATTCTTTGCAGCCAGAACTGCAGAGTAGTCACGAGCACACCGAAACCGTACTCCACGCTGCGGCGGAAGTTGATGGAGGATGCTTCTTCGAAATATTTCGTGGGACAGGAAACTTCGCCGACGCGGAAGCCAAAGTGCACGCATTGAGCCAACATCTGGTTGTCAAAGACAAAATCGTCCGAATTCTCCAGCAGTGGAAGGTCCGTGAGAATCTTGCTGCTGAAGGCGCGGTATCCCGTGTGATATTCGGAGAGCTTGACGCCTAGAAAGAGATTTTCAAACGCTGTGAGCAAACGGTTGGCGACGTATTTATAGATGGGCATCCCCCCGCGCAACGCAGTTCCCCCGATGATGCGCGAGCCCAGCACGACGTCATAAATACCGTAAGCAACCATGCTAGCCATCGCCGTGACCAATAGTGGCGTGTACTGATAATCGGGGTGCAGCATGATGACAACGTCGGCACCTGCGGCCAGAGCCTCGCGATAGCAGGTCTGCTGGTTGCGACCGTAGCCGTAATTGCGATCATGTTGAAAGACTCGCAGCCCCAGGCGATTGGCGAGCGGGACGGTGGCGTCGGAGCTGTGATCATCGACCAAGATGCAGACGTCCACTAATTCGGGCAGTTCGCCCACCGTAACCTCGAGGGTCTTTTCCGCGTTGTAGGCGGGCATTACCACCGCAATGCGTTTTTCGTTGATCATTTCGCGCAGGTTTCGATTGATTGGACAACTCCTCATGATACCTGAATTGGAGTTCGTCCTCACACGTTTGCGCTGAGCTTCCGAGGCGATTGCTGCTGGCTTGCTTTGTCAGGGCATGCACGAGGGTGCTCGGGACTTGCGCCTAGATGCCTATTACGGGACCGACGCTGCTACCGGAGGAGTTGAGAGAGCGCTCTCTTGTCCACTGGAGCTCACTGATGTGGCGGCGTAGTAATACGTTTGTCCGGAGACGACGGTGCTATCGACATAAGCGGTGTTCGGGTTCACGGAGGGGTTGATCTTGGAATATTTGCCGTTTGCGGCGGTGCTGCGGTAGACGTTGTATCCCGTTACGTCGGAACTAGGATTCCACGAGAGGTTGACGTTGTACTGTGTGGCTGTGCCAACGCCAGTGAGTGATGCCAACGTCCCTGAGGTGGAAGCATTGCTTGCGAAGGAGAGAGAACCGGAAACGGACCCGCTGCTTTGGGGCGTAAACGCCACATTGAAAGAGACGCTCTGACCCGCGGCGATCGTCAAGGGAAAAGAAGCTCCGTTCAAAGCGAATTGTGAGCTGCTGCTGGCGCTTGAGGAAATTGTTACGCTCGCGCCGATTGCGCTCAAACTGATGGATTGTGTTTGCGTTGTCCCGTCAGGGACGCTTCCGAAGTTCAGAGACGCGGGCGTGATGGTTAGCTGCCCTGACGGCGGAGGCGGAGGTGGGGGCGGCGGGGTTACGGCTGTCGTTCCGGTTCCGCTGAAAGGTACGCTTTGTGCCACGCCAGGTCCGGTCAGGTAAAGATAGCCCCCGGACACGCCTGCGGCAGTCGGGGTGAAGGTTACATTCAACGTTATGCTCTGACCGCCGGTCAGAGCCACGGGTAAGCCCGGCCCAGTGACGGAGATTTCGTTGCCCATAGTTTGGACGCTGGAAATCGTTCTGCCCCACGAGCGAACGTCACTTATCACAACTGACTTTGTTACGCTAGTTCCCACAGGCACGGAGCCGAACGAAAGACTCGCGGGGCTCACCGTAATAGGGTCACGAGTGACGCCCACCCCCCGAAGCAAAAGCTGGAGGGATGGGTTTGAAGCGTTACTGGTAAGAATGACCCTGTCGGGAATCCACGTGGTCAGGGTGGGCGTAAACGTAACGCTGAAAGCGACGCTCTCTCCGGCCGACAACGTCAACGGCAGGCTCAACTGCGTGACACTGAATTCCGTCGTGCGGAGGTTCATAGCGGAAATCGTGACACTCGTTGCTCCATTGTTTGTCAAGATCACGGGCTGAGTCAGGTTCTGACCAAGATTCACGAGCCCGAACTCCAAAATCGACGGAGTACAGGTCAGCTGTTGCGCGGATGCTTGGCCACTGAGGAACAAGAGCGCGACGAACAGCGTAATTGTGAAGGTGGGAAAAAAGAGACGAGAGGAAAAGAGCTGGTTAATGGACTGGGGGGGTCGCATGGCCACAGTTTGCAGGGGTACGCTGTGCCTGGGAAGATATCCATGGTCCATGTACGACCGAACAATAAGACCAATGGCTCTGTGGATCGGATTTCTAATTTGCGATCTCTCATTCGCTTTTGAGGCTACACGCTCTGCCGACCGTTCCCTGTTTATTCAGTGCGTACTCCGCGTCCAACTCTCGACGATGCGAAAAACGACCCTTGGATGCGATGCTTTGCACTATACTTTTTACGCACCCGACTGAATAGAATGATCCTTACCGTTGTCATGCCCGTCTACAATGAACGCGCCACGCTGCGGCAGGTGGCAGAGCGAGTGCTTGCCGTACCTCTGGAGATCGAACTGATTTGCGTCGACGATGGCTCAAGCGACGGGTCGCGCGAAATTCTTGCTCAGTTACAAGTTCAACATCCACAGATTCGAGTTCTCCTGCAACCCCGGAACATGGGCAAAGGCGCAGCACTACATCGGGGTATTCGGGAAGCGACGGGGGATTTCGTGGTCATCCAGGACGCAGATCTGGAATACGATCCGGCAGAGTACAGGGTGCTACTGGAACCGCTGATCGAAGGGAGCGCCGACGTGGTGTACGGATCGCGGTTTCTTTCCAGCCGTCCTCATCGCGTGCTTTACTTCTGGCATTCTGTGGGCAACTGGATTCTCACTCTGCTCTCTAATGCTCTAACCGACGTCAACCTTAGCGATATGGAGACCTGCTACAAGGCTTTTCGCCGCGAGGTTATCCAGTCCATTCCGTTGGAGGAAAAACGCTTTGGCTTCGAGCCGGAAATCACCGTGAAGATCGCAAAGCGGAAGCTACGTATCTACGAAGTTGGCATCAGCTACTGGGGCCGTACCTATGAAGAGGGCAAGAAGATCCAATGGAAGGATGGAGTGCGTGCGCTCTGGTGCCTATTGAAGTACTGCATCACCGAACCAGCGGTGCCCCGCCACAACGCCATGCCGGCAAGTGATCCCGCCGCGCTGGCATCCGACACGACGATGAACCGGCTGCCTCCCGCAAGCTAAAGCAACCACAAGCAGGCTGCTACCTCTATTTGACCCGGGGCTTCTGATAAGAGGAGTTAATTCCTGAGCCGCTTCCGGTCGATGTAGTGGGGGGCTTGACTGGGGCGCGCTTCGCAACCGAGGGTTTGCTGCCGCTGGTTGCGCCAGGTTTGGGGCTCTGGCGTTCCAAGCGACTCAGCTCTGTGCTGGTAGTGCGATTGCTCGTTGACGCTGCGGGCACTGAAATAGACGACTTGCGGCGAATGGGCATAGAGGATTTCGGAGTGATTGGCCTCACTGCGGATCTAGGGTCTGTGCGAGATTCGGTGGAAGAGGAACGAGCCGTACTAGTTTGGCCACCAGCCGGAAAGATTGAACCTGCGAGGGTCACCAGCAACAAAATAATCCTGAACTTCATCTTTGAGTATCTCGAGATGGCAGTCTCTTCCTGCCTCAATTAAAGCACAGTTTTTACCTTTCAGAATTGCCCGAAGGTAATCGGAACTTGGTTCTTAGTTGGCGAATTGTAAACATTGTAAGACATTAACCCGGTGGAGAAACTGCGAGCCGAAGGCGAACCCACTAAGCCGAGAAACGCCACGAGATATCCGGCGAGAAATTCTTTAGCCATAGCCGCAATTGTTTTCACATCGAGAACGTCGATCCCCTATCTGTCTCGGCTTACAGCTTGAACTCTTTTAATATCAACACTCGCGGAGATCGCGGAGATCGTCAAAGGTATGACAATTGCTGAATTCTCAGGTTATCCATCCCACAACGGACATGGCTTTCTTGCGACGGCGTCGAAGTGATATTCTATAGACAGTGGTTGGACTTCCTCTCCTATAACATCTGCAATCGATTTTGCTCCGACCGTCAAAACTGGAAAGCAATCCAGTGAAAGATAATAAAGGTACTAGACAAGAGTAGGCCAAAAAATCAAGGAGGCTTCGCACTTGACCGCTTCGACCAGTCATCTTGTTTCGCCGCACGGCGGTGAACTTATTCAGCTCGTCGCCAAATCAGACAGAATCGCTGAATTGAAGAGCCATTCGAAAGAGTGGCCCTCCTGGGATCTAACAGGACGCCAGCTTTGCGATCTAGAGTTGCTGATCACGGGAGGGTTTTCTCCGCTGCAGGGCTTTATGACGCGTCGAGACTACGAAGGCGTTTGTCACAACATGCGGCTGTCGAATGGGGTTCTTTGGCCCATGCCGATCACATTGGATGTGACGGAGGAGTTTGCCAAGAAGCTTACAGCGGGCTCCAGCAAAGTCGCGCTGCGCGATCCCGAGGGAGTGATGGTCGCCGTGCTGCAGGTCGAAGATCTATGGCAGCCTGATCGCAAAGCTGAAGCTCAGACGGTTTTTGCCAGCACCAGCCCCGCTCATCCTGGTGCCGATTACGCCATCAACAAGGCGAACCCGTGGTATGTCGGAGGAAAAATCGAGGGAACGCAGATTCCCTCCCATTACGATTTTCGGAACCTGCGCCTCACTCCTGCCGAAGTTCGCTCCGAGTTCGCCCGCGAGGGCTGGCGGCGTGTGGTCGCGTTTCAGACTCGCAATCCCATGCATCGCGCGCACGTGGAACTGGCATTCCGTGCTGCCAAACAGGTGGAAGCGAATTTATTGATCCACCCGGTTGTCGGTATGACGAAGCCGGGAGACGTGGATTACTACACCCGTGTACGCTGCTACCAATTGCTGCTTTCGAAGTTCCCGCAGTCGACCGCCAAGCTCTCCTTACTGCCGCTCGCGATGCGCATGGGCGGACCTCGCGAGGCCATCTGGCATGCGATCATCCGCAAGAACCATGGTTGCTCGCACTTCATCGTGGGCCGCGATCATGCGGGTCCGGGCAAAGATACCAATGGCAAGCCTTTTTACGGCCCGTACGAGGCGCAGGAGGTTTTCAAGAAACACGAAGCCGACATTGGTGTCACCATGGTTCCCTTCAACATGATGGTCTACCTCGAAGATCAGGACAAATACGTTCCGGACGACGAGGTTAAGAATGGAGATCGTGTGCTGAACATCTCCGGCACTGAACTTCGGCAGCGCCTGAACGAGGGCCGGGAGATTCCGGCGTGGTTCACGTATCCGGAGGTTGTGGCAGAGTTGCGCAAGAGTTTCCCGCCACGTCACAAGCAAGGTGTGACGATCTTTTTCACGGGCCTTTCGGGCTCGGGTAAATCGACGATCGCGAATGTGCTGCTGACAAAGTTCCTGGAGACCGGTGGACGCCCGGTCACGTTGCTTGACGGCGATCTGGTCCGCAAGCACCTATCTTCCGAACTGGGATTCTCCAAGGAACATCGCGACATTAACATCCGTCGAATCGGTTACGTGGCTTCGGAAATTACCAAGAATGGGGGTATCGCCATCTGCGCGCCTATCGCGCCGTACGACGGCACTCGCAAACATGTCCGGCAGATGATTGAGCCTCACGGAGGGTTCATTCTGGTGCACGTCGCGACGTCCGTGGAAGTCTGTGAGCAGCGCGATCGCAAAGGCCTGTATGCCAAGGCGCGCGCTGGGATACTCAAGGAGTTCACTGGTATCTCAGATCCTTATGAAGTTCCGAGCGACGCCGAAGTCACCATCAACACCGGCGAACTGACCCCGGAAGAAGCGGCGCAGGAAATTATTCTGCACCTCGAACGGGAAGGCTTCATCGGAACAACGGCGCAATCGACCTAAAAACTCCCGGCCGCAGCGCGCGGAACGAAGCTAAAAGCCGGAATTGTCATGGATCTGCTGATCAAGAGCCTGGTTGGATTTGTAGTGGGGACCCTCATTGGAATGACAGGAGTCGGGGGCGGCGTTCTGTTGCTTCCGATTTTAATCTTCGGTTTGGGCGTGGCTCCTCTTCGTGCCGTGGGGTCCGATGCGCTTTTCAACTTTCTGACCAAGATCGGCGCCAGCATTGTTCATCTGCGAAAAGGGACGGTGCGGCGCAAGGTTGTGTTGGCTCTGGCCGCCGGCAGTGCGCCAGGGTCTTACCTGGGCGTAAGTTTCCTGCTCCACTTGCGAAACGTTTATGGCAACGGCGTTAATCGCTTCATTACGATTGCCGTTGGAATCTTGCTGGTTTGCATTCCGACCTTTCTGTTCTTTCAGAAAAAGATCGAGGATCGCGCTGCCGTACGGCCACCGACCATGAGGTCGTTTGCCTGGATGTCACTCATTGGACTGGTGGCCGGCTTCCTGGTGGGCATCACCTCGGTAGGATCCGGCAGCATCGTCATGATGATGCTTTTGTTGTTCTACAGTTTTCAGCCAAAAGTTATGGTTGGTACCGATATCGTTCACGCTCTCATTCTCACGGGAGTAACTAGTTTTCTGCATTTTCGTATGCATAATGTGAACATCCACTTGGTGGGAGCTCTGTTGCTGGGGTCCGTTCCGGGAGGATTGTTGGGCTCTTACCTGAGCACACGAGTTCCGGTACCGTGGCTTAGACGTATTCTCTGCGCGGTGCTGCTGGCAACGGGCGCGCGCATGCTGATGGCGTGAAAAAACTGGTTCTCAGTCCCCGTTCATAGTTCTTAGTGAATGTGTTAAGAAGTGGCCGGAACTGGGAAAAAGTTAAGAGAGACTATGCACTCAAATTCATACGGTCAAATATTGCAACGCATTGAAGGTGCATTGGCGGCCTCGCGTCCAGTTTTTGCCCGTTTCACTCCGGGATCGATCGAAACCGAATACAAAAGCGGGCAAGATCCAGTGACGGAGGCGGATCGCGCGCTGGACGCGGTTCTACGCAGAGAACTTCTACGCGAAGGGGAAGGCTGGCTCTCGGAAGAAAGTGTGGACGATCCCGTTCGTCTACAGCGCTCGCGGGTTTGGGTGGTAGACCCGCTGGACGGCACCCGCGAATTTGTGCAGGGCATTCCCGAGTTCTGCGTCTCGATTGGATTCGCAGAGAATGGAAAGCCGGTCGCGGGCGGAATTTACAACCCGGCAACGGATGAGACTTTCCTGGGATCGATCGATTCCGGCGTTAGCTACAATGGCAGACCTTCTCAGCCGAGTCAGCGCAAGAACCTGGAGGGCGCTCTGGTTCTGGCCAGCCGGAGCGAGGTGAAGCGAGGCGAGTGGAAGCCGTTTGAGAATGCTGCTTTCGAGGTTCGCCCGATGGGATCCGTCGCTTATAAGCTCGGCCTGGTTTCGGTCGGTCTGGCGGATGCGACGTTCACTTTGACACCGAAGAACGAGTGGGATGTTGTGGCCGGTGCGGCCTTGGTGCTGAGCGCGGGGGGGTTTGTCAGCACTCTGGAGAACGCTCCCTTACGTTGCAATAACAGGAATCCTTTACTTTCTGGCTTGCTCGCGTCCGGGCCATACTTGCGAGATGGGATTCTCGCCGTGGTAAGCGAGCACGTCGAAGCTGCGCTTCTCAGGGCTGGCAACGGAATTGACGGGCGGTAGATTCGGGTTTGCATAGAGGACTGGAACGATCGATGGGTGAAGCAAGGATTGTGGTGATCGGAGCGGGGCCCACGGGCCTGGGAGCGGCTTCCCGTTTGCACGAACTCGGTTACGAGAACTGGACGCTCTACGAAAAGTCGGATGACGTCGGTGGACATGCGACATCGCATGTCGATAAGAACGGCTTTCTGTGGGACGAAGGGGGACATGTCATCTTTTCGCATTATCCCTACTTTGACCAGCTGATCGACCAGGCGTTGGGGAACGAAGTCCATGAATGCGTGCGGGAAAGCTGGATCGTCTCCGGGGAGTCTTGGATACCGTATCCTTTTCAGAACAACCTGCGTCACTTGCCCAAGCCGGTGCAACTAAGCTGCTTGCTAGGAGCTGCGAAGGCGGCGGCCAACGGTAAAGGGGTGGCGAGTGCGAACTTCCGAGACTGGATCCTGGCGACATTTGGTGAGGGCATTGCTGAAGCGTTCATGTTTCCCTACAACCAGAAGGTTTGGACCACGCCGCTGGAGCGGATGTCGAAGTCGTGGATCGCGGAACGGGTTGCAGTGGTGGACTTCAAACGCTTGCTGGAAAATGTACTTTATGAGCGCGATGACGTAGGTTGGGGTCCGAACAGCAAATTCAAGTTTCCCCTCCATGGCGGGACGGGAGAAATCTACCGTCGGACGGCCAAGCGCTTTGCCAGCAAGGTTCAGATGGGCAAGAAACTCGCCGAAGTTGATACAGTTCACCGCAGAGTTTCATTCGCAGACGGCAGCGGCGATTCGTATGATGTTCTAATCTCGACCGTTCCGCTGGATCTTCTGGTGCAAATGTTGAAGCCTGCTCAGGACGAACTTCTGGAGGCGGGGCAACTCCTCGAGCACAACAACCTCCTGGTGCTGGGCCTGGGGCTCAAGAAACAGATCGAAACCAGCAAGTGCTGGATCTACTTCACCGACGCAGACATGCCTTCCTATCGCGCGACCTATTTCTCGCACTACTCGCCCTTCAACGTTCCAAACGGCGACACGACGCAGTACAGCTCCTTGATGTGCGAAGTCTCCATTCCCAATGGAGAGTCGGTTGAGCCCGAAGGGCTGATCGATCGGGTAACGGCAGGATTGATTCGGGCCAAAATTCTCGAAGAATCGGACCGGCAACGAATTGTCTCTCGTTATCATCGATACGTAGGCTATTCGTATCCCATTCCCACCCTGGAGCGGGACCGAGGGCTGGCCGTATTGCAGCCGGCGTTGCTGAAGCAGAAGATTTACTCCAGAGGACGGTTTGGAGCTTGGCGCTACGAGGTCGGCAACATGGATCACTCGGTGATGATGGGAGTGGAAGCTGTGGGCAACGCTCTATTGGGAGAGAAAGAGAACGTATTTCATAGTTCGTAACCAGAACATTATGAAAGCCGGCGAAAATCCGAGAGTCAGCGTGATCATCCCCTCCTATAACACGGCGCATCTCATTGCCGGCTGCCTGGACTCGGTTTTTGCCCAGGGGTTCCGGGATTTTGAGGTAATTGTCGTGAACGACGGTTCTCCCGATAGTGCCGAACTGGAGAAGGCGCTTGAGCCCTACCAGGATCGCATTGTATACGTCAAGCAGGTCAACAAGCGGGCGGCGGGTGCGAGAAACACAGCTATCGCGAGAGCACGTGGCGAGTTCTTGGCGTTCCTCGACAGTGACGACACGTGGTTACCAAACCATCTGGAATCGCAGTTGAAGCAATTTGAGGCCGACCCTTCGCTAGGTCTGGTGTACGCGAATGCCGTCTTGGTTGGAGATCCGACGCGGCCGATTGAGTTCATGAACAAGTGCCCTTCCGCCGGCGACGCTACCTTTGAAGCCCTGGTGCTAGAGCGATGTCAGATTCCGATCTCGACCGTAGTGGCGCGCAAAGCAGCGATCGTCGAGGCAGGAGGATTCGACGAAGGCCTGGCTCGCTGCGACGACTACGACATGTGGATACGGGTTGCGTTCCACGGCAGCAAAGTCGCTTACAACCGTCAGGTACAGGCACGCTTGGCCGACGGGCGCCCGGGATCTCTTGGCGTATCGAGCGCCAGAATGGCAGAGGCGTACTGGCTGATCCTGGAGAAGGCAGACCAGAAGCTCCCCTTGACCTCGTCTACGCGGAAACTGTTGCGGGACCGTGCGGCCGAGATTCGCGCCCACTACATGCTCGAAGAAGGAAAAGACCATCTTTCGGCTGGAGATTTCGCTAAAGCGCGCGAACGGTTTTGCGAGGCGAACCATCACTTCCGTAGAGCGAAACTGAGTCTCGTGCTCTTCGGCCTGAAGGTAGCACCGCATGCGACCAGTCGTCTCTTTGCATTTTTGACGCAGCGGCATAACGGGACGCCAGCGTGAGGCTCTGGGCGTTGTGAGGATTTTAGAGGCGTTTGGGCGTCGGTTTTTAAAGCCGAGGAAAGGATTAGGTACCACGAATGATCAAACATTTGATTGCCGGAGTGAAGCGCGGGTTGAAGCTGCACCGGCCGAGCCGCAGTCTGCTCATTCTTCCGGATGACGTTTTTCTGGTTTCGTTTCCAAAATCGGGAAACACTTGGACTCGCTTTCTTCTTGCCAATCTGATCTATCCTGAGCAGCCCGCCACCTTTGCGAACATCCACCGCTTAATTCCAGATCCAGAGGGCACTACAAAGAGAGACTTCGACCGGATCCCCAGGCCGCGAATCATTAAAAGCCACGATTGTTTCGATCCCCGTTACCGGCGTGTGATCTACGTGGTCCGTGACCCTCGGGACGTTGTGGTTTCGCAATACCATTATCATCGCAAGCTTTTGAAGATCGCGGATGATTCACCCATCGAAACCTTCGTCGCGCGCTTCCTTGCCGGCGAGACTTGCGGCAGCGGTTCGTGGGGACAACATGTGGTGACATGGCTGGCGACCCGGCAGGAGGAATCCCGTTTCCTTCTGCTGCGATACGAAGACATGATTGCCGACACTGCCCGCGAAATGTCAAAGATTGTGAGGTTTCTGGGTCTGACGGCGGGTACTGAACAAATTGCTCAGGCGGTTGAGCGCAGCTCGGCCGGCCGCATGCGGAAGCTCGAACAGGCGCAAACAGATCAGTGCGATCTTACCAAGCATTCAAGAAAGGATCTTCGATTTGTTCGTGCTGCCGGTTCTGGAGGGTGGAAATCTGAGTTGCCTCCCGCCATGACTCAGAAGATTGAAGCTGCCTGGGGAAGGATAATGAGGTACCTAGGGTATGAATTAAGCTCACCGTCTTCTTCCACCGTGGGGGATTACGAATCTCTTGGAATTCTCGGTAGCGCCACGCGATGATTTATGGGGCCAAGCAGGTTATACGGTATTTGTTGGGCACCGATATCGCCGGACGTGGCCTTGCCGTTTACCCTGATGACACGTTTATCGTGTCCTACCCAAGGTCAGGAAATACGTGGACGCGCTTTCTGATCGCCAATCTCATCCATCCTGAGCAGGAAGTAACGTTTGCGAATATCGAGAATTTGATTCCCGACTGTGAAGCCCAATCCAGCCGCTATCTCAAGCGGATTCCCCGGCCCCGCGTTATCAAGAGTCATGAATATTTCGACCACCGTTACAAGAGCATTATCTACATCGTGCGGGACCCCAGGGATGTGGTGCTTTCCTATTACGACTTTCAGAGAAAGAACCGTCAGATCCAGGACGGCTTCCCAGTGGCTCAGTACGTACGTGATTTCGTTGGAGGCAATATTGGCTCGGCGGACTGGGGAAGCTGGGGCGAAAATGTTGGCAGCTGGGTTGGAACGCGGCTGGGAAAGCCGGGCTTTCTGCTGTTGCGCTATGAAGATATGAAGGCGGAGCCCGAACGGGAATTGACAAAAATCGCTGCTATCTTCGGCATTGAAGCTACAGCTCAACTGCTGGCCACTGTCATCGAACGCAGCTCCGCCCAGCGGATGCGGGAACTGGAGCGCAGTCAGGGAGGAGAGTGGGTTTCGACGAAAAACAAGCGCCAAGATATTCCCTTCATCCGTTCCGCGTCTGCGGGCGGGTGGAAAACCCTGCTGCCCGAAGAGTCTGTGGCGGAAATTGAGTCCGCATGGGGCCCGTTGATGACGCGTCTCGGCTACGGCCTGTTCTCTGCTCAAGCTGATAGATCCCAGAGAACGCAAACCAGCGGCGAAGAAACGGGCTACAAGCCGAGTTTGCGCTGAAAACCGGCGACTGCAAAAGTGTAAGGAATGCGAAAACTAGAAAAACTTCAGATCATCAAAAACGTCGGGTCGAGTTGGTTCGCCCTCGGGGTGAATATTCTAGTAGGGATTTTTCTTTCTCCCTTCATTCTGCACCGACTGGGCGACGCGGCGTTCGGAATCTGGGTTTTGATCTTTTCGCTGACCGGCTACTACGGGATCTTCGATTTCGGAATCCGCTCTTCTATCGTGCGCTACGTTTCCAAATACACGGCCACGAATGATCTGGAAGAGGTCAGCGGTCTCATCAACACGGCCCTGTTCACGTATGTCTGTGTGGGCGCGCTCTGCCTGATGCTCACATTGCTAGGGTGCCTTTATGTGGATCGAGTATTCCACCGATCGATCCCGCCAGCGTTTCAGTCCTCGGCGCGTTGGCTGTTGTTCGTCGTTGGCACATCGGTGGCCCTGAGCTTCCCACTAGGAATGTTCGGCGGCGTGCTCGAGGGTCTGCAGAAGTTTTACATCTTGAATTGGACCAATGTCGTATCGACCCTCTTGCGTGTGGTGTTGATCGTCTTCTACCTGCACCGCGGATACGGCCTGTTAACTGTGGCATTGATTACGGTCGGTTTGCCGTTGCTTGCTTCCGTGGTTCGAACTGCGGTGGCCCTGCGCTTGTTGCCAGTCAGGTACTCCTTAAGTTATGTAGACCGCAAAGCTTTCCGCCACATGGCAAACTACAGTGGCGTGACGTTCATGATCCTTGTTGCGGGGCGTTTGCGATTTAAAACAGACGCCGTGGTAATCGGGACCTTTCTCTCTTCGGCTGCCATTACGTATTTCTATGCGGGTTCCCGGCTCGTTGACTATGCCGGAGAAGTAGTAACCAGTTTGGCGCAAATTTTCGTGCCCATGTCGAGTCAATCCGACGCGGCGGGAGATTTGAACCGGTTGCGAAAGATCTTCGTTGCGGGAAACCGCGCGTGCGCCTTTACCATTCTGCCCATCTCCGCGGCCTTCATAATTCTGGGAAAGTCCGTCATCGAAGTTTGGGTGGGAAAGAGGTATGTTGCCCAGGGTTATCCGGTGCTTCTCACCCTGATCCTTCCATACACGCTGATGATGAGCCAAGGAGCTTCCGGGCGCATTCTGTTCGGGATGAGCAAACACGGAAAGCTCGCGGTAGTGACAATAATCGAAGGAGTAGCCAACCTCATCCTCAGCATATTGCTGGTACGGCCTTTTGGGGTGCTCGGAGATGCATTCGGTACTGCCATTCCGATGCTTGGAACTTATATCTTTTTCATGCCATTTCATCTCTGTTCAAGGCTTGATATACGAATGTCGACGTACCTGCGACGGGCCTATCTGCTACCACTGATGCTGTGCGCGCCGATGGCCGGAGTTTTGCTGATCATGCAGAAATTGTCCCCGGCGCACACCTACCGGCAACTGATACCACAATTGCTGGTGGGTGGGATTGTGTATGGTCTCTGCCTAGGATGGGCCTATATGACAGACCGTGCGCTGCACGTGGGGGATCTAACCCCTCTGGCCGAGAGGCTTACCTCAAATGTGGCGGCGCTGACTCCAGCTATCGAAAGCAGTCAAGAGGACGTTTAGAGACGACCTGCGCGGCTAATTCCACTGAATTAGCCTAGAGCGCCTCTCATCATGAATAACGTAATAAGCTGCTGGTTCCCTCGGGGGCTAAAGCCCTCGCTTTTATTGGCTCTGGGCGGCACGACCGAAGTCGTGCCCTTCCCAAAACCATTTATGAGATAGCTCCTAATACCAACCATTCATTTTCGAAGGCCAGGCCGAATAGGTGTATGCTAGTGAGCCAGCGGTAGACTGACCGGCGATGTGGGAAATTCGGGTTCGATCATCTGCAGGTCCAAGTGCGTTCAACCTCCTCGGCCATCCCAGTCTACTCATTCTCCTTGTCGCTCGCAGGTGTGCCCGCGAACCTAGATTGGACGGACCACATGGAAAATCCGACGGTCGTTTCTCTGGTTCAGGAAAGATTAGCCTTCGTAAGCCGGGAGCGATGGTTCCGTCTGGTCGTCCAGCGTAAGAAACGGTCGCGTGAGCGGGGATTCTTTGATCAATACCCGCGGTTCTTTAGTACCAGCGAGACCCGTGCAGAACCCAATCGACTAAACCAGAGATACCGGGCGCTGATCGAATGGAATGCAGACATTATTCGGGGCCGGCGGATTCTTGACATTGCTTCCCATGATGGCCGCTGGAGCCTGCCGGCTAAACAAGCCGGCGCCGAGTACGTCTTGGGCATCGAAGCACGGCAGCACTTGGTGGAAGCAGCTCGCGGAACTATGCGGGAGTACGGCATCTCCGGAGTCGAGTTTACCCAAGGCGACGTCATGCTTGAACTGGACCGACTTGAGCCCCGAAAATTCGATACCGTATTCTGCTTCGGGTTTCTCTACCACACCAACGAACATCTAGCGATACTTCGCAAAATTGCCCGATTGAAACCATCCAGCATCGTGATCGACACAGCGATTTCCACCCACAACTCGAATCTCATCGAGGTCCGCGAAGAAGATACTATCCGCGACTGCGGCGCAGCCACGGCGGAGACCGGAAACAGTTACACAATCGTAGGCAAGCCTACGAAGGCGGCATTGGAGTTGTTGTTAAAAGCGGTAGGGTTTCCCTCTGTGCGCTACTACGATTGGAGAAATGCGGGAATTCGGAACTGGGATGATCTGAAAGACTACTACATCGGAACCCGGATTTCTGCCACTGCAACCGCCAGCCGGGCAAGTTAGTTGTTGCCCGGAGCGCCTCACCTCTCGTTCCCACCAGGACTCCAGCCATGGAGAGCCGTCAAGATGACGTTTAACTCCGAAAAAGCTTAAGAGCTTAAATAGGTTTTCGGTAGTGCGCGCATGTCAGGCGGTGCATTGCGACCGTGCAATGCCCGCACGAAGCCGCATTCGACGCCCAATCGGCTCAAAGAGGTTGTTTCGCCTTCTCCGATTTTCCTCTCCTCGCCAAACTTCCGTGCGTGTCCTTCTCACTAAGCCGCATGCACTTTCGTTTAGATCACGGGTCACGACCTTTTGTTATCTATTGCAACAGGGGCAATTTCGCTAACTTGCGATTGTGAGCACAAGGACCCGAACTATTTAGGTCCCCCAAATAGTCCAAATCGAGGTCAGTCCATTGTTTTTCCGACGAGTATCCCCCAGCTTGTCACGCCAGCAGCCGCGTTTAGCTACAACTCTCCAGCGCATCGCGACACTCGTACTCAGCGGTGAGGTCCTAATCCTCGCAGTCGGTTGCGGCGCAAACAGTTTGGCGCAGACCGCTCCGCCTACAGAGCCACAAGTCCAAGTGGCCCTTTCACCGGACATAGCGACTCTTGGTCCGGCGGCGCAGCAGCGATTCACAGCAACCGTAGTCGGGACCAGCAACACTGCCGTGACCTGGTCGGCGTCGGCCGGTTCGATTTCCAGTGATGGAACATTTATTGCGCCTGCGGCGAGCGAAGGAACCCAGCTCATCGTAATGGCGACGAGCGTGGCCAACTCGAGGCGAAGAGGGATAAGCTACGTAACCATTCACGGTCCGTCGCAGCTCGGGATCGCGAATTCGTCGCTCAGCAAAGCATTGGTCGGAACTCCTTACGGCGGGAGTCTATCTGCGAACGGCGGCACTCCGCCATACCAATGGACAGTCTCGGGAGGATCTCTTGCACCCGGCCTTGCGTTGCGAGCTACCACCGGCGCATTCGCAGGTGTTCCCAGCCGGGAAGGAGCATATTCTTTCACGGCGAAAGTCACCGATGCCGCGGCGAACTCAGCAACGCAGAGCTTCACGCTGGCGGTATCTACGGTTCCCAGCAGCAATTTCGATGGGCCCGCTGAATTGCCTCGCGTGTATCTCAATACCACTCTGGCTGATACTCCTGCACCCGGTTCCACGATTACCGTGAAGGCGGGGGATGATCTGCAAGCCGTGCTGGACAATGCAAGCTGCGGAGATACCATCGCCCTGCAGGCAGGCGCTACGTTCGTTACTCGGTGGCGGTACCTATTGCCTACGAAGAACTGTGATGATCAGCACTGGATCATTATCCGCACAAGCACTCCGGACGCCAGCCTGCCTCCAGAAGGAACACGCATGACCCCCTGTTATGCGGGTGTTGCGTCTCTGCCGGGACGACCGGCGTTTGCCTGCACGCAGCCACAGCAGTTGCTGGCGACTATCGCAACTTCCGGCACGGGAAGTGGTCCCATCGTATTTGCCAATAACGCCAACCACTACCGGCTGCTTGGGCTGGAAATTACACGTGTAGCCAGCAACCACCAGGATGTAGTCGCGCTCGTGTCACCGGACGTAGGCGCTTCTATAGACCAGATCGTGCTGGATCGCCTCTACCTTCACGGAGCGCCAGCGGACGAGACGCGGCGAGGGGTTCAGCTGAACGGAGCGACGAACATGGCCGTCCAGGATTCCTATCTCTCCGATTTTCACTGCAAGGTGAAGGGAACTTGTACGGATTCGCAGGCGGTCGCGGGCGGCAACGGCTCACTGCCCACCGGACCGTTCCGCATTGTCGACAACTTTCTTGAGGCCGCCGGTGAGAATATCCTCTTCGGCGGGGGGCATGCGACGCAGACCCCTGCGGACATTGAGATCCGGCTCAATCATCTTTTCAAACCGATGTCTTGGCTGCGGGGCCAGGCGGGGTTTACCGACCCGACTCCTATCGTGAAGAATCATTTCGAACTCAAGAATGCGCAACGTGTCCTGTTCGACTCAAACATCCTGGAGGACACTTGGGGCGGATTCACGCAGGCTGGCTACTCCGTGGTGATTACGCCCAAGAACCAGGATGGTCACCTTTGCCCACTCTGCCAGGTCACTGACGTCACCGTACGCTATGTCACGATTAGCCACGTGGCGGGAGCTTTCGTGATCGCCAACTCGTTGGACGACCTCGGCGGTGCTCCTCCATTGCAGGGACAGCGCTACAGCATTCACGACGTAATCGTCGATGATATCGACGGGGACAAGTATCTGGGCGATGGTATTTTTGCCCAGGTTTCAACGATCGCCCAGCCATTGCTGCAGAACGTCTCGATCAGTCACGTTACGGCGTTCCCACCTCACATGCTGTTTCTTATGGGCGCTCCCAACTCGGTGAAGATACCGGGCTTCAGCTTCACCGACAGCATCGTAGCCAGCGGTGAGGCCCCAATCTGGTCGACTGGCGCATTTGGAGAGTCGGATTGCGCGCGCTACGACGAGCCCGTCAGAACAATGAACCTGTGTTTCTCGGGATACAGTTTCTCGCGCAATGCGATCCTCGGATCTCCTTCCCAGTACCCGCCTGCGTCTTGGCCTGGAGGTAACATCTTTTCTTCTCCCGAAGCCATCGGATTAGTGGATTTCAACAACGGCAACGGCGGGAACTACCAACTGCTGCCATCCAGCCCGGCAGTCGGCGCAGGGACCAACGGAACCAGCCTTGGTGCCAACGTGGAGGCGGTTCTTGCAGCTCTCAGCGGCGTGGAGTAGGCGTCTTTTTCACTGGCTTACATAGGCCGGTTCGCTCGACGCGCCGAGACATCGGCCTTTTCACCGTAGTAAGATTGTCCAATCGGAGCGGGGATCCGGCCAGCTTCCGCTATTCTGACAAGTTCTCTCGCCCCCCTTGAGGTTTGCAACGGTGGATGGCCCATTGCCGCTAGTGCCGATGGTGCGTGTCAAGGGAGCGGGGAACAAGTCACTCCGTTGTTTAATATATAGTACGCATCAGACACCGATTCGGGGATGCCCAAAAGTTGACGCTCGCGATCGATCATGGCACGGATGGAAGGGTTTCGCTGGTTCGATGCACCGAAGGCGAGATTCAGATTCGTCCGCTGCAAGACGCTAAGCGCAGGATTGAGCTGCTGCCTTATAGCCACGAAACCTATATTCCGCGACGTAGTGTCGACACGACTTATCCCGATGAACTGATACTCGCATGTCTTGAGCTGTCCGGGTTCTCTTGGTTGTGCGACAACATCGCCAGAGATGAGGACAGTTCCGCTGTGGAGCGGGACCTTTGGGCGGGGATGTTTAGCTTCGTCCAAAAAGAAAAGTTTCAGGGATGTCGCCTGCTCGACTTCGGCTGCGGCTCTGGATCTTCGTCGGCCGTGCTGGCGAGATTGCTCCCGGGCACCGAAATTGTTGGCGTCGAACTCGATCCGAACCTTCTGAAACTCGCAGCTGCCAGAATGGCCCATCGCGGCATCCAGAATGTGCGTTTTGAAGCCTCGCCCTCTGGGACTCGATTACCTGAAAACCTGGGCTCGTTTGATTTCATTTTATTCAGCGCCGTTTATGAACACCTTCTGCCGAAAGAACGGGACGACCTAATGCCAATGGTTTGGCACGCGCTGCGACCGGGTGGAGTCCTATTCATCAACCAAACACCGCATCGCTATTTTCCGGTCGACACGCATAGTTCGGGTTTGCCGCTGGTGAATTACCTGCCCGACAGTCTGGCGCACTGGACGGTTGTTCATTTCTCGAAGCGCAGCGAAATTAACAAGTCTCCCGTCTGGGAAGAGCACTTGCGTGGTGGCCTGAGAGGGGCAACTGAAGCTGAAATCATGGCAAAAATAGCGCGCAGTTCGGACGGCCGCCCCGTGCTCCTGAATCCGTGCGTTCCCGGGGTGAAGGACCGCGTGGACTTGTGGTTTTCGCAACTGAGCCCACGTTACCGGGCCGTCAAGCGTGGCGCATGGCTGATTTTGAAGGGAATCTACCTCCTGACTGGGTCGGTTGTCTCGCCAAACGTCGCAATCGCCATCCAGAAAACTTAGACGTGCGCTTTCCTTCTGGCAAATCTCGTACGGAGGTAAATATGGCATTGCCGTCGCAGATGTGGCTGCTCTGCATAATGCTCATCGGCTCTGCGTCCAGTCAGGCGGCGCCCGTCCAGGCAGCGGTAGCGCCAGCCGCCACCAGGCCAGCGAATTTTGACGGTCCCGCCGAGCTCCCGCGAGCGTTCGTCAAGAGCGGGCTTTCCGATACTCCGGCTCCGGGAAGGGAGATACTCGTGAGAAGCGGCGACGACCTTCAAAGCGCTCTTAACAAGTCGGCCTGCGGTGACACGATTAAACTCGAAGGGGGAGCCAGTTTCACAGGCCGTTTTCGTCTACCGCGGAAACCGTGCGACGATGCACACTGGGTTGTCATTCGGACCAGCGCGCCCGATGAGGCTCTGCCACCGGAGGGAACACGCATTACCCCGTGCTTTGCCGGCGTCGCTTCCCTGCCCGGCCGCCCAGCCTTCCGTTGTGCGGCGGCTAAGAATGAGATGGCCAGAATTGTGTTACCGGGCCAGGCTAATTCCGGCCCTATTTTGTTTTCCGATGGCGCCAATCATTATCGTTTTATCGGCATCGAGATTACGCGCGAGTCGTCTCCGGCCAGCGTGATCGCCTTGGCGAGTCCCGACGGACAGGTGGGTGCCGACCACATTATCTTCGATCGCGTCTGGATACACGGCACGGCTCAAGACGAAACCCGGCGCGGACTATTCTTGAGCGGCACCACCTACATGGCGGTCGTGGATTCGTACTTCAGTGATTTTCATTGCATAGCAAAGAGCGGTTCCTGCACGGATTCTCAAACCATTGCGGGCGGGATGGGTGACCTGCCGATGGGTCCCTACAAAATCGTGGATAATTTCCTTGAGGCGGCGGGGGAAAACATCATCTTTGGAGGCGGGCAGGCGACCGCGACTCCCTCCGACCTTGAGATTCGACACAATTATCTGTTCAAACCCCTTACTTGGATGTTAGGGCAGCCGGGCTTTGTTGGGGGAGCGAGTGGAAACGCTTTCATCGTAAAAAATCATTTTGAGTTGAAGAACGCCCAGCGTGTTTTGTTCGAAGGCAACGTCATGGAGGATAGTTGGGGTGGGTTTAGTCAAACTGGCTTTTCCATCGTTCTCACTCCCAAGAACCAATACAACGGGCCAGCGCGAAGCAATCTGTGCCCGCTTTGCCGGGTTACCGACATTACAATCCGGGATTGCACGATCGCTCATGTTGCCGGTGGGTTCAATATTGGCAACGTTCCGGAAACGGGCACAATATCGGCTGCTGGCGAGCGTTATAGCATTCATGACTTGGTGATCGACGACATCGACGGCAAGAAATACGGGGGTTTTGGAGCCTTCCTGTTCTTGATCTCCAATGCACCCACACTGAAGGACGTACGGATCGACCACGTCACGGCGATTTCTTCTCAGATTGCAATGTATGTTGGAGTCAAGCGGGCGCATATCCAGAATTTTGTGTTCACCAACAATCTCATTGGCGCCTATGCGAAGGACCTGGCCAGCACCGGCGGCCCGGACAACTGCGTCGTCCAGCCCGACAGACAGGGGCCGACTGCGATGTTCAAGGAGTGCTTCGATTCGTTCACAGTCGCGAACAACGCCATTATTGGTGGATTCGCATCTTGGCCGTCCGGCAACTTCACTCCTAAGAATTTGGCAGCGGTTGGCTTCGTCAGGGACCGAAGCGATCTGGACGCAGTTCGGCTCTGTCGGGCAAAAAGTGACTCCTGCAAAGGACCCTCAAAATTTGTCAATGCCGGCAATGATCGGAAGGATCTAGGGGCCGACATTGACGCCATCACATCGGCCACGCAGGGAGTGACCGAGTAATCCCGAGAAAATGGCGAGACAGAGATTCCCGACGGAATCGTTTGTAGTGGTGATCAATTCGGCTGCGACCGGAGAATCAGGCGCGTTTCCGTCTGGGAAGGAAATGACCGATGCCATTTACCCAGCTCTCAAACTCCAGATCGCTGCGTCCGGAGGTGTCAACCAGCCGAGGCAGTAGCAAAGGGTTAAGGTTGGAAGCCGCCAAGTCGGTGTCGCACGTGGTTGCTGAAACAATTTGCTCGGCAGCAAGCCAGGGCAGGAATTCCTGGCGATAGACCCCGCTCGGATAACAAAAGTGCGTGCCCACGTTGCCGGCCGCGTTCGATATCCAAGCACGGTTATCCTGGATCTCCCGTCGAAACAGCTGTTCATTTAACGGTGTACGATGACGATGGGTATGCAGCTGGAAATCGACCCCAGCCTCGGCAAGCTGCCCGACTTCCTGCTGGTTCATGACTTGCAAGATACGGTTTGCACAGAGCGCCTCATAATCAATCCGTAGAGCACGAGCTAGAGCCGCGGCAGCCTGGTCCTTCTGTGCGCCGGTCATGTTTTGGCTCTCGGCCCACTGCACCATTTGAGTTGCCGCCTGCTGCCTTGCCTCCGCCAAAGCCAGAACCAGAGGGCGTAAAACACCGAATTCGCCCAGATCCACAATTCCGCGATCTCGCGCCTTCCACATCATGTAAGAACAGATCAGGTTGAAAACGGGACGTTGATAATTGCTGTAGTACGTAGTCAGATAAACCGTGGCTGGGAATTCGTGCCGCTTCAACCTGGGATAGGCTTGCCGATAGAAATCGTAAGTCCCGTCATCGAAGGTGATGGCCACACTGCGTGGAGGCAGGTCCCGCCGGTAAAGCCTTCGGAGAGCATCACCCAGAGGCAACACTTTGTAGTTCCCTTTTCTGAGAATATCAAGCCGTCGTTCGAGATGTTGCGGCGTCACGTAGAGGTCCGGCGACCATTCATGTTCGTCCTCCAGTGAAACACCGTGATAGCAAAGAATGAGCAGCCGTTGCCGCCGCCACTCGCTGTTTTCGACGACACCGAAAAAACCCGTAGTCTTCAAACTGGTCAACGCCACCCGCCGCAGGAACTTTCGCATTATTCTCGGTTTTCGCCTTCCTAAGTGAGTGCGACTGCCTGGTTTGATTTGCCGTGCGTGGGGGAAGTCTCCGCTTCTCCCTCAATCATGACCCGGAACCAAATCTCCAGATTGAGAAGACGCCAGATGCGGTTGCCATGATCCCGTGACTTGGAGCGGTGTTCGGCAAAAATCCTCGTTACCACGTCAGGCCGGAACAAACCACGCTCGACACTGCGCGGCTCCAGAAGCATCCGTTCCACATCGTCCAGTTGCGGCCCCGCCAGCCAGTAGTCCCAGGGCGTGGGAAAACCCATCTTCTTGCGATACACGATATCGTGAGGCAGAAGATCTTGGACCGCTTGCTTCAGGATAAATTTTCCAGCCATGCCATGAATTAAATATTGTGCTGGAATCCTTGCAGTAAATTCTGTAAGCACGTGGTCAAGAAACGGCACTCGGCTTTCGACCGAGGCGGCCATGCTCATCTGATCCTGCTTCATCAAGCAGTTCGATGAGGTAGCTATTAATGTCAGTGTAGAGGAGCCGATGCAGAAGATCCCCTTGCGACCTCTCCCACGCCGCCATCGAACCGGCATAGGCGTCTCCGGAGGCAGCCAGAGCCTCGGGCGTCAACAAAGAGACCTGCTCTGAGGCAGTAAATGCGGAAAAGAAATTGTCGTAGTAGAAGGACTCCCAGGCATTTCCATCTCTCATCAGGAATGTGTGTTCCAGCTTCCGATGAAGCGAAGCCGCGAATGGTCCTGCCTGAATACCCTTGCGTACAAAGCGGCGAAGACCCGCGGGAGTGATGGCGCGATAAGCCCGATCCATGCGCGCGTTCGCCAGCGTCCACGCATAGCGAGTGTAGCCAGCCAGAGTCTCGTCGCTTCCCTCTCCGGTGAGAACTACCGTGACGTGTTCGCGCGCCAGGCGAGCAACGAAGTAAAGCGCTACGCTGGACGGCCATACCAGCGGCTCATCTTCGTGCCAAATCAGCTTAGGCAGGCTAGCAAAAAACTCTTCGCGGCTGAGCCGGACTTCGTGATGGTCCGAGCGAATGTGCTCGGCTACTTGACGCGCGTAACCCAGTTCACTGAACGCCTCCTCACCGTAGCCGACGGCAAATGTCTGGATGCGATCTCCTCGGATCTTTTTTGCCAACGCAGCCACTGCGCTGGAATCGAGACCGCCGCTAAGGAATACTCCCAGCGGAACTTCACTCATGAGATGAGAAGAGACCGCTCCTTCGAGCAATTCGCGATAAGTGCTGACGTAGTATTCGTGCGAATGATGTTCGCGATCCGTTTCGACGTCGAGATCCCAGTATTGTTCGATGCTTGGCTCGCCTTGTTCCGGGAGTTCCAGAATGTGTCCCGGCATCAACTTCCAGATTCCCGTGAACATGGTTTCCGGCCCAGTCAGATAGCCAAACGCCAGATATTCTGCCAATGCGCCACGGTTAAACTGAGCTGGGACATTGGGACAGGCAAGAATAGCCTTGACTTCTGAACCAAACAGAAATGCGTTTCCGTCCCAACTGTAATAAAAGGGTTTGATGCCAAGCCGGTCGCGAGCGGCGAACAGGGTCCGCTTCCGCCGATCCCATATGGCAAAGGCGAACATACCCCGCAGATGTTTCACACAATCGCGGCCGTACTCTTCATAGAGATGAACGATGGTTTCGGTGTCGCTGCGCGTGCGGTATTGGTGACCCTTGACCTCAAGCCGGGCACGCAACTCGGCGTGGTTGTAGATTTCGCCGTTGTAAACGATCCAAATGTCGTTGCCTTCATTGGAAAGCGGCTGGTGGCCAGTTTTGACGTCGATGATGCTCAGTCGCCGCATCGCCAGGCCGATATTCTCTTCGACAAAATAGCCCTCGTCGTCGGGTCCGCGATGCAGGATTCGGCGATTCATCGCCGCTAAGACGTCGCGGCTGACGTGGCGATCTCGATCCGTAAAAAAAATCCCACAGATTCCACACATAGGAATTCGTACTTGACGTCCCTTACGCGCCGCTTCGATTCAGCGGGGCGAACGGCTGGGGCAAATCGTCTGGCGCCGCATCAACCGCTTCCGGATCCGATGATCGGACCATCCTTTGCCCGCCTTCCATCCGCACTTCACCCCAGCGAACGGCCCTCCTGCAGCGCACTTCGGGCCCACCCTCGATTTCAGTATAGCTGCCGTTGCATAGAATCAATAGTTGATCCGGGCTTCCCGCGGTTCGGATCCAACAGACAAATTCCGCGTCACTGGACACCGAACTTTGATGCCAAGGTTTGCCAGGAGGCGCGAAAAAGAAGAAATAATCCCTAGCTCCTTCGGCGTATTTGTAGGCACGTACCGTAGAGTGTGGTTCCGAACTGACGATTCGCGTGAGCGATCTCGTAGCCGGATGGATTTCTTCCAATACTACAAGCATGAGGACAAACTCGGCAGGCACTTCCGTAATCGCGCCAAAGTTCAGCACTGTTATCGGGGCCTTTTGTCCGTAAACCGGCGACCAAGCCCCTTTATGCACTTCTTCCGCCCAGTTATGCTCCTGCACGGGAACCAGCGCCAGGCCTTGCGATTCGCCCTTGACTCGAAAGACGCTTTGTTCCACCAACTGCATGTCTCGTCCCAGATTCCAGGAAACATCCAGTCGATGCCGCCCTTCCCCTTGGACAATATCTCGCACAAGAAAAATCCCGTTTTTCAGGGATACAACGCACCTGCAGTGAGTGACAGGTTGAGGCAGACGCTGATAGCCATCATGGCTGGCCACAATCAGCTCCAATTGCGGGGTTTGAATCCATTGCTCAACTTTGGTTTGCGTGAGCCGCTTCCAGGAAAAGGGTCCTGCGGGGTCGGCTTGATTCGCGCCGTCCACGCGTAAGGTGTTGTGCATCGCGGTTCCCCGAAACAGCTCGCGATCTGCTTCGACGTACTGGGAGGTTCCTGGATCGATCAGCAGAGAGGCTCGGCTCTGCAGGCAGATGCTCAACGCGTCGGCGTGGCCGTGTCCGCCGCTCTGGGTGCCCTGTGGGCCGGCGTCCAGCAGAAGCTGGGCTGGCGGGTTTACCGCCGACAGCAGATAGAAGCCACAGTCCTTGAGGGCTTCGGACTCCATCTGCACCGGATTGCTTTCCAATTCGTCCCACTGCCGCACGCCCTCAGCGCCCAGAAGCCAGATCGTTTCCTCCCGCAGATCACCGGCCGCACATTTCAGATCGCCGCGCCGGAACAGAATTGCGCCCGTTGAGAGTGGATCCATTAGATGTTCGCTGCGGTTGCGTCGCGGATCAAACAGACGGCCGCCGTCGTCGTCGCCATATCGCGGAGGCGAGCCACTGCGGCCCAGCAGGCACAAAACTGTGAGCATTTTTTCCAACGCCTGTTCCAGGGCCACCGGAATGGAAATGTTGTTGAGGCTGGCCAGCACAGCCGAATGCAAGAAAAAATCCAGCGCGTAGACGTGGTAATAAGTAGATTGCTCGAAGTGAAAGCCGTCGTTTCGCACCTGCCGTTCACTCTCTCGCACAATGATGTCCCAACCCAGAGACCTCCAGCGAGCCGCTCCCGCTAGTTCCGGGCACAGCACACCCAGAAAGAACAAACCGACACCCTCGCCCAACAGATGGGTGTTGGGAGAAAAATAAGTAGACAGATAGCGTTCGATGTGGCGCCCGTGCAAGGCCAGAGCAGGCAGCCATTCGCCGCGGACATTGGCCATCCCCTGGGCTCCCTCCAGCAAGTGATAGCTCCAGATCCAGGACAGGCTTCGGAATGCCACTTCCAGGCTGCTGGCCCAATTGATGCCGATGGGGTAAGGATTCTCAGCTTGCCAGTGGCGCCACTGGCGCTGGAGTTCCTCCACAAATTCAGGATTGCCTGTCAGCCGGTATGCCTTGGCAAGCGTGACGAAGTGCTGGTGGCGATTCAGCTCCCATGTGACTTTGCTGTCTCCGGCCTCTTCGAAATTCAGATAACGCACTTTGTAAAACAATTTTCGCGGAGACCGCTTGCCATGAACTGGATCCAGATGCCAGTCAATCACGCTGCCGAAATCGAGATTTTCGTAGCCAAGGAGGTCGAAGCGATGCTGGCACACCTTTTCCGCCCGCCTGACGATGTGTTCGGCCTGTCCAGGAAGACGTTGGCGCAAGAGCGCCATTAGGGAATCGACAAACTCCGGACCAAAGAAAAAATTACCCTTTTCAGAAGGGGAGGAATTCCGCCAGCCCCCGGCGAGATTGAATCCGAGGCTCGACAGGATGCCATCCTTGCGCTTGCTTAGCTCCTGGCGAACCCGATCGTGCAGTTCTTCGCGATCCATTCGCGCCAATCGAGCCTGTATTTTTCGCCAGTCTTTAACCTTCATATGATCGCGGCTGCTCGAAAGCCGAGTTCAGCTCAACTTGAACCACCTTACCTGAATTGCGATCCTGCGTCGCATTTGAACACAAAGAGATGGCGCGGAATCTCATTTACTCTTTTGGGGCGAATTCAGGGCATCTCAGTTACTGCCTCATATATTATTGATTTGTCGGGTGGTTTCTTGCCTGAAACGTTGGTACTAAAGTGCACGGACTGACGATCCGGGCCGGGATCGTTGCATAAGTTTCAGGAAGGCCGCATCCCTTATAGTAAGAAGTCTGCTTCAGGCTCCGTTTTGCGTCGCGGGAGCGAAACCCAAACGACCGGAAACTCATGAGCAAAGCAATCAGCATCTTCGGGCTGGGATACGTAGGTTCTGTAACAGCGGCGTGCCTCGCATCCAAAGGACATTCCGTCACAGGCGTGGACCTGAGCGTGTCCAAAGTGGAGCTCCTGAACTCAGGCAGCAGTCCCATTGTGGAGCCCGGCATGAACGAATTGCTGGAACAGGGCCACAAAGCTGGCCGCTTGCGCGCTACCAGTGATGCGGCCGCGGCTGTGATGCAGACCGACATTTCTTTTCTGTGCGTCGGGACACCGAGCCTGCGTAGCGGGAAGCTGGACTTAGGCCACGTCGAGCCTGTTTGCCGGGACATCGGCCAGGTTCTGAAGCACAAGAACGCTTTTCATCTGGTCGTTCTACGCAGCACCGTGTTGCCGGGGACGGCCGAGAAGATTGTGATTCCGGTGCTGGAAGAATCCAGCGGGAAACGTCTGGGGAAAGATTTCGGAGTATGCGTCAACCCTGAGTTCATGAGGGAAGGCACAGCGGTTGCCGATTTCCTGGAACCGGCAATGACAATCATCGGTGCCGCTGAGACGCCGCACTCCGCTCGGCTGCGGGAGCTCTACGCGTGGGCTCCGGGACGGATCTTTGAAACATCCTTCCGATCGGCGGAAATGGTGAAGTACGTATGCAATACCTGGCACGCCCTGAAAGTGGCGTTCGCCAATGAAGTTGGGACTCTGGCTAAGGCGCTGCAGGTAGACGCCGAAGATATTACGGAAATCTTCACGGCCGACAATAAGCTGAATATTTCTCCAAGCTACCTGAAACCCGGATTTGCCTTCGGTGGTTCCTGTCTGCCCAAGGACGTGCGTGCCCTCAACTATCGCGCCAGAGAGCTGGATCTGAGACTACCGCTTTTCGAATCGATCATGCCGAGCAACGACGAGCACTTGCGGCGCGCCATCGAGATTGTGCTTGATGCGGGAAAGAAAAATGTTGCAATTCTAGGGCTTAGTTTCAAAGCCGCCACCGACGATCTGCGGGAGAGCCCGCAGGTGCAACTGGTCAAACATCTCCTCGGCGAAGGCTATAGCCTCAAAATTTGGGATGAGAATGTGTCCTTGGGCCGCCTCATTGGTTCCAATCGTGATTATATCGAGCACGCCATTCCCCATATCGGATCACTTCTGGAGAATGATCTGGGACAGATCCTGCGGACTGCGGAGGTCGTAGTGATCGGCACACGAGGAATCCCACGGGATCAACTACAGGCGCATCTGCGGACCGATCATGTGGTCATCGACCTGGTGAACCTGGAGAAGACTCGCCGGCCCGCAGCCGGAAACTACGAAGGCATTTGCTGGTAGGAATGCGAATTCTCTGGGTAAAAGCGGGCAAGTTGCTGCCGGTGGACACGGGCGGCAAGATCCGCTCGTACAATATTCTCCGCTATCTTGCCCGCGATCACGAAGTCACCTTCCTCTCCTACTATGGAGGAGAAAAAGACTCCGTATACGAAAAAGAGATTCAGCGCGCACTGCCTGGAGCACAAACCATCTATACCGCTGCGCTGGGCGGGAATGTGGTGGCACAAAGCCTTGCATATTTAGGCCACGTGTTGCAGGCAGCGCCATTCGCGGTGACTAACTTCACGCATTCCGCAGTTCGCCGCGCCCTCGCTTCGTGGCTCGATGCAAAGCCATGCGATGTGGTGGTCTGCGATTTTCTTGCGGCGTCTCTAAATTTTCCCGACAATCTTTCGACGCCCGCAGTGCTATTCCAACACAATGTGGAGACGGCGCTCTGGAGACGCAGGGCTTCTACTGAGGGAAATCCGGTTAAACGACTGGCGTACAAAATTGAAGCGGCAAAGATGGCTCGCTATGAGCAGCGCACTCTTGAAAGATTCCATCACATCATTGCCGTCTCGGATCACGATCGGCAGGAGATGCTTGTGATGGCCCCAGGCTGCGACATCAGTGTCGTCCCGACCGGAGTGGATACGAAAAAATATACGATGGCACCGCCGGCAACGGCAGAGCCGCCGCGGCTTGTTTTCACCGGCTCCATGGATTGGGAACCTAACATCGAAGCCGTGGCTTATTTTTGCCAGCACATTTTTCCAATTGTTCGCCGCGAATTTCCTTCGGCACTTTTCCAGATCGTGGGCCGCGATCCACACCCCCGCGTGAAGCAGTTGGCCTCGGAGCACGTCGAGGTCACGGGAACAGTGCCTTCGGTGAACGAATATTTGTGCGGAGCTACCCTTGTGGTTGTGCCTCTGCGCGCTGGGGCGGGAACCCGGTTAAAGATATTTGAAGCCATGGCAATGGGGAGGGCCGTGATTTCGACTTCGATCGGTGCGGAAGGTCTTGACGTACAGAGTGGCCGCGATCTTATCCTCGCCGACGATCCAACGGCCTTCGCGGAAGCAATCCTCTCTCTGTTGCGCGATGCGGGATTGCGCCAAAAGTATGAGCGAGCTGCGGCAAAGCTTGCCGCTCAGTATGATTGGTCGAATATCGCCCAGAACTTCGCCGAACTTTTGCTGGAAGCCAAAAAGAAGAGCAGCACGTCGACGAATGGAAAGCCGCGGTCGACTAGCGTGGCCGTGCGATCATGAACGATCTCCGGCGGTAAGTTGCGGACGTCGCCGCACGGGGCGACGTCAACCAGGACCAGCAACCTACCTGATCACTCGCTCAAGAACCTGCCACTGCGCCGGAATGGCTGCTCGCAGATTTTGAAACGGATTCATGGCGGCAGGCTATTTCCACGTCGTCGGCAAGTTTGCGTGTGTTATCTTCGGCGGAAAACCCCGGCATCCGAGCAACCAGAGATGGCCGGTTAACAACCGCCTCGGTCATCAACTTCAGCAGGGATTCCGGATCGTCGTGCTGCCACAACTCGACGCCCGCCGGCCGTGTACCGTTGTCAACCCCCAACACTGGTACCCCCAGAGCGAGAGCCTCGAGCACGGAGGAAGATACCCCGTCGGTCAAGGGACTACGTATGCACGCCAGCGATTGTGTCATCATGGTCAAGAATGCATCGTGTTCGACCGAGCCGGTAATGCATACCGCATCTTCCAGACCCTGATCACAAAAAAACTGGTGCAGGAGTTCCAGTTCACGATCGCCGGTTCCCACCAGCAAAAACCCGACTGCCGGATATTGCGCCGCGAATCGCCGCATCACCCCTGCGAGAAACTCGAGCAGATACTCCTTGCGATAACAAACGTAGAGGAAGAAAACGCCGTTGTGTCGCGACAGGAAGCGACATACGGCTTCGGGCAAAGCGGTTGGTGCGAAGTGAACATTCTCAGAGGAGAATAGAGGAATGGGCATGACCTTGGTGGCTTCGATACCAGCCGTGAGTATGACTTGCTTCACCGCTTCGCTATCGCAGTAGATGCGCGTGGGCACACGGAATAACAAAGCAAACGCCAGATAGCGGAAAGAACCTTTTGGGGCCGGGAAGAATGTCTGCCGGTGCCCGCCACAGTAGGTCAGCAGAGCCGGACACCCGGCGAGGCGAGCCAGTGTCATGGCCACAAGCGCCAGCAAGTATCCTTTTTTCGATTCCGCATTCACCCGGATTTGAACGGCGTAACCCCGCCGAACGTGGCGCCATACCTTGCGGAAGTAATCCCATCCGCTCTGGACATCAATGTATTCAGGGCTGAGCACTCGCCGGTTCTCATTCAAGTTCATTACCGGACAGTCCCAGCCGCGGCTTTTAAGTTCCCGGCGCAGCGCAACCAAGCCCATAGCCCATCCACACATCGGCGGGGGCCAATTACCGATTTGGAGAATTCTCTTAATGAGCCCGTCCCCCCTGACCGGCTGCAGCCGGCCGCATCTGCTCCAAAGGCTGCGGAGCCTTCCAGCCGTTTTCTGAAAGCAGGCTGCGAAACAAATCCTGGTAACGGTCTCGCACTTGCGGAATGCCGTATTCCGCCTGGGCCTGAGCGCGACCGGAGGCGCCCAATTCCTTTCGTAACTCCGGCTGGACGATCAGCTTCTCCAGAGCAGCGGCAAACTGCTGTTCATCTCCGGCAGAGAACAGAATTCCGGTCTTTCCGTTCTTCACCAGCTCGGGATTGCCACCAACGTTTGCGGCTACCACGGGAACTCCTGCCGCCATTGACTCCATGATGGCGTTGGAAAGGCTCTCCGAAGATGATGGCAGGACACTAATGTTGAGCGCAGCGAGCACAGCGGGAACGTCCCGGCAGTCGCCAAGGAAAATCACCTGATCGACGAGCTTTAGCTCCTTGGCAAGTGCTTCCAAAGCTGGGCGCAACGGACCATCCCCTGCGAACACAAAGCGCAATTGCGGGAAACGGGGTGCCAATCGCGCCGCGACCCGCAGAAACGCGTCATGTTGTTTGACCGTGTGATTCATACGGGAAATCATGCCGATCCTGACTATGTGTGGATCCCGTGGCAAGACTGGCGGCACGGCGGCAAACAGTTCATCGGGAAGTCCATTGGGAATTATCGACAGCTTGGATTTGCGAATCCCCGCCTCCCGCAAGCGCTCGGCTGCGGCTTGGGAATTGCACACGACGCGATGACACAAGCGGAACATGGCATTCTGCGCGTGGAATTGCGCCGGTGTCAGCAGGTCTCCTAACTGGCGGTGACTGCCCATTACCACCGGTACGCCCGCAAAGCGCGCTGCAGGAATGAGCATGAGGTTGGAATAGAAATCGAACGACAGCGCGACGGCGGTACGGGTTCGCCGCAAGAATTTGGACAACGCCAGGCGTGAGCGCCACGACGGCAACCCATAGAGATTGCCCCCGGCAGAGAATGTCACGATCCCTTTAACTTCGCTTAGGAATGGTCCGATCGGCTCCAGGCATCCGAGACTCACCGAGAACAAATCGCGATCGAGCGCGTTCGCCATGGTTGTAAATTGACGTTCGCTCCCGCCTGTCTCGAGCGTATTGGTCATGAGAAAAACCGCAGGCCGAGAATCTTCCTTCGCCGCAGGCCTGTTTTCGCTGCGGTCGCGAGCAAGGGAGGAAGTCACTGCGGGTTGTCTCCCAAGGCGGCTGACGCCGCGTGGCTGTTATAGATGGGTTCTTGCAAACACGCAGAAGAGCCGGGCAATGGCTCTTGTTTGTACTTTTCCAGGAAGTTGCGATGCCAGAGTTCGAACAAAAGCATCATCCAGAGCACCCCGGAATGGTCGCGGCGGCCGCGAGAATGCTCGTCCAGCACAACACGAACGGAATCCGGCCGGAAGTATCCGCGCTGCATGGTTCGCGGTTCCAGGAGCATTTGCAGCAGGCCATCTTTCAGTTCGTTGCGCATCCAGTGCACCAGTGGCAGTGAGAAACCTTGCTTTCGCCGGTGCAGAAGCTGCGATGGAATGCCCAGCCGCTCTGCCAACTTCTTGAACAAGAATTTGCGAGTTCCATTGCGAAATTTGTATTTCACCGGCAAGCTCGCGACCCACTCTACAAAGACATGGTCCAGAATCGGACAGCGCATCTCCAGCGAAGTGGCCATGCTCATGCGGTCCACTTTGGTGAGAATGTCGCCAGCAAGATAAGTCTTGGTATCTAAATACATGAGACGTTCCAACTGGCTGGAAGCCGGTGCATCATCGTAGTAATTCTGGAACTGCCGCAAGGGATCGGTACCGCACCGGGCGGCATGGGCGACGAACTCATCGGAGAAAAGGCTGCGCTCGCGGTGCAGCGCCGGCAGAAACGACATGCTGTCGAGGTATCGATCTCGAGAAGACAGGGTGACGTTCCACGCCCATTTGCGCCCTTTCACATCTGAGGCTAAACGCGGGTACAGGTGATTGCGGTAGACGTGGCCGATCCAACTGGGTATCACTTCGTAACGCTGACGGCTGAGATTGATCGCGTAGCGTTCGTAGCCAGCGAATAGCTCGTCGCCGCCATCGCCGGAGAGCGCGACCGTCACATGCTGTCGCGCCAACTGGGAAACACAGTAGGTGGGGATCATCGAGGAGTCGCCGAAGGGCTCCTCCATCATGGCTGTCAGATGGTTCAAGGTTTCAGTGATATCTGGGTCGACTATCAGTTCGTGGTGGTCCGTGCCGAAACGTTCCGCCACCAGGCGTGCATACTCGGCTTCGTTGAAGTCTGCCTTCTGGAAGCCGATGGAAAATGTTTTGACCGGCGCCAAACTTTCCCGCGCCATTAACGCAACGACAATCGAAGAATCAACCCCACCGCTCAAAAGCGCGCCTAGGGGCACGTCGCTGATCAGGCGCATTCGCACGGCCTCGGCGAGGCGATGCTCCATTTCTTCCACGCAGGCATCATCGGATCCGGGATCATTTCCGCCGTACGCCGGAACATCCCAATATTGACGGACGTGAATCTGGCCGCTGCGGTATTCCGCCAGGTGACCGGGAGGCAGTTTACGGATGTCGCGGAACGAGGAACGGGGATCGGGAATATATCCGAAATAAAAAAACTGCAGAACTCCTTCTGGGTCCACCTCCGCCAGTTCGGGCGCAGCGGCCAACACCGCCTTGATCTCCGAACCAAAGAGGAGCCTGCCGGCGTGCAGCGCATAGTAGAGCGGTTTCTTTCCCAAGCGATCGCGGGCCAGCAGAAGCGAATCGCGTTTCCTGTCGTAGAGGGCGATAGCAAACATGCCGCGCAGCTTCGTAATGCACTCGACACCCATCTCCTCGTAAAGATGAACGATCACTTCCGTGTCCGAGTGGGTACGAAACTCATGCCCGCGGCTTTCCAAGTCCTGGCGCAGCTCCGAAAAATTGTAGATTTCTCCGTTGAACACGACGGCGACGGTTCCGTCTTCGTTGTAGATGGGCTGGCGCCCGCCGGAGATGTCGATGATGCTGAGCCTGCGCATGCCGAGGCCGACATTGCCCTGCACGTGGATCCCTTCATCGTCGGGACCACGGTGCACGATGGTGTTCGTCATGCGCCGGACCTGATCGGCTGTCACTGCCTCGCCCGGACGGCGAATCATTCCGGCTATTCCGCACATCGTTGCACCTCGCGGCTCTCGTCCTTGCGGAAGGAGAGTGCTGGAGCCGCTGCCGGCTTACGTCCGGTCACCGCGATTGGCTCCAGGATGACGCGCAGGTCTTCCAGACCACAGTCCTCAAACCAGCGAAACACTTCTTCATACGTATGCTTGGATTGGTACCAGGGAGAGTACCAGTCAAAGGTGTCCAGCACCCGCCATTTGGGGTCTTCGTGAAAAGCCATGGGAATCGCGTAAGCAAGAACTCCGCTGGCAGGGCGCCCTATGAGGGGAATTTTGCGTAACACGCGGTGCATTCCATACAGTGGAATGACGCCGTAGCAGAGCGTGTGCAACAAACGCGGCGGCATGCGCCGGGTCAGTTTTCGATACACATCGCTCATCTTGTACCAGTTGTGGTATTTGCTGTAGAGCCAGACCGCAATGCGTCCCCCCGGTTTCAGCAATCCAGGCAACATCTTGAACGCGGCTTCGCAATCCGGCGTGTGATGAAGAACCCCGATGCTGTAGATGAAATCGAAGCTCTCCGGGGCGAAAGGAAGATGAAAAACGTCAGCCTGCAATATGGTCGCGTCACGGCCGGCCAGGTTGACCGCCGCGACTTCCGCCGCCAGGCTGAGATCAATACCCACCACCCTTGCTCCCCAGCGCACGGCCACGTCGGCGAAGCGACCCATACCGCATCCCACATCGAGGACCAATTTGCCCGCCAGATCCTCGGGCCGGAAGCCGGTGCGTTCCCGAAAAGCTTTTTCGGAAACATGACTCTCCTTGGTGTCCAGCTGCGTACGAGCGTGAACTTGCCACTGGAAACCAAAACTTCCGGCATAATGCTGCTGATCTACAAAGCGAATAACGCCACTTACCTGCGGATAGGTTCTGCCGCAAGCGGTACAGACCAAGTTCTTGCCTCGGTCTTCGAGCTGGCCCTGGCAAGAGAGGCAGCGCAGCACCGCCAAGACTTGGTCAGCGATTCCAGATGGGTTGTGGTCTGGCGACAGCATCATAATTTGCTTTGGTCAAACTCCGGCTCTTAGGGTTTTGTCCGCCGACGTCAAGTGGCTGACTAGCGATCCGCACCATAGCACAGGTGTAAGCTACCAAGAAATATGGATAAAGGTTGTACTCGGTTGAAGCGAAACATGCCCCCGCGACGTACGCCGCAAGTCCCGCCCACAGGGCTTGCGTGAAAACCCTGAATTCCGGGTCTTCCCGATAATTCTCCGACTTCCGAATCTGGGCAACGTTCTTGAAGGCGCCTCCGATCGCTATCAGGAACAATACAAGTGCAAGTATCCCGGCTTCCGCGGCAATCTCGGTATACGTGTTGTGAGCCACCCTCCAGCCCTCATCGACTAACTGGAAACAACCCGGCCCGACTCCGAACAAGGGGTGCGTCAGCGCAACTATGACACTCTTTTTCAAGAGAGCTTCCCGCGCCTCGAGTGATCCTTCATCACCCGAACCTGCAATGTTTCCCATGAAGATACTTTCCACGCGCGCTCGATAATGGGAGCTCCCGAACACTACGCCGATACCCATGAGCATAACTACGGCCGCGGCCCCCACAATATAGCGGCGCTTCCCCTTGATACCGTATTCCCAGACGCAAACCACGATACTGATAATGAAAGCCAGCAATCCACTTCGCGAATAAGTGAGGATGATGCCCAGCCCCATGAACGCGAGCGCGGCCGCCCACAGTACTTTCTTGAAACCTCGGGCATGCAACATGAACGCCACGCCCAAGGGAAAGCTGATTGCAATGTTGATTGCGAGGTCGTTAGGATTTTCCAGAATGCTCTTCTGAACGCCGGAGAGCCGGCCATCCTTGTCGTGGTGCCTGAGCAAGATTGAAAAAAAAGTAACGAGGGCGACCGCGCTTACCTGAATCCAGAGTAACTTTCTTAACTCGCGCACCGTGACGACGGCCATACTTATCAGCATCGCGACCACGACACCTTTGGAGAACTGGTCAAAAACGGTAGAAAAAGCGCCTCCCCTCCACATCGCCGTGGGAATGCATAGCGTCATTTGAAGAAGAAGCACCCAGAGGATCTTGATCGTGAATGGCAGTTTCGCATTGCCGCCGATCATTCCGACGAGGAGCGCACCCGCTCCAATTATGCCGGCGACTTTCGCCATCGGAACGTACGCCAGCCCTGGAATAAAGTCTTCGGGCCTGTAGTAATAGAGCCAAGAAAATGCCACAAGGGCGCCATAAACAAAAGGGCGACGCCCCCTGGCAGCAATAGACTTCACCCGTGTCCAGTTAGCGGAACGCTGTCCACCCGTCGCTCGTATGGTTTCCGTTGTCATGCAGCGTCTTCTTGCCAATCCCTCAAGTCTGATCGACGATTATTTCTGACCGACCTCGAACTGCTCAACCGGCACAACGATATCGAACGGCAGAGTCAACATGCGAATTCTCAGCAGTTTGTCCGTGGGAGGTGCCCATTGCTTGTTCTCGTAGAGCAGAAGGCTCTCTCCCTTCCATGTTGGCTCATTGGTCGTTATAGGGAAACGGCCCAGCAGCTGAAAATGATTGCTCTGTAGCTCCTCGCGCAGGATGCGCTCCACGTCGAAGCGCCGCGGAGCATTCTCGGACACAACCACGAAGCGGACACCATCCCGGCGAAAAATGTCGAGCAGTTCGTCCCGGCTATGCAGCAATTCTTCGGTAGTCGCGCCGGGCCGTATGTCGTCCACATAGAGCGACTTTCGCAGCACCAGGAAGTGTCGCTTGGGATCAAGGGCGCGCATATAGAACACAAAGTTGCCGGGTACTCTTCCGTCGAACAGAATAATCCCGGCGTGATACTGGTCCACCAGCCGCGAAGCCACATCCTTGTAGCCCGAGATATAAGGACGCTCGTGGCTCCAAGCCGGAACCGCCAACTGCAGGACCAGAAGCGCGGCCGCACCGCGCATTGCCACCCGAACCCAGGGAATCTTGAAAAGCTGCGTGAGCACCCCTACGGCGAAATATACAAGTGGCGGAAACCAGTAGATGGCGAATCGCGATTCCTTCTGACCAAAGAAAGAGAAGGTTAAGTACCCAGCCACAATCCAGCAAACCATGATTGGGGTTTGCCAACGCTTGTCCCAGCGCGGTGCCAGCAAAAAGCCTAAGACTGCTAGTACCAGCAGAGTTCTCGAAAAGGATGCGGGCAGAGCGCGGGCATAGAAAGTGAACCGCTCGAGACCCTTCATGCTGTGAGAGCCCAGATCGTTCGCCACCGCATTTCCCTGCAGAGCCAGCATCAGCACCAGGAATGGACCGGCGAGCAGTGCGACAATACCTGCCACGATAGCTGCATCGCGGCAAGAGATGCGCTCCCACTTCCGCGTCACTACGAGGGTGAGTCCACAGAAAACCAGCAAGTACACGCTGGTTTGTTTGCACAAGAGGGCCGCACTCAGCCAAAGGCCAAAGGCATAAAGAGAACTCTTATTCCCCTGGTCCATGTACCGGATCCAATTCCGAATGGCAGCCACGCTCAGAGCCAGCGACGGAATTTCCAGCATGACCGTCTTTTCGAACAAAAGCACCATAGGAAGAAGGCCAAGAACCGCAGTGCTGATGGCGGCGGTGTAGGAATCTTGCAACTCTTCTACCAGCAGAAACCACTGGTAGAGCAATAGGACGCTGAAGAAGATGACGGTCAGCCTCGCCGATACTACCGAGGGCCCGAACAACAGGAAACTCAGGCCTTCGCACAAATAAAAAAGCGGCGGCCAGTGGAGGATGGCAACAGCGGGATACTGCGCATAGTAGGTGTACGCGTACAACACGGGATGCCTCAACGGCAGATCGTGAAGCGCGTCTGCTACGAAGAGGCCGGTGACCGCGTGCTGCGCCTCATCAATGTTGTAATCGAACTCCCCGGTGCGGATGTCGCGGCCAGCCATAATGCAGACCAGCGCGATTGCCCCCAACAGCAACACCCATCGACTGAGCCGACCGGAACGGATGGATGGTTGCCGCTGGAAGACCACCGGACTTCCCTGCTCTTCGACGCCAGCGCCTGCGTTCATCGTGTCCACGCCGCTCGTCTCCCGGCTACAAAATTCACCAGCGCCACAACCGCCGCGCCATTCAGCAGAACAAACGTGCCAGCCGCGTCTACAATGCGCGCAAAGACTCCATGCTTTATAAGGCGGCTGAATGCCAAGACGCTCAGCACATAGAAAACAAGTTGCAGGATCAGTAGGGACCGGTAAAACGGGCCGTCAATCCAAAAAGACGCCAGCAACAGAAGTGGCAGCGCGAAGGGGACCACCAAACGCAACAGCTTGTGGGTCACAAACTCAAAGCGAATGGGGTTTTCACCGGTCAAGAGCCAAGGCGCCAACTGCACAAGCTGCAGGTTGCCGTTGAGTGTACGAACCTTTCGGGAGAACTCCCTCCTGGTTCCGAGATTCGGACTGTCCCAAGCACGGGCTCGTGCATCGAAAACCGCTCTCTTTCCCTGCCGCACCACCTGCATCGGCACATAGACGTCATCCAATATCAATCCCGCCGGAATGCTGGTCAGCAACTCTCGACGCACCGCATACAGGGCGCCGGTTGCACCCACGACAGACCCTGAACCAGCTTCCAATTCGCGGACCAGCTTTTCAATCCGCCAATACAGGCTCAAGCCCTGGCTACTCTCGCCTTTGGCGGCATCCCCGAGCATCAGTTCACCGCTCGCACATCCCACCTCAGGATCGGCAAAGTTCTCGGCTAAAAGCCGCACCGCTCCCGGCTCGATCTTCTGACGTGCATCTGTAAATACGACGATCTCACCTTGAGCCAACTTCAGTCCGTCGTTCAGGGCAGATGCTTTGCCTTGGGGGACGCGGTTTAAAACCAATTGGAATCGGGAATCGCGTTCGTGCTGGCGCAGAATCGCCTCTGTTCCATCAGTGGATCCATCGGAGACCACGATGATCTGGCATGCGGGGTAGTCTAGCGAGAGCAGGTTCTGGAGTTTGACTTCCAGAACCTCTTCCTCATTCCGTACAACCATCGCAATCGACACCGGCGGCGTGCAGGGGCCGCGCCTCACCGGCCGGGAGCGCCACAGCAGGCGAAACCACAACCAGCAGGCATATCCCACATAGGTGTAGGCGATCAGAAAGGCCGCTGTCCAGAAAACCCATTTCATTTTGCGCCCCGCCCCAGCAGGACGATTTTGATGGTCTCGAACATGATCAACATGTCCAGACCGATGGAAGCGTTCTTGATGTAAAAGAGGTCATACTGCAACTTCTCGCGGGCATCTTCCACGGTATTGCCGTATTTATATTGCACCTGGGCCCAGCCCGTAATTCCTGGGCGGACCATGTGACGCACGCCGTAATAAGGAACCTCTTGGCTCAACCACTCCACAAACTCGGGCCGCTCCGGGCGCGGACCGACGAAATGCATATCGCCCTTCAGCACGCACCACAGCTGCGGGATCTCGTCGAGCCGGGAGGCTCGCAAAAATTTACCCACACGCGTGATGCGCGGGTCATCGTCGGTGGCCCAGGTGGCGCCGGTATCGGCTTCCGCATCCTGGCGCATGGTGCGGAACTTGTAACAGTAAAAATGCTTTCCGCCGCGGCCCACCCGTTTTTGCCGGTAAAGTGCCGGACCTGGCGAACCCAGCTTTACCGCGAGTGCGATAAATGGGAGCAAGGGCAGCGACAGGACCACGGCAATGAACGCCGTGGAAAAATTCAGCAAGCGGCGCAGCATCCGAAAGAAAGTGCTGAAGCGGAACCCTTCGGCAAAAATCAGCCAGCTCGGGTTCAGGTTTTCCACTTCGATCCTTCCGTAGATTTTTTCCAGCCAGGATGTCGCCTCTTCGACCTTCACCCCTCCCAGACGCAAGTCCAATAGTTCTTCCACGGGAAGTGTGCCACGGCGATCAGGCATGGCAACAATCACGCGATGTACGCCCTCACCGCGCGCCAGACTTACCAAGTCTGACGCCACTGATTCTCGAGTCAGTTCACCAGCAATATTTCCCGTCCACCCGACAATTTCGATTCCCAGCGCTGAGCGCTGGCGAAGGCCTCGAACCAGCCTCTCCGCACGTTCCCCGGTTCCGAGTACATAGACCCGTTCGCGCAGGAACGGCTGTTTCAACATCCAGCCATAAAGTCCGCGCCAACAGAACAAAGTGACCGTAAGGATGATGAGTCCCAGCAGAGCCGAACCATTTCCGGGCATAAAACCCGGGAAAAGGAAGCCCATCGCGGAGAGTGCGAGCGCCACGAACCCCATGACCACCAGAATTCGCAGACTCTGCTCCCAGCTCTCGTTCAAGCTGGAAGAGTCATAGAGGTCCAACCAGTGCGAGAGAATCAAAACGATTGCCGTGACAGCAAGGATTTTCAGATATCCGCCATCAACGTTGAGCAATATCCAGCTGTCCTGGCTGCGCAGCATCGTCCCCAAAACGAACGAAGCCCATACAATCAGAGCCTCAGCCGCCAGCAGGACCAGCGTGCGCAGCGGATAATAAACTTTGAACAGCCGGATCACGTTTTCCTACTTCCCGGGGGTCTTGGTCTCGGTCGTACTCTTCTGATACGCGTCGTAGTAGTAACGCGTGTAGGGCATCGCATCCATGCTGGTGCCATTCAGCACCACCCCGACGAGCATCTCGTCGGGAAATTCCTGCCGCGCCCGCCGGGCCATATCGACGGGCGTCGCGTTGGAACGTACTACCATGAGCACACCATCGCAGGCCTTCGCCAACACGCTGGCGTCGGAGACGGGCACAGCCGGCGGAGAGTCGATGATGATCCAGTCGAACAGCGCCTCGACCCGCTGCAGAAGCAGCTTCAAACGCCCATTGGCAACCAGTTCGGCGGGATCGGAAATCTCCTGACCGCTTGGGATAAAAAATAGGTTTTCCATGGGCCCGCGCTGCATAATCGAAAACTCGTCACTTCCTCCCTGGAGATAGTCCGCGAGCCCGGGAGAAGAAGTTGTGCCCAGCATCATGTGCAACCGCGGACCCCGCAGGTCGGCGTCAATCAGCAGCACACGCCGTCCGTGCTGCCTGACTAATACCTGGGCGAGGTTGGAGGCGGTGAAGGATTTGCCTTCTTTGGGCAAGGCGCTGGTGATTAAGAGTTTTTTCAGCGGCATCTTCTCCCGCGCGTGATACAGACGAGAACGAAGCGTCCGAAATTCCTCACTGCCTCGCGCAATATCGTCGCCATTGAAAAACAACATCGTCTTTTCGTCGGGCACCCAGGGCTGGGGGACGCATCGCGCCAGCAAGGCATCAAGGCTGAAGGGGCTGCCAAACGAGGGCATCGACGCAGTCGAGGGAACGCCGACATTGGCGGGCATTCTTGCGCCGGCTTCTACCGCCGGATGTTCGGGAGGCGGCGACATCGGCAAGTCCGCCGCCGCAGTGGCCGCGTAGCTGGGCTCGTAATCGGGCTGGGCTGGACCTCCCTGCGCTGCCCGTTCCTGCTCAGCTTTCTTTAAGGCTTCGTGAATTCTACTCATAGTTTCCTTTCCTTGGGGAGGTCCTTCTCGTCATCGCGCAAGCGATCCGCGATGTTGGCTAGCGACCGCAAGGTATCCACTAAATCAAGCTTGCTTTGGGATGTTGTTGGAGAAGAGGTCAACATGGCCCGCGCCGCAGTCCCGTCCGCAAGGTCAAAATCCCGGGCCACGAACTCCACCACCGGCGGTGCGATTATTTTCTGCTGGTCTACGAAGGCACTCACCAGACAGTGTTCGCAGAGCAGGTTGACAACGCGGGGAATGCCGTTGGAATAGCGGTGGATCGCGACTACAGCTTCCGGATCGAAGATTTGTTGGCCGTTGGAACCAGCGATCCGCAAGCGTTGCTGAATATAAGCTTTGGTCTCCTCGAGCGAGAGAGCATGGGTCTTGGCGCGCAACGTCAAGCGCTGGCGCAACTGCCGCAGTTGGGGCTGCTTGAGTTTCTGCTCGAGTTCGGGCTGACCCACCAGGACGATTTGGAGCAATTTCTCCGTAAATGTCTCCAGGTTGGTGAGCATACGGATTTCTTCCAGCACTTCCTCGGTCAGGTTTTGCGCCTCATCCACGATGAGCACCGCGGTTTCCCCGGCGCGGTAGCGATCCAGCAACCAGTTATAGAGCCGCAGCAGGATCTGGCTTTTGGCCTTCGAATCACTGGGAATGCCGAAGTCCGCCATCATGTAATCCAGAAACTGGGTCGTGTTGAGGCGTGAGTTAAAGATGAACGCGGTCGCTACTTGTTGCAGGCGCAGCCACTCGAGCAACTTGTTGATCAGGGTGGTCTTGCCTGTCCCCACTTCACCGGTCAGCAAGACGAATCCCTTGCGGCTTTGGATGCCGTAGGTCAGGCACGCCAGAGCCTCCTCGGTATGCCGCGTGAGGAACAGATAACGCGGGTCGGGGTTGACGTTAAACGGATTTGCTCGCAGCCCGTAGAACTCTTTGTACATAATTCTTTTTCTTTGAGGCCTAAGGATTCACCTAGAACCTGACGGCTTCCTTTTCATCCGGCGACTTGTTTTTTTTCCACAGATGACCCTTCCCGTTGCCATTCTCGGGCACGATATCGACGACCCATGGCACGGCTACCAGCATGGGAAGTTCAAGAGCGCTCTCGGCGTCCGCCTGAGTGCGGATCGACTTGTCGCGCAACTCGAGCCATAAGGCAAGACCGAGACCGAGCATCAAACCAGCACCAAAGCCTCCGGCAGCGAACAGGGGGCGGTTCGGAAAGCTGGGTAATTCGGGCAGGTTGGCGGGATTGAGTAAGTGCATCTGCTCACCCTCCTGTTGTTGCTCCATCCTGAGCGCCAGGTCGGACTTGCTCTTGTCGGCCAGGAGATCCTGATACACCTTCTGAGTATTGTCGTAGTCGCGGGCCAGATGTTTGTATTGTTCTTCGATGGCAGGGCTGAGCGCGACGCGCCCCTGGTACATAGAAATCTCCTGCTGCAGTTTTTTCTGGTCGCGAGTGGCCTGTGCGATCAAGTCCTCATATTGATGCACTTGCGTGCGCAACTGGCGAATCTCAGGCGGCTCCGAAGCGGACTCCTTGTCCGGAGTGGTGCTCGATGTCTTATCAGGAGCGTTGTTGATCTCGTCCAGTTTTTTCCGGACCTGCGCGATGTCTGCCTGAGTTTTGATCACGTCGGGATGGTCGGCGGTGTACCGAGCTTGGAGGTCGACGAGTTGGGTTTGCAGTTGAGAAAGCTGCTGCTGCAAGGTCTGCGGATTGCTGGCCGACTGCGATGCCTTCCAAGCGGAAATCTGCTGGGCGAGCAGCGATTCGGTGTAGGCTTTGTCCTGCTGCGCACGGCTTAGCGACTGAGTGTTGGCATCCAGCTGGGAGTTCAGCCCCATCAGGATTTTTAGGTTATTGTCTTCGTCGCCGGGAAGCTGCCCCATGTACTGCTTCTTAAAAGCTGCAAGTTTGCTATCCAGCTCGTCTAGATTGCGCTTGGTGTCATCCACCTGCTTGCTGAGAAAGTCGGTCGTGCCCCGGGCTACATCCTCGCGCGATTTCAAATTCTGTTCGAGCATGAGCGAGGTCAATTCGTTACAAATCTGTTGCGCTTCGCGGGCATTGGATGCCGTGTACTTCACATAGAAGCCTGGGACCGGGCTCTGGTTGTTGGGCCTTTTCTTGGTGGTGCCAATGTCCGAAAGATCCGTCTCCACGGCTTCGACGGTCATGTTGAGGCGGATTTTCTCGATCAAGTCATCGAGGTCCTGGCCGGGTTTAGCCAGTCCGGAGCGCTCCAGCATGGGCTGCAAGGTGCTTTGACTGAGGACCTGCTGTTGCAGCGTGGCAATGCGCTCGGTCAGATCAGCGGTGACCACAGGCTTGACAATACCTTCGGGCACCTTCTGTCCTTCCACCATGATGAGGGACTGCGAGGTGTACTTGGCGGGAAAAATGAAAGAGACCAGCAATCCGGCCAGGGGCGCCAGCAGCGCTGGGATCAGAATCACCTTCATCCGGCGGCGCAACATCGCCAGATAATCGTCCATCGTTAATTCACGGTTTTCCATCGTTAGTCGGCACCCGTTCCGCCGGCTGAATCAGCCGGCATGAAATAGTTTAATCAAGCCGGATTGGCCGGGGAGTCCAATCCAGTCCAATCGTTCCTACTTGTCGTTGTGAAATCCGGCTGCAAACCCCAGCCGATCCGCAAAACGAGTTGTCAAAGGACAATTCGTTGAATTGATAACTGATGTAACCCTTCAGAGTGCGTCCGAAATTCCGGCGCAACCCCGCGCCTGCAAAGCCGTATTGGTAGGTGTTGGCGCTAACGCCCGGGCATGGGGTGCCACCCGGCTTTAACTGTTGGTTGCACTCCACCGTCTGGGAGGCAATAAGCGGCGTCACCCGGCTGTTGCGCGAATATCCGATATCGGTAAAAGCGGTCCAGATCCGTCCTAATGGCCGAGTCGCAGTCAGGCGGGCTATGTCGCTCTCCGCACCGGCAAAAAAACCGGACCCGCTAGTGAGGAAGTGACTGTAAGTCAAGTCCAGGCTGACCTTGGGAAATCGGTACCGCAACGAAGCTTGACCAGCAGCTCCGATGCGAAACTCATTGGTCGGGCACTCAAGCACCGGATTGGCTGCTGTCCCCGCAAACTCGCAGGGTGGAATCGGTCGCAGTAGATGGGTTGCTCGACGGAGTAAGGACGTTGTTGATTTGCGTGAACTGGGGTCCGGCGCCAATCAGAAAATCCATGCGACCGGAAATCCGGTGTCCCCACATCAACTGAACAACATTGCTGTGAAAGGTAACCCCCGTGGAGAAGCTGAATCCCTGATACAGATACACTAGCGCCCCTTGATCGTGAGGCCCCAGCACTCGGTCATAGGCCACCTGCCCGGTTACCTGGCCATTTCCGATGAATGAAGTACCAGTACCCGGCTCATTTCCCAGGAAGTGAACGAACCCGTATCCCCCGGCGGCAGTTATCGAAGACTTGGGCGTGAGATTCTCTACCACGTCAGCCACGCTGAGGTTCATAAGGCGTGGAACCTGACCAAGCTCGCCGAGCCCCGTCCCGCCAAAAAAGCCACTCTGCCCACTTATCGCCGCTCCTATCGTGGCGAGAGAACCATAGGAAGTGCCGAAGGTGCCCTCTGGCTGGTAGCTGAAAGCATCACGAACGCTTAACTGACCTCTCTTCCAGGTGATTTTCTGGTTTAGACCCAATTCCTGGATCTGCTTGAGGCCGATACCGGTCACGTTGTAGTAGCCCACTCCGCCCAGGTAGTCGAGAGCCAAGTCGTAATTACTCCAAAGCCGTTGCAATTCCAAACTGCCCAGACCGTTCGTAATGGTGGAGACGTCGCTCCCACCCAAGGTGTTCGCAAGGTTGGAACTTACGGACTCGCTGACATGAGCACCGGCCTGCAAGTAACTCAAAGGGGCAGCGTGCGGTTCCAGGTTTGGTAGATCGAGGCCGGAAATAGGAGGGTTTTCGGAGATTGAAGGTACCGAAGTGTCCGGGCCATAGGCGGGCGCAGGCTGCTGCGGAGTACTATCCGGCACGCCGCCCTCCGGCTGCTGGGGTGAACTGTCCTGGGCCCAGGCCGCCGAAACGCCAAGCAGCGGCAGCCATAAAAAGAAGGCCCAAAAGGAATAGCGTTTGCTCATCTCGGTTCCTCAGCTCCTTAGGGGACGACGACCGTGTCTCCCGGTCTCAGTGTGATGTTCTGCTCGGGATGATTTCCCTTCACAACTTCCTTGTAGTTAAACGGGAGCTTCACCTGTCGTCCGTTTTCGGTGCGCAACAAGTAAATGCCCTTCACATTCGCAAATTGCGTAAAGCCGGCAGCGGAGAGCGCCTGCAGCACGGTCATATCGGGAAGCAGAGGCATTGGTCCGGAGTGCACGACTTCGCCGGTTACGAAGAATCTCCGGCTGTTCATCGCCGTGACCACGACAGTGACGCGCGGATCGGCGATATATTTTTTCAATTTCTCGGTGATCGAATCCTTCAACTGCATCGGGGTAAGACCGGCCGCCGGAACGTCGTTCAGCAGCGGCAGAGAGATTTTTCCATCGGGTCGTACTGGCAGCGTCGCGGTTAGATCCGGTTCCTTCCAAACGGAGATGTGCAACGTATCGTCAGCTCCAATGACATACTCCGATGAAACCTGCTGCACCGTCCCCTGGGCCTCTGGAGCCGCCGCTTTACCGGGCTTGGCCGCATTCTGGCTGCTGCCATCCAGAGCCCACATGCCAATGGCTGCGAACGCTAGCAGGGTCAGCCAGGCAAGCTTGGTTACTTTCTTCATGCACTCTCCTGAGAAGCTTAGGAGGCTCGGTACTCCGAGCATCCAATTTGTTTGAGCTTGTACAGCAAAGCCTTGTAACTGATCTGCAACTCCTGCGCTGCCCGCCGCCGGTTCCACCGGGTATGGGTGAGCGCCCGCAGAATCAACTCTTTCTCCATCTCACGCGAAGCGGCACGGGACGCCTGCTTCAGGGAGACCCGTTTGCCGTTCGCTGCCGGATCCGGACGGCGCAACATGGCCCGCAACCCGTTCATAGCCACCGTTTCATCCCCCAGCGCGACGATTGCCTTAGCCGCATTTTCCAGCTCCCGGACATTTCCCGGCCAGGAATATCCCTCGAATAGGTGGAGCGTCTCTGCGCTCAAGACCGGGACTTTGCGATGAAAATCGCCTGCAAACTTCTGCAAAAAGTGCTGCACCAGGATCGCTATATCTTCACGCCGTTGACGCAGCGGCGGAAGCCGCAGGCAGACTCCGCTGATCCTGTAGTACAAATCCTCGCGCAGATTTCCCGCCTTCACTTCCGCTTCCAGATCCCTTGCACTCCCACAAATCAGCCGCACCGGGCTTGGTTCGCCGCCATTCTTCGAACTTCCCTCGGTCAAAACCTGCAGCAGACGCGCCTGAGCTTTCACGCTCAAGTCCGCTAACTCGGCAAGAAAAACCGTGCCTCCGCCCACCAAACCTTCCGCGACAGCGTCTTCCAAACCGCCAGATTCCAAAGCCGCACAAGAAAATACTCGGAATAATTGCTTCCCTTGCTGCGAAAGTTCGTGGATGCGGCGGGCCATCGATTGTTTGCCCGCTCCGTTTTCAGCCAGCAGCAGCACCGGAACTTCACTCTGGGCCACTTCCAACATCACTTTTTCCACACTTCGCATGCTCGGACTCACACCAGCCACGAACTCGGGCTGGCCAGTCGCCTGAGATTCTTTGCTTGCCGAGCTTTGGGAGAAATGCGATTCCATTCTACGGTCTCTTCCAGGGGATGACCACACACATCAGGCCACCCGGTGATCACCCTAGTTCAGGAGCACGGTGGATACCATTCTCCAGTTTTGCGATAATAGCGCACTCTTCTCATTATGTCTTTTTTTATCATAGGTTTAGAACCAGTAAATCTGCAATCGGGGAGAATAACCTCGTGCCCTTACCCTATATCGTTGGTCATAAAAGAGAAAGTATTTGCCCACTCAATGGTAACCGCAATTGCGACTGCTCGTCCGAAGATGGAGTAATAATTTCCGCCTCCCTTAGTTGTGAAGCTATGGAAGTCCGCAAGGTTGGGTACCGAGGATCGGCACTGTTACCCCTGGATTCCTGCTTTTGATTGCGGAGGCGGCTTACTTCGCTTATGCTGGATCCCGCTCGTTGTACGATAGACATGCTGCATTGAGCGAATTGCTGCAAGCCGTGCACTCAGCCGCGCCACCCGCGCCCAACGAACCGGAGCGCCCTCGTGTTTGGCAAGTGGCCTTGCTGGCGGGGCTCTTACTTTGGCTTTATCTTCCGACGCTCACTCACCTGGTCGGGCAGTGGTGGCACGATCCCAATTTCTCACACGGTTTCTTCGTTCCATTCTTCACCGCTTTTGTCGTCTGGCAGGAGCGCTCCGCACTGGCACTCCTCACCCCGCGGCCATCATGGTGGGGCTTGCCGCTTTTGGGATTTGGACTGTGCATTCTGGTTCTGGGGCAAATGGGCGCGGAGCTTTTTCTTTCCCGCTTTTCTTTGCTAATTGTTTTGGCCGGCCTCATCGTCTTCTTCCTTGGCTGGAAGTTCTTTCGGGCGCTCTTGTTTCCCTGGGCCTTTCTGGTGTTGATGATTCCTATTCCCGCCATCGTCTTCAACCAGATCACATTCCCGCTGCAACTGCTGGCCTCGAAAATAGCCAGCACCATCTTGTCCTGGCTAAGCGTGCCGGTGTTGCGAGAAGGCAACGTAATCATTCTTCCGGCGATGGCATTGGAGGTGGCTGACGCTTGTAGCGGAATTCGTTCGCTAATGTCGCTGGCAACGCTGGCTGTCATTTATGGTTATCTGATGGAGCGCAGCAACTTGGTACGTGTGCTGCTGGCGGTGGCGGCACTTCCGATTGCCGTGGCTGCGAACAGCCTGCGAGTGGTGGTCACGGGCCTGCTGGTCCAATATTGGGATCCAGATAAAGCGCAGGGGTTCTTTCACGAGTTCCAAGGATGGCTGATGTTTGTGGCATCCCTTGTCATGCTGTATCTTTTGCATCGCACGCTTCGTCTTTTGTGGCCGGAGAAAGGAAGCCCTTCATGAAGTCCTTGGGTGGGCTGCGCTTGGGGCTTGCTGCCGGCTTGATCGCTCTGACCGCGATTCTGCTGCATGCACGGGGACGCACCGAAGTCTTCCCGCCGCGACTTCCGCTTCGGTCATTTCCCATGCAATTGGGTCCGTGGAAGGGCGTGGATCGGCCCCTGGAAAAGGAAGAGCTCGACGTTCTGGGATCTGGCGAGTTCATCGTTCGCGACTACTACTCGGAAAACAGCGCTGGGGCGATAAATCTTTACATCGCCTACTTCCCGAGCCAGCGCACGGGAGATACGATTCACTCTCCGAAGAACTGCTTCCCGGGAGCCGGTTGGACTCCGGTGGAGAGCAGCCGAGTCGATCTCGACCTTCCGGGCCACAGTCCGTTCCCCGTAAACCGTTACGTGATTGCTCGAGCTGGCGCGCACAAGCTCGTGTTGTATTGGTACTGGGCGCACGACCGCGGCGTTGCCAGCGAATATTTTGCCAAGTTCTACCTGGTGAAAGACGCGATTCGTTTGAACCGGAGCGACGGTGCCTTGGTTCGCATCATGACCGACATGTTGCCGGGTGAGACGGCAAATGCCGCCGAGCAACGGCTTCTTCCTTTTGCTTCCGTCATGTTCCCGCTTCTGAATAACTACATTCCCCGGTGAGATTCCGAAACCTCTCATGCATCCAGGGTCAAACTCATCCACGGGCTCTTCGGCCCCACTAAGGCGAACAACCACGTACGTCCAAGGCGCTCACAGCCGAACCCGTTTTCATTGGCCGTTGTGCCCAAAGAGGCATGTAGAACTCATCCCGTCTGAGAACGTCAATAATGCTTTAGTCGGCCGGCGCCGAACGCTTGCCTGCGCGAGTCTGCCCTTCCGATTATTCAACTTGCCCTACTGAGACCTACCCATACCTATCCTCATGACTTCAGAATGTCGGCATGAGACCCCCCCAGTCCATTAGCAGCCATCTTTCTGCCCGTGGTTTCTTCGGCATAATAGTCACAACAATAGCTTCAATTTTGGCTTTAGGTGCTCAAGCGACCGCGCAACAATTAACCTGCAGTCCGTGCGCTCTGCACTTTGGCACCGTGGAAGTCGGCAAAACGAAAACCGCGGGCTTTACCTTGACGAACACTGGTGAGAGCAGCATTGACGTTTCGAAGGTGAACCTTGTCGGAGGTGCGTTCAGTTCAGCCAAGAAGCTGCCATTCACCCTGGCCGCAGGCAAAAGCATCTCCGTGAACGTGATCTTCACTCCGACTGCGAGCGGATGGGTGGGAGGAACGTTTACTTTCACCACCGACGTTTCAAACTCAATCTTTCACCTCCAGGTTGAGCTAACTGGAACGGGTAGCGGGAGTTCCACGGCGAGCGGGCAGTTGGCCGTCTCTCCGGCAACAGTGAGCTTTGGCGATGTGCCCGTCGGGACGACACAGACGCAATCAATCACAATGAGTGCCTCAGGTTCAGCTGTGACCGTGTCTTCGGATGGCAGCAGCAACTCGCAATTTGTACTGGAAGGAGTTACGCTTCCGCTGACGATCGCTGCCGGCCACAGTTTGTCGTTTAACGTGGCTTTCACCCCGAAGAGCAGCGGCGCGCAATCTGGTTCCCTGTCGTTTTCCAGCAATGCTAGCAATGCTCAGATGACGGAAACTCTGAGCGGTACTGGCACAGTGGCGGCGTACAGTGTCAATCTGTCATGGAACTCGAGTTCGGGCGTAGCGGGCTACAATGTTTACCGCAGTACCAGCGCCAGCGGTGCATACAGCAAAATCAATTCCACCCTGGACGCGAACACCGCCTACACCGACAGCACAGTCGTCTCAGGGCAGGCCTATTACTACGAGGCGACGTCGGTGAATTCGAGCGGACAGGAGAGCGCCCGCTCAACGCCCCCGGTGAAGGCTACTATCCCGTAGGTGCCGGCTTTGGTTCTGACATTGGCTACACCCATGGGAATTACACGGACATAGGTAGCGGAATTCTGCTATCCGTTCACTGCAATGATGGGAATTGGACCGCGAAAGCCAAACAAATGCTTGAACGCACCGGAGCTCAGGATGTAGCCTCCACCGGGGAAGTCCGCTGCGGCAGCGGACTGGCAGAAAAGCGACAAGCCTTTGCCGAGAGCCAACTAGTAGGTCGCGGAGAACTAATCCGCGGCCATACCTTGCGCTTCTGGTTCGAATTGCTGCGCACTAGCCAGGCTGCCATCTGATATCGTCCGCCCACGCAATTCTGCTTCCAGTGCGGCGAGCTGGGCCTCGATATCGTCGGCGGCCTTGCGTTTGCGGATCACTTCTTCGCGATAGCGTCGCAGGAAGTAATCGATGGTTTCGACGCGAATCTTGATCGAGCCGGTCGGCTTGTTTTCGTCAAGATCCTTGAAGCAGAAATACGGCGTGCCCGATTCTTCGATAATGCCCTCGACCACGCCATAGATCGGCGCATCGTGGCCGCACTTGAAGCTGGAAATTTCCAGCGCAACAAGATTCGGGTGCCGCGCCGTGAATTTTGCGGCCCACACTTTGTGGTTAGTGCTACAGGAATAGGAATTCTTCCAGGCATCCGTGATATCGAGTGGATGACTGATCACTCCGGCTCGCACTTCTTCGCCGAACAAACGCTCCAGCATGTCTTCATCCAGCGGCAGCGTATTCTGCGAGAAGATGGGATAGCCCAGCTTCTGGAACTCTTCCATGATTTCGTGATTCAAACCCGGATCGTGGTGGTACGGCCGGCCTAGCATCACAATGCCGATGCGGTCTTCGCGCTCCAGTTGATCGAGAACCTGGCGAGCGCGTTGGCGGATGCTCTTTTCGTAATCCTCCAGCGCCTTATAGCCGACTTCCACTGCGCGATCGTTTTCTTCCTGTGACAAACCGAGGATCGGTTGCCATGCCTGCAGCATCTGGTGGGCAAACAGTTTGCGGTCGGCAAAGTTGAGAACCGGGTCCAGGTACTTCACGTTGTGCTCGGCAAATACGTCATTCTCTTTCGTAAATGCCGCTTTTACCGTTTCCGGCGTCGCGGTAACAGTGGGGCAAGCGTTCGCGCCTACGATCTTCACCAGCGGCGAAGTCAGAACGTCGTACATGGGGAAGAAGATCACATTCAGAGGCTTCTTCCGGTGCTTCTCCTGGATCAGGTTATAGACATGCGAAATGCCGATCTTAGCCGGGAAGCAGGGATCGATCGCTCCGCGGCTAGCACCGGCACGATAGAGATCAGAACTGGTGTAATCGGAATAGACAATATTTTCCGGCTGGATTCCCAAGCTCTCTAAATATCCGTTAAAGAGCGGCGCGTAGGTGTAAATGTTCAGCACGCGCGGAATGCCGACGCGCAGCTTCTTGCGCCCTTCCATCAGCGGAATGCGTTCTTTCGCCGACTTGTTCCAGAATTTCGTGACCGGTATGGGATCGGCCACGTTCTTCGCATTGACTGGACGGAAAACTTCATGCGCTGCAAAGTCCACGAAGTTGGGGTATTTATCTTTGATCTGGTCGATGCCGGCCTTGATATCCTTCATGTCGTTGATATCTTCGACCAGCCCTTTTTCGCATGTGGCGATAATCAGGCGCTGCTCACCGTGCATGAGCGGAACCTTCGTGACTTTCTGAATCGGCACGAACGCCAAGTCGTCCTTGGGCGCGGTGCGAATGTCGATGAAAGTCCTCAGACAATTGTTCTTGCAGAAATTGCAGCGAGTGCTCTCGTTGCGAGTAGTGCGGTACTGAATCTTTTTGACCGCATCCAATCCCACGAAAGTGGTTTGCTGGCCGTTACGCCACAGGCGAAGAGATTCAACTGCGGCCCCAATCGCTCCGGACTCGCCGCAGAATTCGTGGACAATGATTTCCGGCTTCTTCCCCGCGGCGCGGAAGCTGTTGTGGATGAAGTCCACTTCCGCTTTCACTACCGCCATATTGTTTTGCGTTCCACCTTGCAAAACAAAACGCGTGCCCAGCGCCGCCAGATTCGGAATACTGGCGACGTACAAGAACACATTCTTGGGAAGCACGGCAGCCAGGCCGGCCAGAATTTCTTCCGCGCGCCAGCCCTGCCGCTGGAAGTTCACAATGTCCGATTGCATGAAAACGGCGCATCCGTATCCGAAAACCGGCATCGACTGCGCCGAGAATGCCAGATCGGCGTACTGCTCCACCCCCAAACCAAAGCCCTCCGCGGTGGATTGCAGGAAATAACCGTTACCGGCCGAGCACTGCGTGTTGAGTTTGAAATCTTTGACACGGCCGTTATGCAGGATGATGATCTTAATATCCTGCCCACCCACATCGACGATGACGTGCGGATCTTCATAAAACTTGAGGGCAGACTCGGTGTGCGCCACGGTTTCTACCAGCGCCACGTCAGCGTGTAGGACGTCTTTCAGAATGTCTTTCGCGTAGCCAGTGGTAGCGACTCCCAAAACTTCCAGCTTGGCTTTCTGCGCTTCCACCTGTCCTCGCAGGTTCTCGAACATTTCGATTGTGTCCTGAATCGGATTTCCGTTCGAGAGCTGATAAGCCTTGCAGAGAATGTCGCCCTTCTCGTCAAGCAACACGGCCTTCGTCGAAGTTGACCCGCCGTCGATCCCGATAAATCCTCCCACTACCTGATTGGTGTGGAATGCTGCTGGCGTGAATTTCTTGCGCCGGTAGGAAACCTTGAACTCATCCAGTTCCGTGTCGCTGGTGGTCAAACCTTTGGCGCCGGATTTCGCTTTCTCCTCCTGGCGGCCATAGTCGATGTAGTGCATCAGCTTTTCGTATCCGTGGTAGCAGCCGACGCAGTCTTCCTCGCTCTTGCCGAATTCAATGGCGCCCATGGCGGCGAAGTACTGTGCGTTTTGCGGAACCTTGATCAGATCCTCGGGCTTCGCGCCATCCGGAATCGCAACCTTGCGTTCCTGCCACATACGGGGAATATTCGCCTGCCAAGCTTCACGCATGCCACGAATGAAACTATTCGGACCGCCGAGGAGAAGAACATGCGGCCGCAAAGTATGTCCGCGCGTCAGCACGCTCAGGTTTTGCAGGACGATGGCCTCAAACAACGACGCCATCAATTCATCCGGCGGGGTACCAACTTTTTGTAGGCCGTTGATATCGGTCTCGGCGAACACGCCGCACTTCCCGGCCACCTTGTGGAGTTTGATTCCGTGATACCCCTGTTCGCAGAGCTCAGGGACAGGAATCTTTAGCTTAGCGTTGATCTTATCGATGACCGCGCCAGTTCCGCCGGCGCACTTATCATTCATCGAGGGAATTTTCTTCTTGCGCCCCGTCTCATCGTCATCTTTGAAGACAATGATCTTGGCATCCTGGCCACCCAGTTCAATCACCGAATACACTTCGGGATGCATCTTCTCGACGGCGAGCGAAACCGCGGTCACTTCCTGCACGAACTTGGCGCCGATCTGGTCAGCGATGGCTCCGCCACCAGAACCCGTCATAAACATCCGCGTGTTATGACGATTGATGCCAACCTCCTTTTCCATGCGCCGCAGGAATTCCAGCGTCTTCTCCGGCTGCTTGGTTTCGTGACGCTGGTAGTCCTGCCACAAAACCTTGTCACTCGACGCCTCGATGACGGTCGCTTTAACCGTGGTCGAACCCACATCGAGCCCCACCATGAACTCAGTGTGATGATCGTGAGGTTTTTGTGCAGGGGCAGGAGCTATGCTAAACAGCTGCGGCTTGGATTCCTGATGCAGATGGTCGTGCATTCTCTCTCCGATAACTGGGCAAAACAGTTCGCAAGTCGTGGTTGAGGTGCCGACCGCCGTCTTGCCCGGAACCAATTGATAGCAAGACGGCGGTCGCTTCTAATCTAGTCTCAAGCGGCGGTCGGCACTGTGATGCCAGGCACACGCGAGCGATTCCACGACCGCGTGCTCTTATCCATGCGATCGCTGACGTGCAGAATGAATTGCGCGGCCGTTCCGGCAACGCCCTCGCGATGCGGCACGTGGTAGAAGGGCCGCTTTAATTCCGGATGCTCGTCGACATATTCCCGGATTTCGTCCAGACTCTTGCCGGTCGCCTTCAGACACTGGTCGAACTCGCTCTTCGCCTTAACCTTGGCTTCGCCCAACGCCATCTGCACGCGGCTGTGAGCGTTCACTTCGCCTTCGCCGGAAGTTTCGATCGGCAGGAAGATCATGTCCTTGAACCTATTGATCACCGCCGATTGCACTCCGTCCGACTGCGAAGACGGCATACAGCCAAAGGGTTTCAGCGCTAAGACCATGTGGCACAACTTGTGAACCGTGTAGTAAACGTTCTTGCCGACCTCCAAGTGGCCTTCCCCTCCGCGCGCGAACTGGTTGTAGAAGGGATGAGCCATCTCGGCTAACTCAGTCTGCGGCACCAGATGGTGAGTGATGCCACCCATGTTCTTGATGGTTCGGTGATAGAAGAATTTCCAGGCCCTCTCGCCGAAGCCAATGCCCCACAGCTTCTTGTGCAGGCCGATGTAGTTCGCAAAATTCTTTTTGACTTCATACCACTCGGGATTGCGATGGGGACGGTTTACCGGCCACTTCGCAATCGCGTGAGCTTTGGCCTGATACATCAGGTAAGCCACCCAAGTTGCGATCGGTTCCACGATGACTTGAGCGCCTTCGCGTTCGAGAAAATTGAACATGTGGAAGTTGCCGTCGCCCTCGGTGATCTGCGCCCAGAATTCGCCCGTGATCTTCACCACCGGTTTCACCTTGGTGCGATCTACTTCGATGCGATCCATGCGCTCGCGAGCGGCATGCAGAGCGTTCAGATAATCCTTGCCCCACATGTGCTCGTGCATCTTGCCGAAGACGTTGGCAGTATTTCGCAGCACTTTGTTGTTCTTGAATTTCGGTTTGAGCCAATTCGGCGCACGCTGCTCAATCTCGAACGAGTCGCGATTTCTAAGGTCATCACAGAGACCATCAACCATTTCCCGGAACACGCGATCGGTTTCACCTTTATTCACTTCGAAGGGCCGGATCTGATAAATCAAATCGTTAATCACGTCGCCGAGATGCATGGCGTTCAGCATCCCAAGTCCGAAGTCAATCGTAAATTTCAGACCTGGCTCGCCGGAGGCCGCTTTGATCCCGTCACTGTCTTTGAATAGCAGAACGCGGAAGCCATCGAAGCCGGCGTTCTTCAAGGCGAAACGATATTCCGCCTCATACATTCCAAAGCGGCACGGACCGCACGATCCGGCGGTAAAGAAGACGTAGTTGTTCAGAATCTTGTCTCGCGACAGGCCTTCTTTCTCAAGAAATTGTAAGTACTGCACGAGATTTCCCACAGTAAAGTAAGTGGGGTTGCATTGTCCGTTGTTACCAAATTCTTTGCCGGTCTGGAACGCGGCCACGTTGGGCACAGGCAGCTTCTCGCAACGATAACCACAGCCCTGGAAAACCGCGCGGATCAGATCTTCGTGCTTCCACGTGAATCCGCCAAACAGAATGGTGACGCGATCCCGCTCCTCAGCTTTGAAAGCCCGCTCGACCGGGCGATGGAAATGGGTGGGCTGATCCAGGCCAGCAATCTTGCGCAGCCGGGAGCGTTCCGCTTCGAGGCGCTGTTTGATTTCCTCTTCGTTATCAATTTGTACGAGATGGGTAGCCATTATCTTCCTCCGGCGTTTATGGTGTTTTGATTCTTAGGGATGAACTCCAGGGATGCGGACGGCGGTGCGAACAGACTCTGAAGCAGAAACGAAAGGAATGGAAGTGAGCGAAACTTTGATTGGCAGTAAGCGAACGCAGGTCCTCGCGGAAACTTGGCAGATTATTTTGAAACCTGCGATCTAACGTCACCGGAAGCTCCTACGACGTGTTACAGGAGGTTCACGTTTTACACCAGCGAGAAACGTTTAGTAACGCGTCTCGGGGGCGCCGGATGAGCTGAAACCCGTGCTGCTCGCCAACTTCAATTACCCCACCATGCAAGACCTTGGGAAGGTCTTGACCCGTTCAAGCGAAGCTGCCAGTCACTCCTTGGAAACCGCGGCCTGCTTGTTTGAGCACCCACTTCACAACCCTAGTGTCGTTGTAGCAGAAACCCAGGTTATGGTTCAAGGTCGAAAAGCAATGGGTCTGGCAAGATTTTTTCATCTCATTCAATTGCGGAACCTCGAACTTTTGATTTTCGATGACTCCCCAATCGTGTGTCGCCGAATACATGGGGAAGCACGGGGCGAGGCTGCCGTCCACGCGAATGATAATCGAATTCTGTCCGGCACGGCAGTTCCACGGTTCCACCTTGCCTCGCATGAAGTCCTTCATATCCTGTAGCCGTTTGACAGAATTCACCATCTTGTACCCGGACTTATTCTTTTCGATTAGCCAATCCACCAGTTCGTCGACTTGTGGCCAGTGCTCGGGATAGATGAAGGTATCGTTCGCTTCGTAATGTTTGAAATGATTCTGCTCGATCATCGGCGATTCGTTGAGGTGATAGTCGGTCGCGATGCCGTGTTCGCGCGCGATCTCTGTCAACTGCATTACATCTTCCATGTTGTTGCGGCAGATGTTGATATTGAAGAAGACAGCGTATCCGTATTTGTATTGTTTGCGCACGAGATAATCGAAATACTTTCGCACCGGAGTGAGCGCTTTGGGCAGCCCTGGCTTCTCATCGACCGCATCGACGGCGAAGTTAAAGATGGCGACACCCGCATCCGCCAGCCGGTCGATCACGTCCGGACGCAGCAACCGGGCGTTGGTCGGCATGTAAATCCAGAAGCCTTTCTTCGCCGCGTAGTAACAGGCTTTGTGCACCAACTGCGGACGCAAAAGCGGCTCGCCGCCCATGAAGGCCAGCACCCGGCACGTAGTCGAATGGAGCCAGTCGATGGAGCGTTTCGCGACCTCTTCCGTCATGCCTTTTACGCTGTTATCGAACGCCCAGCAGTAATGGCAGTCCAGATTGCATTTCCACTCGGTAAACAGGTAGGCAATGATGGGATGAAACGGTCCCGGCAGCGCACGCGACTTCATGTAGGGGAACAACCAGCCATTCATGGCCCGCAAAATGTATTGCTTGGACCAGGGTCGCTTGCCGGCTCGAGCAAGCGCCAGGTTCTCCTCATAATTGTCGTCCTGTGCGAGCAAATCGGGATGTTGCGGGAACACCGGCTCGGGGAACTTTTCCCCGCCGTTCCCAGGAAGCAGTTCTGGCCTCGCGGCCGGTGACTTGGTTAACAGGTTGTGAAGTGGAACATCCAGGCGAAAGGTGGAAGGAGTCTCTTTCTCACCGTAATACTGTTCTTGCGCGGTGGGCATGCTTTCTGCTCCGATTGCGAGATGCTACTTGGATGAGGCACTTCAAAATTGGTTGCAGCGAAATTCAAGAAATTCGGAGCTGGTCAGCGCAACCGTGTTTACCCAGACGGAAGCCTGGACGCAAGAAGCTACCGGCCGGCTCACCGCGTCGTCCCGAAGAATCGCAACTCCTACCAGGATGCGTTCTCCAAGACTTCGCCCTTCCTTCGACTGGCGTCAGAGTCGGGCTAGGTTTTCCCGCATGGCCCATCAGTGCAATCCGGTGGCACGCAAGAGCCATTCACGATTTGTGAGACCAGGACTAGGTTGGGGGTGAGCAGTTTTCGGGGGAGGGCTGTTCAGCGAAGCGCCCGCGACTCAATGAGTCACGGGCGCTTTCGTTTTTCGTACCTCAATGGAGTAATTCCTTCGCCAGATGAGCCGCGAAAGCGGAGGATTTCTCCTTGGCTCAAGCTGATTAATCTGCTATGTTGGTGGGCAAACCAGACGCTGAGCGTCCCATGCGGGGGAGGCGTTCAGAGTTGTCCTTTCCGATTTCTTCTGGGGGAAATGTATTCCTTGACGCTGTGTTGAACGCCCGGCTTCTGGTACGGAAGATTACGGTCGCCGTATCGAGTTCTTCGATAAAAGGATCGAGGGCCTGGGGTAACGATTTGCGATATCAAGGAGGCTCACATGGAGACCGCAATTGGGGTTTTTGCTTCACGCGATCAGGCAGAAGAGGCAGCCAAGGAGTTGCGCGAACGGAGCGTACCGGAGGAATCTGTAGTTTTCTTGACCCGTTCTGAAAATGAGGCCAAGAGAATTGCCCAGCAGTTGGGGGCATATGTTGGCGGGTTTACGGGAGGAGCGGTTGGGATGACGGCGGGAGTTGCTGCCGCAACACTGCTCGTGCCGGGTGTTGGAGCCGTATTCGCGCTCGGTTTTGGCGCAGCGGCGCTGTTAGGACTCACGGGCGCCGGAGCTGGGGCCGCAGTCGGATCACAGATGCTTCCGCATGGCTCCGAGGTTCCGAATCCTACTGCCGATGAGAGGTGTTCCGAGGATGCTGCCTTCTTCCGAGAGGTCCTGAAAGAGGGACGGTCGCTGATCGTAGTTCGAACTGAATCCCAGGAACTCGCGAAAACGGCCTGTGAGGTGCTTGATCGGCTGGGACTTGGCATGGAAAATCGGACGCCCCAGAAGATGCAAACCCACACTCGCCAAGTCGGTGATGTGGTCGTTGTAGACATCAGCGGCAGAATCACGCTCGGCGAGGGTAACGTCATACTCCGCGAGGTGGTTCGGGAGTTGGCGGACAAAGGGAACCGAAAGATCGTTCTAAATCTGAGCGAAGTTAACTATGTCGATAGCTCGGGTGTCGGGGAACTGGTTAAGACTCACACAACGATGCGCAATCAGGGCGGGAAGCTCAGGCTGGTTAACCTGAACAAGCGCGTCAACGACCTGCTTCAGATGACAAGATTGGCGTCCGTATTTGAGATTGAGCTGGATGAGGCCAGCGCAATCCGATCTCTCGGAAGCGATGCTGCTCCGAAGGCGGTAGCTTAGGCACCCAAGTAACTGTTCGAACCCCAGAGCTGACGTGACCTGGTCGCTCGCGACGGGTTTTGGGTGCCTGAAGCTTGGCTCCCAGCCAGGGGAACATGGACAATCGGAATCAACGCTCTGATCTTCGGGGGAACGCTGCCAACCAACCGGGCGTAGGCGTTCCCGTGAAGAGCGATAGCTCGGACTCCAACCCTCCGTTGGATTCGGATCTGCCCACGTCGATCGATCTTCCCAAGTATCCTTCTGACGCCGACGCGACGCTGGTTGACCCGGGAACTCCGCCTGTCGATTCCGACGCCACCCTCGTGGACGTCGACGCTACACTGGCAGAGGGGTTCTCGCCTCCTCCATCTCTTGGTCGAAAAACCGCCCGCACCCAAGTCAGCGTTCCCTTGCTTGAGACCGGGGACGTGCTGGGTGGCCGCTACGAGATTTTGCAGATGCTCGGTGAAGGCGGGATGGGCGCTGTGTACAAGGCTAAGGATCGGGAACTTGATCGCTTTGTGGCATTGAAACTGATCCGGCGGGAACTGGCAGCCAATCCTGCGATCGTCGCTCGGTTCAAGCAGGAGCTTCTCCTTTCGCATCAGGTTACTCACAAGAATGTCATCCGTATCTATGATCTTGGCGATTCCGATGGTGTGAAGTTCATCACCATGGAGTTTGTCGAGGGCCAAGATCTGCGCACACTGATCCTGGAAAAGAAAAAGTTTCCCCCCGAAGAGGCGGTGGAGATAATTCAACAGGTCTGCCGTGCCTTGGAAGCGGCACACAGCGTGGGCGTGATTCACCGGGACTTGAAGCCGCAAAACGTGATGCGGGATAAGACCGGGCGCATCCTGGTGATGGATTTTGGCATGGCGCGCACCCTTGAGGGTGACGGCATGACCCAAACTGGCGCGTTGGTTGGGACGATGGAGTACATGTCTCCCGAGCAGGCCTTGGCGGGAAATCTGGACCAGCGTTCGGATCTGTTTGCGGTCGGCTTGATTCTTTACGAATTGTTGACCGGCAAAATGCCTTACAAAGCCGAGAGCGCTCTGGCCAGTTTGATCAAACGCAACCAGGAGCGAGCGATCCCGGTATCGGATCACGACAAGACGATTCCTCCCGCGCTCAGCAATATCGTCAGCAAGTGCCTGGAGCGCGATACCAGCCTGCGTTATCAGACTGCGTCCGACCTTTTGTCGGATCTCGAGGCCTGGCAAGGCAACCGTGCGGCCGCCACGTTGGGTTTTCAGCCGGCCGTCGAGCCCTGGGGACGTACCATTCACTGGCCGCTGGTGGTGGGCTTCGCCACCGTGCTCGTTTTGGCGATTCTCGGTTACGCTTTTCGCGGCGTGCTTTTTTCGCCATCGGCATCGGCGAAGAAGGTCGCCTCCGGACCTGCACTGTCGCTGGCGATCTTGCCTTTCCGCAACGCCTCCGGCGATCCTCAACTGGATTGGCTGGGGCCAAGCCTAGCGGACATGCTAAGCACCGATGTGGGGCAGTCCGCTCGTCTGCGCACCGTCAGTCCGACTAGTCTGCATCAGATATTCACCGACCTGCGCATTTCCAACTCGACAGTGCTTGACGCGGCGACGATCCGGCGCGTGGCCGATTTCAGCAACGCAGACCGCGTAGTTTGGGGCCAGTTCGCCAAGTTTGGCGACCAGATCCGCATCGACGCCACCCTGCAGGACATCAAGAACGATCGCAGCGTAGCCCTGAAAATCGATGTCCCCAGCGAAAAGGAGATTCCCGGCGGGGTTGATAGCCTAGCCGAGTCCCTTCGCCAGAAACTTGCACTACCGGACAACGTGCAAAAAGAATTGAAGGCGAGTTCGTTTCAGCCGAAATCGAGCTCCATGGATGCCCTGCGTGATTACAACCAGGGCGTCTCTTTCCAGCGAGACGGAAAAAATCTGGAGGCAGAGAAACAATTCGAGGCAGCGACCAAGGCAGATCCTAATTTCGCGCTTGCATTTTCCAAGCTGGCGCAGGCCTACAGCACGCTGGGCTACGATGGCGAAGCTGAACAGTCAGCTCAAAAAGCTGTCACCCTGAGCCAGGAGCTCCCTGAAGCGGAGAAGTACTTGATTGCCGCGATTCATTCGCAGGTCACAAAGAACTATCCCGAGGCCATAAAGGCCTATGAAACGCTCGCTCAGGCTTCGCCTGATAACTCAGACGTGGAGTCGGCTCTGGCCAGCCTCTACAAAGATTCTGGCAACCTCACGAAAGCCCGGGAGTATTACCAAAAGCTCTTAACCGCGAATCCCAAGGACGTCACAGCGACCCTCGAGCTGGGTCGCATCGCTCTGAAAAGTGGTGATCCACAAGGCAGTCTCGACCCTCTGAACCGCGCCTATACCTTGTCCATTCAAATGGATAATCAGGAGCAGAAAGCTGCCAGCTTGCATTTTATGGGTGTCGCTTACGGAATGCTGAGCAAGCCCCAAGAAACAATGCGGTATGAGGACGAGGCGCTAGCTATCTGGCGGCAAATCGGTCAGAAGCGCGGCCTTGCCCTCAGCTTGAACCAGATGGCGAATGCACAGGCTTCGCTCGGCAAGAACAAAGAGGCTCTCGCCGACTTTCAGGAGGCGCTGCAAGTTCGGCGCGACATTGGCGATAAGCGCGGCCTGGGCGATAGTTTGATCGACCTCGGCAATTTCTACGACGACCGTGGCGATCATGACCAGGCGTTGAAAATGTACAAGGAAGCACTGCAATTGCAGCGCGATCTCGGCAACGAAAGTTTGCAGGCCATTTGCCTAAACAATATTGGAGGCGCCTACTCCAGCAAAGGGCAATATGAGGATGCCCTCACCTACTTCCAGCAGGCGCTGCAACTGCGCGAAAAATCGAAAGTGCCGCAGGACATTGTGGAAGCTGTCCACAATCTCGGCGAGACTTCGGCCGATATGGGTCAGTTCGATCAGGCCGTCTCTTACTACCTGCGAGCTTTGGATCTCAGGCGCAGCATGAATGATCCACATGGTGCAGCCATTGAGTCTTACAGCCTGGGAAAGATGTTTGGTTACCAGGGGCGCCTCGGTGCGGCCATCAAATCGAAGCAGGAAGCCCTCGCGACTTTCCGTGAAATCAAGGACCGAACTTCATGGATGGCCGAACTGTTGGGTGGCACCGCAGACGCGCTTATCCTAGCAGGGCGCGGAGATGAGGCGAAGAGTGATCTGGACGAAGCACTCGGCCTTTCGCACGAACTGAAGAACGACGAAATGATTGCAGAAACGCTGGGATTCCAGGGCGATGCGTTCTTCTATCGCGGAGATATGAAGTCTGCCCATGCCGCCTATGCGGAAGCGCTACAAGCCGCCATCCGCAGCAAAGAGCCGGGCACAATTCTGACTGCGAAAGCAAACGTGGCCAAGGTCCAGGTTGAAGAAAAGCACACGCAAGAAGCCATTGCCAGTCTGCGGCAACTGGTTCAGCAGGCCGACGATCTCGGGCTCAAATACACCTCGGTTGAGTGTTCTATATTCATGGCGCAAGCCTTGATGCAAAATCATGACAACTCCCGCGCCCAGCAGGAATTGGAGCGTTCGCTGCTAATCTCGAACAAGCTCGGAATGCAGCCTCTGAGTGCTCGCGCTCATTACTTGTTGGCAACGATTGAGCGTGCCACAGGGGACACTAGCGATGCGCAGGATAATTATCGAGAGGCGCTCCGCTTGTTGGATTCGATGATGAAAGACCCCGGAGCTGAGCAGCTTTTACAGCGCACCGACTTTAGAGCCATCCACGACGAATCCGCTCGCGGGACAGCCGCGACCAAGAACTAGAAACAGTCCGGCCTGCGGGGTCTCCTTCCGAATCCGACCATCCATGATTCCAGATGCAAGGGCGGTTTCCTTCGTTGTGTAGTTAGCCAAAAGCAACCGTCGCACGCAAATCCGGTTAGTCCGTCCCAACAGGCGCGCCATGGCGGCGGCCTGGCGGGACTTTTCCATGAGTTCCACCAAGCAGCCCACTTGGATTCATACCTGGAGAGGAAACTTTTTCTAATTTCTATGAAACGAACTGCGCACCTTCCGCACTACTGGAATGAGTGGAAGGTCGCGCAATGTGGCGATCCACGAGATCCCGATATCGAAGACCCATGGCAACCGGGGGGAAGACTTGGGTTTTCAGATCGCCGGAACCCATTAGGCAAAGGGTTTCGGCGATCTTCGGGTATTTGGACGCAAAAGTCCCCGCCTCTCCTTGCCAATCCCTTGAACATCAGAAACCGGCTGCCAGCCGACGGAGCGCTCTGCATCCAGCAAAACGCTTCAGTGGCAAAGTCAGCCAGATGTCGGATCCGAAGATTTCGAATGCAGGAAAGCCGTGTCTAGCGGAAGAAGTTATAAGCGACCAGGGTAACAACAGGAGAAGTTCGCCGCAATACTCCGACGAGATCAAGAACCCGCCCAGACATCCAGCGGGGCAGTGTTTCGTGTTTCGGAGCCCAATGAGAACAGAAACTCCCCCCTCCGGATGAATAGGAGAGCCGGTTTTGCGCAGACCTTATTCGCTTGGGCGAATTCGCCAGAAGAGTCATTTCGAGGACTCCACGGCGTCAGAATCACCCGAATGACCGATTTCGCGGCGAGCGACTTTCAAGCGTGCCAGCACCGTGTCGATGTTGATTCCGAGAATGACCGCGATCTCCGCTAGCGTATATCCCTGAATTTCTTTCAGGAGAAACACGTCACGGTATCCCTCAGGAAGTTCGAAGGCTCTCAGGATTGCGCATTGGAAAGCGCCGGGCTCCTCCAGTCCCGGCAGGGGTTTTCGGGCTTGGGGCGTCGCGTGCGTCACCGAGCGACTTCTAAATGTGTCGATAGACTTCATCTTCTCGAAGAATAGTGCCTAGTCCATGCATTTCGTTTCACAACGACACGAATCATTCCACCTTCTTCCGCCTGAGTGCTAAACTGGCTGGCACTTACGGCACCAGCGGGGCTGGTTCTTGGAACTCCAATCCTTTGACGAATCCTATGTCGAGCGTCTCAGTGCGGGAGACTTTCGCACGCAGGAGCACTTCGTCTCATATTTCAGCGAGTTGATCCAACTCAAACTGCGCTCCCGTTTGCATTCGCCGCAGGCGATTGAGGATGTCCGGCAGGAAACCTTTACTCGTGTCTTTTCTGCCTTGCGCGGCGGAAAAATCCGTCAGCCTGATCGGCTCGGAGCGTTTGTAAACTCTATGTGCAATAACGTTCTGCTGGAGCAGTATCGGACGTCCTCACGCGACACCTCTCTTGACGATGAAGAACAAGCGGACTTTCCAGCTCTGACGGTGGATGTGCTTGGCGCCATCGCCGCCAAGCAGATGGCTGAGAAGATCCGCGAGATCCTCGATGAAATGCCCGAGAGGGACCGGCGGCTGTTAAAGGAAGTGTTCCTGGAAGAGCGCGACAAAGATGAAGTCTGCCGCGATTTCGGCGTCGACCGCGATTACCTCCGGGTCCTGCTGCACCGGGCAAAACAGTCGTTTAAGTCCTTATATTTGAAAAGCATGGCAGCTCGTCCGCCAGGCGTCGTGGCAGCCGAGAAACTGTGAAACGGTTTGCTATCGTGGCGCACTATTATTACGAGGCGATTGATTATGGACCATGATGAGGCGGTCCGGCAGAAAGCCACGGAAAGGTATCTGTTGGACGAGCTCGATCCTGAACTGAGGGATCAGTTCGAAGAGCACCTCTTCGACTGTCAGGACTGCGCGCTCGATGTGCGCGCTGCAGCCATGTTCGTGGAACAGACCAAAGTCGCTTTGTCAGAAACTCCAGCTACTTCTTCGGTTCCGTCGAAAGCTGCTGGCCCAGCAAAAGCGGGATGGTTTGCGTGGTTCGGTCCCGCGTTTGCCGTGCCCGTGCTTGCATTACTGCTGGCGGTTGTTGGCTACCAGAATCTCGTTACCTATCCACATTTAATGCAGGCGGCGAATCGGCCTCAGGTCGGCCCCTGGGCATCCATCAACGTCAGTACGCGCGGTACGACTTCGACCGTGATCAAAGCGCACAGCGGTGAAGGCTTCGCCCTGCTGATAAATTTGCCCCCGGAAGAAGGATTCGCGTCCTACGCGGCTGACTTGTATAATCCCGCGCAGAAGTTGGAGTGGTCCGGCCCGATTTCCGCGGCGACTCCTGAAGAAGGCCGCCAGATCTACATCCCCGGCCGTAACCGCGGACCTGGCACTTACAAACTGGTAGTGCATGGCATTACGGCCGCTGGCGAGAGCAAGGAAATCAGCCAGCATTCGATCGATCTTCAAATCCAGAATTAAGCTCAAGTGAGCGGAGCGGAGCCGATGGCAGACGACGTCAACTCCCACTACTTCCATGCAGAGGCACACGCCCTCACCGGGCATCTGGTTCTTCCATTCAGAGAAGAGATCAAGAAGCAGGCATTCGTAAAGTTGGAGGGCAGGCTCGCTGAATTGTCCGACGAAGAGAGAGCACAGCACAACTATTTCTCTCAGAACGCCGAGAATTTCCGGCTGGAGGGAATCATTTCTTACGCCGCTGCCCATACGCAGGTCTCAGGGCATGCCAGCGAGAAGCACCAAGGCGCGTCAGTAACGCTGGCCACCTCCGTGGTTGAGGACCTGAACGTTCTGAACGTCGTTACCGCGGATCGGGTCGTGGCGCAGATTTCGACGACGCACTTTCCAGGTGAATATGCCCCTGAAGTCACTTTTCTGGGCACGCATTTCGAGAACCTGCGGATCGCGCGCCACAGCGCGGAGCCTTACCTCAGGCTCGATCTGGTGGGCGCAAGGCCTGCGGGGAAAAACGCGATGCATGTCGGCCAGGGCACCGGCTTTATGAAAGCCGTCGAGGCTCAATACCAGAGGCTGAAGGCGCGTCTGGAAAAGTTTGGCGAGGAGGATCGAAAGAAAATGCGGCTGGCGGACTCTGACGATTCCGTGGCGAAGAAGTATCATGGGCTCGGCTTGAAATACGGCGACATCAAGGCGCAGGCGGGCGCAGCGCAGGAAGCAGACCGCAAGACCGGAAATGGCAAGTGGGACGGAATCACATGTTCGCTCGTCGAGAATGTCGAGATCATGAGCATCGATGCGAAAGATGCGGACGGGAAGCCCGCTTCGATCAAGCCTTTGGCAAGATCGTTCGGACACGTGATCCACATTCCCGACTTCGGAAACGTATTTCTGGCCGAGCTGACGGTGAACCACAATTCTTTTCACCTCACGATGATCCGTCTGGAACTGGGCTGCATCGCGAGTGGACCGGTCGGCGTCTCGACCGCCGTCGTGAACGGCGGCGGCGGCAAGGGGTAACAGGGTTTATCGAGCTGGTCTTATCGCGGCACCTCGTCCCCCGCGGGGCCCTGAGGTGTCTTTCGCTCCTCCTCGCCCTTACACTTCTACAAACCTGCGCTCGCCGTATGGATCCTCAGGCTACCCTTGACCATGCGACGCAGATGTTCCGGCATGGAGACGTAGCTGGAGCCGAGAAGGAGGCAAAAAATGGCTACGACCGATTCCACGGTTTAAGTACCGAATTTGCTTGGAAATTCCAGCTCCTGCGGGCGGATGCGCTGGCATGGCAGGGCATGAATGACCGAGTCCTCGCCCTGTTGGCCTCCGAGACCTCGCCGCCGCCCTCTGATGAACTGGTCGTGCGAAAGCTACGGCTCGAGACCTTGGCTTACGCGGATCTGCACCGCTTTTCCGAGGCGGAGCAAACCCTGGAGGAAGCGGAACGGCTATGCAGGATTTCTTATCGTTCCCCATGCATCAACGTAGCCCTTGCGCGTGGGGAGCTCGAGATGGAGCGGGGAGGGTTTGCCCAAGCGCACCTTGCCTTCGAGGAGGCGCTGACCCGAGCGAGGGCCGTGAGCGATGCGTACGGCGAGGCAAATGCGCTGCTGAGCCTCAGCTGGTCAGCGCTTCTACAAGAGCATTTCGACGAGGCCCTTGACTGGTCCGAAGGCGCATACCGGAGCGCTGCCGCGATCGACGCCATGTCGGTTGCTCAAGTCGCCCTCGGTAACCAGGGCTGGGCATATTACCGCCTTGGTGAACCCGAAAAGGCCCTTTCGCTGTTTCTTGAGGCGAAGGATCGCGCCGAGCAAATTGGCGCTATTTCGGATGAAGTGAAGTGGCTCACCACCGCAGGCTACGTCTACCTCGACGCCCATGATTATGACAAGGCGCAACGGTTTTACCATCAGGCTCTCGATCTCGCACAGAAGATCAACAGCAAGGAAGACATCCTCAACGCCATGATGTCCCTTGCGCTGGTTTCCGAGCGGACCGGCAATCTCGAAAAGGCACGCGATTACGCGGACCAGACGATTGCTCTTGTCCCCGCCGACGGGAATCGGCTTGATGTGCTGTATCCCATGCTGGTGAAGGGACACGTTGCGGCGCGCATGCACGACACGGCGCAGGCAGAAAAGACTTTTCGCGAGATTGAGCAGGATCCGAAGAGCCACGTTTTTTTGAAGTGGGAGGCGGAGCACTCTCTCGCCCAACTCTACGAGGACGAAAACAACGCTCGCCTCGCCGACCAGGAATACCGAGCCGCACTGAGCACGTTTGAGACGGCGCGATCCTCGCTGAAGCATGAGGAATCCCAGTTGCCGTTTCCTGCCAATGCAGCCAGCATTTACGACGATTACATCCACTTTCTTGTGAGCAAAGGAAAGGTGCCCGAAGCCTTGCAGGTCGCCGAATACAGCCGCGGCCGGACTTTGGCTGAAGGATTGGGACTGTTGCAGAAAGGAACGTCTTTCAAACCAGATCCACTGAATGCCGAAGCAATCGTGCGGCGCGCGGGCGGCGAGATTTTTTTCTACTGGCTCGGCGAGAAGCAATCTTACCTGTGGGCGATTACGAACCATAAAACCAGCTTGTTCCCTCTTCCTCCGAAATCCGAAATCGACTCCAGTGTCCAGCGCTACCGGAAAGCTCTCGCCGAGCAACAGGAATTTCTGCCCTCGACCGACGCCGATGGACGGAGGCTCTACAGCATGCTGGTGGCACCCGCAGCATCCTTACTGACAAAGGACGCGAAAGTCTTCATTATTCCCGATGGCAGCTTGAACACGCTCAACTTCGAGACTCTTCTGATTCCTGGTCCAACGCCGCACTACTGGATCGAGGACGTCACCATCGCAGATGCGAGCTCGCTGCGCTTGCTGGCTGCTCCTCGCGCCGCCGCGAAACATTCCGGTGGCCTGCTCCTGCTAGGCAACGCCGTGGCTCCAAACGCAGATTATCCCGAGCTGCGCAATGCAGCGTCGGAGATCCAGATCGTGGAAAAGCATTTCCCCTCTCCGCAGCCAAATGTCTTTGCGCGCGAGCGAGCGATCCCGACGGCGTATCTATCCAGCAAGCCGGGCCAGTTTTCTTATATCCATTTTGTGGCTCACGGAACCGCGAGCCGTACGAGTCCGCTTGAATCTGCCATCGTTCTGTCCCGGGCGAGCGCCGAGGAAGACTCGTTCAAGCTCTATGCCCGCGACATCATTCATCAGCCGTTGCGGGCCGATCTGGTCACGATTTCAACCTGCTACGGAGCGGGCGCGCGCGCCTACTCCGGCGAAGGCCTGGTCGGACTCTCGTGGGCATTTCTGCGAGCCGGAGCTCACAACGTGATTGGAGCTTTATGGGAAGTGAGCGACGTTTCCACTCCCCGGCTCATGGATCAGCTCTACGACGGATTGCAGAAAGGAGAAAGTCCGGATTCAGCGCTCCGTGCTGCCAAGCTGTCCTTGCTCCATTCCAGTACCTTCCACAAGCCCTTCTATTGGGCACCTTTCCAGCTCTATACGGGATCATGAAAACTATCTTCTACCGCTTCACTCACAATTATTTAGAAAGCGGTGAGACAAAAAAACCCCGGGAGCGGCGAGTTTCCCGTCCCGGGTGGAGTAGCTGGTTTGTGAATCGGCTAGTGGAGGAGATTGAGGGTATTGCTCGCATCGTCCACGTAGTAGACACTTTGTCCGACCGTAACCAGGCCGAACAGTGCCCCGTTTCCGGGAGGACTGCCGCTGCTATCAAGTAGCGTCTTCGATACCTGCAATCCGTCGGGAGTGGTCTGGACCATGTAACCATCATCTCCGTTTGCAGTGAGGATGTCACCGTTCGGAGCAACCGTCAGGCCTAGCGGATCGTTCAAGCTCCCGCCCTTGGTGATCGTGATTCCCGTGTGTGCTGTGGTCTGCCGCCAGATGGGAAAGGGGATGGCGGCGATACGGTTGTTGAGGCTATCGGCAACATACAGCGAGAAGCCGTCCGGGCTCAAAGCCACTCCGGTCGGACCGATCACCAACGCCGCTGGGTCGGTGCGCTCGGCGAACCCGGAGCCAATCACGGTCATCCCTTCTACAAATGGAGGGGCCGACTTCGAAAGCGTGAGATCGATACGAACAACTGTGCCTTGATTTACCACGCTCCCGTTGGCTGCGACGGTACCATTCAACACGTTAGTGACGAAGAGCGCTGCGGTTCCACCGCCGTTGTCGCTGGACTGGTCGTGGACAGCCATATCCCAAGGTCCATTAACCAGCGTGCCATAGATTGTTTCTGACACGTTTCCCGAAGAATCCAACACCAGCAAGCATCCTGCTTGCGCGGTTGCCGCGGTGCCGTCCGTAGTGGGCAGACTGCCGACGATGACCCAGCCACTGCGTAACGCAACCAGCGCTGTTGTGAGACCGATGCCGCCCGTACACGTACCGGGTAGAGCGGAAGCGTCAATCTGGGCGAACTGGCTGACCTTGCCTCCCGGAGAGATTTGCATAATCGTAGTTCCAGTTCCCTGCTGATTGGAGGCGGCGTTGAAGTTGCTAATGAGCAAGTTCCCCTTCACCAATTTTCCAACTGTGTTCGGAACCACGAAGATGCCATAAGGGTTTAGATCGCCATTCGAAGGAACCGTTGAGGCGATCACTGAAATACTTTTCGGTGAGCGGGCCGCTGGCGATTCAGCGGTCGCGGCGCACGGTGCCAGCCATGAAAGAGCTAGCACCGTGCTCCCCACCAGAGCCGGAATTCGAGAGAGATATTGGAAGCGCATGTTCCCTCCTTAAATCCTGGGTTAGTAAATCCTGGGTTAGTAGCACTTGCAGACAAACTACTCGAACGAGATTTTTCCGAATGTTCCCGCCAGGTTGTTATCGGGACCGGCGGTGAAAAAAAGTTCGTTGGTGGAACCATCTTTCGGCTTTCCGCCGCCAAAGACAATCCCCCAAAGCTGGTTGATCACAATGTTCTTGCCGTTACTGTCTTTGATCGTTCCCACGAACTGTCCGGTGACACTATTGAAGGCGTTGATGGTGCCGCTGTTCGTGTTATTCGAGACCAGAAGAGTGTTGCTGAGAGGCCCAAAATTCTTGGGCGCGATGGCGAAACCCCACGGCTGGTTCAGCGGTGCCCCATTCGCCAATTGCTTCAGCAAAACTCCGCCTTCGCTGTAGATGTCGATGTACCCACCCGCCGCGCCGGAGGAACTGGCGAAAGCAACGTAGACTAGGCCATTAAAGTCCTGAATGCCGAAAACGGCGAAGCCCGCCGGAAGTGTAGTGTCTGTGAACGAATTGACTAGCTTGAACGAGCCGTCAAAAACATCCACCTTATTGTTGGCGTTGTCGGCGGCGAAGAGAAGATTCCCGGTAGGCTTGCTGGTAATTGCTAAGCCGGTATAGATCGCGCCCGGTGTAGTGACGGCAACGATCGCCGCATTGGGGTTCGCCTGAAACGACCAGCCGCTGATCGTCCCGTCCAGGGTCGCGAACAGGAACGCCGACTCCCACCCCTGAACTTGGAACTCCGTCGTATCCGGTGATCCGTTAAAGACGATGCCGGTCGGTGAACCCGGACCGTCGCCGCCAGCCGTAGGAATTAGCACCTTCAGGCCTTGCTCCGCGCCAGTAGCGGTGTATAGGGTTGACCAACCTGAGCCGTTGTCGCTGATCCAGAAGGGTCCACCCGGTCCGTAAGTGAGTCCCCAGGCATTCACCAGCAGAGGATCCGTATGTGCAGCTGCTCCGGCTTGGTTTGAGACGAGATTGGTGAGTTTATATTGTGCTGTGGCCATGCTGGAAAAAAGCACCAGCATGAGTCCAACGAAAGATGTGCGCGCGAGAGAGGGACTTAACAAGCGGGACATGTCGATTTCTCCTTCGAGTGCGATGGGATGCTCCGAGCTAGGTGGAACGGCGACTTTTCCCACGCCGTAAAGGATGCTAGGACCGAGACCCCTTCACTGTGTCATCGTGATGTCATCAGTTTGTACAATTTATGTCCGCATCATCCCCCTCGCCTTGGATGTTCCCCAGTGGCCGGATTGCGGCAAACGATCCTGCTTGAACACCAAGCAAGAAGGCCCGAATTCACAGCACTCCGGTTGCCGGGGATTGCCTTTACTGAGGGTTTCAAATGTAAAGAATTTGTCAAACTTTTGCCTCCGCGCTGAAAACAAGATGAAACGTTGTAAGCTTCAGTGGTTTGAGGTCCATCTTTGGCGCGTCGCGAGCTATGCGTCCGCCAGGAGGATCGCGAATCTAACTGAGGTCATCTTTCATGGGTCAAATCGCCACGCCATTCACTACGGCCAGATCGGCAGCTGCGATGAGCACAGCGCAACCAATCGGCAGGATTCTCGTCGTCGAGGACGATCCTGCCGTTCAGAAGGCATTAAAGCGTTTGTTCGAGTCAGAGGGTTATGCGGTAGAGGTACAAGCGAATGGGCAATCGGCGCTGGAAAGCTTCCAGGCCGCCCCGCCAGCGGCCATCATTCTTGACCTCCGCTTACCTAAACTTTCCGGTAGCGATTTGTGCAAGGAGGTCAAGGCGCAGTCGCCCACTTTGCCGATCGTGGTTCTCAGCGCAACCAGTGACGTGTCGGACAAGGTTCTGCTTCTCGAGTTAGGAGCAGACGACTACGTAACCAAGCCTTTCAGCCCCAGGGAGCTGCTGGCGCGCGTGCGCGCAGCCTTGCGTCATACTGCAAGAAAGCCAACCGTTACTCTGGTGTCTTTCGACGACATCACCATTGATTTCAAGAAAATGGAAGTTCATCGCAGCGGCAAGGTGGTGATTCTGACCGCGCAGGAATTCAAGACGCTGAAGTTTCTGGTCGAAAATGCCGACCGCGTGATCAGCCGCGACGAATTGCTGAACGATGTCTGGGGATACCAAAATTATCCTTCCACCCGCACGGTGGATAATCACATTCTGAAGCTTCGCCAAAAATTGGAGCGCGACCCAGCGAGTCCGGTACACTTTCGCACCGTACACGGAATGGGCTATAAGTTTGTTCGCTGATTGCCTTGGCTTCCTCACTAGAACCCGTAACGCAAACTCTCTCCGGAAACACTGGAAGCGCCCTGGTGTCCAGAACGCGCCTGCGCACCCGCTTTCTTCTCTCGATGGTGCTGATCACCGCCGGTCTCACGGCGATGGCGCTTTTGGTGGTACGGCATAGCGTCCGCAACCATGTGAGGGACGGCATCGCGCAGGATCTGCGGAACTCTGTAATCACGTTCCAGAATTTTCAGCATGATCGCGAGGTGATGCTGTCGGGCTCCGCCGAACTAGTGGCGTACCTGCCGATCACGCGAGCCATCCTGACCCCTCCCGATCCAGCTACTATCCAGGACGCCTCCAAGGACCTGTGGCCGTTGACGGGAAGCGACCTGCTCGTGCTGACAAATCGCAATGGCGCGGTTGTAGCTCTGCATACAAAATCGCCGGGCTTCACCCGCCAGGAAGCGCAGAAGTATTTCGAACGAGCTCTAAGCGAAGAAGGGTCCAGTCATTGGTGGTTCGGGGCGGGTCATCTCTACCAGACCTTTGTGCAGCCCGTTTATTTCGGCACCAAGACAGAGGGACCATTGCTCGGTTTCCTGATCATCGGCTACGAGATTGATGACCGATTAGCGCACGAGGTCGGAAAGGTATCGGCCAGCCAAGTCGCTTTCTCCTATGGGGATGAAATCGTGGCAACCACGCTGACGCCGGTGCAGGCGCAAAGCCCAGGCATACACACGTTGGCTATGCGTTCGGCGCAGAGCGGACCTCGGGATGTTGAGGTTGGGAACGAGAATTTTGTTGCCACGTCGATTGACTTGTCGGGCCAGCAGCAAACTCCGGTCGGCTTGACCGTGCTTAAATCCTACGATCAGGCCGCCCAGTTCCTCGAAAACCTCAACCGTCTTCTGACATTGCTGGGGCTCGGCGCGGTGCTGGTCGGCAGCGGATTGGTTTTCCTCATCTCTCACACATTCACTCGTCCGCTGGCCAGCCTGGTGGAAGGCGTTCGCGCGCTGGAGCATGGAGATTTCCATCATCCTCTCGATCCGCGAGGCAGCGACGAGGTCGCGGAACTGACTTCCTCTTTCGACCGGATGCGCGCCAGTCTGCTCAAGACCCAGCAGGCTCTTCTGGAATCCGAACAGCTAGCCACGATCGGGCGTATGGCAAGCTCGATTTCTCACGACCTTCGCCACGCCCTGGCCGCTGTAGTGGCGAACTCAGAGTTTCTTTGTGACGGACGACTGACTTCCACCCAACGCGAAGAGCTATATCAGGAGGTTCGAAGCGGCGTAAACCAGATGACGGACCTTATTGACTCCCTGTTGGAGTTTGCGCGGACCAGAGAATCCCTGAACCCAACTTACGCAAGCATCGTCGAAACCGTGCAGCGCGCCATGCAGGCGGTCCGTCTGCACCCACGCCATCAAGGGACTCTCATCGAGGTACACAGCGATGGTCAGAGTTTGGCCTGGTTCGATTCCCGGAAGCTTGAGCGTGCCCTGTACAATCTTTTGCTCAATGCTTGCGAGGCAACCCCCAATAGCGACGGTAAAGTTGAGGTCATGATCGACCAGACCGCTGGCTCCCTCACGATTTCTGTCTCGGACAACGGCCCCGGCATTGCGGAACCGATTCGTGACAAGCTATTTCATCCCTTTGTGAGCTTCGGCAAAGAGAACGGCACCGGGCTTGGACTTACAGTCGTGCAGAAGATCGTCCAGGATCACGGTGGCCACGCTTCAGTGGAACGCACTTCGGATGCTCGGACCGTTTTTACCATCACCATTCCCAGCCGCGCTCCACAGGGCCCTGGCAATGCCGGCGACAATGGGCTGACAGCTCGTCCTTTCTTGTCCTTGAACGGCGAGGGAGAGACCGAAAATTCAATTCGACATTCGGATACGTAGTCCTCGTTTCCATTTTGTCGGTTTCCTGACGTTCCGCGTGTCGCGCAGGAGGATGTGTGCAAAACCTTGGAGCCCTCGCTCTTCGTGGAAGTGTTGTGGCGGCAGCCGTTGTGATGCTCTTGATCACCTCTAGCGCCGCTCAGGGAGGCGCGTCCACGACGGCATCTCAACCGGTGGAAGCGTCGCTGACTGAACTCGGTTCGCAAGTGCGCCAGTTGAGCGCCGTGATCGAGCAGATGCGCGCCGAGAACGCACAGTCGCGAGCGGAAATGCAGGAACTGCGCCAGGAATTGCAAGAAACCCGAAAGCTTCTTGCCCCCCTCGCAGTGTCGGCGAATGGCGGCCTTTCCTCGTCCGGCCAGGTGGGCGCCACCACTCCCAGCGCCAATTCAGTCACCGCTCCTCAGTCGGAATCAGCAAGCACATCTGACACGTCAGCCGCAGACTTGGGTAGCAGAGTTCAGAAGTTAGAAGAATCGACTCAGCTGCTGGGCTCAAAGGTTAATGAGCAATATCAGACCAAGGTTGAAACCGCTGCCAAGTATCGCGCTCGGCTTTCCGGAATTGTGCTGATGAATGCCTTTCACAATGTGGGCGCTTCGGATAACCTGGACCTTCCTGATTACGCTCAGCCGGTTATGCCCGGTGACCCGCAGGCGAGCGCCGGGGCCACATTGCGGCAAAGCGAAATTGGTCTGGAACTATTCGGACCAACAGTGGCAGGGGCCAAGACTTCAGCCAGTGTGCAATTTGATTTTGCCGGGGGATTCCCTGCAACCAACAATGGCGTCAACTTTGGCATTGCACGGATGCAGACCGCCAGCTTGCGGCTTGATTGGAAAGATACCTCCGTGATCGGCGGGCAGGATTCGCTGTTCATCTCGCCGCTTTCCCCTACGTCGTTTGCATCGCTTGCGATTCCAGCTTTCGCCTACGCAGGAAACCTGTGGGGGTGGACGCCGCAGCTTCGCATCGAGCATCGCTTCGATCTCGGGAACCAGCAGACGGTAACCTTGCAAGGCGGCATTCTCGACAACCTCGATTGGGAACCTCCCTATAACTCGTTCTATCGCTCGGCTCAGGCTGGCGAATATTCCGGTCAGCCGGCATATGCCCTGCGCACTGCATGGTCTCACCCCGTATTCGATCACCCGCTAAGCTTTGCCGCGGCAGGCTACTATGGCCGCCAGAACTGGTCGTGGGGCCGCTTCGTCGACGCTTGGGCTGGTCTGGCGGATTGGCAGATTCCCATCCTTCATCGCTTGACTCTCTCTGGCGAGTTCTATCGCGGCCGTGGTGTGGGAGGCCTGGGAGCCGGTATCGGCCGTGCCGTTCTGTTTGGTGGCAATCCCTATTACCCGTCGACAAGCATTCGCGGTCTGGATTCCGCGGGCGGATGGAGTCAGCTCAAATTCCAACTCACGCCGAAGCTGGAATTGAATGGCGTCTTCGCGGAAGACAATGCATTCGCCAATGACGTTCGCGGTTTTCCCGTCGACGCCAACAACTTCAGCACCATTCTTGGCCGAAATCATGGCACGCTAGAAAACCTGGTTTATCGGCCACGATCTGACTTGCTGCTTTCGGCTGAATTCAGACGTTTACATACTTTTCCCGTCTATAGCAGCGCTAGCGCAACCAACCAAATCAATCTGGCCCTGGGGATACTATTTTGACGACGCTTCGTCTCGCTTGTCGCCGTGCGCTTTGCTGCATGTTCCTACTACCATGCGTCCTTGCAGCGGCTCAGAATGCGGAACTGAAGGGTAAGGTACAACTCACGCGCAACGGGCGCCACTTAAGCGATGCCTCGAAGGTCGTAGTCTGGCTCACTCCCTTGGGGACGACTCCCGCCCCGCCGCCGCCCGTGCAGCAGTCATCACAAATCCCTCAACTGGTGCAGAAGGACAAAAGTTTTCATCCTTCCCTGCTGGTAATCCCTGCCGGGGGTGAGGTCGAATTCCCCAATCACGATCCCTTTTTTCACAATGTCTTTTCTTTATTCGATGGAAAACGCTTCGATCTTGGACTCTACGAGGGCGGTTCGACACAGTTTGTCAAATTCGACAAGCCGGGAATCTCTTTCATCTTCTGCAACATTCACCCGCAGATGAGCGCCGTGGTGATTGCGTTAAACACGCCGTATTACGCAATCTCCAACTGGCGCGGCGAAATCAGCTTGGAGAACGTTATACCCGGCCGCTACCAGATGCACGTCTTCCATTCTTCGGTTTCGCCAGAGGCTCTGCATGCCGTGGAACGGGAAATCACCGTGACTCCAGGCGAAACCTTCGTCGGATCCTTTACTCTGTCAGAGTCGAGTCTCGAAGTCGCTCACAAAAACAAGTACGGTCGCGATTACGACCCTCCAGATCCTGAAAGCCCCGCGTATGCCCGACCCTAACCTCATTGAGTGGTCCTAACGGACAGTACTGCCAGCTGACTTTTTTGAGCCTTGCGGCTGCGATCGAGATTTTCAGGGTAAACGAAAGCAGGTTTCGCTACGCCTTCGTCAGCTTCACCCCGGACCAACTTTTTACAAATTCTCCCAGCCGGTCCAGCGCGTCGGGAAATTTGTCGGTCATCGCCGCGAACCCCAGGCGAAAATGCGAGGGCGCATCCCAACAATCTCCAGGCGCGAGCAGAATGCCCCGTTCCGCAGCGGCCTCGCAAAAGGCGCGGCTGTTCTCTCCACTGACCAGCCAGGGGAAAGCGGTCACTCCGCCACGAGGCGGAATCCAGCCAAGCATTTGGCGATGCTCGGACATGAAGGAGACAAGCTGCCGAAGATTCCGAGTTGCAGTTTCCTGCGTTTTCCCGAGGACGACATCGCGGTGGCGCATTGCAATCTCCGCCAGCATTTCTCCGGCAGTATTGTTTGAAATGGAAAAGGTGGCGCGCGCATTCCAGTAGCGCTCGCGGCGCTCGGGATCGTGCTCGATCATCCAACCCGTGCGCACTCCGGATAAAGGGAAAGCTTTTGAGAAATCATGGATGACGGTCGCGTGCGGCAAACGGGAAGCCGATCTTGTCGCCTTTCCGTGATAGATAGGGTGGTACACCTCATCGCTAACCAGTTGAATCTCGCGAGATGCCGTGAACTCGTGCAAGCTATCCAGCTGCGCATCGCTAATGGTGGCGCCCGTGGGATTGTGGGGACTATTGATCAGAATCAATTTTGTATTTCGATCCACCAGATGCTTGATCTCCTCAAGATCGATACGGAAGTCGTTCTCCTTCCGAACCGCGTAGTAGCGAATCTCGATCCCTAGGGATTCGGGCAGGGCGGAAAAGGGCGGATAGCCTGGTCGAGGCAGGATAACGTTGGCGCCAGCTTCCGCGGCCAGCCACATCAGAATGACAAGTGCCTCAGAGGCGCCGGTTACAACCTGGACAGTTTCTACACTGACCCCATGCATCTCGGCGATCGCTGCGCGTAAGCCCTCGGCTCCTGCTGGCCGGCTGTAGGCCAATTTGTGATTCATGAAGCGCCGCCGCTCCTCCTCACTGGCAAGGCTCAGGATCTCATTCAGGGTCCAGCGCGGTCCCTCGCTTGAAGCGAGGTTGAGTTCGATGTCATGCTCGTAGTTGTCCAGCCACATGTCCAGCAAGAAGGGCTTCAGTTGCATGTCGCACCTCGAAGCATTAGATCAGCCAACCGTGAGGCTGGCCTCACAAACTTTCACTACCCACTTCAGGGGATTGCCGTAGCGATCGTGAAGCTTAGCGATGGATCTGCTGATTATTGCCATCGCCAGAGAATGTCAATCTGATTGTGGCATGTTGGTAAACGTGACTTTCTTTCCCGCTTTGCCCGGGGGGCGCGCTGACGATAACTCGATACATACCGGGGGAAATGGTTTTGAAGGTTGCGCCTTGCGAGCCTTTGAGGATCCAGGGCGTACGCAGGTCGAAAGTGGACGGTACTGATGGCAGGAAATCGACATTCAAGGTATAGATGTTTCCGCTCAGATTCACTCCGGTAATCTTCATCGCTGTGCTGGGCTCGCCAATCATAAGTTGCGGAGGCGGTAGGATCAGCGCGATGCCGCCCGTGTAGTAGATGGTCAGCAACGAACCGCCGTGAGGCAGGTGGAATTCCACTTTCACGTGAGTGTCCTGCGGGTGCTGCTCGAGGGTAGCGGCAATGCGTCCGTTTGCGAACTGAGCGCTTTGCACCGTCGCCCCGAAAGGTATTTCGGGATCAAATAAGATGCCCACGGGAGCGCCGCCATTTTGCATATCGAGCCGAACTTCATTCGCGGATTGATCCATTTCGATGCCGATTTCCCGGTGGTTGCGCCCGGTTCGCGGAAGGTCACGCCGTAAGAACTGAGGATTTGCACCGGACAAGCCCAGACTTCCAGACCATCCTGCGAATATCCGAAGATTGCGGTGCGGCGTCCGTGGACGGAAACGAAGCGCCGCGGCCCGGTCGAATCCGTGCTCCACGCAAGTCTGCCGAACGCCTCGGAATCCGCAGAACCCTGTGCTGCGATCTGGCCTGAATATGCGAGTAGCGTACTTAGCGCCAGGAAAGCGACGGATGCACGAGCACGAAAGGGGAGCTTCCAGGATGCACGACATCGCGTTGGTTATTTCTAAGTCACAAGCAAGATGGATGCGTGGACGCAGCCGATTGTTTCATGAACCGCCCGGAGTTTCGCCTTGGCCTTCGATCAAGGTAACGAAACAATCGGCGCTTGTCCCTGGAAACATTTCGATCTTGCCGTTGGGCCATCGAACTTCGATGCGATTGACGGTCTGAGTGTTTCCCAGTCCGAAGTGGAGTCGAAGGTCATTGTTCGAGATGTAACTGGAGCCGCTACGCACCTCTTCTACAAACTTGTGGCTTTCGGCATGAACCGTAACCTTAGCGCCGATGCCGTCGCGATTCGAATGAGTGCCCCTGGTGATAACGCCGAGCCAATGATTCTTGTTGGCGGCCTGATTCACCAGGAGCATGGGTTGGCCGCTCATGTTATTCACCACGGCGGAGATGCGACCATCATTCCATAGGTCTCCGATGGCCAAGCCGCGACTGGCGGCCGGTTCGGTACAACCCGGACCGCATTGCTGGCTGAGGTCTTTGAATTTTCCGTTCCCGGCATTCCAATACAACAGCCTGGGCTCCCGATAAGTGGACCCGAGATGGGCGGAATCGACTTCCGGATAAACATGGCCATTGACTAAGAGAATGTCCGGACGCCCATCGTTGTCGATGTCGAGGAACATGGTTCCCCAGCCGAGGTATTGCGTGTTATGCGCAAGTCCCGCATCGAATATCGTCGAGGTAAACGTTCCATCGCCGCTGTTGTGATACAGAGAAGAGGAATCGTCGGAGAAGTTTGTCTTAAAGATATCGGGATGGCCGTCGTTGTCGTAGTCGGCAACGGTGGAACCCATGCCGGCTTGCTCACGTCCGTCTTCATTAAAGGCAACGCCCGTTTCGACGGCGACATCGGTAAAGGTTCCATTTCTTTCGTTGTGGTAGAGGATGCTCGGTGTGCTGTCGCAAGCCACGAAGATGTCGGGCCAGCCGTCGTCGTCGTAATCCAGCGTAGAGACGCTGAGGCAGTAATGCCCGTCGGTCTTTTCGATCCCGCTGGACTTGCTAACGTCCACGAATTTTCCACCGCCGAGATTGTGATAGAGAATGTTGGGCGAGGAGTCGAGGCCCCGCGGTCCGCACATCACGGGCGTTCCCTTCCACACGCACATCATTCCCTGTCCCGGCTTCGGCGCGGTCTTGATATCGAACAGGACATAATTCGAGACAAGCAAGTCGAGTTTGCCGTCGCGATCATAGTCGACAAACGCGCAACCCGTTCCCCATGCCTTACCGCTGCCCGCGACTCCGGCGCTCTCGGCAACTTCCTTGAATGTCCCGTTGCCTTGGTTGTGATACAGACGGTTTTTGCCATAGTAGGTGACATAAAGATCATCGAAGCCGTCGTTGTCGTAATCGCCGACACATACGCCTTGTCCCCACCCCGTGAAATCCAGACCTGCGGCTCGAGTGACGTCAGTAAAGGTTCCGTCGTGGTTGTTGTGAAACAGGTGGCTGGTTGGTTTCGCACTTTTCTCCTTCGCTTCGTCCAGAGCGGTGCCATTCACAAGAAATATGTCGGGCCAACCATCGTTATCGTAGTCGAGAATTGCCACGCCGCTGCCAGTGGTTTCGATAATGTACTTCTTGGTGTCGACTCCTCCGTTCACATTTTCCATCTTGAGACCAGCTTGCGGGGCCACATCAACCAACCATGCGGGACCGGGGTGAAGATCGCTGGCGGGATAGGGCGGAGGGGATTTCTTTGCAGGACTAACACGCTTTGGAGTCTGGGCGGAAGTGATTGCGACGAAAAAATATGCCAGAAAGATCGCGCAACCCCCAGGGGAATGCCACCGCCAGAGCATGAACGAATCGTATCACCGAGTCATGCGAATGCGACTCCCACAAGGCGTTATGTTTAGAATTGAAGTATGCGAAGTTGCTTTGCTCTGATCCTCCTGTTCCTGATGAGCGGGGCGGCTCACAGCCAGTTATCTAACCCGGAGCCGCCGTCTGGAGCAAGTCATGATGCGGTTTCCCCGGCATCTTCGGATCACGCGCCGGTAGCCGCGCCTCCAAAGCAAAACGTGGAACAAACACTAGCTGCAGCCTGCCAGGATCTCGAACACGGAAAGCCGCAGGAGGCGATTACCATATTGGAGCAGTTAGCGGCAACCCAGGGACCATCGACGAAAGGCGTGCAGCATGAGTTGGGAATCGCGTATTACCGGACCGGCAAGTTACTCTCCGCGGAACAAGCCTTTGCGCGCGCCATCAGCGAAGATGCAAATGACATGGAGTCGGTGCAGATGCGGGGATTGACACTCTATCGTTTGGGGCGTCCTGCGGACGCCATTCCATTTCTTGAGCGCGTCAAACAATGGACTCCGAACGCCAATGCCGATGCCAACTACGTTCTGGGATTGTGCTATTTGAATTCGCAGCGTTTCGATGAGGCGCGCGTGGCGTTCGCCAATCAGTTTAACAGCCTTTGCCGACCCAGCTTTGCCAATCCGAACGAATCCTTTGGGACGGGCGCTGGACCGTTCAATCCGATCACGCATAGTGTCAGCTATTTCACGCCAGTTGCAACGCTCACCGCCGTCGGCCAAGTGGAAGGCCCTGGATGCGACCCGCTCCAGGAACCTTTGGGACCATCGGGCGCGATGCGCTTTGGGGGCCGGGTCTGTTCAATACAGATCCGGCGATTTCCAAGAAATTCTTCCTCACGGAACGGGTAACCTTCCAGGCAACAGCGCAAGCCTTTAACGTTTTCAACCACCCTAATCTGGGACAGCCAAACGAGTGCGTGGACTGCGGAGCCAGTTCTGGGTTGATCACCGACATCGTCGCCTCGCAAGATGGCTCCTCGATGCGGCGTCTTCAGTTCGCCGCACGCTTCCAATTCTGAAGCGGTCAGCCGCACTGCAGGGCATGAGGCACGAAACAACTACAGAAAAAGCTAAACTAGTGAGGGATGCGAAGCGGATGAGGACGAAAGCTCGGCCAGGATTCTCGCTATCGTAACAGTCCAGGAGGGACCAGATGCAGAAGTCTTGGCTACGTGCCCGCGAACGACGCCGCGGCAATTTCCGAATGCCTTTGGTGGCGGCGTCGTTACTCCTCACACTATCAATCTCGATCCAGGCGCAATCCCCGCCCGCGCGCCTCAGTGCGGATGCGAACCTGAATGAAATCCTCGCTTACATCCACGCGGGCTGGGATTCCTTGACCCGCTCAACCAGTTCCTGTGGCGCCGTTACAGACACGAAACTCTCAGCCGCGTCCGTGATCTACCTTCCCGCTGGTTTCACATTTCCCCAGGAACTCAGCCAGATGCAAGGCGACTGTCAGGTCAAAGTTGCCTACCTCCCTCATGTCATCCATCAACTGGGGGCAACGGACGTGGCGTCGATTCAGCCCGCTGGCTTGCTCTATCTCAAAAATAAGTATGTAGTTCCCGGTGGGCGCTTTAACGAAATGTATGGATGGGACAGTTACTTCATTATTCTCGGCCTGTTGCGGGATGGACGCCTGGAACTGGCGCGAGGCATGGTGGACAATTTTTTCTTTGAAATCGAGAACTACGGTGCGGTGCTCAATGCCAACCGAACTTACTATCTGACGCGCTCCCAGCCTCCTTTTCTCAGTTCGATGGTGATGGCGGTTCACCGGGCACAAAAAGCCGCAGGTCAAGATGACCGAGCCTGGTTGGAGACGGCTTACGAGTACGTGAAACGAGATCACGCGATGTGGACGCGATTGCCACATTTGGCGGGGGCTACGGGGCTTTCCCGCTATTACGATTTCGGCGAAGGGCCAGCCCCTGAGGCCTTGCAGGACGAAGATCAGATTTATCGTAAGGTTGCGGCATATTTTCTTTTTCATCCCACAATTCCTTCCTACGAGACAGCGGACGCAGATCTTCCCACCGGCAGGGCATCCGGAGCGGCTTACTCGGTACTGGTTTGTGAAGCGGCCCAGGCTAAGACATCGTGCGAACCTCAGCACCTGATCAAGCTCAAGTCCGACTATTACAAGGGAGACCGATCGATGCGCGAGTCGGGTTTCGATATCTCGTTCCGCTTCGGTCCGTACGGCGCTGCCACTCATCACTACGCCCCCGTATGTTTGAACAGTCTCCTTTACAAAACTGAGCGCGATCTGGAAGAGATAAGCCAGGTGTTGGGCAAGACGGGAGATGCCGCGGAATGGCAGAAGTTGGCGGAGAATCGCCGGCAATCCATACGAAAATATTTGTGGGATGAGGCGAAGGGACTTTTCTTTGATTACGACCTCGAGAAAGAGCAGCGATCGAGTTATCTCTATGCGACCACTTTTTATCCGCTATGGGCTGGACTCGCAACCGATGCCCAAGCGCGCGCGGTGGTGAAAAATCTGGGTTCATTTGAGCGAGCCGGCGGCATCGCGATGAGCGAAAAAGAATCCCAGGGCCAGTGGGACTATCCCTTTGGCTGGGCGCCGATTCAGTTACTCGCCGTAGAAGGCATGCGTCGTTATGGACACAACGAAGAGGCGAACCGCGTGTCTACCGAGTTTCTTTCGATGGTGCTGCAAAACTTCGAACACGACAAGACGATTCGCGAGAAGTACAACGTCGTAACTCGGTCGGCAGAGACGAATGTAGCGGTGGGATACGCGGCGAACGTAATTGGCTTTGGCTGGACCAATGCCGCCTTTGTCGAGCTGCTGCATTTGCTTCCGTCGGAGAAGATCGCCGAGGTGACGCAAACGACTCCGGCCGCGGCATCCCGTAACTGAGCCGCATGTTTGCTTCTGCATCGACCTTAAGGAGAGTTCATGAAGCCATCCTGCTTTGCCGTGGCGACGCTCTTGCTGCTCAGCCTCATGGTAGTCCAGAAGTCAGATGGCGAAGCCAATGAGCAGCCTCCAGCCCTGACTAAATTCGCATTCGAAAATACCGTTCCCCTCAAGATTGTGCGCGAAGCGATTCCTTCACGGCCGTTTACTGTCGTTGGCCCTCGAGGAGCACTCCTCGGGCGGCAGGACGGATCTTTCGAAGCATGGATCTTCCCCTGGAAGATTTTCAGCAAGTTCCGCATTAGCGCCGAGATGAAGGACTATCCGGTGCCCATCGATGTGAACGATCAGGATTTGTCTCATAAACGGTTTTGGGAAGGGCACGACTTTGGTCGTACCCCCAACACCGCCCTCGACTGCTCAGACCAGCCTAACGTTCCGTTCGATCGTTTTGATTACATTGTCCATCTTTCCGCTCCATACCTGTTTGGCCATGCTAAGAGTGAAGCCTTTGACAGTATGGAAAGGAACATGCGCCGGTAGCGACAGCGCGAAAGAATCGACTACTGCGTCCACCACGACGGGGCCGCTTTTGTGCGCGAGCGCTTCGGCAATTCCATCCCGAACGTCCCCAGGCTCTTCGATGCGGATGCCCTTCGCGCCCATCGCCTCGGCGACCTTGGCGAAATTGGGGTTCTTGAAGTCGACGCCGAACGGAACGATGCCGGCCTCTTGCTGCTCGATATTGACGAAATCCAGAGATTCGTTATTTAGGATGATCTGAATTACCGGAGTTTTTTGTTGCACTTGCGTCAATAAATCCCCCAGCCCGAGCATCGTGAAACCTCCGTCGCCACTCAGGGCGATGGTTTGCCGGCCTGGGTATGCCAACTGCGCGCCAAACGCATTGGGCGCGGCATTCGCCATGGACGCCCATGAAAACGAGCCGAAAAGTCTGCGATTTTTGCCGCCGGTGACGTGTCTCGCCAGCCAGATACATGCCGTGCCAGTGTCGGCAAAAAACATCGCATCGTCGGACGCGAGATCGCTTAGCGTTGCCGTGAGGAATTCCGGGCGGATGGGTTTGATTCCGGGGCCCTTGTCGACATAGTGCTGCAGTAGATCATGGAAAGAATTCGTGGCCGCGACCTGTTTTTCCAGAAAGCGCGTGCTGTTTTTCTCGCCCACGCTTTTTAGCAAAGCGGTGACCGTCGGCTTGATATCGCCGACGAGCCCGAGATCAACGGCAGTCCGGCGGCCGATGTGCTTGGGATTTTTGTCGATCTGAACTTTCTTCACGCTGTGGCCCGGCAGAAATTCGGGAAACGGAAAGTCAGTGCCGAGCAGTAGCAGAAGATCGGCCTCATGAATGGCACCGTAGGCGCCGCCGTAACCAAGCAGGCCGGACATGCCGACGGCGTTCGGATTGTCGTGTTCCAACCATTGCTTACCTCGGAAGGAATAGCCAACAGGCGCCTTCAGCCTGGTCGCCAGTTCGACTACCTCGTCGTGGGCATCCCGGCAGCCATCGCCTCCGAAGATTGCTACTGTTTCCGCATAGTTGATCATCTCGACAAGTTGATCGAGGTCGGCATCGGAAGGACGCAGGACGGCCGGGTTAGGGATGGTGATCTCCGCAGCGTAGTCGGGCGCATCGGCTGCGGCGACGTCGCCCGGAATCGAAATTACCGTAGGACCTTTTTCCACCACGGCTGTTAGGATCGCGGCATTGATGATCGCCCTCGCCTGCTTAGGGTTAACGAGCCGCCCGGTATAGAGCGATGCGGTCTCGAAAAACTGGTAAGGATTAAGTTCTTCGGTCGCGGATGTGTCGATCACACTGGTCTCCACGTCGCCCGTAATGGCGATGATGGGAGCTCCCTCCTTACGCGCGTCCATCAGTCCATTGAATAAGTGTGTAACGCCGGGGCCGGCGGTGCCGCAGACAGCAACTGGATTGCCCGTGAAATAGGCGTCGGCGACCGCCGCGAATACACCGTATTCTTCGTGCCGCACGTGGATAAACTCAACCTTGCCACTGCGGTGCAACGCGTCGATCGTAGGGTTCAGGGCGTCACCTACGATGCCATAGCAGCGTTTGACTCCGGCGTTCGCGAGCATCTCCCACAAAAGGTCTGCTACGTTTCCTGACATAAAATGCCTCCCTCCAAAGTTGAGGTTGCGATTTTGAAGTGTGTAGTCGGCAGCTCTCACCTCTGCCCAATGGCCACCATCTCGCGAGAAGCGCCGAGACTGCGGCAGTGATGCTGGTGGAGCAGCGGATCGTCCCCACTAGACTTCGACTTCTGTGATGCTGGCATTCGACCGAAGGTCGACAACAAATGGCGGTCAGTAGTAAGAAACCGGCTTTTCAAGGCGACCCTGCCGCAGCAGAAGATTTTTCGGCATGTCGGTCATGCTGACAAACAGAGACGCGGGCAATGCAAACGTAAGCGCCAGCTTGCTCAAGCACGCAGACTGGTCCACATCGAAGGCATTGCGCTTACCAGCCAGGTAACCGAGCGCAAGGACAAAAAAGACAGGGGTTAAAGCTCCGAATAGTCCGCCGATGTTCACGAAGGACCTCCTCTAAAACACTGCCAAAATAGCTCTAGAACTCCACCTTGGTTCTGAATCCGAAGACTGCAGCGCGCTGCGCTCGTCCCCCCACGTTCGCGTAGTACTGAATGACCGGCTGAATAAGGAGCATCGGTAAGGGGTCGAGAAGCGAGTTGAATTCGACGCCCTGCTCCGTCTTCCATGGAGGTGTGCCGAGTGGGAGGAACTGGGAGTTCAGGCTGTTTCGCACATATCCCAAGGACATGGTGTTATGAAATGTCAGAGGCAGCGGCTCGTTGAATCGCACTCCAGCCGTGAACTCCGTTTTGTTCCGGTTGACGTCTGGCGGGCTCCAGTCATAGGCGAACGTAGCGTCCAATCCTTTTCCCCCTTTCGGGTCAACGCGCCACAGGGCCTGGCTCGCCATCCAGTACAAAAGGTAATTGCCTGCTCGCTGATTAATACTCGTCGGCAACGGAAACTTTCCCGGATTGTAGGAAGCACCAAACTGATAGAACCCGGAGTACCCTTTGCGGCTTTCCACATTGTCGAAAGCCCTCACCGACGACGCCTTTTTGCCAGGCGTGAATCCAATTTCCGAAATGCTTACAGGCACTCCACGAAACTGTGGAACGAATCCGGTTGGGTTATGGGCAAAGGGTGCGCGGTCTTCCGCTTCGACCATGGATTTCACATAGAGGTCGTGAATCGGCACGACACGCAATTCAAACGCGGGGGTAGATGGAGGATCGAAAGACTCGAAGTCCGTGAATAGATTGCCTAACGCATAGCCCATCGGCTCGAAGATGAAAGATGCCGCGTAATGATCGGCTCCGTAGAAATCCTGGCCTGCGAACTGACCAACGCGTGCGGTGATTCGCTCATCCAGCCATCGCTTCTCAATCCACCAGGAATCAAGGCGACATGTATTCGCGCTCGACATTCCGCTGGGACTAGTGAGCAGGCCAAGATAAGCGCCCAGATTGCCGCCGCCCTGCCAGAGTGCTGTCGCATGGAAATACAATCCGTGTTGACCGACCAGTGTGCCCAAGTGGATGTCCAGCGTTCCCCGGAACCGATTCCAACTGGCGAATCGCTCGTTCTGTTCGCTCTTGAGGTTCCAGAGGGAGTCGCTGATGTATTGGAAGTCGAACCGTACACCTCGATCGAGCAGGCGGGACCGCTCGCCACCCCAGTCTCCGAAGAGATGTCCGTGGGGGCCCTGACCGGTCTCATGGCTGTCCGGGCCACTCAGCGTTTCTCCGAGACCAGTCTGGGAATGCGCGCAGATCGGCAAGACGCACGAAATGCTCCACATTAGAAAAACGACTCTGGCGAACTCTCGCATAGTGCTTGTCTGCAGCGTCAGAGACGGAGGAACTCCTAGTTGGTCTCAGCAGGGCGCCTCACGTCGTTCTGTGTGTCGTGCCTTCCTCAAGATTGCACCTCGCGCAGCGCGAGTGGGATTAAAAGCAATGTGGCTCCGAGCATCCCGACCGCGCCGAAATGAAAAGCCATTGCCGCTCCCGTTCCAGCGCCCATGACGAAGGCGATCCAGATTCCGCAGAGAAGGCCTATCTTTGGATCGGGAACTCTTGACGACACGGAAGGCACTCCGGAAGCATATTTTTCACCCCCCGTGGAGATCAGGCTTGTAATCATTCCCGTCAGGTATGTCGTGTGAACGCTGATGCCACCGGCACGACGAAATGCACCATTTTGCAGCCCTAGTGCTAGAGACACAAAGATTACGAATATTTCAATTCCGTGGGCCACACCCGATGCCAAGGCCAGAGTGGCGAGCGCAATCAGAATCACTTCCATCCCCATGATCGTAGGAAGGAACGGCCACGACGACCACGCCTTCAGGGGGCGCGTGATAAACACGCTCACGAAAATCCCAATTAAGAAAGTGACGATGGCAGAGAGAGGCCCAAGGGCAGCCCGCCAATTAAGAGCCGCTATAGCAATGGCTGCCAGCACCAAGTTACCGGTGACGTGTCCAGTGAACGTCTTTGCCAGGACAAAACTGGCCGCGTCACCGTACCCACCAACAAAGGCAAGTCCGAACGAGAGCCACGCGTTAGTCTGGCCAGTATTCGAAAGCACACGTCTCCTTTCACACTGCGCAGCGCTCTGAGGCCAACAGCGCATTTATTGATTACTAGAGGCAGTCGAGCGCGTGCCGACTGCCCCTTTTGCGAGTGACTCAGGCCACCGCGGCTACTGGTCCTAGTTGCGTCGTGTATTCCGGCTTGTAAACATGCTCGCGAATGAATGCAACCATATCGGCGGGACGCTTGACACGGGCGAGCCCCGCATCGAAGACCAGTTTTGCTACGCGCGCGGCGGTCTGAATCTCTGTCTCGAGAATGTTTGACTGCAGCGGGTAAAGCAGACCTTGACTAAGCAGGTCGGACGGCACCTGATCCGCTACTGCCTGCCCGGCTTCAATAAACATCTCGTCCGTCACGCGCTTCGCCTGCGTGGCGAAGATCGCCATACCAACCGCCGGGAATATGTAGAAGTTGTTCGCTTGTCCCGGCAGAAATGTCTTGCCGTCGTAGTGGACCGGTTCGAACTGCACACCAGCTGCATAGATCGCTTTGCCCTTCGACCAGGTATAGGCTTGCTCTGGCGTGCACTCCGCGTGCTCGGTCGGGTTAGAGAGCGCGAGGATTACTGGGCGCTCGTTGATTCGTGACATTGCCTCCACGACCTTTTGCGTGAACGCGCCACCAATTGTGCTCACCCCAATGATCGTCGTCGGCTTGATGCTGTCGATCGCGGCTACGAAATCCCGGGTCGGCGCGTGCTGATGTGCGTAGGGCTTCTGGAAATCGACAAGGTCTTTGCGGGTTGACTCCAGAAGGCCGTTGATGTCGAACATGTAGACGCGTGATTGCGCCTCCTTGAGCGTCAAGCCTTGTGCAACCAGTGCGGAACAAAGCAAGTTGGCAAGTCCTATGCCGGCGGACCCTGCGCCCAGGAACAAGTACTTTTCGTCTTTTAGCTTCGTACCCTTGAGCTTGGCCGCATTAATCATCCCAGTAAGAGTGATCCCAGCCGTACCCTGCACGTCGTCGTTATAGACGCAATACTTATCGCGGTAGCGCTGGAGCAAATGCACGGCATCCACCCCCGTCCAATCCTCGAAGTGAATGCAACACTTCGGAAATACCTCCTGCACCGCCTCGACGAACTCGTCGACGAAAGAATAAAGATCCTCGGTGGACGGACGGGTCTTGCGCATGCCCAAGTACAGGGGATCCCGCAGGTACTGCTCATTGTTAGTGCCTGCATCGAGGTACATCGGGAGCAGATATTGCGGCGGCACACCGGCGCAGGCAGTGTACAACTGCAGCTTGCCAATGGGGATGCCGGCGCCGTTTGCCCCGAGATCTCCCAGGCCAAGGATGCGGCCGCCGTCCGTAACGCAGATGAATCGAACATCCTTCTCCGGCCAGTTTTTCAGGATCTCCTTCACTTTGCCGCGGCGTCTCATCGACAAATACATGCCTCGTGATTGACGGTAAATGTGACCGAACTTCAGGCAAGCCTCCCCGATGGTTGGGTCGTAAACGATCGGCAGGAAGCGCGCCGGATCGGACATGACAGTCCGATAGAAGAGAGTTTCGTTGTGGTCGAGCAAGTTGACGAGGTAGATGTAGCGATCGAGGTCCGTGCTCTTGTGCCCGAGTTGCATCATCACACGGCTTAACTGCACGTCTTCGGTTTCGGTGACGTCAGGTACCAGGCCAATAATTCCGAGGTCCTGTTTTTCGGCCTCGGTAAAGGCTGTTGACTTGTTCAGGGATGGATCGTGCAGCAGTTCAATTCCGCGCTTATTGGTCGTCATAAGTTTTCTCCTTCGTCTTCGAAATCTTCAGTGTCGAATCGGCAGAAAAGCGATTTCGTTTTCAGCTGGCTTTTGCCACGTACGGGTGGACCATCTTCGCCGGATCGACGACGCGGTCGAACTCGTCTTCGGTGACAAATCCCAGCTTCAGTGCGGCTTGCTTGAGTGTGAGGTCGTTATCAAGCGCGTAGTGCGCAATCTTCGACGATTTGTCGTAGCCAATGACGGGCGAGAGAGCAGTCACTAGCATCAGGGAACGGTCGACATATTCTTTGATCTTCTTCAAGTTTGGTTTTGTCCCCTCGATCAGGAATTCCCGGAAGTTGGTGCATCCGTCGGTCATGATCGTGATGGAGTGAGTCACGTTGAAAATAATGAGAGGCTTATAGACATTCATCTCCAGATAGCCGCCCGCCCCGCCAAAGCCGACCGCAACATCGTTGGCCATCACCTGCACCGCAATCATGGTCAGCGCTTCGGCCTGGGTCGGGTTCACTTTGCCCGGCATGATCGATGAGCCGGGCTCGTTCGCAGGGATCACCAACTCGGCGAAGCCTGCGCGCGGGCCACAGGACATCAGCCGAATGTCATTGGCGATTTTGTAGAGCGAAACCGCGAGCGTGCGAAGTGTGCCGGAGAGCTGGACGAGAGCATCATGCGCGCCTTGAACCGTGAATTTGTTGGGAGCGCTGATGAATGGCAGGTGCGTAAGCTTTTCAATCTCAGCAGCGGCCGCCTCGCCGAATCCAGGGGCTGCATTGATGCCGGTTCCTACGGCTGTTCCCCCAAGCGCCAGTCGATACACGCCGTGCAATGCGTCCTCGATACGATCGAGATTGTCGCTAAGCATGCCCGAGTAGCCAGACCATTCCTCGCCGAGCGTGATCGGGGTGGCGTCTTGCATGTGTGTGCGGCCGATCTTCACAACGTTCTTCCATTCCTCGACCTTCGCTGCGATTGAATCACGCAGGTCCTTAACCGCCGGTAGGAGTCGCTCTTTCACGTTTACTGCTGCCGCAATGTTCATCGCGGTGGGGAAAGAATCGTTGGAAGACTGCGACATGTTGACGTGGTCGTTAGGATGAACTGGCGCTTTGCTCCCGACCGGCGTGCCTGCAAGCTGGCAGCAGCGGTTGGAAATCACCTCATTCACGTTCATGTTGAACTGCGTCCCGCTTCCCGTCATCCACACGTGGAGAGGAAACATGTCCTCATGCTGGCCCGCGAGGATCTCGTCACAGACTTGAACAATCAGCTTGTGACGCTGGTCGTCGAGCCGCCCGCCTGTGTGGTTTGCATTCGCCGCGGCTTTCTTCAGAATTGCATAAGCCGCGATCATCTCGCGCGGTATCAGATCCTTGCCGATTTTGAAGTGTTCAAGCGACCGTTGCGTTTGCGCTCCCCACAGTTTGCTGCTTGGGACATCCACTTCACCGAGGCTGTCGGTTTCTTTGCGAATACCCATAACTCTCACATTAGTCGTTGCACTCATTGTTTTCTCCTTTTCGCTCGCTCTGCAATTTGCCGTTATCTCATAGCTTCTTGTTTGATAACGTGAACATGAAGGGGGCGGATTACATCCGACTGAGCGGCTACCAAAAAATGAGCCTTTCGTCGTGGGCGGCAATTTTCCTCAAATCCGAGGTCTTCGGTTGGCCTGCTACCACCGATACAGCTTCGCATTGCTCATTACGCCCACTGTTTTTTCTTCCCTCTTGTTCCCATTCATCTCATTGCGAAGGCGTAGCTGGTCTTTCCGAGCTTGCCTGCACGTGAATAGATTGGGCCATTAGAAACCAAGATCACTTAGTCCCGGATGGTCATCCGGACGACGCCCCATTGGCCAGTGATACTTGCGTTCCGTCTCCTTGATTGGAAGATCGTTGATGGAGGCAATCCGCAAGCGCATCAGCCCATTCTCGTCGAACTCCCAATTCTCATTGCCATACGAGCGGAACCAATTCCCCGAGTCATCGTGCCATTCATAGGCAAAGCGGACGGCGATGCGGTTTCCCTCGAAGGTCCAAAGCTCTTTGATCAGCCGATAGTCCAGCTCTTTCGTCCATTTGCGCTTTAGAAACTCGACTATCTCTTGTCTTCCATTCAGAAATTCGGCGCGATTTCTCCAGCGCGAGTCTGCCACGTACGCGAAGACCATCTTCTCCGGCTCGCGAGAGTTCCAGGCATCTTCTATCAGTCGAACCTTCTGAATAGCCGTTTCACGCGTAAATGGCGGTAATGGAGGGCGTTGAGCTGTGGCTTGGGCGGTTGGGGGGGACGACATCGCATTTCTCCTTATCTAGAGTTCTGTTTCCTTTGGACTAATCAGAAGCCGCGCGAGTCGCACAAATCGAGCGAGACTCATCGTGTTGCTGCACTAACAGCGCCGATCGCTTGCGCATCATCCCATTCACGAATGGGGATCACCAGAAATCGTTCGAGCGACGCGGCAGCCTGTTGACGTTAGGCTCACCATTCGATCCATCAGGGTGGGCACTTAACTTCTGAACGGCACTGGGACGCATCGGACCGGCAACGCCATTCTTCCTACTCATCTGAACTCCTTCGTCTTAGTCTGGATGCACCGACCGCGATCAAGGTTTGTCTTTTCAATCGGTGGCGTGGGAAGAAAGGGAGGAAAGTTGGAACCGTTGACGGGGCAGCGTTCTAACCAGCTGAACTACGTCCCCCCTTTGTTTTCTTACCGTTATTGGGACCCGCGTATTTACTGGCAAATTATCGGACCGATTTTACACCCCCGCTGATCGCCGGTGTCCGCCTGAGGAGCGACCACACAAAAGGAATCGCTAATCATGGCGTGAAGTTAATCAGTCCCGAGTAACGGGCGACTCTGAGCCTAATTTTTGGAAGGAATGTTTGCCGACCATCCACGGCCTTGGTTTGGCTCCTTCATCACAGGGGCGTTTGCCGATACTAATCTTGCCCGGAGGCGGCTCAGGTCGGGTGTTGAATATTGTCCGCAACATTCACCGTAATGCGAGGTTTAATACTTATTGTGTGGAGAGGGAAAACATGCCCAAGGCTGCTGCACTGTACCCCCACTTGCATCTAGCCTGGCTTGTGGCTATCGCCCTGGCCATCCCGGCCGCCTACGGCGCGCCGCAGAACAAACAGGCCGTCAGCTCCGCAGGAAACACGACCTGCCCAAATCTCGGTGTATACATTTTCGTCGGCGGGACCGGCGGTTTTGATGGCCTTGAAAACGGGGCCCAGTTCACCGAGCTCCTCCGAACGGGCCACGTGGGACTCTACGAGCATGCCAATGCCGTCGTCGCAGCCGAATCTCGCCTCCATGAAGTCGCGCCCCCTCACCAAGCTGCAAAACCGTGCCGCCATGCGTACCTTCGACGTCACAAGCGACGGGAAACAAATCGTCTTCGACCGCTTACGCGAGAACTCACAGGTCGTCATGATCGATCTTCCCAAGGAATATCCTTAATCCAATAACGAGCAGTTCGCAGTTCCTGACCACTCGATTTGGAGTGATAAGCACGTGGCGCCCCGAGAAACGCGAGGTCGCTTGAAACGCCCGAGTGACGGGCAAATGTAAAGTAACCCCAAGGTAAGTCAGCCCACAATCCAGGAGTCAGCCCTTCAATCACCACAAGCGCGTTTGTCGAGACTAATTTGAAGGCAATAGTTCCGGAGGGTCCGTAATTTGCCAGGGGGTTTGCCAGTCAACCTACTCGAGCCACACCGTCTCGAATGTCGCGTTCAGATGGAGGTCGATCTGCCGGACTGGATCGTCGCTCTCACTGACAAACTTGTGCGGTTCGCCCGCCTTTACAACGAGGACGTCGCCGGCAACCGCGTCCCGTTCCTCATTACCGACGATCCACTTCGCACGTCCGGCGATGACATAGACGATCTCGTCGTAGTTGTGTTTGTGGAGCCGCGGCCCGCGACCCGGCTCGCCGATGACCAGGAAGAATGATGCGCCGGTGCCACCGTGTTCGGCGCCAATGAACTCATGCGACATGCCAACGAACGGTAGTTGCGATTGATGGATCAATTCCATATCGTGTGTTCTCCGGCGAATCCAAGCGTCATAAATAGATTTCTCAGCCTTCGAGCAGGATAGACCGTTAGGTCACTGATTGTCTTCGTCGGTGTGCCAACCTGGATTGGTCCACCGGCCGTGCTGCCTGACAAAAATCTCCGTCACTCGGCTTGAGCCCAAAGAGCGTTTGCCGTCAACTTCCGTCTCTACGACATAGCTGCTCCAGACGATGGCCACATCGCCGAAGTGCTGCACCTCGGTGTGGGGGAACTCAAGACGAACCAGTTTTCCACCCTTGGAGTGAAATTCAGCAGAAGATCGAAGCACGTCGGACTGGTGTTTCCATTCTTTTTCGCCGCCACTCATGACGATCGTTTCAGGCGGTACCAGTGCCTGAAGAGTCTTTGTGTCGCCTGCAAACCAGGCCCGCCAGACAGACTCGCGTGCTCGGAGCAATTCCTCGTCATTCTGCCTCTGCGCAGGCAACCCCATAGCACTGAGAACTGTGATACACAGGGCTGCGATAAATGCGATGAATTTCGACTTTCGCGTCATTCGATTACCATCCTTATTATTGAGAACTCATTTTCTTGCTCTGCCTGAAGGCATGCAGCGCCAGTAGGACGGCTGCCCCAGAGGCGGAATAGACCGAATAGTCCATGGGAGACTTGAGCCCGAAAGAGATCGCCATCGCGGTTCCGAACATTGCAAGCAGAACGGCACTCCCGACCGCAACCCATCGCGTCCACAATCCCAGAATGAGCAGGATTCCGAACGATGTTTCGCAGGCCGTGGCCGCCCACGCAAGGTACGGAATGGAGGACTTGGGCATGAACGAGAGCACCTCTCCCGCGTATTCAAGGAAGCCCGCGAAGTGCCTCAAATCGACCGTTCTCTCCCATAGACCGAAACGTCCAGCTACTGCGGACAGAAACGCGGCGCCGAGTGCAAAGCGAGCGTAAAGGACTCCGGTTCGCTCCCAGTTCATCGTGTGCAATTTGTAGTTGATGCTATGAAACGTGATTCCAGAAGCAGACTGTGCATGCTGGTTCATTTGGCCTTTCCTTTCGCATGGATCATTTCCGGCACATCTACGCTGATGGGGGTGTCGTGATCGCAGATCAAATAGGCAACAAGTTTTGCCGGTTCCGTGAAGCTGGCGTTGGCCGAGATGAGATGAACACCATGGGGCGCCTCATAGAAGCTCTCGCCAGCCCTGTACATCATCTCCGGCTCACCTTTCACTTGGGTACGGAGGGTCCCTTCGACGACGTAGCCGATGACAGCACAGGGATGGGAATGTGGAGGCGACGCCTCACCGGGGCCGTAGTTGACCTCCACGAGGATCGCCTTCAGGTGCTTCCCATTCAGCGTGGGCAGATCTTTAGAGAGAACAACGCTAGCTCGCTCTTTTGCCTTGCTGTGAGAACCGGAGTTGGCTCCCTGACCCGACGCCAGATGCCCCGCAACCAACTCGCTGCAGAGAATGACCGCAGCGACTCGTATGCACTTTCCAAGAGAACCCATGACTCACCCCTCACGAAATCGAATCGAATACGCCTATTTGCACTCTCGAAAATCAGGGGAACCCAGTTGAGAGCTGTGAATAACTTGCGGGCGGGCATGCCGATGGCTGCTGTTTTGAACTTCACGCACGTTCTGGGCACGTCGCATGAGGTACGCTCCGCCGACGCACGCCACACTTCCCGCGACGGAAAGCAACGCCACTTTCTCGCCGCGGACAAAGACGCCCAGGACAAGCGCCACAGCGGGTATGAGGAAAGTCGTGCCGGAGGCGCGTGTTGCGCCCAGCTTGCCTGCTGCGGATGACATGACTGCATGCGCTACTCCCGTGCCCAATGCTCCCAGCGCAAGCAGTGCGGCCACGGGACCAGGTTTCCAGTGCGCGGCGAGCATATCTGGCACTCCCAAAGGTGCGGTCAAGACCAGTGCAAACATTTGAGCGCGCCAGATCACGGGCAATGCGCCATTGCGTTGTTGCAGCGGCCTCGCAATGTTGAGCGCGAAACCGTAAGAGACGAGAGCAGCCATGATCATTCCGACGCCCGCCGCGCTGCTGTGACCCTCGCCGATTGTGGGTAACGCCATCAACACTGTTCCTGCCATGCCCACGGCAACTCCTGCCAGTATCCGGCACGCTGGCGCACGTCGCGCGATGACGGCGGCAACAATCGCCGTGAATAGAGGGTTGGCGCCGTTCAGCATCCCGGTGAGCGCGGAAGAGACGTGCTGTTCGGCGAGCGGAAACATGCTGAGCGGGAACGCCAGCCACAGCACTCCCAGGGCGACAATACCGGCCCAGTCTGAATGCTTGACGGGTTTTCGCGCTGCCGGGAACAGCGAGAGCGTCGCGAAACCGACAAGGATTCGTACAAACGTGACTCCGTTGGGGCCGACGGAGTGCATCCCTTCAGCGATGAATAAGAATGATGCGCCCCAGATCAGGCCAGGCACGACGAGCAGTAACCAGTCCGCTCCTTCTGCAAATGACGCTATGGATGACCGTGCGAGCTTTGCCCTGTTTTGCATAAGCCGTGCCTGACGACGATTAGAATAGAAAACAATGGACCTCCGCAAAAGGTCCATTTAGAGTATTTCTCCTGTACCATTATTATGGCGAAGAAATCGGCTTCCTTCGAACTAGCACTACTTCATCCCAGCTCCGGCGTTCCCGCCTACCAGTGGCTCTATGAGGGGGTACGCTCCGAGATCCTCAGCGGCCGTCTGCGTCCTGGTGCTCGCCTGCCTGCGACCCGCGATCTCGCCCGGCAGTACGGATTGGCACGGGGCACGGTCGTGAATGCTTTTGATCAGCTCGCTTCCGAGGGCTATGTGGAAGGCAGCGTGGGATCGGGTACATATGTAAGCAAGATCTTGCCCGACAGCCTGCTCCAAGTTTCATCCGTGCCTGCTGGCAAGCGCGCAGTGCGTGGCAAGCGGTCGTCACTAGTTTCCGCCTACGCTCGACGAGCTCAGTTATTTCCTGGCTATGAGAACCGGGCGACTCGCGCTTTCCGTGCCAACCTGCCGGCGTTGGACCTGTTTCCTACGGCACTGTGGACAAGAATCGCGACGCGCTGTCTGCGTCGAATTTCGATGCGGAATCTGATGGGGTGCAATCCACTGGGCTACCGGCCTCTTCGGCAGGCAGTCGCCGAATACCTGAGTCGGTCGCGCGGTGTAAGGTGTGTGCCGGAGCAGGTAGCGATCGTCTCTGGCGTGCAGGAAGCACTTGATCTGACTGCCCGGCTCCTCTTGGACCCGGGAGATCGGGTGTGCGTGGAAAATCCCGGATACCCCGGCGCAGTTTTGGCATTTCAGGCACTCGGCGCAAAAGTCTGCGCCGTCGGAATAGACGACCAAGGAATAGCCATCCGTCGTCTGCCCCCGCGAGGTGTGCACCTCATTTATGTCACGCCTGCGCATCAGTTTCCCCTGGGAATCACCATGAGCTTGGCTCGGCGGCTGCGACTGCTGGAATGGGCGTGGAAATCGGGTGCGGTCATTTTCGAAGACGACTATGACAGCGAGTACCGCTACTCGGGCCGCCCGATTCCCTCTCTGCAGGGGCTCGATGACCGCGGATTGGTTCTCTATGCGGGCAGCTTTTCCAAGGTGCTGTTTCCCGCACTCCGTTTGGGTTACATGGTGATTCCTTTCGATCTCTTGGATCGCGTTGAAGCAGCCCTTTCTCTGACCGTACGGCACGCGCCGCTGTTAGAGCAACTTGTGGTCAACGACTTCATCTCCGAAGGCCACTTCGGGCGCCACGTCCGGCGGATGCGTGAGGTGTATGCGGAGCGGCTCTCCGTTCTTTTGGAAGAGGCACGTCTGAGACTTGCGGGCTTGCTGGAAATCTCATCCGTCGAAGCAGGTTTGCAGACCGTCGGATGGCTATCCGGCGGAAGGAACGCCGAATCCGCAGCTACTGCCGCAGCAGAGCGCAATGTGGACGTGACTCCGCTGGACCGCTATAGCCAAAGTCGAGTGGTGCCAGAGGGGTTGCAGTTGGGATTTGCCGCATCGGACGTGAAGGAGATCCGTCGCGGAGTGCGGGAACTCGCGATCGCACTGGAGCATGTGCAAGCTTCTCATCGCGCCCGAAGACGTATTAGCAGGGAGTGATCCTACGAAAGGCAGGATTGGCTTGTCGCCAATCCGAAACTAGTCCGGCCCCCTTCATCGGCACATTTGTAGCGATAATGTCCGCTGATGGAAAAGTGATCGCGATTGCTCCCGGTTGACGGGCAACCCGGCAATCGCCAGGAAAGAACCAAGCTGTGTTCGGGTCTTCTTCATGGAATCGCTGACGTGAGGCTAAGCCCGACCTCGGGCTCAGTGATTCGGGTCAGTTGGCTTTTCGCGCCGAGACTCGGCGCAACCTTGCGTCCTTCAAGTAGGAACACCAAGTTTTGGCAGTAGCCATTGCGTCAGGACCACATAGGCGACAATGAATCCCACTCCCCAAACCCAATTAGGCATGTTCACTTTCTCCTATCTGCCGACTCCGAGTTTACGCAAGAAGGCCATCATCGGGCACCAGTTGGTGAATCCAGACTGAAACAGATTCAGTCCGACAAAAGCAGTGAAAAGATACCACTACGGGCTTACCTAGTGTCCGAGCGCCAGGGAAAGCAGGATAAAGCCGCTAGCAATCAACCGTAGTGTACGTTCTACGGTCATAATAGTCTCCTTCGCGATTATTTGTTCTGGCGCGCAATTTCACAGTTCAGTGTTTCACAAGCGGCCAGGTTTTCGGGCGAATTCGGATGCAATGGTGGAACCGAGTGCCCCCTCTGATCATGGAAAGCCTGCAACAAGGCGAGGCACTCACCATCATGAAGAAAGAGATGGAAAATAATGTTCCGCTCGGCAGGTTGGGAGACCCGGACGAGATTGCTAAAGCTGTTTCATTCCTCGCGTCCGACGAGGCCAGCTATGTCTCCAGTGCAGAGCTTTACGTCGATCGCGGCGTGGCCCAAATCTGAGGCTACAATGTGCGCTCTTTCACAGTCTGAGAATGACTGAACGGAATGCACAGAATCAGTCGCCGGTCCGGAAACATCTATAGGGAAGAGCATCTGTAGGAAGAGGGTTTATGTCTGCGATTGTCCAAGCCAGTCCCCTGGAGAAATTGTCGCGAGAGCCGCTGCCCACGGGAGATTCATGTGTCCTGGTTATTTTCGGAGCTTAGGGCGATCTGACGAAGTGGAAGTTGGGGCCCATATTGACTTGTGTCGCTGCTGCCGGAACATCGGCATTGGTCTGAGTGGCCTATTGACACGGTGACGCAATGTCACTGAAGTTCGGAAGGCCGGGACTGCGTCCGACCAGCTTCGCTGCCGCACCGGTACGAAGTCGCTGCCGCCCGCACCAGCGTCAGAACTCAATAAGCCTACCTCTCTACGAGAGCAGGATCGGCGTCCCCTTTCTCTGGAACTTTCTGGGTACGTAAAACTGGATTATGCGGGCCATTAGAAGAATAAACATCACCCAACTAAAATCAGCCTACAACAAATGACCGAATTGCCGTGGACACGGCATTTCTCGAATAGAAGATGAGAATGGCCCCGGCCACAGCCGACTGGAGAAAACCACAAACGACTCTCCCGGCGTGCGTGAGGTTGAAACCGCTTCCAAAGCGCCGTTTGGAGGAAAAAACTGCGCGTTGATATTTCTTAATTCCGTCGACCGTAGGTCCACTTAAAGTCTGCTTCCAAGCGGCCGTCCAGAAGCCAGCGTCGATGTTGGCTTGAGCCGCTTCACGGGAGGCGAAGCCACACGCGATGATGCTGGGTCCGGCGATGAGTTCCCGCAACGATTCTTCATCGGGATAGGCAATCACAAAGCGCTCCGAAGGACCTTCTGTCCGACGTGCCTCGATCACTGCGTATTGTGAAATCGCGGAATCAACCAACCCGGTCATAACTCTACCCCAAGCCGATCCGTACCCATCAAAGACAAAGTACGAACAGGCTACTTGCAAGCCGGATGCCAAAGAGATTAGCCATGCAATTTCAGGTTCTGGAGGATCTTGGGTGAGTTGCGTACGGGCTGTCAGGGCCGATGGCCGTCTTTCGATTGACAGCTGTCAGCATTCTGACTGGCTTTCGACATCAGTGACCGATCGCACAACTGCCTTCGCTTCCCGCACGTCGTTTGCGGCGCCAATGTCCGTCTCTTGATCCGAGTATCAAAGCTCTCTCCTCGTGTTTTGGAACTGGAAATGCAATCCCAGAACTGCGATTCACGTTTTGTCAGATGCGGGACATGACAGAATCTCGGGGCTGTTCGCCGCCTGAACGGGATTCTCGATGCCTGGATCATTCGTGTGATGGGTGAGGTGATTTATGAGGTTTATCAGATTGAGCGCGATCAAAGCGACTACAGATGTGGTCTCCGGCATTCTGAATTGGGTGTGCCCTGAGTGTGGAGGAAGAATGGGGGGCCAAGGGAAAGAGTTCAAGTGCCAGGCCAAATGTCAGACGGACTGGCGTCAGATTTGGGAGCGGGTTCTCGTAGTTGAACATTGAGGTTGAGATGGAGTGTATCGTCTCTAACGGCTGAGACTACGCCTAGCCTTCGTCCTACTGCGCAGTATCGCAGGGAACCTCGGTGGGTCACCCTCGCCGCTGCATCTTCCGACCACTGAAGAGAATCAGATATCGATGAGCGCGAGGAATACCACGATGTTATTGACTCTGGCTGTTGTGGGTATTGTGGTTGTTGTGGGTCTTGGGATATCCGTCGTCCTTCGCCTGATGCGCCGAAGGGACCAACGCGAGATAGAGCAGCACTGCATCACGGCGGAGGAACTCCATGCGTTGTTGGCCTCCGATCTAGAGGTGCAGCTGTTTGACGTTCGCCTGCCGCTGGATTTGTTAGCCTATCCTGAGACGATTCCCAAGGCTCAACGGGTCGCCCCGGATGAAGTAGTAGCGAAGCCGACACTGATCCCAAAAGAAAAGGACACAGTGGTTTACTGTACCTGTCCTGGCGAGAAGACCAGCCGCATGGTGTTGCGCCGCGCGCTGGCGCTAGGGTTCTCACGGATTAAGTTCCTCAAAGGAGGGTTAGCGGCCTGGAAGGAGAAGGGCTACCCGGTGGAGCCGTATACGGGGGTCTTCCAGCTCAATCCCAGCTTGGTCCCGCGCTCGCAGTGACCTTGCTGAGGAGCTGGGTCCGCTTCAAGTTTGTCACTGTCGCTGGCGAAGGATGCTTGAGCCTTACTGTTGATGCCGGGCTCTGCGCGTGACGCGATTCAGGATGAATTCCTGTGCCAGGTTGGCAGCGGCTCGTTGTCCAGTTGCGACCAGGAAGTTCCCGAAGAACAGTCCTAGGCCTCGATTCGACGCTGGATAATAGGCATTCGCGATGGCAGCCGAACCGAGATCACCACCGATGGTTGAGTAGTTCGGCTGGGGCCTCCCGTTGTCTCCCCTGCAGACGAACGGGAATGAGAGTGCGTGCAGAGCGCGAGATTTCGTTGTCCCCGTGCCTTGGTAAAAGTAGCGGGGATCCTGGTGGAGGAGTGATGGCAGGATAGCGCCACCAATCATGATGTCGGTGAAGCCGTCGGCATAGACAGCTCCGTAACGATCACCGAAGCCCTTCCATCCCTCAGGGTAATTGGGGTGATCTCCGGCCTGCTCGGCGCCCGCGACTATACCTACTCCAATAAAGGTTATGGGATCGAGAGAGACCTTGGCGGCGAGTTGGAACTTTAGCTTCGCGGTGAGCGGTACCGCATTTTGATCGTAGCTCACGTAGAAATTGGGGATAATCCCAAAAATCCGCTGCTTCTCCTCGAGCCTGGCCTGCTCGGTGGCAATCTCATTGGTGGAGTAACCTACAGTCACCGAGGTAAACGCGGTTGCGATCTGGAATCTGGGGATGGTCAGGATCAGGTATTGGCCCGGCTTGAGTGCCAAGTCCGCTGAAGTCCAGTCTGCAAATCCCTGGGCGCTGATCTTGACGCGATATGTTTCAGGCTCGACACCCTTGAATTCAAAAAATCCGTTGTCATTCGCCACGAGCGTGCGCGGACTCTTGAGAGTGGAGCCTTGGAGGACGACTGTGGCGCCGGGAATGGCATCGTTGTTTAAGTCAACTACAGTGCCGACAATAATGCCCGGCTCCCGGCTGGGCACGTCAGGCAACAAAGTCAGTTGCTCCTGAGCTTTGGAATTCCTTGAGCCGCAAAGGAATAGCAACAGTACCAAGAAATGCCATGCTTTCGTATCGACGATGCAGATCTTATTGAACACGAATCCCCCCACACCTGACGGGATGAAAGCATCCGATATGCCAAAGCATTGCAACCGGGTCTCCCTCAGCAAATCATTCACTCCAAAGAAGAAAGGGAGAATCCTGAGAGGAAGGTAGCAATGACTGTCGACACGTCTTTTCGACAGTGTCAACGGGTGGTGGCCCTTGGGGCCATCCGGTGAGTGGAAGTAGCACGACCTAGACCAGGAATGCCGGCCCATCAGCTTCTTACAGATGGTTTTTTTCAGAATGTGACAAGGGCAGAAGTGCGACACAAGTGTCTAAACTCCGACACTGTGTCACAGGTTCGAACAGAGTCGGGGGCTCAGACTCCATAGACCACCGCAGGATCGTATAGCGTATGTATTTAAATATCTGGCCGAACTGAATCTTGCCACTGTCTGGAACCATCCTAAGAAACGAATGCTATGAATTCCAAAGCGGCGAGATTGCTGGTGGTTGAATCCGACGATGCCCTGAGGGAACAAATCGTCGCTCTGCTGCGCGATGCGGGATATGAAGTCTCGACCGACTACCAGCAAGGAATGAAAGCGGTGGTCGCCTTCAATCCTGATGCGGTGGTGCTGGGCGCGGATCCGCCCCAGCTCGATTGCTGTGACCTTCTCTCGGAAATCAAGGGTTCCGAGCAGACTCAGAATATTCGGGTTGTGATGCTGTCACCAGGAGGACCGGCCGAGCGTACTCGAGGCCTCGATCTCGGCGCCGACGATGTGTTGTCAGTGCCCTTCGACGCGCACGAATTGCTATCGCGGGTGCGTTCCCAACTGCGAAATAAATCGGTTGCGGACGAATTTCGCGAGCGGTTGCGCCAGGCCGAGGAAAATCGAAATGGCGCCCAACAGGTGATGACAGCAGTCAACGAGGAACGGCGAGCAGTCCGCGTTGGCGGACTGACTGCGATTGCCGTGCTTGTGGTCGGTGCGCTGGTCTTCTTCCTTTTGTATCGTCGAGGCCAAGAACAGAATACCCGGGTCTATGCTGCAATCACTCGACTGCAGACCGGCGTGCTTACAGAACAACAGTTGATGGAACACTCGCGCCGGGCTCTTGAGGGCGGCGAACACGCTTCGACCTCGCCGATCGATCCACAAAAACTTCAACTTCAGAAAAAGAGCGCAGACCTGCGGTCGCAGATTGCAGCCGGCAATTCGGAAAACGCTTCTGCTTTGCAAAGTCAGCTTGCGGCTGTAGAAGGACGCCTGCAAAAGCTGGAGACCGAAGGAAAGGTCGCGCAGACGATTATCCAATCATATGAGCCCAGTGTCTGCCTGATCCACGTTGTTCTGGCCTTCCGGGACCACGTTACCGGATTGAATCTGCACTACGCTGGGATGACAAGCAGTGGCGAGCCAACCGCCGATGAGCACGGCAACCCGCTGGTGAGTGTTACCGGAGATGGTCCCGAAGTGCACCTGGATGCTTTCGGCACTGGTTTTCTTGCTTCGGCCAGCGGACAAATCCTCACCAACCATCACGTGGCCGAGCCATGGTGGCAGAACGATGATTTGAAGGAGTTGCTCGATCAAGGCTTTCAGCCGGCGATCGCCGAAATGACGGCGTATTTCCCAAGCGTTCCACACGGCATCCCCCTCAGCACTGAACGGATTTCCTCTGCCGCCGATGTTGCCGTTGTAAAGGCGGATATCTCACAACTCGGAATCAAACAGATCGCCCTTGCCGATGGGGGACGTTCGGCGGTGAGCGGCGGTCCGGTTGTGCTGCTGGGATATCCCACTGCTTTGGACGCAATTCTGGCTAGAGCGGGGGCTGACATTCTCCAGTCCATCGCCAGTGCATCCAAAGGTGACCCGAAGCAGGTGATGGAAGAACTCGCGCGCCGCCACCTGATCAGGCCAATTACCACTCAGGGGCACATTGGCGACGTACTGCCTGACAAGATTGTCTACGATGCTCAAACCACATCGGGCGGCTCGGGTGGTCCGCTTTTCAATGACCAGGGCAAAGTCATAGGAATTAACTTTGCGATGGTGCGTGAATTCGGCGGCTCGAATTTCGCCATTCCTGTGGGTTACGGGAAGTCACTTCTGAAACGATAAACCCGTGCGGATTCAATCGAGACCCGCCCACTTGCTCTGCAGACTCGGCGGCTGCATTAATGTCTGCATCACAACGCAATACTGTTCTGTTTTCTCCCGCAATGCGCGAAGTTGTTCCAGCGTTGCCTTAGGCGCGGCAACATCAAAATGAAGATCGATGCTTTCAAAGCCTACCGGGACGTCTTTTGATATTCCGAGGGTACCTCGGAGATCCAGATCTCCTTCCACCGTTACCTCAATGCGTTCGGTCGGTATGCCCATTGCTGCGGCGACCATCTGACATGTGATCTGGGCGCAAGCTGCCAAAGCCCCGAGCAAAAGGTCACCGGAACAGGCGCCGGTGCCTGCGCCTCCGACTCCTTTGTGCGCTTCGGCCTGGTAGAGGGCACGTCCGATATCGACGGAGCATGCCATTGGAACATCCTTTGGTCCGCCCTTCGCACGGATTGTGATTTTCGAGGCGTTCGGGTCACTGCGGTATTGTTCTTTCAACGGCTTCTGAAGCGATCGAATATCCATGGCAACCTCCTCCTTATTTGTATTGCTCAGCCAGTACATGCGGACCGAGACGCTCTGGCCATGCCGTCTTGAAGCCGCTCCGTCTGCATGCTAGCATCTGTGCACGTCAGGGGGGTGCCGATGCCCAAATTCGTTATCGAACGCGAAGTCCCGGGAGCCGGTAGTCTGTCCGAAGCGCAATTGCGAGAGATCTCACAGAAGTCGGTCAGCGTACTGAAAGCGATGGGTCCCGAGATCCAGTGGCTCCATAGCTACGTAACCGGCGACAAGGTGTACTGCATTTATCTCGCCCCGGACGAAGCGACCATCCAAGAGCACGCCAGGCGCGTGGGCATTCCTGCCAACCGCATCTCCGCTGTGCGGCGACTTCTCGACCCGACAATGGCTGGATAAGTACAGGTTCAACACTTCCAGTTGGCGGGTTCTCTTCACCATCAGCGCCGGCTCGACCAGATTACGCACGCATAAACACTAAGGAGATGAAGTCGCGGGCATCAGCACCTCATCAATAGCTTTGTCGACCGGCAAAGCCCAACCTGCCAACCACGCCTGCGTACCCACCGTATCGGTCAACGCCTCCCGCGCGGGCTGCAGACCTACTTGCAATTTGGCTTGTTCTGCCGGCGTAAGCGGAGCGCCAATGTTCTGGCGCAACGCAGCCGCGGCCCCGGCCAGCCGCAGCGAACGCTCTGCCTCGAGCTGAGCAGCCGCCAAGCACGCGGAACACTCCAGCAGGCGCGCAACTCCACGTTTATGATCCAGTTCCTGAAAAAGCTTTATGCTTTCGCCGTACAGTGAGCGCGCACCGGAATAATTTCTCTGTTCTCTCGCCAAGCCCCCCAGGTCGGCGAGCGTGCCAGCAATGCCCCAGCGGTCACTGAGTTCCCGAAATATGGCCAAGCCTTGCTCATACAATGTCCGCGCGGCGGCGATATCACCATGATCACGTGCGACATCGCCTTGATAGTTTAGCGACCAGGCGACCCCTGCCCGATCTCCCAGTTCCTGGAAGATCGAAAGACATTCCACGTGCAGGGCGAGGGCGCGGTCATAGTCCCCCTGCAACTTGAGGACATTCGCCAGGTTACTGAGAGCCCAAGCAACGGCCTTCTGGTCGCCAAGTTCTCTCCACAACTCAAGAGTTGCTTCGAACAGGATATGGGCCTTTGCGACATCACTCCGGTCGCGAGCGATGACGGCAAGCGCGTTTAGAGAGACGGCGACACCCTTTTTGTCACCCAACTGAAGAGCGATGTCTTGACTTTCGTTGAGAAGCTTATCTGCCGAGGCGTAATCTCCCTGCTCGGCCGCGAGTACCCCAGCGGCAAAGAGCGCGCGTGCCCGTGCCTTTGTGGGACCTGCTGCTCCGGCAAGTTTCAGCAGTTTGTTTAGCTGGTCCCTGCCTTCGGCGAAATACTCGCGAATCTCCCAAAACCGAAACAGCGCTGTGCCGAGCCGCAAGCCCCACTCCGCGTCTCCGGTTTCTGCCAGCCACTCAAGGCCCGCGCGAAAATTGTCATGTTCGCGCGCGAAGTGTTCCAACCACCCGGTCTCTTCCGCTTCGCACCGCTCTGTAGACTCTTCTTCCGCCAGCACCAAGCAGTATGCGGCATGGGCGCGCTTTGTCAGGGCTTCCTCCCCGCTGGCCACGAGTTTTTCGAGAGCGTACTCACGAATCGTTTCCAGCATCACGAACCGCGAATCACCCTTCACCGGCTCGACCTCCTGCGCCAGGCTTTTGTCTACCAGGGATGCCATACCGTCGAGCAAGTCCAAGTCGAGATCGCCTTTCGTGTCGCACACAGCTTCAGCGCCTTCCAGTGTGCATCCCCCCACGAACACCGACAATCTTCGGAAAAGCTTCTGTTCGGCGGCGGTCAGGAGATCGTAGCTCCAATCGATGGCAGCACGAAGCGTCTGCTGCCGCCGCGGCATATCCCGCGCGCCGCCGGTCAAGAGCTGCAAACGGCTTGCCAGCCGCGTCAACATCGAAGAGGGCGAAAGGACTTTGACCCGGGCGGCTGCCAACTCGATTGCGAGAGGAAGGCCATCCAACCGGGCGCAAATCTCGGCGACGGCGGTTGCGTTTTCCCGGTTGAGCTCAAAATCCGGCTTCACAGCGCGGGCGCGCTGGATGAACAGCGCAACCGCGGGGCACTGTGACAGAGCCTCCACTGAGGGCTTGGACCGCGAATCCGGCAACGCAAGCGGCGACACCGGAAATTCATGCTCCCCGTACACATGCAGCGCTGCGCGACTGGTTACCAGGATTTTAAGATTGGGACCTACGGCCAGGAGTTCGGCTACGGTAGGCGCCGCCTGAACCAGATGCTCGAAGTTATCGAGCAGGAGCAACATTGGTGCGCACAATGAATCTTGTAAGTTCTCCTTGAGAACTTCGAGAGGCGAATGCCCTCCCACCTCGCGGATGCCTAACGTCTGAACGATCAGGGAAGCGATTAGGGACGGGTCGTTCAGCGACGAGAGCGGAACAAAATAGGTCCCGCACGGAAAACGCTCAACCAGGCCGCTGGCCACCTGCACCGCGAGGCGTGTTTTTCCGATGCCGCCTGGACCCGTGACGGTGACCATGCGCACATCCTGACGCAGCAGGAGTTCTTTGGCGGCAGCTACTTCCTTCTCCCGCCCCACAAAGCCGGTCCGCGGTACGGGAAGATTGGCCGGGCGGGTTTCCCTCTGCTTAGCCGACTTTTCCCAGAAGCGGTCGCGTATGGCTGCAAGTTCCCGCGCGAGATCGCGGGTTGAGACATAGCGCTTGTCGGGCTCCTTCGTCAGGCACCTTTCGATAGCCCAACACAGCGGCGCAGGGGCGTCGCGGTTTTGCATTCCGATCGGTCCGGGCTGTTCCCGAAGAATAGCCACCAAAGTCTCCGCCGCCGTCGGTCTCTCAAAGGCGCGTTTGCCGGTTACCATCTCGTAGAGCACCAAGCCGAATGAAAACTGGTCAGACCGGAAATCCGCCCCCTGCCCGCCAGCTTGCTCTGGTGACATGTATGCCACGGTCCCCAGAACCAGACCGGACGGCGTCAACCCAGCCGAGGTTGAGCGGAGGTCCAGCGGCTGGCTGCCGGGCGAGGCAAGCTTCGCCACTCCAAAATCAAGGATTTTGACCAATCCATCGTTAGAGACCATCAGGTTCTCGGGCTTTAGATCCCTGTGTGCGATGCCGGCTTCATGCGCTTTTGCCAGCCCTTCGGCGACCTGGGCCGCGATTTCAATGGTTTTTCGGATTGGCACCAATCCGGAAACGAGCAGCTCGCGCAGCGTCTTCCCTTCTACCAACTCCATGGCGATGAAAGGAGTGGGCCCGTCTTGTCCGAGTTCATAGATGGTAATGATGTTAGGGTGGTTGAGAGCAGATGCTGAGCGTGCTTCCTGGGCGAAGCGCTGCAGTCGATCACCGTCCGCGGAGAATGCGGCGGGCAGAATCTTGATCGCAACCATGCGATCCAACCGTGCATCCCGCGCCCGGTATACCTCCCCCATCCCGCCGGCGCCCAGCAGTTCGATGATCTCGTACGGTCCGAGCTTCTTGCCAGGGGCGAGGGTGCAGGGCAGTGCCAGCCGCAGAACATCCGGCGCGGGTGCATACAGGAACTGGCTTCCGGCCTCCTGATGGGAAGCGATCAGAGACTCCACTTCGCTGCGCAGACCGGCATCCGAACCACATATCGACTGAACATAGGCTTGCCGTTCCTCGGCGGCCAGGCGCAGCGCTTGCTCCAGGATTTCTTTGGTCCGTTCCCAGCGTTCCGAACTCATGTCCTCGGCCTCGGGGAAATGGGTCTCCGGGAAATCTCGCGATACAGCCAGGCCCGGGCCACTGTCCAGTCACGCTGCACGGTTGCGGTCGCAATCCCCATCGCCTCGGAGGTTTCCTCCAAGGAAAGGCCAGCAAAGAAACGCAATTCGACTACGCGGCTCTGCCGAGGATCGAGCTCAGCAAGGGTATTGAGGGCTTCATCGACGGCGACGATGTCGACATCTTTGCGCTGGGGCAGGGCCACGGCATCGTCCAGCGTGAGCATGAAGGCGCCGCTGCCACGTTTCGAGGCGCGACGGCGGCGAGCGTAGTCCACCAGGATCTGGCGCATAAGCTGGGCTGCGATTGCGAAAAAATGGGTTCGGCTCTGCCACTGCGGGACGTTTTGCCCAACCAGCCGAAAATAAGCCTCATGCACGAGCGCAGTGCTCTGCAGAATGTGGTCGGGACGCTCCTTGCGCAATTCGCAGTGCGCCAGGCGACGCAGTTCTTTGTAAACGACTGGCACCAAGGCATCGAGCGCGGCGCGGTCCCCACCCTGCCAGTCGCGCAAAAGCTTCGTAATCTCATTGGTAGAGTTCTGCCCCACAGACGAGGTCCCAAGCGGAAGCGTGCGTGCTAGCGTAGCCATACCCGCCTCGGATGTCAACCTGAGGTCCCGGAGGTCCTGCCGAAAGCGATTCTGGAGGAAAAAAATTTGTGAATCGATGATCAGATTTGCCCCGCCACTGCGCTGTTAGAGACAGAGCACAAGAAGTTCACAGTGGGGAAAATCTTCAATTCGTGCTCACAACAAGGAGAGTGAAATGAAAACCAGAGTGTTTATCACGTCGCACCTGCGTGCGCTATTGGTTGCAGTCCTGGCACTTTCGTCCTTTGCCTCGGCGCAGCACGAAATGCAACAAGACTCCACATCCAGTTCGCCCAATCTCATTCAACTCGTTCGTTCCGCGACCCAGAAGTACATCAACGTCAATGCCGCTACCGCAGCCGGCTACGCGCCTTTCCTGGGCTGCGTTACCGGTTCGGACCACGGCGCCATGGGCGTGCACTATGTCAATGGCGCGCTGCTCAACGGCGACCTTGATGTCGCACAGCCGCAAGCCCTGATTTACGAGCCATCAAACGGAGCCATGCGGCTGGTGGGCGTCGAGTTCATCGTCTTTGCGGAGGCCTGGCTGAAGAGTCATGACAACAATCCGCCGGTGCTGGGGGGTCAAGTCCTCCAATTCGTTGACAGCCCAAACCGCTTCAACATCCCGGCGTTCTTTGAGCTGCACGTGTGGGCCTGGAGGGCAAACCCTCAGGGTGCCTACGTGGACTGGAACAATAACGTGAGTTGCGTAGGTGAGTAGATTTCCTGGGAAACCTCTGCTCACACTGTGTGTCGTCCTAGAAGCCGGACATATAACAACGCTGCCAATGCATGGTGAGTGGCGCCGCGCGGGAGAACAAGGAAGCGAGGCCGCGCGGCGCAGATTGTCGTCGTTTCAGAAAAAAAGCGAGCATTAGAATTGTGGTGAAGTACAGCTCTGGTTTAATTTCCTGCCGTTCTTTACGTAGCCCGCGATCGCTCGCAATCGCTTTCTGAATAGCATCCAGGAAATCCTGGCCGCGGAACAGGCTTTCTCAGAAACCCCTGCGCACCTTCCTCATGACGCGAACGGAATTGGCTCGTGCACTAATCCGAGAGAGATTTAGAGAAGAGCCATGGAAATAACTTAGGGTCGTCGTAGGCTTTGTTCCAGCAGGGGTGCCCGACACCTGGATATTCGGTGTAGTGGACTTCCGCCCCGATCTGCTTCATTGCTTCGGCCATCCGTTGAGATTCGGTGACGGGAACAATGTCGTCATCGGCACCATGAAAGATCCAGACTGGAGTCTTGCCAACCAGCTTGGCCGCGGCCAAGTATGTTCCGGGTAAATCCGGTGGTGTGGCTTTTGCAAGTTCGGGGTACACCTTCAGTACCGCCAGAGGCGGGCGAATCCCTCCGCAGATCACCACCAGGGCTGCGAATGTTCCCGGATGCTCCTGAGCAAGGTGCCAGGCCCCATAGCCTCCCATGGATAAGCCGGTGAGATAGGTGCGATGAGTATCCCCGTGGAATTCCCTGGTGGCTTCGGTCAGCGCTGTCATAGCCAGATCGTCCATAGGAGGCAGTGTCCACCAAAGATTCTTTCGGCATTGCGGCATGACTACGATGGCCTCGATGGCGCTGCGGTTTGAGCGGATGGCCGAGCCGATGCCAACGTTGGTCTGCCGCAAGCCATCGTCGCCACGCTCGCCAGCACCATGAAGAGCGAGAATCACGGGCCACTCTCGGCGGGGCGTCCAATCATCCGGAACGAACACCTGGTATCTGTAATGAACGGCCCGGATGGTAGCAGTGCGGTCGATGAACCCTGTTTCGTGCTTTTTTGCGTAAGCCGGGAGCGGGACCAGCAGGCATAGAAACAAAAATGCGATCAATACTTTCGAAAAAACGGCCACTCAATTCCTCCGACGCTAAACTTTAGCATGTAATTTTGCGTAAAGTCGCGTGAGCTTTTGTATTGGAGCGCGAATTCGAGTAACGACTGGCTGTCCGATGGCGTCTAAGGATTGTGAGCACCGGACGTCGATTAGAACTGGATGCGATGCGGGGAGTGATGCTGGTGTGGATCGCTCTGACACATTTGCCCACGGCTGCGAGCTCTTGGGTAAATCAGCCTTTTGGTTTCGTGGGAGCGGCGGAGGGTTTCATTTTTCTCTCGGCGCTGTTCACGGGACGGATTTACTTCCGTATCGCAGAGCGTGACGGCTATGGAGTAATGGCGCGCAAGTTGTGGGCACGCACGCTGCGCTTGTATGGCTACCATGCGCTCTTGCTGGCTTTTGCGTTCTTAGTCGCAGTTCCGATTGCCTCCCATGGCAATCGGCCGGGGCTTCACAACCTCCTGGATTTCTACTTCATGGCTGGGCCTAAGCAAGCGGTGACGGAAGCCGCTCTGCTGATTTATCGGCCACCTTTGCTCGATATCCTGCCGATGTACATCATTTTTCTATTGTTCACGTCAGTCGCGATTCTGCTGGCGAGGAGCATTGGATGGAAACCCATCCTGTGGACATCTTTCTTTTTGTGGGTGCTGGCTCAGTTCGGTTTTCGCAGCGCTGAACACACGGTCATGATGCGATACATTCCTACGCGGATTCCCTTGAACGAGATGGGTTCATTCGATCTCTGGGCCTGGCAATTTCTCTGGTTTGTAGGTGTGTGGCTAGGCGTGCGTTGGGCCAAGGAAAGCCTTCCGATTGAAACGTGGGCCAGGCGCGCGGCTGCACCAGCCGTGGTGATCGCTGTCTTTTGCTTCATCATGCGGCGAAAAGTGGTGCATGGTTTAGAACTGGGCGCTTTGGAGTTTCTCTATGACAAGTGGCATCTCGGACCGATAAGGATGCTCGATTTCGCAGCAGTGGCAGCATTGCTGATACTTTCGCAGCCAATCACCAAACCGGCAGCGATCAGGCCGCTCGTGCTCCTGGGACAATCATCGTTGCAAGTCTTTTGCGTGCATCTTCTATTTTGCTTCGCCGGTCTCACGCTGATGGGCAACGCGTCGATGCTGAATGGATGGCGGCAATTCGCACTTTTAGGCATGACATTCACGGGAATGTTAATCACAGCGAAAATATTCTCAAAGAGCGAGGCCAAGACTGAAAGGCAAGGGAAAGCACAAGTATCTCGGATTGGTTCAGCATGCGTAATAGACCTGGCTGCTGGGAGCGAGCGAGCGGGCGCTAACCGGGCTATAGGAGATTTTATTCGTCTCGCCAGTCGAAGGTCGGATAATTCGGCAGAAGAAACTGATCGCGTTCCCCCAACCGATTCGCAAACCGGACCATCGATTTGCCCTCCGATTTAGTGATCGAGAAAAGCGCTTTCAGCGACCGGCCAATTGCCGGCGGCCAGGGATACCGACAGAGCTTCGCTCCACACTGGCGAGCGATGGTGAATTTTGAAGCTTTACCTGGTCGAATCTCGGCGGATGATTCGGCGCCGCTTGTCACCGGGCATGCGGAGTGCCCCCGATGCGGCGGTTTGCGGTGACAAGACGCTTTCGATCTGTTCCCGCAGCCATCGGTTTGCCGGATCATTCTCGGCGCTCTCGTGCCAGTACAGGTGGGCTTCCAGGCGCGGGGTGAGTAGCGGAAAGGGGAACACCTGGTTCATCGATCCGATGTTCAGCAAGCGCGCATGGCCCTCAGGCAGCGTCAATAACATGTCGGTCTTACTCACCACCATGCAGGCCGTGAAATTGTGTTGGCTGCGTAGAGAAACGTGTCGGCGAATTCCGCGCCGGCTGAGCTCGACATCGATCAGACTGGGACCTCGGCGGCGCGAGGAAACCTGAACATGGCGCTGAGCCAGATAAGTATCCAAGTCGAGAGTGCCGTTGATTGCAGGGTGACCGCGACGAGCGATCACGACGAAGGGTTCATTCAGCAGCCACTTCTGACGAATGCGATCGCTCATCGTCATCGGAATCTCGATTGCCAGATCGAGTGAGCCGCTTGCCAGTTCCGTCTCAATGTCTCTGCGCTTGACGCGCAAGGTTGTGATCGACATTCCCGGGGAGGCCTGGGTTAAACGACCCAACAGTGGCGGAAGAATTATGGCTTCGAGGTATTCCCACATCGACAGGTGAAAGCTGCGCCGCGAGTGTTCGGGAACAAATTGGTGACTCTGGCTGACGTTGACTTCCAGTATCTGCAGCGCTTCCCGCACCTGTTCGATCATATTGCGCGTGAACGGGGTCGGCATCATGTGCGCGCCCTGGCGGACAAAGAGAGGGTCCTGGAGCATGTCGCGCAACCTTTTCAGGGCATGGCTGATTGCCGGTTGCGTGAGGTTCAATTGCTGGCCAGCGCGAGTGATGTTGCCCTCGCGATAGATGGCTTCCAGCACCACGAACAGATTCAGATCGACCTGACTTAAATGCACGGTGCGTATATTACAGGATTCATAGAATTCATTTGGAGAATTATGCGGTAATCGTTAGGCTAAGGTGCTTTCGGAGTGAGCCGAGATCATGGACTTTGCCTTGTCGCAGAGGGCCCAAAACTATATCCAGCGCCTCTCTGCGTTTGTGCGAGACCACGTTGTGCCGGCGGAGCCTGAGTATTATGCACAGTTGCAGAACGTTCCCGACTGGCGGAGCTGGAAACAGCCTCCGGTTATGGAGCGTTTGAAGGCGCAGGCGCGAGCTGTGGGCTTGTGGAACCTGTTTCTTCCCGATCGAGAATTTGGCGCAGGGCTCACCAACGTGGAATATGCCCCCCTGGCGGAGATTACGGGGCGGTCCTCGATTGCTCCCGAGGTCTTCAACTGCAACGCCCCCGATACAGGGAACATGGAAGTGCTGGTGAAATACGGGTCGGCAGAACAGAAGCAACGGTGGCTGATGCCGCTGCTGGCAGGCGAGATTCGTTCGGCATTCTGCATGACCGAGCCCGACGTAGCTTCATCAGATGCCACCAACATGAAAGCCACGGCACGCATCGATGGGGATCACGTGGTACTAGACGGCCGGAAGTGGTGGAGTTCGGGGATCGGCCATCCCCATTGCCGGCTGCTCATATTTATGGGCTTAACCGACCGGTCCGCTGCAAAATACCAGCGTCATACCATGGTGCTGGTGCCGATCGATAGTCCGGGCGTCAAGATCGAGCGTATGGTGTCAGTATTCGGATCTTACGACGCGCCCTTCGGACACGGAGAAGTGAGCTTCACGGGTGTTCGGGTTCCGCTCGACCACATCATTGGCGGGCCCGGCCGAGGTTTTGAAATCGCGCAGGGGCGGCTCGGTCCCGGTCGCATCCATCACTGCATGCGCACGCTGGGAGCGGCCGAACGGGCGCTTGAACTTTTGTGCTGCCGCTCATTGCAGCGCGTCGCGTTCGGCAAAGCTCTTGCCGAACTGGGTGGCAACGTCGACGTCATCGCTAACGCACGGATCATGCTGGAGCAAGCACGGCTGCTGACTCTTAAGGCCGCGTGGATGCTCGATGAGGTTGGCACCAAGGGAGCGCGCAGCGAAGTCTCCCAGATCAAAGTCGCGGTTCCGAACATCGCCCTGCGGATTATCGATCAGGCAATTCAAATCTTCGGAGCCGCCGGAGTTTCGGCAGATTTTCCCTTAGCCGAACTGTTTGCGACGATCCGCACTCTGCGAATCGCAGATGGGCCCGACGAGGTACATCGCGCATTGATCGCCAAGCTGGAGCTGAGGAAATACCAATCTAAGTGCGTAGCTTCGGCCTGACTGCGCCAGGAGCTGCGACACGAGCGAACGACTGGCTAAGGACGCTGCCTCAGAACATCCTCAGAACGTCAAGCGTACGCCGAGTTGGACCTGGCGCTTCGGGAAAGCGGAGGTGAAGGCCAGCGGCGTGCTCGAAGTGGCATTCCCGCCACCGGCAAGAGCCGATCCTGGTTGAATGCCGCGCACGTTGAAGGTTGTGAATCCCGGGGTGAAGCCGAAGAGGGGACTTACCTCGTTGTTTACGCTGGCATCGTTGGTGTGGTTCGCGATGTCGAATCCTTCCGCGGTAAACAGCAGGTTGGCATTCTCCCACAGTTTGTGTGCCCAGGTTAAGCGCATGTCGAAGTCAAAATAATCGGGGCCCAGGCCCGTGTCGCGGGGGGCTCCGATGGGACGTTCATTGGTCGTGTGGTTATTACCGTTGACTTCTCCTCCCGCCAGCAAGTTGAAGGGATGACCACTGTGGGCCGAGAAAATGGGGGCGAGCTGAAAGCCTGACAAGATACTTTGCTTCCAAGGGCTGTCGATCACACCGGCAATCACTAGTTTATGGCGCTGATCAAATTCGGAAAGGGCACGATCTGCGTTAAGGTTCGTCGGATCCTGCGGGCCGTAGTCGGTGTTGTAATCGGTGGACGTGTCAAAGCCCTTGCTGAAGGTGTAGTTTCCGAACACGCTGAAGTGATTACCGAATCGCTTCTTGACTTCGGCGATGCCGCCCTCGTAAAGAGCATAGGACTCAGAGCTGTATTGGTTGTTCTGAACAATCAGCGGATTCACAAAGCAGTTCGTGGTCGCGCAGGGAAGGCCCTCAGTTCCGCCCAGCGGATCCGTCGCCGCACTTGTATTCCAGTTGCGATAGGAAACCGTCTCGCCGTTGGCCAGAGTCACGGTGCTGTAGGGCGCGGGCAGCAAGTTGGTATCGAGCGCGATCGGGAGTCTCTGGGTATGAACGTAGACTCCAGAGAGAGAAATCGATAATCCAGGCGCGAGCTCCCGTTCAATTCCAAAAGAAGCCTGTTGCGCGATGGGAGGGCGATAGTTCGGCTGATTGACGAAGATGACCTGCAGTGGGGAGAGCGGACCGGTGTTGGTCACGTCGATACCCAACGGGGCCACAGCGGCCGGCGTGACGCAAGCATTATTTCCGGGGGTGGGAGTGGTGCACTGAATCAAGCCCTGGGCAAAGAGCGTCTGGAAAATAGTTGCCGATCCGGCGATGCCCAAGGCGGGAACTCCGGCGAAGCCGTCGGCATAGATGGAAATTTCCCGGTTGCAAGGACTGCCTCCTGCACCGGGGATGATCGGTATGCCAAACTGCGAGAACCCGCAGATTCCGGTGACGTTGGCGACTTGACCGACTCCTGTACTGTTCTCGACTGCAGACTTATTGGCATTCAAAACCCCGAGGCTATAGTCGACGTCGGGAATCTGAACGTCCACGGGTCCATAAAAAATTCCATAGCCACCGCGGATTACCGTCTTGTGATTATTGCCGGGGTCCCATGCGAAGGAAACCCGGGGAGCAAAATCCTTTTTATAAGTCGTGAGAGGAGCGAATTGCGAGTCGAGTTCCCACCTGAGGCCGTAGTTCAAAGTGAAGTTGCTGGTTATGTGCCAGGAGTCCTGACCGTAAATGCCCGTTAACGGACGGGTGTAATAAGGATAGGTTGGAACTCCGAAGCCCTGCTGGTAAATCTCGGGCAGGCCTAACGATGCTGCTTGTAGCGGATTGACGGTTGTGCTCGCAAGCTCGGGGCTGAGTGCAGCGCCGGGGAGCGATCCGAAAACGAAGCGGCCGGGGAAAAAAGTGTGGGATTCGGTGTGATTGCCACGGAGGATTTCGTCGGCACCGAATTTAAAATTGTGGCGGCCCCGGATGATGGTCAAATTGTCCGCGAATTCGTACCGGCGGAGGATGGTGAGGTTGGGCAGGAAAATGTTCGTTCCGAGATTATTAATGAAACTTGGAATTTGAAGTCCCACTTCTGCCGGGGCGTTCGGGATCACGTTGAAATGCCAGTAATCGAACTGCGCGCGAGCCTCGTTCTGGGTGGCTGCACTGAACTGGCGATACCAGGCGACTTGAAAATCGTTATCGTAGGTGTGCAGGGAGCTTCCGGCTGAATAGGCAGTTAGCGACTGAACGTCCGGCGACTCCTCAAGATCGTGCCCGTACCTGTAGGTAAGGGAAATCTCGTTGTTCGTGTTGAAGCGATGATCGAGGCGGACCGATCCCAAGTATTCTCGAGTGTCATAGGGAAAAAGTCCGCCTTGGGTTTCAAATTGATTTTGCAAGAAGACGTTTAGCGCGGCCTGGCCTGGAGTTATGAACGGGTTTGCGCCGGGGTTGGGATTGAGTGTCAACACGCTCTGCAGAGCAAAAGCGCAGATATTCGACGGGAGAGTCACGCCGGGGAGGCACGAAACAAGCGCAGTCGATCCGGCGAGCTCGCCAATGATGGCGTTTTGCGCTTGGGTCGGGCGGAAAATATCGGTGTTGGTCAAAATCGGAACCGCGTTCTGCGCGTTCTGCCGTAAGCCTTCGAATGCGCCAAAAAGAAATGTCTTATCCTTCTTGATCGGGAAGCCCAGACTTCCGCCGAATTGCTGGCGAGACAAAGAATCCTTAATCGGAGTGCCCACTGTATCCGGATTGGCAGGATTGAAAGTCTGGCCGGGTTGCAATGCCTGGGTAAATGAAAACGGATCGCGGGCGTCCAGCGCATCGTTGCGGAAAAAGCCGAAGAGCGTGCCGTGCACCGTGTTGGTGCCGGACTTGGTGACGATGTTGATGGAAGCGCCGGTGGCTGCCCCGAGGTCCGCGGCGTAGTTGCTGCGATTGATTTGAAATTCCTGCACAGCGTCCTGGCTCACTGTCAGGCGGACGCCGCCACTGTCGCCCGAAGTCTCGCCACCATCCACCGTGATGTCGTTGCCTCTGCCATTGCTGCCGTAGAAAGAGAGGCCGCTCTGCGGGGTTTGCGCGACCCGGAAATCCTGGTCTCCCGCCAGCCTGGTCGAATCAGATACGCCAGGTGCGAGCAACGTGAAGGTTAGGTAATCGCGACGGTCAATGGGCAGGTCGGCAATGTAGGTCTGCGAGATTCTGTCTGCCTGGCTTCCGCGCTCCGTTTCTACCGTCGGCGGCTGGTCCGTCACTTCGACAACCGTCGCCACCCGTGAGGGATTGAGTTTGAAGTCCGAGATGGCCGTCTGCCCGATAGCGACGGTGACTCCCTTTCGTATCTGGGTGGCGAAACCTGACATCGCAGCACTGACGTCGTACGCGGCGGGAGAAAGTCCCGTTACTCGAAACTGCCCCGTGCCATTGGTGATCGCGGTGCGTGTCAGACCGGTCTGGGTATCGACGACGGTGACGGTGGATTTGAGCAAAACATTTCCGGCAGAGTCGGTCACGGTTCCTGTGATTTCTCCCGAAGTGCCCACCCCCTGGGCGTGAGCCAACAGGGCTGTGAACACAAAGCAGGCCAAAACACACGCGATGGATTTCAACGTGGATTTGAGAGATGGGTGTTTTCGGGAACGACACTGGCAAAACGAGAAGGCACGATAGAAACTGCGTTCGAAGCCCATAGTCTTCCTACTTCCCCCGGCTTGTCTCGCGGCCGCCTACTGGCATGCACGCGGGTTCTTGCAAACGGCTGCCTGCTTCCGAGACCGAACTGCTTTCCCTTGTTGATTTTGGTTTGGATTTCCTAAATGAGGCCGAACAGGCAATTCCCGCGCTCCTACCATTTCAGCGCGTCGTTTCTTCATGACGGGCGTGAGCGTATCCGCAATCGCCAAATTCATCAAATGAATTTTTTTGATAATGGAGTATGCGTGGCAGGAATGCCTACAGACTGGCTTCGCCCGAAAGCGATGAGTTCAGTCCTTCATTGCCTGGTGGTGCGGTTCTTCGAGCGGACGTGACAGAAGGAATTCCATGATTGCCTCGTGTGCCGGCTGGGTCTGGTCGGTGAGAAACAGGTGACTTGCGTGCTCAATCAAAACCAGTTTTGCACCCGGAATCAGACTCGCGATCAGTTCTCCGTTGCCGGTCGGCACCAGTGCATCGGACTTTCCATGGATCACGAGAGTCGGGACTTTGATCTGCGCGATCCGGCTGTAACCCTCCCACGCGAGAATTCCCTGCAGCTGTGCAGTGTAGCCTTCAACCGAAGGCGGACAATGCCGGCGCAGAGTAAGATCCTCCTCGATTTTCTCCCGCGACGTGCCGGCATCATAGATGTAGGGAAGCATGGCTTCGCGGGCCTGCGCCAGAGTCATGTCGCGGCCCCTCAGAATGTCGGCCACCTTGCGCTCCGCGCGGACGGCCAAGGGTCCGCCGGGCGAAGTGCAGCCTAGAATCAGTGAGCGGGTTCTCGCCGGATACTGCAGAGCGAATTCTTGAGCAATCATGCCTCCCATCGAGACGCCGAAAACATGGGCGCTGTCCACGCCGGCGGCATCGAGAACCGCCGCCGCATCCGATGCCATGGTGGCTATTGAGTACGGACCTGGAGGAACATCACTCAGCCCCACGCCTCGATTGTCGAACGCGACCGTGCGAAAGTGTTGCGACAGCAGCGGGCGCGACCGATGCCAGAGAGACGAAGGATAGCCGAGGCCCATGATGAGCAGCAGCGGCTCACCCGACCCCTGTTCATCCCAATAGATTTTCGCGCCTTGATTCTCAACGAATGACATCCGAATATTTCCTCAGACCGTATAGCGCTCGTTCGCTAACAACCGGCGCGCGATTTGCCGCCGTAGTTCGATCGAATTCACCGGATCGTGCGCCGCGTACGTCTGCAAGCGTGAGAGATTCTTCCGCAGTTCGTCGCCCTGTGCGCAGGCGCTCAACACCGTTCTTGACGAAGCTTCAATCCTGGATATGGCATCCCGCAGGTAAACGGCACAGGCATCCGCGGCATTCGCTCCGCCACCGGCGGCGGCCAACTTCCGGGCGCGCAGCAGGCTCGATTCCATGGCAAACACTTCCATGATGATGTCGGACATATTCAGGATGATCTCCTGCTGCTGTTCGAGCTTCGCGCCGTACTTCTGGTATGCGAGTCCGAGCGTCAGCAGGGCAATTTTTTTTGCATTTCGAACAAGGCGCAGTTCGGGATCGCCAGTGACCTCGACGGGCCGGTCGTCGGCACTTTCCACAACGGCACGGGCGACGTCGAGCAGAGGTAGAATTCCACGGGCCGCGCGCTTCAGCGGCATGCCGGTAATCACGAGTCGGTTAATTTCGCTGGTGCCTTCGAACAGGCGATTGATCCGCGAATCGCGATAGGCGCGCTCAACCACATAGTCCTGATGGTATCCGTAGCCTCCGTGAATCTGGACGCCCTCGTCGACCACGTAGTCCAGCATTTCGCTGACGTAGACCTTGATCATCGAGCACTCGGCGGCAAACTCCTCGATCGCCTTGAGTTCCTGCGTGCCGTCCGCGGAGCCCGGGGACGCGGCATGCATCTGATTCTCAATCTGTCCGACGACCCGCCAGGTCATCGACTCCGCCGCGAAAATCCGAATCGCCATTTCCGCCAACTTGTGCTGAATCGCGCCGAACTCGGCAATCGACGAACCAAAGGCTTTGCGCTGCTTGGCATACTTCAGACAGATCGCGAGCACGTTTTTCGCGGCGCCAACACCCGCCGGGCCCAGTTTCAAGCGTCCAATGTTGAGGATGTTGAATGCGATCACATGGCCGCGGCCGATTTCACCCAACAGGTTTTCCACGGGCACGGGAACGTTATCGAAATAAACTGCCGTGGTGGAACTGCCGGTGATACCCATCTTGTGTTCTTCGGCACCGCTGGTCACGCCGGGAAAGTTTCGCTCGACCAGAAACGCGGTGAACTTTTCGCCGCCGACTTTGGCAAAAACAGTGAAGAGATCGGCCGCACCGCCGTTCGTGATCCACATCTTCTGGCCATTCAGAATGTAGTGCTTCCCATCGGGGGCGAGATCGGCGCGGGTGCGTGCGGCCAGCGCATCGGAGCCCGCCAGTGGCTCGGTCAGCGCATAGGCTGCCAGCATCTCGACCTTTGCGAGCCTAGGCAAATACTTCCGCTTCTGTTCTGGAGTTCCAAAGTAGACGACCGGCAGCGTGCCGATTCCAGTGTGAGCCGAGTGCCAGCCGCCGTAAGAACCGTCGCGGCCCATGCGTTCAGCAGTGACCATCAGCGACGGCAAGTCCATGGCCATGCCGCCGTATTCCTCAGGGATCGCCATTCCAGTCAGACCCAATTCGACGGATTTGCGCAGCACGGACATAGCGACGCCCGGTTTTTTTTCGCGGATTGCAGGCAGGTTCGGTTCAACTTCGTTGGCCCAGAATTCGTCCACCATGTGACCGACAGCGAGATGTTCTTCGCTCAGGTCTTCGGGCGTGAAAATCTCTTGCGGGGCTGACTCTTCGATCAAGAATGCCGTTCCCTTTGTCGTCTTGCGCGCAACGTCTGTTAGTGTCGTCATAAAGAACTCCTATGCCACCTTTTGAGATTGAGAATCCAGGTTCCTTGAAACAGTTCGAAGGGCGCGAATTCCCGGCGACCGACTGGTTTGTGGTCACGCAGGATCGCATTCAGAAATTTGCCGAGGCCACCGACGACCGCCAGTGGATTCACGTGGACCCCGAGCGTGCCCAACGGGAATCGCCTTTCGGCGGCACCGTCGCCCATGGTTTTCTCACGCTTTCCCTGCTGAGTTACTTCCTGAAGCAGGCGATCCATGTCGGCTCCGGCGTTCGAATGACGGTGAACTACGGTCTGAATAAAGTTCGTTTTCCCTCGGCAGTTCGCGCCGGCTCGCAGGTTCGCGCTCGCGTTACTCTTCTGTCGGCAAAGGAGTCGCCTGAGTTTGTGGATGCCGCGTATCTCATCCATGTCGAGGGTGAATCCGCCGCCAAAGCCGTGCTGCGTAGCCGAGTGGCTGGTGCGGTATTACCGGCAGTGAGTGCTGTTTCATATCGTCCCGCTTTGCGCGCACCGTAGTGAAGCGCGCAGCAGAGTCTTGATTCTCTTTGGCATGGCGGCGAAGCGCTCGTCCCGCGTCAATCCCTGGGCATAGCGGTAGTAGATCTGCTGAATGATGACGGCAACTTTGAAGCGGGCGAATGCCAGGTAGAAGCTCATGTCTCCGGCATCGAGGCCGGTGATCGAGGCATAACGCTCGACCAACTGTGCACGGCTCAGAGTTCCGGGCAACGTCGTGGGCGCAGGGCGAATTTCGCGGAGTTCTTCAGGATCTTGCGGGTCCGTCCAATAGGCGAGAGTTGTTCCCAGGTCCGTCAGCGGATCTCCCAGCGTGCACATCTCCCAGTCAAGCACGCCGACGATCTTCGTCGCGTCTGCGGGATCGAGCACGATGTTGTCGTACTTGTAATCGTTGTGGATCAGAGCGGTTTGATGGGAGGCTGGCATTCGTTCGGTGAGCCATGCGGAGATCGCTTCAACTTCCGGCAGATCGTGCGTTTTCGAATTGTGGTAGCGCTCGATCCAGCCCTTCACCTGGCGTTCGAGATAGCCTTGAGGTTTGCCCAGATCAGCCAAACCGATCGCGCTATATTCCACTCGATGTAGAGACGCAAGAGTGTCGACAAAAACTTCGCTCAAGCGGCGCGCTGTCTCCGGCGGGAAAGGAGCATCCGAAGGTGGATCGCGGCGAATAATCATTCCGCGAATCGGCTCCATCAGATAGAAGGGCGCACCAAGAATCGATAGATCGTCACAATAAAAAATCGCCTTCGGCGCGGAGGGAAACGAAGTATGCAGTTTTGACAGAACGCGATATTCGCGAGCCATATCATGCGCCGACCGGACTTTGCTTCCAAAAGGAGGGCGCCGCAGCACGAGTTCCCGGCTCCCTACCCGGACCAGATAGGTCAGATTGGAGTGACCGCTGGGGAACTGTTCGACGGAAACCGACCCGCTGTGACCGAAGTGGTCGAACAGAAATGGCCGCAGCTGGGCGAGATCGAGTTCTTCGCCTGCCCTCACGGTTCCGGCTTGATCGCAGAGTGCCACCATACTCGAAATTCCTGTCGCAACTACCAGTAGGTCAACAGTGAATCCCCGTCGAGATGCGGATACGCATTGAACGCGCTCAGCGTGAAGCGCTCGCCCGATGCTCGAAAGTCAGTGAACGAAGCGTTGCGCGACATCCAGGAAAGCTGTAGGGCGTCTTCCGCAGACAAATGCAGTGCCCGGCGCAGGGCCGCGGCAATGGGCCCGGAAGAGGTGAAGATCACAGCCGCCGCCGCCGCCGGGGTGGTCCCCTGCATAACTTGCACCAGTCCGCGCTCCACCCGCAAACAAAAGTCTTGCCACGATTCAATGCCATCTGCGGCGGTCTCACCCGCTACCCATTTGCCGATCACGGTCTCGAATAGCCTTTGGAAAGTTTTCCGGCGCTCGTCTGGCTCGCAGGCACTCTCATAGGCACTGCTCATTTCTCTGATCGCGGGATCCAGTTGCATAAGCGACGGAAGGCACGTGCGCATCACGGCTCCAGCCTGATATTCATCAAATTCGCTCATCACCACGATCTCGGGAAAACTACGACCAGCGTCGCGATAGACATCGGCCACAACCCTTGCCGTGTCTTGCTGCCGAATGCGAGGACCCGAATAAGCATTGTGAAAAATCATGCCTCGTCGCAACCAATACTGCCCCAATAATCTGGCCTGGGCCTCGCCATTGGGACACAGCTTGTCGTAATCCGCCTCCAGAAATGACGCTTGGGCATGGCGCACCAGAGTGATGTGACTCATGCTGAGTTCACTCGCTCCAGCACGCCAGCCTCAGCTTGCTCTCTGTCGAATTCGGCAAACGTCCTGCCCGATTCAGCAAGACGCTTTAGCAGAGGGGCCGGCGCCCACAGTTCGCCGTGCCGGTCGCGAAATTCGCAAATGCGCTGGTAGACCTTGGGCAATCCCACCGTATCGGCGTGCCACATGGGTCCGCCGCGATGGGCAGGAAATCCATAGCCATTGAGATAAATGATGTCGATGTCGACGGCACGCAGAGCGAATCTTTCTTCCAAAATCCGCGCGCCTTCGTTGACCAGCGCATAGATGCAGCGATCCACGATCTCTTCGGCGGAGATTTGCCGCTGCGGGATTCCGGCTTCCGCGCTCCACTTCCGCACCAGGGCGGTTACTTCGGGATCTGCATTCGCGCGCCGATTTTCGTCGTATCGATACCATCCCTTCAGGGTTTTCTGGCCGTATCGCCCGAGCTCGCAAAGTCGATCTTCGGCGAAGGGCTGGCGGATTCCCGGTTTTTCGAGATGGCGGTACTCCTTGCGAATTCGCCAGCCAACGTCGAGACCCGCGAGGTCACCGGTGGCCAGCGGACCCATGGCATTTCCGAAGTCGACGAGCGCTCTATCCACCGCTTCGATATCGGCTCCTTCTTCCACGAGGAATTGGGCCTCGCGGCGATACGGGCCAAACATGCGGTTGCCAACAAAGCCGCGGCAATTTCCGACCAGCACGCCGATCTTGCCCAATTTTTTGGACAGTTGCATGCAGGTGGCGATCACTTCGTTGCTCGACTTTTTTCCGCGCACAACTTCGAGCAAGCGCATCACGTTGGCCGGACTAAAAAAGTGAGTTCCGATCACCGCTTCGGGCCGCGACGTGGCCTCGGCGATTTCATCAATGTTCAGCGTCGAGGTATTGCTCGCCAGAATTGCACCCGGTTTGCAGGCGCGGTCGAGGTCGGCAAACACGCTCTTCTTCAATGCCATGCCTTCGAAAACCGCCTCCACCACCATGTCCACTTCGGAGAACGCATCGTAGCTGAGAGCCGGCGTGATCAGTTGCAGACGTTCGTCCACGAATGCCTGAGTGAAGCGCCCGCGCTGCACGGAACTCGCATAGTTTTTCCTGATCTTCTCCATGCCCAGGTTGAGCGCTGCCTCATCCACGTCCTTCAGCAGCACCGGGATGCCCGCGTTGGCAAACACCATCGCGATGCCTCCGCCCATGGTTCCGGAGCCGACGACCGCGACTCGTTTCACAGAAATTACGGAGGTTTCCTTTGGAACGTCGGGAATCTTCGCGACCTCGCGCTCGCCAAAGAAAATATGAATGAGCGCCTTTGACTGGTCGGAGAAAAGACATTCGGTGAAAAGCTTCTGCTCCGCCTGGCAGCCTTCGTCGAAGGGCAGTGTGGTTGCCGCTTCCACGGCGTCAATCGCCGCCAGCGGAGCCTTCATTCCTCTTTGTTTCTTGCGAGCGGCATCGCGAGTCGCGGCGAAAATTACCGCATTCTCCGTAAGGGTTCCTAGCTTCCCGGTGCGTTCTCGCGTTTTGGGCGCCGGCTTGTCGGCGATTTCGCGAGCAAAAGCTAATGCCCCGGGAAGCAGGTCTCCGTCGATTACGCGATCGATCAGTCCTAAAGCGGCACCGTCGCGGGCGGAAAGCGGCTTGCCCTCGGCACACATCTCCACCGCTTTGGCGACGCCCACCAGACGCGGCAGACGCTGGGTTCCCGCGGCCCCGGGAATAATTCCCAGCTTCACTTCCGGTTGACCGACCTGGGCCGCCGGCGATGCGACCCGGTAATGGCCAGCCATGGCCAGTTCCAGTCCGCCGCCAAACGCGGTGCCATGAATCGCCATCACTACCGGCTTGCGGCTATCTTCGATGCGAAGCAGAAGCGGGACCAGAGTTCTGCGGGGCGACGCTCCGGAAGTCATCTTGCCGAATTCCTTGATGTCGGCTCCGGCGACGAAAGTGCGACCTGCTCCGATTACGATGGCAGCTCTGACTGCAGGGTCAGCATTTATTTCATCGATCGCCGCACCGATAGCTTCCGGCACTCCCGGACTGAGAGCGTTCACCGGAGGATTGTCGATGGTTATGATTGCGACATCATCATCTTTAGTGATTTTCACGAATTGGTTCATAAGGCGATTCCTGATATTTCTTTCGCAATTCCCTCTTCAGAACCTTGCCAGTCGCGGTCCGGGGCAAGCTTTCACAAAATTCAATGGACTGTGGACACTTGTAATGAGCGAGACGAGCGCGGCAGAACTCGATCAATTCCGCTTCACTCAATTTGCACCCGGGCTTTGGCACAACCACTGCCCTGGGCACCTCACCCCATTTTTGGTCGACGACCGGGATCACAGCAGCTTCGAAGACTCCGGGATGCGCCGCCAGGACTTTTTCAACGTCGAGCGAAGAAATGTTTTCCCCGCCGCTGACGATGATGTCCTTCTTTCGATCGACAATTCGGATGTATCCGTTCCCGGCGATGACGGCCATGTCGCCGGTGCGAAACCATCCACCACGCAGAGCCTCGGCTGTGGCTTCCGGCTGTTGCCAGTAACCCGCCATCACTCCGTCGCTGCGGGCGATGATTTCTCCCAGGGTTGCGCCGTCGCGCGGAACATCGTTGTCTTCGGCGTCGACCACGCGAAGCTCGCAGCCGGGGAAGGCCCAGCCCGTCATCGCCTGGATCGAATGCCGTTCCTCTTCGGTGCATTCCATATCCGGCTTCAACTCCGCCGAGGAGAGCGAAGGGGAGCATTCGGTCAGCCCGTATCCCGAAAAGCATTTGAATCCGAACGCCCTTTCGGCATCGCGGATCAGAGTCGGAGATGACGCGGCGCCGCCAATCGTGCCCCAGTCAACGCTGCTGAGGTCATATTTGGATCGCGCCGGCGAATTGATCAGGGCTGCAGCCATGATCGGCACCAGACTGAGCTGACGGACTCGCTCCCGCTCCACCAAACGAAATACCTCTTCCGGCACAAAACGCGGAAGCATGACATGCGTTCCGCCAACCATCGTGACGGTGTGGGCCGCCCCCCAGCCGTTAGCGTGAAACAGAGGAATCGTGTGCAGCACCACGTGGTCGTAGGCGATTCGATAGTGCAGGGCGATATTCAAGGCATAGAGGTAAACATTGCGATGGGTCAGCATTACACCCTTGGGGCTGGCGCTGGTTCCACTGGTGTAAAACATTTCCGCTACCGAGTTCTCATCAAACGTCATCAGTTCTTCGCGGTAGGGAATGGCGGCAGCCAGCATCTGCTCGTAATTTTGAGGGCCAACCCACGGCGCTTGCGGCGCTCCGCCGAGTTGAATGAAGGAGCGCACGGTGCGCAGGTCTCGGCGGAAGGAATCTACAAGGCTCACGAATTCTTCTTCGAGGAACAAGACCTCTGCGCCAGAGTCATTCAGAATGTAGGTGAGCTCAGGTGCTGCCAGGCGAATATTGAGAGGGAGCAGGATAGCCTGCGCTTCGAGAACTCCGAAATAACTCTCAAGCAGGCGATGGCAGTTCAAGCTGAGAAACGCCACGCGATCGCCAGGCTTCACTCCGGCGCTGCGCAACGCGCCCGCCAAACGGCTGACTCGGTCGCCGAATTCTCCATACGTGAACCGGTGTTCGCGGCACACCACTGCAGTCTTGCGGGGAAACTGTTGTTCCGAGTAACGGAGGAAACGCAAAGGCGTCAAGGGAAGGTTCATAAAGAACTCTCTCTCACCAGGCCGACTGGCCTCCATCGACGACGAGCACGTGCCCCGTGACGTACGCGGAAGCGGCCGATGCAAGAAAAACCGCAGCGCCTTTCAAATCGTCATCGCCACCAAAGCGACCCAAAGGGATCTTGGGCAGGAGCGAATCTTTGCGGTGCTCGATGACCCAGCCCGACATATGCGTGGGAAACCATCCCGGGGCAATGGCATTCACCTGGATATTGTGCGGCGCCCACTTACACGCCAGATCCTTAGTGAAAGCAATCACTCCGCCTTTGCTGGCGTGGTAACCGATGGCTTGCAGTTCGGCCGACGCTCCACCCAATCCCGCCACGGATGCGATGTTGATGATTTTGCCGGAGCGCTGTGCGAGCATGGCCTTTCCCGCTGCCTGAGAAAAAAGGAATGTGCCCGTCAAGTTGGTGGCGAGAACTTTGTCCCATTGTTCCAGGGTCATCTCTTCGACGGGAGCGGCCCATGTGACTCCGGCATTGTTGACCAGAATGTCGATGCGGCCGAACCTGGACATCGTGGCGTCAACAACTTCACGAATTGCCACCTGGTCCCTAACATCGCACGCCATGGCAAGAGTCTGGACGCCGCGGGCACTTAATTCATCCGCCGCTTGCTGACAGCGTTCCTTCTTGCGGGCGCAGAGCACCAGCGTTGCTCCCATCTCCGCCAGACCTTCCGCCATCTGGCGTCCCAGCCCGATCGAGCCACCGGAAACAATCACTACGCGTCCGGTCAGATCGAAAAGTTGTTTGACGTTCACCGAAGTGGCCTTCCCGCAGCGAAGTGTTCTATAAAAGTGATAGTTAATAACATATTGTAGTCACTAACTTCAACGAAGCTTTCGCGACCGATACGTTGCTGGCACACGACGGAGAGCCTAGTTCCGTAGTCGGAGCACCGCCCGGCCTGAGATCTCGCCGCGGCTTAGTTGCCCCAGAACCTCAGCGGCATCCGCGAGCGGGCGCGTGGATACCTGGCAATGAACAGTCCCCGCTGCTCCCATCGCAAGAATCTCACGCAGATCTTCGCGGGTACCGACGGCGGATGCCTTGATCTGGATCTCGCCCGCAGCCATCAGAATTGGTGGAAACGAAATTTCACGGGCAGGCAACCCCACCACCAGTAGAGTCCCCGTGGGCCGTACGCAATAGAAGGCCATGTCGTATGCGGACTTGGCCGCGGAGGTAACGAGGGCGACGTGCATTCCCCCGGAGCCGCGTAGCTCTTTTACCACTTCGCTCTTCGATGCGTTCAAGGTGCGGACGGCGCCCAGTGATTTCGCCAGCAAGAGTTTTTCTTCGGCAACGTCGATTGCGGTCACCTCCATACCGGCCGCCCGTCCAATCTGAACGGCCAGGTGGCCGAGCCCGCCTATGCCGAAGACCGCCAACCGCTGCCCGGCTCGAATCCTGGCCTGTTTGAGAGCGCGATGCACGGTAACTCCGGCACAAAGGAGCGGGGCAGCCTGCTCGGAGGAAAGTGCGTCGGGAATCTTGACTACGTAACTGGCTGGAGCCTTGGCAAATTCCGCATATCCGCCATCGACCATGACACCCGTGATGCGCTGACGCACGCACAAATTCTCATTGCCTTCCCGGCAAAACTCACATTGCCCGCATGTCCACTGGATCCAAGGCACTCCGACGCGTTCGCCTACCTGCAAACTCTGGACTTCCGAGCCTCGCTTGACCACCCGGCCTACGATTTCGTGCCCCAGAATCAGCGGCTTTTTTACAATGCTGGCCAGTTGCGGCCAGTCGCCCTCGGCCACGTGCAGATCGGAATGACAGACCCCGCAAACCTCTACTTCGATCAAGACCTCGTCGGAGCTGGGCTCGGGGAGCGGCACTTCTTCCAGAGCTAACGGAGTCTTGAATGCATGCAAAACGGCGGCCTTCATCGTGCTTCCCTTTCCAAGAAATACGAGTGAACGGAGAAGAGGCCCTACGGTCGAATGCCCCGCAAGAAAAACTCCACGGCGCTTCGCACCCGTTCCGTGAGCTTGTGCGGCCCAGTTAGATCCACTGCCCATTGCCGCACCACAGTTTTGTAGAGCCCTTCCATGAACTCAGCCAGGTGCACGACGGGAAATGCGCGCGTCACTTCCCCTCGCTTCTGCCCTTGCGTGAGAATCTCTCGCAACAAGCTGGCGGCCGCCTCCTCGTGACCCCTTAATTCTGCGGATCGCACCGCATCCATCGCCCCCGACAAGACCACGGCCTGCCACAGCCGTCGGTCGGTTTCCACCTCTCTGGCCATGCTCACGTAGAGCCGACGCAAACGCTCATCTGTGCCCGCGTTGCTGGAGAGCTCCGAACGCAGCCGCTCGCAGATACAGGCATAGCCACGCTCACCCAGCTCTCTTAGAACCGCGTCCTTGGTCGGGAAATAGCGGAAGAAGGTTGGCTGGCTGATTTCGAGCGCCTGCACAATGTCGTCGATCCGGGTTTCTTCATATCCGCGCTTGCGAAATAGTTTGATCGAGGTTTCGATAATCTGCTGCCGCAAGCGCGCCTTCTTCCGCTGTCGCAGCCCGACCTCGAAATCCGGTCCGGCACGTTCTGCTGGTGATTTCCTGGTCACGAGCCCACTAGCCATTTATTCGTTCCTCATACAACGCGGGGTGCACGTGGTTGCTGTTCGTAATTCGCAATCTCAAAAATATGATAGTAACTATCACAAAATGGTTACTAACGTCAATGCGCGGTTATTAACCAAGCCTGTGGCTTCCGATTACATCGGAAGGCTGTTGCTGAAATCTGGAATGCTCCGGTATATTGCGAATGGTTACTTTTGCTGTCGTTTGGTTGAGAATAATTTCAGCTCGCAACCTTAGATATTACAACCTCGATCTCGCAACCTGGATAAGGATGGAATTCCATGTCCTGCAAAGCACTGATTTCCCTTTTCTCTTTTCTGACGCTCTTGATGCCGGCCTGCGCCGCAGAACTCGCCGACTCAACCAGATCAATCTTCGGGCCAGATCCGGTACAAATCCGCGCCTGACGCGGATGCGAAGAAGACCCTGCTGCTGAAGGATTTTCAGCCCGCTTCCATGCTGCATGCACCGGTGCATAACGTGGAGAAGGCTAAGTATTACGTCATCGACGTTCACAATCATGTGAACGACGCCGTGGGGATCGACGATCCCATGCCGCCGCAGCGGGTGGTGGAGATCATGGACAACACCAACGTCAAGACGGTGGTGATCCTGACGGGGATGTGGGGCGACAAATTGCAGAAGGTGATCGACACGATGGTGAAGCCATATCCGGGGCGCTTCATCGTGTTCAGCCAGATTGACTGGAGCAAGATTGACGACCCGAACTTCGGGCAGGAGATGGTGGCACAGCTCGATGACGCGGTCAGGCGCGGAGCACGAGGGCTCAAGCAGTTGAAGGATCTTGGGCTCACCGGACCGTGACAAGTCGGGAAAGCTGATTGCCATTGACGATCCGCGCATGGATCCCATCTGGGAGGAATGCGGAAGGCTGGGCATTCCGGTTTCGATTCACTCGACGGATCCGGAGGCATTCTTCCATCCCGTGGACAACAAGAATGAGCGGTACGAAGAGCTGACGGAGCATCCGGACTGGAGTTTCTATGGGCCGCAGTTTCCTACGAAGGATTCGATTCTTGCGGCGAGAGACCGAATGTTTGCGAAGCATCCGCATACCACGTTTGTCGCCCTTCATGTGGCGAATTGGCCGGAGAACCTGGATTACGTTTCTCACCTGCTGGACACGCTGCCCAACGTGATGGTGGAGTTTGGGGCGCGGGAAGCGGAACTGGGGCGGCAGCCTCGGCGGGCGCGCGAATTCTTTCATCAAGTATCAGGATCGGATCATGTTCGGCACCGACAATGGACCGGATGAAGCGATGTACCGCAACCATTTCCGGTGGCTGGAAACGGGGGACGAGTATTTCGATTACTGGGGATATCCGGGGCAAGGGCGGTGGAAAATTTACGGCATGGAGTTGCCGGATCCGGTGTTGGAAAAGATCTACCACAAGAATGCGGAGAGAATGTTTGGGCAGTTTCGCGGGGCGGCTCTTGCTGCCGGCAGATAGAGTGGGCTGGAGGAATTCGCCCGGCTTGAATTCAGACCACCGTTACCTGAATCCCGGACTTTTTCAAGGCTGCCAGGTCTGATTTGCGGATACCTCGATCGGTGATCAGGTGGTGAATAGCCGAGGGCGGGGCGATCGAAGATAAGGAGCGGCGGCCGAACTTGCTGGAATCGCACACGACGACTACGACGCGGGCGACATCCATCATGGTGCGGTTGACTTTGGCTTCCAGCAGATTCGGGGTGGTTAATCCGTGCTGCACGTCGAAGCCGTCGACTGCGAGAAAAAGAATATCGGCATTCAGGCGACGCAAGGTCTCGTCGGCAACCGGGCCCACCAGGGAGAATGAATTCTTCCTCAACGTTCCGCCGGTGAGAATGACCTCGAGAGAGGAGCCGGACAGCTCCGCGGCAATATTCACCGCGTTGGTAATGATGGTGAGGTTCTCGAATTCCCGCAGGGCGCGGGCAATAGCAGTGGTTGTGGTGCCGGAATCCAGGATTACGACCTGGCCTTCCTGCACCATGCGCGCGGCCGCGGCGGCGATCTGAAGTTTTTCCTTGCGATAGAGCTTCTCTTTTTCCCGCAAAGTCGGATCTTCGAGAGCGCCTTCGCGAGCCGGCAAAGCTCCGCCATGACTGCGCTGGATGCGGCCGTGGGCCTGAAGAATGTCGAGGTCTTTACGGATGGTGACCTGAGAGGTGCGGAACTGTTTGGCCAGGTCTACGACCAAAACGCGGCCGTCGCGATTCAGGATGTCGAGAATATGGCGGCGGCGCTCTTCGTTCAGCACAGGTCCATTCGACAAAGGAGGCTCTCAATTCCTTCGTTTGCGCATTTCCTTTTTACCGCGACGGCTTTCGTTTGTCCACGGCGGTAATGAAACCAGCCGAGGCAGAATAGGTCAGGAAGAACCAGTTTTCCGGCTGCAGTTTGCCTTTACGGGCGATGGACTGCTACTACCGGCTCAGAGCATTTTACACTTGACAGCGCCGCATTACGAAAGTAAAAGTTAATAATCGCAATGATACGAAAGCACGCGCCTTCTTCTTTCGCTCCTCCACGTTTCGTCCTCCTAACTCGGGGACGACGCCCCGCGCTTGCGACAGCCGCAGGTTTGACCCTCTTTCTACTGTCGCTTGGGGCCATTCTGGGGGCCAGTGCCGGTTCAGAAGAGCGGACTTGGCCCAACCAGAATTGGACCAACTACGTGCGCATTGGCGCTTATGGACTGAGGACTACGAACGCGGTCGAGATTGTACGTAAGGCGCAGGAAGACGGGGTCTTCGGGATCGAAGTGGACAACGATATCCCTGGGCGCTATGAAAGCTTTGTGAATCCTGAGGAGAAGCTGAAAGCGATTCGCGCCGTCGCTGAGCAGGCACATGCAGTTGGCAACAAGGCCTTCGTATACATCGCCGGGACTGAGTGCATTACGGCGAATGGCGATAAAGTCCCGCATACGTTGGCCAAAGATCATCCGGACTGGCTGCAGAGAAAGATCAGCGGTGAACCGGCGATCTTCGGAGGAGGCAGCGCGTTCTGGATTAAGAAAGGCGACGAGGACGTGTGGGTGAGCCCCTACGCTCCGGCGTGGCGCAAGACTTACATGGAGCGGGTGAAACAGATTGCGGCCACGGGGATCGATGGAATTTACGTGGACATTCCTTACTGGATGACACACTTCGACGGCTGGGAAGATACGTGGGCGAGCTTCGACGATTACACGGTGGCGGCATTCCAGAAAGAGACGGGGCTCGATGCCAAAAAAGATCTCAAGCTGGGAGATTTTTCGGATGCGAATTTTCGAAAGTGGGTCGCATTCCGAATTAAGACTTTCACCGATTTCATGCAAGAGATCGATCGCAACGCCAAGAGCGTGAATCCTGCCATCAAGACGATTCCGGAGATCTATCCGGGAATTGAAGAAGAGGCAGTGCGCGTGGGCGCGGACGTGTACAGCTTGTACGCGGTGGTCGATGCGATCGCGCACGAATATGAGTTTGGAAGCGGCGACCACATGGCGTCGTCACGGAGCCCGCTGGATTGGTTCAACTATCAGGTGGGAATGCATTCGTTTCGTGCGTTCGCGCAGGGCAAGGCGACCTGGATATTGAACTATTCGTGGGACGGCGACAAGAAAGTCGATCGTCGGCAGGCGATGATGAATCTGGCTGCGTCGGAGATCGCGACCGGATCGAACTTCTGGGATGCGCCAGGACATTCGATGGCGGGATCGAACGATACCGAGACCCGCAGGAAAATCTTTGCCTGGATCAAGGCGCATGAAGACACGTTTTATCGTCCACGAACCGCCATCAGCCCGATCGGCGTTTATTTTTCTCCTGACACACGCAACTATTACGCCAATGAATTTATCCATTCTTACCGGGGAATCCTTATTCTTCTGATGCGGAAGCATCTGGAGTTTGAGATTGTCACGCCGCGGACGCTGGCTGCATTCCAGGGACCGACGCTGATTCTGCCGGACGTGCGGGTGATCAGCGACGGCGAGAAAGCACTGCTCTCAAAATATGCGCAAAGCGGTAAGAAGCTGGTGGTCACTGGGGATCATGCGAATGAGCTTGGCATTGCTGAGAACCTCGCCCAGTTCGATAAGTTTTCCGGAAGCGATTATTACGCCGCGCTGGAAAAGCACATCGATCAGGCGGGGGATGACGGGGAAGAAAAGTTTCTGGAAGGTTTGAAATCCGAGACGCCGGTTCATGTGATGGCCTCGGCTATGGTGGCGACGTCGATCGCTCAGGTGGATGGCAAGCCTCACGTTTTTTTTGCAAATTTTGCCGGGCTGCAAGGCGGGAGTAAATCCGCTGCAGACGCCCCAAACCGATGTTCAGGTCACGATAGCTGGCGCGAGTCATGGGCATGGTTTCTTTCTGCCGTTTCTTGGAGAGGTTCAGCAGGTCACGGGCAATGCGGACAATGCGGGCATCACTTACAAGCTGCCGGCGATTGAGAAGGGCGCGGTGTTTTGGTATGAACCGTAACTCGCGCGTAATGCGCGGCATTGTGATGATGGGAAATGGAATCGAGGAGAGAATTGCAGGTGGACGCTCTTTCTGAATTGTTGAGGTTGCCGGACGACGAGAGAGCTGCTCGTGGACTGGCGCACACTCCCGCCGAAATTGCGCAGCAACCCGATAGCTGGATCACGACGTTCGAACTTTTCCGGAGAAAACAGGCAGAGATCGCTGAATTCCTGTCACGAGCCGGATTCAGCGCAGGTTCGGCTCCCAAGCCTATTGTTTTTCTGATTGGTGCGGGGACCTCTGACTACATTGGGCAGTCGCTCACTTATCTTCTACGCAAGCGCTGGCACTGCGAAGTGATGGCGGTACCCAGTACGGATCTGCTGACACACATGGATGAGATGCTGATTCCTGAGCGCAAATACCTATGGATATCGTTCTCGCGTTCGGGGGACAGTCCTGAAGGAGTTGCGGTATTAGAGCGTGCCCGAAAGACATATGCGGATATCCATCACCTCGTAGTCTCATGTAACGCGAATGGCAGAATGATCCGCGAAAGCGTGGGCGATCCGCGAGTGTTTAGCATTTGTCTGGACGACGCGGTGAACGACCGCGGACTGGCGATGACCAGTTCGTTCTCGAATATGGTGGTCTGCGGTCAATGCCTGGCGCACGTTGACGATCTGGCGCACTACGAGAAAGTGCTGTGGGAGCTGGTGCAGGCGGGAAAGAGTCTGTTGCCGCATGCCGCAGATTGCGCGGCTGCGTTGGCGAAGGAAGGATATACCAAGGCTTGCTTTGTGGGTTCGGGGCCGCTGCGGGCTGCGACGAAGGAATGCGCACTGAAATTGCTGGAGCTGACCGCGGGGAAAACTCTGACTATGTCGGAATCGGTGCTGGGGCTGCGCCATGGTCCCATGGCGGCGCTTGATCAGGCCACGCTGTTCGTTTGTTTTCTTTCGGGGAACCGGCGTATCCAACAATATGAACGGGATTTGCTCGACGAGATCGGGCAGAAGCAGCTCGTCAGATGCAGAGTTGTTGTGGCCGGGGGCGAAATCTCGCGCATGGACTCTTTCAATGACCACTATTTCATGCCCGCCCCGCCAAGCGCTCTTGGCGATGACTACCGCCCCGCGGTGGATGTAATCTTCGGGCAACTGCTCGGTTTGTTCTTTTCTCTGCGCTCGAACCTGCGGCCGGATTGTCCAAGTCCAAATGGCGCGATCAGCCGCGTGGTACAGAATGTCAGCATTCATTCCTAAGCGAAGACGTCGTGGCTTTTCCTTTCGAAGCCGGGCTGGTGGAGCAGTTTTCCCGCAGCTGCTAGAACTCGAATCGCAATCCAAACTGGAAGTAACGGGGCAAGTAGCCGTACGCGTCGGAGGTAATCGTGCCGAAGGCCGCATCTCCGAAGGCGGAATCAGGCTGGGCAAAGCGCGGATGATTCAGCAGATTGAAGACTTCGGCCCGGAGATCGATGGTCATCCCTTCTTTCGGTATAAACGACTTGTAGAGATTCATATCGAAATTGTGGATGCCGTTTACTCGCAGGCCGGGGAAATAGCGTGGAGCATTGCCTGGATTCTGATCGCCGGGATCGGCGAAGCAATTGGGATTAATAAATGAGGCGACCGGCGCGTTCCCGTTTCCTTCGGCTGCCGAGTTTGCCTCCCAATTGGTGGCGACATCTTTCATGCTCAGACCGGTTTTTAGTTGAGAGCAAACGACATCTGGACGCTGGCTGCCATTGGCGAGCCGCGGATTGCTCATGCCGATCGAGATCGGCTGACCCGATTGTTGCGTGACGAGAGTGGCGATCGACCAGCCTCCCACGACTGCGTCGAGCCCGCGATTCATATTTCCGCCAATCCAATCATTGCGGCCTATGGGCAAGGTCACGACGACCGCGGCTGCGAGGCGCTGGGGCGCGTCATTGGCGCTGATGCTGTGTTCCAAATTCAGACGATCGAGTTGTTGCGGAAGTCCGTTGGCCAGCGATCCGACCCAATTATTTCGTCCCGCCGAGGAGTTATCGGTCAGCTTGGAGATGGTGTAACTACCCTCGAAACTGAGGTGATGCGTGGTTCGCTTCTGGAAGCGGACCTGCATCGAGTTGTACCAGGAGGACGCCTCTTCCAACATCAGGCCTTCAAAATCTCCCGTGAACTGAGGGTAGGGATTAAGCAGATTTCCCAACGGGAGCTGTGCAGTACTGTAAAGCGAATCTGGCTCATTGAAGCAGGGATGAGTGGGAGTGGCAGCACATGGCTGAGTGAACATTGGCTGGAACGGATTTGTCACAGGGTTTGACAGGAAGGTAGTCACGCAACTGTTCCCAACGTCGCAGGCTCCGATGCCATTGCCTTGAGTGACGTCGTAGTTGTAGCGAACGGCTTGGGAGACCTGGGCCAGCAACGGTGAAGGGATGAAGTCTCGATTGTTGGTGCCAGCCCACGGCAGATGGGTGCTGCGGTTCGCGGAATAGTCGACGCCGAGGACGATCTGGCTAGGCAATTCGCGCTGGATTCCCACGTTCCACTGGTAGAGATCCGCATCGCGAGCCGCAGTGGTGCCAAGATCGTTATTGTTCGCGTATCCCCAATCGGCAAACTGGCCATACGCTTTGCCCTGGGGGCCGGTGAAGCCGCCGGGAAAGGGATTTTCCAGGGTAGCGGACTGAGTCTCGAAATTATTGTTGGTGAAGAACATCGTAGCGGTTTTGCTGAACGCGGTTCCAGGATATTGGAAATTCGTGGCCGGGCTCATCCCGAAATAGATGCCGGCACCGCCGCGCATTACCGTTTTCGAATCGAAGCTATAAGCAAATCCCAATCGCGGACCGACGTCGTTGCGATATACCGGAACGTGTCTCATGCTGGAGGTGGGAAATTCTGTGGTGCCGATCAATTGTTCAGAGGAAGGATAATTGAGTCCCACGGAGGCCAGAGCCGCCTGGGCGGGGGTTAAATCGAGAGTCACGCCGGTGGGCGCGGTGAAATTGCTGAACTGGATGCGGTTGTAGCGTTCGTCGTAGGGCGTACTCCATTCATAACGTATGCCAAGGTTGAGGGTGAACTTGGAAGTCACCTTCCAGTCGTCCTGGAAGTAGAAGCCGGTTTCCACCGATCGATTCGCGACGGAAGGCAAGACTTGGAGTGCAGTCGGCTCGGCAGGAAACGGATTGATGTTGTCGGCGTATCCGAAGAGCGTGCTGGCGAGGGGATTGCCGGTGGGATTGCCGTTGGCATCCGTGTCGTTGTTGGGCGTCGGGGAGGTCACGTAGTCGGTGAAGTTGAAGACGCCGGTCGGATCCGAGGGCTGAAAGAAGTTGTTGTAGAAAAGTCTTTGCTCGCCACCGAACTTCATCAGGTGCGAGCCTTTGGAGATCACAAACTGGGAGGAGTAGCTGTACAAGGTGTGAGCAAAGGTGGTATTGGCGCAGCATTGATCGTAGAGATCGGTCCAGGGGGCAGTCTGGCCACCCGAGGACATGTAGATCGCGGGCATCCGATCGATTCCGTTGGCCTGCTGGAGTATCGGCGAGAGTTGAACGCCGGCGGGCAAGGACGCGTTGAAGCTGGATATGGTAGGAATCCCCGGTGTTTCCTTTTCGTGGACGCGGTCGATTGCGAAGTGGCTGGTCCAGACGATGCGCGGGTTCACCGTGCGGGAATATTCGATCGAACCATTCTGTGCCAGGGTGGGGCTGCCTGCGATTCCATCTCCGGTTCCGTTATTGTCGAAGCTGTCTCCGAGGATCATGGGAGTGTAGTAATTCGAGGACTCGCGGCTGTAACGTCCGTTGATGTGGTTGCGGTCATTGATCTGGTGATCGATTTTGATATCGAATTGATAATCCGGTTGATGAGCAATGCCACTGAAAATGTAGTTATTAATTGGTCCCGGCAAATTGGGTTGGGGATAGAGATTGAGGATGGCCTGGCCGATGGGATCAATTTCGTTCGGGGGAATTACGTTTGGGGCCCCGTTGTATTGCACCGGGGGCCTACACATGCCGGAGGCGCAGGCGACTAAAGGTTGCGTCGGGATCGTAGATATAAGGGATACCAGGCGTCGCCAGTTCCGAGAAATCCCCTTTTCGTTCTAGGGCCGTGGGGACGGTTGCAAGATTGCTGAAGGCGCTGTTGCTGCGCACTTTTTCAAAATCGGCGAAGAAAAAGGTGCGATTCTTTCGGATGGGGCCGCCGATGCTAAACCCTCCCTGGTCGCGCTTGCTATCCGGCTTGGGATTCGGAGCCGGGTTGAAGAAATCTCGGGCGTCCATTTGCGAGCGCTGGAGGAAGTACCATCCGCTGCCATGGAAAGCGTTTGTTCCGCTTTTCAGCACCATATTTACGACGGTGCCGCCGTTGTTGCCAAATTCCGCGGAAAAGCTGTTGTTCTGAACCTTGAATTCCTGCACGCCTTCGACCAGCGGCTCGTAATAAACATTTGAGTTTCCGCCCTCGCCTTGCTCGGGTGCGCTGATCAAGGCGCCGTCGATGCGTACCTCAGCAGTGGCGTTGCGCTGCCCGTTGGAAACGAAATTCGTCCCTGAGGGATAGTTGTCCTGGGTGCCCGATCCGGCTACCTCAGTCACGCCTCCGGAGAGGAAGGTTAAGCCGAAGAAGTCGCGGTTCACTAGAGGCAGTTCCTTCACGTACTCACTGGTGACGTCGGTGCCTAAGGTCGCGTTGCCAGTATCGAGCAGCGGCGCGGTAGTTGTGACTTCCACCGAAGTGGATACGCCCGGCGAGTTGCATTTTGAAGTTGAGCGACGATTCCTGGTCGACCGCCAGGACGACGTTGGTGCGCTCGTTGGTGCGGAATCCGGGAGCTTCGGCTTTCACCGAATAGGTGGAGGGGCGCAGGCCAGTGAAGAAGTATTCGCCCTTTTCGTCGGTACGCGTGTGCGTGGCGATATTGGTGCCGGTCTCGGTGATGGTTACGGTGGCGTTCGGCATTACCGCGCCGGCAGCATCGGAAACCACGCCCCGTAGTTGCGCGCGATAGCTACCCTGCGCTGCCGCGAACAGAGAACAGGCTACCAATAAGGATGCTGTCGAAAGCCGGAAAAGAACTGGGGTGGCCAGTCGCATGGCGCCCTCCGCATTTGCTCGTTTTTTCGAATCGTTCGATTTACGGCTGGTTACGGTTCGCTTACGATTTCTTTCGATTTCGATCTTATACTTTCCCTGACCGCGGTTTGTCAAGATAATTTGAGGATGGACGAAGGCTGTTTTTGCATGTTCTCTACGCGAATCTCCGATGCCCGATCTCATTCGGCTCTGAATGTTTCAACGGTTATAATCGATGGTTCGGCATTCATCTCTATTTCTCACTGTAAGGACACACTTTGCTCGACTTTCTAGGTGATCTCCGACGAACGCATATGTGCGGGGCGCTCCGCGCTTCGAACGCAAGCAAGAAAGCCGTACTGATGGGCTGGGTGAACCGGCGGCGGGACCATGGCAACCTCCTCTTTATTGATCTGCGCGACCGTACCGGTGTGACCCAGGTGGTGGTCAATGCCGAGCACGATGGCGCGCTCCATGAAAAAGCGGGTACTTGCGCAACGAGTATGTGATTGCCGTGACCGGCACGGTGAAGCTGCGCGATCCGAATACCGTCAACCGGAACATGCCTACGGGCGAAGTGGAGTTGGTGGCGGAGGAATTAAGAATCCTGAATGAATCGAAGTTGCCTCCATTTCTGCCCAGCGACACCGCGCTCACCAATGAAGAGACGCGGCTGAAGTATCGCTACATCGATCTGCGCCGCGACGTGATGCAGTTCAACATCGAGACCCGGCATAAGGTCGCGAAAGCAATCCGCGACTATCTTTCCGGGCAGGGATTCTTCGAGATTGAAACGCCGTTTATGACGCGGTCCACACCTGAGGGCGCGCGCGATTATCTCGTGCCCAGCCGGGTGCAGCCGGGAACGTTTTACGCGCTGCCGCAGTCGCCGCAGATGTTCAAGCAGATATTGATGATCTCGGGCTTTGATAAGTATTTTCAGATCGTGCGCTGCTTTCGGGATGAAGACTTGCGGGCCGACCGGCAGCCGGAATTCACGCAGATCGATCTGGAAATGTCGTATCCGCAGCCGGAGAGCGTTTGGGAGGTGGTGGAGGGATTTTTGACGGCGGCGTTCCGCGCTGCCGGATCCGAAATTAAAACGCCGTTTCCGCGGATGGATTACGACGAAGCAATCCGGCTGTATGGAATCGACAAGCCGGATTTGCGCCTGCCGGCATTCACCGACGTCCGCGAATGTTTTACGGCGGAGAACCTGCAGGAGCTCGCGATCAGCCCGAATCTTCCGGTGATCGCGATCCGCACGCCCAAGGTGGGCGAGCTCTCGCGTAAAGAGCGCGACGACATCAAGACCATGTTCCACTCCAAGGGTGGGGCGAAGATTTTTGAAGATTTCAAACGCATCGGGAACAAGCATCCGGAAGCGGCGGCGGCGATCGCAAAGAAAGCCGGCGCAGAAGAGGGCGATCTGATCGTGCTGGTGGCTGGGTCGGCGCAATCGGGGCCGCAGACGGCGATGCCCGCGCACCGAAAAGTTACTCCGCAGGAGCTGTCGATTTATGCGTCGGCTGGCTTGCTGCGGCTGGCGTTGGCGCAGAAGTATGCCGATCGGCATGGAATTTTTGCAAAGACCGGCGATGCCGCAAAGGATTACCGTTTCTTGTGGGTTACGAATTTCCCGATGTTCGAGTGGGATGAAGGCGAAAAGCGTTGGAATGCGGCGCATCATCCCTTCACGTCGCCGCATGAAGAAGATATGAAGTTGCTCGAGGCCGGGGTCGAGTCGTTGAACGATCCGCAGTCGCCGCTGAGCGCGGTGCGGGCGCTGGCTTATGACGTGGTGTTGAATGGCACGGAGCTGGGGTCGGGCTCGATCCGTATCCATCGGCAGGATGTGCAGAGCAGAATCTTCCGCGCTCTGGGCATGAGCGAAGAAGAGGCCCGCGCTCGCTTTGGGTTCTTCCTCGAAGCTCTCGAATATGGGACGCCTCCGCATGGAGGGATTGCGCTGGGGCTCGACCGGATTGTGATGATTATCGCAGGAGCGGAAAGTCTGCGGGAAGTGATTCCCTTCCCCAAGACGGCGCGGGCGGTCGATTTGATGGTCGACGCGCCTACGCCGGTGAGCGAGGGGCAGTTAAGAGAGTTGGGGATTGCCGTCAGGGTGAAACCTTAAGTTCTGCGACTGCGTCGGCGGCTAAAGCCGCTCATCCTTAGCTGTTCAATCGCAGCGCTGGAAGCGCTGCGCCACCCAAAGCGAACCTTGGCGCTGCCCGCTGCAGCGGCTCGGCTTGACCCCAGACGGCTGTGTGGTGCGGAACATCCCATTCGACAAGCTCAGGGCAGGCTCTCGTCCCGCTGATAAAAACGCGGGACTTCGGGATGACGTCAGAGGTAGCAGAATCTCTGCGCAAAGTCCTGCAAATCCTATCTTTTTAGTCGCTATTCCCTGCTTTTTCTAACGTCCTCGTGCGCTCAGCACATCTTTTTACATGCCGCCGACATTGTCGTGACACCCACTTCTGCTGTCTTGATTAATCTCCGGAGTGTAAAGCGGGTTGCAATGCAAAAGCGGACTGAACACGTCACACGAACGGAGGCGTTCGGAGCCGGTCCCGAGTAATTCGCAACAAGCTAAATAAAGGAGAACAACATGAAGAAGACAATTTTGTTATTCGGGCTGCTCGTGTCGTTTGGGATGCCATCGGCGCTGCTGGCCCAGAGCGGCTATTCTCAGGCCAATCTGGTCTCCAATGTCGCCGGAGTGGCCACTACAACCGACTCTCACCTGTTGAATCCGTGGGGAATCTCGGCGCTTCCCGGCCAGGATTTCTGGATCGCAAACAATAATGGTGGCACTTCCACGCTCTACGACGGCAATGGCAATCCGAACTCGCTGGTGGTGAACATACCCGGGGCGGGGCACAATCCCAACGGGAATTGCACTCCGGGCTGCCCTACGGGAGCCGTGTCTAACGGCACCGGCACCTACTTCAGCGGCGGATCGTTCATCTTTGATACGGAAGACGGCTTGATCATCAACTGGCAGTCGAGCGACAACACGCAAGCGACGATCGCATTCGATAACTCCGCCAGCGGCGCTGTCTATAAGGGGCTGGCCTTGCTCAATAGCACTTCGCTTTTGGCCGCGAACTTCAATAGCGGCAAGGTGGATGTGTACAACCAGAGTTTTCAACCGACCGCGCTGGCTGGATCTTTCACTGATCCGAACCTTCCGGCGGGATTTGCTCCTCATGGGATTCATGTGATCAATGGTCAGGTTTATGTCGCTTACGCCATGCAGGATGGGCCGAAGCATGACGCCCAGCCCGGCGCTGGCCTGGGACAGGTGGATATCTTTGACGGCTCCGGCAACTTCGTAAAGACGTTTGTCGCCTACAGCGCACAAACTCCAAACCATCTCAACGCGCCGTGGGGTGTGGTGCAGGCTCCGGCGAGCTTTGGAACGTTCGCGAACGACATTCTCGTGGGAAATTTTGGTGATGGAACGATCGACGCGTTCGATACGCAGGGTAACTACATGGGTCAACTTACGGACTCTTCCAATACCGTGCTGGTCAACCCGGGCTTGTGGGATATGGTGTTTGGCGGAAGCACGAACGTCGGCACTGCGGGCACTCTTTATCTCACGGCGGGAGGCAGTAACCAACCCAACTTCCCCAGCGGAGGCAGCACCACGAGCATGTTCGCGAGCCTGGTCCCAGCGACCGCGGCCGGCAGCGCAGATTTCTCGCTGAATCTCTCGGCCCAGAGCGCTACTGTGAGTCCGGGTGGCTCGGCGAGCCTCATGGTCAGCGCCGCCGCGGTGGGAGGATTCAGCGGTCAGATTTCGCTAAGCTGCACGGCGCCGGCTGGCTTGAGCTGTGCCTTCAACCCCTCGTCGATCGCGCCTGGAGCTCCCGCGGCAACGTTGACGGTCTCTGCGGTTTCGACCCCGCCCCCTACCGGCTACAGTATGCCCGCAATGCTCGCATTGTTGCCGGGTCTGGGACTGTTCGGAACCGTTCTCACGAGTCGCAAACGGAAGCTGCTATCGCGCAAGGGCATTCGGTGGATGAGCCTGCTGGGCTTGCTGCTTGTCGTCTCGCTGTTCGCACTCGGTTGCGGCGGGAGCAAGTCAACGAGTCCTTCCACGACGGCAACCGGATCGCAGGCGACTTTGATGGTGACGGGAACATCTGGTTCCCTGAGCCATAGCGCTGCGGTGACGGTCACCATTAACTAAAGCGGTTGGGAAGGGGCGCACGTTGGTGCGCCCTTTGCCGATTTGTTTTCCAGGCGTTCCCACTCTGGTACTTGTCCCCAAAAGAACCCCGCCTCGTCACTGCCAGACTGTCCAGCGCGTGCTAAAAAAGAATCGAGTTTCCCAGCCCGCTCGCCTCCGGTGGTGCGCGCGGGAATAGAGCCTCCGAGCCTCATCGCGATTAAAGGTGGGACTCCCATGCCGCGCGCCACGATCTTTGCTATCCGGATTCTGATTCTTGGTTCACTCGTTTCCTTCACCTTCGCCCAGGACGCCGCCACTGGCGCCATTCACGGGAATGTTGTCGATCCCAGCGGAAGCCGCATCGCCCAGGCTTCGATCGTGGTCGTGAACTCCGCGACAGGTACAAGGTATTCGGCGACATCGGACGCGGAAGGCCGCTTTGGGCTTGAACTCCTGCCTCCGGGAGACTACACGGCTCGTGCGGTAGCGGATGGAATGTCGCCGCAAGTCAGTCCACCGCTGCACGTGGATGTGGGCGCCGCCGCGGAACTCGAGTTTCATCTCATCATCGCGGGCGCTCAGGAAAACATCACCGTCTCCAGTGGGCCGCAACTGGTCGACACAAAGACGAGCACGGTCTCGACGCTCATCGACGAACGCGCCATTGGCGATCTCCCGCTCAATGGCCGGCGCTTCTCGGACCTCATGCTGCTCTCGCCGGGGGTTACGCAGGACCCGCGCAGCCTAACCTCGGCGACCAACGGCGATCTTTCGTTTGGCGGGCTGCGCGGATTTCAGAACAGCTTTCTCGTGGACGGCGGGGACTTCAACAATGCTTTCTTCGCGCAGGCCCGTGGGCTCTATCGCGCTCCTTATCAGTTTTCGAACGAAGTGGTGCAGGAGTTTCGCGTGTCCTCTAACTCTTATGGAGCGGAACAAGGACGCGCGGGTGGAGCGGTGGTGAATGTCGTGACCAAGTCTGGCTCGAACCACTGGCATGGCTCGGGGCTTTATTACATTCGCGACAGCGGATTCGGCGCGGCCGACCCGATGATGAATTTCAAGCCGCACAGCCGCCAGCAGCAGGGCGGAGCTACGATCGGCGGCCCGATCAAGAAGAACAAGATTTTCTTTTTTGGCGGATTCGATCAGCATTACTTCCACGTTCCCGACGTGGTCGAATTCCTTGACGGGACGATGCAGGTGGTGCCGCAAGCCGGCAACGGGCCATACACTCCCGGCGATTACGAGGCCAGCGATCAGGCTCTGGTGTTCGCGGCCGCGGGCCATCTGACGTCGCTGGCTGGATCGTATCCGGCTGCGCAGATCGGCAACGCATCCTATGGCAAGCTGGATATCAATCTCACGCCGCGCAATCAACTGGCGCTGCGCTTTAATTCTTCGCGCTACTGGGGATCGAACAATGTTTTTCTCGATCCGGCGAGCCCCGTCACCTACGATTCCATTTCCGATAACGGTGAAGAAACCGTGTCGACGGAGACCGGTTCGGTTTCGCTTACTTCAGGGCTGACTACGCGCCTGATCAGCCATATGCGCGCGCAGTTCTCGCGAGATCTGCGGCAGTCCTACACGAATACCAGCGACACGCTGATCAAGATTCCTGACATCATCGACGGCATCGGACGTTCCGACCAACTGCCACGCGCCACGCGCGAACATCGCGGCCAGCTCGCTGAAACACTCAGCGTCGATACCAGCCGGCATTCCTTTAAATTCGGCGGCGACTCACTGCTTACGTGGATCTATGATTTCTTCCCGAGCCAGCAAGGCGGTGAATACCTTTTCTACGAAATCAAAGTCGATCCTTTCACCTTCGAACCCATGGAAGCCGGACTTCCACTCACTCCACTTCGCGCCTATGCCCACGAAGTCCCGAAATACTATCTGCAGAATTTCGGCCCAGCTGCGTCCAATCCCAACAGCAATGACTATGCGGCATTTGCCCAGGACACCGTTCGTGTCACCGACCATCTCGCTGTGAACCTGGGTGTGCGGTGGGACCTTCAGACCTTCGATAGCGCGGGACTGCAATCGAATCCGTTATTCCCGCCTTCGGGTAAAGTTCCGTTTAAGCCTTTCAACTTCGGACCGCGGGCCGGACTGGCTTATTCGATTGGGAAGTCGCGGCCTCTCGTGATCCGGGCGGGATATGGAATGTTCTACGTTCGCATTCCGCAGATCTACAACTCCGCCATCGCCACTGAAAATGGCATTACCGACGCGCAGGTTTTTCTGAACAACTCTGACTACTACGACCACCAGGTCTTTCCAGCGTATCCGAACCCGCTGGTGGCCTGCGCTCCCACGGCGGCTTCGTGCAATCTGCCGGCCGGGTTCACTGAGGGCGTAACCCATGATGTTTCGGCATTCGCTCCCAACTTCGTTACTCCGCGTGTGCAGCAGACCAGCCTTACTCTTGAGCGCGAAGTGGCGGACCACACTACCGTTGCCGTCTCTTATCTTTACGTTCACGGCGAGCATCTCATCCGCGCGCTCGACGTCAATCTTCCACAACCGGTTGCGCTCACCTATCCGATCTTCGATTCCACGGGGTCGATTTTTCAGAACGGCTACTACACCGTTGATTCGTTTGCTACTTGGCAATTCACGAGTTCGCTGACGTGCCCGTTTCCGCCGTGCATCAATCCGCTGGGACGTCCGATTGTGCAACTTGGAGCCATCGATGAATTCCAAAGCGCGGCGTCGAGCGTTTACAACGGGGCAACGCTTTCGATTAACCGCCGCGTGGCTCGGGGAAGCTATCTGCGGCTCGCATACACGTATGCCCGAGCGATTGACGACGGACAGGACGCGCTGGTCGCCGGACGAGCCCGCTACCGTGCAGAATTCCTACCAGCCGAATGCGGAGCGCGGACCCAGCGTCACCGATCAGCGGAACCGCTTCGTGGCCGCGTTTTCCATCGAGCCTCGCCCGTTCCACCGCGGACAGGAACTCCTCGGGCACATTTTCAATGACTGGAAAATTTCCAGCATCGTCACCGCCGGAAGCGGACGGCCGGTGAACGCTACGGTGAATGGTGACCCCAACCAGGACGGGAATGATCTTAACGACCGCCTGCCGGGCTACAGCCGCAACGCGTTTACGGGACCGGATTATTCTTCCACCGACCTGCGACTCGTGCGCAAGATTCATATTGGTCACGGGGACCGTCTGGAATTCACCGTTGATTCCTTCAACCTCTTTAACCGCAACAACCAGCGCGTGACCATTACCTCGGACGGGCTCACCGCCGAAGCCACGACCTTCACGCCGTACAGCACTTATGTGAACGGAGTTCCCTACCCCGCGTACTACCAGACAGCCGCAGAATTTTATGAAGCCGAATGCCGCTTTCGCTCCCCGGCAGATTCAGCTCGGGCTGAAATTTATTTTCTAAAGGCAAAAGCGGCGGACCTTCGGTCCTGGACAGCCTAGGGCGGCTGTCCCTACATGGCTCTTCGCAGAATTGCGCCTGTGCTTCAGCCATCGGTACAATCTCGGCTACAATCTCCCGGGGCGCTCGAAGAAAGGACAAAGATGAGAAAATTTATTGGACTTCTCGCAGTCTGCTTTCTGTTTTCCTACATAGCCTTTGCACAGCACCACGGCGGCGAAGTGGGAGGAGGACCGGCACACATTCCGGCCCATGGGCCCGCTCCCGTGCATACTTCGCATCCCGCACCCGAGACTCCTCACTTCAGCGACAAGGCGGGCCATCCCGACACGCCGCACGTCCACGCCAACGGAAAATGGATTGGGCACGGCACCGGCCCTAACGATCCTCACTATCACCTTGATCACCCGTGGGAGCATGGACACTTTACCGGCGGCTTTGGCCGAGGCCACGTTTGGCATCTAGCGGGTGGTGGCCCCAATCGCTTCTGGTTCGGTGGGTTCTATTTCAGCGTGGCGCCCTATGACATCGGGTTCTGTAACGATTGGCTGTGGGACAGCGACGACATCGTTATCTACGAAGATCCCGACCACCCAGGCTGGTATCTCGCTTACAACGTCAGGCTGGGAACTTACGTACACGTGATGTATTTGGGAACGTAGAACAAAGAAGAAAGTGGTCAGTGGCTAGTGATCGGTGGTCAGAAAACAAGAAGCGACTTTCTGATCACTCGGCAGTGGCCACTGACCACTATTACCGTCACTCGAGGGAATCGATTTTCGTCACACTAACTATTGTGTCTCACACTTGGAACAAAGGTTGCAGAAATGGATGAGAAAGGTCAGGAAAAGGGTCTACGTGGGTCCGAGGATCCTTTTAATCCCTGTGGGCTACGCCATCAAAGGCGCAACTTTTTTCACCTTCTGCCTTGACTTCCATTAAAATCCTTGTAATAACTATTCGGTCCTACCGGACGGGTTTGGGGGTGTATTAGTTTGGCGGAAATTCGGCTGCAAGAGGGTGAATCCCTCGAGAACGCTCTGCGCCGCTTCAAGCGCAAAGTGCAGCAGGAAGACATTATCAAAGAGGTCAAGCGCCACTCCTTTTATCTGAAGCCCGGTGAAAAAAAACGTGTAAAGGCCGCGCTCGCACGCAAGCGCGCACGTAAGAAAGTTCGCAAAGAACAGGATTGAGGGAGTAGAAACTGAGCAGTAAAGGGTCGACCCCTTCCCGGGGCGACCCTGCTCTATCTGGTCCCCGCCGGAGAGAGTTGCAGCAGGGATTATTCACACACATCATCATTCGGCATTTAAGCAGGAAAAGCTGTATCCACGCCCCGTTCCAGGAGCGTGGCGGGCCGAGTCCAGGGGCAGTTTGAGGGGGGATGTACAAAACCTGTGTTTGCACTGCGCCACCGCCTTCCCCGCGCGTGGCCGACGCAGCACGGGCACAAGGGAGCCATCCTCAATGGAATTTCAGGATAAGGTACTGACCTGCATCGACTGCGGTGCCGACTTCGTCTTCACCGCCGGGGAGCAACTGTTTTTCCACGATAAACAATTCAGGAACGAACCCAAGCGCTGTAAAACCTGCAAGTCCAAGCGCGTGGCCATCCTCACCACCGCACCCGCAAAAGGCAACGCTCACCATTTCACGCGCGTTGAAACTCGCGCCACCTGCTCGCAATGCGGCAAAGAGACGACCGTCCCGTTCCGGCCGACCCAGGGGCGGCCAATCCTGTGCAGGGAATGTTTCACCCAAAGGAAGAACGTAGCCACTGCCTGAGCACGTATCTCGCCGATGTGGGCACACAATCTGCCGCGATCAGAAGCAGAATGAAAGTGTGCCCACGCTGGGCCCGCGACTTGCGCTAGGATAATTGCGTGCCCACTTTCCACGTGGAAAATTTCGGTTGCCGTGCTACGCAAGCCGACGGCGCCGCGATCGAACGCCAGTTCGAGTCTCGCGGCTTGGCTCGCGCCCCAGCGGCGAACGCCGACCTGGTGATCTTGAACTCGTGCACGGTTACGGTTTCGGCGGATCAGGATGCACGGGCTGCGATTCGCAAGGTGCGGCGGCAGAATCCACTGGCAAGAATTATCGTCACCGGATGCTACGCGCAGCGAGCACCGGAAGAAGTTGCGGGTCTTCCCGGGGTCACGGCCGTGATTGGCAACTCGCATAAACATCAGCTTGCGGAACTGGTGCTACCGAACCTCAGCGCACCGCAAGCCTCGGCTGAATTGACGGCGTTCGTTCCCCTGGGAGCGCTTACGCCTCAAACCCGGCCTTTTGTCTCTGATGTCTTCGTCTCGGATATCTTCGCCCACACCGAGCTTCTTGCCGCGCCCGTCTTCGAATCTGGGAAGGACGCAGGCTCTCGCGACAACGATCGCACGCGTCCTAATCTGAAGGTGCAGGACGGGTGCGACAATCGCTGTTCGTTCTGCGTGATTCCCAGTGTGCGCGGGCAGAGCCGTTCGCTGCCGGCTTCGCAGGTGATTCGCGAGATGAACGGGCTGGTAGCCGCGGGCTATCGAGAAGTGGTGATCAGCGGGATCAATCTTGGGGAGGTGGGGGCGGGATTTCGCTGCCGGCCCTCAGCTTTCAACTCTCCGCCAGAATCCATCGACTTTTGAATCTCTCGTCCGCGCCATCCTCGCCGAGACGCAGCTGGAAAAACTGCGGATCTCTTCCGTGGAGCCGATGGATTGGTCGAACGAACTTATTGGTCTCGTCGCTTCCTCGCCGCGCATTGCCAAGCATGCGCATGTGCCACTGCAATCGGGGAGCGATGCGGTTTTGCGGCGCATGCACCGGAAATATCGTCCCTGGCACTATCGAGAGAAGATCGAAAAGATTCGCGCCGCGATGCCTGACGGCCGCGATCGGCGCCGACGTCATGGTGGGATTCCCGGGCGAGACCGCCGCTGAGTTTGAATGCACGCGGCGCCTCATCGAAGAACTGCCGTTTACTTACTTGCACGTCTTCACTTATTCTGCGCGGCCGGGCACAGCCGCGGCCGCCATGCCGAATCAGGTGCCGGTCCATGTGGCGCGAGAGCGCAACAAAGTCCTGCGCGATCTTGCCGCGTCTAAGAAGCTCACGTTCATGAAAGCATTCGTGGGCAAGGCTCTGGATGCAATCACCCTAGGCGCGGTGCACATGCACGGCGATGCAGAGGTCACAGAAGCTTTGACCGACAACTATCAAAAGCTTTATTTGAGAGGACGGCACGACGCGAACCGCTGGATTCGCGCAGAGATTGAGGAAGTGGAAGACGGGGCGTTCGTGGCAAGGGTTGCCGGAGCTCCTGCCGAGCTCGCGCCCGGAGCTGTCATTCCAGTGTCGAATGAGCCTGCCTCTTTGCAAGTCTGAGTGACTCTCATAGGATCCCCTTCGACTTCCCTCAGGGCAGGCTATCGACTACGCTGAGCGATTCGAAAGACGAATCGCTCAGCTTCGCTCACGATGACAACATCCAATCAGATTTCTTCCGGCTCTTCTGGATCGGGCTCGCGCACTGGTGCGTCGGGATTCTCCATCGGGCTGGGCGGTTCCTTGATTGGCGGGGGCATCGGCTCGGCAGGCTTGCGCAGATAGAAAGCCTGGGCCGAGGGCATTTCGCATTCCATGATCGTTTTCATGACATTCAGATGCGAAGAGCGGTGGAAACGGCTGGGAAAATTATGGCGAACGCGAAGCATATCCTCTGGATCTAAAGCCGCACTGGTTGAAGACTTTACGCCTCGCTAAAGCGCCGCTCTTCCACGTCACCGCATAGCCTTCGCGTCCCCGAAACGATCCTGAGCGCTCTTTGCGCGTTGCGGGCGCAAGATCCACTTTCAGCTCAACGTCCGTTCGCGAAAAGGCATCTAAGGCTTGATTCCGGACCATGCACGGTTTGGTCCTGGTTTTGGACTCTACGAAGACGAACAGTGTCAGCGGACCGGCGGAGGGTATAAGGCGGTGACGTTCAGATTTTTACTGTTTCTCTGAACCGAGCCAACATTCTATCTACGCCGGTCCTTGAGTCCACCGCTGATTTTCGTTTCGTCGGAAGGCGCTGCTTTGAACGACACGGACAATTCCGCAGAAAAAGCCAAAACAAAATTCGATTGGGTCACCCAGCGTTATTCTTGCTCGCTTCCGGCCGTATTCAGGGAACTGAGAACACAAGTCGAACAGGATATTAAGACTCGCAACGGGCTGCGGCCCAACAATGCTCCTTATGAATTTTCGCTGGCGGACCATAACGGCGGCTTTAGGGTTTTTCTGAAAGCCAAAGAGTTGCAGATGTCGGTGACCTTCGCGCCAGCAGAGCATGCGATTCTGGTGCGGGATGATAAGGGGATTGAGATGTTTGCCGTCACGCTGACTTTTAACGATCGAGGCGAGTGCAAGCTCAATGTAAACGGAGAAGAACGCGATTACTGGCAAGTCCGGCGCATGGCACTCGAAGACTTGATGTTTCACAGCTACTAGAACCTGAGCGGGATGCTATTTCGCCCCGATTCCGCATGTTATAATCTTTTATTCTCAGTCGCTTAGAGCGCGGAGGACCGTATCGATAAACGTTTTATCCGAACCAATGACCGTATTCGAGCGCGCGAAATTCGCGTGATCGGCGATGAAGGGGAGCAGATTGGCGTCATGCCCCCGTTCGAAGCGCTCAAACTGGCCCGCAGCAAGAATCTGGATCTGGTCGAGATTTCACCCACCGCTCAGCCTCCCGTGTGCCGCATCATGGACTACGGGAAATATTTGTACCAGCAGGAAAAGAAAGAGCGCGAGGCCAAGAAGCATCAGAAAACGATCACCGTAAAAGAGGTCAAGTTCCGCATCAATGTGGATGACCACGATTACGAAACGAAGAAGAATCATGTGCTGCGGTTTCTCGATGGAGGAGACAAGGTAAAAGCGACCATCTTCTTCCGGGGCCGCGAAATGACGCGAACCGGGCTGGGGCGAACGATCCTGGAGCGGTTGATCAAGGACGTGGAACCGCAGAGCATTGTGGAATTCCGGCCGCGGCAGGAGGGCAACACTCTGCACGCGATCCTGGCGCCGAAAAAGTCGGCAGCGGAGCGGGAGAAGGAAAGAGAGAAAGAAGCCAAAGCAAAAGCGAAGGCTGAAAGACAGGAAAAGATGTTGCAGGAAAAGTTGGCGCAGGCCAAGGCGGCGCCGGAGAAGAAGGACGAGCATCCTGCGGCAGCGGCGGCGCAAGTTCCGAATACTGGTACTTAGATCTGGTTCGAGGCTGAAAGGTTCGCCGAGCAGGTTCCGCGATTGGACTAACGGGCGCGGGTCGCGCCAACGAATCCAAAGCAATTGAATAGTAAAATTGAAACTCAAAGCTGACGGCTTGCCATGAGCGGCTGGCAACTGATTCCGAGGAATTATGCCGAAATTGAAAACACACAAGGGCGCGGCCAAGCGCTTTAAGAAAACTGCCACCGGCAAAGTGAAGCGGGGGCATTCGGGGCTGCGTCACATGCTGACGTCGAAGGCGCACAAGCGCAAACGCAAGCTGGGCACGTCCACGCTGGTCAGCGATGGCGATCTCCGCAAAGTGAAGCGGATGATTCCGTATCAGTGAGGCGGGGATCAGGGCCAGAGATCAGAGGCCACAGATTGTGACTAGCCCCTGTTCCCTTAACCCTAGCCCTGAGAGGCGCGTGAAGAGGCTGCGAGATCGCCGCAATGGCGAATCATCCTTGCCTCCAGCCGCCAGTACATAGAAAGCAAAAAGGAGAACAGCAATGCCACGTGTAAAACGCGGAACCAAACGCCGCGCCAAACGAAAGAAGATATTAGACCGCGCAAGCGGATACTTCCTCACCAAATCGAAACTGTACCGCTCGGCAAAAGAAGCGGTTGATCGCGGACTGAAGTTCGCTTTTTCCGGACGCAAGCAGCGGAAGCGGCAATACCGCTCGCTGTGGATTGTGCGAATTGGAGCGGCGGCGAAGCTGAACGGGCTGAGCTACAACCAGTTCATTCACGGGCTGAAGGTAGCCGGAGTTGAATTGGACCGCAAGATTCTGGCGGACCTGGCGGTGAAAGACGCGGCCGCGTTTGCCAGTCTGGCGCAGCAAGCGAAGACGGCGCTGGCGTAGCTCAGTGCCGCTTACGAAACAGCCGGCGTTCATGACGACAGGGAAGGGCATGGCTTTCAGCCATGCCGATTATCTGTTCCAGATTTATAACTTGTCATTCCGAGCGAAGCGAGGAATCTGCTTCGATTGCGTCCATAGAAATTCCCCGCCACGCCGGGGTTGGATTAGCTGATAGGGATCCTTCGACTGTGTAAACCGATTCGCGAAGCGAATCGGTTTGCTCCGCTCAGGATGACATTCTTAGCATTCCTGGATACTCCACAGAGTGGCTTATACCGTTCCTAAATTGACGGATTATTCGGCGGCGGCGCTGGAGAAGGCTAAAGCCGCGTGTGTTGCCGCGTGCGATGCAGAAGCCGCGGAAGTGCACTCTGAGGCGGACCTGAAACTGTTTCGCGATCGCTGGATGGCACGAAAGAACGGCATCCTGACGCAAATCAACGATCTCTGGCTGAAAACAGCTCCTAAGGAAGCGAAGCGGGAAGCTGGACAATGCGTCAACGAAATAAAGAAGTATGTCGAAGGAAGATTTCCTGCCGGAAAGGCCTGGTGGGGAACGGGACAGCCGCGCAATGTTGTAATCGTCTCCGGCAAGGATGTCCCGGTCGATATCTCCCTGCCGGGCATCCGCCGTCCAATTGGTGCGGAGCATCCCGTCATCAAGACCACGAACGAGATGGTTCGCGTTTTTCAGAGGCTTGGCTATTCCGTTGCGGATGGGCCCGTGGTTGAGACGGACTACTACAACTTTGAGGCTTTGAATTTTCCGCCGAATCATCCTGCGCGGGATACGCAGGACACGCTGTTCATCGCGGGGCAGCAGGGGAAGGCACAGCGCGAGCGGTTGCTGCTGCGGACGCATACTTCTCCGGTGCAGATTCGGACGATGGAGAAGATGCGGCCGCCGATTCGGATTGTGATTCCCGGGACGGTGCATCGCAATGATCCGCCGGATGCGAGCCACTCGCCGATGTTTCATCAGATCGAAGGATTGGCGGTCGATACGAACATCACGTTTGGCGATCTCAAGGGGACGCTCGATCACGCGATGAAAGAATTTTTTGGATCGAGCGTGAAGACAAGTTTTCGTCCGTCGTTTTTTCCGTTCACGGAGCCGAGCGCGGAGATGTATGTCTCGTGCTTCATCTGCGGCGGGAGCGGAAGGCGCGGAGCTGACCCTTGCCGTCCGTGCAAGCAGACGGGATGGATTGAGATTCTGGGCTGCGGCATGGTCGATCCCAATGTGTTCGAGTTTGTCAAAGACAATGGCTACGACCCAAAGAAGGTTTCGGGATTCGCCTTCGGCATGGGCGCGGACCGGATTGCTTTGTTGAAATACGGCGTGGATGATTTGCAGTTGTTCTTTCAGGGGGATGTGCGGTTCTTGGAGCAGTGGGCATGACGGCTACCCGCTCATCCTGAGGCGCGTTCTTTGCGCCGAAGGATCTCTGCCATTTGGCACTACGGCTGGCATATTCAGGCCTTAGCTATAAATGAAACTTTCTTCACAATGGATTCGCGACTTTGTTGATCTCAGCGTCGATGACCGGCGGCTGGCTGAGGATTTGACTGGGGTTGGGATTGCCGTTGAAGGAATCAGCGGGTCGGGTGCGGACACCGTTTTTGAGATGGAGATTGGGACGAATCGTCCGGACGCGATGAATCATTACGGAGTGGCACGGGAGGCGGCGGCGATTTATGACTTGCCTCTAAAGCAGCTCTCGGCTCTCAGCTCTCAGCTTTCAGCCAAGCCTTCGACGGATGTTCCCTTCCCGATCACGGTGGAGGAGCCGCAGCTTTGTCCGCGGTTCTCTGCGCGCGTCATACGGGGAACGAAGATTAAGGCTTCGCCTGAAAAAATTGCACACCGGTTGCAGTTGCTGGAGCAGCGGCCGATCAGCAACGCCGTGGATGCGACCAACTATGTTTTGTGGGAGATGGGGAAGCCGACGCACGTGTTCGATATGGATTTGCTCGAGGGCGGGCGGCTCATTATTCGGAAAGCAAAAGACGGCGAAAAGCTGAAGACGCTGGACGGGGTGGAGCGCACTCTGACGGCGGAAGACTTGGTGGTCGCGGACGCGAAAAGGCCAGTTGGACTCGCCGGCGTGATGGGCGGATTCGACACCATGATTACCGACAAGACGCGGAATATTTTGATTGAATCGGCGTGGTGGGATCCGGTGACGGTGCGAAGGAGCTCGCGAAGACATGGAATTCATACCGACGCGTCGCACCGGTTTGAACGGGGAGCGGATTTCGAGTCGACGATTTTGTCGTGCAATCTGGTCGCGAAGCTGATTCTGGATTCGGGCGGCGGCGAATTGGTGGGCAACGCCATCGATGTGGTGTCGAGAAAACTGGACCAGGCGCCGGTGGTGTTGCGGCTTTCGGAAGTGCGGCGCATCTTGGGGGGCAATCTCACGGGCGGCCACATTTTTCACATTTTGAAGAAGCTGGGATTTGGATTAATTCCTGAAGGCGAGGCGGACGCGGAATTTCGCGTCTACATTCCGAGCTGGCGGCTGGATGTGGAGCGCGAGATCGATGTAATCGAAGAGATAGCGCGGCTGCATGGCTACGACAAGTTTGAAAATACACTGCCAGCATACAGTGGCGCGGTGATGGAAGCGCCGCATGCGGCTATGGACGCCACATTTCGCGAGCGGGCTTTGGCTTTGGGATATGACGAGGCGGTATCGCTCACGTTTATTTCGCACGCGGACGCGGAGACGTTTTCTTCCGCGGAAGTGCTGGAGCTGGAGAATCCGCTGAGCGAAGAGGCTTCGCTGATGCGGACGTCGATGGCTCCGGGGATGCTCGACATGCTGGCGTGGAATTTGAATCGGGATTCGGAAAACGTCCGGCTGTTTGAGATGGGGCGAATCTATGAAATGCAAGGCGGGAATCGGGTGGAACCGGCGCGTGCATGTCTGGGGGCAACGCTGGCGGCGGTGAAGGGGTCGATTCCTATTGCAGCAATGCTCGATGTGAGTAAGAGTTCGAATTCCCCTTCCAAGCCAAAAGATGGCTTGGATGCGGCACCCTCATTTTCTGGAGCGGCGGAGGCGTTTCGTTCGTTCAAGGGCGACGTGGAAAATTTGCTAGCGCCGTTTGCATATAGTGAGCTGAGCTTCGATCGCGAGACGGCGGGATATTTTCATCCGGGACGATCGGCGCGGGCGCTGATGGATGGGGCCGTGGTGGCGCAGTTCGGGCAGATCTCCCGAAGAGGTGAAATCGCAACGGAAGTTGCGGCAGGATGTGTTTCTGGCGGAGATTGATCTGGAACAGTTGCACGCGCGCGGACTCAGGGCGGTGAAGTTTGCGCCGCTGGCGAAGTATCCAGCTAGTGGAGCGGGATTTTTCATTTGTATTTGCCGATGAAGTGGAGTTTGAAGCAATGCGGCGCGCGGTGATGGGGCTGCGTATTCCCGAGTTACGAGAATTCAAGCCGGTCGAGATTTTTCGCGGCGGGTCGATTGGGGCGGGAAAGTATTCGATTCTGCTGCGGGCGAAGCTGCAGTCGGATGAGGGGACGCTGCGGGACGAGCAGATTGCGCAGTGGGCCGGGCAGATCGCGGGGGCGCTGAAGGGGCTGGGGGGAGTGCAGCGGGCGTAGGGGGCATTCCGTGATGGCGATAGGGATCCTTCGACTTCGCACTTGCTTTCGCTTCGCGAAAGCAAGTGCTTCGCTCAGGATGACACGATCGTTTTGACGACATTCTTCTACCTTTCTTTCTTGTGCTAATCTGCCTGCTATGGCGGACGTAATTTCTTCACTATCCACTCACAAAAAACATTTTCTCAGCGATAAGGTTTCGCAATTCACCGAGTCGGTGATCCGGGAGATGACCCGGCAGGCAATGCTTTATGGAGCGGTGAATCTGGCGCAAGGGTTTCCCGATTTCCCGGCTCCAGCGGAGGTCAAGCTGGCGGCGCGGGCGGCGATTGATGGCGATGTGAATCAGTACGCCATCACGTGGGGCGCAAAGAATTTGCGGAACGCGATTGCGCGGCAGATGGGCGTGTGGCAAGGGATTGCGGTCGATCCGGAAAAAGAGATGACGGTTTGTTGCGGATCGACGGAGGCGATGATTTCGACTTTGCTGGCGGTGTGCAACGCGGGAGATGAGGTCGTCATCTTCGAGCCGTTTTATGAAAACTACGGACCGGATTCGGTGTTGAGCGGAGCTCGGCCGCGGTTTGTGAAGCTGCGTCCGCCGGAGGGAGATGGTGGCGAGTGGACATTCGATGAGAAGGAACTTGCGCGCAGCGTTTGATAAGCACACGAAGGCCATCATTCTTAATACTCCCAACAATCCTACGGGAAAGGTTTTCACGCGGGCAGAACTCGAACTGATTCGCGATTTGTGTGTCGAGTTCGATGTGCTGGCGATTACGGACGAGATTTACGAACACATTTTGTACGACGGGACCGAGCATATTTCGATGGCGTCGCTGGAGGGGATGCGGGAGCGGACGGTGACGATCAATGGCATGTCGAAAACGTACGCTGTGACGGGATGGCGCGTGGGATGGGCGGTTGCGCCGGAGAAGATCACGAATGCGATCCGGAAGGTGCATGATTTTTTGACGGTGGGAGCGCCGGCGCCGCTGCAGGAGGCGGGCGCGGCGGCTTTGAGTTTGCCGGCGGAATATTATGCGAAGCTGGCGGAGGGATATCGGGTTAGGCGGGATCATTTGATGCCGGCGCTGGAGGCTGCGGGGTTTAAGTGTTTTCGTCCGCGAGGCGCGTATTACGTGATGACGGATATTTCGGCCTTTGGATTTGAGGATGATGTTTCGTTCACCAAATATCTGGTGAAAGAGATTGGAGTGGCGGCGGTGCCGGGGTCGAGTTTTTATCGGAATGCGCGGGATGGCGCGCGGCAGGTGCGGTTTGCATTCTGCAAAAAGCTGGAGACGCTGGATGCGGCAGCGGAGAAATTGGGGAAGTTGCGGGCGCGGTAGTTAGGGCTTCTTAAACATTTGTGGCGGCCTGGCGCGTGGATTGCAAAAGGTAGGGATCCTTTCGACTTCGTATGGGCTTCGCTTCGCGGAGCCCATCCTGCGCTCAGGATGACGGCATTGATGCCACCAGCCTCGCTCAGCTTGGCGGACAGACGAGGGCGGCCGTCCCTACATGATCTTTCTACTTCGTGACTACGCCGCAGGCGATGCGGTCGCCGGAGTTGCCGGCGGGATCGGTCTTCATGTCGTCGGCCTTCGCGTGGATAACGATCGCGGTGCCGCCGTTGCTGAAGAGCGAATGGGGGCCGTCGCCGAGGGTCACGTCTTTGTCTTCCACGGTGGCATCGGCTTTGCCTTTCACGTCGACCGTGAAGTTCAGCATGTCGCCGGCGTGGTGGCCTTCGGGGTTGTCGAACCCGTGCTTTTTGCCGTCAGGATTGAAATGCGGGCCGGCGGACTTGAAGTCGGGCGGATCGCACTTGGGATTCTGATGGAAGTGAATGGCGTGCTCGCCGGGCGGCAGATCGTGAAGGTGAAGCTTGAGGGCAACACCTGATCCTTTTTGCGAGACGATGATCGTGCCGACGGCTTTGCCTTGGGAGTCCGTCATTTCGACCCTGGTTTTGGCTGCGCTGGGAAGGGCGAAAGCAGTCAGAGCAACAGCCACCGCTAGCGTGGGGAGGGTTGCGGGTTTCATGCGGGAATTATAGCTAAATTGGCACTGGCAGGCCACGTTGGCACAAGGGGGCCATGCTCGATCCACAGGGCGGTGGAGTATACTTCGGGAAAGTTTGAAATCTTTCCAGGGGAAGCGTGCACTCATGGCGTTAAATGCGGTGGAGCAGGTGACGGAACAGGTTCCGGCAGACGATTTTCAGGCGCTGGAAGAGAAAATTTATCGCACTATCGAAATGTACAAAGCGGCGCGGCAGGCGCAAGCTACGGCGGAACGTGATGCACAACGGGCGCGGCAGCAACTGGAAGAGCGCGAGGAGCAGTTGGCCACGCTGAGGCGCGAGGCGGTGCAGTTGCGGAAAGAGCGGGAAGAGATTCGCACGCGCGTGGAGAAGATGCTGGAGCAGATCGAGACGATCGCAGAGGCAAGCTAGGACAGCGAAAATCGGGCGATCGAGCGATTCAGTCATCGGGCGATTGAAGATTGAGGATTGGGCCTTACGGTTTGATCGCCAGATTACAAAGATTGCAACATTGCTGAATGGATTGATTATGGCGACGGCGGCTAAGGATTCTACTTTGAAGGATGCGCAGAACAGCAGCGTACGGGTCGAGATTTTTGATCAGGCCTATAACTTGCGCGGGTCGGATCCGGAATACATTCTGAAGCTGGCAGAGTATGTGGATGCGAAGATGCGAGCCGTGGCCGAAGCGACGAATACCATTGACACGGTGCGGCTGGCGGTGCTGGCGGCGCTGAACATTGCCGATGAGTATCACCTTTTGCGGCGGAAGCAGGAGAATGGATCGACGGATTATCAGAAGCGTGCACATATACTGGCGAGCGCGCTGGACGAAGTTTTGGAAGAGGACCGCAAGGCCAGCTAGGGAGTCTTAATACCTTCGACGTAGTTTCCGCGGAAAAGAGATATCACTTCGAACGTAGTCAGCACAGATTTCAGGCCGGTACGCGAGGTCGATTTCCGCGTACGCTTCGAGGCATATTGCAATCGCCGATTGTGAAGGCGAGATTACTTTAGTTGCAAGTGGTCTGCCAACTATTTGCGGTTCACCTATTGCTAATTCGCGAGGAGTTCTCCTAGCATCGGTAGTGAAAGCCGGCCTGCGGGGTTGGTGATGGCGGTAACCGATTTTTGAACCAATGCTGAATGAACGGGGACTCGACTCGAACTAGGATCCGGTGCGCAACGCTCCGCCATGCGGAGATGCCTAAAGGGTCTCGGCGGGTTCCCAACGTCTACCTGACGGTTCATTCTCGGCCCGTCACACGGCACAGTGGGTCGGCTTGAATTGTTTGTAGAATTTCCTTCCTGCCATGCTGAGTGTAGAACAATCTTCGCAAAACGAAGGATGTTCGGAGTCGAAGCATTCCTACCTGTATCTGAATTCTTGCCACACAGATCGCGCGCTTTGAAAGTGGGAAAAGTTATAGGGATGCTTCGACTGCGCAGGAGGATCGCTTCGCGCTGATCCAGCTCCGCTCAGCATGACAAAAACCTGTAACTTCCCTGCTACACTGGTTCACGTAGCAAATGCTTGTTTCCTGCATCTAATTAAACTGTGTATCCACAATTATTTCATTTCGGGCGGTTTTTTCTGCCGACGTATGGCTTCCTGGTTTCGATGGGAGTGCTGATCGGGCTATGGATCAGCGTGCGCAACTCCGAGCGGCTCGGGATTGACGGCGACAAGGCTTGGAATCTCGGGATTCTGGTGGTGCTGTGCGGGATTCGTGGGCGCGAAGGTTCTCTACGTCATTAACGAGTGGGGCTATTATTCGAAACATCTGGGAGAAATTTTCAGCGTCACTACGTTGCAGGCAGGTGGGGTTTTTTCTGGTGGGTTGATTGCGGCGTTTGCGGCTGCGGCGTGGTACGTGCACCGGCATCACATGCCTCCGCTGGGAACGTGCGACGCGTTTGCACCGGGGTTGGCGTTGGGGCACGCTATTGGACGGCTGGGATGTTTTGCGGCGGGGTGCTGCTACGGGAAAGAGACGCATCATTTCTGGGGCGTGGTGTTTCACAATCCGCTGGCGAATCAGATTACGGGAACGCCACTGAACGTGCCGCTGGAGCCGACTCAGCTTTTTGAAGCGGCGGTGGAGTTTGCGAATTTCGTTTTTCTGATGTGGCTGCTGAAGCGGCGAAAATTTGACGGTCAGATTTTTGGCGCGTTCCTGTTTATCTATGGCGTGGCGCGGTTCTTCCTGGAATTTATTCGAGACGATCCGGGACGCGGGTCGGTGTTTGGCGGTGCCATGTCAGGAACGCAGTTGATTGCGATTGGGCTGGTGATTGGCGGCGGGCTGATCTGGTGGTTGCGGCCGGGAGCGAAGAACGTGACGGCGCAGGCGGTGGGGGCGACAAGATAGGCTATTTCGTATTTATGAACGCCGAAGCATTAGCAATTCGTTATTCGTCTTTTAGCCAGCGCTAGGTTCATTCGCGTTGGAGGCTCTCTTGTATTTCGGCAAAGGTCACGTTTTTGCGGAACTGCTCTGCTTAGGTTTGCTTGCCTCCGCGATAGCGCATGCTAAGTGCGCGACCGACGTCGTTGTCGTCAAGGGGCGAGTCGAGCACCCACCTCGCGGTGCCACGGTTCGAGTTGAGCTCGTTTATCCCAGCGGGGCCGGAAGAGATACAGGCGAGGCCACTCTAGAGGGTCCGGAGTTCACGGTTCCGGTTGACTTCTTCACCCAAAGCCGCAGACCAGTGTTGATCGGGGAGTGGCTTGAGAGGTGCGACCGCAAGCCCGAAACGGTCGTCGTCACATTGGTCGGGAGCGACCCGCCTCAGGAGTACGACCGGGTTTCTCTGAAGCTAAGGTCGAATTTCACGCAAACCGATCCAGGTGCTTACGCGTTGAAATCCGAGATTGTGCTGAGGGGGCCGGACTAAACGCGAAGGACGTGACGGCGTACCCGAGGAGCTACGCGAGAAGTCATGAACACAGGGGCACGCGGAGCAGGACGAGTGTGTCCCGGGCCCAAGGTCGGTTCCTTCTAGTATGCTTCCTTGGAATGCCGGAAGCATTTCCCATTCTTATTTCCGTTGCGGCGGAAGACGCGGGCAAGCGGCTGGATCAGTTTCTGCCTGCTCGGCTTAATGGTGTGAGCCGGGCCCGCGTGCAGGAGATGATCGCCGAAGGCTTAGTGCTCGTCAACGATGCTCCGGCGAAGGCTTCGCTGAAGCTGCGCGGCGGGGAGCATATTTCCGTGCTGGGCGAGGCGCAGCGGGCTCCGCTGAAGGCTATTGCCGAGGAGATCCCTCTCGACATTGTTTATGAGGACGACGATCTGGCGGTGATCAACAAGCCGGCGGGGATGATGGTGCATGCGGGGGCGGGAGCTACCGACGATGCGCGCAATCGCGGCACGCTGGTGAATGCGCTGCTGCATCATCTCGCGAGTTTGTCGGGGATGGGTGGAGAGTTGCGGCCGGGCATTGTGCATCGTCTGGATAAAGAGACGAGCGGGCTGATTGTGGTGGCAAAGAATGATGAGGCGCATCGCAAGCTGAGCGCGCAGTTTGCGGCGCGGGAGGTGAAGAAGAAATATGTGGCGCTGGTGCATGGGTGGGTGAAGAAGGATTCGGGAACGATTGCGCAGAGCATCAGCCGGGACCGGGTGCGGCGTACGCGGATGACGACGCGGTTGGAAGGCGGACGGGCGGCGGTGACGCATTATCGCGTGGTGCGGCGGCTGGATACGAAGTTTGGGAAGTTTACGTTGCTGGATGTGAAGATTGATACCGGGCGGACGCACCAGATTCGGGTGCATGTGGCGGCCATGGGGCATCCCGTCGTGGGGGATACGATGTATGGTGCGCCGAAACAGGCTCGGGGGAAGAATGCAGTAATTGGGCTGGGTCGGAATTTTTTGCATGCGGCGGAGTTGGAGTTTCGGCATCCGCGAACCGGGGAGAGGGTTGCGTTGAAAAGTGAGTTGCCGGAGGAGTTACGGGAGTTTCTGAAGAAGGTGGACGAGTAGGTACGCTTCCGGGTCTGGCCCTCGGGGTCTGAAACCCTCAGCCTAGAGAGGTCCCTTATCGCAGCGCTGGAAGCGCTGCGCCACCCAAAATTAGGGGTATATCTATCGCCTAGAAGGCAAAGTTCGAGGCGTGTAGGGACCAAATCCGAGGCGGTTGCGCGGGTAGATATAATAATAGATAGTCAAATGAGGGGCATGGTTACGCGAAATAGTTTACTGAGAAGCTCATTCGCTCGGGTGGCGTTTTTCCTGCTGGTGGCGGGAGCGTGGCGGGTTGGTATGACGCAGGCGGGTACCGCGCCAGCTTCCTCGCTGTCATCGTCTCCGGCTTCGGCAGCACCTTCCTCGCAAACATCCCCGGCGCAGGCATCACCGCCGCGACGACCGCGCCCGAGGCTGCGCCCAGTCAACAGAATCCCGGGGGCTCTGGGGCGAACAACGAGGATGTCCTCAAAATTCGGGTGGGCATCAATGAAGTGAATGTGGTCTTCACGGTGACCGACAAGCACGGGAAGCGCGTGACCGATTTGAAGCAGAACGATTTTCGCATTGTGGATGACAGCAAGCCGGCGGTCGAGGTTCGAAGCTTCCACGCGGAAACGAATTTGCCGCTGCAGGTCGGATTGCTGATCGACGCCAGCAGCTCGGTGCGCGACCGGTTCAAGTTCGAGCAGGAATCGGCCATCGAATTTTTGAACCAGACGGTGCGCAAACGATATGACCAGGCGTTTGTCGTGGGATTCGACGCAACGCCAGAGGTGACACAGGATTTCACCGATGAGACGGAAAAGCTGGCGCACGGAGTGCGCGAGCTGCGACCGGGAGGCGGGACAGCGATGTACGATGCGCTTTACTACGCTTGCCGCGACAAGCTGCTGAAGGCGCCGCAGATTGGCCCGACGCGGCGGGCGATTATCCTGCTGAGCGATGGAGAGGACAACCAAAGCCACGTGTCGCGCGAGGAAGCGATCGAAATGGCGCAGCGGGCGGATGCGATCATTTACACCATCAGCACGAACGTGAGCGGTACCAAGGGAGCGGGCGATAAGGTGCTGGAGCGCATGGCGGACGCTACCGGAGGCCGAGCTTTTTTTCCTTTCCAGATTCGCGACGTGACCAATGCCTTTGCCGAGATTCAGGATGAGTTGCGCAGCCAGTATGACGTGTCTTACAAGCCAGCAGACTTCAAGCCGGACGGGCACTTTCGCACGATTGAAATCGTGGCCAACGACCGGAAGAACTTCAAGGTGAGGGCGCGGCGGGGATACTATGCGCCGGTGGCGCAATAGAACCGCTTCTAGCTTCTGATTTCTACCTTAGGTCAAGTGCTTTCGGGCAACTGATGCCGGGATATTCTGGGACACCACTTCCGAAAAAATTGGGGATCAAGGCTGGGTTTCGCGCGTTATTCGCGGATGCTCCGCCGGAGGTGCTTGGGGAGTTGGCGGCTGCGCTGGCGGAATGCAAAGTTCTCAAGCAGGAGGGCGATCTCGACTTTGCAATGCTGTTCGGCAAATCGCGAGTGGAATTGACGAAGGAATTTTCGCGGACGGCAAGGCGGTTGAGTCCGGCGGGGATGTTGTGGGTGAGCTGGCCGAAGAAGAGTTCGGGAGTGGCGACGGACTTGGATGAAAACGTGGTGCGCGCGATTGGCTTGAACGCGGGACTGGTGGACGTGAAAGTTTGCGCGGTGACGGATGTGTGGTCGGGGCTGAAATTTGTGCGGAGGGTGAAAGACCGCGGATAAAAGATCGGAAGATGGATTACGCCTCGGCCTGGCCGGCGATGGAGCCGGTTAGCTCCCGCCGACCAGGCCTGGCTGGAGAAAATCTACGCCGTGCGCGAGCCCATGACGAGGTGGGCCACAAAAGAAATGACGGCGAACAGCAGCAGAAGATGGATCAATCCGCTGGCTATGTGGAACATGAGAAAACCACCAGCCCACAGAATGAGCAGCAGCAGAGCAATCACGAGAAACGGTCCGAATCGCATCTACGCCTCCTAACGTTCGCGTTTTAGTTCGCCGAACGGGCACAAGAACAATTCTGTTTATACGGCGCACGACAGCAGGAAAATATCGGCAGAAGACTGTAAAGTGACGAGGGCGCAGCCGTAGGAAACACGGCGCAAATCGAGGAGTTGGCGATGGTCAGAGTGGGGTTAATTGGATTTGGATTGGCGGGGCAAGCGTTTCACGCGCCGATGATTCGTGGCGTGGCGGGCATGGAATTGGCTTGCATCCTTGAGCGCAAGGGATCGCGAGCGCAGGAAAAATATCCTGACGTGCGGGTGGCGCGAACGCTGGACGAATTGCTGGCGGATAAGGGAATTCAACTGTGCGCGATTGCCACGCCGAACGATTCGCATTTCGAACTGGCGCGGGCTTGCCTGCTGGCGGGGCGTGATGTGGTGGTGGATAAACCGTTTGCGCCGACGCTGGCGGAGGCGGAAGAACTGGTGCGACTGGCGGCGCAGCACGGGCGGTTGATTACGGTGTATCAGGACCGGCGGTGGGATGGCGATTTCGGCACGGTGAAAAAGATCGTGCAGTCAGGCAGGCTGGGAGAGATTGTGGAGTATGAGTGCCGGTATGACCGGTTTCGTCTGGAACCGAAAAAAAATGCGTGGCGCGAGAAGGCGGATCAGCCGGGGGCTGGCGTGCTGTTTGATTTGGGGCCGCATGTGATCGATCAGGCGCTGGTGTTGTTTGGCGAGCCGACACGCGATTACGGCGTCGGCGTTCTGCGAGCGGGAGACGTCGCGGGTAGATGATGCGTTTGATGTTTGCCTGGAATATTCCAGGTTGCGCGCGATGGGACGGGCACGGATTGTCGCGTACGCTCCGGGGCCGCATTTCTTGATTCATGGGACGAAGGGATCGTTTGTGAAGTATGGCATGGATCCGCAGGAGACGCGGCTGCGGGGAGAGAATGTTCCGCAAGGATTGGATTGGGGCGCGGATTGGGGAGAAGAGCCGGAAGAGTTGTGGGGGACGTTAAGTGTGGTGGGCGAGCCCAGCGTGAAAGTGAAGACGGATCGCGGAGACTATCGCGGATTTTATGCGAATGTGCGGGACGCGATTGAGAAGAAGGCCCGGCTCGAGGTTACACCGGAACAGGCGCTTCGCACGATGCGCGCGATTGTGCTGGCGCATAAGAGCAGCCGGGAAAGAAGGACGGTGGATTGGGGAGAAGCGGTCGAGTGAGGAGGATCACTTCTTTTTGGTCCGTGCTGGTGGTAATCTGCTTGCGCCCATGAAAAATCTTACACGTCGAGGATTCAGCAAGACGTTGGCTGGCGCGGCTGCGGCTGCGGCCGCAAGCGCGTCTTTGCCACGGATTGCATTCGCTCAATTAGCTAAAGCAGGGTTGCTCCGATTTCCGGCCAACTTTGTCTGGGGCTGCTCCACCGCTTCCTATCAGATTGAGGGCGCGGTGAATGAGGACGGACGAAAGCCATCGGTATGGGATACGTTCTCGCACACGCCGGGCAAGACGTTTCAGGGAGAAACGGGCGATGTCGCCGATGATTCTTACCATCGCTATAAAGAAGACGTGAAGCTGCTCAAGAACCTGGGAGTGGGCGGCTACCGCTTTTCGATTTCGTGGTCGCGAGTCTTCCCTGACGGGACGGGTCAACCGAACGAAAAAGGGCTGGACTACTACCAGCGCGTGGTTGATGAACTGCTTAAGAACAATATTGCGCCCTACATCACTCTGTTTCACTGGGACCTGCCGCAGGCTTTGCCGGGGGGCTGGCAGTCGCGCGACACTTCGAAGGCATTCGCGGATTATGCGGGGTATATGGCCAAGCATCTTTCGGATCGCGTCGGCCACTTTTTTACCACCAACGAGTTCACCTGCTTCACCGACATAGGCTACAAAGAGGGCCGATTTGCGCCAGGGCTGAAGCTGCCGGATGGAGAGGTGAATCAGATACGCCACAATGCAGTGCTGGCGCACGGTCTGGCGGTGCAAGCCATTCGGGCGAACAGCAAGAGCGGAACGCAAGTTGGACTCGCGGAAAATGCCGTCGTCTATGTGCCGGTCATCGAGGACCAGACGCAAATCGAGGCGGCGCGGCGAGCTACGCGCGAAGGGAACGCGCCATTCCTTACCGCACTCATGGAGGGCAAGTACACCGACGGCTATCTGCAGCGGGAGGGTGCGAACGCTCCCAAGGTGGAGGCTGGTGACATGAAGATCATCGGCAGCCCGCTGGATTTCGTCGGGCTCAACGTGTACACGCCAGAGTATGTTCGCGCCGACTCGTCGCCGGCGGGCTACACCGTGGAGAAGCGGCAGACTTCTTACCCGCGCATGGCTTCCGACTGGCTATACATTGGACCGGAAGTGATCTACTGGGCGGTGCGCAATGTCAGCGACATCTGGAAACCGAAGGTTCTCTACATCACGGAGAACGGTTGCTCGGCGGACGATGTGATCACCGCGGACGGACGCATTGAGGACACCGATCGCGTGATGTATTTACGCAATCACCTGACCCACCTGCATCGCGCCGCTTCGGAGGGTTACCCGATCAAGGGATACTTCCTCTGGAGCCTGATGGATAATTACGAGTGGGCGGACGGTTACAGCAAGCGATTCGGTCTGCACTACGTTGACTTCAAAACGCAGACGCGCACGCCGAAATTGAGTGCCGAGTGGTACCGCGAAGTGGTTTCGCGGAACGCGGTCGAATAAAACAACCCTACTGCTGCTGGTCGCGCTTGGTTGCGTAGTATCCGGCGCGGGTCTGGATTTTGTAGCCTTGTTTTGATTTGATTTCCAGTTTGCGGTAGCCGCCGTCGAGTACGGTGTTGGTCGAGGTATAGCCGAGACTGTATTGGCTGCGAAGTTCGGCGGCGATCTGATCGAAGGCTTCCTTTAGCTTGTCAAATTTGTTTCCAACGTTGATGACCCGGCCGCCCGTCGCCTCGGTAAGCTTCCTCATTTCGCTCTCACCGCTGTAGCCCATGCTCATGCCGCCGTAAAAACCGCGATCGGCGCAGAGCAAGACGTAGACGATGGCGTCAGCTCTCTGGGCAGCCTCGATGGCATCCTTGATTTTGAGCTTGCTGCCTTCGTCCTCGCCGTCGGTAAGCAGGATCATGGACTTGCGCCCTACCTCTTTGGCCAGCATTTCGTTCGCGGAAAGGTAAACTGCATCGTAAAGCACGGTCCCGGGGGCGTTGTGCACCGGAACAGGACCTTGACCAAGGCCGGGAATTCCGCTGGCGCCGCTGGAGACGCCACTGTTGATTTTCACTTTGTTCAGGGCGGCTTGCAGGCGATGAACGTCACGCGTGTAATCCTGAATCAGTTCGGATTGAACGTCGAAGTCCATGACGTAGGCTTCGTCTTTGTCGGTAAGAATCTGGCGCAGGAATGCGGCGCCGACTTCCTTCTCCATGTCGAGGACTCGGATCTGGCTGCCGGATGTATCGATGAGGATGCCCAGGGTGAGCGGGAGATTTGATTCGGCGGTAAAGTATTTGATGGTTTGCGGCTTGCTGTCTTCAAAAACCTGGAAGTCGTCCTTGGTTTGATTGGGGATCAGGGCACCGTGCTTGTCCTTGACGTTGAAAAAGACTCCCACCACGTTGACGTTGACTTTGAGGGTTTCGTCGGACTTCTCCGGAGCGGATTGACCCGCATCTTGTCCCGGAGTGCCGGGCTGGGAAGGAGTGGAACTCTGGGCCTTGGCGGGGGCACCGGACAGGGCTGCCAGGCAGAAAAGGACCGAGGCAGCGGCCAAGTTCAGCAAAAATCTCGGATTAGCGGATAGTTTGGGCACGAATGATTCCCTCGCGAGGTTTTTGTTAGTCTAGTCCTTTAAACTGGGATGCACCAAATGGTATGGTTCGGGCATCCCAAGGTGTGAAGGTGTTTTTATTCTTTTAGTTGGCTGGCCGAAAGATAAACTATGTTCCGGGCAGTGATTCCGGGACGAAGGAACGGAAGGTGACTGTGAGGAACCAAACCGCGGCTCAACAGAGACCACGGACGGGCGTAGCCGGATGGATGGCCACCGTTCTAGTTGCAGGATGTTTCGGAGGATACTTTGGGATGGGGGTTGCGAAGATTGCGGCGCAGTCTTCCGGTAGCCAAGCCCAGCCGGCCCAACCCACACAAACCCAGCCAACCCAGAGTGACGAGATTCCTGACGCGCCGGCGGTGCAGCCCTCGGCGACGCCTGCGGAGCCGCCCCCGATTCCCCGGCCAGAGGAAAAGAAGCCGGCGACGGTGGAGAGGAATCCGTGGACGAACCAACCGAATACCCCGCCAGCCCAGTCGGCCGCAGCTCCCAGCGACGACACTGCCGCGCCGCCACCCCCGATGCCGCCGGTCAAGACCGTGCCGCCGGGTTCGGTCAAAACCCCGCGCGCGCAGGAGCAGCTTTACACCTACGTGGTGCACACCAATTTTGTGCAGGTACCGGTTACGGTGCAGGATCGCGATGGCCGGAGGGTCGATGGCCTACTGCCCACTGACTTCAGCGTCTATGGAAAACGGGACGCCACAGAAGCTGACCTTTTTCAGCAGCGATCCCTTCGCGCTTTCGGTGGCGATTGTGCTGGATCTGGGGATGCAGGATGCGGCGTTGCAAAAGGTAAACCAGACATTCCCCGCGCTGATAGGGGCGTTTGCGCCTTATGACGAAGTCGCGCTTTATACCTACAGCAGCACGGTAAGCGAAGTCACCGATTTCACGGCAGCCGGCCAGAAGTTGACCTCCTTGCTGAATCAGATGAAAGTGGAGCGCGGACGTAACAACGGCGTGCCGGTGATGAGCGGTCCACTGGCGCCAAACGGGCCGATCATCAATGGAATCCCGGTGGGCAGTCCTACGCAACCAGTCTATACACCGCCGAAAGAGGCGCATGTTTTGAACGATGCCATTCTTCGGGCGGCGCTCGACCTGCGCAAACGCGACCGCACACGGCGCAAGATCATCTTCGTAATCAGCGACGGACGGGAATACGGCAGCGAGGCCAGCTTCCGCGATGTGCTGAAGGTACTGTTATCGAATGAGATCCAGGTGAAGGCGGTGGCTTTGGACAGCGGGGCGCTCCCGGTCTACGACAAGCTGGAGCGGCTGCACCTGCCGAAGCAAGGATATGACGAAATCCTGCCAAAGTACGCTTCGGCCACGGGGGGATTGCCGGTTTATAAGGAGCTTACGCAGAGCGCGATAGAAGATAGTTATGCCCAGGCGATGGGTGAGGCGCGCAGCCAGTACACGCTGGGCTACACTCCGACACCGCCAAAGACGCCGACCGCGAAGGCCTACCATGATATCGAGGTACTGGTTAATCGGCCCGGCCTAAAGATTTACGCTAAGGCCGGATATTATCCGGCTCTGGCTACGCGGTAGATCAGCGGTGACTTTCTGACCTAGTCAATCTTTGCGGCCTATCGGGACCAGCGTTTCGGACTCGAATTCCGTATCCAGCATTTGAGTTGCGGCTTTCGCGGCCCTCTTGCGGGAGGGGTCACCTGAGTAACCTGCGAGGCAACGGGTGCGTGTGATATAAAAGGCCCGAGCCCCCAAAGGGATATTTTTGCGCGCGGAAGGGTGTCTGATCCGCGCTTTTTGAGGAAAGCCTTGAGTTTCATCAACTTCGCAGCCCGCGAGATTAATTGCAAAATCGTCTACTACGGCGCCGGGCTGGGCGGCAAAACTACCAACCTGCAGGTGATCTACCAGAAGACCGCCGAGCAGCAGAAGGGCAAGATGATCTCGCTCGCCACCGAGACCGAGCGAACGTTGTTCTTCGATTTCCTGCCGCTCGACCTGGGGACGGTGCGCGGGTTCAAGACGCGAATCCATCTCTACACCGTGCCGGGACAGGTTTTCTATGACGCCAGCCGCAAGCTGATTCTGCGCGGGGTCGACGGCATCGTGTTCGTGGCCGACTCGCAGGAACAGCGTATGGATGCCAACGTGGAAGCGCTCGACAATTTGATGTCGAACCTGAAAGAGCACGGCTACGACTTCAATAAGATTCCCTACGTGCTGCAGCTCAACAAGCGCGACCTGCCGAATATTCTGTCCACCGAAGCCCTGGGGAAAGAACTCCGCAAGAAAAATGAGGCCATGATCGAGGCTGTGGCTTTTCAGGGCACGGGGGTGTTCGAGACCTTGAAAGAGATCGCCAAGCAGGTGCTGACGGAACTGAAGGCCGGCGGATAAGGGAGCTTTCGGTTGCCTTCACCGCCTTCCTTAGTTCACCTACCGGCTGCGGTTTAGCCCCGTGCCTCTAGCCCCTCCCGAATACATCCACTTTTTACAATAAATTCATGCCTCTATAACCAAGCCTGACGCCGTTCGGATTTACAGTCGCCTCCACGCCGCCGAGTCAAACTCTGCAGGAGGTCTGACGTGAGCTTGAACCCGATCCAGTCCCCTCGCTCGAAATCCCAACCCATCCTTCTGACCATACTCCTTGCGGCAGTCGTTTCTGCCTCAACGGCAGTGCATCCTGCCGTCAGTGTTTTGCGCAGTTTTGCGATTCCGTGCTGCTGTTACCGGCCTACGCTGGCGTGACTCACTCGCAATTTGGATTGGGTGAGTTCCTTCACGTCGAGATCGCCGCTCTTGTCTTTATCCAGCCTGTCGAACTCTGCTTCCATAAATTTCATGTACTCGGCTTTGGAGATTTTTCCGTTCTTATCGGTATCCATGAGGAGGAGCAATTGCTTGACCTCCTCTTCTCCGAGAGCCAATTTATCCTGCGGCTTGGGAACTGCGGCCTTAGTTTGTCCGATTCCCGTCCCTCCCATGACCAACGTCGCGACTAGCACTGCGATGGCCACGATGACCAATACGAAGTTTGTTCGTTTCAGCATATTCGACTCCTATCATCCTCTGCGTCTTTTCATCTCCGTTTCTCAGAAGAAAAAAATGATATCTCCGGCGGCGGTGAGTTGGCTCTTCTTCGTGCCGTTCTGGTAGGCCGGGGCATCGTAGGAGTGCTCATAGCGAACCTCGGGACGAAACAGAACCGTGGTTCCAACCCAATGTCCCCAGCCGAACAGGTGCTCGGTGTAGCGCGTCTTGGTTCCTGTGCGCTGGCCGACGATGTCATCGAAATACTCGTTGCGAATCGTAATGTAATTGTGCGCTCCGAACTGCCTTTCGAAATAGTTTACGACCGCCCATTCGGGAGCGTAGCAACTGAAGGCTGCCGGGTTGCTGCAGAAGGCCCCGTTGCTGCCGGTCTCCGGCTGAATGGGGTCTACTGGTGGCAAGTTCGAGCCCGGGGGAGGACTGTAGGCAACATTGGGCACCTGCTTCATCCACTGGTACCAGGTTTCGGTATCGGTATGCCAATTCTTGTCGATCACGTGATACCAGGTCAGGTAGTAGGCTTGCAGATTGTTGTAACCGTATTTGCCGCTGTCTTTGCCGAGATTGGTTTCGTTATCGCAGAGGTAAAGCGCGTCCTTGCTGGTGTGCCAGGAATACTGGAGGCACCAATTGAGCGTAAGGCGCGAATCGGTCAGGTTCCAGGGCGCGGTTTCGCAGCCCGGCGACAGTCCGACCTGGGTTGTCCAATGCGAATTGATTCTGGTCGTCATGTTGATTCCGGTTTGCGTGTAGCAGTCAAACGTATAGAGCAACGAGTGGCTGTAGGTGTAGTTGTTGGGAGCCAGCTGCGCTTCGATGTCAGGAAGAGAAATGTAGCGGCCGATGCGAAGGTCTGTTCCCTGCCCGATATGGGGAAAATACAGATCGAGATACATCATCACCGGATCGAAGCCGTACTCTTTCCCGGGAGAATGCCCCAGCAACTGCTGGCTGAAATACCCCTTTGCCGTAGTGAAACGATAGTCGAGGCCCCATAGGCCGGAAAGACGGAATCCCCAGTCAAAATGCGCAGTTTGCACGGTGTCGGGCTCGCGCTCAATGTAAACGACTTCCTGATCGGGTTCGATGGCGTTCGGGACTTCGTCGTAGGCGGTGGGAAAGTTGTCGTACTTCCCTGCCGATGAATTTACTCCACCCTTCGAGGTGCTGAAATTTCCTCCAACATTCAGCCAACCATAAATCTGAATCTTGCTTTCCTTCCAGAAGTCGCCGTGCGGACCGGTCCAGAGGGCGGTCATCAGGGGTCCGGCTTGCGTCCACGGCTGACCAATCGAGACGGTGCCTCCAATCGGCCAGGTGGAGAAAGGAAACGGCGGTCCACTTACCGGAGCAGGATCGCCGCGGAATGCAGGCGCAGGCGCGCTGGCGGCCGCAACTGCAGCCAGAGGCTTCCAGTCATCGGCGTAGGTCTTGAAGAGGCGACGGAAGAAGTTGCCTTGCTCCGGGCTGGTGTTGAGTCCTGAGCCGCCGGGGGTTGCTGCAGCGGGCGCACTCTGGGGTTGACTCGTCCCAGTCTGTGATCCGGGACTCTTTTCAGACGAAGCCTCCGTTTGTGGTGTTGGATGTGCAGACGCATCCGGAGTGCCACCTTGGGATTCTTCGGAGGCAGACTGGCCGCAAGCCGCGGGGCAGTACCAAGAAAAGGGAAAAGGCATCAGAAGCGCGAGAGAAAAAAGTGCCTTGGCGGAGATCAAATGACTCGTACCCTTTCGAGTGATTTCGAAGCCGTCAGAGGAAGAAGCTTACTGGCCATTGCATAAGGAAGCCGTAAAGGAGTGGACAAGAATTCCTATGGTTCGCAGCAGTTTTCTTGCTGGAGCACTGAGAACGGTGGCAAGATCTCTAGGGTTCGAAACATTTTGGGGTGAAGAAACACCTGCTCGAATGTAACGTTTCTGCTTTGAAGCGCACTAACAAGTAAGCGGTATTATGCAGGCTGCGCCCGCTGCAAGCCGGGCCACCAGCCCTGTGCGGAGGTCGACATGTTTGCCCGCAAAGTTGCTGCTCTCCTCAAGCCAAATTCCCTTCCGGAATTTACCGATCTCATCGAGAGTCAAATCCTTCCCTGGCTGCGAAAGCAAGAAGGGTTCGTGGACTTGATCACCCTGGCCGTCCCGGATAGCGATGAAGTCGCAACCATCAGCTTCTGGCATGACCAAGCGAACGCGGACGCTTATCAGACAAGCGGTTATCCAGAAGGGATGGAGATTCTGGCGAAGCTCTTGGATGGCAGGCCTTACGTCAAGAGATTTGAAGTCGTCAGTTCTACGCTTCCGAGAATCACTGCCGTGCGGCCATCACTGGCGAGGCATCTGCAGAAGTCCCGTTCGACAGAAATCGACTACCGCTCCACCGACACCGTCTGAGGGACCCGGCGCCAGAGGAGGGTAGCTCGCAACGGTCGGTCCCTTGAGTCCGAAAGCGCCGGACATGCATCTACGCAGGCATGGCGAACTTGACAGAATTCAGCGTGGGCGAAGCCATGGCGGTCCTCGCTCGCACTCCTGCATCAATCAATGCGCTGTTGCGCGGCTTGCCGGAACCATGGGTGCGCCAGAACGAAGGGAAAGAAACCTGGAGCGCGTTCGATATCGTTGGCCATCTGATCGTCGGGGAACGCACCGACTGGATGCCGCGGGTGCGAATCATCCTGGAGAACGGCGAAGCGCGGGCCTTTGATCCCTTTGACCGCTTTGCACAGGCGAAGGAGAATCAGGGCAAGTCCCTGGAACAACTGTTGGACGAGTTCGCCCGATTGCGGCGTGAGAATCTAGTCGCGCTGGAGAAACTGAATTTACAGCCGGAAGACTTCACGCGGCGGGGAAAGCATCCAGCCTTGGGACCGGTGACGCTGTCGCAACTTCTGGCGACGTGGGCCGTACACGACCTTACTCATCTGCATCAACTATCCCGCGTGATGGCGTATCAGTATCGTGATCTAGTCGGTCCGTGGAGCGCATTTCTGGGCGTGCTGAAGTGTAGCGGCCATAGCGCCCCGTAGGGCAATCGCGTTCGGGAAGGGCAAAGATTCAGAGCACAATTCTGGTTGCTGGCGGATCAGGCTTCATCGGCGGGGCGCTCCATCCTGCAGTTATGGCTGCCGGACTTTCTCGGCTGGTTCCATGCGAGAAATATACCCTCGACAGACTATCCGCGTTGCGGCACGAGCAACTGAGTTAATGAGCGAAATCGGGATTTTTCGTCAACGAGAACTCAATCGCGATGATCAGAACATTTCCCCGTATCCTCCCTCACAACGCCGCCAAACCAGCCCGTGACTAGTACGTCGTTCATTCGGATCGCAATGGCGGTCGGTCACAAGTCAAATCAGATCCCGAACCACCTCCATATTTCCTCTCATCCTTCGTTCTTTAGAATTCGACCCTGAGCGCCAGCTGCCCAGTGCGGTTGCCAGCGTTCTCGGCAGTTTGCGGAGCGCTGAGGACGCCGAAGGTTGCGTTGTCGATTTGCGTGGCGGGAGGAGCGAAGTTTGTGTGATTGAGCACGTTGGTAAACGTGGACTCGAAGCGCACTTTTATTCCCTCTGTAACGTGAAATGATTTGGCGAGACCCAGGCTGGCGGCGGTGGTGCCGGGTCCCTGCAGGATGCCGACGCCGGCATTGCCAAAGCGTCCCGCGCCGGCAGGGGTGGGGGCGAAGGCCGCGAGGTTGAAGTATTGCGCGCGGGACTGACCATGATAGAAATTTGTCGAGACCTGGTCGGGGCGCAGGAAGGCACCACGATTCACGACGTTGGTATTGGACTGGTCGTAGGAATCGCTGATGCTCGGCGTGAGCCAGGGGCCGGTTTGAAGCAGAGTCACGGTAGTCAGCTCCCAACCACCGAACAAGCCATTCTTCCAGCCGCCGGTATTCAGGAAAGTGCGGCCCTGACCGAGAGGTAGCTGGTAAAGACCGGTAAGCAGAAAACGCTGGTGGCGGGTTCCTTCAACGTTGCCGTAATCGCCGCGGATATTGAAACGGTCGGCAATGGGGACGCCATAGTTGACTTCACTGGCGAAAGCGGTAGGAGTATCGCCCTGATTATCGGCGAGATTTTTTGCCAGAGTGTAGTTGGCGTCGAAGTAGAGGCCGTGCGATATCTTGTGGCTCTCTTCGACCTCAAGCGCGTTGTAGTTAGCTTCGCCGGCGTTGAAGGTGCTGTAGAGCGTGAACCAGTTGTGGTAGGGGGCACGCGGATCGACGTATGGACTTGCAGCCGTTGTCTGATAGGGGATGGTGCTGGCCGGAATCTGATTGAGGTCTTCGGTAATGCTCAGGCGATAGGTGTGCATGCCAACGTAGCTGACGCGCAGGCTGTCGTTGCCGGCGAGCTGGCGCTCCACGGTGAAGTTCCACTGATTGGCTTGCGGATCGCGGTAATTGGGGTTGACGCCCTGATCGAGGCCGCCGCCGCCGTATTGCACGCCAACCGCGGGTGGAGCCGTGTTGGGGAACTGAATGAGAGGAGTGCCGTTTGCGGTCAGGCTATTGGTATAAGTGTGCAGCGCAGAGGTCGGGTTGCCGCTGTTGTTGAAGGACAGCGGTCCGAGATTGGTCACGGTGAAGACGCCGAACCCGGCGCGGATAACTGTTTTCGTGTCGTTGAAGGGGCGGTAGGCGATGGAGAAGCGCGGCTGGAAGTTGCGCATGTAGATATTGCGCAGCGACTGCGGCAGGTGATCCTGGCTGGCGGTGAGGTAGTTCGTGCAGGGCAGCGCGGTATATCCCAGGTTGCAGGCATTAAACGATTGCTGGAAGGCGACATTGGAAGCCTGGATGTTCTGCTGTGCCAGATAGGCTGCGAGATTGTTGGGCACGACGATTGAGTTGTTTCGCTGATCGAAGTTTGCCAGATTGCCGCCGTCTTCATGAAAGCCCGGCAGGATCTGCCAACGCAGGCCGTAGTTGAGCGTGAGCCGGCTATTGATCTGGTATTCATCCTGGCCGTATACGCCGTATTGCCAGGCCGTTCCGCCGACGTCCGGACTCGATACGGCGAAGAACAGAGAGGTTGGTGTTCCTTCAAGGAAGTCGCCGAAAGCATTGCCAGTGAATGTGGGTTGGAAGATGAAATCACCGAAATCGTCGGAGTTAAAGACGGGTGCAAAACTTTCCAAGTCGAAGTACCGCACTCTTCGCGCATCGAGGCCCGTCTTGAAGGTGTGCTTACCGCGCGTCCAGCTCAGATTGTCGGTGAACTGCGTTGTCTTTGACTGCGTCACGCCGGCCTTGTCACGGCCAATGGGAGTGAATCCGGTTCCGGCGCTGAAATTGAACGTGGGAAAGGCGTGCGTGGTGGGATGCTGGCTGATGTTTACGCCGGTGAGATCGAGTTGCGACAGTGCATTCGCGCCTTCGATGGGAAAGCCGACACTCGTGGCCACATTGGTAAAACCAAAGCGAAACTCGTTCAGCAGACGTTGGGTGATGACCCAGGTGTGGGAGACGAGAAGGCTTCGATTGTGGATGCTGTCGGAATCGTTGGGTAAAAGCGGGTTGGCGTAGTCTTCGGTGATGTTCTTGCGGCTGAAGCGGGCGTAAATCGATTGCTTGGGATTGATGGTATGGTCGATGCGGAGATCGGCTCCGTCGGTACGAGCGGGAGTGGATTGGAAATTTTCGTAATTGTAGTTCGCCTGGCCGGTGACGTTGGGGAGCGGATAGTAGCTCAGTAACGCGGTAGCAGTGGGATTGATGTTTGCTGGTGAAATAACGGGGCCGCCAAGCGCGGTTAAGTCGCCGTTTCGCTCTGCCTGCGTGGGAACCAGAAACTGCTCGGCAACTGCGGTAGAGCGGCGGTTGCCTTCGTAATCGAAAAAGAAGAACGTCCTGTCCTTGCCGTTGTAGAGATGCGGAATGCTCAATGGGCCACCAAGAGATCCGCCAAAGGTATTGAAGTGTTTTGGAGCTTTGCCGCTGAAGCCGTAGGGGTCGGCATCGAAAGCGTCATTCTGCAGATACTCAAACAGGCTACCGTGATACTGACTGGTGCCGCTTTTGGTAGTGAAGGTAACGTCGCCCACCTGCGAAAACTCTGCGTTGTTGTTGAACGATGTTACTCTTACGGCAGAGATTCCCTCCTGTGATGGATACGCGTCCTGCAGCGCGCCGTTTTGCCGCACGTTCGCGGTGGAGATGCCATCGACGGAGAAGTTCACCATCGCCGAGCTTGCGCCACCGAGCGCAATATTTCCGGAGCTATCTTGTTGCACATTCGGCGACAGGGACAGCGATGCCAGCGGGCTGGTTGTGGTGGCGCGATTGTTCAGCGGCAGTTCTGTGATCTGCGTGTTGTTGATGGAATCGCTGATTACCGCGTTCTCAGTGTTGATGACGGCGACAGTGTCGGAGACCTCTACGGTCTGCGATTGACTTTTGACCCCGAGACGTGACATCGATTCGTAGTGTCTGCCGGGCCGTCAGTTCTGCGGATGGAACCTGGAACTCGGCAAAACCCGGGGCTTCAGCTGACAAGGCATAGTTGCCGGGCTTGAGGTTCAAGAATTCAAAAGATCCGTTCTGGTCTGACGTGGTGGAGCGGGTGCTGTTGTCGTCCAAACTCTTTATTTTGACTGACGCGTCAGGCACAACCGCCTGCGTAGAATCATGCACGACGCCGACGATACTGCCGAAGGTTGATTGCGCGTTGGCGGAACCGATCGACCCAAGAACACATAGAACGAGCAACGATGCCGCGATGCCTGACTGAACGACTGCCTTGGTCACTGCACTACCCTCCATTGAGACGAGGACCCAGAAATCGAAACCCTGGATTTGCTTCGGAGTTCACGCCCAGTGAAGGCAAGCTAGCACGCAGTTAATAAAGAAACTGCGGGGCGGAAGATAAGGGAATCGTAAAGTCATGCCGCAAAAGAGCGATAGAGGGCATCGAAAACATGAATGCAATGGTCGGCAAGAGGCGAACGTGACAATTCCAGAAAACACGCCGCCCAGACTCTACTGCGGCAGAGCCGCATATTCCTCATAACTGTCGGATCGACATCCGCTACAGACTTGGCGCCGGCCAAACCAGCCGGTGCCGGTTTCTTTGACGAGAGATAGGCAGCCGTACCGAGCCGCGCCAGCGTTTCGGGCCTCCGCCACGGAGACTCAGAGGTTTTTAAAGCAGGCGGCGTTACAAGCTGAACTCAACCCGCACGTTGATTCAGGCAACAACCACGGAGTACGCTCTAGGTGGAGGCCTCTATGGCACAGAACTCTTCGGTCGGGTTAGTGCGGAACGCTTCGACGGTTTCCATCTTGTGGGGCGTTTTGCTGATCGTCTTCGGTGTGGTGGCGGTCGGTTCACCATTTCTTGCCGCCGTGGCGGTTAACCTGGTCATCGCTTGGCTGATTGTTTTGGCAGGCGTCGTCCACCTGATACTTGCCTTTCGCGCGCATGCAGCCGGCGGCATGATATGGAAGTTCTTAGTGGGGCTAGCGTATGTGTGCGTCGGCGCATACGCGATCGTGCATCCGGTACTGGGCGTGGCGTCGCTTACTCTGCTGCTCGCATCGCTCTTCCTGATTGAAGGCATCTTGGACATTGTTCTGTTTTTCAAGATGCCCCAACGATCCACCTGGGTGCTAGTGGACGGCATCATCACCCTGTTGCTGGGGCTGATGATCTACGCACAATGGCCGTCGAGTTCGGTTTGGGCGATTGGCACCCTGGTCGGCATCAGTATGATCTTCAGCGGGGTCGCACGAGTCATGATGTCATGGGCGGTGCACAAGGCAACCGACACGACATCGTCTTCGAGGTTAGCGGCCTAGTGGGCTGAACCGCGCGAACCAATCGTCCCCGAGTGGGGTCACACCAAGACTGCGCATCCACCGACAGCGTCGGGTTTGGTCTCTCCGCGCCAGCGGCTCAGCAAAGGCCAGTCTCAATCGATGCGGAGTGCAGTCCGAGCGAGATAAGGCGCCGCGCGCCTTATCTCGTCTCTCGTTTGAACCGCATCGCGCGCTAGTGGTGCCCGCCGCCATGCCCACCACCATGCCCACCACCCCGATATCCGGGCAGGGCGTGTTCAGCGTTCCCTTCATGTCCAGCCGCGCCTACATTGCCTCGGCCATCCCGCGCTTCGTTTGCCTGGAAATGGTTGAAGCGCTGCGCTCCGCGCTCCGGCAACGGTCCATTGTAACCATGATGAGGATCAAAACGGTTGTCCACATGGCCGAAAAAGCCGTGAGGGCCGTGAAACCAGGGGCCGACTCCAATAAACACCCCGTTTACAAACCAATCGGGCCCATAGTAGCCGTAAGGAGCACAGTCATACGGGGCATAGTCGAAATACCCGTAAGGGCAAATCGGGGCCGGGCCGATGTTTACGCCCACGGAAATCTGGGCTCGCGCCACAGATGCGCAGCACAAAAGGCCAGTAATGAGGGCTGCGAAAGCAAGCCCACTAACTTTGATCATGATTTCTCCTTGATTCGTGCAGAGTATCAACCTGGACAACTGAGCGCCAGCATAATACCTAAAAATCAGTACCGGCAAGTCGGCCTATCGCAAGTGATAGCGCCTGCCTCCGAGCTGGGCGCACTTTTCGGAAGCGAGTGGTGCGGAAGGCGCAATCACTAAACCCCATTGCCGGGTCAATGTGTGAGATGGCGATTTGTCACCAGCCGAAGGGTGGCAAGCATTCGGAAGTATTCGATTACACCCTGACCGAGAGCAGCAACCTCTTCTGATCCCCACGCGATTATCTATAGCCGCTGATTCCGGTTCATCTCAGTTGATCGAAACAACGCAGCGCCGAGTCAATCTTCATCTCGCTCACTTGGCGACGTCTTTACCGATGTCCTTCACTCCAGTGGCCGTTTTTTCGCCACCTTTCTCAGTGTACTTCACGGAAACTTTCGAACCCTCCTTAAGGCCTTTGCCTGAATCTTTGGTGCCCTCCCAAGCCGTGTCCCCGCTCCACTTGATCGTGTGTTCGGTACCGTCAGCGGTTTTGACCACCATCGTCTTCGCGTCATGGTCTACGTGCTTCACGAAGCCAGAAACCAGGTGAACTGCATCTTCGGCCACTGCGACGGCTTGCCAAGCCGCCACCGCAAAAAAGGTCGAGAGGCAGATCAACGCAATTCGCTTTACTATGGAGATCGACATACCTGTATGCTCCTTTCCCACTCAAAATAAGTTTACTATCATCTCATCCGCCTCAACCAGGGTGACTCAGAAACCCTAAGCGCATATCCTCATGGAGCTGCGGATATGGAGCTGCCGATTCCTCTCACTTGATTGACCACCCACAGGCGTTACGACTCACAATTGGGAATCTTCTGCCGAGAGCTCCCGGCCAGAATAAGCCGTGCGCCTAATCCCGCTTCGCAGTGAAGATCAGAAAATAATCCATGCCGTCGCCTTTTACGAAATCCGCCGAGTCGCGCAGTTCGTACCCGGCTTGAGCGGCTTCGCGAACCACCACGTCTTTACTCACGCCATGATTTTCCCCGTTGCCATTTCGATCGATGATGCCAATCTTGGCTCCTGGTTTAAGCGATGAGCGAAGGTTCCTGAGCAGCACGACCGGATGGGCGACCTCGTGGTAGGTCTTCAGCAGCAGCACGGCGTCGACGCTGTCGGCTGGCACCTGTGGATCATCGGGCTTGCTGAGGATCGTCTTTATGTTCTGGAGTTGTTCTTTCTTCGTCCGCCGATCAATGTAATGAATCGCTTCCGGGTTGATGTCCACGGCATAAACCATGCCCGAGCCCGTAACGCGGCGCGCCGCGCGCACCGTGAACCAGCCCGACCCGGCCCCGATATCGGCAACATTTCTGCCGGGCTCGATGCCAAGCATATCCATGACGCGGTTGATCTGCAGCCGCTCATCGCGCCCCGGAGCTTCGAAAATAGAGAGATCGCCGGTGTAAGGGTTGCTAGTCTTGCGCTCTGTCGATGGAGCAGCGGATCCGCCCTGGGCTTGAACCAGCGCCGCTCCCGACATCACCGCCAACAACACCGAGATCGGCCCGATCCATCCGAGCGCTCTGCCAAAAGATTTCCAGTTCATCGTTTACCTGCCTGCATACGCACGAACCATGAGCGATGTTGCATTCTACGTCAACCAACCTCATAACTTCCGAGTGGCCGGCTATACGTGCTCGATCAGCACACTTCAGCTTGGTAGCCGTTAGTTTGCGGGTCCAGCAAACAGCAGCAGATTCCCATCCGGATCCTTGACGACGAAATTCTTGGCGCCCCAAGGCTGCTTTTTCAGCGTCTGGTGAAAGGCAACACCTGCGGACTGAAACTCAAGAAACAGCAGCTTGATCTCGTCCGCTGTAGCGACGGTCATAGACACCGATAACAGTTCCTCCCGATCACGGACCAGCGACTCGATTACTGGTTGCTCGACGCACCTTAGATTGAGACGTGCCGCATCGCGACTCACCTGTGCATAGTACGGAGGTTTGCCGTAACTGAATACAAGCGCAAAGCCTAACTTCTCACAAAAAAATTCGCATGATCTCTTGATATCGGTAACGAACAGTTGCGGCTCTGCACCGACAATCGTTGCTTTGGATGGCGATGATTTCACCTTGAGCGACGTGGTCGAAAGTCCAATTTTCAGGGCTTGCCAACTATGGAAGCCTTGCTGTCTTGCGACCACTTCTTGCGCATCGCTGAGCTTAAAGCTCGCGGCAAGAATCTCGGAGTCGGGCAAATTCAGAAAACGAGGCAAATGCGCGCGGATTTGTGCGGCGACGGGATAGTGGCATTCGCGATGCCATCGCAAGATGAGCTTGGCTTGCTTTTTGAGGTTTTCCAGATTGGGCATGCAGCCTCCACGATGAGATCGTAGGTGGGCATTGCCCTTCGGCGGCGTGCCGTTGCATCCTACTTGCGCAGACTGCGAGTATCTGCGACGGTGTCAGCAGTTGTCAATGGAGAACGATGCCGCGCTAAACGCTGTTGGGTCGCACCTCCCCATTTTGTCGTATCACGGGCAAATCGGAAATAACTGTTGTCAACAAACATAGCGCCAACAATGCCCGCATAACCACCCCGCACCCGGCCAGCGATCTGCGATGCACGATCCCCGTGACGAACAACCTTGTGTTACACAGCCCAAACAGCCGATGATGTTGGGCGAAGCAGCTGTGAAGTTACAGAACAATGCGGCGCTAAACCATTTGGCATCAATATTTTGCCAGCAAGTTGTTGCAGCTCTAAGATTTTTCGCAATTTTCACGCTACCATGATGATTCCAAAAGGCCGGAGGAGGGGGGTACCCACCCCATAACGAAACAGTAAATAGCCATAAGTCCCAAACCGGGAAGCCATCTAATCCGTTTCGATTTCTTAGAAGCTAAAAGCCAGAAGCCAGGAGCCAGAAGCCGCACTCATGTCCCATCCAAAACCGCTCGTTCTCATCATCCTCGACGGCTGGGGTTACCGCGCCGAAACCAAAGCCAACGCCATCGCACTCGCCCGCAAGCCCACCTACGACCGCTTGCTGCGCGAATATCCCAACACGCTCATCCATACCAGCGGGCCCTTCGTCGGCCTTCCTGAAGGGCCAGATGGGCAACAGCGAAGTCGGCCATCTCAACATCGGCGCCGGCCGCATCGTCCACATGGACATCACCCGCATCGATCTCGATGATCCAGAACGGCGACTTCTTCTCTCACCCCGTGTTGCTCGCGCGCCATGAAACACGCGCGCGTGGGCGAACGAAAACTGCATCTCTTCGGTCTCCTCTCCGATGGCGGCGTCCACTCGCAGCAAGCCCATCTCTACGCGCTGCTCAAGATGGCGAAGCAGAACGGCGTCGATCGCGTCTTTCGTTCACGCCTTCATGGACGGCCGCGACACGCTGCCCACCAACGGCGCCGGCTATCTCGAGCAACTCCAGCAGAAGATGCGCGAGTACAACTCCGGCAAGATCGCCACCGTGAACGGCCGCTACTACGCCATGGATCGCGACCGCCGCTGGGAGCGCATCGCCAAGGCCTACAACGCCATGGTTTTCGCCGACGCCGAAGGCGGCAAGACCATCGACCCCGTGCAAGGGATGAAAGATTCCTACAACCGCGGCGTCACCGACGAATTCGTCATTCCGTTCGTGTGCACCGACAAGAGCGGCCAACCGCTGGCCACCATTCGCGACGAAGATGCCTGCATCTGCTTCAATTTTCGCGCCGACCGGGTCCGCCAGATCACACGCGCGTTAGCCCGCAACAGCGGCTTGAACCCGAGGGGCGGCAGCGATCTTCCGGGCGCCGCCGATCTCGACGCCACCATCCCTCGCGATCGCGTTCCGAAGAATCTGCATTACGTTTGCATGACCCAGTACGACAAAAATTTCAGCCTGCCGGTGGTGATTCCACCGGAATCGATGGCCAACATCCTGGCCAACGTGATGGGCAGCCAGAAGATGCGCAACCTGCGTGTCGCCGAGACGGAGAAATATGCCCACGTCACATATTTTTTCAACGGCGGCGTGGAGCAGCCATTCCCCGGGGAAGAGCGCGTACTCGTACCTTCGCAAAAGGTTGCGACCTACGATCTGAAGCCGGAGATGAGCGCAGCCGGCATCGCCGATGCAGTCGTGAAAGCCACGGAAGACGGCACATTCGATGTGATCATCGTGAACTTCGCCAATGCCGACATGGTCGGCCACTCGGGCAAGATTGAGCCGACTGTGAAAGCCGTTGAAACCGTTGATGCATGTCTCGGCCGCATCGAATCCGCCGTTCGTGCCAAAGGCGGCGCGATGTTGATCACAGCCGATCACGGCAACGCCGAAATGATGATCGACCCCGCCACCGGCGGCCCGCACACCGCACACACTACCAACCCCGTCCCCTTCATCCTAGTCGCCGAAGATGCCAAACAATACACGCTGAGGCCCAACGGCTCCCTGCGTGACATTTCGCCAACAATCCTCGGCATGCTCGGCGTAGATGAGCCAAAAGAGATGACCGGAAGCGACCTGCGCGTCCGCAAAATCGGGTGATCTTCGATCGGGTCATCGGGCGATCTAACGACCTAGATGCCCGCGCAAACGAGAGGCTGTTTCAGAATGGTTTGGGATAGGAGCCGCGTCCGATTAGTTACGGAAGGGCACGACCTCAGAAGTCGCGGAAAAACCAGCCTTTGCTACTCGATTTTGGGTGGCGCAGCGGTTTACCGCTGCGATAAGTGAAGATGAAAGATGCGGGCTTTAGCCCCTGAGGAAGCCGCCCGATCCTCTTCGTGCTAAAGTTTTCTCGCGGCACTTCTTCGCCTCGAAACCATGGAACCACGCCTCATCTGGATCAATCTGCTGGTGAAGTTAGGCGTGGCTGCGGCTGTGTCCAGCAGTCTGGTCCGTTCCGTCGCATTCAAGTCTCTTCTTTTTCGCGAAGAGCGATCGTTACTTCAGAAAACTTATCTGGTCCTTTGGTTCAGTTTGCCGATCATGGTTGGCACCTGGATTCGATTCTCGGTGAACAGCTTTGTGGCTAGCGACTTGGGCTTCGAAACCGCACTGTTGCTGGGAGTGATTGGCGGACGCTGGTCCGGAGTTTTAGGCGGAATGCTGATGTCTCTGCCCGCGCTTGTGCACGGCGAATGGGCGACGCTCCCCTTCGGTGTGCTTTGCGGTTTCATCGCCGGCCAGTTGCGCACCATGGCCCTCGATAAAGACGATATCTGGTCGTTCTCTCCCTTCATCGACCTCAGCATCTATCGCCTGATTCGCCGCAATCTCCCGACGCCGCGCCTGTTCGACTGGCAGATCATGTTCTTCACCACGATCATCGGTCTGCGTTTCGTGCAGACGGAGATGGCGCGGTATTTTTCGCATTCCATCTTCAGCATGGACAGCAGCAATCTGTGGGTTGAAATTGCCATCTACGCAGCTTCGGCAATGGCCATTGGGATCGAGCTCAAGATCTTCAACAGCGTCCGCATCCAAATCAAGCTGGAGGAACAGGAGCGTTTGCTGCTGCATGCGCGCATGGAGGCGCTGCAGAACCAGATCAATCCACATTTCCTCTTCAACACGCTGAACTCGATTTCCTCGCTGGTCCGTTTCGATCCGGACACGGCACGCGAAGTGATCTCCAAACTGGCCACCATCCTTCGCCGCTTGCTCAGCAGTGCGGATTCCTTTGTGCCCCTGCGCGAAGAAGTAGAGTTCATCGACAACTACCTCGACATCGAGGTCGTCCGCTTCGGCAAAGACAAGCTGCGAGTAGTGAAGGAACTTGCGCCCGAATCGCTCGACGTGATGGTTCCCAGCATGCTGTTGCAGCCGTTAGTCGAGAACTCGATCAAGCACGGGCTCGCCTCGAAAGTGGAAGGTGGAAGCATCTATCTGCGCAGCCGCTTGTCTGATTCGAGACTGGTGATTGAAGTGGAAGACGACGGAGTTGGAATGGCAGCAACCCAGATGCCGGAAGCCGGCAACGGACGCGGCGCCGGAATCGGCATGGCCAACGTTTCGGAGCGGCTGCAGGTGTTGTACGGAGATACCGCGCGGTTGACGATCGATAGCCACGAAGGGAAAGGAACGCTGGTGCGAATTCGCTTGCCGCTCCTGCAGACGGCGGGGGCCGTGCCTGAAGGCTTTTACGAAGATCGTTCCACGACGCGCCGGTAAAAAGCTTCGTATTGCGGGACGATCCGGCTGGAGCAGAAGCGCGCCTGGGCGACGGCACGTGAGGCCTTGCCCATGGCTCGTAGCGCACTCTCGTCATTCAGAAGTTCAATCGCATAGCGCGCCATCGTATCCACATCACCCACGTCAGCAAGATAGCCGCTGACTCCATGTTCGATCACTTCTGGCACGCCGCCGGTGCGGGTGGCGATCGGCACGGTCTCGCACGCCATTGCCTCGAGTGCGGCAAGTCCGAAGGATTCCAATTCGCTGGGCATCAACAGAATGTCCGCAATCCCCAACTTCTCCTCCACCTGATCCTGCTTGCCGAGAAAGAGAACATCCTCATGAATGCCTTTTTGCACGGTCAGCCATTCGGCTACGGAGCGGTCTGGCCCGTCGCCAATCAGCAATAATTTCGAGGGGATTTTCTTGCGCACACGATCAAAGATCTCAATCACGTCAGTGACTCGCTTTACCGGACGGAAGTTAGATAGGTGCACCAGCAACCGCTCGCCGTTGGGTGCATATTCGGAGCGCAGCTCGGAAGAGTTCTTGCATCGACAGTACACATCGCAATTGACGGAGTTATAGATGACTTCGATCTCCTTCTTCACGTCGAACACGCGCGTGGTACGGTCTCGCAAGTAGTTCGATACCGCGGTAACTCCATCGCTCTGGTTGATGGAATAGCGCGTGATGGGCAGATAAGACCGATCCAGTCCGACGAGGGTGATATCCGTACCGTGCAGCGTAGTGACGAAGGGCAAGCGGCGGCCGCGCGGGCCATCGGCCAGCATCTGCCGCGCCAGCAGCGCACTCACCGAGTGTGGAATGGCGTAGTGAACATGCAGCAGATCGAGATCATAGAGCTGCGAGACTTCGGCCATGCGCGTGGCCAGCGCCAAATCGTAAGGCGGATAATCGAATAGCGGATAGCGCGATACTTCCACTTCGTGATAGTGAATGTTGGGTTCCTCGCCCCGAAGCCGGATCGGCTGGGCATAGGAGATGAAATGAATCTCGTGCCCGCGTTGGGCTAATTCCAGTCCGAGTTCGGTAGCCACCACGCCGCTGCCGCCGTAAGTGGGATAACATGTGATCCCGATCTTCATTTCGCGAGCTCCGCCCTTCTTGGCTTTCCATGGGTTCTGTCATTCGATGGCCGAAAAGGCTATACGATGCAGATTCTACAGGGAACAGGAGTGACCGGCAGAAAGCCGATGATGCGAAGAACTCCTAGGAGGCGCCGCGGCCCTTCATGGAAATACCGGGATCAATCTTGTCGAGATGAGCCTGGAATCGTCGCTTGGAGTCTTCGGGTAAACCAGTGAACTCGATCCCCATGCCGACTCCAGGATCGCGCGTGCGAACGGTTGCCGAGGCCGAGATGCGCTCCTGATCGATCCAGAAATCCACCCGCAGCACCGTAGAAATGGGCAAGGGCATCACCGTCTCAACATAACAACCATTGCCGCTGATGTCTGTTGCGTTTACCCGCATGGGGGTGTTCACGCGCTCGTCGCGGAATTCGAGAGGAAATGAAATTCTGTGGCGTTGGAACTTTCTTCGATTGTCAGGAGTAGGCGCCGGCAGATTGGACAGTACTTCGGCGGGCAACTGGGAAAGCCACGGACACTCCTGGTCCGCTACCAACTGAACTCCGACCTGAGTTTTCTTCGACACCGCCGGCTTCCATCACCCAGATCACTTTACAGCGAGCTTTCTTGGTCTCGTATTGAACGCCAATGACGTCACCGACTTTCAACTCATGCTCGAGGCCGCATATGCACGCTCCGGTTACGCTAACATTTTGAGCGTTAGCGTTCTGATGGAACGGTTGGTTATCGGCGCCCATTCCCCACACACGTACGCGCAAGTCCAAGGTGGCACGCGGGGCTGCCCCTGGGGCAGACATAATAAACGCCTCCCAGCTTACAGTTTCTGAGCCGGATCTAATGCAATCATATCTTCCCGCCGGAACTGCCTAAGATTACCAAAGTCATCGCATCGGTCGACACTGGTGCGAACTGCCAAACTCGACGAGTTTGTTTCAGGCCGAGACCATCTCGCGATACGAAATCAGCGAAATACCGCAGTTCGACAACAACTCCCGAACCTCAGGCATGGTTAAAACGCGCAACTCAGTCTCTCGTGATTCTCGCAGCCGAGTGTTAGCATGCTGCAGATCCGCATCATTGTAGCCCGGATGGCAAACGAACTCCCAAGTGCCTTCCGGAATGATGTCCGCAATGGCTCGGAAAAGCTTCTCATCCAGTGTGCCGGTCACGACGATGCCCAGGGTGCCATCCGGAGTTTCCATCCCCTCCCGCCTTACTGCGTCGCGAAACTTACCGGCAAGTGCACGCAGAATACGCACCTCGGCGTAGCGCGTCCAAATACTCGGTCGAGCCAGCAGTTCGCCAGATCTCAGCGGCTGGCGCGGACCGAACGGATTGCGTATGGCCGAAACGCCGCAGCCTCGCGCGGCTCGTAGTATGGGTCGCAGGACTTTCGGAAACAAATGAGTGTGCTTGTGAGAATCGAGATGAGAGACGCTGATTCCAGCGGATTGAATCTTGCGAATCTGAGCGCTGGTCTCCGCTTCGATCTCCGCTGCATCCAGGCGGCCGGTCAAGGCGCGCGCCGCAAAGCTCTTCAGCCCATCGCGGAAGCGAGCGGAACCTGAATTTCCGTGAGCGATCGTAGGCAGACGAACGGGGTCCAGAACCGGCTCGCCATCAATCAATACGACATGGCAACCCACGCTCAGGCGCGGAATTCTGCTTTCGCCAATTGCACGGCGTCGTCGAAGGCCGGCCCACTGGCCATCAGGGTCGAGGAAGTTACGATTCCGTGAGTGTGAGCTTCGACGATGGCGCGGTTCACTCCCCGAGTGAAACCAAAATCATCGGCATTCACGATCAGACGTCGCACCGCGAACAGTCTAGCAGGGGGAGGATTGCTTACGGCAGGTGCTAGACGTTTGACCGTCTTTTCGCGAGTCGCATATACTCGCTCAGGCGCGCGCGGCGCCGAAACCAAAGAGATTTGATCTCGCGAAGGACCGCGGGGGCGGTTAGCTCAGCTGGTTAGAGCGCCTGCCTTACAAGCAGGAGGTCGCAGGTTCGAGTCCTGCACTGCCCACCAATTTCAACGCAGCATTTTCTGGGTGCCTCGCAACCCTCTTGCTGAACCAACACTCAAAACCCTAGCGTGAATCCCGCGATCTTTCCTCGATGTAGTGGAATCCTTCTTCATGTGACGTCTCTGCCCGGAGGCCATGGCATCGGCGATCTGGGAGAGTCGGCGCACGACTTTGTCGAATTTCTTGCGGCGTCGCGACAAACAATTTGGCAGGTGCTGCCGCTCGGTCCGACCGGATACGGAGATTCCCCCTATCAGCTCTTCTCGGCTTTCGCAGGGCAATCCGTTGCTCATCGATTTGAATTCGCTTCGCGAGCAGGGCTTATTGTCGTTGCAAGATCTCGCTGCTGCATCTGCTCTTCCGGAAGACCATGTGGAATACGGCAGCGTAATCGAGGTTAAGCAAGCCCTTCTCGGGAAATCTGCCTACGCGTTTCTAACCGATGGTGCCCGCGCAGAACGTGACGCTTTCGAAATGTTTTGCAAGCACAATGCCGGTTGGCTCGAAGACTATGCCCTCTTCATGGCCTGCAAGAACATCAACAAGAATGCGGTTTGGGCCGACTGGGAGGTAGGAATCCGGCGGAGAGATTTATCGTCATTAAAGGAATGGCGAGAAAGATTGGCTCCTGAGATTGAAATCCACAAGTTTGCCCAGTTCGAATTCTTTCGACAATGGGAGAAGCTGAAAGCCTCACGCAAACGATACGGAATAAGAATCATGGGCGACGTTCCCATCTACGTCGCTCATGACAGTGCGGATGTATGGAGTCATCCAGAGTTGTTCCGTCTGGATGAGCAATCCAGGCCCACCGCAGTTGCGGGAGTTCCGCCTGACTATTTCAGTGCCACGGGGCAACTATGGGGAAACCCGCTCTACCGCTGGGACGTTTCGGCCGCTTCCGGTCACCGCTGGTGGATCGATCGTTTTCGAGCGTCCCTCAGGCTGTTCGATCTCGTGCGACTGGATCACTTCCGCGGCTTCGAGGCCTACTGGGAAGTTCCGGCCGGTGCTTCGACGGCGGAGTCAGGCAAGTGGGTAAAAGGTCCGGGCGCGGAGTTCTTCCAAGCCGTCGAAGCCGAATTGAAAGTGCTGCCGTTCGTGGCTGAAAACCTGGGAGTGATAACTCCCGAGGTGGAAGCATTGCGCAAGGAGTTTGGCTTCCCCGGAATGAGCCTGCTGCAGTTTGCGTTTGGAAACGATCCTCAAGGGCCCAGCTTCCGGCCGCATAACTATTCTCGCGAACTCGTGGCCTACACCGGCGGACACGATAACGATACGACAGTTGGCTGGTGGACAAGTTCTGGGGTTGGGGAGAGCACTCGAACCGAAGAAGACATCCGCAAAGAACGCGAATTCACTCGAGCGTATTTAGGATTTGAAAACGAGCCCGTGAATTGGGTATTCATTCGAGCGGTTCTGGCGTCCGTGGCTGAGGTCGGCATCGTTCCTCTACAAGATGTATTGGGCCTGGGCAGCGAAGCGCGAATGAATTTGCCGGGACGGTGAGCGGAAACTGGAGGTGGCGTTACAAAGCCGGCGCTTTGACGAAAGATTTGAGCGAACGCCTCAGGAGATTGACGCTTCTCTATGACCGGTAAAGTCGCGGCGACTCGGCTTGGCGAACAGTCTTTCCCGCAAGGACCGCCGATCAGAGCGGAGAGAATTCGTCTTCACTCTCATCCTTTTTTTCGCGGACGAATCTTTGTTCGAGGAAGCGCTGGGCCAACTCCCTGCCGCCAATGCCGAATGCAATCGCCAGGCCAAGCATCAAGGCTCCGAAACCAATTCCGAAGGCGACTAGCATAGTCTGTTCTGCGATTCCCAGCTCCTCAAAAGCGATCGACAAAACGAAAACGATAATGATGCTTCGGACCGCGAGACTCAGAACTCGCGGGGAAGGCACGTTCGCGTTTACTGCAGCCAACAAAGCGGCGCGAGAAAAGAAGCTCGCGGCCAGCAATCCTACGAACAGGATGAACATGGCAACGAACAGTCGCGGCAGGAAGAAAAAGAATTTTCCGATCTGCTGTTGCAGCCCCATGATTCCTAGCACGCTTACTCCCAGCAGAACGAAACCAAGCAACACGACCCAAAACACGAAACGGCTAACCACCTCGGTGGCCGAAGGCAAAGCAGCTTTGGTCAGCAATTGAGCGGCTCCAGCATTCTCCGAGAGCCTGTCGAATTGGATAAGGCGCAGGATGCTGCGCAGAACGACTTTCACGACATAAGCTATGGCCCATCCCGCAAATGCGAGGATCAGCATCACGATGAGACGAGGAAGGTAATGGGCAAATCCTCTAGCCAGTTCCTGCATGGCCTGACTCAGTTCACTGATGATCATTTCCCTCATGGATTCCTCACTCTCTCGATTTCCATATCTGCAGTAGATATGGTTTTAATCGCTCGAACTCAAGACATAGAGCTTCGATGCCGTTTTCCACGTCCTGCGCGGAGCCGTTGCGATGCGCCGTGATGAATGCCAGCGCACGGCCGCGGAAAAGCGGCGCCAACGCTTGAATGATGTGGTCCCGGCTGATTACCGACTTGTGATAGGACGCAGCAAACTCGTAAACGGTTTTAACCCATAATTCCGCGGGGTACTCAAAATCGTTCTCTTCCAGGAGTGCGATTTGCTGCAATTCCGCCAGAGTGTCAGGAGAAAGAATCGACTGAAACACAGTTGTCAATTCGGCAACACCCGTGGCGAACATCTCCCGCAGACGTTTTCGATTGATTCGTACCAAGTCTAGGAGCACTTCATGCTCGGAGCCGAGAGTGGGCAATGGCTGCGAACCGGAAACCGCGCTCCAAAAAGGAAAGTCCGGCTCTAATGCGGAGAACAATGGCCCGACGGTTTGTCGGAGTGCCGGCACAAGATCCGAGCCACGTCGCTCGACGTGATCCTTTTGGCCGAGGAAACACTGGCAAATACGGTGTTGCGCCGTGATGGCGGCTAGAGTGAAACGCAGTTCGATGCCGTCTCCGGGGCTTCCCTCGTCCCAGACATTTTGTGTGAGAAATTCACCACCAAGGCGGCCGGAAAAACCGAACTCTTGAGCGTAGGGCTCGCGGAGTCTTAATCCGTAGAGCGCGCGTGTCATGGGATACAGCAGATTTGTGATCAGCAGACCTTCGAACTTATGCCTGCGATAAGTAGGCGCAACCAGATCGAAGCCGTCATTACGAATAGGACGCAAAAGTTTATAAATCCACTCGCCTTCGATGCTGCTGGATTCGGGAGACATAACCACGCAGGCCTTGGCTTGAAGTAATTCAGCCGCCGCCAAAATAGTTCGAAACGCCACAGTATCGGCCGGACTGTTGGCGTACTTCGTGCTGATGGAATGCAGCGTGCGCAGCGCGTAAGGGTTCGAGCCGCGACCAACGTCATCGATCGAAACGCCTGTGACCAATTCCGGAGTTCCGTCCCGCGACCCGCCGTCGGCATTGATGATCACGGCCCGCTCTCTAGGAAACCAGCGTAGGATACCGCTTTGAATCGTCTGGACGATCGAGCCGATTGTCTTGGCGTTATTGTGAGTCGGCAAACCCACGAGGATGTCGACTTCGCCCACGTTGATGAGTTGACGAAGAAAATCATCCGTTAGAAAAGTGTCTTCCGCCAAGTTCAGCTCCATGTGAAATGATGCCGCGTGCCATGACGTGACGGCATTTGCAAAATCTTAAATTCGACTAGATTCGGCGCAGCCGAAACCAGAAAAACTGATACGGCCCCAAGGTCAAAAGATACGGAAGGTCCCCTACCCGAGGAAATATATTCCTGCCGAACATCTCGATGGGAATATTTCCCTTGTAGCGCCGCAGATCCAGTTCGACAGCTTGCGCTGTCCCAGAAAGATTGTTGACAACCAGAACCGACTCGTTACCCAGTCGACGAACATACGCTAGAATTCGGTGATTTGCCGGATGAAGGAACTCAATGGATCCTCGGCCGAAGACTGCGGTCGACCTGCGCACGGCAATGATGCTCTGCATCCAATGCAGGAGCGAATGTCCGCTTCCGAGTTGCGCCAGAACGTTCACAGCCGGATAACCGTAGACCGGATTCTGGATGAGCGGAGCATAAAGCCGGTCCGGTTCCGCGGTGGAAAATCCTCCGTTCCATCCTCCGCTCCACTGCATTGGAGTCCTTACTCCGTTGCGGTCACCGAGATTGATGTTATCGCCCATCCCAATTTCGTCGCCGTAATAGATGATCGGAGTGCCCGGCAGTGACATCAGCATTCCGTTCATCAACTCGATGCGCCTGCGGTCATTATCCAGCAACGGGGCCAGACGGCGGCGAATTCCCAGGTTGAGGCGCATCGTCTTATCTTCGGCATAGGCGTCATACATGTAGTCGCGTTCTATGTCCGTGACCATCTCCAGCGTCAATTCGTCATGATTGCGCAGAAACAGCGACCACTGGCAGGTCGGAGGGATTTCTGGAGTCTGCTGCAGAATCTCGGTGATGGGTTTGCGATCTTCCAGCTTGAGCCCCATGAACATTCGAGGCATCAAGGGAAAGTGAAACGCCATGTGGAACTCGTCGCCTTCACCGAAATACGGGCGAAGATCGGCGGGCCACTGGTTCGCTTCCGCCAGCAGCATCCTACCCGGAAATTGTTCGTCGAGCCTTCGTCGCAGATCTTTCAGGATCGCATGAGTCTCCGGCAGGTTCTCACAATTTGTACCTTCCCGCTCCACCAAATAAGGCACAGCATCCAAGCGAAACGCGTCAACACCCATCTCCAGCCAGAACTTCATTACGTTCCACATTTGTTCGCGAACGGCGGGATTGTCATAGTTGAGATCGGGTTGGTGACTAAAGAAGCGATGCCAGTAGTAGGCTTTCGAAATCGGATCCCAAGCCCAGTTCGATTTTTCGGTGTCCAGAAAAATGATGCGGGTTCCCTGGTACCGGGTGTCGGTGTCACTCCACACATACCAATCACGGCGGGGATTGTCGCGCGAACTTCGCGACTCGTGGAACCACGGGTGCTGGTCAGAGGTGTGGTTCAGCACCATTTCGATAATGACTCGAATTCCGCGGCTGTGTGCGGAATTCAGAAGGTTGCGGAAATCCTCCAATGTCCCATAGCTCGAGTGGACAGCGTTGTAATCCGCAATGTCGTAACCATCGTCGCGCAAAGGGGAAGGAAAGAACGGCATCAGCCAGATTGCATTGACGCCGAGTTCTTGCAGATATCCGATCTTTTGTTCCAGCCCTTGAAAGTCCCCAATGCCATCGCCGTTGCTGTCGTAAAACGTGCGGACGTGGACTTGGTAGATGACTGCATCCTTGTACCAGAGCACATCCTGATTCAGTGGCAACGGAGCTTCCTCCCGGGCAAAGGCCTATTGGGTTGTTAGCAAGCCAAAAGCAAGTCTATCTAAAGTGAACAGGGTAGTTTCCATAGCTCAAGCGTTAAAGCTGTTGAAAACCGAATTTGCACGCTATGGAACGATCTGCCGCTCCGTGTCCCAGTTTCGCGTCTCCGGTGTCTACTCCACAAGAAGGTCAGAGTTGGCCCTTTAATGTTGCAAGGACCGGTAACGGCCGGCTCTACTGCTGAGTCCAGAAGAAGCTGTGGTGGCCGAGGCCTCAAACTTTCCTCAGCCGTTCTTACCCGTTTAGGATATGCTAACGCGTCAGTTTGCACGCGAACGCACTCGATAAATAAATCATGTTAGTAAATCGTATTCGAATCCGCGTGGAGTTCGGAGATTGTGATCCGGCCCAGATCGTTTTTTATGCCAACTATTTCCGATGGTTTGATAACGGCACTTCCGCGCTGTTTCGCGCCGCCGGGCTTCCGTTGAAGAAATTGTTCAAAGAACATGGCATCGTCGGCATCCCGATCGTGGAGGCGCGAGCGCGATTTATCCTCCCGTCTGCGTTCGGTGACGAACTGGTGGCGGAGTCTTGTGTTTCCGAATGGAGAAAAAGCAGTTTCGTGGTCAGCCACAAATTGATGCGCGATGGCGCATTAGCCATGGAAGGCGCGGAGACGCGGGTCTGGGCAGGCGCCCACCCGACTGAGGCTCATCGACTGAAGGGACTGCCTGTCCCGCGGGAAGTCATTCGGAAGCTTTCGGTCGCCAGGAAGCGCAAATAAAAAGGGATTCACTCCAAAGGAAGTCCAACATAGTTTTCCGCGAGCGTCTTGGCTGCCGCGCGAGAACTGGTTACGTAGTCCAGATCGGCGAGTTGGCGTCGATGATCAAACGGAGTCTCATTGGGAAAGCGGTGCAGCATAGAGGTCATCCACCAAGAGAACCGTTGCACCTTCCAGACGCGCCGCAAGCACACTTCAGAATATGTATCGAGCAGATCACGACGTCCAGTGTCATAGAACTGCTTGAGCGCACGCGCTAGTATCTGGACGTCGGCAACCGCCAGGTTCAATCCCTTGGCACCGGTCGGCGGCACGATATGCGCCGAGTCTCCGGCCAGGAACAGCCTGCCGTATTGCATCGGCTCAACCACGAAGCTGCGCATGCCCGTGATGCCTTTCTGCAAGATCGGCCCTTCGGTGAGCTTCCACTCCTTCGAGGCCAGACGGATCTGCAGCTCCTGCCAGATTCTTTCGTCACTCCACGAATCAATGTTTTCATCGGGCTTGCATTGCAGGTATAAGCGGCTGATCCGCGGCGTCCGCATGCTGAGCAGGGCAAAGCCGCGATCATGGTGGGCATAGATAAGTTCTTCAGAGGAGGGAGGCACATCGGCCAGAACGCCGAGCCAGCCGAAGGGATATTCGCGCTCATAGTGAGTGAGTACTCCCGGCGGAATGCTCGGCCGGCAGATGCCGTGAAAGCCATCACATCCTGCAATAAAATCGCAGGTCAACTCATAAGCGTTTCCATCCTTTTGGTATCGGATCTTCGGAGTCGAGCTGTCGACGTCATGCACGCTCACGTTTTCAGCTTCAAACAAAACCTGGCCGCCGGTTGCGAGCCGAGCATTGTTCAGGTCTTTCAGAACTTCGTGCTGCGCGTAGATCGTGATCCCTTTTCCATCGGCGAGATCCTGGAAGTCGATGCGATGACCTCGGCCTCCGAAGCGTAGCTCGATCCCGTAGTGGACGAGGCCTTCCGCCTTCATCCGTTCGCCAACGCCCATTTGTCTGAGCAGGTCAACCGTTCCATGCTCGAGAACACCCGCGCGTACGCGTTGCTCTGAATATTGGCGGCTGCGACTCTCCAATACGATGGAGTCGATTCCCTGCAGATACAAAAGGTGAGACAGCACGAGGCCGGCAGGTCCGGCGCCGACGATTCCGACTTGGGTTCGCAATGAAATCGGCACAGAATTAAGCCGTCGCGCGCGACCGCTCTTTGGCGAAACGATTTCCGCAGGCGTTACGCTCGCTGACGAGAAATTGCGTTTCCGTCATTGCCGCTTCCGCTTCCTCGGATTCGTCCTGGTTTGACGATTGTGGTCGTTTTCCCGATCCATCTCCTCAAAAACTTCAGCCGCCATGTGAAACGCGGAATTCGCTGCGGGCATCCCGCAATAGATCGCAGATTGCAGCAGGACTTCTTTGACCTGTTCGCGGGTCACGCCGTTATTGAAACAGGCCCTCAAGTGCATGCGGAATTCTTCACCTCGATTCAAGGCGATCATCATTGCGATCGTTAACAGGCTGCGAGTATGGCGGGGAAGGCCAGGGCGGGCCCATATGTCGCCCCAGGCATTGCGGGTAATGAAGTCCTGGAATTCGCGGTTGAAGTCCGTCGTCGCGGCGAGAGCCCGGTCCACGTGCTCATCGCCCAAAACCGCTCGCCGGATTTTCATCCCCTGCGCGTAGCGCTTGCTGTCATCCATCTGAATCGCCTCACGCCTCGTTAGGTGGAAAGGAACTTACTAACTGCGTCCGTGAATGCATCAGGCTGCTCGACATTCGAGAGGTGTGCCGCAGCCAGTTCAACTTCGGCTGCCCCCGGAATTTGATCCGCAAGGAAATGAGTCTCGGTGGCCGGAATGACTGAATCGCTTCCACCGTAGATCACTAGCGTAGGAACCTTGATCTGCGCCACGGCTTCGCGCTGATCCATATCGCGAACAGCGGCACAACATGCGGCATAACCCTCCGGCGGCGAGTTTTCGAGCATTCCCTGTGTCCATGCAACCTTCTCCGGGGACGAAGCACGAAATGCAGGGGTAAACCAGCGCTCGATGACCACTGCCGCCACGGACTTCATTCCCTCGCTGTGAACTTTTGCGATGCGCGCGTTCCACATTTCTTTTGTGCCGATGCGAGCCGCGCAGTTGCACAGCACCAGTCGATGCAGCCGGCTGGGCGCGTGAATTCCCAGCCAAATGCCGATCATGCCACCCATCGAAAGCCCGCAGAAATGCACGCGATCGATGCGAAGCAAGTCCAGCATAGCGAGAACGTCGCGCCCGAGCTGCTCGATTGTATATTCCCCCGGTGTTACAGAAGACTGCCCGTGTCCGCGAGTATCGTATCGCAGGATGCGGAAGCGCCGTCCCAATTCCTTCATCTGCGGATCCCACATGAAAAAATCCGTGCCCAACGAATTGGACAACACCAGCACAGGATCGTGGTCGCCGGTGAGCGCGTAATGTGTTTTCAGTCCTCCAAGATCGACGAACGACATTGCCTGCCCTCTCTACCGCGCTCCTTCTATTGATGACTGTCGATATCAATCCTTAGGAGCCGATCACACGATCCACCAATTCTTCGGCGACAACCAAATAATTCTCCGGTTCGAACAGGCGATCCAGTTCAGCTGCACTGAGGTTCTCACTGAGGGTTCGGTCCTGAGCCAGCACTTCACGGAGGTGCCTTCCAGATTTGCGTGCCTCGAGGCTGGCGGCTTCCACCAATTTATGGGCGGAGGATTTGCCGATGCGGGCTGCCAGTGCGACAGCGACCCCTTCAGAAAAAATCAGACCTTGAGTTGCTTCGAGATTGCGCTTCATGCGCGCGGTGTCGATTTCCAGATGAGGAACAATCGTTGCCATCTGGTGAAGCGCTCCGCCGGTCAGGCAGAAGATCTCAGGCAGCGTCTCCCACTCCGCCTGCCAATTGCCCAGACCGCGCTCATCTTCCTGAACCATCGCGCTCAACATGGTGCTGACGAGGCCGGGAACCCGCGTGGCGGCCGATAACACCACCGCGGCGCTCACCGGATTGCGCTTGTGCGGCATCGTCGAGGAACCTCCACGGTCCTCGCCCGCCGGCTCAAACACTTCCGCAATCTCGGTTTGCATGTGCAGCGAAATATCTCGCGCCATCTTGCCCAGGCTGCCGGTGCAAAGGCCGAGCGTTGTTGCCACCTCCGCAACTCGATCCCGCTGCGTGTGCCACGGCATGGGAGGAAGCTCAAGTTGAAGTTCCGCCGCCAAAGCCTCCGCTACTTGCAATGCCTTTTCTCCTAGCGCCGCCAACGTTCCAACCGCGCCGCCAAACTGCAGGACCAGCACTCGCCTCCTGGTTTGTGCGAAACGCTCGCGATGGCGATTCATACCGTCCAGCCATCCGGCAACTTTGACGCCAAAAGTGGTTGGCGATGCATGTTGCATCAGGGTCCGACCAGTGATCGGAGTAGAACGGTGCCGCTTCGCCAACTCCGACAGCCCTGCGCATAGCGTAACTAGATCAGCATCAAGAATATCGAGAGCTTCCCGGATCTGGAGGACCAACCCGGTATCATTTACGTCCTGACTGGTCGCGCCCCAGTGAACGAACTGCGCTGCCTCAGGATCGTCCTTCGCGACCAGCGCAATAAGTTGCTTCACCAGCGGTATCGCGGGATTGAGCGACCCAGCGGTCGCAGCGGCAAGGGTTCCGACGTCGATCAGGTTCGCCTTGCACTTCGAAGAAATCGCGGCAGCTGCCGCCGCCGGGATCACGCCACACCGGGCCGCGGCGCGCGCGAGTGCAGCCTCGAAGTCCAGCATGTGCTGGAGACGCGCGGCGTCCGAGAAAAGTTCGCTCATCGCCGCTGAGCCGAATAATGGATCTAGCAAGGCCATCCAGGTAGGGCTACAACGCAAAGTCTACAGCCCCAAGTCGAAGAATACTGTCTCATCCGGCCCCTGTAGAACAACATTCCATTCCAGTATGCCGGGACCGCCCACGATCTTTTTTGCGATCAAAGTGAAACGCCGCTCGGGTTCGACCAGGTTAAGAATAAAATCCGCAGCGTTGCGAGAATCGTCGGGAAAATAGATTCGCGTCACCAATCGTCGGAGCAGGCCCCGCATGAACACAGAAACCAGCAAATGCGGCGCCTGCTCGCCTCCCTCGGGACCGGGCACCGGTCCCGGCTTGATCGTGACAAAGCGGAACACTCCATCTGCGGTTACTGGCACACGGCCATAGCCTGTAAACCCGGGCTCCAGCGGCTTGTCCTGCGTATCTTCGGGGTGAGCATATTTTCCGTGCGCATTGGCTTGCCAGATTTCCAGCATCGCGTCCGGCACCGGAATTCCGTCGCCATCAAAAACTCGGCCCTGAATCGTCACGCGTTCGCCGGTGACACCTTCACCAACCAGGTTGTCACGGTGCAGCCATTCAAAGCCAATCCTGAAAAATGGCCCAACCGTCTGCGACGTAGTCGCTTGCAAGCTCACTCATTCCTCCATTGGCGTGGCATCGCGCCCCCGCAGGATGATATCGAACCTGTAACCGAGCGCCTGTTCCGGCAAGGTGGTTTCCCAGTCGAAAGCGGAGATAAGCCGCTTGCGGGCCTCTTCATCCGCGGTGCAGTTGAAGATCGGATCAAATGGAATCAGCGGATCGCCCGGAAAATACATCTGCGTGACCAGCCGTGTGGCAAACGCCGGACCAAACAGAGAAAAGTGAATGTGAGCCGGTCGCCATGCATTGTGGTGATTGCGCCAGGGGTAAGCGCCCGGACGAATTGTGATGAAGCGAAAGCGCCCCTCGCCATCGGTGACGGCTTGCCCAGTCCCGGAAAAATTCGGATCGAGCGGTGCGGGATGCTGATCCCATTCGTGCCGGTATCGCCCCGCTGCATTTGCCTGCCAGATTTCCACCAGCATGTTCGCCAGAGGACGACCGTTTTCATCCAGCACACGCCCGCTCACAATGATCCGCTCACCAAGCGGTTCTCCAGAGTGCCCACGCGTCAAGTCGCTGGCGTCTGGGGCCACAACTTTGGGTCCAAAGGATGGTCCTGTGACCTCGGATAGCGTGTAAGGAATTCGTACCTGCGGCTTCGTCGGTGCGCGTTTGATCGAGGACACATAAGGCAGATGCAGATGATTCGGTTGCGTACCCGGATACAGTGGGCGATAACCCGCAAGGCGTACCATGATTCCTGCCCCAGTCGCCGTTTTCGACCCAGAGACTCTATGCATGAGGGAAGTCCGTGTCAAGCATACCAAAGGCGCAGTTTGTTGTTCGGGAACGGGGATGAATAATTCTCGAGTGCTCATTCGCGTTCTATCGATCGGGGTGGCAGCAAACCATCGAACCACATTACCCAAACGGCCGGTCCGACTGTCTCAAGATTCCTTTGCACAAGAACGCAGGTCCGATGTGGCCGCCTTGGGAGTGTCCCAAGGCGGTCGTCGACTCGCTGAACCAAATGGTTTTCGCCCGCTTGTCACACTTTTACATTCGGTTACGTCATTCCTGGTGGCAGCTGAAATCAAACCAACGCTATTTATTTCGCATCGAATGCTGCTGGAGCGACTCAGGCGTGGGCGCCAGCGACGGCCAACGACTTGGCGCCCGCATCTGAGCGCGCAAGACCGATCACCTGATGACCAGCGTCGATCAGTCCTCGGACAACTGCCATACCAATGAAGCCTGTAGCACCGTAACAAATATCTTCATAAAATTGCTCCTTATTAGTTTTTGTTGCTGTGGCCTTGAACGATGAACGCTTCGGGCCGTTGTCAATGTCCGGAAGCTTGACCGATTGAGTCGAGCTCGGCAACTACCTCCGAGGGAATCTGCAGCGTCGCGGCCTTAAGATTCTCGCGAAGATGTTTGATGGAGGATGTGCCCGGAATCAGAAAGATGTTGGGCGAGCGCTGAAGAAGCCAGGCGAGCGCAACCTGCATTGGTGTGGCCTCGAGTCGCGCGGCGACGTCAGACAAGGCAGCCGACTGCAGTGGGCTGAAGCCGCCGAGTGGGAAGAATGGCACATAGGCGATGCCGTCGCGGGCAAGATCGTCGATTAAGGCATCGTCCGTTCGTTGCACCAGGTTGTACATGTTCTGCACACAGACGATCGGAGCGATCTGCCGCGCCTCCGCGATCTGCGCCGCCGTGACGTTGCTCAGCCCGATATGACGAACCAGGCCTTTTTGCTGAAGCTCGGCGAGAACGGTGATCGGCCCCTCAATCGATCCCTCGGCGGGTTCATGAATACTGAACATACTGCGCAGATTGGCCACGTCAAGCACATCCATAACCTGCGTGTTGCCAACCCCGGCCGTTGAGCCCGAGTTGGAAACTGAGGGGGCTTTGTTGAGGCTCAACAACTATCTGTGGAGATTGACAAAGTGGGTAAGGATGGCCTGAAAATGAAAGGTAGCACGATCGAAGATATTGATCGAGCCGCGAAGAAGCTTATCGTGAAGTCCGGCGATGGCGTCGGGTCGACCTTTCGGCAGAGCGACCACGCTGCCACGGATGGGGAAAAGACATTTATTACACGGAAGACGCCGGCAAGAAAGTCAGTCACTTTTTCGCAAAAGGTTAGAAGTGGTTGGGAAGGTTGGGACATGCTATGAAATCGCAGATCAAGCTGGGCACAGTATTCGGCGTTGAGCTGGGGCTGCACTATAGCTGGTTAGTAATAGCGCTGCTGATCACTTTTTCGCTGGTCGCGCAGTTCCACGCCGTAAACCGAAATTGGAGTGACCTGCTGGTATGGAGCACGGCGATCATCACGGGAGTGCTTTTCTTCGCCTGTCTGTTCGCACACGAACTGTCTCACGCCATCGTTGCCAAAGCCCGCGGACTTCCAGTTCACAAAATTACACTCTTCTTGCTTGGGGGCGTCGCACAAATCGAGAAAGAAGCAACCGACGCGAAAACGGAATTCTGGATGGCGATTGTCGGGCCTGTCACGAGCGGAGCCTTGGGGCTAATTCTGCTGGCATTGGCACGGCTTTCTGGCTGGACACTGTGGACTTCGCCGACGACGCCCGGGACCGCGCTCCTGGTATGGCTTGGCTACATCAACCTGGGCCTCGGAGCATTCAACATGATTCCCGGTTTTCCTCTCGATGGAGGGCGAGTGCTGCACGCCATCCTATGGTGGGCGATGGATGATGCAGAGCGCTCCACGCGAGCTGCGGCATTCGTCGGGCAGATCATTGCCGTTTTGTTCATTGCCTTTGGAATTCTCCGATTCTTTCAGGGAGCAGGTCTAGGAGGACTCTGGATTGCTTTTATCGGTTGGTTCCTTTTGCAAGCCTCCAGCGCCACGTATATGCAGGTTAAATCGCGTACTCTTCTCCGCGGCCTCCGAGTTAAAGATGTGATGTCGACGGACTGTTACACAATAGATCCCGAGACTTCAGTGCAGGAGTTCGTGCACGAACAATTACTGCGTTCCGGCCGGCGCTGTTTCCTAGTAGTGCAAGATGGGCGCCTGCTAGGCCTGATAACACCCAACGAGGTGCGCGCAATCGAGCCGCGAGCATGGCCGTTCACGGCCGTGCGTAGCGTGATGCGTTCTGCCAACAACGTCCATGTCGTTTCGCCCGACATGCCCGCGATGGAGGCCTTGGAGACCATGGCGCGCGAAGATGTGAATCAGCTGCCGGTCATGTCGGATGGCCGAGTGCTGGGCATTGTTTCCCGCGCTCACGTGCTGCAGGTGCTCCGCTCACGGGCTGAGCTGAAATTGCCCCCCAGTTTGCCTCGGGCCGCATGAAACAGCATGGCAACAAATGCTAACCACGTCATCTTCCGTTTTATGTGACCCAGAAGTGACGTCCGATGCCTTTATCGAGCCGAAGCCTTCAATTGGGCGCACTCAAAAGGAGATCAGGCCCGCACATCTTAAATATCGTCTTGCGCTCGGACTTGAGGCCAATTGAGGCAGCCAGTTCTTCAGTTCGTGCCAAATCGCTCTTTGGGCTATTGCGACGTCGCACCTCGTCGTACCCCAGAATCCCGTAGTACACCGCGCGATCGAAGAACCGGTTCAGCATCTGGTGCAATTCCAACTCACCGTGGAGCTCCACGATATTGTCGGCAAAAGCTTCCTGCTGGAGGAAATGCCATAAATGATCACGCGTGAGCATCAAGGCCCACACGAATTGATGCAGGCCGACGCCCTCCGCTGCTCGGCGTGTGCCGATTTCCCTAAACCGGCCCTCGATGTCGTGCTCGGTCTTTTGCAGCAACCATTCCCCCAGGTTGCGATAAACTTCGACCGCCGCCAGTTGCAAGTCCTTAATGGGGATATTGCGGAAGTCAGAGGTACGTTCCGACTTGCGAATCTGTTCAGTCAACCCTCGTGCCAACGTTTCGGAGTGCCTCTCTATCAGGCGCACCAATTTCAGGCCTACCATTTGATATTCTCCTTAACCTCTGTCTAACAAGGATGAGGGCAACTCGGGAGAAGGATGTCCTTCCCTGAGGATTAGCTGTGTCTATAATGTATCGTGATACGATATTAGCATATCAGGAAGAATGTAGATACCCCGGCCTGCTGTGAATGAGGTGGGGCGATTACCTCGAAGCAAGCCCGTTCACCGTCTCAATTCTTCCGGTTGTTGATCTTTTTCCGAGTGCATATCGTCACTATCGCTTTCTGATGACCCAATCCTCGGTTTAACGCTAGAAGCGTTTAATCCAGCCTGGCTCGCGAACATGTTCATCTTCTAAGGCTTTCAAGCGTGCTGCCATGATTCCAGGCCTGCCCAGGTAGCCAACCACTCGCAGGGGATCCTTGCGATCCACGACCGGCAGGCGTCCGATGCCGTTGCGCAGCATCTTGGCCGAAGCATCGTGCAACAATTCATCCGGAAAGGTAACTACGACATCGCGCGTGCCGGCATCGAGCACACTGGCCCCACCGGACGGATCCTGGTCCAATGCGCGTACCACATCGCCCCGAGTAATGATGCCTGCCAGCTTGTCCTTCGAGTCAAAAATCAACAGTCCCTGGTGCTGGCAGACTTGCGGGTCACGGCGTGCGATCCGATCGGCCAATTCCCCAACTTTCATGTCCGCTGGCACTTTGGGCACATCTTTCTCCATGGTCTCGGAGACCATCATCTGGCGCATTATGTCGGCTTCATATTCCTGATGAATGTGCAGTCCCCGACGCGCCAGTTTCTCTGTCATGATGGAAGCCCTGGGCATCAGCAGCATGGCAATACCGTCGGCAATCACGCTGACCAACATAAGCGGTAGAACCGAGTTGTAATCGCGAGTGATTTCGAAGGCAAAGATAATAAATGAGAAGGTAGCTCGTGAAGCCGCTCCGAAGACCGCTCCCATCGCGACCAGTGCAAACGCGCCCGCCGACAAATTCGCAGCGGGGAAAATTCGATCCACCCCCATTGCGAATGCGCCACCGAGTGCCGCGCTCGACATGAACATAGGCGCCAATAAGCCCCCAGATGTGCCCGAACCCAGTGAGATCACCAGCGCCACCGCCTTGGCAACCATCACCACGATTAGCATCTTCCAGGCCAGATTCGCATTCAGAATGTCGCCGATCGTGTCATATCCGACACCCAATACTCTGGGTACGAAATATCCGATGATCCCAAGACCCAGAGCGCCTATTGCAGGCCACCAGAGCTCGTCCACCGGCAACTTTTCGAACTGGTCCTCAGTCCAATACAGCAATTTGCTGAATCCGACTGCGGCCAAGCCACAGACTAATCCCAGGAGCAAGTAAAAAAGCAGAGCGTGGGGGATCCCGAAATCCATGGCCGTGACCTTGAACATCGGTCCCGCGCCCAGAAGTTGCATGTGCACCGCAGTGGCGAGCGTACTCGCAACTACCAGCGGAATGAACGACCGTGCCTTGAACTCAAACAAGAGCAACTCGATCGCAAGGATCACTCCCGCAATGGGCGTGTTGAAAGTTGCAGACATTCCTGCGGCGGCCCCGCACGCCAGGAGCACTTTGCGTTCCGAAGCAGTCGTATGCAAAGCCTGCCCCACCAGAGAACCAACTGCCCCTCCGGTCTGAATGATCGGACCTTCTGCGCCGAAGGGGCCGCCTGTGCCGATTGCTATGGCAGCGGAAATGGGCTTTAGGATCGCGACACGCGGCTCGATGCGACTGCGATTAATTAGCACCGCCTCCATTGCCTCCGGTATGCCATGTCCCTTAATCTTCGAGCTCCCATACTTCGCCATGAAACCGACGATAATTCCACCAACCACCGGGATCAGAATTACCCACAATCCGAGTTGGTTATGACGTGCGCTGACGAACGCCGTCGAGAAACGATGATAAAAAAAGATGTTTGTGAACAACCCGATCAGGTTGTAGAGGACAAATGCGATCAAGCCTGCAAGCAGGCCGATACCCGCTGCCAGAAACGACATCAAAACCATACGGAAGTGCGCTGGCTCGGCGAGCTTTACGTCCCCAATCTGGGCTCCGGTTGCTCCAATCGTGGCGGGTCGCGAATCTCCGTAGCTGGGGCTAGTTTCCGTCATGCACTCACCCTTTCTTCCGGGTCTATCAGTTCCACCTGGTATTCATCGATGTATGACGCGTTTTAAAGCGGTAATAAGAGCAGGTCCTTGGCAGGCGAAGCTCGACTATATGATGGAGTGAAAGCTTTCGAAGTACCTTTTCGCCTGGGACGCTTTCTCGTTGAAGCGGACAAAGCGACGGACCTGATAACGCAATTCCGCAAGTGCTGCATAGTCTTGCGCGGTCAGATTTGTTCGTCTCAATTCCAATGCCCCCACGGTCTATCGTAGCACGATATATAGCTCTGAGAATCATGCACAGTACCAATCCCCCGCCGAGTGATTGGATACTTGGGCGTGCGGGCATCATGGCCACCGTCGGCCATCTGCCGTGGGTCGTGGACTATCCTGAAGCTGGAGAGGTGCGCGGACGCACGATGACTTCGTCTCCTTCCCTCAAAACCGATCTTATGAATGCCGGCGTGAACTGGATAGATTAAGGATGTCGTGTGCGATCGCAACTTAGTTACGAGCCGAAAGCCCGATGATATTCCCGCCTTTCATCGCGAGATGATTCGTGGGTCTTCGAAGTCCGAGAACACTCGACAGATATGCGCAGAATCGCCTAACTGTTATAGAAGCGGCGCATTTCAACGCCAATTACGCTTTCAAGTACAGCCTTTCTGGAAGGCGCATTCTGACGTTCTCTGTTACAATTTTTACGCAGCGCAGGGACAGATGCTCTGCGGTTCATGGTATCCATGGTTTTCCATTAACGCCCGAAGTTAGTGATACGGGGGTGGAGAATGGCGCAAGCAGTGGAAATCGTGGAGACGAGGAAAGACAGTAAATAAGCGGGTTTCCAACAGACCTGAAGAAAATAAGTTGGGGACGTAGTTCAGTTGGTTAGAACGCTGCCCTGTCACGGCAGAGGCCGCGGGTTCGAGTCCCGTCGTCCCCGCCAATTCTTTCAAGCACTTGCAAGGAATTGGCAATTTCGATCATGGTCCAAGTTGGTCCAGTTAGGCCAGTGCTTCTCCCTTGTTGAGTACCATCCGAACGAGTTTGCTCTGTGCCAGTCGCTTGTTTGGCATTCCCGCCTGAGCGTAAAGATCCAGCGTTATGCGACTGTGGCATGACGTAGGAGCTCCTGCACCACCTTCACTTCCTCGTTGTTCTGAGTCAGCAAAGTTGTGTAGGTGTGCCTGAAGGTGTGGAAGCCAACCCGCTTTTGAATCTTCGCCGCCTTCACTGCCGGTCGTCCGTATCGTCGCCAGAGGGTTTCTGGCCAGAGCGGTTGCTTGCCTTTCATCGTCGGCGAGGCAAACACCTAGTCTGTTTCGCGATTGTACGGACCAACCAGCCGCAGCTTGAGCAGCGACTCTGCCAAAGCAGCGTCGAGCGGCACATCCTTTGCGGAAGCTTCCGTCTTGGGAGCGCCCTGGACCATCATCACGACTGAACGGCGAACATGGATTACGAGATTCTCGAAGTCCACATCCTCCCATTGCAGGCCGATCAGTTCTCCGCGTCGCAAACCGGTGAAGGCGTCCAGTTCTGCCGCGGTTCGAAGAGGTTCTGGCAGTTCTTTGAGGAGTGCCATGATCTCTTCGGGCGTCAGGACATCGGGCGTCCTCATTCGCTTCGCGCTTTGACGTACGCTCTTGATCGGGTTTCGTTCTGTCCACTCCCATCGGATCGCGTGGGAAAACAAGGCGCTCATCAGATTCCTGATTTTGGCCCGGCTCCCACGTGCCAACGGCATTGTTTTCAACCACGCTTCGACATCCACCGCTTTCACCTCTGAAAGACGGTATGACCGCCAGCGTGGAAGAACCCACTTTTTCAAGTAAATGTCGTAGGCATACTGCGTGGAGTAGGACTTGTGATGCTCGTCTGAGCTTCCAGTCGCCGGCTTCTGCTTTGAAAAAATGTCCGGCAGTTCGTGCTCCTGTTACATACGAGCGTCATTGGCTCAATTTGGAGAAGCCATGGACCATGGCATCAGCACTGAGAGGCTTGGAGACGGTACCGATGGGAATATCGCTGTATACTGGGAACGCCTGCTTGATTTGGATAGCGGCTACTGGAAAGAGGAAATACAGGCTGAATATGAAGCTTTAGAATGTGATTTATTGGTTATCGACTGCGTTGAGGTCTATCAGAAACTTCGGGGACGCGGAATCGGCCAATCTGCCATCGATCGGACCATCGATATCTTCGGTGCCGGCTGCGGGTTGGTTGCGTGCAAACCTTGGCCGCTGCAATTTACTCCTGCCTACGCCCGCGATCAGAAGGCACTAAAAAGATTGAAAGCGCCTAGAGTTGGACGAGATGACGCGATCCACAAACTGAGAGCGTACTGGTCCAGGCTTGGCTTCTGGCCACTCGGCGAGACCGGAATCTACTTGCTAAGTATGGCCCAGCGGGGGTCTGGTGGACCGCACAAGAAATGCGAGACCTTCGCCGGCCCACCCTCGGGTTTGGCGGGCAGACGAGTCTGTTAGAACGCTGCCCTGTCACCGGACCCCGGCGCAGACCCAATCACCCTTCCGCGCTAAACGCACCTGGCCACCAGTGATTCTCTCCTGTATCTGCACAGGCTGCGGCATAAGTTATTGTTCGTTTCGCTTAGAACGCCTGTCAGTCGCGCAGGAGGCCGCGCGGTTCGAGTGCCGTCGCTCCCGCCACTCTTACGATCGTCCTTAAACCCGTTTCTTGGAAACGAATGTGCCCTTGCCGCGACGAATCTCGACAAGACCGCGGTTCACAAGATTCTGAATAGCCCGCCGGACGGTGATGCGACTCACCCCAAATCGTGCGATGAGGCTGTCTTCCGTCGGCAGTTGGTCGCCGACCTTGAGGGCTCCATTGGTAATCTCGCTAGCGATGACTGTTTCGACGCGTGCGTAGAGAAGGGAGTCATGCACCGCTGACATGGGGACATTATAACGTCGTACCGGTTTCACCTGAGCCTCGGCACGTCTTGTATTTTCGGAGGCGCATTCTTTGAAGTCTACCGTCGTTGAATGCAGCAGTTTCGGGCTATATAAGCTTTGCTTTTATCCGCGTGTAGTTTACCTAGTTACAACGCCTGCCTGTCACGCAGGAGACCGCGGGTCGAGTCCCGTCGCTCCCGCCAATTGTTCGACCCGAACGCCTATAGTCTTCTGTTAACACGTCGCGTCATCATTGCTTGCGGTATGCCGATTGCCCAATCGTGATGAGATGGCGACCGCTCAGCCGGCGGCCCAATGTGGAGCATGTTTATCTCAGTTTAGGAGCGAACTGAATGGCGCGCTCTCCCGCTGGGAGGTCAATAATCATGCCATCGAATCCAATCCGCCACTGACTTTGTGGGCTGATCTTGCTTAGTCCCCGGGCGAATATCAGCCGGGTAAGCAGGTTATCCGGTGGGCTGGGGCCAAGCAATCGCTGTAGTCCTCGCAAGCTTGTCAGCTCACTTCCTCACCGCCAGAGTGCCACGAACCGACGCGCGAAAGCCGGCAGAAAACGTGCTACCGGGTGCCGGACTTCCTACATCTCCCCCGGCTGGTTACGAGCCGCGTCTCTCGACGGAGACGTAATTGTCGCATTCAACGGCAAAGCTGTTGCGGCCTTACGTCGCGGTTCACGAGGAGCGATGCGCGTTAGGAATCGCTCAATGTGACATCTAACCTTGTCCTCAGCTGATCCCACGCGCGATCATGGTCGAGGCCCGACGGTTGGCAGAAGCCACCTCACCGCGCCACGAAGTCCTTTGTTTCACGGATTTTGATACCTAAGGTCTTTGACAGCCGGATTTTGCGGGGAATTTCCTGCTAACGTGGTGATTCCGGAGATGGAGGGGGAAGGGGGTACCCCGATTGTCAGCCGAGTAGCGAATAATCCAACGCTCGCCGTAGCGATGCCTCAGACTCTATTTTCCGGTCGGAATCCACTGCGATGAAAACCGTCAACCTCAAGTCCGACATGCCGCAGGTCCACGAAGCTCTGCAGCGGCTCAATCGAGAACTGGCGATCGCATGTCAGGAAAAAGCAAACCTGCTAAAGCTGGTTCATGGATACGGCTCAAGCGGAGCAGGGGGCGACATCCGCATCGCCGTGCAAAAGCGTTTGCTGGAAATGACTCAAAGCGGTCAGATTCGTGGCTGCATCTTTGGCGAGAATTGGTCGAAGTCAGACGACGCAGCCTGGAAACTTCTACGATCGCACTCAGAACTGAAGTGCGACTCCGACCTTGGCCGCCGGAATCGCGGAATCACCATCGTTCTACTGTAGCGGGTGGTTCAGGCCCCTTGCGTTTCCGGTGGAGTGCTGGGGATCAGAGGTATAGGAGCCGCCACCGGCGGCGCAACCGGCGCTGGCGTAAAGGGCTGTACCGCGATCGGTTCCACCATGTTCTCCAGGTAGTAGCTGACCGCGACCCCGCGTTGCCAGAATCGGGGGATCAATAACAGAAGCAGCGTCAACTGGCTCACGAAAATCGCTCCGACTACGCAGGCTGGCGGCACAAATTTCATCCACGCCAAGAGCCCTGCCGCCAATAGGATCGCCGCCACGATCGTGGTCACCACATAGGTTCCAAGCAGCCGTCCCAGGTTTCGCCACATATGCCGGAAGCCCGCGCCAATCGATCTTCGCACCGCCCGCTGATCACTGAGCACCACATCTGTCTGCGCCAGATCAAACCAGATGCGGAGGAGAGTCATGATCAGGAAAATTATCAGCACACCAGCAACTCGAACGTCGAACGGCAATAATTCGTTGGTACTCTCCCCAGCTTTCTTCTCCAACATGCCGAGCAAGCCGAACAGCGCCGCGGCCACCGCTCCCATCACGATGCCCGCCACGATCAGGAGGCGTATAAATCGCCACAAGTTCCGGCCGCAGGCGCGGAAGAAGTCATCGCGCGGCAAGCGGTAAGTCGAGGCGTACCCTTGCAGAACTCCCGGCATGAAGAGGGCAGTCACGAAGAAGAAGAGCAAAGCGAAATGCAAGCCCGAAACTCTGGCCGCGTGGGTTGGACCAAACTTCGGCTGCGAAAACATCTCGATCAAAACCCCGACGTCAAGGCCGTGCACCAATCGTCCCGAGAGCAGGCTGTGGTCGAGATAGTCGTGCGCCTGATTACTAAACGCAGCGGCCCCCAGGCACGCCAACGCCAGGTTCAGAACGTAGAACCAGATAATGTAGCGCTTGTTGCGCGTCACCCTATCCCAACCGCCGCTTAACAAACCTTGGTGCTCTGCCATGCGTCTCTGCCTCAATTCTTGTCGCCAAGTGCCGCTGAAACCGGGCCCCGAAGCGTTCTAAATCGCCCACCACGCCAACGCCTGACCCAGCCACTCCGTCATAAACAGCCAGTAGTTCGTCAGCTTGCGTGCTGCCTTCCCATGCGGTTCCGCCGTATAGCTGTTATTGAAATCGTCGCGGTCAATCTGGATCGTATGGTCGGGATCAAGTTCGGCCGACTCCACCTTGGCTTTCTTCTCATAGGTGAATTTCGTCCAGCGGGTCACCCCGTCCCAGTGCTCGCGAATTTTTTCGCCATTGCTAAACCTCACCTCTACCTCGACCGGCATGACGAAATCTCCCTTGCGCTGAATCCAGACATAAGAGCGGCACACGGCATTTTTGTCCTCTTTCTCAAAAATGCTGCCCTTCTTTTCGTACCAGTTCACCGGGAACGACTCGATCCTCAACACCTTATAATCCATCACCTGCGAGCCGTAGATGGCCTGGTCGAAGTACCAGCGCAGATTCTTGCCGGAAACTTCTTCGACCGTCTTCAGGAAATCCTCTTTCGTGGGGTGAGTGAAGCGATACTTCATGAAGTAGACGTGCATCGCCCTCGCCATTGTGTCTTCGCCAATGATGCCTTCCAGCGTCAGCAGCACGCTGGCGGTCTTGCCGTAAGTAATTCCGCCATAGGAGTTGAAACTGTAGTAATCGTAAGCTTTTTGTGCGATGGGATCGAGGTCCGCCACATCGGCGTATTCGCCCCGCTGCAATTCCCGCTCTCCCGCGGTTGCGCCAGCCAGATTCAGAATGGAAGTTCGCCTTCCCAGAATCGAATCCAGTACTTTCACTTCCGTGTAACTGTTAATGCCCTCGTCCATCCAAGCGTCTTCGAATTCGTTCGTGGCCACCATGCCATACCAGTACTGATGCCCAAACTCGTGCTCCACGACAAGCTCCGGCAAATGCAGCCCTTCCGGCATGAACCAGTTCGTATCGCCCGTAATGAACGTGGGGTATTCCATCCCGCCCGCCGCCGAATCGGGCTCGGGGTCGACCAACGTGATCGTCTTGTAGGGATAAGGTCCATACCAACTCTCAAAATGCTCGAGCGATTCCTTCAGAATTTTCTCGTGCCGGCCGACCTGACTCCAGTGCGCGGGCTGCATCAGGATGCGCATCTGCACCGGCCCCATCTGACCTTGATACACTCCATCTTCTTTCACTTTGTAGCGCGGGCTGGCGGTCCATGCGAAATCGTGGATGTCATCACCGTGATAGGCGACAGTTTTCGTGTTGTCCGAATTGTTTACTTCTCCCACTTTCACGCCGCTAGCCCCAACCACTTCGTACTGCGGCACGGTCAGTTTGACGTCGTACACGCCGAAGTCAGCAAAAAACTCCGTCATCGCATGATATTGATGGCAGTTCCAGGCTCCATGCCAGAAAACGCCCACCTTCGGAAACCACTGCCCGCCGAGAACGAAATCGCGCTTCCATCCTGACCGCGCCTGCGTCTCGGGAAACTTTGTCTGGAACGCAATCTTGAACTGTACGTACGCTCCCGGCGCAATCGCTTTTGCCAGAGGGAGGTCGACTACGGTCTTATCGTCCTTGTTGCCATCATCCGGTTGAATGAACTTTAACTGCGACGTTAGATCGCCCTGCCCTACTACCTCGATACTTTTGATATCTTCCGAGCCATGTTCTTTGGCCTCCCACTTTTCGTAGCTGACATCCCGGCTACCAGCTACTTTCGCCTCGCGAATCCAGGTCGAGTTTGGCTGGAACGCGTTCTGATAAAGGTGGAACGGAAAATGATCGAGCGCCTGCCCCGTCAGGTTTTGATAAGTGAGCACTTCGGTCGCGTCGACGGTGTGGTTGGCCGCGTCGTACTTCGCATCGATCTCATAATGCACCACACGCTGCGACATGGGCGTCGACGAATTGATGGCCAGCGTCGTGTCGGGAATCGCCAGCGAAGAAGCGCTGCCCGATACCCCACTGACCACCGGGGCAGCGGCCCTCGCCACTTGACGCGCCGCCTTTGCTGCATGTTCCTGCACCAGGACGGAAATCACTACGACGGACAGCACGGGAAACAACACGATCACCCACCGGATCTTCATGAAAACCTCGGTTTGAGCTGAAGCATGGAATCATACCGCACCCAGTCGAATAGCGTCATCCTGGCAGTGAGAGGTACGTTGTAGGTTGGATGGAAGTTCCTTGCCACGCAATACAGCGAAGTCCCCTTGCCTAATTCCCTCCCCGCCGACGATACTGGAGTGTTAACCCCACAATCTCATAACGACTATGAAAACCACACTCTCATTCTCTACGCCTGCGGAACTCGAAACCGAATCCCTGGTCGCCATTGCGTTGGACCACGCGGAGAAAAACGCCACCGCGAACCGATCCGAATCAGCGAGAAAAGACGAGGCTCAACTAAAACTTGCGACCGGCGATGCGGCTGTGCAATCCGTTGCCGCCGATCTCCTGGCAAGCGGCGAACTCACCGGTCGGCCGTTTGAAACCAACTTGCTACACAAGCCCGCCGGACTGAAAGCCAGGCGCCTGTTGCTGATCAGCGGCGGTCCCGCGAAAAAATTCACCGGTTACGACCTGCGCCGCGTCGCCGGAACGGCCGTACGAACACTCAAGTCGCGCGGAATCCGCAACTTTGCCTTCATCGCCCCGCCCAGCATTCCCGCGGAAGAAGCCGTGAGAGCCATTGTCGAAGGCGCACTGGTGGGCAACTTCGATCCCGATTACTACCGCAGCGACCGTAAGGATCAAAAAATCGATGGGCTCACGATCGTCGCTAGCGGCAATGCGGATCATTCCGCGCTGGAGAGGGCCGCACAGGAAGCGCAAATCATCGGCGAGTCGCAGAACTTTACCCGCGACCTGGTTAACGAGCCTTCGAACCGTATGACGCCGACCATTCTGGCGGACCGCGCGAAAAAGATGACGCAGGAAGTCGGCTTGAAATGCGAAGTCTATGGCGCCGACAAGATCAAAGAGTTGAAAATGGGCGCGTTCTGGAGCGTTGCTCAAGGTTCCGACGAACCGCCCGCCCTCATCGTAATGACTTATGAGCCTGCCGGCGCTCCCGCAAAACCAGTCTTAGGCCTGGTGGGCAAGGGAATTACTTTTGACAGCGGCGGCATTTCGATCAAGCCCGCTGATGGCATGGAGAAGATGAAATACGACATGGCCGGCGGCGCAACCATGATCGGTGCCATGCGCGCCATCGCTCTGCTGAAGCCGAAAGTGAAAGTGATCGGCATCGTCTGCGCGACGGAGAATATGCCCTCCGGCAAGGCCCAGAAACCCGGTGACGTGCAGATTGCCATGTCCGGCAAGTCCATTGAGATCATCAATACCGACGCCGAAGGCCGCCTGGTTCTCGCCGACGGTCTCTTCTACGCGCGCCAACTTGGCTGCACTCATCTGGTCGATGCGGCAACGCTGACGGGCGCGGTGGTGGTTGCGCTCGGCTACGCCAATGCCGGAGTCTTCGCCAACGATGACACCATCTACGAGCGCTTCCACGAAGCGAACGACAAAGCGGGCGAAAAGATGTGGCGGCTCCCACTGGATGACGAATACAAAGACAACATCAAGTCCACGATTGCTGACATCGTCAACTCGGGCGGACGTTGGGGCGGCGCCATTAACGCGGCCATGTTTCTGAAAGAATTTGCCGAAGATACGCCTTGGATTCACCTCGATATTGCCGGCACCGCTTGGATGGAGGAGCAGAAACCCTGGATCGCCAAAGGGCCATCAGGGATTGCCCTGCGCAGTCTGGTCGAGTTCGTGAGGAGCTTCGCAAAATAAAAAAATGCGCCACGGATTTTCACGGATCTGCACCGATAGAGCAAAACGATCAAGAAGAATTGTCCGCGAGAATCTGTGTAAATCCGTTGCCAAGGCTTATTTCGCGGTTGCTAGATGGAAGGCTTTTTCCAAATTGGTGACCAGCGGAGATTCGCCCTGCTGCAGTCCGCTGCGCCCCATCATCCGCCACAGGTACTGATTGCCCGGCCAGCCGTGCGCGTCATAAACGGCGAGGACATCTTCTGAGGGACGGCTCATAACCACGAGCACGATATCGGCCTGATACGACTGGTAGACAAGAGTGAACTTTCCCCACTTCTGCATCGCATCCTGCACCGTCGCTATGGCCTGGCGATCTTCAGGAAGCAAGTTGACATTGAACTGGTCGCCGTCATAACTGGTCACGTACACAAAACGCGAATTCACCAGCGTGCCGGGGAACGGGGGCACGGCCTGCGGAGTCACCTTGGCCGGCTTAGGCGCCGCCCAAACTAAACTCGTCGCCAACAGAATGACCCCGAGTGCGCACTGAATATTAGTTCGGATCCTCATAAGTGACAGGCTCCCCAGCCTTTTCATTTACTCAGATGACTTCATTGGGGCGCAAGATGCCCGCGCCAACACAATGATGCCTTCTAAGCTATTGAATTTACTGTATCTCTACGCCGTCCATAAGGAAGAGCACGAGGGGTTCGGCACTAATAGGCCTCAGCCCAAGCAGCTAGATGCCGAATCTTTCCGCGGCGCGAGCTTTCGCCTTAGCCGCTTCTTCTTCTCGATTCTTCCGCGGTGCGGTGGTTTCGAGTGAGCGAAGAAGCCGAGCAGAGATGGAAGCAATCTCATCGATTGCGCTCAGGAATGAAGCTTCGTTGGCCTTCGATGGTTTGTTAAAACCGGTGATCTTTCTTACAAACTGAAGCGAAGCAGCGCGGATCTCTTCGTCGTTGACAGGCGGATCGAAGTTGAAGAGGGTCTTGATATTCCTGCACATTTCGGCATCACCTCCGAGGCAACCACCTTCCGAAATCTCTATAATTCTGCCACAGACCCTCAATGCAGGCATGTCCTAGAAATTTTAGAAAAGGCTTCCAATCGAAAAGTTAACCCGGCTCTGTCCAGTGGGACTCACGCTGCCAAAGATGGCGATTGGACCGACGATGGTGTCGGCGATGAAACCGGCATTGGCGCTGCCGCGCACAATCAACGAATCAGGATTATTGAACGCGGAGCCCGCCTCATACCATCCACCCCAATAGACGTTCTTCCCCACGAGTTGCGGCAGACGATACAGCTCGCGGCGGAATCCGAAGGAAGCGTATCCGTAATCGTTGCCCACGAACTCGTCAGGCAAGTAAGCGCCCAGGCGAAATGGCCCACCCAGAGAAAAGATTTGAAACTGGCCGGCGGTTCCGTGAAATGTGCTTCCTCCAGCGGTGGCAAAGAATAGCGAGGTTTTTTCGCTGGTGGGAATGAAGGTTGAAGTTTGCACGTCGAGTTGATCAACAGGATGGACCAGCCCAGGACTCTGCAGCACGCGGGCCAGGCGGGCGACGATGCGCGTGCCCTTTCCAGGGATCGCGGGACTATCCTGGCCGTCCCAGACATAGCGTGTCCGGAATTCCCCTGTGCTGCCGCTTAGTGCGGGCAGACCGGCGCTACCAATCAACGGCGCCAGTTTCCCGCTGAAGATCTGATAGCCGAAACGAAGTTCGCTGCGGCGCCCCGAGTCATACCCCAGATCGAAACCGCCGCCCGCGCGTTCGTCACCGAAAACCGCTACCCGCGTCTGTCCCTCGAATGCGTTGCGCGGCAATTTGGACACAAAAGCGTAAGGGGCAACAAATAGATGCGAATTGGCGATTGGCTGGTAGAACTCCGTGGCGGCCAAGTTGCTCGAGCCCAGCAGCAAGTCGTTCCGCCACTCGCCGCCATGATGTTCCACATCCATAAAAGTGACCCGGGCGCCGGCGGAGAAATTGAATGCGGCCACACCCGAGCCGTCGACGTTAACCGCGAGGTCCACAAACGGCGGCCCATATGTCTTTTCATGCGTCGAGACTCGCAGTGCAGGAACGCCATCCTGGGTAAAACCTTCGTAGCCGAGACGATCGAACTCTCCTTCACCCGCAATGCGCGTTAACTGATTTTCCAGCTTCTTAAGATTCAGCGGCACGCCCGCATCTGACTTCAGACGTCGCTCGATCCTGCGGTCCGAACTGGAGTCGCTGCCGTTCACTACCACCGACTGCACTTCCGTTGGTTGCGGCCTTCTGCGGGCGTTTCGTGCGGAAAGATACCGCTGCCACTCCGCATCGTCCGTAATAGCGAAGGAGCGCAAAACGGCGGCCTGGCTGGCCGCGCTCTGGTAACCCAGGCGGATGAGATCCGGAACCCGATCATAGTCCGTCATGGAAAATTTTCCGGTGTCTACGGTGACGGTGGCATCGGCGAGTTTCAGCGACCGCCGCTCGTTTTGCAGGATCATCACGCTCACCGCCCGTGACAGTACGCCGGTCAGACTTTCAAGTTGTTCTTGGCCGCCAAGGGGCATCTGCAGGTCGATGGCGATGACTTTGTAGGCGTCCATCTCGCGCGCGACCTCTACGGGAATGTTCTCGACCATGCCACCATCGGCCAGCAGGCGGCCATTGATTTCTACGGGAGTGAAAACCCCTGGGATGGCCATGCTGGCTCGCACCGCTCTCGGTAAAGAACCATCGCGAAGCACTACCCGATCTCCACTCTGCATGTCGGTGGCGACGCAGCGGAAAGGAATCGGCAGGTCATCGAAGCTGGAAGTGCCGGACTCAGGAAAGGCAATCCGGTCCAGCAGCAAGCCGACACCGAGGCCGGGATTGAAACCATTGGGCCCCCGCAATCCATGCTTGATGCCCAGCGCCGCCTCGACTTGATAATCGCGGCGATCCTGTTTGCGCCGGTAAGAAAGCTGCTGATAGGTAGGCTCGGGAAGCAGGGCCACATTCCAGTCAATGCCTTCGGCGAACTTTTGCATTTCTGTGGGCGACATGCCCGTGGCGTACATCAGGCCAATGATGCTGCCCATGCTCGTGCCGGCCACGCGATCCACGGGGATGTGATTCTCTTCCAGCCACTGAATCACGCCAATTTGCGCCAGCCCGAGCGCAGCTCCACCGCTAAGCGCGAGACCGATGCGCGGCCGGGCTGCCGGAACGGAGACCGCAGGCGGCTGGTCTTGATTCTGCGCTGGCGGCTCCTTCTGCGCCCACACCAAAAGGCTGAACTGCGTTGATAACAAAAGAATGCCGAGCCGCGCCTTGCACCTGCGGCGGTAGTCGAACAAAAACATATTCACCCTCCGGGATGAAACAGCCAGAGACCGCGTGGGAAAAATTCACAGTAGCAGGTTTGATCGGGGAGCATTGGTGATCATCGCTTAGGGCTGGGTATCTGGCGTGGACCGGGCGCGACGAGTCTGATCCATAACCCCACGGACCGCTTCGATCACCAATTCGGGGCGATCGAGTTGAATGTAATGTCCGCTGCGCCTGGCAATCGTTCGCGTGCTTCGACCAGAGAGGTGGGCCAACTCCTGCTGCATCTGTTCCCATACGTCATTCGTGGGTTTGACCAGATCTTCTGGAAGATCGGGTTGGGGCAGGTCGGGATCGTGAGAAAGCACCGCGAGAGGCAGATCGCCGAGCGACCCCGTGGCTGCGGTTTGGGCAGCGCTTTCCGAAATCGACTTCAATTCTGCTACGCCTTCGCGCAGGCTGTGAAAATTGCAATCGGAGGCGCGAATCTCGGCGTCGTTACCGCAGAAGCCGAGCAGGCGCGGAATTCCGAACGGCATCGAGTACTCCAGGAATTCCTGTTCTCGCAACCATGTCTTGTCCAGATCGTTCAATGCCTGCGGAAAACGCTTCTGCTGCTCAGGGTGGGAGGAATCCACCAGGACCATGCCGGCTACTTCACCACGATAAAGGCTCGCAAACAGGCGAACGTTAAATCCTCCCATGGAGTGCCCAACGAGCACGAATGGTGGCGAGATTCCGGCATTCCGCAACAGCGCGTGCAACTCTTCGGCCATGACCTTGCTGGTGCGGGGCTGCGGGCTGGAATCGCTGAAGCCAGTGCCCGCGCGATCGTAGGAACAGACGCGGGCGAACTTGGCAATCTCCGGCTGCACTTTATGCCAGGAAATGTAGGAGTCGCCAAGACCGGAATCGAGAATTACCGTAGGGGTTCCCTGGCCGGTGCAATTGATGTGCATCTTATAACCGCCCACGTCAATCCGCTGCCCCGGCATGGGATGAAAGCGGCGGTCGCGGGCCTCCGAGATGTTTTCATAAACGAACCCCGCGAGTCCCAAGACGACGACAAACACGAGCAAGCTTCGGACGATGATGCCCAGCCAAGAGCGGGGTTGGGTAGCCTGTAGAGCAGCAGGTTGATTCGTGTACGACATTTGCCTCTTTGGCCGAGAACGCGGTGAGTGTGTCCGCCGCCCAACCAGTCTATCTACATCACCGGCGGAACCGTGATACCCATGGCCTCCAAAGTGCGAACTAGCTCGCGGCGAACCACCGCGACCGTGGCAAGCAAAAATTGCTTTCGCTTCTCATCCGGCTCGCTCAGGATGGGATGGCGGTGATAGAAAGTATTGAAAAGCTGCGCAAGTTGAAAGACGTGCTTCGCCAGGTATGCAGGTTCGGTCGTCGTGATGCATTGGTCGACGATGTAGGCCGTTTTCGCCGCCGATAACCAGAGTTCCCAAATTTCGTCGGCGGATTCGTCCGTGAGGTATTGTCCGAGATCGGCCATAGTCACGCCTTCAGCGATTTCCTTACCGAAACTGTCAGGGTCAAGGTCGGCCTTTTTGAAGATGCTGGCCGCGCGAACCACAGCATATTGCGCGTATGGGCCGGTTTCACCTTCGAAGCTGAGGGCTTCCTTGAAGTCGAAAGCGATTACCGATTGTTTCGTGAACTTCAACATGAAGTACCGCAGTGCGCCGATGGCAATTTGCGTTGCGATGGTCAGACGCTCGTCGTCCGGGAGTTGCGAATGGCGCGAGTCAACTTCGCTCTTGGCGGAAGCGATCAGTTGGTCGAGCAGATCGTCGGCTTTCACGCCGAAGCCTTTGCGCCCTGAGACCTCGATGTAGGAACGCGTCTTGTCTTCCTCGCTGAGCGTGTAGCGGAGTTCCGCGGCGCAGCGCGGCGTGAGCGCAACCATCTCGTACGAAAAATGGGTGTAGTGGTCGGCCGCTTCGTTGTGGCCAAGGCCGCGCAGCGCTTCGATCACGGTGTTTTGCGCCTCGGACTGGCGAGCGTCGATTACGTTATAGATCTCGGCAACGTCTCCGAAGTGAGGATGATCTTTCTCGCCTTCCATCGCGGAAATCCAGCACTCGTGCCGATTCGGATAGCGGTAAAACTTGCGGTAACCGAAGTCGCGGCCGAGCAGGCCGAACTTCCACATGTGATAGGCGATGTCTTTGCCGACATAGCCAACCGTGCCGTTGGAGCGGACGATGACTTTCTGATCTTCCTCGGAGATCTCCCCGGCTTCTGTGTTCCCTGCGTCCTCTTCCGCGGAGGTCGTTCCGGCGCGCCGCATCACCCAACAGCCTTTGTTCTTTCCTTCAGTCTCGTAAGTCAGTACGCCCGCTTCTTTGAGCTTACCGAATGCCGCGTCCCAGAAGTGGAGGTGCAGGATTTCGCTCTCGCGCGGGAGGAAGTCGTATTCAATATAGAGACGGTCCATAGTCTCGAGATGCCGACGCAGGACGGCAGTCGAGATCAACTCGGCAACGGCTGCAGTTTCGCTACTGCCATTCTCGATGGCATGAAGCGTTTCGCGGCGCGCCTGCAAATGCTGCTTGTCCTGTTCGTACCATTGCGAGACACGGGCATAGAGGTCCCAACAGAAGTAATCGAAGCGAGGAAGCTGGGTGAGGGCTTCGATTTCCGCGGGTGAGTGCTTCTCGATGTGCGTGAAACCCACAACCACGTCGGCCACTTGCACGCCTGTGTTATCGATGTAGTTCTGCACGTCGACTTCCCTTCCGGCATAGCGCAGCAGGCGGACAAACGTATCGCCGAGAATCGCATTGCGCAGATGACCGATGTGGGCCGCTTTGTTGGGATTGATGCTGGTATGTTCGACCAGAATCTTGCCCGCCGGAACGTCGGCCGGTGGCTTCTTGTCGGCGGCGAGTTCGGCCGCCATCCAGGCCCGATCGATTCTCACGTTCAAATAGCCGGGAGGCGCAACCTGCATTTCGGCAATGCCTTCGATGGGGCCGATTTCGGCGCGGATGGCTTCGGCGATTCGCAAAGGCGCGGTACGCAGTGGCTTGGCAAAAGGAAAAACCGGAATGGCAAAATCGCCAAGCTCCACGTTGGGGGGCTGCTCAATTACAACTTTCGGCAGCATTACGCTAGGGTAGCGCTGGTGAAGAAACTCCAGTAAACGCTGAGCAAGACGTTGTTCCAGATGACGATACAAAGAGTCCCTCAAAGATGTGTGGAAGAAGCTAGTGATTCTAGCAGAGTGCGCGGCGCGTGCAGGTTTGACGCAAGATGCACGGTTCCCTATGATGAAAAATCGATCCGTTTTTCTATGCGCATTGCTTATCTAGAGTGTTTCTCCGGCATCAGCGGCGATATGTTCCTGGGCGCGCTGGTGGATTCCGGCGTTCCGCCGGATGTACTGCAAGAAACCGTGCAGGCTCTCGGAATTGGTGGGCGACTGGAGGTTTCGCGTGTGGTGCGCAGCGGGATTTCTGCAACAAAGGTAGACGTTTACGCTGGCGGGAAAAAGGACTTGCCCCGGGAGGAATACTGGGAGCAGCAGACAGCCTCTCACGGGAATCATGAGCACACGCATGAGGACCACCAGCATCATGATCGCGATCGACACGAACATTCTCAGTCACACGAGCATCCTCACTCGCATGAACATGGTCGCGGGCTGAGGGAGATACGGGCGATCATTTCCGCGGCCGCGATCTCGGAGACCGCAAAAATGACTGCGATCGCCATTTTCGAGGCATTGGGCCGGGCGGAGGCAAAGATTCACAATACTTCCGTGGAGAGCGTGCATTTCCACGAAGTCGGCGCCGTCGATGCAATGGTCGATATTGTTTGCGCGGCCGTTGGAGCCGAGGCGCTGGGAGCGGATGAGATTGTCTGTTCTCCCTTAAATGTTGGCGGCGGAACCGTGAAGTGCGCCCACGGGGTGTTTCCCGTGCCTGCTCCTGCCACCGTCGAGTTGTTGGCAGATGCGCCCGTATATTCTTCCGGCGTGCAAGCAGAGTTAGTCACGCCCACGGGTGCGGCGATTGTAAAAACTATGGCTTCGCGATTTGCGGCGTTTCCGCAAATGAAGATTGAGAAATCGGGCTATGGCGCAGGATCACGCGATTTTCCAGGGCATCCAAACGTCGTTCGATTGACGGTGGGAGAGAGTGCTTCGTCGCACTTGGTCGCAAATACTTCGGCGGAGATAATCACCATCCTCGAGGCCAATCTCGATGATATGAATCCGCAGGTCTTCGGTTATGTCATGGACCGTTTGCTAGAAGAGGGCGCTCTGGACGCGTTTGGGATGCCGGTGCAGATGAAGAAGAATCGACCGGGCATGGTTCTGACCGTCCTGTGCACGCCGGGCGATGCAGCGAAGTTGACGCAGATTGTTTTCACCGAGACGACCACGCTGGGCGTACGGCGGCGGGAAGAGTTGCGAGCAACCCTGGCCCGGCGGTGGGAGAAAGTTCACACTCCATGGGGTGATGTGCGAATCAAAATCGCCAGCATGAATGGAACAGTTACCAATTACGCACCCGAGTACGAGGATTGCCGGCAAATCGCGGCCGAGCATCGCGTGCCGCTGAAGAGCGTGATGGGAGAGGCAGTAGAGGCATACCAGCATTTGCGCGACAAAGAAGAATCTGGGATGACAACTGTTAACGAACGAATTACGGAAAGACGTTGAATGAGTAACAAGTTTTACATTACGACTCCGATTTATTACGTGAATGCGCGGCCACACATCGGGCACGCCTATACGACAATTGCCTGTGACACCATCGCGCGCCGTCAGCGACTGCTGGGCGCGGAAACATTCTTTCTCACCGGCACCGACGAGCACGGGCAAAAGATCGAGCGCGCCGCTCAGGCCGTGGGAAAGACTCCGCAACAATATGCCGATGAGATTTCTGCCGAGTTCCGCCAGCTATGGAAGCGGATGGGTATCTCGAACGACGACTTTATCCGCACTACGGAAGACCGGCACAAGAAGCGGGTGCAGGAATTGTTTCGCCGCATTCGTGACAACGGCTATATCTACAAGGGAACTTACACCGGACAGTACTGCGTCTCGGACGAGTTGTATGTGGACGGCGCGCAGCCGGGTGATCCTTGTCCCACTTGCGGGCGCATCACTGAAACCGTGCACGAGGAAAATTATTTCTTCAAGCTCTCGGCGTTTCAGGACAAATTGCTGGCGCTGTATGCGAATCCGGAGTTCATCCGTCCCGAGGCAAGGCGCAACGAGGTGATTTCATTCGTGCGCTCGGGGCTGCGTGACCAGTCCATAAGCCGTTCCACTTTTAAATGGGGCATTCCTGTGCCCGACGACCCCGAGCACGTGATCTATGTCTGGTTCGATGCCCTGGCGAATTACCTCACCGCGATTGGCTACGGCTCCTCCCACCCGGGCGCTCAGGAGGCTTTCAAGAAATTCTGGCCGGCCGATGTCCAGATGATCGGGAAAGAGATTGTCCGTTTCCACTGCGTTTACTGGCCTGCCTTTCTGATGGCGGCGGGATTGCCTGAGCCCAAAACAATTGTGGCGCACGGATGGCTGCTGTTTGAAGAGAGCAAGATGTCGAAGTCGCGGGGCAACATTGTGCGCACGGAAACCATTCTCGACGTGCTCGGCTCGGACGCCTTGCGTTACTTCCTGCTGCGGGAAGTGGTATTCGGGCAGGACGGATCGTTCTCTTTCGATGCGCTGGTGCAGCGCTACAACTCCGACTTGGCGAACGGACTGGGAAATCTGGCCAGTCGAACGCTGACCATGATCAACCGGTATTTCAAGGGCGAGGTTCCGTACCCCTCGCATACGGCCTCGAAAGCCGCAGCAGACGATGCGATCGCCGAGGTAGCACGGAAGACCATCCGCGAGTTCGGGACGCTGTTTGACCAGTTCCAATTTTCGCGGGCCCTGGAAGCCGCGTGGGCGCTGGTGGCCGCAGTCGATAAGTACATCGTCGAGAACGAACCGTGGGCGCTGGGCGAAAAGCAGGATGAGGACAGCCGCTCGCGCCTGGCCACCGTTCTCTATACCGCAGCAGAAGCGCTGCGCGTTGCCACAGCTTTGGCCCACCCCGTGATTCCCGACGCTACGGCGAAGATTTGGACGCAGATGGGTTTGGGAGATATTAAGAAGCTCTCTCTCAAGGAACTGTCCTGGGGGCAGTTGCCTCTGGGAACGAAGCTGGGCGAGGTACAGCCTGTGTTTCCACGCGCCGACAAGAGTGCAATTGAAAGGATGCAGAAAATGGAAGAGGAGCAGAGAGTAGCTCCCGTGGTAGAGACGACAACAACCGCGGCGCCCGAACCAAAAACACCGCAGGTAACTCCGGCAATCACACTGCCTGCGACGTCTCCGGCAACGAACGAAAAAATTTCCATCGACGACTTTTCCAAGGTTGAATTGCGGGTGGGATTAGTGAAAGTTGCCGAGAGAGTGCCGAAAGCAGACAAACTCTTGCGGCTGGAGATTGATATCGGAACTGAAGTTCGACAGGTGCTGGCCGGTATAGCCGAAGCCTACGCTCCGGAAACATTGATCGGACGGAAAGTGGTGATCGTGGCCAATCTTGCCCCACGCAAACTGCGCGGGATGGAGTCGAACGGAATGATCGTAGCGGCTTCACTTGAGGGCGGCAAGGCCGTGTTGGCGGGCTTTTTGGAGGATGTGCCCATCGGGGCGAGATTGAAATAACAGCAGGCCAGACAGCCGAGGCCTGCCCTGAGCTTGCTGAAGGGGCGGCTGTCCCCACACGATTAATCTCCATGTTCGTTGATTCTCACGCACATCTCGACAGCCAACAATTTGACTCCGATCGCGAACAAGTTATCGATCGGGCGCGCCAGGCTGGCGTTCAGGCCATGGTCGCCATCGGCAATGGCGACGGTCCTGCGCAAGTCGATTGCGGAATTAAGCTGGCCGAGAAATACGAGTTCATGTTTGCCACGGTCGGTATTCATCCCCACGAAGCCAGGCTCGCGGATGCAGCCGCTTACCAGAACATGGAGCGCCTCGCCCGGCATCCCAAAGTGATCGCCTGGGGCGAGATCGGGCTGGACTACTTCTATGATCATTCGCCGCGAGACCTGCAAAACCAAGTTTTCACGCGCCAGATGAAATTAGCAGCGGCGGCAAGACTGCCCATCGTGATTCACTGTCGTCCGTCGGAAGGTAGCGACAACGCTTGGGAGGATTGTTTCGAACTGCTGCGCCAACATTGGTCGGCACACGGCTTGGGAGGAATTTTGCATTGCTTCACCGGAACTTGGCTGCAAGCCAAGCGCGCCCTCGATTTGGGCTTCATGATCTCGTTTGCCGGGAATCTCACGTTTCCCAAAGCTCAACAGATTCGTGATGCTGCCTTGCAGGTTCCACTCGATCGCCTGTTGATCGAGACCGATTCTCCGTTCTTGGCCCCGGCACCGCAGCGGGGCAAGCGCAACGAGCCCGCGTTCGTGAAAGAAACGGCCCGGAAGCTGGGCGGGTTGCGGGGCTTGACGGAGCAAGAGATTGCGCAGCAAACAACCCGCAACTTCTACAATTTTTTCAAACTGGCTGAAATTGCTGAAAGCAAAGTATCGACGCCGTAACCCTCCGCTGAATAGCGTTCTTCTGGTAACCTCAAGAGTTAGATTCCATCATTTCAGAAAGTATTGAAATTCGATGCCGGATAACAGCTTTGACATCGTAAGCAAAATCGATTTGCAGGAAGTGTCGAACGCCATCCAGCAGGCCTTGAAGGAGATTCACACCCGCTTCGACCTGAAGGATTCAAAGTCCAATGTCGAACTGGAGAAGGACGCGATCGTCCTGCATTCCGCCGACGAGTACAAACTGAAGGCGGTCAACGACATCCTGCAGCAGAAATTGGTAAAGCGCGGAGTCTCGCTGAAAGGACTCACGTATGGCCCGGTGGAAGCCGCCGCGGGAGGCACGTCAAAACGCAAAGTTACGATGCAGCAAGGGATTGCGATTGAAAAAGCGAGAGAGATTGTAAAACTCGTTAAGGACTCGAAAAAAAAAGCGCAGGCTTCGATTCAGGGAGATCTGGTGCGGATCAGCGGCAAAGACCGCGACACGCTGCAAGATGTAATCGCGATGCTGCGGCAACATGATTTCGGAATCGACCTGCAGTTTACGAACTATCGGACGAACTAGAAGAGTTCTTACCGCAGAGAACGCTGGGTCCGCGAAGACAGCCCGGGAGTTGAGCGGACGCAATCATTTTTTTCGGCGTGCCCGGCGTCCTTTGCGGTAAGAAATTTTGATTGGGAATCTAGTCAATTGAGCGCACCGCCCATTATTACCGGTAAGGAAGTCTTCGATCTGCTGCATGAAGATCTTGCGGCGTTGGAAGGCGAGTTCGGGCGGGATACCGTCTCAGGCGTACAGGCCATTACTGAAATTGGGGAGTACCTGCGGAATGGTGGAGGCAAGCGCCTCCGCCCGGCGCTCCTTTTTCTTTCTTCCAAGCTATTCCACTACCAGGGGCGGGGCGCCGTACGGCTGGGTGCCGTGGTCGAGATCATTCATACTGCAACGCTGGTGCATGACGACATTATCGATGAGGCCAAAACGCGCCGTGGCCGGCCCGCCGCCAATACGCAATGGGGTAACTCGAAGTGCGTACTGGCGGGCGACTGGCTCTACATGCAAGCCTTCAAGGTCGCCGTGCAGGAGCGCAACTTCCGTATTCTGGATTGCTTGATTGAACTGACGCAACAGATGGTCGAAGGCGAACTGCTGCAGATGGAAAAACTCGGAAAGCTGATCACGCTCGATGAGCATTTCGATCTGATCTACCGCAAGACGGCATGCCTGTTTTCTGTTTGCATGCGGCTGGGGGCGATTCTCGGTGGCGCGACGCCCCACCAGGAAGATGCACTCAGCAAGTACGGACACGATCTCGGCATGGCCTTTCAAATCGTCGACGACGTGCTTGATCTCACCGCTTCCGAGGACGTTCTGGGCAAGCCTGTGGCCAGTGACCTCCGCGAGGGCAAGGTCACCATGGCAGTGATTCACGCGCTGGAGCGCTGCACGGATGAGGAACGCGAGAAGATTGAAACCATTCTGCGTAACCGCGCTTTCAATGGTGTGACTCAGACCCAGATTATGGAGATTCTGCAACGCTACGGATCACTGGAAGCCGCAACCGCACGAGCCGCGCGCTACGCGGAGTCCGCGCAGAAAGCCATCTGCACGTTCCCTGACTCCGAAATCAAGCGGGCTCTGTTATGGGCGCCGGAGTTTGTGGTGGCCAGGGAGAAGTAGTTCGAAACAGCCCGGCTCAGTCGCATTCAGACCGGAGTTCTTAGCACCCTCTGCGATTAGTCTTTTAGGCATTTGCGGCAACCTATTCGTCTTTTCCGGCGACCAATAGTAATAAAATATAGGGAAGCGTACCAATCCGTTCGTCACCCCGGCAACGTTAGTAAGTAGCGGTACGTCTCTGGCCAGGCTTTCCACAACCAAACTAAGGAGATCCCGATGAAAAAGTTAATGCTATTTGTGCTGGCGATAACTCTCGCGATGAGTTTGAGTGCTTTCGCGCAACAAGACAACAACATGGGGCAAACCCAAGCCGATCAAGCCGGAGCCAAGGCTCCCCTGATGACTTTGAAGGGCACGGTCAAGGCTGAGGGAGACAAGTACATGTTCGTCAATGATAAGGACGGCAAGAGCTGGGATGTGATGAATCCCGAAGAATTGAAGGGACATGAGGGCCATCACGTCCAGCTCAGCGCCCACGTTTACGCCGACAAAAACTCGATCCACGTGATGAGCGTAAAGATGCTCAAGGGCGGATCGATGAGTAACGACTCCATGAGCAAGTAAAAAAGTTTGTCGCAGACTCTGGCGGGACGGCAATGTCGTCCCGCATTTTTCTATCCATTCCTCTGCGAACTCAGATCAATTTCGCTAAACATCCTGGCTTTGATGTCGCCAATCGCGTTCACCATAAGTGGCCGTCCTCTCGATCCCGGCTTCCCTTTGATTTCCGTCACGCCAAAGTGTGACTGCAGCCACAGATTTCTTGTAGCCGGCGGAGACATAATCCCGGCAGTTGGTGGAAGTGTCCGGTAAAGCGGAAGGCTAACGAGACGCACTTGCTGTGCGATGGACGCCAAGAAGCGATCCATCTGATCTCTCCCCGGCACTTATGAAAGGAAGTCGCCAGGGTACCTAATCCGCAACGGATGCGCCGCCAACGAAAAGGCGGCGGCTTCAGTCGAAGCTTTGCGAAAAAGGCGCCTTGGTTGCTAATCGACGCGCCGACCCGTATAGGGCCGAGAGACTCCGAGTGAAAGCCGCTGCCAGTTTGCTCACCCTGCGCGGGGAGTGTCCTCCGGGAAAACAATTGCTCCCCGTAACAAAGCCGGACATCATCCATCGGATGAATGTCCGGCTTTGTTTATACTGAACCCTTTCCTGATTTCCCTTATCAAACACCGTCTATGACCCTGTTCTCACTATTGGCACATCACGGTTACGCCTTCATCTTCGGGCTGCTGCTGGCCGAAGCGATGGGCCTTCCTTTCCCGGCCGCCATCGCACTGGTAGCCGCTGGAGCCGCTGTGGCGGGTCATGCCCTCTGGGGTCCCTACGTTGTGATCGCGGCCATCACGGCCTTGATGCTTGGGGATGCGGCACAGTTCTGGCTTGGTAGATCCATGGGCTGGGCACTGTTGGGATTTCTATGCCGTGTCTCGATCAATCCGGAAACCTGCATTCTGCGGTCAGCGGAATCGTTCTACAAACGCGGCAAGATTACTCTTGTGATTGCGAAGTTTATCCCCGGCGTCAACACCATGGCAGCGCCACTGGCCGGCAGCATGAAGATGCGCTTCTGGCAGTTTCTGCGTTTGGACCTCGCCGGGGCTTCGCTTTACGCCCTAACATACCTGCTGGTGGGATATGTATCTCGCGACTTTCTAGCCGCCATCTTGCGCGGCTTTCATGCCGCCGGTCTCGCCATGGAAGTGGTGGTCATAGCCGCGCTGCTCGCGTACGGCATTTACCGTGTTGTGCAATACCGTAAGAACAGACCATACGCCGTGGTGCCTCGAGTGCAGGTGGAAGAATTGGCCAGACGGCTGGCGTCGGAGGATCCCAGCCAAGTGTTGATTGTCGATGTCCGCAGCCACGGCTATTATGACTCGGGCGCATCACGAATCAAGAACTCGATCCGCATCGAGCCCAACAATCTTGAAGAAGAGATCAAAAACCTTCCGAAAGACAAGGATATATACCTCTATTGTACTTGAGCACGCGAAGCGACCAGCGCCCGGGTGGCGCACCTGCTGCGGGAAAAAGGATTCAACACGTTCGTGATCGTCGGCGGATTCACCGCATGGCGGAAGGCCGGCGAACCCGTGGAGTCGGTTCCCAAGGACGATTTGGTGAAACTGCCAACCTTCAATTAGTTCTGGCCCAAATCTGCGGTCGATGGCGCTCGAAATGTTCCATCATCGAAAATGGCAGGGAGACAAACAGGCCAAGAGGGCGAACGCACGTCTGGCTTCGCTGTTGGTCTTGGCCTGTCGTGGTACGCCCGGCAATACGGGAGACAACAGATTCCTTAGTCCTACTTGGCAGCCATAACGGATTTCACCGCAATCGTATCTCCGTTGGCGGTACCCGTGACTTTGGCCTGCTGCCAAGCCAGCTTGTTGAGCTCATCCTTCGCTGCCTGGCTCGAGGTGTCGAGGGTGTAGACCTTGTCACCGACAACTAAAGCATACTTAGCGCCCTTGTTCACACATGCGCGAACACAGGTCGCAGGGTCGATCCCCTCCTCATGCTTGGCGCCACACATCGCGTCGCTGACTTTCCCGGTAAAGGTCTGAGTGGCCGCCGCTATTGCGGGCAGAACGGCCAATCCGGCGCCCAGCACCATCGCCGCTATCCAAACCTGCAATATTCGCACACGGGACATAGCTCCTCCTTGTAATACGCGTATTGCGCACCCTGTTATTTGGATGCATTTGCAGGGCAAACCTATACTGCATTTATGTCTTTCAACCAAGAAATCGAAATCAAGTTTCGCGTCGTCAATATACGGGCGCTCATAAGCAGGCTGCGCCGAGCAGGATTTCGTGTTGTCACTCCTCGAACCCACGAGATGAACACGCTCTACGATCTTCCCGGCGAAGTGCTAAGAAAACGCAAGGAGTTGCTGCGGGTCCGAAGGTATGGAGCGGAGTGGACACTGACGCATAAAGCTGGAAAGAAGACCGCACGCCACAGTAGCCGCGAGGAGTTGGAAACATCCGTCGGTGATGGAAAGCAGGCAGATGCGATTCTTCGCGCACTAGGTTATGCGCCATCGTTCCGCTACGAAAAGTTTCGTGCCGAGTGGACCGACGGCAAGGGGCAAGTCGTAGTCGACCAGACCCCAATCGGAGATTTCTGCGAAATCGAGGGCGAGCCCCGCTGGATTGACGCGACGGCAAGGAAACTAGGAGTGAGGAAAGCGGATTACATCACGAAAAATTATGCGACTCTCTTTGCCGAATGGAAGCACAGAACAAGGAGCCGCGCCAAGGAGATGACTTTTGCCGCGGTAAAGAAGAAGAATACCTCGAATTAGCGGCCCTAGGTAACGTTAAGCACAGTCGATTTTCGCTTACGCCCCGTGGCACTTCTTGAATTTCTTGCCGGAGCCGCAGGGACAAGGATCATTGCGGCCCACCTTTTCCTGCCCGCGAACCACTTGTTGCACAGGCTGCACGTCTCCGGAGCCCGCCATGCGCGCCTGTTCCAGTTCGCGACGCTTGCGGCGCATGAATGCTTCTTCCAGATCATCGGCTGAGGTCGCCACTAAGCGCGGAGGGTGATGTCCGTTGCCGCCACCGCCCTGCTGCGCCGGAATTCCCGACTGGGGAGCCTGTCCTGCGCCTCCCTCCAGACCGACATCCGGCGGTCGCTCGATGATCTGCATGAGGTAAAGATAGCGCGCCGTGTCCTCCTGGAAGCGCTGCAGCATAGCCTCGAACATCTCGAAGGATTCTTTTTTGTACTCGACCAGCGGATCGTGCTGGCCGTAGCCGCGCAGCCCGATGCCCTCCTTCAGATGGTCCATGCTGAGAAGGTGATCTTTCCATTGCGAGTCGAGCACGCTCAGCATAATCATGCGCTCGTGATGGCGCATGGCATCAGGACCGATCAGCTTCTCCTTCGCCTCGTATCTTTCCTTCAGCTTCTCGAAAATGGCATCGCCGAGTTCCTGCCGGTTCAAGGTCTCGGGCTTCACGCCTTCGGCAATGAAGTCCACGCCGAACCGCGTGAAGACCGCATCTTTCAGTCCCTTAGTGTTCCAGTCATCGACGTGGCCTTTGGGCGGACAATACTCTTCCATCAGATCGCCAAGAATCGCTGAGACATAATCCTCGAGTATCAGATCCTTCTGATCCATGCCCTCAAGCAGGCGCCTGCGTAGGCCATAAACAGCCTCGCGCTGCTTGTTCATCACGTCGTCGTACTCAAGAAGATGTTTGCGCGACTCGAAGTGCTGCCCCTCCACCGCTTTCTGCGCCGTTTCGATACGCCGGCTGATCAGCTTCGACTCGATCGGGACGCCTTCCTCCATCCCCAGCCGCTCCAGCAGCTTCGACACCCACTCCTTGGCGAAGATGCGCATCAGATCATCTTCCAGCGCGAGGTAGAAGCGCGAGGAGCCCGGATCACCTTGACGGCCGGCGCGTCCGCGGAGCTGATTGTCGATGCGGCGCGACTCGTGGCGTTCGGTGCCCAGAATATGCAAGCCGCCGACCGCAGTAACCTCGTCGTGCTCCTGATCGGTCTGTTCCTTGTACCGGCTGAAAACCTCAGTTCCATTTGTCCGTCGGAACCGTGTATTCATTTCCGTTGTAGTAGAAGATGGAAGTCGCACCGTCTTCCTGCGGCCCTTCGATCTTGCCCTGAGCCACGCGCAGTTGCTGCGCGATTCCCTTCTTCACCAGTTCCTGCTTGGCCATGAATTCCGGGTTGCCGCCGAGCAAAATATCGGTGCCGCGGCCCGCCATGTTGGTAGCGATGGTCACCATGCCCTTGCGTCCAGCCTGCGCCACAAATTCAGCTTCGCGCTCGTGGAACTTGGCGTTCAGGACAACGTGCTGCTTCAGTCCCTTCTTCTTCAGTAACTCGGAAAGCCGCTCAGACTTTTCAATCGACGTTGTACCAACGAGCACCGGCTGACCTTTTTCGTGAAGCTTCTGAATCTCGTCGGCCACCGCAAAATATTTTTCCTTCTCCGTGCGGAAAACAACGTCAGGATTCTCTAACCGCAGCATCTGCTTGTTCGTCGGAATCACGATGACGTCTAATTTGTAAATATTGTCGAACTCGGTTGCTTCGGTTTCCGCCGTTCCCGTCATGCCCGAGAGCTTCTTGAACATGCGGAAGTAATTCTGAAACGTGATCGTGGCCAGCGTTTGATTCTCGCGCTCAATCTTCACGCCTTCCTTGGCTTCAATCGCCTGATGCAAGCCATCGGACCAGCGCCGGCCCGGCATCATACGTCCGGTAAATTCGTCGACGATGATGACTTCGCCATCTTTGATCACGTACTCCACATCGCGACGGTACAAAGCGTGCGCCTTGATCGCGGTCTCCACGTGATGCTTGAGCGGCCAGTTTTCCGGATCGGCAATATTTCCGATGCCCAAAAGCTGCTCGACTTTTTCCCAGCCTTCGTCGGTGACCGTAATGTTGCGGTGCTTTTCGTCGACCACAAAGTCGCCGGTAAGCTGCGCCGGCTCGCCTGGGGCAACTTCGAGCTCTTCCCCTTTTTCCAGCTTGGGGATGATGCGGTTGACGCGATAATACTTGTCGGTCGATTCCTCGCTCGCGCCGGAAATAATCAGCGGCGTGCGCGCTTCGTCGATCAGGATGGAATCGACTTCATCGACGATGGCGAAATTGTGGCCGCGCTGCACACAATCCTTCAGATCGAACTTCATGTTGTCGCGCAAGTAGTCGAAGCCAAACTCGTTGTTCGTGCCGTAAGTCACATCGGCGGCATAAGCGGCGCGGCGCTGCTCGTCGTCGAGGTCGTGAACAATCACGCCCACCGTAAGGCCAAGGAAGCGGTAAAGCTTGCCCATCCATTCCGAGTCGCGCTTGGCCAGATAGTCGTTGACGGTGACCACATGCACCCCGCGTCCGCTAAGAGCGTTGAGATAGACCGGAAGAGTCGCTACCAGCGTTTTTCCTTCGCCCGTCTTCATCTCCGAAATCATGCCCTTGTGCTGCACCATGCCGCCGATCAACTGCACATCAAAGTGGCGCATGTTGAGCACCCGGCGGCCGGCTTCGCGCACGACGGCAAACGCTTCTTCCAGGATTTCATCCAGAACTTCCTGCAGCGCTTCGTACTGCGCCTTCTCGAACTCTTTCGCCTGGTCTACATCGAGGTCCGAATCAGCTTCCTCCTCCGCTGCTGGAACATTGGGAACACGGCCTAGCCGCTCCTGAATGCGCTTCCGAAACTCGGCCGTCTTGGCGCGCAGTTGGTCGTCGGTGAGTTTCTGCATCTCTGGTTCGAGGGCGTTGATGGCCGCGACCCTGGGCATCATGCTCTTGATGACCCGCTCGTTCTTGGTCCCAAAGACCTTGCCAATGAGTGTGTTGATCAAACTGTGAAATCCTTCAGAGGGCGGGAACTGCCCCAGCGTATCCCTTTTAGCCTAGCATAATTAGATGCGTCAGACAGGAGTAAGGAACATGCCTGGGAACTCATCCGTCGGCAGGAACTTGAACCGTCTTTCGCGATTTCCCCGCACTCTGCGGTGAACGGATTTTTCGTGTATATTCCCCACGACGCATGCCCACTTTCTACGACCGCTTTCTCGAATGCGAGCAGCGCTGGCCGAACAATGTCGCCCTCGAACTCCAACGCAATGATGAAATCGAAAGTTGCACATATGCCGATCTCCGCCGGATGGCAGAATCCGTCGGCCGCTGGATCGGCGAGAACCGATTCGCGCGCGCATCGCGTCTGGCCATCGTGGCCGATAACCACCCGCGCTGGGTCGCCGCCTACTTAGGCATCATCGCTTCGGGCTGCACCGTTGTCCCGCTCGATACAGCGCTTCATGCCGACCAACTTGCGAAGCTACTGAAGGACAGTGGTAGTTCCGTCCTTTTCTGCGACGCCAAACATGCGGCAATCGCCCGGGAAGCCGTCGCAGACCTCGACGTGGGTCTCATCCTGATGGACCCGGAGCGCATGGCCCACGACTCCACAGAAAAGCATTGGCTGGGAAATCTACCCGCGATCTTCGAAGGTGGGTCAGGAAACTTCCAACCCGCCCTCTCGCAGGCGGAGGATATCGCGTCCCTGCTCTACACCTCGGGAACTACCGCGGATCCCAAAGGCGTGATGCTGACCCACGCAAACTTTCTCGGAGAAGTTGAGGCAGTATTCAATTGGGTTGAAATCGGCCCATCCGACGCGTTGCTAGGCGTGTTGCCCATGTTCCACGTGCTCGCGCAGATGGCAAATCTGCTTCTCCCGCTGGTGAAGGGCTCGCGCGTTGTCTATCTGGAGACTTTGAATACAACCGAACTTCTCCGTGCTCTGCGTGACCGCAATATCACAGCCTTCGCGGTTGTGCCGCAATTTTTCTATCTGATTCATCAGCGCATCTTTGAAGAGATCAAGAAACGAGGAGTGCTGACGCAAAGAGTATTCAAGACTCTCGTCGCCCTGAATCACAATCTGCGGAAGCTTGGCATCAATGCCGGACCGATCATGTTCCGCAAAGTCCATGAGACGTTAGGCAAGAAGATTCGCTATCTGGTCACGGGCGGGTCGCGCTTCGATCCCGTCATTGCCCGGGATTTCTACGATCTCGGCATCGACGTCCTGCAAGCCTATGGGTTGACGGAAACCACCGCGGCCGTCTTCGCAAATTCCCCCGGCAACAACGTGATTGGTTCGGTCGGCAAGGCACTGAAGGGCGTGGAGGCAAAGATCGTCGACCAGCGCCCAGATGAAGATGGCGGGCCCGCAACCGGCGAAGTAGTGTTGCGCGGTGCGGTGGTGATGAAAGGTTACTGGAACCGTCCCGACGCCACCGCAGCTGTGCTGCGCGATGGCTGGCTCTACACCGGCGATCTCGGCTACTTCGATGCCGACCAGAATCTATTTCTCACCGGGCGTAAGAAAGAAGTGATCGTCCTCAGTAACGGGAAGAATATTTATCCGGAAGAAGTTGAGGCCCACTACCTGAAATCGCCATACATCAAGGAACTGGCCGTCATGGGACTCGAAGGCAAGCCCGGCGAAGGCGGCGACCGGCTGCACGCGGTGATCGTGCCCAATTTCGATGTGCTGCGCCAGAAAAAAATCGTGAACGCGAAGGAGATTATTCGCTTCGATGTCGAAGGCCTGTCGCAGCAGATCGCGTCCACCAAGCGCATCGGCAGCTACGAAATCTGGCAGGAAGATTTGCCGCGCACCACCACGCGCAAGATCAAGCGCTTCGAAGTGGAAAAGCGCGTGAAAGCGGATCAATCGCGTAAAATTGCGGATGATTCAGAATTACCCGCCGAACATCCACTCACTGCTGACGAGACGGCATGGCTCGATCAGCCTGACGTCCAGCGCGCTCTCCAGATTGTGCGCGAATCAGCACCGTCAGCTCCTGCGACCCTTCGACCCACCCACAACCTGGAACTCGACCTGGGGCTCGACTCGATGCAGCGCGTCGAGCTGCTCAGCCACCTCGAAGAAAAGCTGGGAGGGGATGTCGAGGAGTCGCAGCTCTCCGGAATCTATACAGTGCGTGATGTCGTGGATGCCGTTTTGCAAAGCGCATCAACCGGCGCCGGTGCGCCAGGAACGCGGCATGCTTTCGCCGGGTGGAAAGCAATTTTTGCGGAACAGCCGGATCCTTCCGACGTGATCCAACTGACGCGACCGCAGCCCGTCAGCGCCACATTCTGGTATTTGATTTCGCGGCTGACAAATATGGTCGCGCTCGACCGTTTTCATTTGCGATGTGCGCGGAATTGAAAAACTTCCCAAGAGCGGCCCATACATTATCTCTTCCAATCACCAGAGCTATCTCGATCCCCTGATTCTGGCCGGCGTTCTTCCGCCATCCGTCTTTGAGAAGGTCTTCGCCGTGGGAACGAGCGAAATCTTCGGGACCGGATTTATGCTGCGGCTCGCTCGCTCGCTGCGCATCGTGGTCGTCGATCCCGACGCGAATCTGATTCCCGCCATGCGCGCTGGCGCGTTCGGATTGCGGCAGGGACGCCCGCTTATCCTTTATCCCGAAGGCGAGCGTTCGATCGACGGCACGCCAAGAATCTTCAAGAAAGGCGCGGCCATATTATCCATTCACATGCAGGTGCCGATCGTGCCCGTGGCGATTGAGGGATTCTACAAAGCTTGGCCAAGAGACAAGACCTTCCAGGGATTCACTCCATTGAAAATGGTGTTTGGCGACCCGATTATTCCGCCACCAGAGAGTGAGGCGTCGGAAGCGGCGTATGAGAAGTTGACGGCCGACTTGAAGGCACGGGTGGTCGAGATGTGGGAAGATCTGCGGAAAGCGTTCCTAAGGACCCTGCGCCGGAGCTCCGCCGTCCGCGACTATTTCACTTCGCCCTCGGATGCGTCTGGTCGTACACCTGCAGCACATGTTTCATCGATAACTGCGTGTAGCGCTGCGTTGTCGCCAGCCGTTCGTGGCCGAGTAACTCCTGAATAGCACGCAGGTCAGCGCCTTCTTCCAGCATGTGAGTGCCGAAGGCATGGCGCAGCGTGTGCGGATGGACGTCGGGAGAAAGGCCCTTGGCGACCGCAATTTTCTTGACGATCCGGCCAACGCTGCGCGTCGTAAGCCGGCCGCCGCGCCAGTTGATCAGCAACGCGTTTGAGGGCTTGCGGCCCGCACCAACAACTTCTCTGCCGCTCGGGCAGGTACGCTGCAAGTGCGCTCTTCACCGAATCGCCAAAGGGAACATACCGTTCTTTCTTTCCTTTTCCGCGAATGAGAATAGCCTCAGCGCTCAACCGAATGTCATCAAGATTGATCCCGGTCAATTCCGAATTGCGGATGCCGCATCCATACAGCAGCTCCAGCATAAGCCGGTCGCGCTCCGGAAAAGCCGCGACCTCGGGCATTTCGCCGTCGATCACGGAATTCATCTCTTCGATTGTGGGCACGCGCGGAAGTTTCTTGGGAAGCTTCGGCGTTGCAACCAGCTTCGCCGGATTCTGTTCGACCACACCTTCGCGCGCCAGCCAACGATAAAGTGAGCGCACAGCTGCCAGGGCGCGCGCCACTGAAGGCTTGCTCAAACCCTTGTCGTAGAGTTGCGAAAGAAATCCGCGAACGGCAATGTGGTCAATCTGCTTCCATCCACGCGAGCCGGCATAGGCGGAAAATAGCACCAGATCCTGGCTGTACGCCTTGATCGTGTGCGGCGAAGCGTTACGCTCCCGCAGATGACGAATAAAATCAGTGACGGCCTTGGCCACTATCGTTCGAGCGAGCGCAGGCTTGCTCGCCCAGCCGGGAGCCGCAGACGTAGTCGTTTCTCCGTGTCCCCGTGCCTCCGTGGTGAACTTCATCTCGCCTTCGCCCTCGGATGATGCTTCTGATAAACCGTCCTGAGCCGATCCAGTGCCAGATGCGTGTAGACCTGCGTCGTAGAAATATCCGCATGACCCAGGATCGTCTGCACGGTGCGCAAATCGGCGCCATTCTCCACCATATGCGTGGCGCAAGAATGGCGCAGCATATGTGGAGAAGCAGCGCGACCCGAATCAGCCGAGGCGGCCCGCACCATCTGCCAGATACGCTGGCGCGTTAGCATTCGCCCTCCGCGCGCAATAAAAAGTAGTGGTGAATCTTTAGCGGCGCTTCTTGCGGACGCTTCCACTCACTTTCCCCGCCGCCAACAACGGGCGCGCTTTCGTCAGATACTCACTGAGCGCATCCTTGAGCCGATCGTCCCAGCGGAACCACGCGTTCCTTGTCGCCCTTGCCGCGCACGAGCATATAGCCGGCGTCGAGTTTAAGATCCTCCAGCTTGGCGTTGACGATTTCCGAGACTCGCAACGCTCCCGCATAGAAAACTTCCAACATGGCGCGATCCCGGACTGCAAGTGCAGTTGCATGCTGCGCATCACCAGCAGAGACGCTCTGCCGCTTAAGCGGCGCACCCAGCGTCGCTTCCATCTCGTCGCGAGCCAGCGCCTTCGGCAGAACCTTCCACTGCCGGGGCGATTCAATGTCCAGGGTGGGATCGTAGTCGATTTTCTTGTCGAGCAGCAGGTATCGGTAAAGGTGGCGCAGCGCCGATAGCTTTCGTCCCACGCTGCGTCCGTCCACTTGATGAGAAAAAAGCTGCTGCAGAAACTCGCGCACATCCGAGCGGCGAGCAGTTAATAGCAATCGCTTGCGCTTCTCCAGAAATTCGCAGAATTGGTAAATGTCCGTGGTGTAGGCGCTGATGGAAAGCCGTGCCAATCCCTTCTCAATTCTCAAGTAATCGAGAAAACCGGAGACCACGCGCGAGTTGGCTTCTGAGGACATGCAGATGGGATGGATTGAGTATGCGCGTTATCGGACCTTACAGGAAGTGATGAACAAGATGCTCAACTGCAAGAGTTATGTCGGGCTGGCCCCACGCAGCAGATCCACGGCGTAGAGCGCGCCTTCCGGCGTCTCCTCGTGCTTGAAATAAGCGAACACATCGCGACCGGCGGCCATGTGCTCTCCAATTCGGGCGACCATACCTCTGCGTTCATCGCCCGTGTAATTCGGCTTGCGAAAGCGGTAATACACAAACGCGCCGGTGGCTACATCGGGCGTGGTCCGCTCTTCCGTCTCCGCAACGCAAAGCGCGACGCCGCCCGATTTCAGCAGCTCCCATGTCGTATCAGCGAACCACGACTCATGGCGAAATTCAAACGCCGCCGGTAAGGTCCGCGGCAACAACGCCAGGAAATCCTTCAGCAGCACCAGATCTAACTTCAGATTCGGAGGCAACTGGAAAAGCACGGGGCCTAGCTTGCCGGCACTGGCCAACGGCTCAATCGTCGCCAGGAACCGCGGCACAAAATCTTCCGCTCCCTTCAAACGCTTGATGTGGGTGATTACCTGGTGCGCTTTCACTCCGAACCGAAAGTGCGCGGGAGTTTCCTGCATCCAGTTCTGGATCGTGCTTTCCTTCACCAGTTGCCGGAAAGTGAAGTTGACCTCAACCGTATTGAGTTGCGTCGCGTAATGGCCAAGGAATTTCTTCTGCGCGAGTTTTGCCGGATAAAAATCAGGCTTCCAACTCGGGTAGGCCCATCCAGACGTCCCAACAAACAGTTGAGGCATGGCGAAGTCTCTAGGAACACTCGTAGCGAACGGGATTATACCTTGCGGCGCGGCTTGCGCGACGCCTGCGGCTTGACTGCTTTTCGCGCAGCCGCGCGCCGGGATCGCTTCGGCCTTTCTTCGGCTTGAGCAGCGATCGAAATCGGCGCCTGCGGCTGTTCTGCGGTTCGAGGCCGCAACTCCCTTGAGGTCCGGCAAACGCTGCTTCAACTCGTTCAGAGGAGCAAACAAGTCGCCCATTTTATCCACTCGTGTAACCGTCTGGCCGGCTTCAAACACCAGCAGGTTTGCATCTTTCTTTTTCAGCGCGCGCTCCACTTCCTCCCAGCTCACCGGTGTCGAAACGGTGGGCCGCTCCCGAGCCCGCAGCGAATAAACGGCAACGGTAGTTTTGTGCTCGTCATTCTGGCTCCAGTCCACAAAAACTTTCCCCGTTCGTACCTGTTTCTTCATGTCAGATACCACCATCTCCGGATGGTCGTGCTCGAGCAACTGCGCCAGAGCGTGCGCAAAGTTCTTGGTGAACTCGTACTTCGTAGGAGTATTCAGCGGAACATATATCTGCAGCCCCTTGGAGCCCGAAGTCTTCGGAAAGCTCTGCAATTCAAAATGTTCGAAAACCTCGCGCAGCCACAGCCCCACCTGGCAGCATTGCACAATGTTCGCCGGCGGCCCGGGATCAAGGTCGAAGACCATCATGGTCGGACAAGTAATATCCTTCGCCAAAGCGAGCGATGGATGCAGTTCGATCGCCGCTAAATTCGCCAGCCACACCAGCGTCGGCAGATCGTCGGCCAGAATGTAGTGCACCGTGCGATGATTCCCCTCGCTCCAGATGGGAACGGTCTTCACCCAGTCTGGACGGTGCTGCGGCGCATTCTTCTCGTAGAAAAATTCTTCGTCCACGCCGTTGGGATAGCGCTTGCGCGTGAGAGCTCGCCCAGCCAGATGCGGCAGAATCGCGGGCGCGATTCGGACGTAGTAGTCGATGACCTGTTGCTTGGTAAATCCCGCGGCCGGATACAAAACTTTTTCCAGATTCGACAACTTGAGCTGCTTGCCCTGAACCTCAATGCTCGAATCCATTGCGCGTGCTCCAGCACGCATTGTGCCTCAAACCGCGCTCTGCGCCAAATACTGGCCTCGCCCTACACTGTCGCTGGATTGAACGTACTCGGCGGTTTGACAACTTCCCTGCCCTCCACGTAATTTCAAACTTCTGTCCCTCGTGTTCGTCTAACCATGGCTGTCGATCGCATTTCCGGCTCATTCTCTGGAGGTCCAATGAAATATCGCATGCTAAGGCCCCTGGCTTTGGTACTGCTTTTAACGGCGCTTGCGGCCGCTCAGGATGTCGCGTCTTTCGAGAAGCGCATCACGGTTAAGAAGCTGCCAAACGGCCTGACCCTTCTCATCTGCGAGCGGCCAGAAGCTCCAGTGTTCTCCTTCTTCACCCTGGTCGATGCCGGCTCGGCGCAGGATCCCATGCGTCAGACCGGTTTGGCCCACATGTTCGAGCACATGGCGTTCAAAGGCACCGACAAGATCGGCACGACCGACTACGCCGCCGAAAAGCCAGCGCTGGAGAAAGTCGAGACCACCTACGCCGCCTACATCGCCGAGCGCGATAAGACCGTCGGCCGCGACGAGGTCAAGTTGAAGGAACTGGAAAAAGCCTGGAAAGACGCGATTGCCGCGGCCGACAAGTACGTCGTGCCCAACCAGTTTGGGAAAATCGTCGAACAAAATGGCGGTCAGGATCTGAACGCCTCCACCGATTACGATGAGACCGATTACCACTACTCGCTTCCTTCGAACCGTCTGGAACTCTGGGCCTATCTCGAGTCGGAGCGCTTTCTTCACCCCGTCCTGCGCGAGTTTTACAAAGAGCGCAACGTGGTGACTGAGGAGCGCCGCCTCCGCACCGACAGCAACCCTATCGGCCGTCTTCTCGAACAATTCACCGCAGCCGCTTTCGAGGCTCATCCTTATCATCGCCCGACGGTCGGCTGGATGTCGGATTTAAATTCCTTCTCGGCTACCGATGCGAAGCAGTTTTTCGAGCAGTATTACGTCCCAGCAAACATGGTGGTCGCGGTTGCTGGGGATGTGAAAGCCGAGCAGGCGATGCCGATTCTGGAGAAATATTTCGGGCGTCTCCCTGTGAGCCACAAGCCGGACGAAACCACCACCCTCGAGCCTCCGCAGAATTCCGAGCGACGAGTGGTATTGCTCGAGAAAACCCAGCCACTCTATCTCGAGGGCTATCACCGGCCCGATTACAGAAGCAAAGACGACGCGGTATTTGACGCCATCACCGATCTCATGTCCGAAGGCCGCACCTCGCGCCTCTATCGCGCCCTGGTGCGCGACAAGAAGATCGCATCGTTCTCCGCCGGATTCAGCGGACTGCCAGGCATCAAGTATCCGCACCTGTTTGCCTTCTATGCTTTCCCTCTGCCCGGACATACTCCGCAGGAAGTGGCCGACGCGATTCATGTGGAGATTGAGCGCCTGAAGAAGGAAGACATCAGCGACGACGAATTGAAGATGATCAAAACTCGCACCAAGGCAAACCTTATCCGCAGCCTGGGAGATAACGAAGGACTGGCGAATCAGTTGGCGACCTACGAGACTCGCTATGGCGACTGGCGCGAATTATTCCGCTCCGTGGACCGCATCGACAAAGTAACCAAGGCTGACATTCGCCGGGTCGCGAACGAAACTTTCAACGACACGAATCGCACTGTGGGCGTGATCGAAACTGTCCCCGGCGGCGGACAGACCGGCGGGCAAGACTCCGGCGAGGGAGGCTCAGCCAAACAAGGCTCGTCCGACCAGGGAGGTGCGCAATGAAGAACCAGCGCAGCCTTTGGTTTATTCTGTTAGCCATATCGAGTCTGCTGGCGTCAGCACCGCGGGCGACATCGCAAGCTGCAAACTGGCAACAGATTCCGATTCCCAACCTGCCCAGTTTCCATCCGCCGCAGCCCAAGCGCATCCAGCTTTCCAACGGCATGGTCATCTTCCTTCAGGAGGATCACGAACTCCCGCTGATCAATGGCTCGGCACGCATTCGCGGAGGATCAAGCAACGAACCTGCTGCCAAGGTCGGACTGGTCGAACTGTTCGGCGAAGTCTGGCGCACCGGCGGAACCAAGGCCCAAACCGGCGATCAACTGGACGACTTTCTCGAAGTACGCGCCGCCAAAGTGGAAACCGGCGGTGGCCCCGATTCCACAAGCATCAGCTTGTCCTGCCTGAAAGGCGATTTCGACGACGTTTTCAAAGTCTTTGCGGACTTGCTGCAGCATCCCGAATTCCGCGCCGACAAGCTTGACCTCGCTCAGAAGCAAGCCTACGACAGCATCTCCCGGCGTAACGATGAGATCGGAGAAATTGCGGCACGCGAATCCGCCAAGCTCGCTTACGGAGCGAACAATCCTTATGCCCGCGAGCCCGAGTACTCCACCATCGCGGCCATCACTCGCCAGGATTTAATCGATTGGCACAAAACTTACGTTCATCCCAATCACATCATCCTCGGGATAAGTGGCGATTTTGATTCTTCCGCCATGGAAGCCAAGCTGCGGGCCGCGTTCGAGTCCTGGCCCAAAGGCCCGGACCTTCCGAAAAATGAAATCAAGTTTCAGCCGGCGCCGCCAGGCTATTACCTCATCCCGAAGGAAGATGTGAATCAGAGCAGCATCCACATGGTAGCGCTTGGCACTACGCGCAAGAACCCGGACTATTACGCCATCTCCGTTTTCAACGAAGCCTTCGGTGGCGGATTTTCTTCGCGCCTGTTCAACGACATCCGTACCAAACGCGGTCTCGCCTACAATGTAGGTGGCGGCATCGGCTCCAACTTCGGCCATCCCGGCATCCTGCAATTTGTCGCCGGAACCAAGAGCCAAAGCACCATCGAATCGATCCAGGCTCTCGACGAAGACATCGAGAATGTCGCCAAGAATCCCATCACCGAAGGAGAGATCAAGCAGGCCAAGGACGCGATCCTCAACGCCTTCATCTTCCGCCTCGATTCTCCCGACAAAGTTCTCGCCGAGCGCATGACCTATGAATTCTACGGATATCCCACAGACTGGCTCGACAAATACCCTGTGGAAATTCAGAAGGTCACAGCCGCCGATGTCAATCGCGTGGCGGCCAAGTATGTCCATCGCGATCAGCTCGCCGTGCTCGTGGTCGGCAATACCAAAGAGTTCGACAAACCTCTCTCCTCCCTCGGTCCGGTAAAGGAAATCGATATCACCATTCCTCCTCCGCCCGGAACGAAAGAAGGTACGAAGGAAGGGGCAAAGGAAGAAGAGAATGCCAAGCCCACTGCCTCGAACGCAGAGGGAAAGGCCTTGGCGGCAAAGGTAGTCGCTGCCATGGGCGGTGAGGCCAAACTGGCGCCCATCAAGGCTCTTAAGGCAGAGGTCACCCTCACCCAAAAAACGGCGCAGGGAGACTTCCCCATGCAGATGGAAACCGTGGTCGTCTTTCCCGACCATTTGCACGCCGAAATGCACACGCCCGATGGCGCGGTGACTATCGTCGCCACACCAGATGCGGCGTTCATCGATCTTCCCAACGGAGCGGTTCAGAATTGGCCCGAGGCCCGGAAAAACGAGACCCTCGAGCAGATCAAGCGCGATCCGATTTTCATCGCAGCCCACTCCAAGGATCCAAACGTGTTCTTCCGCGCAGACGGAAGCGAAAAAGTCGGCGACATCGATGCACGCATTGTGGACGTGAACGCCGCCGGCGCCGCCCTCCGTTGGTTTGTCGACCCGCAAACGGGCCACATCTTGAAGGAAACCTACAGAACCATTGGCCAGAGCGGTCCCGTCCAGGGCGAAACCGACCTCGACGACTGGAAGCCCGTAGGCGGCCTGACTATTCCGACGGTTCGCCACAACAAGCAGGATGGTCAGGATTCCAGCACCGCGGAATATACCGCGCTAGAGTTGAATCCGTCGGTCGAACCCAAATTGTTTGAGAAGCCGGCCGCAAAACCGTCAGCCCAGCCGTAGCCCCAGCGAAGCCGCTGCTCGTCGGGTTGCTGATCTTAAGAATAGCGACCCCGCACAACGGGCATCGGTAGTCAATGAGTGGCATGGCGATTTCGCAACAACTACCGTGTAATTTCCTGATTGCGAAGCCTAGCAGGGGTTTAGACTGGTCTCTGGATGTTTGTGCCGAGGCCAATTTCCTGGCTTAGCCGTGCATTGTTTACCGTGTTTGCGGTCGGGCTCGTTGCGAGTCAGAACGTTACTCCGCCCGCCCAGCCGCCGACACCGCCCCAGTCGGGGTCCTCCGTTTCTACGCGGAAACCCATTGCGTTTGATGATTTTGTCGACTCGGCTATCCAGCAGGAGCGCCGGGTGATCGACTTGCTGCGCAACTTTCATCCGATCGTTGAGACCTATATCCAGGAACAGCAGCCTGATTCCGCCCTTAAAACGTCTCCGAAGTACGATGACTATTTCTTGAGCCGTCTGGATTTGACGGACAACGCTATCAGCACTTCAGCCTTTGCAGACGAGGAGCACTTGAAGGAGGGAGGGAAGAAGAAGTTCCCCAAGTTTGGAGAGCCTTTCTCGGCAGCCGGCTTCGCGCAGGCGTTGTTCCCGGACCTGGAACACTTCGATCGGCAGAACTACACATTCGAATTTGCCGGCCGGGAGACTCTCGGCGAAGTGCATTGCGCCGTCGTGGACGTGAAGCCCCGTGAGAATGCGGGAAAGCATCGCTTTGTCGGCCGGATCTGGGTGGAAGATCAGAACTTCAACATTGTGCGTTTCACGGGAACGCACACCTCGACTGTATTCTCGAAGCCCGCATTTCACTTCGACAGTTGGCGGCTGAATACCCTAGGCATCATGTGGATGCCTGCCTATGTTTATACCGAGGAGTCGAATCCTCATGATCCCTCGAGTCACGGACTCTGGTTTAAGGCTCAAACTCGGATCTGGGGTTACGACTTGGCACACGCGGGCGACCACCGCGAATATGCCAAGCCTCTGACCGACGCGCCCGTGTGGGTCGATCCTAAGCGGCGCGAAGCTTCGCAGGACTTGGACCCGGCTTATACCTTGGGGCAAACAACTTACACATGGGACGACAATGTGGTGGAGCGGTTGCAAGTTGCCGGACTGATGGCCCCCGACGGCGAGGTCGACGGGATCCTGCAGACCGTGGTCAACAATCTGATGGTGACCAATGATCTCGACCTTGCTGGGGTTCGTTGCCGTGTGCTGCTCACAACGCCACTGGAATCATTCGTGATGGGACGAACCATCGTCGTCAGCCGCGGGCTTCTCGATGTACTACCTGATGAAGCGACGCTCGCCGCAGTGCTGGCGCACGAACTGGCCCACATCGTTCTGGGCCATTCCGTTGGCGCCGGATACTTGGAGGGTCTGACGTTGCCCTTCTCGGATCTGGAGATCTTTGCCAAACTGAACTTTCATTTCGATCCCACGCAGGAAGCCGACGCCGATAAGGAAGGTCTCGAGCTGTTTATGAAATCGCCCTATAAAGATCAGCTCACAAATGCTGGACTCTTCCTGAAAGCTCTGCAAGCACGCTCTCCGCAATTGCCGAATTTGCTGCATGGGCGCTTCAGCAATGACTTCGGGATCAGCCATCTCGTCGGAATGGAGGCTCTGGCCAAAACCGGCAAGAACCTGCAAATGGATCGAGTGGATCAGATTGCTGCCTTGCCGCTCGGCTCGCGAATTCTGGTTGATCCTTGGTCGGACCGGATTGAGATGCTCAAGGCCAAACCAGTTCGCCTGGAGTCGGCGTCAGAGAAGATGCCGTTCGAGGTGAGTCCGTTCTTTCCTCGCCTCAAGCGGCTGGATGGACAATAAAGCTGGGTCGACAATAAAAGGGGTCTTCGACAGTTCCCAGGTTCGCTCAATTCACCAAAGCGAGGAACCAGACAAAAATCGCCGGCCAAATTGAGCGTGCCTGGGCGCCCGCGGCACCTGGAGGGTATCCATCGGCACGAAGTCAAAAATCCGGTTGGCCTTACGCCGAGAAGATCTGCGTCAGATGAGTAATGCGCAGCAGTTCCAGCACGCGCGGCGTCATATTCTCGAATTCAAGGATGCAATAGCCTTGGTTGATTGCGGAGGCCTTGAGTCCAACCAGAGCTCCGAGACCCGAACTGTCCAACTGACTGACATCGCCGAGGTCGACAACGATACGACCGCCCAGCGGGATGAGGGGCTTCACCACTTCTTTGACGACACTCACAGTGTCGCTAACCAGCCTGCCGTGGCACTTGACCGCAGTCACCTGATTCCCCCGTTCATCTTTCTCTTTTGCCTTCTCAACTTCACAGTGGAAAGAACGATCCGGTCCCATAAATCTGCGGTCTCCTTTGGCTCGAAAACCTAGTATCTTAATATCCGGTTGCTCGGGCGTCATCTTAATTTCTAATTACATTTTTCCTGTTGCATCACGCGAAACGCGGAGGCGCGATCACTACAGCCAAACATCGCTTTCTCCATTACGCCAGGCCGTGATTCCTAAGGTGTCTGCCTTCGCTGTCGATAACCGGCGTCGCGCTCACTATCAGGTTCCAACCGCCCCTCTTGACAGCTTGCTGAATCTGAATCTAATATAAGCGAACAAAAGGCGAATATGCCCACTCCAGGTTTGCCCCTGTTCCCGGTTCCTGAGAAGCCGCCGCTCGTCGGCATCGCTCGCCTTGCGTCTGAAGGCGAGTCGCTTCGCGAAGGCCATAATGTCGAGTACTTCACCTTGCCCGCTCGTTCCTTGCTGAACCGCTGCATCAGCAACCGCCGGCTGCCCTTCACTTGGACCATCAATCCCTACCGCGGCTGCGAGTTCGCCTGCAAATACTGCTATGCCCGCTACACCCATGAATTCATGGAAATGCGCGATGGCACGGAATTCGAGCAGAAAATCTACGTGAAGCAGCACACCGCGGAACTGCTGAGGCGCGAGCTGCGTCGCATCAAGCCCGGAGAAGCGATTGCGCTAGGCACCGCAACCGATCCCTACCAGCCAGCAGAGCGTCGTTATGAAGTCACGCAAGGAATTTTGCAGGAGTTCACCCGTCAGCGCGGCTTCGAGCTGGGCATCGTCACCAAATCAAATCTCATAGTCCGCGATCTCGATCTTCTTGGCGCGATCGCTCTGAATAACGCGCTCTCAATTCACATCACTGTGACCACCATGAATGTAGATCTGGCGCGAATTCTGGAGCCCCGCGCACCTCGCCCGGACTTGCGAATGGACGCTGTCCGTCAGCTCAGCGAAGCTGGAATCAACGTAGGCGTTAGCTTGTCGCCCGTGCTCCCTGGAATCACGGATTCTCCCGCGGGTCTCGAGGGAGTAGTCTGCGCTGCTGCCGCCGCCGGTGCGCGCCACATCTTCGCCGGCCCGCTGTTTCTGAAACCATGCTCGGCGGCAATTTTCCTTCCCTTCCTCGAAAAGGAATTTCCGCACTTGGTCGAGAACTATCGTCAGCGTTACCAGGACCGCTCATTCTTGCCGCCTTCCTATGGCAAGCGCATAGCGCAACTGATAGCGCGACTCCGCGAGAAATACGGGATCAAGCGCGCCGATCCGCGCGGCACAATATACGACAACAAATGGCCCGTGCAGGCGTTAGATGAACAGTTAGCGCTGTTCTAAGATTTTCAATTGTCGATTTCCAATTGCCGATTTCTTGAAACAATTGGGGATTGGAAATCGATAATCGAAAATACGGTCGATTCCCTTCCTCTATAATCGCAGCATCTTATGGCGACCACTTCTCCTCCGGCCCCGGCGCAGAGTCCGCCGTTGAGTGTGCGCCTCCGCCAGTTCTGGCGGCGAGTCACCGAGGGTCTCGAACTCACTCAACTCTGGTCCCAGTTCGAAACCGAGGCCCGCGCCAGTTACCGTCTCTATTCTCGCGACGTTGCTGCTAAGACGCCCGAAGGGCTCACCCGCCGCGGCCACCACCTGCATGTAGCCAAGGAATTTTTCTGGGCAGTTATCGAGAAGCTTTCTCCCGCGCGCCGCGTTCTGCTGCTGGCTGCGCTGATCATGCTTGTGTTTCCCAGCAGTGGTTTTGAGTATCGCGGCGCCGACCACGAGATGCACGTCGTCGAACTCGAACTCCATTTCTGGGGCGGCCTGCTGATGTTCATCCTGCTCATGCTGGAGATTGCCGACCGCGTCGTGATGAAGCGCGACCTGCAAATTGCTCGGGAGATCCAGACCTGGCTGCTCCCCGGAGCACCCCCGCAGATTCCCGGCATCTCAGTCGCCTACACCACCCGCCCCGCCAACACCGTCGCGGGAGACTACTATGATGTCTTTCCGCGTCCCGGAAAAACGAACGAAGAGAATCGCGTAATATTTGCCGTCGCTGACGTCGCCGGAAAAAGCATTCCCGCAGCCATGCTAATGGCAACGTTTCAGGCGAGCCTCAAGACGCTCTCGACCGCGCAGGTCGCTCTGCCTGAACTGGTCGCGAACATGAACAAATACGCCTGCTCCAATAGCCAGGGCGGATTGCGCTTCACCACCGCATTTCTCTCGGAATATGACTCGGCACGGCGCGTTTTCACCTACATCAACGCCGGCCACAATAATCCAATTGTGCGCCGCGCCAATGGATTGATCGAGCGCCTGGACGTTGGCGGTTTGCCCCTCGGAATTCAGCCCGAAGCCAAGTACGAATCTGCTAGCGTCGCTTTGGCTCCCGGCGACTGGCTCGTCATCTTTACCGATGGCGTGGTCGAAGCCGAAAATGCTCGTCAGGATGAGTATGGCGAGACGCGTCTTCTCGCTGCAATCGGGGCGGGAGCCGCGGGCACCCCGGCGGAAATGCTCAATCGCCTGATGGCCGAACTGGATCTATTCGTCGGCAACACGCCTCAGCACGATGACGTGACGTGCATGCTGGTCAAAGCGGAATGAAAGAAGATGTACCGCCGAGAACGCAAAGCGCACCGAGAGATCGAATTCCTTCGCGCCACCTATTCAAGATGTGCCGTTTCGCTCGGCGTTCTTAGCACTCTCGGCGGTGGAGTCTCTTTTCATCCAATCCGCATACATCCGATGAAACGCATGCACGCCCTTTTCCTGCTTCACGCTGAACCGTCCCCGCGAATAGCTTCGCGAACGCAAATTCGTCTGCACCTTCTCGCAGATGCCGATATCTTCAATCTGAATCTGATGGCTGAACTCGACCGAAGCCTTCGCCGCCTCGCCGCCATGCTCTTTCTCCGGCAAGTACCACTCGAAGATAGCCAGCGAGCGTTCAGGCGCGAGTGGCAGCACAATGTTCAATGAAATGTTGTCGGGATAGCAGTTCAGCATCCAGTTAGGAAAAATCCAGAAGTAGTCGGTGGTCAAATCCTCGCGCGCTTCCTGATAGCGTCGCGGCGTCGTATCTCCGGGCTGCGGCCCGCGAATAGGACTAAATTGGCGTACGTGACCCGCATAAGGTTCCACCATGTACGCGTTGTAATCCAGTTCCCGGTTCAATCCCGGATGCACACTGGGTAAGTGATAGCCCTCGAGATAATTGTCGACGTAGGTCTTCCAGTTGCATTGCATTTCGTAGGTCCGGCGTTCGAACAACTTCATCCCGGCAATGGGAAACTTCTCCGCTTGCCGCAGCAACTCACCCAGCGTGTCGCGCAGAGGCTGCGCATCACAATCCAGATTCACGAAGATAAAGTTGAACCACTCCTCGACGCGCACCGGGATCAGCGCAAAATCTCCGGCGCGAAATCCTTCAACGCCCTCGATCTCCGTCGCACTAATCAGTTCACCGTTCAGATCGTAGGTCCAGCCGTGATAAGCGCAGCGAAATAACTTTCGTGATCCACAACCTTCCGCCGGTGGTCCCGCGCGATGCCGGCACACGTTGTAGAAAGCGCGCAGTTTTCCATCGGCGCCGCGCACAATCAACAGAGGTTCGCCCACCATTTCAGTCGTGAAGTATTCACCCGCGCTCGCCACCTGGTCATGATGCCCCACCACTTGCCAGCTCCGCCCAAAGATCTTTTCCTTCTCAACTTCGAAAATGGCGGCGTCGGTGTAAAGATTTGATGGCAGCGTCCACGCCTGCGCCACGTCTGCATCAATCAGGAGGGACTCAAGAGGGTTAGGCATAAGGAGAGCAGCGTTATTGTAAGCTGGAACTACCGAACTGCAAATTGTGTCCCAGCTTATAGAAAAAAAGCCGGCCTCCTCGCGGACTCATGAACTTCTTCCCCTCGCGGGCCTGCTGCTGGCTACCCTTGCAACTTATGCGTCTACTTTCAGCTTTCGGATGGGTCTATGACGATCCGCCCCAGATTCCACAGAACCAGAATCTAGCGTGGGGTCGGATCGGTTTCTTATTCACGCATCAGTTGTGGGCATCGAAGGGCGGAATGGAAGCGCGATTCTACCGGCCGTTCCTTACGCTCTGGTTCCTGCTCAACAAGACAGCGTTCGGTCTCAACCCTCACTGGTTTCACGTCACCAGTGTTTTGGCTCACCTCGCAGCCTCCGCCCTCGCGTTCTTCGTGGCGCGCGAATTATTGAAGGACGCAAGCGCAGCCCTCTTTGCCTGCGCTATTTTCGCCTTGCATCCTCTGCAAGCCGAATCGGTATCGTGGATCTCCTCCGTCAACGATCCCCTCGCTGCGGCGCTGTGCTTCGCCAGCTTTCTGGTCTATCGCAAAGCCCGCGTCAAGCAGGAATGCTGGCGTCTGGTGGGTTCTGGCTGGAATTCTATTTCTTCTGGCATTGTTCACGAAAGAAGTGAGCGTAGTACTGCCGGGAATTATCCTGATCGATTTATGGTCGGATCGCACAAGCGACGCGCGGCCAGCATTTTCCGGGCGCTCTCTGCTCGAGGCAATTTCACCCTACGCGATAATTGTTGTACTTTGGCTGGCGCTCCGATCCTGGGCTCTGGGCGGCGCGGCGGCTGCATCTTCGCCGGTCGCGCGGAGCACCATTCTTCTAACCGCGCCCAAGATTTTCCTTTTCAATCTTTATCGCGTGCTCGTGCCAGTAGGCCTTAGCCCGCAATACGACTTCCGCCTGATCAAATCCGCCGCGCAGCGCACAATTTCTCCTTGCATCGATCGCGGTGATCGCTCTCGCCTCACTTGCCATCAAGTTTGCAAGACGCGATCCCCGACTGTGGGTAGCTTTTGCGTGGCTGACTCTGCCCCAGCTTCCCACCTTCAACCTGCGCTGGATGAACCAAGACGATTTCATCCACGATCGCTACATGTACATGAGCATGCTCGGCGTGGCGCTGCTGGCGGGATCCGCTTATTCCTGGATCAGAAAGAGATGGCCGGAGCAGCAGTTGGTTCGGCCCTTGGCAGTATGCATCGCGGTAATTCTCGCCCTTGCCAGCGCGATCCAATCCCAGTATTGGGCAAATGATCTCATTTTGTTTTCGCACGCCGTCAACCGCGCGCCAAATAATGAATGGGCGCAGCTCAACTATGGCTCCGCTCTCAGCGCACGCGAGAAATTTGTCGAGGCCGCCCCTCACTTCGTTCGATCTTACGAATTGAAGCCGGGCTGGCGCGCCGCGGATTTCGCCGGCTTTGCCTTTCAGCAGTCTGGAGATCTACCTCAGGCAGAGCGCTGGTTCTCGGTTAGCCTTGGAGCAAGACCTTCCGGCGTCGCTCTCCCGTGGTTCGGCCTGGGACAGATCCGCTTGAGCCAGCACCGCACGGAAGATGCTATCAAGTTTTTCCAGCAAGCCATCAGTATTGATAGCAGCGCCGAAGGCTTTCACTATGAGATGGGCGAGGCGCTGGAGGAGAGTTCCCAGCCTTTCTTAGCAGTTGGGGAGTACCAGGAAGAACTTCGACTGCACCCTGACAGAATGCCGCGGCTCGGCGCGCGATTGACCGGCTGCAAGCTGCGGGGCAATCCGCCAAATAGCCTTTTCCGCTTTCTATTCCGGCTTTAACCCGGCCGATGCGAGCGCTTCGGCCGCAGACTGCCGAGCCTGATTTAGGTCACTCGTATTCTGCTGCGCGTACTGTTCCGCCTTGTCAGCCTCGGGCAAGTGCCCGGCCCGGCGCAACGCCTGGGCGAGCAGAAGATAGCCGACGTCGGTGGGGTGGACCTTCAAAGCAAGGTCAAGTTGTACGATAGCGGCGGCGAAATCGCCCTCGCGCTCCGCCAGCAGGCCACTTCCCATCAAGGCAAAAGTGTTTTTGGGGTTCTGCTGCAGCGCATAGCTGTAACCCAATTTGGCGTTCGGGATGTCACCCATCTGGAGGAAGGCTGAGCCCATGTGGGCGCAGGCCTCAGATCGTTCGTTGGCATCTGCTGAGAGCTCGAGAGACTCCTTATATTGCCGGAACGCGTCCTGCAAGTGTCCATGGCTTTGCGCGAAGGATCCAACCTGGACCAAAGCCGGAGCGCCATACCCGTGCATCGCCTCGACCGTCTTGTACTCCGCGATAGCTTCTTCTGCCCGCCCTTCTTCCGCCAGCGTGTAGCCAAGTTCAGCATGCGCCACCGTGTTGCGTCCGGTCACACTGATCGTGTGTCTCCACATCGTCTCGCCGTCATGCCAGTAGGGGATCTGGCGACGGGTGAGCATTCCCAGAATTGCCAGGATCAAGATGCTCGGCGCAGCTAACCATATGGGGGGTATCTTTCGCCATCGGGCGATTTCCGCCACGCCCCAAATCACCGCTATAAATAGACCGATAAAGGGCAAGTATGCGTACCGGTCTGCCATCGCTTGCATGCCGACCTCGACAATGCCGATCACTGGTACCAGGGTGCCCAAAAACCAGAACCAGCCGACCACGAGATACCGATGACTGCGGAAATGCAGAACTGCACCAGTCACAAAAAGCAAGGCTGCGGCGGAACTCAAGATCGCCCATGCTGGAATGGAATGGCCGTGGTAGGGATACATCACTGCGAGCTTCGTTGGCCAAAAGGCTTTGCCCAAATAGCGTATGTAGCTCACAAGCGCATTTCCGATCCGTGCCCTCGTAAGCCCGTTTCGCCCCGCATCGCTCGCTCTTGCGGCCATTACGGTCACCAAGGCGCTGCCGAGTGAAAGCAGGAGCAACGGTAACTTTTCCAGGACAAGAAAGGAAAACGATCTCTGCGACTGCGCGCCAGTTGAATCTTCCGCTCGACCTTGCCCGTTCATTCGTTGGAGCGGCCAATAATCCCACAGCAACAATACGCAAGGAAGCGTAATGATCTCCGGCTTAGCCATCAATCCCAGTGCGAACAGAGCTGCCACAGCGGCGTATCGTTTCACGCTGACCCGCCGCACATACCAACCATAAGCGTGCATGGTGAGCAAGAAGAAAGTCATACTGAGAACGTTCTTCCGCTCGGCCGCCCAGGCCACCGACTGTACATTCACGGGATGGAGCGCGAACAGCGCCGCAACCATCAAGCTTGGCCACGTGAGTCCCGTGGCTGCCTCCAGCAGCAGAAATAACAAAATCGCATTCAACACGTGCAGGAGAAGGCTTACATAATGATGGCCGGCCGGATTCAGTTTAAAGAGCTGGCAATCGAGCGCGTGCGACATCCAGGCAAGGGGGTGCCAATTACCCGTATCGAATGTTGTGAACGCGTACGCGACCGTGTTCCAGGTTAAGCCCGCGCGCACGTGAGAGTTATGCAGAATGTAAACTTCATCATCCAGGGTTGTAAACCGGTTCTGAACGACGGAGTTATAAAAACCTAATGTAACCAGCACCAATAAAAGGCACAGAACAACCTTGCGCTTCCTGGCCACCACAAAAAGCTGCGCGTCCGTCCTGGAAGGCATCGCGGGTTGCTCGGCAATCGTTGTCGGGCTGGAACTCATCGGATCCTCAACTTCTGTTACAGCAATTATAAGCAGCGATTTTTGTCATACCGCCCGAGTTCTGCTCTCTAGGGTTACCTTGGTGATCGGGTAACCCTCCACCCGCAAGAATTGTGCGGAACCGCGTTCTAAGTTGGGAGGGGCCTGTCCCAGAATGACAGGAATTGTCGGCCTCGCGACGGATTTTGGCAACGAACCGGTCCTTCCGAAGGGTTAAAATGTGGACTGAAGTTTACCCTCGTCATGATAATAAGACTCTTGCTAGAAACGCGACCAGAACCAAGGTAACTAGCCGGTTTGGCCCGGGAAGTGCGAATATCAAGCCCGACTGCGTCATTCCATGACCAGCACGAATTCAACGAAGTACCAAAAGAGGGGAAAATAGAGATGCGGAAACAACAGAAGGGTTTCTCACTGATTGAGCTGCTGATCGTGGTTGCTATCATCCTGATCATTGCAGCTATCGCGATTCCTAACTTGATGCGCGCCAAGATGGCAGCCAACGATTCGTCCGCGGCCGCTTCCGAGCGTACCATCACCACCGGCGAGATTAGCTATTTCGCGGCCTATCCGACGATTGGTTATACCAGCTTGGTCGCCCTGGGCGGCGCACTCGGTGTACAGTGCGTTCCTAGCACAGCCACAGCGTGTATCATCGATAGCACCTTGGCCAATGATGGCAACCCGGCGAACTCTGGTAAGAGCGGCTACAATTTTGCTCCCGTCACCGTTACAGCGGGTCCCTACACGTTCGTTACCACAGGCGCTCCGCTCGGAACCACCACCGGTTCCAAGTCGTTTTGCGCGACGGATGACGGCGTGGTTCGCCAAGCGGCTTCTGGCGTTACCACTCCGGTTGCTGGATACGCGGCTTGTCAAGCTCTGAACGGACTGGCGAACTAACCTGACGGTTTAACCACCGGAAGGGTACAAAACCGAGAGCAGCGAAGGCAACTTCGCTGCTCTTTTTAGTTTTTGGGTTCTTGCTTTTCAGACTGTGCCCCTGCAGGTTCCCTCTTCGGGCACTTCGGTAACGCAGGCTCTCGCTGCCCGTAACGTAGAATCACCCCGAAGTCGTCTCTTCGACGGCCGCTCAGTTTTTTGGGAGAATTACAAGCATGGCGTGGGAAAAGCTCGTTCAGGCGCAGCGGCGAGATTCGATTATTCCTCGAGTCGGCCTGTCGATCGCATGGATAACGCTTGTGATTGCCGGAGCGCGGTTCACCAACTTCAATGAGCCCTACTTGCCGTTTGCCATTGCTGGTGCGCTGGTATTCTTTTTGCGTGGTGCTCCTTCGCGATGGGAGATTTATGCCTGGCTGTCGATTTCGGTGATTTTCGTCAAAGTCATTCACCTCTCGCAGGTTCCATTCTGGGTGCTCCGCGTCGCCAGTGGATTTGCGGTGCTTGGCATCGGAGCTCTGGTGCTTCTTGGTCTTCGTGCTATCTGGTCAGAGCGGGCCGCTCGCGAAAATGCCGTGGCTTCTCTGGTGCCGGCTCTGGTCCTGATCCTCTTCATATTTGTGTCAGGCACCGCACTTCGCTTTTCCGGCAGCCTCAATCCCCAAACGGAGGATGCATGGCTTTATGCCTTTGACGGAAGTCTCGGCCTCCAGCCCAGTTTCTTCGTGGGAAAGCTGATGTACAACAGCATTGTCCTGACTCGCAGTGCGATGCTCACGTATTTGTCGCTGCCCTTCGCCATGGCGGCTGTATGCGCCTGGCAAATTCGTCCCGGCGCAACGCAGATCTCGTGGAACATGCTGGCGGTACTCTCCCTTGCCGGCGTCGGCGGGTGGTTCTTGTATGGCGTTGTGCCCGGCACTGGACCGATCTACGCGTTTGGTCCCGATTTTCCCTGGCATCCTCTTGCCTACAATGATCTGTTTAGCTTTGCCCTGCACAAGATGTCAATACCTGCGAACATCCCCCGCAATGCCATGCCCTCACTTCATGTGGGCTGGGCGGTGCTCCTCTGGTGGAACAGCAAAGGCTTTCCCCGAGTTCTCCGTGCTGGCCTCGCTTTGTACCTTCTATTGACAGTGATAGCGACGCTCGGATCGGGTCAGCATTACCTGGTGGATCTGGTCGTGAGCTTGCCCTTCGCCCTGACAGTTCAGGCGGCCGCTTCCAACCCTTTTTCCAAAAAGCCGGATCGCCTCAAGGCCTTAGTTTCCGGTGTGGTTTTGACTTTGGCGTGGCTGCTGTTGGTGCGCTATGGTGTTCACTTGGCCCTCATGTCGCCCATCATTCCTTGGGGACTAATGCTCGCCACGTTCGTGCTGACGGTTGGGCTAGAGAGCAGGTTGGTACGGAATACTTTAATCAGCCCCTGCCTCGAGAAAGAATCGGCAGTTGCTCCATCGCATGCCGTCCCGAACATGCCATGACCCTGGCCGAAACAACTTCGAAATGCTGGTGGCCGCCCCAGGGTTTGTTGCTTCATTCAAGCCATTCGCGTCTGCACAGTGACACAATTTGTCATCGCCGCTTCGAAAAGCGCGCTGCCATTCGCCGATTTTTGCCTTGTACTATCATGCGCGTGGCATCCGCTTGAAAGCAGGATGGTTGACGGATCATGACCGAAGTATCGGATCGTCGACTTTGGCTTTATACGTGCGGCCATGGTAGTGGGCTCATGGACAACCGAAGTCAGGCCAGAGCGGAACGAGCATCTCGAATGCGAAAACAAAAGGGATTCTCCTTAATTGAGTTGCTGATTGTGGTCGCTATCATTTTAGTTATAGCGGCGATCGCAATCCCCAATCTCCTGCGCGCGCGCATGTCGGCCAACGATTCTTCCGCCGCCGAGTCTGTTCGAATGATTAATACCGCGGAAATTGCGTACTTTGCCGCTTATCCAACGTTGGGCTATCCGGCAGCAATGACCACTTTGGGCGGCGCTGCCCCATGCAGTCCGGGCATCGCCACCGCGTGCCTCCTCGATAACTCTCTAGCTACGAACAACGGCGGTAGCGGCAAAAGCGGTTACAACTTTGCCGCTGTCGGCTCGGCAAGTTCGGGTAGCGTTGCCAATGACCAGTTCTTTGCAACCGGCACCCCTTTGGGCAGCTCTGACCGGCTCTAAAGCCTATTGTTCCATTGAAGACGCGGTACTACGCGTGCAGCCGGCTGGCAATACCACATTGGTTGCCGGTTATGGCGCCTGCGCGTTGCTGCCCGCGATGAACAACTAATCTCCGCACGGTGTAACTCCGGTTCATTCCTTCTCTGGTCTAGCGGCCACGGCGGAGCACCTAGCGGTATAAAGATCACCAGTAACCACCGTAATGTTTACCCAGTACAAAAATGTGGGTTCCTTTCATATAATTTTCCTGGGAAGGTAAATTTTTTCTGTTCCATTCTCGAACCGTTATGCCCGCGATTGAAATTCTCGGCTTGGAAAAAACGTACATGGTGGGGTTCTGGCGGAAGCGGCCCAAGCGCGCCCTGAGCCCTCTACGTCTAACCGTTGAAGATGGCGAGATCTTTGGCTTTCTCGGTCCCAACGGAGCCGGTAAAACTACAACCTTGAAGCTGCTCATGGGGTTGGTCTTCCCGACTTCCGGATCGGCGCGCCTTCTGGGCCAGGAGTGGACTGCCCCGGAGGTGAAAGCGCAAATCGGTTTTCTTCCCGAACAGCCCTATTTCTACGATCATTTGACCGCGCACGAATTGCTGAATTATTACGCTCAACTGTCCGGTGTTCCAGCCAAAGAGCGCTCACGGCGCGCCGACAGCACGCTGCATCGCGTGGGCTTGAAGGATATCCAAGGCGTGCAACTCCGGAAGTTTTCCAAGGGAATGTTGCAGCGCGTTGGAATTGCCCAAGCTATTCTGCATGATCCCAAGCTTGTATTCTTCGATGAGCCCATGTCAGGACTCGATCCCATGGGGCGTCGTGAAGTCCGCGACCTGATGGAGCAACTCAAGCACGAGGGCAAGACCGTCTTCTTCTCCACCCACATTCTTTCCGATGCCGAAGCCCTGTGCGACCGCGTCGCCATCATTCACAAAGGAGAACTTCGCGTCACCGGCGCGGTGACAGATTTGACCTCGAGCGTGCAAGGGAAGGTGGAAGTGATTTGGCAAGGGACTCAAATTCCTGCCTCCATGAAGGTCTTGGGGGCCGAGTGCCACATCACCGGAGACACAGTGCGCGCCGTCATCGACGAGAATCACCAGGATGGGGCGATCGATGCGTTGCGCCGGGAACATCTCCGCATGATTGCATTGACTCCTGTGCGTACGTCACTTGAGGCTTATTTCGTCGAGAAACTGCAGCGCGCCGAGACTACGGCTGGGAGAACCGCATGAAAGCCCGTGTCCTGCACATTGCCTCCAACACTTTTCGTGAAGCGGTACGAGATCGGGTGCTCTACAACCTGATCGCGTTCGCTGTGCTACTCTCCGGAGCGGCTATCCTGGTGGGCCAGATTTCCATCGACATCGAAAAATTGGTGGTCATCAATCTCGGCCTCACGGCAGTATCCCTGTTCGGTATCGTAATCGCCATTTTCATTGGCATTGGCCTGGTCTCCAAGGAGATTGAAAAGCGCACGCTCTACACCGTGCTTTCGCGCCCAGTCCGCCGCTGGGAGTTCATCGTCGGAAAATTCTTTGGACTGGCGGGGACGCTGGTCGTCAATACGTTTTTCATGGCGATCGGTGTGTTCGCTGCATTGCTCTACGTTTCTCACAAATTCGTAAGAGCCGACGCGCTGATTCTCATCGCCTTGTATTTCATCGTTCTTGAGTTCGTGATTATCTGCTCGCTGTCCCTTCTGTTCTCGTCATTTTCTTCGCCTTTGCTTTCAGCCGTCTTCGCCTTTTCCCTGTTCGTGATTGGCAGCTTTGCCGAAGACCTCCGCGGCTTCGCCGGCATGGCCCACGGAATCACCCGCTGGTTGGTAACGGGCACGGCTTATTTGGTCCCGAACCTTTCCGCCTTTAACATTGTTAGCTCCATTGCGCATGAACAGCCGGTTGCCGCGCAACTGATCTGGCACAACACTTTGTATGCCTTGTTCTACGCCGCCATGGCGCTAAGCGGCGCAGTGCTCATTTTCGAGCACCGGAATCTGAAATGAAACAGCGCCGCAAAATTTCGCTGATCGCCAGCGGCTGTCTCATACTTTCTCTGGCGGCCAGCGCCCTGATCCTTCATCGCAGCGACCAACTTCGTCCGCGAGCCACTATCGAAGAAGTCTTGTTCGTGAGTTCGCCCAAGGTACTGAAGCGAGCCAGCCTCGGTTACGACGGCCTGCTTGCCGATATCTATTGGACTCGTGCAGTGCAGTATTTTGGCGGACACTTTCAAAACGATGCCCAAAGCTACAATCTGCTTTTTCCGTTGCTCCAGATCACAACTCAGCTTGATCCTCATCTCGTAGTGGCCTATCAGTTCGGAGCGAGCTTTCTGGCGCCGAAACCGCCGAATGGCGCGGGCCAACCGGAGCAGGCAGTCCGCTTAATGGAATACGGCATTCAGAACAATCCCGATAACTGGAAGCTCTACTACAACCTGGGATTTGTCTATTACATGAATCTCAAGGATTACCAGAAAGCCGCGGAGGCATTCGAGCGCGGATCGAAGGTGCCGAATGCCCATCCCTTCATGCGGGTATTGGCTGCGCAGATGGCGCAGCATGCGGGAGCGTTCGATACGGCAAGAATGCTCTGGTCCGCAACCTACCAGAACACTCACGACAAGCAGATCCGCGCCAATGCCGTAGAGCATCTGCGCGCGCTGCGCGTCGATGAAGATGTCACTCATCTCCAGGATGCAGTCACGCGTTTTGGTGAGCGCAGCGGCCGCTTGCCGGCCAGCATGGCTGAACTCTTGACCGCCGAAGGCTTGCGTGGAATTCCTGTCGATCCCGACGGACATCCTTACAAGCTGACACCGGAAGGGCGGGTCGAGGTGCAAGTGCCGGATGATTTTCCATTCGCCACCAAAGGCCTTCCTCCGGGATTCATAGCGCATCCGAAATTCCACACCCAGGAGCAATAGTCCTGCGGTCGCTTATGATGGCGAGGCATGGACGGCATTCCTTGTTCTAGTTCGTCCCGAATCAGTTTGACGCGCTCGGCGTGGCGTTGGTGGAACGAACTTGCTGCACGCGATGGCCGGTTCGCGGCTACTGGTCAACTAGTGAGCGCGCTGTTTGAGTTTGTTCGCGATTCGACTCCGGAACGGCGACGACGGCTCTTTGGTGACGCCGAATACGATTGGGAACATCGCGTCAACACGACCAGCGCTGGCGTTGGTTGGCGTGATCGGCTCCTGGGAGTTTTCCACTCCCCGTATCAGCCAACGGAATCGGCCCTTTTCCACGAAATGATCGGGAGCTTGTCGCAGCAGGCAGGCTTCGACCTTTCCGACTTTACTTTTGTCGATCTGGGATCGGGCAAGGGACGGACTCTGCTGATGGCGTCGGATTATCCCTTTCGCCGAATCATGGGCGTGGAACTCCTGCCTGTTCTGAATCTGGCTGCTCAAGAGAATCTCAGCAAGTATCGAAGCGATTCGCAGAAGTGTTTTGCCATTGAATCGATCTGCGCCGATGCGACTCAGTTCCATTTCCCGGCCGAGCCTACATTGCTATTTCTCTTTAATCCGTTTCCGGAGTCCGGACTGAGACGGGTGATTGCGAATCTGGAGCAGAGTTTGCGGGAGCATCCGCGAAAGATTTATGTGCTCTACCACAATCCTCTGCTGGAGCACGTGCTGAGCGAGAGTGGAGCACTGAGAAAAATCCGAGGAACACATCAATACGCGGTGTACGCTTGGTAGAAATCCAGATCGAAAAAAATTGCGGATCGATCTCGTAAAGTCTCTGGAAACAATCGCTTGCGGACTTGCGTGCAGCTGAAATCCGCTAAGATCTGACTTCCAAATGACTTAGCGGCAAAATCTTTGCTTCCATACAGTTGCCCGCGACTTCCGCGATCAGAATTGGAAAAGAGCTGCGAATCTCCTGGCGCTAGGCGAGGGAATTTTCTGCAAGTCTAGGCTGGTTGTCTGCAGAAAGATGTGACATGTAACCAATGGGATTGCAGAAAATCGGCCGCGTCCGTGCAGGTTATAGGGATCCTTCGTTGGGAGTCGCTCGCTTCGCGTGCGACTCCGCTGCCTCAGGATGACCAAGCAGGGATGCCTCCGGCCATAGGTGACGCGGTAGGAGAACAGGTTCCTCCACTTGCCGTCGCTATTGCTCCGGCTGGGTCGGAATGACAAGCCCTATTTTTGAACTGAAGACGCTGCTCCATCCGCGGTTGCGCCTAGCACTCCGGGGTAGAATCGTTGTAATGATCAAGCTTTCTACAGCACTATTTCTGGTCGCGCTGGCGGTTTTGCCTGCCGCCGCGGCGGAAGATGTCCACTCCATCGCGCAGGCGGTGGATGAGCATTACAACCACTTGCGCACCCTGCAGGCGGAGTTTACCGAGGTTTATCGTGGGTCGGGGATGGAGCGGACCGAATCCGGGACGCTTTGGCTGGCCAAAGGGGGCATGAAAAAACCTGGCAAGATGCGATGGGAGTACCGTTCTCCCAGGGAGAAGCTCTTCGTGAGTGACGGGAGAGATGCGTGGTTTTACGTTCCGGGCGACCGGCAGGTGAGAAAGACGGAGGCGCGGAAGCTGGATGACATCCGGTCACCGCTGGCGTTCTTGCTGGGCAAAAGCAAGCTGGAGAAAGAGTTGCAGGGGTTGTCGCTGGCGCCGGATGTGACGCCGCTGGCCGCGGGAGATACGGTTCTGAGGGGAGTGCCGCAAGCCCTAGCGGACCGTGTCAACGAGATTTTGCTCGAGATCACGCCGGACCACCGGATCGTACGAATTGTGATCGACGAGGTGGATGGATCGACCACCGAATATCGCTTTACTAATACGAAAGAGAATGTCGAGATTCCGGCGGGGAAGTTCGCATTTGCTCCACCGGCCGGGACGGAGATTGTTGAGGGCGAGTTGGAAGGCAACTGAAAATTAGCCTGGATGACGGGTAGCCCAAGGACCATTTTTCCCGGCACCGAATTGATGCTCATAGACTTAAGAATCATAGTCCGGCGTGGTTGGGATGGGGTTACTTGCGATACTTGAAAATACGGTGAATCGGTTGGATCGGCGGTTAAAGTGGGAAGCAGCGATGTTAGACTGAGCCTACAGGTTTAAAGCGGGTCAAAAGCGAAAAGAACCGGTAAATGGCGGAGTTTGTCGTAAAAGTCGCGGACGAACGGGGTCGTCTGCTCCAGCAGGTGGAGCAGGGCTACTCGGTGGCGGAGGTACGCGACCGCTTCGTCTCCCAGGGGTATCTGGTTTACTGGGTGAAGCCGCAGGGAATTTTTTCCGGGGGATTTTCGCTGCGCCGGCGGCGCAAGCTGAAGCAGGGGAATTTTCTGGTCTTCAACCAGCAGTTCCTCACCCTGATCAAGGCCGGGCTTCCGATACTAAACTCGCTCGACCTTCTCATCAAACGGCAGAAAGACAGTCAACTGCAACAGCTTCTGGAAAATGTGCGGGAGCGGGTAAAGGGCGGCGAACTGCTGTCTGACGCCTTCGCCGCGCACGCCATGGTCCCGAAGATCTACACCACCACGCTCATGGCGGGAGAGAAGAGCGGAGCGATTGACGAGGTGCTGGCCCGCTACATTAATTTTCAGCGGCTGGCGATGACCTTCCGCAAGAAGCTGTTCGTATCGTTGATTTATCCCACGCTGCTGGTCACCGTGGTCACGATCATGGTGATGTTTTTGTTCACCTACGTGGTACCGAAATTTGCCGAGCTGTTCAACAGCCTGGACGCGAAACTGCCGGCGGTTACGCTGTTCATGCTGAGCGTGGGCGAGACTGCGCAAAAGTATTTCCCTTTTTTCATCATCGGAGCCGCGCTGGCCGTTTTTCTGTTTTGGCAATGGCGCAAGACTGACCGGGGTGCCGATCAGATCGACCGGTTCATTCTGAGCTTGCCATTGCTGGGCGATATCCGGCTGAAGCATCAGGTGGCAACTTTTTCGCGGATGCTGGCAACCCTACTGCAGGGCGGACTGCCGCTCGTGCCATGCATGGAGACGGCGGGGAATTCGATGAGCAGCCGGCGCATCCTCAAGGGTGTGATGCGGGCGAGCGCCAGAGTTCGCGAAGGCCAGGGACTGGCCAGTAGCCTAGAGGAACAGAATATTTTCCCGGACCTCGCAGTGGAGATGCTGGAGGTTGGGGAATCCACAGGGGCGCTGCCGGCGATGTTGAATTCGGTGGCTGAATTCTATGAAGAAGATGTGCAGACGGCTTTGAACGCCTCCATGGCGTTGATTGAGCCCCTGATTCTGATGGTAATGGCGGTATTTGTCGGCGGAGTGTTGATTTCCCTGTATCTGCCGATCTTTACCTTAGGAGTCCACTAGGGGAGATTTTGTAATTTTGGTAATCGGGTAATTTCTTTATTTGGAGACTCGGCTGAGGGGCGACTTTTAAGCTACCCAAATACAAATTACCAAGTTACCAAATGGTTGTGGGGATGTGAGAAATGGCGATGGCGGAGAAGAAATCACTTTTCGTAAACGGCGAGAACGGCGGGCAGGTGATCACGACGGGCAATCCGGTCAGCGACCTGGAGCGCGCCCAGGACGTGGCGCGGCGCTATCGCTGTGAGTTTGTGGATCTCACTGACTTCCAGCTTCATCACGAGCTGTTCAAGAAGTTCTCGCCCGAGTTGATGTTCCGCTACAAATTTGTGCCTCTGGAAGAGACCGCGGACGGCCGGTTAGCCATCGCCATCGCCGATCCCAGCCAGCTGATGATGATCGATGAGATCAGCTTGTTGCTGCAAAAGCGCATCGTCACCAAAGTCGCCACCCTAAAGCAAATCGACAACATCCTCACGAAGACAGAGCAATCGCAGCGCGTTCTGGAAGAAGCCAGCGAAGGCTTCCAGATCATCCGGGAAGACGAGAACACCGGCGCCGAAGAAACGCTGACCATCGACAAACTGACGGCAGCGGGCGATACCAGTCCGATTATCCGGCTTGTCGATACCACCATTTTTACGGCGCTGCAGCGGCGCGCTTCCGACATTCACATTGAGACCCGCGACGATTCCGTGGTGATCAAGTTCCGCATCGACGGCGTGCTGACGCAGGCCATGCCGCCCATCGGCAAAGAGCATCACTCCACCGTGATTTCGCGTATCAAGGTCATGAGCGAGCTGGATATTTCCGAGCGCCGCGTGCCCCAGGACGGCCGCTTCCGGGTGAAGTACAACGGTCGCGCCATCGACTTCCGCGTCTCCATCATGCCGTCGATTCACGGAGAAGACGCCGTGCTCCGCGTGCTGGACAAAGAATCGATGAGCGAAAAGTTCCGCACGCTCACGCTGGACGTGGTTGGCTTCGATGAGGATGATCTGCGGAAATTCCGCCGCTACATTAAAGAACCGTACGGCATGGTGCTGGTAACGGGACCGACCGGCAGCGGCAAGACCACGACGCTTTACGCCGCCGTCAATGAAATCAAGACCGACGAAGATAAGATCATCACGATTGAAGATCCGGTTGAATATCAGCTGCGCGGCATCACGCAGATTCCGGTCAACGAGAAAAAAGGATTAACCTTCGCCCGCGGACTACGATCCATCTTGCGGCACGACCCCGACAAAATCATGGTTGGCGAAATCCGCGATACGGAAACCGCCCAGATCGCCATTCAATCCGCGCTCACCGGACACCTGGTGTTCACCACGGTCCACGCCAACAACGTGGTCGACGTGATCGGGCGTTTTCTGAACATGGGCGTCGAGCCTTACAACTTTGTTTCGGCATTGAATTGCATTCTGGCGCAGCGCCTCGTGCGTTTGATCTGCGAAGCCTGCCGCACGCCGGTAAACTATCCACCGGACGTGCTCGAGGCCAGTGGACTGGATCCCCAACAATGGTCGAAGGTGCCGTTGTATGAAGGCCCGGGATGCATCGAGTGCGCGGGCACCGGCTTCCGGGGACGAACCGCGATCCACGAATTGCTGGATTTAAGCGACCGTATCCGGGAAATGATTCTGGCCAAAAAGCCGACCTCTGAAATCCGCCGCGCCGCGCGGGAGGAAGGCATGCGTTTTCTGCGTGAGTCGGCTCTCGATAAGGTCCGGCTCGGCCTGACCACGCTGAAAGAGATCAATAAGGTCACATTCATCGAGGCCATGCGGTAGAAAAACAAGTGGCCAGTGAGCAGGGGTCAGTTCGTGAGTTCCGAATTTACTGATCACTGACCACTAGCCCACTATCGTAGTTCCCCTCCAGCTATTGCATTTGGGGCGGCGGGGCGTTTGAATTGTAGAAGCGTCACTCGGGCGTGATACCTTCAATGAGTTCTGGATCATCCAATTCGGCCAAACCGAAGCTGGCCTGTGAAATTGCCGCCGACCGGGTCCTGGTCGGGCGATTGGGCGAAGCGGGCCGTAGTCTGGAGGCTTGCGCCGCTCGCGAACTGGCCCCTGGCAGCGTGGTTCCGGACCTCGTGGAAGGAAACTTGCGCCAGCGAGACGCCGTCAGCGAGGCAGTGCAATCGGCGCTCAGCAGCCTGCGCGGGCATTCTCACGATGTGATTGCCGTGGTCCCGGACGCTGCCGTTCGAGTGGTGCTGCTGGAATTTGATACCCTACCCTCCGACTCCGAGGAAGCAGCCGGCGTGGTGAGGTTTCGCATGAAGAAATCTCTGCCATTTGACGTAGATAAGGCAAGAGTCTCCTACTACGCGCAAAAGACAACCGAGGGCGTGCGCGTGGTGGCCGCAGTAGCCCTGGCCAGTGTAGTGGAGGATTATGAAGCGGCCTTCCGCGATGCGGGATTCAGCCCGGGAGTGGTGGTGCCCTCCATGCTGGCTGCGCTTGGAGCCGCGGAGGGGCAGCGTCCAACCTTAGTGGTAAAGGTGGATGCGCGTACGACCAGCATCGCCATCCTCAATGATGACCAACTCCGCCTTTTCCGCACCCTGGAAAATACGCGTGGGGTGACCATCACGGGCGAGCAGTTAGCGGAAGAAGTGTACCCGTCCGTTGTGTTTTTTCAGGATACGTATCACTTGAACATCGAAAAGATATTCGTGGCGGGCTTGTCCGATGCGGGAAACGCGGCCCCCGCGCTGCGCGCACAGACCGGCGCCGAAGTGCAGGAGCTGATCACGTCCTCGCAGCTTGGAATCAGCACCGGAGGCTCGGTACCACGCTGGAGAATGGCTGGAGTAGTAGGAGCCCTCATTTCGTAAGTCAGTGGCCAGTGGTCAGTGGCTAGGGGCCAGAAACGCCTACTGGCCCTTGATCACTGATCACTGATCGCTAAACACTGAATTTATGCGTCTTGACATCAATCTCGCCACCCAGCCATACGAAGATGCGCGACAGTTCTGGATACGCTGGGGAACGGCTCTCACGATCATATCCGCGATAACCATCGCGTTGCTCGCCATCACGGTGCTGGGATGGTCTTCGGCCCGCCACGACCACGCCAAGATCGCGCAGTTGAAAGCCGAGATCGCGCAGCGTGATCGGACCCGGCAGCAAGCTGAGAATTTTCTGAATCAACCCACGAACCGCAGCACCCGCGATCAATCCCAATTTCTCAACGAACTGATTGAGCGCAAATCGTTCTCCTGGACACGAGTGCTGGAAGACCTGGAAAAAGTGATGCCGGCGCGGGTACACCTGGTTTCGATCCATCCTGAATTGGATGATGACAACCAACTTTCGCTGAAGATGTCAATTGCGGGCGATTCGCGCGATCGAGCCATCGAACTGGCCCGCCGCATGGAAGATTCGCGGCGCTTCACGCAAACTTATATAGAAAGCGAGAGCACGGAGAACTCCAGCAGTGGAGATCCCATTCAGTTCATCCTCCATGCGATTTACGTTCCGGAGACGGTGCCCATACCCGCCCCGAAGACCGAGATTTCCGACAGGACCACGCCCTGATGCCAGACTTGCGACAAACTCGGAAAAACATCAAGATCGTATTGCTGACCCTCGTCGGCGTCGATCTGGTCGCCGCCATCGTCCTGTTTTCGCCGCTAGTGGGTTCTACGGCGTCGCGCCGCGCGCAACTCAACCAGTTGTGGAGCGAACTGCAGGTGAAGACCAAGCAGGTCGAGCCGCTGACGGATCTCCCGAAGAAGGTCACGCTCGCAAACAGCCAGATCGCGGAGTTCTACAAAAAGCGTTTTCCCGATCAAGAATCGGAGATCCTTACGCAATTCGGAAAAATGGCAGTCTCCAACGGAGTCGCAATCCAGCACGTCAATTACAAGGTGGAAGAAGGGTTTGGCCGACTGCGACCGGTCGAGATGGAAGCCGATCTCTCGGGTAATTATGTTTCATTGGCACGGTTCATCAACGCGCTGGAACGCGATGACATGCTTTTCATCATCAACAACATCACTCTGGCCGGGGAGCAAAATGGCCCGATCCGACTGCAAATGAAACTCGAAACGTATTTGAAGGTGGGAATGTAGTGAAACTCGGAACGGAAAATCGGAAGAGCGTGATTCTGGCGGCCGTGCTGGGAGTAGTGGCCCTGCTCACGGTGGTCTACGAGTTCATGCCTTCATCGTCGACCATCGCTTCGACGGACACAACCACCGAGGTTGCACCGGCTTCCGGTACCGTTCTTCCTCGCCCGGCAAGCCACCGTGGAGGCGCGACCACAGCGGCGAAAAAAGAGCGCATTCCCCAGAGCCTTGACCCCACCCTGCAACTGCAAAAACTCGCCGCCATCGAACAAATCAAATACGAAGGTTCGGGAAGAAACATTTTTATATCGCAAGCGGACCCGGTGATACCCAAGCCCGTCGCCCCCGGACAAACCAGTCCAACCGACGTGAGACTGTATCAACCGCCGCCTGCGGCAGCGCCTCCTCCTATTCCCCTGAAGTTTTTTGGCTTTGCCAATCAGCCAGGAGAGCCCAAGAAGGTTTTTCTTTCCAAGGGCGAAGATGTCTTCATCGCCGGAGAAGGTGAGATTGTCGACCGCCGCTACAAGGTGGTGCGGATCTCACCGACCTCAGTAGAAGTTCAAGATGTAGTTGGCAGCGGTCCGCCACAGAGCCTGCCGCTGACGCAGGGATAGTACAGTTTTCAGGCGCCGGGAATTCTGTTTTTGGCGATCCTGTTTTGGCGACCCTGGGATCACCCGGCGCCATCCAACTGTGAAGGAATTGCAGGTTGTGGAATTCATGACTTTTCAGAGAGCAGCGCGTCGTCCGTCGCACCCGCCCCGGCGGCGGGAAAAGGGATTCATTCTGCTCATGCTCCTTCTGATGGTCAGTCTAATGACCATCGCTGCATTTGCCGTTCTCCCCACCATTGCGTTTGAAATCCGGCGCGACCGGGAGCAGGAAATGATCCACCGCGGTGTGCAATACTCGCGCGCCATCGGAAACTATTACAAGAAATATTCGCGCTATCCAAACCGCCTCGAGGATCTCGACAATACCAATAACCTTCGTTACCTTCGCAGGCGGTATAAGGACCCGATGAACAAGAATCGGGATTTCAAACTGCTCCACTACGGCGATCCCGGTCTCACGCTGGGAGGCGGCTTTGGCGGCGGGGCGCTGACCGGCGCAACTTCGGTTTCGGCCATGAGCAACTCCGGTTCGAACAGTTCCGCGTTCGGAGGCTCTGGTTCGGCGTTCGGCGGTTCCGGTTCCTCGACACTTGGAGGAAGCTCCAGCGGATTGGGCGGGGGTTCGAACTCGACGTTCGGAGGCGGGTTAAGTAATTCTGCGACCTCGGGAACGTCTAACGCCGCGGGCGCTTCGAATACTACGGGAACAAGTTCGACGTCCGGATCGGGTTCCACCGACGCCTCCGGCCAGGTCGTACCCGGCACGGCGACAGCAGACAGCAGTCAGCCAGTAAGCGGCATGCCCATCGTCGGTGTGGTCAGCACGAGCAAGGACACCACCATTCGCGAATTCAATCACAAACGGAAATATAACCAGTGGCAGTTTGTATACGATCCAACAACGGACACCGGTGGCCTGCTGATGACGCCTAACCAGCCCGCCCTGCAGTTGGGTGGTGGGACTCCGCCGAGCCAGATCGGACAACCAGCCGGCGCGAGTTCGAGCAGCAGTTCGTTCGGACAATCGTCGGGCTTTGGCAACAACAATTCCGGCTTGACCGGCGGGTCTTCAACGCCCCCATCCAATCCGTCACAACAGTAGATCTCAGATCACAATAGTTCGAGAGAAAGGAAATGGCCTCATCACGGGATGAGGCCATTTTTACTTGCTTAAGATTTCTCGAGTCCGGCTCACACGCTGAAAGACGATCCGCAGCCGCACGTGCTCTTCACGTTCGGGTTCTCGAACTTGAATCCGGCGCCCTCCAGAGTCTCGACATAATCCACCAGGCAACCGTTCAAATACATTACCGAAGTAGCGTCAACAAAAACCTTCAGTCCATCCATTTCGAAGGTTTTGTCCATCATGCCAGCGGCATTTTCAAACTGCATGGAATATGAGAAACCGGAGCAACCGCCGCCCACCACGCCAATGCGCAGACCAGCGGGCACGGGATTTTGCTGTCCCATGATTTCTTTGACTTTCGCAACGGCACTAGCAGTAAGAGTGACCGGTGCGGTCTTCTTAACATCGGGGACGGTGGTTGTAACTCCTGGGACAGTGGTCGTAGCCATTTATCTCTCCTCGGCTCTGGAATCTCTAAATTATAACAGAGGAGGCAAGGGGCGACCGAATTGCAATCACCTGGCCGCGGCCGCCGCTAAGCTGCCAATTCCTCTACATTTATAGATGCGTTCCAGCCAGCGGCGTTGCAGCAGACACTTGAGCAACTGAATCTGGCTGGCGAGCAGCAATTCCCCGCAGGGCTTGCCAAGCGGGGCTATAATGGTTCCGTTAAGGCTTCCCCGAGGTTCGGAATGCAGAGCAAGAGCTGCATCCGCAATTCGGGAAGGTGTCGAACAGATTTGCAATCTGTCGAGGTGGCTATGACCTGGACCTGGACTCCTCTGATGATTGGGCTCGCGACGGTGTGGGGTGTTTTCACCATCGGCCTGATTCTTCTCCTGATCTATCGCAGCACGCTCACCATGCATGAGGACGAGCAGCTGTATCTCGACGACGCAAACTCACACATGCAGCAAGAGCAAACCGAATTGCTGGTGAAAGTAAACCGGCTCACCAAACCGGTCTGGGTTTTCGGCGCCGGCTCGGGCGTCCTGCTGCTCGTTCTCTTGGGCATGTTCATTTATCAGGGGCTGAACGCAGTTCAGTAGCCGTTGTCGCTTCTCAAGCCGCACATGCCGGCAGCAGGAGAACTGTCTCTTCGGCGTTACGCTTGGGTTCAGTCGCGCCCGCGGCGGCAACCACCCCGGCGGGCGATGCTCTGAGTTGTTCTGCGCTACGAAACCTCTCCGAAGTATATTTACCCGGTTTGTATAATGACTCTCGTGCGAAAGTGGCGGAATTGGCAGACGCACCAGACTTAGGATTCGGTAGGCCCAATAAGCAATTTCTGCGCCAAACCCAGCAAATACGCATAAACACTGGCTTCTACAAAGCTGGAAAGTGGCTATTTTGCATTAGGTTCATTTGTTCCTGCCTACATTTTTGCCTACAGTCACAATGTTCTATTCGACGTTTCCACCCAATTACTTGGTAGTGGCGCGCAAAGCAGCCCACTGGGAGTATGAAGGATTGCAAAATCTTGAGCCAACCCGCTTTGTCTGAAAGGTACCAGAAGCCTAAACACCACTCCGAAGGCGCGAGAAAAACTCTTCGAGCGAGTGGCACTCTTTAGCTTTATCCGATGCCTCAAGCAGCCATTCACGGAAGTCGCCCATGGTTTCCAGAGCGCTCTGCCCGCCTCTCAAATGGGCCGTGTGAACTTCTCTTGCTAATAACCTAAGGAATAACGCGTATTCAGGCACTGACTAGTGTAACACTTTAGATGCCCGAGATGTAATAGATTCCTTGCCAAATAAGGGATGCTTGGCAGACTATGTCCGCATGGAGAAAAGGACCACCTCGGTTACTGTCAAGATGACTGCGGAGCATTACGCACTGCTTGAGAAAGCAGCAGACCACATCTGGCCCAAAGCCTTGCTCACGCGCTCCAGCATTGTGTTGGGATTAGCGCGGATTGGAGCCGAGTCGGTGTTGCCGAAATCCCAGCAGCCGAGAAGGAAAACACCATGACTGAAGATAAGAGGAAGAAAATTCGCAAGCCTTACAAGGCAGCGTGAAACTCAGTATGGACTACGCAGCTTTTCCCGCAGATTTCGGCTCAAAAAGGGACAACGTGTCGCCATTCTTGGACCCTACCAGCAGAAAGCCCTCAAACTTGTGCGCACCAAAATCCTCAGCACCGGCGTCACGAAAGTCACCGTACTCAAAAATGCAGTCTGATAGTCGGAACTTGATTTGATCGGACGTGCCGTCTTCCTTTCCGACGATCAGATGCAATGGAATCTGATCCCCAGCGGAAATACGAATCGTCCCCGTTACTCTGGCGACCGACACCGATGGGGTCACAAAAACCGCTAGGACGGGTGTCCTTTCCGCCGCGTATTTGCTCAGCAGGGACAGCGCGTCTTCTAGCGTGACCTTCATGGCTTGTGGAATCCCGTCAGAATAAGTCTACGCCGCCTTCTTCTGTTGTGCCCTTACCTTTGCCCAGCGTGCTTTCTGCGCAGCAGCCATCTTCCTACGACTCGCTGCAGAGATCACTCGTTTTGGTTTGGTCGGTTGAGCGCTGGGCTTCGTTTTAGCCCATCGTGCCTTCTGCGCTAGGCTGATCTTCCTTCGGGCAGCAGCGGACATGCTGTGGCGAGACGCTCCGTTAGGGCTAAGACTTCCCAAAGCTGAAAGTGCTGCGTCAATGCGAAGGACTTCCTTTTGCGCTCGTTCACGCTCGGCTCTCAACTGCCGTACCACGACTGTTGCCCCCTCGGTTGAAGATGATAGCAGGCTTGGGGTTGGTTGTTGATCTAATCACGCAGATTCCTCACTACTCTTTCCACCACATCTTCAAAGGCGGTGATGCCGTGAAGTGTTGAACGTTACCACAGTTGCTGCATACGTACATAAACGCATTGGTGGCGGCAACCCTGTGTGCGCTGTATTCTCCGATCACACAGAACATGCACTGCTGACGAACAGAAGTGCTTAAAATGTGTGCCCTCAATTGAACTCGCTCGATTACGCTGTCCAGAGACTTAAGCAACGCTGTCGCATTTGGGTAGCGATCCTCTGGTCGTTTCGTAATAGTCTTGTCGAATATCTCATAAATGAAATGCATGTTTGGACTTGCATCTTGGGTGCGAAGGTCATCCTCACCTTCTGCATATTCCTCCCAGATCAGGGTTTTGAGGCTGAGAATGAAATACAAGACCTTTCCCAAGGAATACAGATCGCTCGTCGCCTGAGGCTCTGCTACGCGGCCCTTTGCGACTTCTGGAGCGATATACCTGTCTGCACCGACCGCCTCTAACGTCTGCGTGGCTCTCTCTTGAGCATCATTCAAGTCAATGCACAGACCGAAGTCTCCCACGACAATAGAGCCGTCTTTGCGAATAAAAATGTTCTGTGGCTTCAGATCACGATGAAGAATGCCCGCATTGTGGGCTGCTGCAACTGCATCACATACCTGACGAAACATCTGAAGCTTGGCTAACAGGTCTTTGCCGGACAGATTGGCTTTACTAAGATCGTAACCTTCACAGTATTCAGCTATGAAAAATGGAGTCTCTGATTCTTCGCTCGTCTCAATAATCTTAAGAATTCCGGGGTGCTGCAGTTTCGTTAACGCTGCAATTTCACTCTTGAATCTGGAAAGCCGCTCTTTGTTTTTCAAACGCTTCAGGACATATAGCTTGTGATCTGGATCGCCGGAACGGCGAACCTTGTACGTCCAGCCCTGTCCGCCTTCTCCTAGAGACTCCACAATTTTCCAAGGAGCTGGAGGCCAGTCCGAAGTTTTCTTCAAAGCGACCTTCGGAGTCTGTCGCTGAGCTGAGTTCAGTGTTGTTCTGGCGTCCTCATTAGGAATCTGTGACCGCACGTACTCGTCCCACACCTTTTCTGGATTTTGAGTCAAGATATGCTCGTTGATTCGGAACGAGAGCACCTCCGTATTCTGTTCGTTAAATTGGGGCATAATAATGCCCGGTATCTCCTTAGCCAGAAACAGCCCAAACGCAATCTGATGAGGAATTGGAGCATAGTTCGCCGATTCTAGTTCTGGGACCAAGGTCGAGCTCGGATATTGTCGATTCCTCTCATAATTCCTCTTGAAGAGGTTTTTCAAGTCTCGAACGATGACTTCTACTGCGCTTTTGGCAGCCTGAAGCACATTGCCGTCGCCGCAATAATGAAACGCTAGGATCGTCGGAAGATACGAGGGATTGGCGTTGTTGTTATCCGTAGTAAGGATGCGGGCATTTACCAACTTGAAGATTGGCCGTGGATCATCAAATTGACGAAGCAATTGCTCGTGAGACGTGGCTTCCTTGTTAATGTAGTAATTCTGAGCAACTGCTTTCGTCATGTCGCGTTCGATCTGCGTTAGAGGCATGACTCGTAATTGTACCGATCCCAAAAACCCGTCAACTGATGGAGCGAACAAAACACGAACATGATACCATGCTTCGGCATGGACGAAGGGCGCAAACGAGTGATCGGTATCATGGCTGCGATTTTGGCGAGTTTGCACATGCAGACCGCAGATGATCTGTTCGGCGGTCCACAGGGTAGCCCACGGACGGACAAGCTGATCGCGGCTTCAATTCAGTGGGCTCAGAGGATCATGGACAAGATAGATCAGGCCAGTAGCGGTTGAGTGATCTCTTCCGGGAAGACAATTACGGTGTTTGAAGACTGATACTTGTACTTAAGTTTATTCTCAAGTTAGTATCCCATGGCATGGACGACAAGTGGAAAACAACGCAGTTCTTCAGGATGTGGCCGCGTGCACTGTTCCACATGAAAAGTGGAAAAACAATTTTGGAAAGGCATTTCGGCGCAGTGGCCGGAGTCTATGTTCTATATCGAGACGACGTGCCGTACTACATCGGGAAGACCGGGACGACTCTCCTCAAGAGACTCCGCAACCACGCCTTGCGGCCAAACGTCCGCCGTTACAATTTCTGGAACTATTTCTCCGCATTCGTTATTGAAGATTCTTCTCACCGTGACGAGGTTGAAGCCATCCAGATTTCAGTCATGCCCACGGCAAACAGCTCAACACCTAAGATCACGAAAGTACGTCTGAAATCTGATGCGGCAAAGTTGCTTAATAATATTCAGGCTTTAATGTTGACGGGCAAGGAAGACACTAGCGGCGTATCTCATCCAGAACGGAGTGACGACGAAGCGGAATGACCAACGGCAGTGAACAAGAAAAGCCCCAACAGCCGCGCCGCGATGCCCCCTTGGGAATCGACGGTGCGATCCGCATTTCGCCTGCAACTTAACTATGCGGATTCCTACGGAGCCCTTATGAGACGACGATTTGTCTGAGTAGGCTCGCTTCTGGAGCCGTTCAATATTGCGAAGGCAGCTACATACACTAACAGTGAGTGCCAGTCCTCGGACGACCTAATCTAAGTCGAAGTGCATTGAAATTGCGGTCCTGAAAAAGAGTCTCATCTGACACTGTAGAGTGTCCTTCATCGCCTGCTACTTGCGTGGGAGCGTAGCGTTGGTTCCATGCGGAGGTCACGATTGTGCGATACGTAACGTGTTTCTTCCTTTTATCGGCTCTATGCCCTCCGCTTCTCGCTCAAACCACCATCGACACGAAAGCAGTGAAGAAGATCGTTGTGTTCATTTACGCAGCCAACGCCAATGGTGAGGTTGACGAGCGTAAGGCGTTGGGGACAGGGTTTCTAGCAGTGGCTCCATTAAAAGGTACGCCACCGAACACGGACAAGGACTCGGTCATTTCGGGTGCCGTGATACTTATCACCGCACGTCACATCGTTGACCCTGTTTGGGCTTACTGCTCAAGTCCGCAGCCGGACCTCGTATATATGAAAGTGAACAAGAAAAACTACGATCCTACAAAAGACAGAACCGGCGTCGTTTATTTGCCCGTCCCTTTGATTAAGGATGGCGTAAAGCAGTATTTCGTTCGTGAGGACGATGACAAAGTTGATGCCGCAGTTGTCTCCGTCGGGTCGCAGTTTCCACCGAATAAGTATGACCAATCACCGTTGAAAATCGCTGTCTTCGCCAGCTCTGACGAGACCAAGAAGTTGGAGATTGGAGACTACATCGCTTCCGCTGGTCTTCTTCCGGGCAGGTCTGGAGAGAACCGCAACTATCCATATTTCAAGTTCGGAGAGATTTCAAACATACCCGACGAACCTGTATGGATGGGTTGCGAAAAAGGGATGCCTGAACTGCGGCTAGAGCGGGTCTGGTTTATCGCCGCCAACCTTGTCGGTGGTAATAGCGGCTCCCCAATTTTCTATTTGCCTTTGCCGATGTGCCTACCGGGCAGCGGAGTGACCTGCACAAGAGGCTTGAATCGAGTCGCTCTAATCGGAGTTCAGTCCTCGTCGTTCGACGGTGCCGACATAGCAGGAATGATACCAATCGAAGACGTGTTCAAGATCATCGAGAAGCATTCGGCTCCTGAAGTTGACCTGTACCGGGGCGATGAGTCTCAACGTAAGTAGACCCGATTCATTGTTGATTCTCATGCGGGGTAGCGCGAAGCAAAGTCACGCACGCCCTGAATCATCAACGCCACTTGTTCTTTCGTGTACTCGGGGTACTTTCCGTGTGCTGCATCGTTGCGTAGGCCTAGCCACGCCGTGACACTCTTCTGATCGAGCTTTGAGTAGACGTTCGCACTTGCGAGTTCGGAGTTGAGCGTATCAGCCTTCTTGGGAGACCCATCGGGTTTCAGCACTGGTATGCTATGTTTGTCGCAGAGTTTCCGCAAATGTTCTTCAAGAACTGAACCCGCAACGACCGCTGCTGGATCTTTATAGCCTTGCTGTATAAGATATTCAGCCATGTTAAGGAAATCGGAAAAAATGTCGGCGTGAACCAGTTCAATCAGCGATTGTAGATAACCGGACTCGTAGTCGTTTCTGAGCGCCTGAAGCATTCCACGAGCGGGACCGAAGGCAATTGACATCGCCATTACGCCTTTTGACAGATGAACCTCATACCCTTCGACGTTATTGGCATAGACGCTGCCAGAAGGTGCCAGCCTATGAATAGCGGACAGCACCATGTTGAAAGCTCTGCTAAGGTTTTCTGGACCGCTATCAAATTTCTCAGTTTTGGCGAGAACGTCGTCAATCTGTTCGACGATCGCTTTTTGATCAAGCGACATTTAACTTTCTCCTAATGGCGTCGGTATCGCTCGAACGACGCCGTCATTGCTTCGATTTGGGTGCTCGCCGAGACCTACTCAGAGAACTCGGTACCCACCTTTTCAGTACAGCGTACCGCAAGATGGTTGGCTTCACCTTTTATTTGACAAGATCAAGTTGTCGGAGGCGCGGTTAAGGTAAATTGACGGTTGTTCAGAAGGACTCGATGGGCCTTTGCTATCACGGTCAATATGAAAAACCACAAGAACTGCATGGAGACGTGTGGCCCGACAAAATGTGAATGCGAATCGATGATCCATTGCGCTGGGGTCCTGATTGCTTTCACCTCATGAGCCTCAATTCACCGCACGCTAATCTGGGAAGGCTCGTGAGCGATGATTTCAGGAACCCCTTTGTAATCACTTATTTTTCCTGCCACGCAGATGCGTTTGCTGCGGTACGCCTCTTCGGGATCACCAAATTTCGGACGGTCACTTCCCCATATCAACACAGTGAAAATCTGGTCCGGGTATGGCTTGTCGAGATTGATGAATGTCGGATTCTCGCGACTCCTTGCTGCGTAGTGAATACTGGCTACCTCTCCACAAACAGTTGACTTCTCCCCAACGTGACTCTTGGCCTCTGCTGCCGAAATCGAAGTCTGCGCATTAGCTGACGGGGCTAATAGAACCACGAGAATCGTAATCACAAATGCTTTTGTCTTGTGCCAAGTCATGCAACCCCCCTTATCGTCTGTGCTGGTATCGAAGTCCCCGGCTATTACATTCGACTCACGCTATTTCCCCGAATCGAAAATGTTGTGACATCGAGGAGCGGTCATTGGCGCTTCCTAACACGCTTTCCCTTCTCCTCGACAAAAGAAAGTGCCGCCCATTCAGGAAAGGCATGTGACACGCGGTCGTATTCTTTGTTCGCCTTTTGCGTTTGCTTCAGCGCCGCGTACGCGTCACCACGCTTCAGGTACAAATCTGGCAGAACCGTCGATTGAAACTCCTTTGCCTCGATTAGAAATTGCTTCGAAAAATCCGCGTACGCCATTGCAGGGAAGAACAACGCCCTCAATCTCTCGCACAGGGCGTCGTCGGGCACTGCGTCGTACTCTGGATATATTCGACGAAACTGATCAATGTTCATCAGGAATACTGCGGACGAAAGAGTTAGTTTGATCGACGAGCTGATGTCCTCGATTGCCTTTGGATAGTTGTGCAGTTTCAGATATGCGTCGGCCCGGTTATCGTACGAACCGCAAGACTCCTTACACCCGATTGCAATGGATTGACTGAAGTCCAGAATTGCCGACTGGTATTCTCCCAACGAGACTTTTTCTAAACCCCGATCATTGTAGGCAATACGCGCCGTTTCACCTGTAGGTTTCAGTTCCAACACCTTGTCGTAGTCGCGTATCGCTTGGCGATATTCCTTCAGTTGTGAAAAAGCAACGGCTCGAACTGCATACGCGGGGCCGAAGTTTGGGTCAAGCGCAATTGCTTGGGTCAATGACCGGACGCCAGTACGATGAAGTTCGTCAAGCGCGAGGCACTTGGATGTCCGAGGCACAATGTCGTCCAAGCACTGGGTGCTTTTGAGGGACAGAAACCCACCCAAACGACCAACGATGTACAAGTCACCAATAAACAATTCTGGCAACGGTGCGCGTGGATTGAGCGTGGCAGAGCGGTGGAATGCGTCTAGAACCGGGCCGTAGTCGGAGTTCAGATCAAAGCTGTCAAATAGAGTTAGATAAAGCCCACGATACAGCGACGGACGATAATCTTGGGGAAATCGCCGTTCCAATGTGTCAAAATCGGCCTCGGTCCACACGCAGGGTTGCGCAGTCTTCGTCGGTTGTACGTTTCCGTCATTAAACACCTGTTGAGCGTCTTCGTAATCCGTCGCTATCGCCGCGTCGAGATCACGCATCGAGTCCTCGAAGTGACCGGTCTCGAACTCAATCTTCGCCTTTAACGCGTAGTGATCCCTGAGTGTGGAATAGGCGGTTGATGTCGATTGCTGACGCAACGACATAGAGCGGGAGATGTCATCGAGAATTTCTGAGGAACTCGCCCGAACGTAGCACGAAAATGTTGCTCGAAGGAGGTAGAAATCTGAATTGGTCGGCTCAAGGCGGATCAGTTCAGTAAGTTCTCGAATGGCCGATGCAAGAGTCGCTAATTTATGCGGATCGGCTGTGGTTATCGCCTTGCTCTGAATAAATCGCAATGAGGCCGGAGTCGGTGGCGGAGGAATCGGAGCCGGTTCACCCGCCAGCTCCGGTGGCTCAGCGACATGCTCCAGACGCACGTCGCGTTTTATGCGAAGGTTTTGACTGGGCGCGACCGATTGTGCGCTGATGGTCGGTACCAACAACATTTGGGTGCAGCACAGAACTGTGAGAGTTAAACGAGTCATTGAGTGGCTTGTCACGTATGTATACTGCGCTTCTGACACTCGATGCAACTCCATTACTTACTGGGGAACCACAATTTTCGGGAAGGGAAGAGAGGATTCTGCGCCGGAGAGACTTCTACAGGTGTTGAGCAACCTTCATCGTCGTTGGCTACGCGGTTGACCCGGCTGCTCACCGGATAGCATCGCATCAATCGAGCATCGAACGGCTTCAACATGTCGGTCACAGCTCTTACGTCGTGCATTCCCGGATCGAGCCACAGATCATAACAGTCTGGATCGAGAATGACGGGCATCCGGTCGTGAACGGCTGAGGTCACGGCATTGGGCGTTGTAGTCAGGATCGAGCACGATTTGACCCACTGCCCACTCGGGTCTTTCCAGCGATCCCACAGTCCTGCGAATGCGAACAACTTTCCGTCGTTGACCTCAAAGCAGTACGGCTGTTTCGACTTGCCAGTTTTCTTCCACTCGTAAAATCCGTCTGCTGGGATAAGGCACCGGCGAGAGTTCAGCGCATCGCGGAATGCTGGCTTCGTACTCGCCGTTTCCGACCTAGCATTGATCATCATTGCTGCACCAGACATGTCCTTCGCCCACGAAGGAATCAACCCCCAACGCATTAGCGACAAATCCCGAACAGGCTCCTTCGGATGCTGGCGAATGACGGGAACAACCTGAGTGGGAGCAATGTTGTAACGGGGAGCCCAGTCCGGTTCATCTGAGGCAGTCTCGAAATATTGCTCGACCATCTGCTTTCTCCGTGACAATCGGTAGCGCCCACACATCGGAAGATTATGGCAGATCGGTCGGTCAGTTACTGTGGAAGATTAAAGGGCATGGCAATGCTGAACTCAGGCTCTTCCACTCGTACAGCCCGAAACGGCTAGTGGTGGTGTCCAGCCATCTTCTGTTAAATGTCGTCCTCTTCTTTCAGGATGTTCTTCAGCGAAGCTCTGAGAGCATCACATTTAGTCTTGCTTCTGGCTCTTGCTTCATCCCACGTGCGCTTGAATTCCTCTTGGCTTAACGAGGCACGCTTTTGCAGCAGTTCAAAACTCGCCTCCGCTCGTGCATCGGTTGTTTCGAAAAGAGCCAACAGTTCGTTGAACGCTCGTATCGCCTGCTCATTTTTTAACATGATAAAAACCCCCTATTTAGTAGAGTGGACCTGTTCTCACTGGGTTAGAGTAACGCCGATGCTCCTTGTTCAGTGTCGAGGGGGGAAGTAGAACGATGGTCTTTTATCACAAATGTGTCAAAGGTGAGTGAGCTGATCCCAGTCTGTTCCGATTTCGTAACAAAAAGAGATGGCGACTGCGGGGCTCAGGTCCTGGATGCTAGGCTGCTTCACTGACGTGCTTCAGAAGGAGTGTAAAGCGTACCCGTGCGCGTTAACGAAGTCCCTAAGAAACCGTACTCCCCTCCACAATTGAGAATCCTCAAGTTTGAGCAGGCGTCTTTGTATCTGGTCGGACAAGCGTGGAATGGCGACACCGAAGCGCGAGACTTGCTCGAACAATTATTCCCGCTTAACGACGAAAAGCACCCTAGGAGAATCTGCGCAATGGAGAAAGGAAACATCGGAGATGTGGTTTGGTACGAAGGAACGACTAGACAAAAAGCCAAAATAACCGGCATTCACGGCAGCACCCACGCCATTATCAAATTGCTTACTGGACCTTACAGCGGTTACGAATTAGAGGCTGCTTGGGAAATCATTGAGCCTTGTTTGGAGCCATGGTCGCGGTGGGGTTAGCAGTTTGCCTGCTGGCAGGGGATGAGGTTTCGTCCAACGCGTCACTCCGCTGGAAGATGAAGGATCATCTCCAATTCGGACACGAGCATTTTCATTTGCTCCAGTGATAGCACGCACTCTTGGACTTCCGCTCTGTCAATTCTCGGAAGGTTGTTTGGTTGGAGGATTTCGCTTACATGCCCTAGGAGCGTCGTTATCGTCTGGGACAGCTCAGTCATCCGAGCGCATTCGTTCTCCGGCACGCTCGCAGGTCGCTCAGTGTCATTCTGCCGTCTCGCTTGAGCCTTTTTCTGTGCGGTGATATCCACAAGCGTGCCTTGCAAGAGTTCCAGTCGGTCTTCGGCAAAGCTCAGTTCGGTGCAGGTCGCCAAGACCCATACTTGCTCCCCATCTCTACCTCGGAAGCAAGCTTCTTCAAGCGAACCTCTCGCGCTTTGCAGTCGCTTGATGAGGGTTTCACGCTCCGCTTTGTCAAAATAGAAATCCCAGACAGTATGCGTAAGCATTTGCGTTCTGGAGTCGAATCCAAAGATGCGAGCGCACGCTTCATTGCAATCCGCTATGCGACCATCAGCGGTGGTCAGGATGACCCCGACTATATTATGGTCGAACAAGACGCGATAACGATTTCGCCACAGTGGAACTTCTTCCATGGAGGTGCGGCCTTCCAGAACAACCCACATTGTGTACGTTATCGCGGTGTCCTGAAAGTGACCACTTTGACGCCAAGCGGTCTAGGAGCGCCGTCATCAGAAGGACTACCGTCCATTCCAACACGCGAAGAGAAACTGTGAACTATGAAGATTCCGCGCTGTCCGCGTGCAAGCACTAAATCGCCGACCTTAATCATGGCCCACAGTTTCCCACACTTTGCCAAATTGACAAATGTGGAAAATTCAGGTGGTCCCCATGGCTCTGGCTAACTACCACGATAGCTCGCGATTGATGCTGGCAAAAACTCGCTGGAGGTTGAGACTAGCGAAGAACGCGTGCCAATTATGCGGAGCTATGAACGCCATGCGTCCACCACCGTCGTCCCATACAGGAACAACTGTCCCAGCCAACCCAGCGTCTTGTGCGCGTAGCTGTAATTCTCCAATGATTTGTTTTTGATCTCCGCTCACTTTGTGTCCGAAGGCTGAATCGAGCGGAATGATAATCAGGTCTACACCCTGTTCTTTCACATGGGCGATTTTGTAGCTCGGCATAGCACACCTTCCCGATACACATTAGATTCACCCGGACACGTCTTAATACCGGTGCATTGCACTAAATATTCTCTTGGGGTCTTCCGAATTCTCCGCACCACGGATTTCGCATTTAGGAAGCCCTGAGAGCGTTTTGCCATGTCACAGCCCGTTTTGAATCCAAACCTCGCTCCTGTGCCACGCTGGGCCCAGCCGCCGTGCTATTTCGCTTAGCGAATACAAGACGAAGGTCCGTATGTTGTTCTGAGGAGGAGCAGCTGTTGAAAAGCGGGGGTCGGTTGCTTGGTGAACTTTCCTCGCCGTGTTACTTGGCGGTTCGCCGTTTTTCTCGGAGTTCGCGCATGAACTTCATGGGTGAGTTCGGAGAAGCTTCAAGGTCGGCTCTTTTTGCGAACCCTCGTTCGTAGGCTGCGCGAGCTTGGCGCGTGCGTTCATCCTCAGTTGCGTCAAGCGCTTTTAGCTTTAGATTGCGAAACCAGTCTGCAAATTCTTCGTCGGTCATCGTTCGCCAATTGCGTTCTGTCATGTTCGTTGTTCCATTTTCAAAATTGACATAACAGGGATACAGGTTCCGGCGTTTAATTCTAGGCGTGGGTCATCAACTCCGCAATTGAAAAGGTCCGACTACGAATCGGCTTTCACTTTTCTTTGTACCCGTGCACGAAGAATTCGCCATTATTAAACCCACCCTCCATTCCCCACGCATACTCAGGGTATTCACGCTTCGCGCCATTCATTGCTTCGCGAGCGGCGGTCTCGGTCATGGGCGTTGTATACAACGGGTTGTGGACGAGGCGAAACCGGAACGACGCGTCTTTAGAAGCTCTTTCGCTCCGCAACCAAGCATCCATGGGCGCAATTGTCTCACTATCGTCAAGTTAGCCATGGAGCTTTTGGTTTGCACTTTTACTCTCAGCGGTATGACCACTCGGGATATTGCTTGCCCATCACTCAGTCCGGCACTATACTTCCGGCTCCAAGATACACGCGGGGTCCCGGACAGTCTCTTTAGGGGAGGAGAAGTCCGGGACCCTTTGCATGATCGCAGAGACTCGGCGGAGAGCGCGAGCGTCAAGGCATTGTGACAGAGGAGTTGCAGAACATTTTTCGGAGATTACTGACACCGCGAACCACAAAGGGTGCGCGTTCCGCGTACCCTTTATCATTTGGGTTTTCCCGGCGCTGTTGGCGATTGGCAGGACCCGGCTTACGTCAATGATTGGCGAGCTGAGTGCACATTTCGTGAATGATCTCTTGTCTAATCTCATACTCCAAAATGTCGGCGTCGGTTGCAGCGCCGAAGGTTCGTGATTCCAACACCTCGGTTTGTTTTTGTAAGAGTTGGCCGAGTTCGTTGCGGAGAGCTTCGACCCGATTGCTGTCCATGATGCCTCCGTTTTGAGGCGAAGCGGCATCCTGGCGCTAATTCAAGTCTTGCAAGCACAGGGCGTTCGATGCAATACCCCGCATCCCGTAGGGGACTTACAGGACTCCTTTCGGAGAGTAAGATTATTGCCATTGAACCCAAAGAATTCTTTCAGCCCTTGGCCTCCAAAAGCTAAGGGCATTTTTCTGTGCGACGGAAATAGCGAATGAGTTGGAGCAGTTCGGGGCGGGGGCAAAATGAAGGCCATCGGCCTTCCTCCCCCCGGAAAAACCGATGACCTTCACACGCGGAGACCGTTCGTGAATGTAAGCGCGATTGTAAAGGTTTGTCAAGGTGTGGTGCGTCCCGCCGCAAAGAGGATTATTATCAGGCTAATCTCAGGGTTTCCGACTCTGCTAGGACGTGCCCTCCCCCGTAATGCTGCCTCGCTGAGTTCCGTTGAATAATCCTGAGGTGCAAAGGGTGCGCGGAAACGTGCACCCTTCTCTCATTTGCTACGCCAGAAGGCACCTCCAGACGCGAGGAACTTCGGTCGAGCACTTGCCTAAGTATTAAATTGACGTTCGGTCGGCTATATGTGCGCTCCCGTACCGCCAAAGCCATACGCTTCGTGGTAGCGTTTGGCAATGCCGCGCAAGCCACTAGCAAAAGCGCATTCAACACGCGTTGAGGATTACTCCGCTCTGATGTCAGGCTTTGAAAGAGAAAGCCTTGCGGCTGAAGCGCGACTCAAAGCCGAACGCAAGAAGAAACGCGGTCGCCCCTTCGGAAAAAATAACAATGGCCCCTCCTCTGGTAAAACTTAAACCTCGGCCAAGGAAACACTAAAAAGCGTGCGTGACATCCCGAGGCTAGACGCGTATGGTTGTCGCGTAGACTGTTTCAACGCATCTTTCCGCCGCGCCTTCGTTCTGGGCGTCGGTCCCTTGTGCAACGTGATAATTCCGCACCGGAGGTCACCTTTATGCTCGTCAACAGCACGCACAGCACGGTCAACGGCACGCACGGGATACTCAGCTCGCAACATGAAGAAGAGTCTTCGTTGTTGCAACGCAAGGTCGAGGAACTAAATAAGAATACCGTCCTTTTGATCGCCGAGGCTGGGAGATTGATCCAAGGGTCGAAACAGCTATCGGATCGGATTAATTCCTTCACGAAGCGTTAGTTCGCGTAACATCTCCATCGCACTCATTGACCGCTCTGGAGGAGCTACGTATCAGGATCAGCTCCAAGGCCCTCCGAATCCTCCGTACCATGGATTTTGCATTAGGAAGCCCTGCGGCGAAGGGCAAAGCGAAGCTCTCGTGGTGAGCGCCATGCTCCTTCCCTTCGCCTTAGCTGGGCGATCCTAGGCCCTGCCGCCGTGCCATTCCACTAGGCGAAGGCAATGCGAAAGTCCGCATGTGAGCTTGCTGGGGATTTTCTGCGGCGGCTACTAGGGAAAAGCCGGGGTGGTGGCCTATGGATCGGCCCAAAGCGGCGGCTCCGTATTCCAAAGCTCAGGAATGCAATGCATTCACCCCCGCGCAGAAGGGTGGTCAGGGGTTCGACGGGGGTACCGGCCATGTTTTTGCCCCAAGGAGATGCCTAGCCTTCGCTCTGCATTCGCCCGGTAGTGTCAGGCGTTCGCTGTGCTCATTCGACTCGCAACTGAGCCTCAGGAAATGTGGAGCCTGCAGAGTGTTGCTTAGTAGTCAACAGGACACTAGGCGAAGGCTAGGCGAAACTCTGTGCATCTACTATGGAATCAATACGTTACAACCTGCCTAGTCAAACTCTAGAGAATGACTAGGGCCATGCAGAGCAATTCCTACGCTATCGCGTTGCCTCCTGCCCACGAGATCAGACCGGCAGAGAACCACGGACAGGCGCACCACGTACGGCCTAGGGTGAGCCACGCGCAGCCCAGCGCCTGCCTCGCGTATGCCGAGCAGGGCCATGGGTCGGCTAAGCGGGTCCCGGCGCGAAGGGTGGTCAGGGGTCCGACGGGGGTACCGGCCACGAATTGCCCCCAAGGAGATGCCCAGCGTTCGTTCTGCTCGTCCGACTCGCAACTGAGCCTTGGAAAGTGTGGAGCCTGCAGAGTGTTGAGGGTCAGACGTTTCGCCTGGAGGTTCCTACGTTTTTCGCCGATGAGGCTTCCTGCGCGTCGCCGCTTGCTCTTTCTTGGTGGCCCATCGGCAGTTTCCGGGTTCATAGTTGCCGTGAGGATTCGGGTAGCGGTCTAACGTCATTCCATTTGGTCGTTTCCCCATGTCACGAAAGAACGCCCAAAAGTTCTTGCGCCAGCTTTTGCAAACATCAATGCCGCGTCCGCCGTAGTCTTCGTACTGATCGTGATTCTCGTTTGTGCATCGCTCGATCATCTTCCGCCAACTGTTGTGCGTCGGTCTGTAGCATTCGCAAGTCAGTGCCCTACGGTTACGTAGCTTTCGCTCTGTGTGATGGCCGATACGTTGGCACAATGCGCAACTGGTAAAACACACGATTTTCTCGGACGTTTCGTCTTTCACTTTCCCCCATACGCGCTGACCGCACAGGTTCTGCATCTGGATCCTTCCACGCGCCTTCCGCACAGACTTGCTACGCGAACATCCGCAACTCGTCGTATTTCCGCTGCGGAGATTGGCTCCCCGGACCGATACTTCTTGACCACAGTCACACCGGCAAATAAAGAAGGGCCCTTTCCGCACCTCGTCTAAGCGGAGAACGGCTAGCTTGCCGTATTTCTCTCCGGTTTCGTTCTTGAATCGTCGAGTCGATTGATCCGACATGCTCGGGGATCTAACCTGCCGTGTCTAAGTAGGTTGACTGCTAAGTTATTGAAAATAAACGCCAAATTCTTTCGGGCTATTCCCAGGTCATTCCAGACTCCGATGATGCATTAACACTAATATAATCAATCACTTAGGGTGATGCTCGGCCACGCCAGGAGGCCCTAACTGATATGGGTATAGGAATCCTTGAGCAAACGCTAAGCCGCCGCCCCAATGGCAAACCCTGGCTCAAAACGACCCCTCACTCCTTCATATAATGAACTGGCTTACGTTTCCGAGGTCTCACCCGGTGCTGGCCTTCTGTGTAACTTCCCAACTGCAGAAATCGAGCGCTTAGTCTTGGCCTGGCGCCAAGGCCTTACAATACGCTGGTATGGCTAGGGACAGGGCAAGCGACAGCGACACCACGCAGTGCCCTAGCCATCTCCCCGGCTTGTAGCTATCTCCGCTAAATGGCCTGTTTTCACCTCCACATTTCCCTCTTGTGATTGAGATGGACTTTCGCTTACGTTCTCCCATGCATCTCATAGTTGTTGCTCGCTTTAGCTGCTATCGAGTAACTATCAAAGTCCATCGGCTCCAACTGAGATGGAGTTTCACTTTGCCTTAACCAATAACTCCTTGCAATTGCAACAACTTAAGCGTTTCCTTGCTTGATTTTTTCCCACTACCAGTGCACAATCTTGTTCCACCGTACGCGAGGCGATCCGCGCAGCGAATGCTTAACCTATTCGTTTCAAATAAAGCGAAGGTCACCCACGTGGGGACCAAGCCGCCGCTCCTACGGCTCCTGTGTCAGTTCTTGGTGGGCAGGAATCGGCGCGAGGCGGACACCCGGTTTCTGTCCCAAGCGCAAAGTGGGACGTTTTGAAAGCCGCGACTGAATCCAAAGGCTTTACGATCTGGTTTGACTTTGGTGTAATGTTTTCCTTATTATTACACCATGGAAAAGACTTATTGCTACCTCAGAACGAGCGGTGACGATGGCCGGGACAAGGCCGGTTTGCCTGTCCAGCGTGAAGCGTGTGCCGCGTTCGCCCAGAAGACTAACCGCGAGATCGCTCAGGAGTTCCCAGACGATGGAGTCACAGGGAAGTTGCACATGCACCAGCGACCACAGGGCAAGCTGCTGATCGCTGCACTGCTCGGGGATGGCGTTAAGACCGTGCTCTGCTACGACGCCAAGCGAATTGGCCGCACACAGCCTGCGTACTGGAACTTCATCGGTCTCTGCCGCGATAACGGCATCGCTGTGCTGGACGCCAACGGTACCAACCTCTGTGAGTCCGTAATGGGAGGCGTCAACGGGATGCTTGCAGAGATGGATAGGGACGCCACTGTTGCGCGACTCCAGCAAGGCAAGAAACATTGGCGTGGAACGAAGCGCGTTGAAGGTCGCTGGCCCTACGGTCAACATCCGTCACACGACTACGATAATGAGCATACAGTTGTCGCTCGCATTCACAAGCTGAAGGCTTCAGGCGTCAGTAGCTACGCGATTGCCAAGCAGTTGAACGCTGAAGGCACGCGCACGCGGTACAGCAAAGAGTTCACAACCAAGACGATTCAGAACATCCTGAACCGGCCAGCAACGAAGTAGCTACGCATTTACGCCTGACCATCCCTTAGCGCACGCCTGCGCACTCACTCAGCAAATTTCCACAGCACAGTTGAGAGTTACTCCCTCCCAGTCTTGATCCATCCAACGCTCAGCATTCTCCTTGCGTTCACTCTGCAGGCGCATTTCTTTGGGCCATTTTAGGTGGGGATATACCCCCCGCGTTGACCACCCTTCTGCTAAGCCGGTTGGACTCCGACGCAATGATCCGCCCCGTTTGACGAATTTCGATTACTACGATAAACAGCGGCATGAGGTGCGAGATGAAAAAAGTAGACGAGGTTTCGGGGATGACGGACGAGGCGAAGACGAATATAGTTGCGAGCATCGAGTTCGCAGTTAGGGCTTCGTTGCACGAAGAATACGTTGACGCAGACTTCGTTCACTCCATTCTCGGGAAGATTTCCGCTAAGACCGAGGATCGGGGAGACGAAGAGGAGGCTGGTTACATAAAAGCGGCGTTGGTGCAATTCGGTGAGGCCTTGGATCATGGCATTAGCACTGAGAGACTGGGAGATGGCATCGACGGAAATATTGCCGAATATTGGGAACTCCTGTTCGACTTGGATACGGGTCGATGGAAAGAAGAACTGCAAGATGAATATGAGGCCTCAGGATGCGACCTGTTAGTCATTGACTGCATGGAGATCAGTCCGAAATTTCGAGGAACGGGAGTCGGCCCAATTGCCATCGAGAGGACTATCGACATCTTCGGTCCGGTTTGTGGATTGGTAGCGTGCAAACCTTGGCCGCTGCAATTTACTCCTGAATTCGCCCGCGATCGGAACGCGTTGAGCAGATTGAAAGCACCTGGCGTGGGACAAGGTGAGGCGGTGAGGAGGTTGAAGGCGTACTGGTCTCGGCTTGGCTTCTGGCCACTCGGAGAAACCGGGATTTATCTGCTCGGTGTGGCCCAGAGAGAATCAGCCAGATCCAAGAAGAGCGAAACGCTGGTTGGACGCGCCTCTGGGGTGGCCGGCAGACGCGTCTGTTAGAACGCTGCCCTGTCACTGACTTCCGGCATCTCAGTATCCGCTGTTTCGTCGCAGAGCACACCTCTAGCTCGCCAAATCTCTAACCGCGCAATCAAGCACATGAGGACCTTAGATTCACAGAATCCGAGTCCCCCGGGTGATCCGACTCACCAGGCAGTTGCAGACTCTATACGCGCGTCTTTAGGAGTGCAAGTTGCCTCTGGCACCTTAAGTGGCGTAGTTTGTGAACCAGTCGAGGGCCATTTGAGTATATTGGCCGACCTCGATGAGGTAGCCGTCAGGATCACGCATGTAGCAGCGCCATTCCCAGCCGCGATTGTTTAGCGGCTCGGTAAGAAAGAACGCTCCTTTGTCGCGCCATTGTTTGTAGCAGGCCTGGATGTCAGCGACACGCAAGTCGAGAAAGCTATTCACTCTATTGAGATTCGACGGAGTCTCGAGGAGGACTTCTGGCTTGTCGGGAGTCGGGCCACCGCCGGAATTGAGAATGATCCAGGTATTCGCCAACTTGATGTAGCAGGGATTTTCCGGCTTGATGACTTTCCCGCCAAGAATTCGGACATAGAAGTCCTTCGATTTTTCCAGGTCCCTCACGGTGAAGAAGTGCGTGGCGAAGAAGCCTTCGTGTGCAATCGGCGCGTCGGGTAGATTCATGCAGTGCCTCTCGTTGTCGATAAAGTAGGATGCGGTCGGAATTGCCTACGGTCTAAGCAAGCCATTCGTCTGTCGGCCACGCGGAGGAGAATCAATCCTACGGGACAATAATTAAGGACAGGCTCGGAACCACCTGCACGGTGCCGGAATGCGAGAGAGAGTTCTCATATATTCCGAATGTTGGTTTCAATTGTGTCTACAACCTCGTCGATACCACCGGCGAGGACCAGTTTTCCCATGGCGATTGCGAAGCCAACGACTTGGTCCGCCTCGATATGGGACGGCAGAGAAAGCGCATTTGGATCGGTGACCACATCAATGAGCGCCGGACCCGAATGCTGAAGCGCTTGCTTTAGTCCAGAGGACAGATCGGCTGGGTTTTCGATTCTTACCCCCATCATCCCGATCGCCTCGGCCAGCTTTGCAAAGTTCGGGTTCTTCAAATCCGTCTGATAGTCGGGTATTCCGTCGACTTCCATCTCCAGTTTCACCATCCCGAGAGCGCTGTTGTTGAAGACTACGATCTTGATCGGGAGGTCGTACTGTGTCACCGTCAACAACTCGCCCATGAGCATGGCGAGGCCGCCATCTCCCGCCATTGCGATTACCTGTCTTCCGGGATAGCAAAGTTGGGCACCAATGGCCTGAGGGAGTGCGTTTGCCATGGACCCGTGGGTGAATGAGCCGATCAAGCGCCGGTCCTTCGTCGCTCGAATGTACCGGGAAGACCAGACGTTACACATGCCGGTATCAGCAGTAAAGATCGCGTCGTCTGCCGCAACGTCACTCAGCGCGGCCGCGACAGGCTCAGGGTGCATCGGCCTCCGTTTCCCAACGTGATCTACGTAGGCATTCAGCCGCCGAAGCGACTTTTTATGGTTACCGAGCATCGCGTCCAAAAACGAGCGATCCGACTTAGCTTCTATCATCGGGAGTAGCGCGCGGATAGTTTCGCCCATATCGCCCCATAATCCGAGATCCAGTTTGCTTCGTCGGCCCAAGTTCTCAACTCTAATGTCAACCTGGACAATCTTGGGTTTGGTTGGCAGGAATTTGCTATAGGGAAAATCAGTGCCCAAGAGTAGCAGCAGGTCGCATTCGTGCATGGCCTGGTACGCCGCGCCGAATCCAAGCAATCCACTCATTCCGACATCGAACGGGTTGTCGAACTCGACGAACGGTTTCCCGCGGTACGAATGGCCGACGGGAGACTTTAACTTGTCAGCCAGAGCCATTAGCTCACCGTGAGCACCGGCACACCCAATTCCACAGAAGAGAGCCACTTTCTTCGAAGAATTAATCAACTCCGCCAGTTGCGCCAAGTCCTTTTCACAGGGGCGGATGGAGGGCCTTTGCCGGACCACGGAACGAGAAGAGCCATCCTTCGCAATCTCCATCCCAGACACGTCGCCGGGCAACACGACTACGGCTACTCCGCCTTTTCCGACTGCACTCTGCATGGCGATGTGAAGAACACGCTCAAACTGCTTCGGATTCGAAATCAGCTCACAGTAGTGACTGCATTCTTTGAAAAGAATTTCCGGATGAGTTTCCTGGAGATATCCGGTGCCGATCTCACTACTTGGAATATGCGATGCGATCGCGAGTACTGGAGCATTGCTGCGATGAGCATCGAAGAGTCCGTTGATCAGGTGAAGGTTGCCGGGGCCACAGCTGCCACCGCAGGCCGCGAGTTTCCCGTTGAGCTGAGCCTCGGCGCCCGCCGCAAACGCGGCAGTTTCTTCGTGGCGCACGTGAATCCACTTAACTTTGCCATTTATTCGCAAAGCATCCGTCACCGGATTCAGGCTGTCGCCCACGACGCCGTAAAGTCTTTCGACACCCGCTTCAACAAGTCTGCTAATTAATTCATCTGCCACTCGGTGTGCCATCGCCTATTACCTCCATTGAGATGTCGTTCAATTCGCGCCGATCCGCAGCGAAACTAAGAACTTGGCTGCTCATACAGCGCTCGGGTTTACGTACAGTTGCGATACCCTTGGCAAGCGTCGAAGTGACGAGCTCTTCATACTCCCATTCCGTCAACACTCGACACAGATATGCGAAAACGAGCTTCTGCTTCTAGACACTTAAGTAGTTGGGCTCGGGCTCAATTCCCAGGCTGCTGGTTTCGCGGATCGTCTTTCGCGTTTACGTATTCAAGACCAAGCGGCCCAATCGCCGAAACTTGTGTGATGTACTCACTGGATTTCGCCCAATGAAAATGGGATGTATTGCCGGGTAGAACGATGACGCTACCGGCCGGATATGCCTGCAGCTTATCGGCGTCGAACTGATCGCCCAGGCCGATGTAGAAAACGCCTGAAATAACTGTGTAGACTCGATCCTCCGGGTGCCGGTGTGGCATCAGCTTCGCGCCGTGCGGCGCTTTCACCCTGATGGTGTACGGCCCGGCCTCCGAGGGCTGACCGACGACGACTGCCAGGCGAACCGAAGGAGGGAACGACGGGAAGGGTTTCCAGTCGATTTCTTCCGGCAGGACCGATCTGAAAACATCCTGGCCCGGCTGATGAGGTCGAACGATACCTCGTTGTGCTTCCACGGTGCTTGCTTGTTTGTTGTCTGACATACCAAACCTCCTCTTTAGAATTTTGATTCCATACACAATTCTGGTGAAGCCATGAGCTCCGAGACCACTAGACGAAGTTATCGATTGTTGCTTTCGCATCAGCCGTGGAGACGGCGCAAGCGAAGTTAGCTTTCGTCGTCAGAACCGTTCTTACGGTGTACTCACTCAACGGTATTGCAAGTACGGCCAGTCACAACCGGAAATGCCAAAGCCCGCAGTCCGAAGTGCACTTCGAGCAACCCGCCCGTCGTACAACCCGCAATGAAACCCGCGAAGGCCGGCAGAGTCATCCGAATACGGCGCCGAGCTAGGGCCATTTGTTCAGGTAAGGCATTGCCGCGCAGTAGAGTTGTAAGCTCGACTGTCAACTGGACAGTATTCGCGGTGAGTACCGCCGTCGTAGGGAAACCTGGCAGATCGAGTTTGACAAGCGCATTTTGAGTGGCCATCGCTGCAACTCCGAGCATCCCCACAGACGCTGCCACTGCGCCTCCGGGATTCGCGAAGGGACCAAACGCGGTGGAAACCGCGAAAAATCCAGTCAGAAGTGCTGCATGTAGAATCAGCAATGCTCGCAAGGTCTGATGCTTCGGCTTGTCCTCGAACGACCAAACAACTGTCCCTAAGACAGCGATGAAAACTGGAACCGCGATTAGCGGTCCGATCCGGCTAAAGCCACCGGTTATGTAATGGGCGGCAAGGATAACTATGTTTCCCGTAATGTGCGCGGTAAACAACCCTCCGAATGCGAGGAATCCGATAAGGTCGACCGAACCCGCCGTCATGCTCAGAACGGCCACGAGTAGCCAGTCGAATGCATGCTGTGGACGTTGGTCTGGCGCACGTTCAGTTCTTGTTGCCGTCACATCTGCGATTAAGCCAGAAGCACGGGTGCGAATCACGCATTCCAGACGTTCTGCTAGAGGCAAAGCGATCGTGCCGGTTTCTCCCTTGTGCAGATCGCTTTGGCCCGCGTTAGGCCATCCTGCATCCCGTGCTGCTGCGCCTTCCATGACTCCCTCCTTTTCTCCCGATTCGTGGATCCCATAAGCCTGGACTTCAGTGATACTCAACGTGGAAGCCGGTCGGCGACCTTCGCCATCCCAGCCTGGGCGCAGACTTCGTCCTTGTCTCCGCCGGGAGCACCTCCCACGCCCAGAGCGCCTACGATGACGTTCTTCGACTTGAACGCCACTGCGCCTGGAAGCGCCATGACGTTATGCATGGTTGAAAGCCGCGGCGCATAGGGACTGGTCTTCGTCAGCTCGAAGAACTTGCTGGACGTATCGAAGTCGAAGATCGGCCCTAGCGTGACCACCGTATACGCCTTGTCATAACTCGATTCCGCTGTATGAATGGTGGCGCCATCACCGCGAAGGTCTACCTGCCGCACCCCATCCATGTCCACGACTGTTGCGCTCACTTGATATCCGTGTTGGGCGCACACACGAACAGCTTCGGTCGCGGCCTCAACTGCGATATTAAGGGGCAGCGCGTAGTGATACTCAGCTTGTGACGTTGTTTGTGACGGTGCAGAGGGCGCGGCCCCAGTCAGTGCGGCGGCCCCACAAATAATCGCGATCGAAA